>NZ_JALJRD010000003.1:0-184846 GCF_024519875.1 Bradyrhizobium sp. Bra64 | reverse complement strand
CCGCGCCCACCGTCACCTCGATTTCTCCGACGTCAGGTCCGGGCTCTGGCGGCACCACCGTGATCATCACCGGCACCAACTTCTCCGGCGCAACGGCCGTGACGTTCGGTGCGACGGCTGCGACCGGCTTCACGGTCAATTCGGCGACCCAGATCACCGCGACCTCGCCGGCCGGCACCGGCACGGTCGACGTCAGGGTCACGACAGCAGGCGGGACGTCGGCGACTTCCGGGGCGGACCAGTTCACCTATATCGCGACCCCGACCGTCACCTCGATCTCGCCCACGGCGGGGCCCACGGCGGGCGGCACCACGATCACGATCACAGGCACCAATTTCACCGGCGTCACGGCCGTGACATTCGGCGCGACGACGGCGGCGGGGTTCACTTTCAATTCCGCGACGTCGATCACCGCGACGTCGCCGGCCGGGACTGGCGTCGTGGACGTCAGGGTGACAACCCCTGGCGGGACGTCCGCGACGTCGGCGGCGGATCAGTTCACCTATGCTGGCCCGCCGGCCGTCACCTCGATCTCGCCGACGTCGGGGCCGCAGACCGGCGGCACGTCGGTGGTCATCACCGGCACGAACCTTTCCGGCGCGACTGCGGTCACTTTCGGCGCGACCGCGGCAACCAGCTTCACCGTCAATTCGGCCACCCAGATCACCGCGACGTCGCCCGCCGGCACTGGCACGGTCGACGTCACCGTGACGACCTCAGGCGGCACGTCGGCGACGTCGGCGGCCGATCAATTCACTTATGTCCCCGCGCCCACCGTCACCTCGATTTCTCCGACGTCAGGTCCGGGCTCTGGCGGCACCACCGTGACCGTCACCGGCACCAACTTCTCCGGCGCAACGGCCGTGACTTTCGGGGCAACCGCTGCGACCGGCTTCACGGTCAATTCGGCCAGCCAGATCACGGCCACAGCACCGGCAGGAGCCGCTACGGTCGACGTCAGGGTGACGACATCAGGCGGCACCTCCGCAACATCCGCGGCCGACCAGTTCACCTATATCCCTTCGCCGACCGTCACCTCGATCTCACCCACATTGGGCCCGCAGACAGGGGGCACTGTGGTGACGATCACAGGGACCAACTTCACGGGCGCAACGGCCGTCACCTTCGGCGCAACGTCTGCGACGGGCTTCACCGTCAATTCCGCGACCCAGATCACCGCGACCTCGCCGCCCGGGACCGGCGTTGCCGACGTCAGGGTGACGACCGCGGGCGGCAGCTCGACGACCTCGGCGGCGGACCAGTTCACCTATTTTGGCACACCGACCGTGACGTCGGTCTCGCCGACGGGCGGCCCGCTCGGCGGCGGAACGACGGTGACGATCACGGGCACCAATTTCACTGGCGCGACCGCCGTGAAATTTGGCGCAACCAATGCGTCGGGCTTCACGGTCAATTCAGCGAGCCAGATCACCGCGACTTCTCCCGCCGGAAGCGGCACAGTTGACGTCACGGTTACGACACCCGGCGGCACAACGGCTACATCTGCTGCGGACCAATTCAGCTACGCTGCGACGCCGGCGGTGTCGTCGGTTGCTCCGAACGCAGGTCCAGCCGTTGGCGGCACGTCGGTCACCATTACGGGCACTGCACTGGCCGGCGCGACCGTAGTGAAATTCGGCGCGACCAATGCGGCCAGCTTCACGGTGACTTCGGCGACATCGATCACCGCGACATCGCCGGCCGGCGCCGGCACAGTCGACATCACCGTGACGACGTCGGGCGGAACGTCCGCCACATCGGCATCCGATCAGTTCAATTACACGCCCGCTCCGTCCGTCACGTCGATTTCGCCGACTACCGGACCCGCGCCGGGCGGCACGTCCGTGGCGATCACCGGCACGGGTTTCACGGGCGCAACTGCCGTTAAGTTCGGCGCCAACAACGCGACGAGCTTCACGGTGAACTCCGCAACCTCGATCACGGCGACGTCGCCCGCCGGCGCCGGCACGGTCGACGTCACGGTGACGACGGTCGGCGGGGTGTCACCCACCTCGGCCGCCGACAGGTTCAACTATCTATCCTCCACAACGACGACGGCGCTCACCTCGTCGCAAAATCCGAGTAGCTACGGCCAGTCCGTCATCTTCACGGCCACTGTGGGCAGTTCGGGCGGAACACCGGCCGGAACAGTGACCTTCAACGACGGTGGCACGCCGATCGGCACGTCCGCCCTGTCCGCAGGCGTCGCCACCTTCGCGACAACGACGCTCTCCGTCGGCAATCACACGATCACGGCGACCTACAACGGCAGTCCCGCCTTCAATGCCTCGACATCGGCGGTCCTGACCCAGTCGGTCGACATTCCCGCCGACAGCGCCAAGCTGCGCGCCCTCCAGCTCAACGTCACCAAGATTGTGGCGCAAAACTCCGGCCAGGCGATCTCAGGGGCGATTGATACCGCGATCTCCGAAGGTTTCAGCGAGGGCGGACAATACATCACCCCGGGCGCGGGCGGCGTGCGCGTCAACTTCGCCGCCGCGTCCGACGGCGACGAGGACGACAAGACCCGCACCGCTTCGCAAGGCCCCAACGCCTATACCGGTGATGCCGGCTCCGGCCGGAGCGGCCGCGGTACGCGCGGTGCCTCGCGGATCGACGATGCCTTCGCGGCGATCGATCGGGCGGCTCCGACCAAGGCCCAACCGATGGCACGCTTCAAGCAGCAGAAGGACTGGCTGTTCTGGATCGACGTGCGCGGCACCGGTATCGATCGCTGGGGCTCATCAGGCAATATCGGTCAGGGGGCGACCCAGGCCACGCTGTACGGTCAGCAGCTCAACCTGCTCTCGGGCCTGACCTACCGGGCGGCGCCGAACCTGCTGGTCGGTGTGACCGGCGGCTACGAGAGCTTCAGCTACACCCAGACCGACATCAACGGAAGGCTGAAGGGCGACGGCTGGACCGTCGGCGCCTATCTCGGCTGGAAGATCATCCCGACGCTCCGCTACGACGCGGCGGTGACCTATTCGGGCATCGGCTATGACGGCAGCGCCGGCACGGCCCAAGGCAATTTCAACGGCAATCGCTGGATGTTCGCCACCGGCTTCACCGGCAGCTACCGCTGGGCCAATTTCAACATCGAGCCGTCCGCGAAGGTCTACGCGTTGTGGGAGCGGGAAAACGCCTATGTCGATTCCCTCGGCACCCAGCAGGCGGCGCGGACCTTCTCCAGCGGCCGCGCCTCGGCCGGCAACAGGGTCTCCTACCCCATACCGTGGCTCGATAGCGTTCTGCTGATGCCCTTTGCCGGCGTCTATGCCGACTACTATTTCACCCAGGACGACGCGGCGGCGATCGTTGCCGCCGGCGGTATTCCGTTGGCATCCACACCACTGCTTCAAGGCTGGTCGGCGCGCGTCACCGGCGGCATCGGCGCCCGGCTTGCGGGCGGATCTACGGTCGGCTTCGGTGCCGAGCTCGGCGGCATCGGCGGCAACACGCAGATATGGACCTTCACGGGACGGGCGCGCATCCCGTTCTGATCCCTGCCAACAATGGCGAGTCTGCCGTGCCGCGCAGCCAGCCGGTCTTGCCCGCCTGGTGTCTGTTTAGTAGAGGCCGCGGCCGCTCAGGATCCCGCGAGCCTCGGCAGCGCCGCCATCGGAGACGTAGGCGGCGGACGCCGCGCTCCCGGTCGTGTAGCGGCCATCTTCGTCATAGGACACGGCGCGCGCGTTCTGGAGCGTCCGGCCCCGGCTGCGGCTCGAGGCCGACATCTCCGAAGTCGCATTGAGCGAAGCCATGTCGGCGGATGTATTGCCGAGACTGTAGGGACGTCCCTCCGGCATCGGAACCTCGCCACGTATGGCGCCGCGGTTCGACGACGGCAATTCCGGCACGAACGGCCTGGCGGAGGCGACCCGGACCATGGAGGGTGACGGCGCCGGGATGCCGGTGCGCAAGGTGGCCATCAGCTGGCGGTCATCAGAGCCCTCGAGGGGCGCCCGACCGACATATTCGACACGGACCTTGGCGACGCCATTGCCTTTGAATTCAAGCAGTTCGGCGGCTTTGTTCGAGACGTCGATGAGCCGGTTGCCGTGATAGGGCCCGCGGTCGTTGACGCGGACGATCAGGGACTTGCCGTTCGACATGTTGGTTACCCGGGCATAGGACGGCATCGGCAGGGTCGGATGCGCCGCTGTCAGCGAGCCCATGTCGAACACTTCGCCATTGGCGGTCAGGCGGCCGTGGAAATCGTCGCCGTACCAAGATGCCATGCCCTCGGCACGGTAGTTGACGTCCTCCTCGGGCACGTAGGTTCGCCCGGCGACCACATAGGGCTTGCCGACGCGGTAGGTGCCGCCGCCCTTCGGGACAGGATCGCCCAAAGCCACGACCCGGGGGCTCGAGGACACGCCGTATTTCGGATCGACGCGGCTGGCGAATTTACCGGAGGACGCGCAATTGGCGAGCGCGAGGCAGGTCGCGACCGCGGCAACACCGCGCGCGGCCCGCAAAACCGAATCTGACCGTCGGATCCCCATGCGCCCCAAATACCACTTTGCCGGAGGCGTACCCAACCCGCTTGGTTACTGGGAGCGCTGTCCGGTCCTTCAATCCGAAGCGGCCCACCACCGCGTCGGAAGCAGTAAGGATAACGCAACCCGAACACGGCGGAAATGGGGAGCCCGCAGCGATCACGCCGGCATGGTAAACGGGGCGTTCGCTTTCTCCCCGTTGATCTACGGAGCACAGGCACCCTGCTCTGTGCCACCGCTGGACGTTCTGTTGCGCCGAATCCTCACTCCACTCCCATTGTCGAGCCGCGCACTGGAATTCTTTTGACTGTGCAAGGCCGCACGCGCTTTCTCGCGTGCAGGGCGGAATGGAATTGGACGATGATCGAGACGGTTTCGGCACTGATGGGTTTGGTAAGCGCGGGCATATTCCTGGCCCATGCGTTTGAAGGTTACCGCACGAGGGCCTGAGGCACTCGCGCGGGCGGCAAGCATCACCTCTTTCAAGACGGCACGTTCGGACAATCTTAATCGATCCGATCGAGCATCGAAGACGAGAGCGGCAGGTGTCCCATGCGCAACCATGACGTCGTATCCGACAGCTTCCTGGCATTGACCGCCGGCGGCCTGTTCCTGCTCTGCTCGAGCCTCGTGGCGTTGGCCTTCGGCTGAGCACCACTACCATCACTTTCCTTATTTCAAACACAACTAAACCGCGATGCAGCATGGGATCCGATTTGGATTACCGCGCTCCCATTTAGTTGATTGAATTTTTGCGTTCGGCGCCTCGACGCATTTCAAGAGGCCATCACCAACGAAGGTGACGCAAATGCTTGCTGAGAAATTTTTCCTGGTTCTTGAATCGCTGATCCGCGGCGACCGCACCTATCCTGACGGAAGTCCCCGGGTCATCAGCACATCCGCACATGTGCCGGTAAAGCTGCCTGGTCAGAAATAGCCGGCGTCCACGAACTTCCCGAGCAGGGCCGCTCAGCGCAGGCCCAATAGCGAGCGGCGATAGGAGCTGTCGCGGGCCTCGTTCAGGCAGACGAAGCTGCCGTCGGAGCCTTGGCCGTACCGCTTCTGGCCTTTGCCGTAGTAGACGCCTTTCCTGAAATCGAGCCAGACCACCTGGTCGTGCGGGCAATGACGCTGCGCCTGCGCCTCGTAGCGAAACGGCGTCAGCGGCGTCGCCGACACCTCTGCGCCGCTTGCACAAGCCAGGATCGCGGCAGCGAGCGCGATCGCGCCGGGCCATTTGCCGAAACCGCTCCAAAACACGATGCGACTCCTCCCCGTCAGGTCGCCGCACGACGGCTGCCCGGCACGTTAGCACGAAACGGCACGGTCCCCGGAACGCATCGCGTCTTCCGCCGGCCATCGTGCCGGGTTACACGACAGCGAGATCTCTCGATGCGAGGATGTTGCCTGAATGTCGGTTGAGCCTGGACCCAAGTCGGACCTTCGCGCCGAGCCCCGCCCGCCCTTGCCGCGCCTGGCCCTGCTGCCGATGATCATCTTCGGCTCGCGCTGGCTGCAACTGCCGTTGTATCTCGGGCTGATCGTGGCGCAATGCGTCTACATCGCACTGTTCCTCAAGGAGCTCTGGCATCTCTCCTGGCACGCCCTCGATCTCACCGAGCAGCAGATCATGATGAGCGTGCTCGCGTTGATCGACGTCGTGATGATCTCCAACCTGCTGGTGATGGTCATCGTCGGCGGCTACGAGACATTTGTCTCGCGGCTCGACCTCCAGGGCCATCCTGACGAGCCGGAATGGCTCGGCCACGTCAATGCGAGCGTCCTGAAGATCAAGCTCGCCATGGCCATCATCGGCATTTCCTCGATCGCGCTGCTCCGGACCTTCATCGAGGCCGGCAATCTCGGTTCGAACCGGGCCGGCTACACCGAGACCGGCGTGATGTGGCAGGTGCTGATCCACCTCACCTTCGTCGTCTCGGCGATCGGCATAGCCTATGTCGACAGGCTCAGCGATTCCGGGACGCGGAAGCATGCGGAGTGAGGTCAAAGGCAGGCTTGTCTCACTTGTCCGCTTCGAGTTGCTGCAACGCCTGGTGCAGGCATTCCTGAAGCTTGGCCGCGACCTGCTCGCGCGCCACACCCCTGGCGGCAAGATCGCCTGACACCTTGTCCAGGACCTCGTCCATCGTCTGGTGCTCCAGATGGTCCGTTACCAGCGCCGTTGCATAACCGGCCGCAGCATCGCCGCCGAGGCCAAGCTGGCTTGCAGCCCAGAGCCCGAGCAGCTTGTTGGATCGGGCCGTGGCCTTGAACATGAGTTCCTCGTCGTGGGCGAATTTGGCCTCAAAGCCCTGCTCGCGCTTGTCGAACGTGGTCATGGTCAGCTCCATTGCGTTGTCGCTGATGGGATCGGACTGGCTGGAAGCGAACGTCTCCGTGGTTCACGTCAGTTTAGGCACATTCGAAGCTTCCGGCGGAAGCCAGATGCCGTCAAGCCCGCAGCTGCCGCCGCGGACCGGGCTGTGCACCGCACGCTCAAGCTCCGCGCCAGCCAGGACGGCTAGGGAGAGATGTTAACCATTCGTTAAGCAGACTCAGCGCCGCATGGCGCGGGGGACATCGAGAGCTGACGCATGAACAGAGAGCTGCGGGAGTTTCGAAGGCTTGAACGGGTCTGCCTGGAGCAGGCCGCCCTCTCCACCATGGATCTCGCGCGTAGCGGGCTGCTCAAGGTCGCCGACGATTGTCGGATGGCGGCCGAAGCCATCGAGGCGCAACCGCCGCGTGGGGCGTTGGCAGGCGCCGTCCACGCGCTCAAGCATGCCCTAAGCGCGACGCGCATTCCCAGCCGGCACTAAAGCGCGATGAGATTGGGATGAATCGTCACCGCGCTTTAGGTTCTTGTTTGAGCATGATCTTTTCGGAAAACCGCTTCGCACTTTTCCGGATCATGCTTTAGGCACCGACAATTGCCGGCGCGACCGACCGCGTATGGTCAGCCCTTCGCGTCCGCCTGTTCACGCGCGAGGCGTTCGGCCTTCAGCCGCTCCTTGTTGGCATAAAACTGCTTCTGCGCCTCTTCGTGATCGCGCATGGCCTTTTCGGCCTCGACGCGGCGCACCGCATCGCGCGCCTGGCGCTGTTCGGGGGTCAGGGGTTTGCGTCGGTAGGAAACGTCTTCAGTCATGAACCGACAACGCGGACACGGCAAAAGAGTTCCAAAAGAGTTCCATGAGTCGAACCGTCCGGCCGGCCTGAGCCAACCGGAATGTCCCGCTCGTTGAGGACCCTACGGTCCCGAAAACCTCAATCTGCCGGCGGCCTTCCAGGAGGGAATTCGGCCCGGCCGCCTGCCCGCAGGCCTCTTCAACAAAATCTCGAAAACAACCCCATGCACAGTAGCCGATCCGTTTCGAATCAAAACCCATTTGACCCGTCGGGCAAAACAGTGGCATAATGCCATTATTCCGAAATCGATCGGCGCATCGTCACTTGCCCCCGCAGCCTCTGGGCGAAAGCCGGATTGATCCAAGCTCGCCGCGTGGGCAAGCGCTGGTTCGTAAATGTGGTGACCCTTAAGGCCCGCAAACTGCTTCAATCCTTATCGCCGAGGACAGTCACGATGTCCGCCCAACTTTGAAGTCGGTCATTGACCAAGCAAGAATGGATGTCTGATTTGGGTGGTCGCCGCTTTCACTTTGGTAAGCTTGCCTCCTCGAAAGCTGACATTGCAGCCTTCTGAATGGCTCCCCGGCCGGTAACAATCAGTCCGGGTTATTTGCTGCCCGCATCGTTCCGGAGCCGCCTTACATCCACAAATGCATCGAATACGCCGCGTGAACGCAGGTCCTTCGGGAGCCCGAGAACCGCATGAATACGTCGAATAGCGCCGTGCCATTCTTCTTCAGTCACAGGACCCCGCATCTCTTCAGCATTCACAAAATACAAGAACACCAAGCTGCTCTTCAGGCCGTTGAGCCGCGTCAGGAAGTAATGATGCGCGAGCCGGTTGGCATATTGGTAGAACAGGTTCGACCAGATCGCGCTCGCTTTGGGTGCATAAAACTTTCGCGCGTCGCAGAGGCTCTTCTCAATTAGCTCGAACGACTGCGGTGATGCCTTCGTCGCCGATGATGCTGCTTCAGGAATGTGAGCCTTGGCCTCTACAAAGATTGGGATTTGTTCGGTGGTGACGCCAATCGCATCCCAAACCGGGCCGCGCGCAGGCCAGAACTCTGCAAGCGGTCTCTTAAGGCTGGCGATCTCTGCTTTGGTAATGGCGGTCATATCGCGATATTCGCGAAAGCTGTCGTCCCGCAGAGGAGATGCCCAAACAACTGAAGCAGTTCGTCCGATCGCACCACTTAACCGCAGGGCGCTTTCCAGAACTTCAGGCTTCTCATTCACTGCTATCTGTAGCCAACGCTGGCTGCCCGCCGACGCATAGTCGCCCATCGGACTAAATCCCTTTGTCAGTATCTCGCGGGCACCATTCAGATCGACAGGTATAGGCGCCCATTTTGTAATAATTTGGTTTTCAATGTGTGCGACGCGCCTCGCACCAGCCTACAGTAGCTTAAACTGAAGGAGCTAGACAAATGGCTTTATTCAAATCGTCAACTCCCGAAAAGGTGGTGCAGCGCGATATCGATACGGCCAATGCAAATCGCGAACGCGTTTCCACCCGGCTCGCTGAGTGCGATCAGGCGGTCACCCATCACATGGAGCCTGCCAAAGACTGTGCACTCTCTGGCGACGATGCCGGACCTGCTCAGGATCGCGCCGCCACGCTGCGGTGCCTGAAGTGGCGACGAGCGCGTCGCGCAACTCCGGACCGGGGCTCGCGGATTCGACGATCGCTTGCCGTGCCCCAGGGCCCCTACCGTCAATCGAAAGCCTGGGCGTTCAGCTTCCTTTGGGAGCGGTCCCCGACTGCGACCCGCCAAGGCCGGGATTGATGGCCAGCGACGCGCCGGCGGCGCCGCCGGCTTCATAGGCCGTCATCGACACCATGCGGCTGGTGCTGCGCTGGGTTCGGATCCTGAGGTCGAGCTTGTCGAATTCCGCATCGACCACCGAGGTCTTGAGGACGACCAGCCCGCGGCCGGTGCTTTCGTTGACCTGATCGCGACTGGCCTTGATCGCCAGCAGCCTGTCCGCGACTGATGCCACCATCCCGAGCGCGAAGGAGGCATTGGCCAGATGGCGCTCCTGGTGCCGGAACCTGCTGTAGTCGACCGAGGTCTTGAAGCGGCCGAGCTCGGCGCGCACGGCGCCGTCGATCAATTCGGCCAGGTAATGCGCGACCTCGACATCCGCGCCGAGACCGAAGAACACATAGCTGCTCTCGCCCGCCGCGTTCTTCTCGCGCCAGACCCGGCAATCGCAGAAATGAGCGATCGCGCCGATGCAGTCGTCCAGGGGAATGCGCTTCTTGCGATGGGTCTCAAAGACCCTCCGTTCGCACGGCGAGGCGCGCAGCTCGACGTCGGAGAGCGACAGATCGTGGCGATCCAGCAGCTCGGCGACCTTGGCGGCGGCCGACAGCGCCTCGTCCTCGGTGCAGCCATTGGCGATCGTCTTGGCGCGCAACGCGTGAATGCGGAGCTTCAGCTTGTCGAGCGCGGCCGGATTGGACGTCTGATGCACCGATCACCTGCCCGGAAAGCCCAACCAACAGACCCCGGTCGGATCATACTGGCGGAAGGGGTGGGATTCGAACCCACGGTACCCTTGCGGGCACGCCGGTTTTCAAGACCGGTGCCTTAAACCACTCGGCCACCCTTCCAAGCCGTTGCCATCAATGAGCTTTATGGCTCTTGTCAGGAGACGAAGCGAGTCATTTGCTATCGCTTTGCTGCCCGACGTCGTCGGCGCGCTTGTTTATGGCGGCGCGTAGCACTCCGTCAACCGCCGCGGCCCCCCCCCCTGCGTGTTCGGCATCGGATGGGAACAAATGTCCATCGTTACCGCGATGCTGGCGTGATCCAGAACCATCCGAACCGCTCGGGGGGCCCGGACCTCGGGTGAAAACTTGTTCGTCGTCTTGCTCGTCATGGCTCCTCTCAGGAGTTGGAGCCTCCGGCAAACCCGGGGGCGGTTCATAGCGCCCGGAGGGTGCGCTATGCCCAGAGCGAAAGCTTAAAGGCCATCTGCTTGATTCTAGCAGGTGTTCAACTCCCGGCCGCCGGTTCGTCACCGGCATTGGCCTTGAACAGCCAATCTATTGCCGGTCACGCCGGCGGGCCTCCAAAAGCGCTGCCGATTCGCTATTGTACCGTCGAAGAGGTCGGGATGACGCACTGGGAAGCTCTAGTTCGATTTGACGATGAAATCCGCGAAGCGGCGGCCAAGCTGCTTCCGTTTGGTCTCGTTTGGGTCGACAAAATGGGCGAGGCATTCTTCGCGCTGGATGAAGATCGCAAATACCTTTCAAACATCGTTACGGGCTTGATGGAAGAGGCAATGCTCGTGGCACGATACGATGCACTAGAGGCGCTAGAGGCCGAGCGAGCCGAAGCGGCACAATGGATCAAGTCCATTTCCCGGTTTCCTGACGGTGAAGAGGTCAGCAAAGATGCGCTTGCCGTTCTCGTTGAGCTGCGAGCGCGCGGCTTCGTAGTATCCAATGACAGAGATGGCACTGTCCGTGTTGCTAAGGACGGTCGTGGGACTTCGTATGTTCGCTCGAACGCCGATGTTGTCCGGCTTGGTCAGATCTTCATCCGAGAACCGCGATAGTGGCTCGCTGGTTGCGAGGCCCGGTTTGGATTCGCCTCCCGTTTCGGGCCTCGTTTACTGCGGGCCAAGAAAACGCGGCGCCCGATGGGAGCGCCGCGCGAAATTCTTCGTTGCTGCGTCGGCTCAGTAGCCGCAGGACGCGCAGCCCATCTGTACCGGGGCGTAATAGGAATAGCCGGGCGAGACCATCTCGACGCGCTGGCGCGTGGCGTATTGCGGCGGGATGTGCTGGTACTGCACGCTCGGGGGGGCGACCATCACGGTCTGCGGCACCATCACGGTGCGATACTGCGCCGGCGTGCGGTGCGCGACGGTCGCGCCGGGCGAAACCATCACGGTCTCGTCGACGGTGCGGTATTGCGGCTGGACGTATTGCTGCTGGTAGCAGGTCTGGCACGGCGGAGGCGCGTAGCAATTGTAGCAGCCGGCGGAAGCTGCGCCCGTCATGGAAATCGCGGCGACGACTGTTGAGAAAACGACAGCAAGAGTACGAGACATTATGGTGGCGCCCCAGTTGCCCGAAATGGATTTGCGAAGGTCGCAGGCAGTATACGCCGGAAAATCCTGCCATGCCGAAGTTCGTCGGGGCATCCTTAATGCAAACGGCCGGTTTTCACCGGCCGTTCAGAACTTGTTGACCATGCGCGCGAGGCGCGAGCTAATGCAACGCTCAGTTCGAGCGACGCTTTACCTCTCGCACCGCGCCGCGCGCGGCGCTGGTGGTGAGCGCGGCGTAAGCCTGCAATGCGGTCGAGACGTTGCGCTTGCGGCCAATCGCCTGCCAGGCGGTATCGCCCTTCGCGTCTTCCGCGGCGCGGCGGCTGGCGAGCTCCTCGTCGGAGACCTCCAGCGTGATGCTGCGGTTCGGAATGTCGATGGCGATGCGATCGCCCGTGCGCACCAGACCGATGTTGCCGCCTTCGGCCGCTTCCGGCGAAAGGTGACCGATCGACAGGCCGGACGAGCCGCCCGAGAAGCGGCCGTCGGTGACGAGCGCGCAGGCTTTGCCGAGGCCCATCGATTTCAGATAGCTGGTCGGATACAGCATTTCCTGCATGCCGGGGCCGCCGCGCGGGCCTTCGTAAATGATGACCACGACCTCGCCGGCGACGACCTTGCCGCCCAGGATGCCTTCGACGGCCGCGTCCTGGCTTTCGAACACACGCGCCGGGCCGGAGAACTTCAGGATCGAGGCGTCGACGCCTGCGGTCTTCACGATGCAGCCGTCCTGCGCGAGGTTGCCGTACAGCACGGCAAGACCACCGTCCTTGCTGAAGGCGTGCGCGAGATCGCGCACCACGCCCTTCTCGCGGTCGGCATCGAGCTCGTCGTAGCGGCGCTCCTGGCTGAACGCGACCTGGGTCGGGATGCCGCCGGGCGAGGCACGGAAGAAGGTGCGGACGGACTCGCTCTTGGAGCGCTTGATGTCCCAGCGCTCCAGCGCGTCGTTCATGGTCGGCGCGTGCACGGTCGAAACCGAGGTGTCGATCAGGCCAGCGCGATCGAGCTCGCCCAGAATGCCCATGATGCCGCCGGCGCGATGCACGTCCTCGACATGCACGTCGGCAACCGACGGCGCGACCTTGCAGAGCACGGGCACGCGGCGCGAGAGCCGGTCGATGTCCTGCATGGCGAACGCGACCTGCCCTTCATGGGCAGCCGCGAGCAGATGCAGCACGGTGTTGGTCGAGCCGCCCATCGCGATGTCGAGCGTCATCGCGTTCTCGAACGCCTTGAAGTTCGCGACGTTGCGCGGCAGCACCGAGGCGTCGTCCTGCTCGTAGTAGCGGCGCACGATATCGACGATGGTATGGCCGGCCTCGACGAACAGGCGCTTGCGGTCGGCATGGGTCGCGACCACCGTGCCGTTGCCGGGCAGCGCCAGGCCAAGCGCTTCGGTCAGGCAGTTCATCGAGTTGGCGGTGAACATGCCCGAGCAGGAGCCGCAGGTCGGGCACGCCGAGCGCTCGATCACCTTGACGTCCTCGTCGCTGACCTTGGAGTCGGCGGCCGCGACCATGGCATCGATCAGGTCGACCGCCTTGGTCTTGCCCTGCACGGTGACCTTGCCGGCCTCCATCGGGCCGCCCGAGACGAACACGGCGGGAATGTTGAGACGCAGCGCCGCCATCAGCATGCCGGGCGTGATCTTGTCGCAATTGGAGATGCAGACCATGCCGTCGGCGCAATGCGCGTTGACCATGTACTCGACGCTGTCGGCGATCAGTTCGCGCGACGGCAGGCTGTAGAGCATGCCGTCATGGCCCATGGCGATGCCGTCGTCGACCGCGATGGTGTTGAATTCCTTGGCGACGCCGCCGGCCTGCTCGATCTCGCGCGCGACGAGCTGGCCGAGGTCCTTGAGATGGACGTGGCCGGGCACGAACTGGGTGAAGGAATTGACGACCGCGATGATCGGCTTGCCGAAATCGCCGTCCTTCATGCCCGTCGCGCGCCAGAGGCCGCGGGCGCCCGCCATGTTGCGGCCGTGGGTGGTGGTGCGGGAGCGATAGGCTGGCATGGCGGTTTCCGTCCTGGTTGGGTCAGCCGGGCGGAGAAATATCGAAGCCGCCTCAGGCCTTTCCGGCCGGATACCGCACGGGGTGGCTCGGCGCAACGGGAACTTGGGCCGGACAGGGCTCCCCTGCTCCCGGCGCGGGCTTTGCGTCGTTCATCTTACCTCTCCCCGTCATTCCGGGTTCGCGCCTTTCGGCGCGCCCCGGAATGACGGCAGGGGGCGGTAGGGTCGCAGCTCCTATTGCAGGGTCGGATCGAGCCGGTCGCGCAGCCAGTCGCCGATCACGGACACCGCCAGGGTGGTGATCACGATGGTGGTGGCAGGCGCCAGCATGATCCAGGGCGCCCTGGTCAGGTACTCCCTGCCATAGCCGACCATGTTGCCGAGGCTGGTCATCGGCGGCTGCACACCGAGGCCGAGGAAGGACAGGCCTGATTCCATCAGGATCACCTCGGGGAAGACCAGCGTGGTCGACACGATCAGGGTCGAGGCGATGTTGGGCAGGATGTGCCTGAGGTAGATCCGTGGCGGCGTCGCGCCGAGCTGGCGGACCGCGGCGGCGTAGCCTTGCGCATTGGCGGAGATGGCAAGGCCGCGGGCGATGCGGGCGTAGCGCTCCCAGCCGAAAAGTCCCATCAGGCCGATCAGGAGCGGCAGCGAATTGCCGAAGAAGGCGAGCACGGCGAGCGCCATGATCAGGAAGGGCATGCTGGCCTGGAAGTCGGACAGCATCAGCACGAGCTGTTCGACGGCCCCGCGGAAATGCGCCGCGAGGAAGCCGAGGGTGGTGCCGACGACGGCCGAGATCGCGGTCGCGCCGAACGCGATCAGGAGCGAGATGCGGATCGAGACCAGCAGCCGCGACAGCACGTCGCGGCCGAGCTCGTCGGTGCCGAGCCAGTGCGCGACATTGCCGGGCGCCGAGAGCCGGTTGCGCAGATCAAGCTGGGTGTAGCCATAGGGCGCGATCTTCTCGGCCAGGGCGGCGATCACGAGCATGGCGACGATCCAGGCGATCGCGAGCGCGACCGACGCCGGGATCGCCGGCAGGCTGATGCGGCGGCGGGCAGCGATGTCCTTCAGCGTCGCGTCGGTCATGCGTGCGCTCGCTTCATGCATGAGCCCCTTTGGCGCGCAGGCGCGGATCGAGGAAGCCGTAGAGGAAGTCGACAATCAAATTGGACGTGACCATGGTCATCGCGACCAGCAGCAGGATGCATTGCACGACGGCGAGATCGCGATTGGCAACCGCAACGACGAGAAGCCGCCCTACCCCCGGCCACGAAAACACGCTCTCGACCACGACCGCGCCCGCGATCAGCGTGCCCACCATGAAGCCCAGAATGGTCACCGTCGGGATCGCCGCGTTCGGCAGCGCATGCGAGGTGACGACTTTTCGCCACGGCACGCCTTTGGCGGAAGCGGTGCGGATATAGGGCTGGCCGAGCACCTCCAGCATGGCGCTGCGGGTGAAGCGCGCCAGCACCGCGGCGCCGCCGAGGCTGAGCGTCACGATGGGCAGGATGGCATGGCGCCAACTGTCCTGTCCGCCCGACGGCAGCCAGCCGAGCTGCACGGCGAAGATCAGCACGAGCAGCAACGCAAGGACGAAACTCGGCACGGTGAAGCCGGCGACCGCCGTCATCATCACGGCGCGGTCGATTCCCGAACCCCGGTGCAGCGCCGCGTAGATGCCGGCGGGAATGCCGATTGCGACCTTGAATGCGAACGCCGGCAGCGTCAGCGCCAGCGTCGCCGGTATCCGCTCCAGCACGAGTTCGATCGCGGGCCGTCCGTCGCGCATGGAACGGCCGAGCTCGCCCTTGGCAATGGCGCCAAAATAATCGAGATACTGAAACCAGATGGGATCATCGAGCCCCCACGCCTTGCGGAAGGCGGCGAGCACTTCCGGCGGCGCTTCCGGTCCCAGAATCATCAGGGCGGGATCGCCGGAGAGACGCAGCACGACGAAGGCGAAGGTGACGACGAGGACGATCGTCAGGGCCGCGCGTCCGATCCGAATGGCAAAATAGCGACCCATCAGGCTGCATCCCGCGTCTCGGCCTGCGGCCCGGTCACGAGGTGGCAGGCAACCTGCCTGTCACCGCCGACGGCGGAAAGGGCCGGCACCTCGCTCCCGCAGCGCGCGATCGCGCGCGGGCAGCGCGGATGAAAGGCGCAGCCATGGGGACGCGCCGCCGGGTTCGGCGGATCGCCTGCCAGCACGATGCGACCTGCGCTGCGGCGGCCCGGTGCGGGTGAGGCCGAGACCAGCGCCTGGGTATACGGGTGCTCCGGCCGCGCGAACAGATCGTCGGCGCTGCCGAGCTCGACGATGCGGCCGAGATACATCACGGCGACGACATTGCTGATCTGCCTGACGACGCGGAGATCGTGACTGATGAAGAGAAGCGTGAGCCCCAGCTGCGCCTGGAGATCGGCGAGCAGATTCACCACCTGCGCCTGGATCGAGACGTCGAGCGCGCTGACCGGCTCGTCGCAGACCAGGAAGTCCGGTTTTGTCGCCAGCGCCCGCGCCAGCACGATGCGCTGCCGCTGTCCGCCGGAGAGCGCGCCCGGATAGCGCCCACCATGCGCGGGCGTGAGCTCGACGGCGCGCAGCAATTCTCGCACCCGCTCCTCGCGCCCGGCGGGCTCACCGAGGCCATGAATGTCCAGCGGCTCGCGGATCTGGGTCGCAACCGGCAACCGCCGATCGAGCGCCCCCAGCGGGTCCTGAAAGATCATCTGCATCTGCGCGCGCTGCGCACGCCATGCAGGCGTCCCGGGCATGGCCATCGGCTTGCCGCCGAACCGCACCTCGCCGCGGTCAGGCGGCTCGAGGCCGAGCACGATGCGGCCCGTGGTGGATTTGCCGGAACCGGATTCGCCGACGAGGCCGAGCGTTTCGCCTTTGCGGATCGCGAGCGAGACGCCGTCGACGGCATGCACGGCCATGCTGCGGCCGAACATCCCGGCGCGCATGCCGTAGCTGCGCGAAATCGAGGACACCTCGACGAGCGGCGCGCTCATTCTGCGGCAACCCCGAGCAGCGCGCGCCGCGAAGCCTCGGCGCGGATGCAGGCGACGGCGCGGTCGTTCGCGATCGGCACCAGGGTTGGGGCGGCAAGGCCGCACGGCGCGGCCGCCAGCGTGCAGCGCGGCGCGAAGGCGCAGCCATCGGGCATGCTCGCGGGATCGGGTACAGTGCCCGAAATCGCGGTCAGGCGACGCCTCGGGCCATCGAGCGGCGGCAGCGAGCCGATCAGCCCCTGCGCATAGGGATGCAGCGGATCGGCGAAGAGCTGGTTGGCCGGCGCCGCCTCGACGATGCGGCCGGCATACATCACGGCAACGCGGTCGCAGTTTTCGGCGACGACGCCGAGATCGTGGCTGATCAGAACCATCGCCATATCCATCTCGCGGCGGATGGTGGAGAGCAGCTCCAGAATCTGCGCCTGGATGGTGGCGTCGAGCGCCGTGGTCGGCTCGTCGGCGACCAGCAGGTCGGGATTTCCGGCGAGCGCCATCGCGATCATGATGCGCTGGACCTGGCCGCCGGAGAATTCATGCGGATAGGCTTCGAGCCGCCGCGCCGCATCGGGGATGCCGACGAGGTCGAGCAGCCGCCGCGCCTCCGCCTTCACCGTCTGGCCCGACAGATCGCGATGCAGCGCCAGCGCCTCGCAGAGCTGCCTGCGGATGGTCAGCACCGGGTTGAGCGCGCTGGCCGGATCCTGAAAGATCATGGCGACCCGCCCGCCGCGCACCTGATCAAGCTCGGAGGCTGGGGCACCGAGGATCTCGCGTCCCTCGAGCCGCACCGAGCCCGAGACATTCGCATGCCGTGGCAGGAGGCCGAGCGCCGCAAGCCACGTCACCGACTTGCCGGACCCGGACTCGCCGACGAGGCCAACGGCCTCGCCCTTCTGCAAGGTGAGATCGACACCGCGCAGGACCGGCACGCCCTGGAAGCCGACACTCAGGTCCTTGATGCTGATCAGCGGCGCCACCAATCAAGCCTCGAAATTGCCAGCGCGGAAATCCATCGCGAATGCCGGCGAGGCTTTCCACTTGATCGACTTCGGCTTGGCCGTGAAGGTCGCGTTCTGGTGCAGCACCGTATAGGCGGGGTCTTCGCGCTCGGCGATTTCCAGCATGCGGTGAAACGCCTTCTTGCGGGCGGCCCGGTCGGTCGAGGTTTCCAGGAATTCGGAGAGTTTGTTCAGCTCGGCATTGGTCCACTCGCCGATCTGTTGCTGCTGGCCGTTCGGGCCGTGCTGGGCGACCAGCGAGGACACCGGATCGTTGAAGGCGGCCGAGTTCGACCAGTCGCGCACGGCGCGCGTGGGCGCACGTTCCATGACCTGCGACCAGTTCTCCTTGGTCTCGATCTGGACGTTGAGGCCGACCGACTTCCACATCTCGACCAGCACCTGCGCGGTCGCGACCTGGTTGGTGTAGTAATTGTTGAGCAGGCGATAGGGAATCGGATCGCCCTTGTAGCCCGCCTGCTTCAACAGATCCTGCGCGAGTTTCGGATCGTACGCCGGTACGCTCCAGTCTGCGATGAACATGTCGCCGTAGAATTCCCACTGCAGGCCCTTCGGCACGCGGGTGCGGCCGGCCCAAAGGCTGTCGACGATGGCCTGGCGGTCGATCGCATGGGTGAAGGCGCGCCGCACCAGCGGATTGGCGAGCTGGGCGTGGTTCTTGTCGAACACGGTCAGGCGGTGATTGAGGATGGTGCCGCCCTGCACTTCGAACGCCGAATTCTTCTCGATGCCGGCGATCTGGTCCGGCGGGATGTCGCAGGCGAACTGGTACTCGCCCGAGAGCAGGCCGTTGATGCGGCTTGCGACTTCAGGCACTTCGAGGAAGCGGATGCGCTTGAGCGGCGGGCGGCCGCCCCAATATTCGTCGTGGGCTTCCAGCGTCAGCGACACGTCGGGCTTGAGTTCGACCACCTTGTAGGGGCCGGTCGTGATCGGCTTGCGCGCCCAGTCGAGATAGCTCGCCGATTCGTCCCAGGCGCGGCGGTTCATGATGTCAGAGCCGTAGCGCGACAGCCGGCCCTCGATCGTGACGTCGGGCGTGGCGTTGTAGAAACGCACCGTGTACTTGTCGACGGCATCGACGCGGACGAGATCCGGCCAGATGCGGCGGGCGACGGCGGGAACGTCCGGCGGCAGTTCCTTGCCTGGACGCGGCGTCGGGATCTTCTCGAAGGCCTGGATCGTGGAGCGGCTCTTGGCTTCGGTCTGGCCGAACATGCGCTCGCGGCTGAAGGTGAAGACGACGTCTTCGGCGGTGAGCTCATCGCCATTGTGGAACTTCACGCCCTGGCGCAGCTTCACCTCGACGGTCTGGTCGTCGATACGGCGCCATTCCGTGGCGAGGCCCGGCACAGCCTCCAGGCTGCCGCGCCAGTCCTTGGAGATCAGGCCCTCCCAGATCGAGGAGAAGAACACGCGCTCGCCGACATTGGACTGCTCGCGCAGCACGTCGAGCACGTTCGCGTTCGTCACCTTCTGCACGGCGATCGTCACCGACGGACGATTGTCGGCCTGCCCGATCGCAAAACGCGGCAGCAGAAGCGTGCCCGCGGCGGCGCCGCCGGACTTCAGGATGGTACGACGGGTGAGCTTGCTCATGGTGATGACCCCTGCCCTCTGATGATGTCGGTTATTCCGCGAGCCCGAGCACGGCGAGATGGGCTGCGCCGGCGCGAACGTCGTCGTGATTGCGAAGCTCGAGGATCAGCCGCGGATTCGATGTCAGCCGGCCCAGCGCACGGAACACGGCGACCCACGGGATATTGCCTTCGCCCGGCGCCCAATGCCGGTCGGCAAAGCCGTCGGTGTCCTGGAGGTGAACATGCGTCAGCATGTCGCCGGCGGTCTCGACGTAGTAATCGACCGGCGGCGCCCCGGTGGAGACATGCGCGTAATTGGCGTGCCCGGTGTCGAGCGAGACGCGCACCTTGCTGCTTTCGAGCGCCTTGGCGAGGCGCACGCGGTCGCGCGGATCCTTGTCCTCGATGTTCTCGATGACGATCTCGCAGCCGATGGCTTCAGCACGCACGATCACCTCGGCAAGCGTCTCCTTGACGCGCTCGACGATATTGCCGCGGTTGTCCGGATAGAGATCGAGATTGTTGTGGTCCCAGGTCGTGAACGGCGAATGCATCACCATCTGCGTCGCGCCGAGGAATTCCGCGGCCTCGAGGCCCTGCAGCAGGCGCTTGGTCACGGCCTGGCGGATCATCGGGTCGTGGCTGTCGATCTTGAAGCCCCAGAACGGGCCGTGGATGCCGAGGCGGCCGGTATGGCCCGAGAGCATTTGCTTGATTTCGCTCGCCGGGGTTCGCCAGTCGCCGTCGAGCAGGTCCGCCCGGAAAAAATCCTGAACTTCGAGATCGCGCTGCCGCTCGAGAAGCCAATCGCGGTGGGCGGGAATTGATTTGATGGACAACGCGGCGCCCAGCACTGGCTTCGACATGGCTTGCTCCCTTGATCGTCAGCGATGACAAGGCAGCGCTAGACCAGTTCAATGACAGGCCGGTGAAATTCAGGTTCCGCGGCGCCGAGGAGATGTGGACATCCCGCCGGCCGTCTGCATTGAATTCAGGCAGCAACGATCGCAGTGGATGCGAACCAATGCACCAGCGTGCAGCACTCAAGCGAATTCGTGTCCGTAGTGATCCGGAATGGAATCCTAACCGCACTTCGCGTACTTCGCGTACATCGATCGGCGGCCTTCCAAGGGCATCACCTTCTGATCGCGCTGCATGGGGTTGGGGGACCACATGGGGCGGGGGGATCAAAGGCTGGGGCAAGGTGACGAGGTCCGGACTCCTAGGCACTCCGGACCTCGGTACTTTCCAGATTGAACGCGATCTCGCGCCGCCGGCCTTACAGGTCGCGCGGCGCGATTTCGTTCGAGCCGCCCTGCCCGATCAGAGCTATCGATCAGACTTGCTGATCAGACCTGCTGATCAGACTTGCCGATCAGACCTGCCGATCAGTTCGGCACGTTCCGTTCGAGATCCTCGAGCCATGCCGCCGCGCTCGAATCCGACGGCGCGCGCCAATCACCGCGCGGCGACAATGAACCGCCGGCCGAAACCTTCGGTCCGTTCGGCATCGCCGAGCGCTTGAACTGGCTGAACGCAAAGAAGCGGCGCAGGAACACCTCCAGCCAACGGCGGATTTCCGGGAGATCGTAAGCCTTGCGCCGGTCGGTCGGGAACGCCGGCGGCCATTCGCCCTTGGCAACGTCCTTCCACGCCTGGAGCGCCATGAAGGCGATCTTGGACGGCCGCATGCCGAAGCGCAGCGTGTAGAACAGGTTGAAATCCTGGAGCTCGTAGGGTCCGACCGAGGCCTCCGTGCTTTGCGGCTTCTGGCCAGGCTCGACCGGAACCAACTCCGGCGAGATTTCGGCCGAGAGGATCGAGACCAGCGTGCGGTTGACGCCGTCGCTGAACTGCCTGGAGGCGATCACCCAACGGATCAGATGCTGGATCAGCGTCTTCGGCACGCCGGCGTTGACATTATAGTGCGCCATCTGGTCGCCGACGCCGTAGGTGCACCAGCCGAGCGCGAGCTCCGAGAGATCGCCGGTTCCGATGACGATGCCGCCGTGATGGTTGGCGAGCCGGAACAGATAATCCGTCCGCAGGCCCGCCTGCACGTTCTCGAAGGTGATGTCGTAGACCTTCTCGCCCTTGCCGAAGGGATGGCCGATGTCCTTTAGCATTTGCGTCGCCGTGGTGCGGATGTCGAGTTCCTGCCAACTGGTCTGCAACGCCTTCATCAGCGCCAGCGCGTTGGTCTTGCTCTCGCTGCCCGTGGCAAAGCCCGGCATGGTATAGGCGAGGATGTTTTCGCGTGGCAGGCCGAGCAGATCCACCGCGTTGGCGGCGACGATCAGGGCGTGGGTGGAATCGAGCCCGCCCGACACGCCGATGACGACGCGCTTGGTGCCGGTGGCGCGCATGCGCTGGACAAGGCCTGCGACCTGGATGTTGTAGGCCTCGTAGCAATCGTGCTCGAGCAGGCTCTCGTCGCTTGGCACGAACGGAAATCGCTCGATCTTGCGCAGAAAGCCGATATCGGCGCTCGGCGGCGTCAGGGCGAAGGTGACCGTCCGGTAGAAGCCTTCGCGCTGCCGGCGATTGTCGTCGAACGTGCCCATCAGCGAGCGTTCCTGCCTGAGCAGATCGAGATCGACATCGGCATAGGTGATCTGGCCGCCCTGGCGGAACCGCTCGCCCTCGGCCAGCAGCACGCCGTTCTCGTAGATCGAGGTCTGGCCGTCCCAGGCCAGATCCGTGGTCGATTCCCCTGCCCCGGCCGCCGAATAGACGTAGGCAGCCAGGCAGCGCGCCGAGGTCGACTGGCACAGCAGCGCGCGCGAGCGCGCCCGGCCGATCGTGATCGGGCTACCCGAGAGATTGATCAGCACGCTGGCGCCCGCGAGCGCGAGTTCGGACGCCGGCGTCACCGGGATCCACATGTCCTCGCAGATTTCGACGCCGATAGTCAGGCCCGGGACGTCCTCAGCCGCGAACAGGAGGTCGACGCCGAACGGTGCGTCCAGCCCGCCAAAAGCGATCGTCTCGCCGACGATGCCCGCGCCGGAGGCGAAATGCCGCCCCTCGTAGAATTCGCGATAGGTCGGCAGATAACTCTTGGGCACGACGCCGAGCACATTTCCGCGATGAATGACGACGGCACAATTATAGATGCGATGACCAAAGCGCAGCGGCGCGCCGACGATCAGGACAGTCAGCAGCGCGGAGGAGGCCTCGACGATCGCCGCGAGCCCGCGCTCGACCGCATCGAGCAGCGGGTCCTGCTTCACCAGATCCTCGATCGCATAGCCGGACAGGCACAATTCCGGAAACACGGCGACCGCCGCCGACTGCTCGTGGCAGGCATTGGCCGCCGCCAGCACGGCTTTGGCGTTGGCGGTGGGATCGGCCACGTGGGACGTGGTGACACAGGCCGCCACGCGCGCGAATCCGTGGGCGTAGATCGAGTGAAAACTCATCGAGCGAAGTACCTTTAGTCTCTCTGCGGCCGTCCGCAGCCGTCAGCTCCGGACCATTTGTAGCCCATGGAGCCGGCCCCGTGCAGGCCATCCGCCCTCATGCATAACGGATTTGCATGTTCGCCCGCCCCGTGCCCGGCGACGTCAGGCGCTGCGAGCCAGCACGCCGGAGAGATCGTCGCGCAGCCACTCGGCGATCCGCGGCCAGGCATGAGCGTGGGTCCGCGCGCCCATGAACAGGCCGAGATGGTTGCCGGGTTCGGAAGCCGCAGTAATGAAGGCCGGTGGCGTGCCGAGCAGCCCGGCGGTGGCGAGCGCCTGCGCGGCCGGCACGACCTCGTCATCGAGCCCGGCCAGCAGGAAGACCGGCGCATTGACGGTCTTCAGGTCGATCTCGCGGCCCAGCGCCACGAAGTTGCCGCCCGCGATACGGTTCTCCCGGAAAATCCAGTTGACGATCTCGAGATAATACCTGCCGGGCAGATCGAGCGTCTCTGTATTCCAGAGCTCGAAGCGCGCGAGCAGTGCCGCGCCCTCCTCGTCCGAGAGATCTATTTGCAGCGCCGCTGCGATGTCGTCGCGGCTTGGCGCCTTCGACCAGACGCGAAGCATCTCCTCGCCGCTGACGTTGCCGCCGCCGCGCGCGACGAGCTGGTCGTAGAGAGCCTCGGGCGCGTTGCGGGCAAGCCGCGACAGCGCGGAGTCGATCGAGAGGTCAACGGGGGCGCCGACCAGGACCAGCCGCCGCACCTTGGCGGGAAAGCGCGCGGCATAGAGCAGCGACAGCCAGCCGCCCTGGCACAGGCCGACGAGATCGACCGGCACGCCGATCTCGTCGATGGCGACATTGAGATCACCGAGATAGCTGTCGATGGAGAGATGGCGCATATCCGGCGTGGCCGAGCGCCAGTCGGTGAGATAGATTCGGTCGATGCCGCCATTTTGCAGGGCCTGCACGACGCTGTGGCCGGGTGCGAAGTCGGCGATCAGGGCCCGATGCAGCGCATAGGGTGCGCAGACCAGCGCCGGCTGGCCGGATTGCGTCCGCGTGCAACGGCGCAGACGCATGGTCGCAAGCTCCAGCGCGACGGAGTTGGGAGTGGTCCACGGCAGGCTACTGTCGTCCTGCTCCGGCGGCCCGCGATCGAGCCACCAGAAACAAGCGTCCATGGCAAGCTGAGCCGCTGCGAATGGCCACAGCAGCGGGGCATCCGGGATCGGCCGCGGTGCGCGTAGCTGTTTGCCGGGCTTCTGCGCCATAGCGATCTCACGATCCTCCCAAGGTTGCTTCGAGGCCGACGACCGCGATGCCACGCTCGCGCAAACTCCGATGGGCGTCGGCCACCGAGCCGTCGAGATCGATGCCACGGCAAGCGTCCTCCACGACGGCGACGTCGAACCCCGCCTTGCGGGCATCCTCCGCCGAGAAGCGGACGCAGAAGTCGAGCGCGAGGCCGGTGACGAAGACCGTCTTCAACTCGCGTTCGCGCAGATACCCGAGCAGGCCGGTCGGTGTCTTCCTGTCGTTCTCGAACAGCGCCGAATAGGAATCGATGCCGCGCCGAAACCCCTTCCGCACCACGAGATTTGCTCGGGTGACGTCGAGATCGCGATGAAATTCAGCGCCGGCCGTGCCCTGCACGCAATGCATCGGCCACAGCACCTGGGCGCCGTAATCCAGCTCGATGGTCTGGAACGGCTGCTTGCCCGCATGGTTCGGGGCAAAGGAGACGTGATCCTCCGGATGCCAATCCTGGGTCAGCACCACATTGGCGAATTTTTGGGCGATTCGATTGATGGCGGGGACGACCTTCTCGCCACCGGGAACGGCAAGCGCCCCGCCCGTGCAAAAATCGTTCTGAACGTCGATGACCAGCAGCACGTCGCGGTCGGATATCTTCATTTGGCAAGGTCCATTCCAGCCGTCCGGCCCCACGGGTGCCGAACGCTCCCCACACTGTCGATCTTCCCGCGCTGCTTCGCAACCACCGACAAGGTGCGGCGATCTGCGCGAATGGCCCACATCGTGCCCGGAATGCAACGGTTTGGCCTTCTCCGTGTTGACTAGGCGCACCCAAGCGCGGATTCTAAAAGCCGTTCGCAGTTAGTGATCAGAGAGAGCGGAGGAAGTGGTTCCCGCAGCCGGCACGGCCGCGGTAGCCATATGGCCATGACCATCGGCAAGACAGAACGGATTCTTCTCGCCGATATCGGCGGCACCAATGCGCGCTTTGCGCTCAGTCAGGGCGATCAGACCGGACCGATCGATTATGTGAAGGTGGCGGATTTCCCCACTGTCCGGGAAGCGATTGTCGACGTGCTCGCGCGTCGGCCAGACGAGCCGCCCAAAAGGGCCGTGCTGGCCGTGGCCGGTCCCGTCACCAATAATCGCTGCGTCATGACCAATAGCCCCTGGGTCATCGACGGCCACGAATTGCAGCCGGCCCTCGGGTTCGAGAGCGTTCATGTCCTCAACGATTTCGAGGTGGTGGCCTGGTCGCTGCCCGCCCTGCAGCCCGCCGACCTGATCTCGCTCGGCGGGCAGGACGGCTTGCCGGGAGAGCCACTGCTGGTGGTCGGACCGGGAACCGGCTTTGGCGTTTCCTGTCTGGTCGAACGTCATGGCGCGCGGCTGGCCGTCGTCACCGAGGCCGGCCACGCGACTTTGCCGGCGGAGAACGAGCGTGAGGAACGCCTGATTGCGTCCATGCGCCGACGCCTCGGCCATGTCTCGATCGAGCGCGGGGCGCTATCCGGTTCCGGACTGCAAAGCCTGTACGAGGCGCTGGCCGAGGTGGACGGCGCCCAGGTGCCGCATCGCGATGCCGCCGCCATCACAAAGGCCGCCCTGGACGGCAGCTGTCCCGTCAGCCGCGCGACGCTCGAGATGTTTTGCGCCATCCTCGGTTCGGTCGCCGGTAATCTCGCCGTGACCTTCGGCGCCCGTGGCGGCGTCTATATCGCCGGCGGGATCGCGCCGCGTTTTCCGGAATTCCTTGCGGCCTCCGCGTTCCGGGCGCGCTTTGAAGCCAAGGGACGCTTCCAGGACTATCTGCGCAACATCCCGACCAGGCTGGTGACCAAACCTGACGCGAGTTTCCTCGGCCTCAAGATGTTTGCCGAGCACAACCAGCCCTGAGGCGGATCCCTCCTCCCGCCGGGGTCCGCTAATTCACAGCTGAATACGCCGCACGCTCGGTTCCATGCGGGATCGTGCTTGCGCACATGTTTCCGATGAGAAACAATCCAGCCAGTGTGTGTGGCGTGGTTGCGGGGGCGTGACATGCGTAAACAGGATCTGGGGTTCGACTATCACCGCTATCACCGCCTCCTGATCGAGGCGGATGACGAGGACAAGCGGCTGGCCTTGATCGAGCTCTTGATCGAGGAAAAGGCGCAAGACCGGCTGGCCGCCCAGCGGGCTTCGGACCGCGCAGCCATGACGGCCCATACCATCGCCACGGTGCTGAATAACGGTCGCAACTGAGGCTGGTGATTCCGTTACGGCGCCTGCGATCGCAGCACCGATTGCGATTCCGTTAACGATCCCTCGAAAGCTCGCGTCAAACCTTTTGCTCTAAGAGTTCCCTCACCTGATGCAATTCAGGGGCAACAAAGGGGGGAATGAACATGAGCATGATCTCGCTCGCCGCAATGCCGGCCGCCGTCGAAACGCGTTTGGCCGATTCTTCGTTCAAGACCATTTTGCTGTTCTGCTGCATGGGCCTCGTCGCCTCGTTCGGCCTGATGGCGCGCGGCATCGATCTTGGCGCCGGCCTGATGTGAGACTGCGCGAATTTCGTCGCCAGCCAGATGGCCGCCCCCGACGGGCGGCCATTTTCGTTGGCGATCTCAGCGCGGCGCCTCCGCCGTCGCTCAGTGCGGCGTATTCGCCGCGGCTTCCGGAAACATCGACTCGATCATAGCCTTGAGCTGATCGATCGAAATCGGCTTGCGCAGGATCGGCCGGCGCCGGAGCAAGGACGGCAGCAGCTCCGGCCCGTAACCCGTGGCGAACAGAAACGGCTTGCCGCGACGTTCGATGAGGTCTGCGACGGGATCGACGTAGACGCCCTTCAGATTGATGTCGAGGATTGCCATATCGTACTGCGCGGTCATGGCAAAAGCGCTGGCGTCCCGGACGTTGTCGGCTTCCGCGACGACGTGGTGGCCGAGTTCCACCACCATGTCCGCGATCATCATCCGGATCAACGTCTCGTCTTCGACCAGGAAAACGGAGAGTCCGTCCGCCATATCAACCCCGCAATCAGCTTACGAAGCTAATCATAATCGAGTTGCGAAGAGGATACACGAATTCGTGGCGGGCGCCGTTAATTCAGACGCGCCCGATCCGATTCAACTTGATCAATCCAATCCGCGTTCGTGGCTGAGGCGCACCATTTCCTGTACGAAGACCTGCTTCTGCTTGTCATCGAGGCTCGAATAGAGGGGCTCGGCGGCGTCGGCGACATTGCGCTGGTCGGCGGCGCGGTCGATGAGGAATTGCGCCTCGTTGCGCATCTGCTCGACGATGTCGTCGGGCGGATCCCGCTTGGCGCGCGCAACCCGCAGGTTGAGCCGCTCGGCGCCATTGTGCCCAAGGTAGTGCATGGCGCTCGAGAAGCCGTACCAATGCTTCTCCTGATCAGGCGTGAGGTTCAGCTCGGTCTTGATCCGCTCGATATAGGAATCGCTGTTGGCGACGATCTGCTCGGCGGTCTGCTGCGGCGCGCCGCTCTGGGTGAGGACCGTGACATCCTTGTTGTCCTGGGGCGCGTTCTTCGCTTCCTTGCTCGACTTGGCGCCCTTGCCCGCCTTGGCGCTTTTGGCGTCCTTGTCCTTGCCGGCGCCCTGTTGCTTGGCGTCCTTGCTGGTGTCCTTGTTTGCGTCCTTGGCCGCCGGCGCCTGATTGCCGTTGTTATTGTTGCCAACGCCGAGCACACCCGTGAAGACGCCCACCACACCCCCGATCGCGCCGCCGAGTACGCCGCCGACCGGACCGGCCGCCTTGTTCCCGGCCGCCGCTCCTTCCTGGACGCCCTTGACCAGACCTTGGGCATTCGCCACCGCGGCGGCGCCGAGCAGCAACACGAAAACGGACCCCAGCGCGAACCATCGTCGCAGGTAAAGCCGCGCGGGTGGCGCCGGGTTGATCATTCTGGTCTCCATCTGATTGGCCTGTTCGGGTGAAAACCACCCGCCAGTTGCAACTCTATCGTTTTCACCGCTTCGAGGTCTAGGCGCCGACAATTGCTATCCACGCCCGAAAAGTGTTTGGCGCGAGACGCTTATGCAGGCTTATTCGAAACTGCGGCGTAATTGCGCACGGATCGCCCCGGCAGGTCGGCGCAACGTGTGCGTCGCAAAACGACCGGCCGCGGATCATCGCCGGCACACGACTCCGAGGGCAGTGTCGGCGTTCCCGGACACAACGTTAGTTCTAGACGCGCGCCGTTCGGTTTTCTCGACAGACGCGATCAATCATGATCTGATCGCGCTACCAATTCGTAACAAGAAACGCACAACAAGAAAATCAAGAGCAAAACTCGGAAGAGTTCAGAGGAAACACCAAAGCAATAAAACACCCAAGCGAGGAAACGAGATGTCACGCAAGACACTGACGCGACGTCAATTTGTGGCTGCCACTGCTATGTCCTCCACGGCGCTGATCGCAGCGCCATATGTCCGCGGCGCTTACGCCGCCGGCAAGCTCTCGATCGGTTTCTGGGACCACTGGGTGCCCGGCGCCAACAAGGCCTCGACCGATCTGGTCAACGAATGGGCGGCGAAGGAGAAGGTCGAAGTTACGATCGACTACATCCCAAGCCAGGGCAACAAGAACCTGCTGACCATTGCCGCCGAAGCCCAGGCAAAGTCCGGCCACGATATTTTCGCGATGCCGACGTGGTGGGCACACTCCAATGCCGACCAGTTGGAGGACGTTAGCGACATCATGGGGAAGATCATCGCCGAGAACGGCGAGGTCAACGGCACAGCCAAGTATCTCGGCACCGCAGGCAGCAAATGGCTCGGCGTTCCCGCCTGTGTCGGCAGTCAAATCAAGGGACCCTGTTCGCGTATCGATTTGATGAAGAAGCACGCCGGCATCGACGTCCAGGCGATGTACCCGGCCGGTTCTGAACCAAAAGCCGACAATTGGACTCTGGAAACATTCCTGAAAGCGGCTGAAGCCTGTCACAAGGCCGGCTTCCCGTTCGGCATCGGCCTCGGCGAGACGACGGATAACGTCGACACGGCAGGCGCGATCTTCCTTTCGTTCGGCGCCCATCTCGTCGACGCCAAGGGCAATCTCACCGTCAAGACCGATGAGGTTCGCCAAGCGCTCGAGTTTTACAAGAAGCTGATCGCTTTCCTGCCGCCCGACGTCGCGGCCTGGGACGATGCATCCAACAACAAATGGCTGGTCTCCGGCAGGGGTGCGATGATCATGAACCCGCCGAGCGCCTGGGCCGTTGCGAAACGCGACGCGCCACAGGTCGCCGAGCAATGCTGGACACATGGATTCCCGGCCGGACCGAAGGGGCGTTTTGCGCCTTACTTGCCCTATTTCTGGAGCATATGGAACTTCTCCAAGAACAAGGAAGCAGCGAGGAGCCTCTTGATTGAACTCTCGAAGCCGGCAGCTATCGAAAAGATGGTGGTCGCAAGCGGCGGCTATGATCTGCCGGCATATGCGAAGCTGACAACCTTGAAGGTCTGGCAGGAAGAAGGACCTCCCAAAGGCACGCTTTATCACTACCCGAACCCCTACAACCATCAGACGCTGTCAATTGCGGCCTCGCCGGCGCCGCCCAAGATTGCACAGCAGATCTATGCTCAGGCCACGCTGACCAAGATGTGCTTGCGCTATCAGCAAGGGGAAGCGATGGAAAAGACGCTCGCCTGGGCCGAAGGCGAGTGCGAAGGCTTCATGCGAAGCTAACATGAAAAGTATCGCCGCGACGGCCCCTGGTCGCTCGCGGCGGTCCTTCGACTCGCCTCAACGAGAGCCGGGTATGTCGGCGCTCGCCAATATCTGAGTCTATCGAGCTAAACCGCGCGAGGAAGATGCACATGGCTGATGTGGCATTGCAGCCGGATAGGGTTGGCGCAAAGCAGCCGGCGCGAAACCGTTCCGGTCTGCAGAGGGCGCTCAAACGCAAATCCACCGCCGCGTTTCTGATGACGCTGCCGCTGATTATACTCATCACCCTCCTGGTGCTTTATCCGGCGTTCTATTCCCTTCATCTGGCGACGCTCAACAAGTCGATGCAAAGGTTCGTCGGTCTGGGCAACTTCGAATTCCTGTTCAAGCGCGACACCTTCTGGCTGGTCGTCAAGCAGTCCTGCATCTTCGCCATCACTGCCGTGTTCTTCAAAGCGCTGATCGGGTTCATCGTCGCGCACTTCGTCCACAACATTCCGGCCAAGGGTCAGCGCAAATGGCGCGGCATGCTCCTGGTGCCATGGGTGATCCCGCCCGCGATGAGCACGCTGGCATGGCTGTGGCTGTTCGATCCCTCTTATAGTGCCTTCAACTACACGCTATCGTTCTTCGGAATCGGGCCGATCCCGTGGACGGGCGACGCCGCATGGGCGCGCTTCTCGGTCATTCTGGTCAACGTCTGGTACGGCGCGCCGTTCTTCATGATCATGTATCTGGCGTCCCTGAAATCAGTGCCCGAGCAGCTCTATGAAGCGGCCGCCATTGACGGCGCCAATTGGTGGCAACGGATCTGGTACGTGACCCTGCCGATGATGCGCAACATCATAGCGATCACGACGCTGTTTTCGCTGATCGTCACCTTCGCCAACTTCGACATCGTAAGAATCCTCACCGCCGGTGGTCCTCTGGACCACACCCACATCTTTGCGACCTGGGCTTTCAGGATAGGCATCGAAGGCAGCGACATTCCGCTGGGCGCCAGCGTCTCTCTGTTCATGGTACCAATCCTGGCGGTCGCGGCGATCTTCATCCTGCGCGACGTCAACAAGCGCGGGAATGAATCCTGATGAGCTCAGTCACGATGGACAAGGCCGCGCCGACGCGCCCCGTCAAATACGGCAGTATGAGCCGCGACCGCACCTGGGCGCTGAGGTGGTCGTACTTCTTCCTGACCCTCTTTGCGGTCTTCTCGCTGCTTCCTCCGATTTATATGCTGATCACCTCGCTGAAGAGCAGCGCGGAAATCTCGGCCGCAACCAACCCATGGTGGGTTTTCCACCCGACGCTGGACAACTACGTTGGCCTGCTGACGTCAAACCAGTTCCTGCGGTTTTTCTGGAATTCTGCGCTGGTTTCGATCTTCGTGGTCACCATTACCATGCTGATCAGCGTGCCTGCGGCGTTCGCCCTGGCGCGGATGCGGTTCTGGGGTTCGGCGACGCTGGCTACCGGTGTGTTCCTGACCTACCTCATTCCGGACAGCCTGTTGTTCATTCCGTTGTTCAAGGTGTTTGCACTGTTCGGCGACTGGACCGGCATCCAACTCATCAATCGATGGTACGTGCTGCTCTTCATCTATCCCACCCTGACCGTGCCATTCTGCACCTGGATCATGATCGGCTACTTCGCCTCGATACCGAAGGAGCTCGACGAGGCCGCGATCATCGACGGTGCGTCCTGGTTTCAGACGTTGACGCGGATCTTCATTCCGGTGGCGCTGCCGGGGATCATAGCGGCGACGATCTTTGCCTTCACGGTCTCCTGGGCGCAGTTCCTCTATCCGCTGGTGTTCACGACATCGACCGATCAGCTCGTGCTGCCGGTCGGCATCATCACGACCTTGATCAAGGGTGACGTCTTCAACTGGGGTCAGATCATGACCGGCGCGCTGCTTGGCGCAGCCCCGCCGCTGATCATCTACGCCTTCCTGATGGACTATTACATTGCCGGCCTGACCGCCGGCGCGACGAAGGGTTGAGAACGAGGGGTTGAAGTGCAATGGCCGACGTTTCCCTGCGCAAGGTGATCAAGCGTTACGACGATGTCGAAGCCGTGCGCGGCATCGATCTCGAAATCTCCGACCATGAGTTCATCGTGCTGGTCGGCCCGTCCGGCTGCGGCAAATCGACGACGCTGCGCATGATCGCAGGACTCGAGGACATCACCGACGGCGACATCATGATCGGCGGGGACGTCGTCAACGACGTGCCGCCGAAGGATCGCGACATCGCCATGGTGTTCCAGAACTACGCGCTCTACCCGCACATGACGGTCGCGGAGAACATGTCGTTCGGGCTGCGCCTGAAGCACTATCCCAAGGCCGAGATCAAGGCGCGGGTGACGGAAGCCGCCCGCCTCCTTGATATTACCGACCTGATCGACCGCAAGCCGAAGCAGCTCTCCGGCGGCCAGCGCCAGCGCGTCGCCATGGGGCGGGCCATCGTCCGCAACCCGAAGGTCTTCCTGTTCGACGAACCGCTCTCCAATCTCGACGCCAAGCTGCGCGTGCAGATGCGGATCGAGATCAAGAAGGTGCACCAGAAAGTGCGCACCACCACTGTCTACGTCACCCACGACCAGGTCGAGGCGATGACGCTGGCCGACCGGGTCGTCGTGATGAACAAGGGGCGCATCGAGCAGATAGGCACGCCGAACGAGCTCTACCACAAGCCGGAGACGCGCTTCGTTGCCGGCTTCATCGGTTCGCCCGCGATGAACTTCATTCCCTGCCGGCTCGAGGACGCCGGCGGCACGCTTCAGATCCGCCTGACCGACCGCATCGCCTTTGCGCTGCCGCCGGCCCGCGCCGCGCGCTACAACGCTCTGCCGCGCACCGACAAGCTGCTGCTCGGCATCCGGCCGGAGCATCTCACCGAGGCCCATGCGCATCTCGGACCAGGCGTCGAGACCTTCGACACAGTGCTCGACGTCACCGAGCCGATGGGGATGGAGACCCTGGTCTATTTCGGACTCGACGGCACACCCATCTGCGGCCGTGTCGATCCCAATGCCGGCGCCAAGGACGGGGCACCCATGCGTTTGGCGATGGACCTCAACAATATGCACCTGCTAAACGAGGCGAGCGGCGTCGTGTTGTGACCGCCGGACAAGAAACTCGCGCAGGCAGGGGACGATGGCGACCAATAAGAAGAAGATTTTCGTTACACAAACTCTGTCGCAAGGCGCGCGCGCCCTTCTCACCCAGCGGGATGACATCGAGCTCGTCGAGTTTCCGAACCTGATCTCCGCCAGGGATTTCGAGGCCCTGCTGAAGAGCCATGCGCCGGTCCACGGCGTGGCGTTGGGTGCCACCGCCTTCGGCGAGACCGAGCTCGAGGCATCCGGGGACATGAAAGTGGTGACGCGCATCGGCGTCGGCTACGACGCCGTCGACGTGCCCGCGCTTTCCCGCCGCAAGGTCCCGCTGATGGTCGCGGGCAGTGCGAACTCGCCCTCGGTAGCCGAGCAGGCGCTGTTCATGATGCTGACGCTCGCCAAGCGCGCACAGGAGATGCATGCCTGCGTCAAGGACGGCAAATGGGCCGATCGGCTCGGGATGCTGCCGTTCGATCTCTACGGCAAGACCGTCCTCATCATCGGCTTCGGCCGCATCGGCACCCGCACCGCCAAGCGCTGCCTGGCGATGGACATGAAGGTGCAGGTCTACGATCCCTACAAGCCCGCGGCCGAGATCAAGGCCGCCGGTTGCGAGCCCGTCGCCGACCTTGACGCCGCACTGCCCAACGCCGATTTCGTGACCATCCACTGCCCGAAGACGCCGGAAACCGTCGGCCTGTTCGATGCTGACAGGATCGGCCGGATGAAGCCGAAATCCTATCTCATCAACACCGCGCGCGGCGGCATCGTGAAGGAGGCCGCGCTGTACGACGCCTTGGTCTCCGGCAAGATCGCGGGGGCCGGCATCGATGTGTTCGAGGTGGAGCCACCGCCGGTCAGCAACGCGCTGTTCGCGCTGCCCAACGTCATCATGGCCCCGCATGTCGCCGGCGTCACGGTCGAGGCGGTCCAGCGCATGAGCGAGCAGACCGCGCGCAACATCCTGAGTGTGCTGGACGGCGATCCGATCAGGCAGAACATCATCAATCAGGACGTGCTGGGCTGAGCCCTCCTCCGGGAGTGCCCAATCCGCCCGCCTCCGGAACGCCAGAATGCGTCCCATTTTGGTGCAGATCGAGCCCAAACTCAGCCTTAATCAAACGCGCCTAATGTTCCCGGCCGCGGCGGCAGTGGGACAGACTTGCCGGCCGCGTCGAGCTGGAGGATGGACCCTTGTCAGAGATCGACCCGACCGACCACGCGTTGGCGACCATCGCCAGCATTTTGGAGCACCCCGAACCCGTCCTCGTCGTTCGCGAGACCGAGACCGTGGTGGTCGCCGATGAGCACGTGGCCGCAGACGAGCCTGCGGCTGCCGACGAGCATCCCGTTGCCGACGAGCATCCGGTGGTCGAGGAGCAGCCGCTGGTGCCGGAGCATACCGATGCCGACGGCTACAGCAAGGTCGGTCCCGGGCCGATGGTGGCGATCCGCCTGAAATGGACGGTCCATCGCGGCGACGACGACCAGTACTACGTCCACGAGACCATCGGCGAGCAATCCGCGCCCGTAATCAGCGGTCCGATGACCAGCGAGGCCGCCGTGCATTTCGTCGACGCGCACGAGGACGAGGCGCACCGGCGTTTCGAAGAGCTGCGCAGCGAGATCGCCGGCCGCAGTTCGCTCGCCGATTACGAGCGCAAGGGCGAGGCTTAGGCCTACTTCCTTCCGAGATAATCCTTCTTCGCGAGTTCAACGCCAGCGTGCCGCAAAAGATCGTAGGCGGTCGTGACGTGAAAGAAGAACTGCGGGACGCTGTTCGTGAGCAGCAGTGTCCGCCCGGTGAAGGGCAGCTCGGTCCCGTTCTTCAGCTTGAAGAAGACCTTCAGTTCCGCGGCCGCATCGATCTCGGCCCGGGGCAGACTTTCAATGAATTCGATTGACGTTGCGATCCGCGCTTGAAGCCCGGCCATGTCGTGCTCCAGCGGCGGCAGCACGACCGGCTCGCACTGCGCCAGCAAGGCCGGCGCGACGGTGGCATGGCGGCAGGCCTCGCCGATCTGCTGCGCCAGATCGTACATGTTCGGCGATAGCCGCATGCCGAGCAGGACGGCCGGATTGAACTTGCGGGCTTCGGCATAGGCAACGCCCTTGTCGAGCAGCGCGGACAGGTTGCGCAGGTACGGCAAGAAGAGGCCGACCGAGGCCTCGTACATCGAGATCGTCACGTCAGGATTCCCTTCAATTGCATCTCGCCAGCAACTGGCAACTGGTCTAAATCCATCCTCAAGAGCTGCACAATGACAGCTCGGGCATGAGTGGAAAAGAGATGATCGTTCGAACGACCATTCGAATCCTGGCGGCCTTGGCCGTGGTGTTGCTGGCAAACCTTTCGGCCCACGCCCAGCAGGCGGCGCCCTCGCGCCTCGACGAGATCCTCAAGCGCGGCACTTTGCGCGTCGGCATGACCGGCGACTACAAACCCTTCACCTATCTGGACAAGGCCACGCAGCAGTTCAGCGGCTTCGACGTCGATATGGCGGAAGCGCTCGGCAAGGCGCTCGGCGTCAAGGTCGAGTTCGTGCCGACCGCCTGGCCGAAGCTGATGAAGGATTTCGAGGCCGACCAGTTCGACATCGCCATGGGCGGCGTCTCGGTCACGCTCGACCGGCAGAAGAAGGGCTTCTTCTCGATGCCGATCATGCGCGAGGGCAAGACCCCGATCGCGCGCTGCGCCGATGTCGGCAAGTACCAGACGCTTTCCGACATCGACAAGAAGGGCACCCGCGTGGTCGTCAATCCCGGCGGCACCAACGAACGCTTCGCCCGCGCCAACATCAAGGACGCCGACATCACCGTCTTCCCCGACAATACCGCGATCTTCGACGAGATCGCCAAGGGCAATGCCGATTTGATGATGACGGACGCCTCCGAGACCCGCTACCAGCAGAAGCAGCATGCGGGCGTGCTCTGCGCGGTGCATCCCGAAAAACCGTTCGACTTCTCCGAGAAGGCCTACTGGCTTCAGCGCGACATGGCGCTGAAGGCCTTCGTCGACCAATGGCTGCACATCTCGATGGAGGACGGCAGCTACAGAAAGATCTACGCCGCCTGGTTCGACTAGGTCGAGCCTTCCTGTCGTTTGCCTCCGGCCGAATTGCGGACCGGTCTCGGGCATATTGAACCCGAACCTGCCGCAGGACGACTCATACGGTGACCGTGATCTAGATCACTTTTTACGATCGAACCGGGGCGTAAGCGTCGGTGCGGGGACCACCTGTTCAGGAGATGGAAATGAGGAAGCTGTTGGCCACGGCCGCATTCCTTTTGGCGAGCACCGCTGCCCAGGCGCAGTACACTTTCGAATATGGCGGGCGCACCATCCGGATCGATCCGGACCGCGGCACGGTGTCGATTCCCGGCGTCTACGACAACACCGGCCAGGGCAAGGCGAAAAAGGCCAAGAACGATCCCAAGGCCGACCTCAAGAACGACCCCAAGGCAACTCCGAAGGCCGACCCGCAGGCCCCGCAACAAGCCAAGGCAGATCCGCAACCGCCGGCCAATCCCGCGCCGGCACCTGCGCCTCTCGCCGCGCCTCCAGCGGCCGAGCAGGCTCCTGTCCAAGCTCCCGTGGCCGCGGCGCCGTCCGCCCCGCCGGCACCTCCGGCCAACACAGCCAAAAATGCGCCGGCCGAAGATGCGATGGTGCCGCCGCCTCAACCCGCTCCAAGCGCTGCCCCAACGGTGGCCGCGGTACCGCCCGCCCCGCCTGCTCCGGCAGTAGCCGCCGTTCCGCCCGCGCCCCCCGCTCCGGCCCCTGCCCCCGTTCAGGCCGCAGCCGTCGCGCCGCCGGCTCCCGCAACCGCGCCCACGCGCGATCTCACGTCACCGCTCGGCGTCTGGCTCACCGAGGAGAAGGAAGGCAAGGTCCGGATCGAGCAATGCGGCACCAATCTCTGCGGCTATTCTGTCGACAGCAAATCGAACCAGAACGGCGAGCAGGTCCTGATCAACATGAAGCCCGGCAAGGATCAGAAGGACCAGAAATGGTCCGGCCGCATCCTCGATCCGAACTCCGGCTCGACCTACGATTCGACGATCACGCTGAGGGGCACCGACCGCCTGCGCGTGCAGGGCTGCGCCTTCGGCGGCATGTTCTGCGGCGGCCAGACCTGGACGCGGGTGAACTAGAGTTCGGGTTCGACACTCTGACGGAGACGAGGGGCCCGCGATCCGGGCCCCTTTGGTTTGCGCACCTTGCGACGTGCGCCACGTCACTCAGCGCCTTGCGCGCGTGACTGCCCTCACATCGACCGCGCCACGCCCATGCCAGGGTGCCCGCATGGTCAACCCACAGGGGCGTGTCATGAACGGCTTCCGCAAGTGTCTTTTCGCCACCATCCTCGCCATCGCCTTGCCGGCCGCGCAGGCGAACGCCAGCACCTTCGACGGCGCATGGAATGTCCGGATCTCGTCGTCAAGCGAGACCTGCGGCAACGGCGCGACCGTCGCGATCGGCATCAGCAACGGTCAGATCGCCTCGAGCAGCGCAATGGTGACGGCGTCAGGCCGCGTGGCCGATGCCGGCAGCATCAACGTGACCTTGAGCACCGGCATCAAGCGCGCGGTCGGCTTCGGCCGGCTCAGCGGCACCTCGGGCTCCGGCACCTGGCGAGGCGCCCTGTGCACGGGAACGTGGACCGCCGAGCGGCAGTGAGAGCTAGCCCAGCGCCGCGCCGTACTCCGCGTCCGTCACGGGCTCCAGCCAGGTCGAATAGACGCCGTCGAGCGCTTCCTGCATGGCGATATGGGTCATGCCGTTGGTCGGCGACCCGCCGTGCCAGTGCAATTCGTTCGGTGGAATCCAGACGGTATCGCCGGGACGGATTTCGATGACAGGCCCGCCTTTGGTCTGAACGCGCCCGACGCCCGAAATCACGTAGAGCGTCTGCCCGAGCGGATGGTGATGCCAGTTGGTGCGCGCGCCCGGCTCGAACGACACACGCGAGCAGTTCAGCCGTGCCGGCGCGGGCGCCATGATCACGGGGTCCTGCCACACGGTACCGGTGAAGTTTTCCTTCGGCGCGCGGCGAGTCGGCCGCGTGCCTGCGACAGTGATTTCCATGGGGTAACCTCGCTTGTTGTCTCGTTACTTCTTGCTTGCAGCGTAGCGCGCCTTGGTCTCGGCGTTCATGGGATAGAGGCCCGGCAGCACCGCGCCGTTGTTCACCTCGTTGACGATCCAGGCTTCCATTCGCTCCTGCTCGACGCCCTCGGCGAGGACGTGATCGAGCATCGCCTGCGGGATCAGCACGCAGCCGTCCTGGTCGGCGACCACGATATCGTTCGGAAATACCGCAACACCGCCGCAGCCGATCGGCTCGCCCCAGCCGACGAAGGTCAGGCCGGCAACCGATGGCGGCGCGGCATAGCCGTCGCACCAGACCGGCAGGTTGGTGCCGAGCACACCCTCGACGTCCCGGACCACGCCGTCGGTGACGAGTGCGGTGACGCCGCGCTTCATCATGCGCGCGCAGAGGATGTCGCCAAAAATGCCGGCATCGGTGATGCCCATGGCATCGACCACGGCGATGCAGCCCTCGGGCATCGCCTCGATCGCGGTGCGGGTCGAGATTGGCGACGACCAGGATTCCGGCGTCGCCAGATCCTCGCGCGCCGGCACGAAGCGCAGGGTGAAGGCCGGTCCCACCAGGCGCGGCAGGCCCGGGCGCAGCGGACGCGCGCCGCGCATCCAGATGTTGCGCAGGCCCTTCTTCAGCAGGACCGTGGTGATGGTGGCAGTGGTGATGCCGGCGAGGGTCTTGCGGGCTTCGGGGGACAGCGACATGGAAACAGACGAGCTCCGGATGGGAGGGAAAGAACGCGCGCATCTTGCGAGCCCGGCGCTTTGCGTCAAGGGCCAAGAGGGTCCCAATAATGCAGGGCCGCAGCGCCGTTATGCGACGCGATAACAAGGCTTTATCGCGCCCCCCTGCATTAATTTATTGGACTTGCGGGCGCATTTACGCGAAGCAGGGGGTGACGCGGAACTCAAGGTCGAGCCCGCGCTTTTCCGAGAAGCCGATTTCGACAGCTCATGGCCGCGACGCTTCCCCCGCCCCGCCTTCTGCCCAGTGGCGACAGCGCCGTCACGGTCGAGTTCAGCCGCACCATCGACGACGAGGCCAACCAGCGCGTGCTGGCGCTCGACAAGGCGATCGCGGCAAGTCCCATCGACGGCATCACCGAGTCCGTGCCGACCTATCGCTCGCTGCTGGTGCACTACGATCCCGGCAAGATCGGCTTCGACGCGCTCGGGGAAAAATTGCTCACGCTCGCGAGCCAGCCGCTGCCGCCGGCCACAAAGGCGCGCCGCTGGCGCATTCCCGTCGCCTATGGCGGCGAGCACGGCATCGACCTCGAGGATGTCGCCAAGGCGCTGAACACCACGCCCGACGACATCATCGCCCGTCACGTGGCCGGCGACTACAAGGTCGCCATGATCGGCTTCACGCCGGGCTGGTCCTATCTCAGTGGTCTCGACAAATCGCTGCATATGTCGCGGCGGCAGAATCCGCGGCTGCTGACGCCCGCCGGCACAATCTCGATCGGCGGCGTCCAGGCGGGTATCCAATGCCTGGCTGCCCCGAGCGGCTGGCACCTGCTGGGTCGCACGCCGGTACGGACCTATCAGCTCCACCGCAATCCGACCTTCCTGACCGAACCCGGTGATCGCGTGACGTTTTTCGCCATCGACCACAAGACGTTCGAGGAGCAGGATCGCGCCGCCGAGGCCGGCGAGATCGTCGCCGAGCAGGTGATCGCATGAGCCGGCTCGTGGTTGCCAGCATCGGCCCTGCAAGCTCCGTCCAGGACGGCGGCCGTTTCGGCGCGCAGCGCTACGGCTTGACGGTCAGCGGGGCGATGGACCGTCTGTCGCTCGCGGCGGCGAACACGCTGGTCGGCAACGAGCCGTTCGCGGCCGCTGTCGAGATCGGCCCGTTCGGTGCCGCCTTTACGGCCAAGGACGGTGCCGTGCGCGTGGCGATTTCCGGCGCGCCTCGCAATGCGGATGTCGCCGGGAGCCCGGTCGCCATGGACACGTCGCTGACGCTGAAGGACGGCGAGACGCTGACGCTGGGCTTTGCCCGCGGCGGTGCGTTCACCTATCTCGCGATCGAAGGGGCAATCCGCGGCGAGCCGGTGTTCGGCAGCCTCGCGGTCAACGCCCGCGCCGGTCTCGGCAGCCCCTACCCGCGCCCGCTCCAGGCCGGTGACGAATTCACGGTCGATGCCGCGAGCGGAGCGCCTGAGCTGCGGATCGAATTGCCGAAGCCTGCGACAGGTCCGATCCGTGTCCTGCTGGGGCCACAGGACGACGAGTTCGACGACGCCAACAGGGCGCTGTTCCTGGACAGCGAGTGGAAGATCTCGGCGACCTCCGACCGCATGGGCTACCGGCTCGAAGGTCCCGCGATCAAGCATCTGCACGGCCACAACATCGTCTCCGACGGCACCGTCAACGGCAGCATCCAGGTGCCCGGCAACGGCTCGCCGATCGCGCTGATGATGGACCGCGGCACCTCCGGCGGCTACCCGAAGATCGCGACGGTGATCACGGCCGATGTCGGCCGCCTCGCGCAGACTTCGGCAGGAACCGCGTTCCGCTTCAAGCAGGTCAGCATGGCCGAGGCGCAGGACGAGGCGCGCAAATTCGCACAAACCATCCGCGGCCTGCCCGATCGCCTGCGCTCCGCCGACACCGTCGCACTCAATATCGAGGCGCTCAGCGATGCCAACGTCGCGGGCTATGCCGTCAGCGCCGTCGACGCCGGGACCTGGCAGGTCGCGGCCGAGCCTTAAACGACAACAAGACCACAGGCGGAGAGCACCATGAAGACAGTCGATCTCAATTGCGATCTCGGCGAAGGTTTTGGCGCGTGGGAGATGGGCAACGACGCCGCGATGATCGAGCTGGCGAGCTCGGTCAACGTCGCCTGCGGCTTCCATGCCGGCGACCCCGACATCATGCGCCGGACCGTCGAGCTGGCGAAGGCGCGCGGCGTCTCGGTCGGCGCCCACCCCGGCTATCGCGACCTGCACGGTTTTGGCCGCCATCCAATCGCGGGCCTGAAGGCCTCCGAGATCGAGAACCTCGTCGCCTACCAGATCGGCGCACTGCAGGCGATTGCGACCGCGGCAGGCCACAAGGTGACGCATGTGAAGGCGCATGGCGCGCTCTCCAACGTCGCCTGCGAGGACGACATGACCGCCAAGGCGATCGCCGCCGGCATCAAGGCGGTCGATCAGAGCCTGATCTTCGTCGTGCTCGCCAATTCGAAGCTGGTGAAGGCCGGCGAAGCCGCCAACCTGCCGATGGTGCACGAGGTGTTCGCCGACCGCGCCTATGAGGACGACGGCAACCTCGTCTCGCGCAAGAAGCCCGGTGCGGTGCTGCATGACGCCAAGGCCATCGCCGACCGCGTGGTGCGGATGGTGCAGGACGGCGCGGTGGTCTCGGTCACCGGCAAAATCATCAAGATGCGCACGGACACGGTCTGCATCCACGGCGATACGCCCGGCGCAGTCGACATCGCGCGCGGCCTGCGTCAGGCGTTGAAGGATGCGGGGATCGAGGTGGCGCCGTTCAAGCGCGGGGCGTGATCAGAACGGATGCACCGACAGCGTGCCGAACACGACGGCCGCGATGACGGCGAAGGCGCTGTAGAGCGCAACGTGTTGCATGCTCGCCCCGGTCCGACGCGAGAGCGAACGCGCGTAGAAGTGCAGCCTGGCTTCCGCCGACAATTCGCGCATGGTCGATCTCCAAGGCCCCATTTGCGGGATTATGAAGGATCAACCCTGGCGGGAGGCAAGATGGCGGCGGAAATAGCGATGGCGATTCTCTGAAGGCGCCCCGTCGCAGGCGCAAATTCTCTTTACCCCGAGGTTTCGAGAATCTTATTCGTTAAAGTTCGAGCCGATTGGAACTGATTTGGGTCGTGCGGCTAAAAATGTCGAAAACAACCCCATGCACAGTAGACGGTGAATCGCCCGCGCCTTGCGCAGCCGGGGCGATTCACGCTGATACCGCCGCGCCTTAGTAGACGTCGGCCTGGAAGCGACCGGTCTTCTTGAGCTCGGCGACAAAACTGACGGCTTCGTCGGTGGAACGTGCGCCGAACTGGGCGACGATGTCGACCAGCGCGCGCTCGACATCCTTGGCCATGCGCTTGGCATCGCCGCAGATATAGAGATGCGCGCCCTCGGCAAGCCACGTCCACACCTCGCGGCCCACCTCGCGCATGCGGTCCTGCACGTAAAACTTCTTCTCGCCGTCGCGCGACCAGGCCAGCGACATCCGGGTCAGGAGCCCCGAGGTCTTCATCGCGTTCAGCTCCTCCTGGTAGAAGAAATCGCAATCGCTGCGCTGATGGCCGAAGAACAGCCAGTTCTTGCCGGGTGCGCCGGTCGCCTTGCGGTCGAGCAGGAAGGCGCGGAACGGCGCGATCCCGGTGCCGGGACCGATCATGATGACAGGCGTCTTCGGATCCTGCGGCAGGCCGAAGCCGTGCGCCTTCTGCACATAGACCTTGAGCTTTTCGCCCTCATTGATGCGCTCGCCGAGGAAGGTCGAGGCGACGCCAATGCGCTTGCGCTTGCCGATGATGTAGCGCACGGAGTCCACCGTCAGCGACAGCTTTCCCGGCGTTGCATTGTGCGACGAGGAGATCGAGTAGAGCCGCGGCTGGAGCGGCTCCAGCGCCTCGACGAACGCCTCGGGATGCGGCCGCGTGCCGGAAAACTTCTGGAGCGCCGCCATGACATCGAGGGTCGCCGCATCGCCATCGGGATCCTCGCCCTGCGCCAGCGCCCTCGCCTTCTCACGCTGCGCGCCGCCGGTGATGAAGGACAGCAATTCGAACAGCGTGTCGGGCGCCGGCGACAGCGAGACGTCGTCGATCAGCACCTCCCGCAGCGTCTTGCCGTTGACCTTGGTGGTATGGGAGGCGCCGAGCAGCGCGATGATCTGGTCGACCAGACCGACCTCGTTGCGCGCGAACACGCCAAAACTGTCGCCGACGATGTAGTCGAGCTTGCTCTCGGAGAGATCGAACTCGACGTGATAGGTTTCCTTCTCCGACTTTCCCTTGTTGAGAAGGCGGCGCGACAGGAAGGTCGCTGCGACGGGATTGTCGCGCGAGCGGCCGGGCTCGGCGATCGTCACCGTCACGGCGGGAGCTGCCACCGCGCCTTGCTTGTCGGACGCCTTGTCACCCATCTTGGCCGCCGGCGCCTTGTCGAGCTCCTCGTACAGCGACTTCAGCATCCGCGCGGTTTCCTTGCCGCCGGGGACGCAAAGGTTGAGCCGCGCTTCGCTGCGGCCCGCGATCGCCTCCGAATAATCGTTGCAATTGTAGCCGCACTGGCCGCAATCCTGCTGCGCCATCGCCGCCATCATCTTGCGCCGCACGGGGCGCCCCTCGGCGAGCTTCATCCGGTCGGCGATCGGCATGGTCTGGTCGTGCCACGGCGCTTCGCCATCATCGCCGTCACCTGCTTGCATGACCGCGGCGCCCTGCTCCGCCGACAACGGCGTGGCCACGTCAGGGGACAGCAGTCCGGCGAAGAAGCCGTTCAGCCAGGAGCGCTGCGCGTCGGAGAACGGCGCACTGGCGGGAATGATGTCGAGTTTCGGCGGAGGGGTGATCTGGTTCATGCGGACACCTGTGCATCGGCAAGCTTGCGCAGCGTTTCGCCGTCATGGCGGCGCGCAAAGGAGAGGAAAGTTTCGTCGGGAGACGAGCGGTGGGCGATATAGGCCTTGAGCAGTCCTTCGACCGTCTTCGGCGCGTCCTCGGCCTTGAGGTCGTGGTAGACCTCCTGCCCGACGTCGGCGTCGGGGCCGAACCCGCCACCGGTGAAGAGATGATAGCCCTCCACCGTGTCCTCCTCATTGATCGGCACACGCGCGCCGATCAGCCCGATGTCGCTGATATAGTGCTGCGCGCAGGAATGATGACAGCCGGTGACGTGGATGTTGACCGGCTCATCCATGGCAACGCGCGGCTCGCACCAGTCGCCGATCTCGGCGGCGTGACGCTTGGTGTTGGAGGCAGCGAAGCGGCAGCCGGCATTGCCGGTGCAGGCGATCAGGCCGGCGCGGATATGCGAGGCTTCGACCGCGAGCCCGATCTGCTTGATGGCCGCGATCGCAAGCTCGACATTGTCGTCGCGCACCCCAGAGATCAGCAGGTTCTGCCAGACGGTCAGGCGGATCTCTCCGTCGCCGAGGTCGCGGGCGACCTTGGCAAGGCCGTGCATCTGATCGCAGCTGATTTTGCCGAGCGTCAGCGACACGCCGATCCAGTTGAGGCCCTCCTGCTTCTGCCTGTGCACGCCGATATGCGCCATGCGATCCGCGGCCGGCCGCGGCGCGAACGCCTCTTCCGGAACGCGCGTGAACGGGGTCTTGAGCCGTTCCTCGACCAGTTTCAGAAAGCCGTCATGGCCCATCGCGTCGAGCACGTATTTCAGCCGCGCCTTGTTGCGGTTGGTGCGATCGCCATGGTCGATGAACACGCGCACGATGGCGTCCGCGACGGCGGTCGCCTGCTCCGGCTTGACGATGATGCCGGAGTATTTTGCAAAATCCTTGTGTCCGGTGATGCCGCCGAGGCCGAGGCGAAACCAGATCCCGGGCTCGACGCCGAAGCCGTCCTTCACCTCGAATGCGGTGAACGCGATGTCATTGGTCTCCTCGAGCACCGCGATCCTGCCGGCGCCGTCGAATGCGACATTGAACTTTCGCGGCAAGCCGTAGAGCGAGCGATCGTTGAGGATGTGGTAGTGCCACTCGCGCGCGTAGGGGCGCGTGTCGATCAGCTCCTGCGGATCGATGCCGGCCGTCGGCGTTCCCGTGACGTTGCGGATGTTGTCGGCGCCGGAGCCGCGCGAGCACAGACCGAGGTCCTGGATGCCCTCGATCAGCTTGATCGCGTTCTTCGGCTGGATCTCGCGCAGCTGGAGGTTGGCGCGCGTCGTGGCGTGGCTGTACGGACCGCAGAGTTCGTCGGCGAGATCGGCAAGGCCGGACAGCTGCCAGTGCTTCATGATGCCGTTCGGGATGCGCAGCCGGCACATGTAGGAATCCTGCGTCGGCGCGACGTAGAAGATGCCGTAATAGCGCCAGCGGAAATTGTCCGCCGGACTCGGCGGCGCGTTGTCGAGCGCCTGCTGACGCAGCCGCGGATAGGCATCGAAGGGATGCTCGTCGCGCTTGACCTTCTCCTGGTCGGCGAGCTTCTTGCCCGCGGCGATGACCTTGTCCTGCGTCTTGAGGTGCACGGCATCGGGACCGGTGGGCTCGGCATTCGCCTTGCCGGCGCCACCACCGAGACCGCGACCGACGCGGCTGATCTGCAGACCGGTCGTGAAGCCTTCGAGGTAACGTTTCTGCTCGTCGGTAAAGTCGACTGCGAGCGTATCGATTTTCATGGTCGGTAACGAAGCTCCTGCGGCCACCTGAGTGGGATCGACGGAAAAGTGCACGACCCGCGAGGAACTCGGCTGGCTCAAAAGCCGGCTCTGCACCTAACGGTCCGGTCAGCTTCGTTGCTGCGGGACTTGGCTCAGCAGGCATCTGTGACAGGCTGGCCGCACTGCAACATTCAAGTTGCGTGCCAGCTTTCTGGAAATGAAAACGTATGTAATTTCAGTTGATTATGGGTGACCGCGGAAGATCCTCGCATTGGAACTCACCCGAAATTCGAGCAGTCGGCTCAATATTTAGCCGATAATCCAGCACGCCCAAAAACGATGCAGGCCCGAATCAAGCCTTCCAGCGACCAACTTCGAAGGCTTCCAGATGCCCCTGAATGTTGCCGGGATCGAAGGTGGGGCCGGCGAATGCCCCGAACGGCGCTGGTGCCTCGCTGGGCGGCCGGCGGCCGAGGGCGGCGTCGTAGAGATCGGGCCTGAAAACGGCCATGGCGGTCTTGACGCCGTCGGGCGCCAGCGCTGTCTGACCCCAACGCACCATCTGCGCATAGAGCCAGGCGGCCTGGACCGGATCGGGGCGCCCTGCCTCCTCGCGTCCCACCAGAAGATAGCTGCCGCTCTCGCGAACGGTGCCGTCCGGCGAAATCTTCAGGCGTCCCGTGAGGGTCCGCAGAATGACTTCGGCATCGACGCCGATCCGCTCGGGCTGCGCCAGGATCCGCGCCGTTTCGGCCCGGTTTTCCGGCTGCTCGATGAACTCGGCCGCCTTCACCGCCGCGCGCACCAGGCTGGCGACCACGTCCGGATTCTTGTCGGCCCAGACCTGGCGGACTGCCAGCACCTTTTCCGCCGCGCGGTCGAGAATGTCGGAGACGAAATGCAGGATGTGGCCGATGCCGAGATCGACCGCGATCGAATTCCACGGGGCACCGACGCAGAACGCATCGACATGGCCATTGGCGAGACTGTCGACCATGTAAGGCGGCGGCAGCACGACGAGGCGCACGTCCTCGTCCGGATCGATGCCGGCCGCGGCCATCCAGAACCGCAATTGGTAATTGTGGGTCGAGAACGGGAAGGTCATGCCGAAGGTCAGCGGATCGGCCCCTGCCTTGCGGCGCTTGGCGACCACCTTCGCCAGCGCTTTCGCGGTCACGAGCGGATCGAAGCGATCGCCGTCGATCTCCTCCATCAGCGCGGCATGGAGCGCCGGCGACACGGTGATCGCATTGCCGTTGATGCCGAGATTGAAGGGTGCGGCGATCGGCACCTTGACGTGACCGAGCCCAAGCGAGGACGCGATCGCCACCGGCGCCAGCAGATGCGCAGCGTCGAACAGGCCGATATTGAGCTTGTCGCGGACGTTGGACCAGGACACCTCGCGCACCAGTTCGACCTCGAGCCCCTCGGCGGCAGCAAAGCCCTTGTCGACGGCGACGATCAGGGCGGCGGCATCGACCAGCGGAATGAACCCGATGCGGAGGGGAGCGGTCATTTCAGCATCTCCGACGCGGTGATGATCGACTGGGCGATCTCGCCGATTTTCTTCTTCTCGCGCATCGCAGTGGAGCGCAGCAGCACATAAGCCTCGTCCTCGTTGAGGCCTTTCACCTTCATCAGGATGCCCTTGGCCTTCTCGATGACCTTGCGGTCCTCGAGCTGCGACTTGGTGCGCTCGAGCTCCTCCTGGAGCTTGGCGAAGGCGTTGAAGCGGGACACGCAGAGGTCGAGGATCGGCTTGATGCGCTCCTTCTTCAGCCCGTCGACGATGTAGGCAGAGACCCCCGCCTCGACCGAGGCCTGGATCGAGGCTGAATCACTTTGGTCCACGAACATCGCGATCGGACGCTTCACGGCGCGGCTGACCTGGAACATCGCCTCCAGCACGTCGCGGCTGGGGTTTTCCAGATCGATCAGGATGATGTCGGGGTCGACCGCATAAATACGGGCCAGCAGGCTCTGCATCTCGCTGATATGGACGACCTGCGTGAACCCGGCCTCCCGCAGCCCCTCCTGGAGGATCGCGGCCCGGATCGGGCTCTCGTCGACAATCACGATTTTGGGCGACTGTTCGGCGCTCATTGCTCACTCACGTCAGGCGATTCATCCTTAGCATGCCGGGGGGCCATGCAAAGGGTTGTAATTATGGGCAATTGGGACTAGCTCAAGCCGGTCAATCAGGCAGATTTGGATATGGATCAGACGGCTGCGCCCAAGGTCAGCTTCGTGTCGCTCGGATGTCCCAAGGCATTGGTGGATTCCGAGCGCATCATCACGCGCCTGCGCGCCGAGGGCTACGAGCTCGCCCGCAAGCATGACGGGGCCGACATCGTCATCGTCAACACCTGTGGCTTCCTCGACAGCGCCAAGCAGGAATCGCTTTCGGCGATCGGCGAAGCCATGGCCGAGAACGGCAGGGTGATCGTGACCGGCTGCATGGGCGCGGAACCCGAGCAGATCGAGCAGGCCTATCCCGGCGTGCTCTCCATCACCGGCCCGCAGCAATATGAGAGCGTGCTGGACGCGGTGCATCGCGCGCTGCCGCCCGCCCACAATCCGCATCTCGATCTGGTGCCGCCACAGGGCATCAAGCTGACGCCGCGCCACTATGCCTATTTGAAGATCTCCGAAGGCTGCAACAACCGCTGCACTTTCTGCATCATCCCGAAGCTGCGCGGCGATCTCGTCTCGCGCCCGGCCAACGACGTGCTGCGCGAGGCCGAGCGTCTGGTCGACGCTGGCGTCAAGGAGCTGCTGGTGATCTCGCAGGACACCTCGGCCTACGGCGTCGATCTGAAATATGCCGAGAGCCCCTGGAAGGACCGCCAGGTCCGCGCCAGATTCCTCGACCTCGCGCGCGAGCTCGGCGAGTTGGGGGCCTGGGTCCGCCTGCAATATGTCTACCCCTACCCGCATGTCGACGAGGTCATCGCGCTGATGAACGAGGGCAAGGTGCTGCCCTATCTCGACATCCCGTTCCAGCACGCAAGCCCCGAGGTGCTGAAGGCGATGAAGCGCCCGGCGGCGCAGGACAAGACGCTGGCGCGCATCAAGCGCTGGCGCGAGGAATGTCCCGATCTTGCCTTGCGCTCGACCTTCATCGTCGGCTTCCCGGGCGAGACCGACGCGGACTTTGCCTATCTGCTCGACTGGCTGGACGAAGCCGAGATCGATCGCCTCGGCTGCTTCAAGTACGAGCCGGTCGCTGGCGCGACCTCGAACGCGATCGAGAACCCCGTGCCGGAAGAGATCAAGCAGGAGCGCTACAACGCACTGATGGCCCGCCAGCAGAAGATTTCCGCGCGCAGGCTGAAGCGCAAGGTCGGCACGCGGCAACAGATCATCATCGACGAGGTCGGACCGACCGTTGCAAAGGGCCGCTCCAAGGCCGATGCGCCGGAGATCGACGGCGCGGTCTATCTCACCAGCCGCCGCCCCCTGCGCGTCGGCGAGATTGTCACGGCCAAGATCGAGCGCGCCGACCAATACGACCTGCACGGCAGCGTCGCGGGATTCTGAGGTTCACGGCGCCGCCCGCCATTTCGGCAGCAAGCCCTCCGGCCCGGGTGCGCGGGCGAGATCGACGCGTTTCGCAATTCGTCATGTTGCTTGTCCCGACGCCAGCTGTCCGTCATGCGCGGCGAACACCTCCTTGGCTGCGAACAGGCCGTTCACCGCCGCCGGGAAGCCCGCATAGACGGCCATCTGCATGACGATCTCCACGATCTCGTCGCGAGACAGCCCGACGTTCAACCCCGCCTCGATATGCACCTTGAGCTGAGGCGCGGCATTTCCGAGCGCCGTCAGCGCGGCGATCGTCGCGATCTCTCGATCGCGCAGGCCGAGGCCCGGGCGGCTGTAAATGTCGCCGAAGGGAAACTCGATCACGTATCGTGCGAAATCCGGAGCGATGTCGGCGAGTGAGGCGACGACCTTTTCGCCGGCACTGCCGTCAATGCGTGACAGGGCCCGCTGGCCGCGATCGAAGCGGCTTTCGGCTTGTGTTTGGGCGTGCGTCATTTTCCTTCGTCCTCTGTTCGCCGCCGGCATAGCCGGCGATCTTGGTATCAAGGACGAGCAGGCATTCCTGGAGTTCGGCCATCTGCGTGCGAACCTGTTCCCGGTGGACTTCCAGCATCTGCCGCCGGGTTGGCCCGGTGGCGTCGCCTTCGTCACGAAGCGCCGCGTAGCGCAACATGTCCCGGATCGGCATGCCGGTGGTCTTGAGCCGACCAAGGAATGCGATCCATGTGAGGATCGATGCGTCGAAGTCACGCTGGCCGGAGCGATCCCGGTCAGCGTATGGCAACAGCCCGATGCGCTCATAGTAACGCAGCGTGTGGGTCGACAGGCCGGTTCGTTTTGCGAGGTCGCCGATCTTCATGTGTGCCCGTTCTCGTACTGACGCACGTACAGATACCCCTTCGAGCGCGCTCTAAGTCAAGGGGGATCGAAGGCGCCGTTCCCGCGAGGTCATGATGGCGCGACAGTTTTCGGCGCGCCGGCAGGGCGGCAGGATTGCGGGATTCCGAGCTTCAGGATCCCGCCAGCCATTTCGGCACCCAGCGCTCGGGCCGCGGGGCGCGGCCGAGATCGGCCTGTGCCTCCGACAGTTTTGCCGGCTCGCCATCGACGGTCGGGCGCACGTCGTATTCGAAGTTCGGCATGACGCGGCCGTCGGCATATAGGCCGAAATTCATCGCGTACCACAACCCGAGCTCGGGCTGCGCGCGGCGCATCTCCTCGCGCAAATCGCGCAGCAGGGATTCGATCGAGGCTGCTTCCTCGAACGGCTGCGGCCCGCGGGTCAGGACGCGGGCCTCGTACTGCTTGCCGACAATCGCAACCTCGAAGTGCGTCTTGTCCCAGGCGTTTTTTCCCTTGGGCAGATGTGCCGCGAGCCGCCAGCCGAGTTCGGCCATCAAACGGTGATTGGCCCAATAGTCCTCGCGATCCCGGCTCCATTTTTCCACGAAGCCGCGGAAGTCGGGGAGCTCTGCGACGCCGTCGTCACACGCCGCCTGCTCGCCGACCGGCCGTCCGGCGAGCCACTGTGCCAGCTCGACCGTCTGGCACTCGACCTCGTCATGCGGCAAGAGATCACTCCAGGCCTTGTCGAATTGCTGCGACGTCAGTTTTGCAAGCAGCCCGTCGAGGCTCGGCGCCAGCAGTTCGTAGTCGCCCTCCGACCCCAAGCCCACGATCGGCGGATTGTCCCGGTCGAGACCGGCGCCATACCAGCCCCCGACGGCCGAGCCGTCGGGCAGCCGCATGAACAGCGAAAACCTGTCGCGCAAGCGACTGCCGTCGACGATCGGCGCGTGATCGGAGAACTGGCCTTGCAGGGAGAAGCAGCCAACGCTGCCCCAGGGGCGCCCGTTCAGCCAATCGGCAAAGTCGACCAGCAGGGACGGCGCCTCGATGCCCGGCGGAAACGCGCCGCGAATGCTGTCGAGGTCGATCGGGTAAGGCGTATCAGACAAGGCTTGAAACTATCTGGTTGGTCCCGCCAGTTGGTCTCGACCGTCCGGCGTTCGGTTCGAACCAATTGGCGTCCTGCGATCACAAACGCGCTAGAGGCTTGTTGGTTTCTGTGCGGCCGTCAAATGAAATACAATCACACGATTGGTATCCGGGTCGGACTGTGCGCGATCGGCACCGCATTGATTCTGCTTGCCCTCCCCGCCACGGCGCAATCTCCATCACCCGCCGAGGCGCGTCAATGGTGCTTCGGTTCCAGCGAGATCAGCGACGACCAGCGCATAGAAGGTTGCTCGTCCCTGCTGCAGGCCGATCCGTCGAACGCCGCCGCGCTCGCCAACCGCGGCAGATCCTTCCGGCGCAAGGGCGACACACAGCGGGCCTTGGCCGATCTCAGCGGCGCGATCGACCTTGCCCCTGACAATTCCCGAATCTGGTTCAGCCGCGGCCTGGTCTACGCCGATGTCGGCGACCGCGACCACGCCATTGCCGACTACACCCGCGCGATCGAGCTCAAGCCGGACAACGCAAACTACTGGTGCAACCGCGGCAATTCCCTCTTCGGCAAGAACGACTACGAGCATGCGATCGCCGACTTCGATCAGGCCATCAGGATCGATCCGAAATTCACGCTGTGCTATTTCAACCGCGGCACCGCCCATGCCCAGCATCGCGAGGCGGATCGCGCGCTCGCCGATTTCGACATGGCGATCAGGCTCGATCCGAATTACGCCGTCGCCTATGGCAACCGCGCGCGCGTCCTCCGCGACAAGGGCGACCGCGAACGCGCCCTCGCCGATTTCAGCAAATCGCTCGAGCTCAATCCGAACAATGGCGGCGACGCCTATGCGCGCGGCGAGATCTATTTCAACGCGCACGATTATGCGCGGGCGCTCGAGGATTACGACCGCTCGATCAAGGCCAATCCGAACTATCCCGGCGTATTTTTTGCCCGCTGCGTGACACGCGCGATTCTTCGCCAATTGCCGGAAGCACTCGCCGATTGCGATCAGTCGCTGCGGATGAAGCCGAACGAACCTTACATGCTCGACACCCGCGCACTGATCCACCTCCGGCTTGGCGAAGTCGATGCGGCGATCGCGGATTACGACGCTGCGCTGAGCGTAAAGCCCGCGCTCGATAATGCGCTCTACGGCCGCGGACTTGCGAGACGGAAAAAGGGCGACAACGAAGGCGCCGAACGCGACATCGCGGCCGCGAAGGCCATCAATGCCGGCATCGCGGATAGCTTCGCCGTCTACGACATCAAGTGATCCTCTCCCGCGACGTCGTCGCGCAGCCGAAGATGCCGGGCATCTGACCCGACCGATGCACACTCGGCTTGTGTTGCGCAAAACGCCCGCTTGACAAGCCCTGCCATTGGCATGTATTGCCGCGCTCCATGATCAACGCTCGGACCCATCAGCGCACCGAAATGCTCCGTCGTCGCTCCCGCGACGATGAGAGGGTGCGCCATGTCCGACGACGCCGCTGAACCACTGAATTCAGCTTGAGTTTTCGAGAAGGCCGCACCCGCAAGGTGCGGCCTTTTTGCTTTTTGCACCCCGATTCCACCCGCCTCCAGAGGAGTTCGACATGACCGACGCCACCCATCCGTATGACGCGCTGATGGACATCACCGCACGGCCCAAGGCCGTGTTCGTCCGCGGCGCCGGCTCCTACCTCTGGGACGACAGCCGCAAGCGCTATCTCGATTTCGTGCAGGGCTGGGCCGTCAACTGTCTCGGCCACTCGCCGCCGGCCATCGCCGATGCGCTCACCGCGCAGTCCAAGCGGCTGCTGACGCCGAGCCCGGCCTTCTACAACGAGCCGAGCCTGAAGCTCGCCGAGGCACTGGTTACAAACAGCGCGTTCGACCAGGTGTTCTTTGCCAACTCGGGCGCGGAGGCCAATGAGGGCGCGATCAAGCTCGCGCGCAAATATGGCAGCCTGCACAAGGGCGGCGCCTTCGAGATCATCAGCTTCGAGGGCGGATTCCACGGCCGCACGCTGGCGACGATGTCGGCCTCGGGCAAGAAGGCATTCGAGCCGCTGTTCGAGCCGAAAGTCGCGGGCTTCAAGAAGGCCAGGCTCAACGATATCGTCTCGGTCGAGAAGCTGATCAACGACAATACCGTCGCGGTGATGCTGGAGCCGATCCAGGGTGAATCAGGCGTGTGGCCTGCGACCGATCAGTTCCTGCAGGAGCTGCGCGCGCTCACCGAAGCGCGCGGCTTGCTGCTGATCTTCGACGAGATCCAGACCGGCATGGGCCGGACCGGAAAGCTCTTCCACTACGAGCACGCCGGAATCGCGCCCGACATCATGACGCTCGGCAAGGGCATCGGCGGCGGCGTGCCGCTCGCCGCCCTGCTCGCGACCGAACGCGCCTCCTGTTTCGAGCACGGCGACCAGGGCGGCACCTTCAACGGCAACCCGATCATGTGCGCGGCGGGACTCGCGGTGCTGGACGAGGTCAGCAAGCCCGACTTCCTGAAGTCGGTGACCGAAACCGGGCTGCTGCTCGAAAGCGAGCTGCAGAAGGTCTCGGCCCGGCATGGCCTTGGCGGCGTGCGCGGCCGTGGGCTTCTGCTCGCGCTCGACCTCAAGCTGCCGATCGCGCCCGGGATCGTCGCGCAGGCGTTCGAGGCCGGCGTGCTCCTCAACGCGCCGCAGGTCGACGCGCTGCGCTTCATGCCGGCGCTGAACGTCACGAAGGGAGAAATCACCGAGATGATCGATTGTCTCGATGTGATCTTGACCAAGGCTGGCGCGGCACGGCGGGTGGCGTAGGTCTCGTCATTGCGAGGAGCTCGCGACAAAATTGCGAAGCAATTTTGCGCCGATGCGACGAAGCAACCCAGACTGCCTTCTGCGGATACAGACCTGGATTGCTTCGCTTCGCTCGCAATGACGAAGGAAACTACGGCTTCAAGATCGACGCGCCGGTGGTCTTGCGGCTTTCGAGATCGATATGCGCCTTCGCGGCATCCTTCAGCGCGTAGGCGTGGTTGATCGGCACGTGCAGCTTGCCGTTGATGACGGCGGCGAACAGCGTGTCGGCGCCTTCCAGCAGTTCCTTGCGGGTGCCGACGTAGTCGTTGAGCTTCGGCCGCGTCGCAAACAGCGAGCCGTGATTATTGAGCTCGGCAATCGAGAACGGCGGCACCGGACCTGACGCGTTACCGAAAGAAACGAACATGCCGCGCGGCTTCAGGCACGACAACGAGCCCGGGAAGGTCGCCTTGCCGACGCCGTCATAGACGACGTCGCAGCCCTCGTTACGGCTGATCTGTTTGACGCGCGCGACGAAGTCTTCCTCATTGTACAGGATGACGTGGTCGCAGCCATTGGCTTCGGCAAGCTCGGCCTTCTCGCGCGAGCCGACGGTGCCGATGACGTGTGCCCCGAGCGCCCTCGCCCATTGGCAGGCCAACAGGCCGATGCCGCCGGCCGCGGCATGGATCAGCACGCGGTGATGCGGCTCGACCTTGAAGGTCTTGTGCAGGAGATACCAGACCGTCAGCCCCTTCAGCATCAGCACGGCGCCCTGCTCGTAGGTGATGTGGTCGGGCAGCTTGACCAGCTTCTCCCAGGGGATGTTGCGCTCGCCGGTATAGGCGCCGAGATTGTGGTAATAGGCGACGCGGTCGCCGGGATGGAAATTGGTCACGCCCGGCCCGACCGCGGCGACCTCGCCCGAGGCCTCGTTGCCGGCGATGAACGGCAGTTCCGGCGCCTTGTAGAGGCCGGTGCGGTAATAGACGTCGATGAAGTTCAGGCCGACCGCATGCTGGCGGATGCGCACCTCGCCGGGCCCGGGCGCCGGCACCTCGACGCTCTCATAGACCAGGGCCTCGGGGCCTCCGACCTTGTGGACACGGACGGCTTTGGTCATTACCTGACCTCCTCTTCTCAAAGCTCAGCGAAAGACATCGCGCCCGCCTTGTCAACTCGACGCAAACTGGAACGGTTAAACGGGCGGCTTGGCCGATTTTCTGCGGTTGCGCTTGGCCAGCACGTTGAAGAATTCGACCGCTGCCGAGAACGCAATTGCGAAATAGATGTAGCCGCGCGGAATGTGGAATTGGAATCCGTCCGCGACCAGCGCGACGCCGATCAGCACCAGGAACGCAAGCGCCAGCATCTTGGTGGTCGGATGCTCGGCGACGAATCGCGACACCGGCCCGGACGAAATGTACATGATCAGGCAGGCGATCACGACGGCCGCGATCATGATCTCGATGTCCTGCGCCATGCCGATGGCGGTGATGATCGAGTCCAGCGAGAACACGATGTCGATGATGATGATCTGGACGATCACCCAGAAGAAGGCGCTGCCGCCGGATTTCTCATCGCCCTCGCCGTCATCGGCCTCGACCTCGGCGTGGATCTCGTGCGTGGCCTTCGCGATCAGGAACAGGCCGCCGCCGATCAGGATGAGGTCGCGCCAGGAGAAGTCGTAAACCGAGAAAGAGAACACCGGCGCGGTGAGGCCGATCAGCCAGACCAGCACGCTGAGCAGCATGATGCGGAAGATGAGAGCCAGCGCGAGCCCGATCTGGCGGGCGCGGTTGGCCTGCTTCTCGGGGATGCGCGAGACGATGACCGACAGGAAGATGACGTTGTCGATCCCGAGCACGATCTCGAGCGCCGTCAGGGTGAGCAGCGCGGCCCAGGCTTCGGGACTGGTCAACAGGTGCATCATGCGAAGGATCTTGTCAGCCTTATCATTGCGTCGCTGAAGCTGATCCAGAGCGCGATCGCGCAGAGCGCGATGGTCACGCCGGCGCCGACGCGGAAATCCATCTTCAGCGTATAGAGGCCGAGCACCGCCCAGACCGCGATCAGCGACATCGTCAGCCAGCGCAGCCGCACGACGCGGACGGGATGCAGCACGTGGAACGGCACGAAGGTCAGCACCACCAGGCTTGCGACCAGCAGCGTCGAGACCAGCGGCGGCCAGTGCAGCAGGAACAGATAGAACGCCGCCGCATTCCACAGCGCCGGAAAACCGCGAAAATGATTGTCATCCGCCTTCATGCGCAGATCGGCGAAATATAGTGCGCTGGTGACGATGATGGCGACGCCGAGCAAGGGCGCGGCAACCGGCAGCAGCAGGCCGCTGGCGACGATCGCATAGGCCGGCACGAAAACATAGGTGACGAAATCGACCACGAGATCGAGCACGTCGCCCGACCAGTTCGGCTGCACGTCCTTGACGTTGAGCCGGCGCGCGATCGGCCCGTCGATCGCGTCGATGACGAGGGCGACACCCAGCCATCCGAACATCGCCGCCCAATGCTCGCGCACCGCCTCCAGCATCGCCAGCAGCGCGATCGCCGCGCCGAAGGCGGTGAAGATGTGCACCGAGAAGGCCGCGGCGCGGATCGCGGGTCTGGGCTTCAGGGAATCCTGCTGGGTCTCCATGGCTTCTGCTATCAGAATGACACCGGTTTGCACATCCGCCATTGCGGCGCTCGGTCGCACAATTCGCCATAAAATCAGGGAAAAACAGGTGGGCTTGAATTTGTCGCGGGGCGTGTCCAATGTCGTTCCATGACAGATGCATCGACACTCCATGACGCGGCCGTGATCGGCGGCGGACCGGCGGGCCTTGCGGCGGCCATCGCGCTGGCGCAGGCGGGTGCACGAACCGCGCTGGTGGCGCGGCGCGTGCCCTATGCCGACAATCGCACGACCGCGCTGTTAGGTGCCTCCGTCGATCTGCTAGAGAGCCTCGACGTCTGGCCGCGCTGCAAGGACAAGGCGGCGGCGCTCGAAATCATGCGGCTCGTCGACAACACCGGGCGGCTGTTCCGCGCCCCGGAGGTCCGCTTCTCCTGTCACGAGATCGCGCTCGACGCCTTCGGCTACAACATCGACAATCGTTCGCTGATGCTGGCGCTGGAAGAGCGCGCGGGTGAGTTCTCCAACCTCGTCCGTTTCGACGACGAGGCCGAGAGCATCGTCGTCGCGGCCGACGACGTTGCGATCCGGACGGCCTCCGCGCAATTCATCGCGGCCCGCCTCGTGGTTGGTGCCGACGGCCGGCATTCGCTGTGCCGCGAAGCCGCCGGCATCGAAGTAACCCGGCGTGAGTTGTCGCAGACCGCGCTGACCTTCAACGTCGGCCACGCGCGCCCGCATCGCAACGTCTCGACCGAGTTCCACACGCCGCACGGGCCCTGCGTGTTCGTGCCACTGCCCGGCAACCGTTCCAGCATCGTCTGGGTCGCGGCGCCCGCGGACGCCGAGCGGCTACGCGGCTTGAGCGACGCGGAACTCTCCGCCGCGATCGAGAAGCAGTCGCAGTCGATCCTTGGACGCATGACGGTCGAGCCCGGACGCAACCTGTTCCCGCTGGCGATCGAGCGGCCGAAATCCTTCGGCCGCGACCGGATCGCGCTGGTCGGCGAAGCCGCCCATGTGCTTCCCCCGATCGGCGCCCAGGGCCTCAATCTCGGCCTGCGCGATGCCGCCGACATTGCCAAGCTCGCGGGTGAAGCCATCGCGTCGGGCCAGGATCCCGGCGACCCCGACGTGCTCAAGCGCTACGACCGGGCGCGGCGTCCGGACATCCTGAGCCGGACGTTCGCGATCGACATCGCCAATCGCTCCCTGCTCAACGATTTCCTGCCGCTGCAGCCGGTCCGCGCCATTGGCATGCACCTGCTCGGCGCCATCGGCCCGCTCCGGCGCTTTGCGATGCGCGAGGGCCTGACGCCGACGTGGCGCAGGTAATCTGGCGAAGTTAGCGTTTTACGGAAACGCCAGCCGGCCGGTCTGTATCGCCCACATCACGCTCGTCAGCGTGACCACGGACGCAAAGGTCCCGAGCAGCACCGCAACGGAGGCGGACTCGATCCAGGCGTCGTTCTGCCGGGCGATCACGAACACGTTGAGCGCCGGCGGCAGCGAGGCCATCAGCACCGCGGTTGCGGCCCAGGGCTGCGCGAACGGACCGAACGCCAGCATCAGGCCGAACGCCGCGAGCGGGTGGATCAACAGCTTGACCGCGATCACGCCGGGCACTTCCCAGGGCACGCGGTCGAACGGGCGAAGCGCCACCGTCACGCCGAGCACGAACAGCGCGGTCGGAGCGGCCGCGTTCTGAAGGAAGGTGATGGTGCGGTCGAGCGCCACCGGCAGCTCGATGTGGAGCGCGGCCACCGCCGCGCCGAAGCAGGCCGACATGATCAACGGGTTGAGCACGATCTGCTTGAGCACGACGCCGAAGGCGTGCACGATCGAGGGGTGATCACGGTCGGACAGCTCGATCAAGAGCGGCACGATCGTGAACAGGAAGATGCTGTCGCAGCAGAAGATCAGCGCGGTCGGCGCCGAGGCCTTCGTCCCGAGCACGGCGAGCGCCAGTCCCGGCCCCATATAGCCGATATTGCCGTAGCCGCCGGAAAGCCCGGCAAGCGTCGCCTCGCGCAGCGTCAGCCCGCCGATAGCTTTCCCCAGGACGAGCGCCAGGGTGAATGCCGCGACCGTCGACAGCGTGGTCGCGACCAGGAACGGCGGATTGTTCAATTCCGCAAACGGCGTCTTGGACATGATCGCAAACAGCAGCGCCGGCAGCGACACATAGAGCAAGAAGAAGTTCATCCAGGCGAGACCCGATTCTGGCAGGGATTTGACCTTGCCGCAGGCGAATCCAACGAAGATCAAGCCGAAATAGGGTAGAGCTAGATTGAGGATATCGACCATTGATGAAGTGTTTTCTGAAGACTTGGTGCCTATCCGCCCCGCAACCGCGGGTTAATTCCAGATCAGGGCACTAGCATCGGCCACAATCCTGGTCTATCGACGGGGAATGATTAAAGCGCGGACCGCCAAATTCCAGATCGGACAGGTCGTGCGCCACCGGATCTTCTCGTTCCGGGGCGTAATCTTCGACATTGATCCGGAATTCAACAACACCGAGGAGTGGTGGCTGTCGATCCCCGAGGAGGTGCGGCCCCACAAGGACCAGCCGTTCTACCACCTGCTCGCGGAGAACGCTGAGTCGGAATACGTCGCCTACGTCTCCGAACAGAACCTGTTGCCCGACGAGTCCGGCGAGCCGATCCGGCACTCCCAAGTCGCCGAGATCTTCATCAAGGACAAGACTGGCGGCTACCGTCCGCGAAATCCGTCGCTGAACTAAGCGTCGCCCTCGACAGGCGGGGCAGCAAAAAAGGCGCTCGATCGAGCGCCTTTTTCATGTCCGGACGTTGAGTCCCGATTACTTCTGAGCCGCCGGCGGTGTGCCGGGAGCCGCGCCCTGCTGCTCGAGCTTCTTGCGCTGCTCGTCAGCCTTCTTCTGAAGCTCTTCCTGGAGCTTCTTCTGGGTTTCCTCGAACACCTTCGGATCGGTCGGGGGACCGTCATAGGCCTTCTGGAACTCGCCGGCGAGCGGCAGCGGAAGAGTCAGCGGCGCGCCGTTGGCGTTGATCGCCTGGACAACGAGATTCTGGCCCTTCTTCATGTTGTTGATGAGCTCGGGCGTGGCCTCGTAGTCCGACATGCAGCCGTTCTGGAAGCAGATCACGTACGGGCTCTGCAACGGCGGATTGCTGTCCACGATGATGCGGGTGCCGTGCACGAGCTGCATACCGAGCGGCAGCGTCACGCGCAGGATCTTCTTCGGCTCGCCTTCCGGCTCGATGATCACGGCGGCAATGACCGGCTGGCCCGACTCGATGCGGCCGTCCTTGCCGGTGAAGCACACCTGCTTGGCATTGGCGTCCTGGCCCTTGAGGCAGAACTTGGTCCAGGGGGCGTAGATCAGCTGGATCTGCTGATCCGCTGGCTGGGCCGCGCCCTGCTGCGCCGGAGCGCCCTGCGCGGGAGCCGGCTGGGCAGGCGCCTGAGCGGCCGGTGCCGGAGCCTTGGGGGCGGCCTTCGGAGCGGCCTTCGGAGCCGCCTTGGGTGCGCCTGGGGCCGGCGCCTGGGCCTCGGCGGCAAACGGAACGGCCAACGCCGTGGCCGTCAACAAGGCGAGAAGTCGCCCGCGCAGCCGTACGGACGCGGCCAAGTAACGGAAATTCATTGCGGAAAACCCTTTCTGAACGGGAAGTGCCCGAACCGCTCCGAAGCGCCGAACCTGGCCGCCTTGGGCGCGGCTCTCTCCCCGTCAATTGAGGCGGATAAGTGACGGCTCGGCGCTCTTGCGCGATTGCCCGCCTTCTTAACGTGGCCGACGAAAAGATCAATGCCGACAAGCGTCTTTGAGCGCCCTGGCGCCAGCGTCCCATCAAATTCCCTGTGATAGGATTCAGGCCCGGCGGTCCTCGAATCAGCGTGTGCCGATGTTCATGTTCCAGCGCCCGCTCGGTTGGCTTCTTGAGGGCCTCGGCGTCCGCTTTTGCGCCTTCGTCTCGGCCTTCGTCTCGGCTTTCGTCTTGGCCCTCACCTTGACCCTGGCCTCCGCGCTCCCGGCTGGTGGCGCGCGAGCCGAGGAACTCCATGCCATCGCGATGCACGGCAAGCCGGCGATGCCTGCCGATTTCACCCACATGCCCTACGTCAATCCTGATGCGCCCAAGGGCGGCCGGCTGACCTGGGGTATTCTCGGTACCTTCGACAGTCTCAATCCCTTCATCGTCAGGGGGCTGGCCGTACAGCAGATGCGGAACTACGTGGTCGAGAGCCTGCTCGCACGCGGCAATGACGAGCCGTTCACGCTCTATGGCTTGCTCGCAAGATCGGTCGAAACCGACGACGAGCGGAGTTTTGTCACGTTCCACATCGATCCCCGCGCCCGCTTCTCCGACGGCGAGCCGCTGCGCGCGGAGGACGTGCTGTTCTCCTGGCAGCTGCTGCGCGACCACGGCCGCCCCAACCACCGGCAATACTATGCCAAGGTCGCCAGAGCCGACGCGCCAGATCCTCTCACCGTCCGTTTCGACCTGACCGGAGCCAATGACCGCGAACTGCCACTGATCCTCGGCCTGATGCCGATCCTGCCGAAGCATGCGGTCGACGTCGCGGCTTTCGAGGAGACGACGCTGACAGGCCCGGTCGGCTCCGGCCCCTATCGCGTCACGGCAGTGAAACCCGGCGCCAGCGTGACGCTCACCCGCAATCCCGATTATTGGGGCCGCGATTTGCCGATCAATCGCGGGCTGTACAATTTCGACGAGATCAGGCTCGACTATTTTCGCGAGGCCAACGGCCAGTTCGAAGCCTTCAAGCGCGGCCTCTACGATTTCCGCATCGAGCAGGAGCCGCTGCGCTGGCACGACGGCTATGATTTTCCGGCGGCCAGAAGCGGCGAGGTGATCCGCGACACCATCACGCCCGGGTTGCCGCAGCCTTCCGAGTTTCTGGTGTTCAACACCCGCCGTCCGATCTTCGCCGACATCCGTGTGCGCCAGGCCTTGACGCTGCTGTTCGATTTCGAGCTGATCAACCGCAACTACTTCTTCAGCCTCTACGCGCGCGTCCCCGGCTATTTCGCCGGCTCGGACCTGTCGTCCTATGGCCGGCCTGCGGATGCGCGCGAGCGCGAGCTGCTCAAACCGTTCGCCGCGCAGATTCCAGCCGAGATCATGGACGGCGGCTACCGCCTGCCGGTGACCGACGGCTCGGGCCGCGACCGGACCACGCTGCGCGCAGCCCTGAAACTGTTGTCCGAGGCCGGCTACGATCTCGACGGCACCGTGCTGCGCAATCGCGCGACCAAGGCGCCCTTCACCTTCGAGATTTTGGTCACGACTCGCGACCAGGAGCGCATCGCACTCGCGTTCCAGCGCGACCTCAAGCGCGCCGGCATCGAGCCGAGCGTGCGATCGGTCGATCCGGTGCAGTTCGACCAGCGCAGGCTCGCCTACGAGTTCGACATGATCCAGAATCGCTGGGACCAGTCGCTGTCGCCCGGCAACGAGCAATATTTCTACTGGGGCAGCGCCGCCGCCGACAATCCGGGCACCCGCAATTACATGGGCGCCAAGGATCCCGCGGTCGATGCCATGATCGCCGCGCTGCTGGAAGCCCGTGAACATACGGCTTTCGTCTCGGCGGTGCGGGCGCTCGACCGCGCACTGATCTCCGGTTTCTATACAATCCCCCTGTTTAACGTATCCGAGCAATGGATCGCGCGCTGGAATCGGATAGAACGGCCAAGGACCACCGCGCTGTCCGGCTACCTGCCGGAGACCTGGTGGTCGAAGGGGCAGCCGCAAGCTCATCAAGCAAAGTGACGCCGTGAACCAGCCAGCCGTATCGCCGACGCTCGACACGCTGTTTCAGCGCACGCTGATGCGGCAGCCGCATGCGCCTGCCCTGCTTGACCCCCTCAACAAGGCCCGCGTGACCGGGCACCAGCCGCGGCGGATGAGCTATGCCGAGGCCGACACGGCGATCGAGGCGCTATCGGCCTACTTCGTCGAATCGGGCCTGCCGGCCAATTCCGTCATTGCGATCCAGTTGCCGAATACGGTCGAGTTCGTGCTCACCGTGCTCGCCGCCCATCGCGCCGGCCTCGTCGTCGCCGTGCTGCCGCTGCTCTGGCGTCATGCCGAACTGACCGCCGCTCTGAACCGCACCGCGGCGCGCGCCATCGTCACCATGAGCACGGTCGACGGCGTCAGCTATGCCGATCTGGCCATGCATGCGGCTGCCGAAGCCTTCTCGATCCGCCATGTCTGCGGCTTCGGCGCCGATTTGCCCGAAGGCATGGCCTCGCTCGATGACGTGCTGGCTCGCCCGCCCGGCACCGCGCGCGCCGTGATCCAGGATGGCCGCAAGGCGGCGATGATCTCCTTCGACGTCACCGCGGAAGGCTTTCGCCCGGTGCCGCGGCCGCATTTCAGCCTGATCGCAGGTGGGCTCGCGATGTCGCTGGAAGCCGACATCCGGCAGGGCGCGACCGTGATGGCGGCGTTTACGCCGATGTCGTTCGCCGGCCTCGCCTCCTCGCTCGCGGTGTGGCTGCTGAGCGGCGGCGCGCTGGCGCTGCATCACCCCTTCGAGAACGACGTGCTTGAGCAGCAGATCGTCGAGCATGAATGCGAGGTGCTGATCGCCCCTGCGCAACTCGCGCTGCGGCTCGGCGATGCCGACCTGGCGGCGCGCATGCCTACCTTACGCAACGTCATCGGCCTGTGGCGCGCCCCGGAGCAGGTGGCGGCGAGCGATGCCTGGATCGCGCCGCATGCGCCTCTCACGGACGTCTATCTGTTCGGCGAAGCCGGCCTGTTCGGCGCCCGTCGCGGCGAGGACGGCATGCCTGTTGCGGTGATGCCCGGGCCGCACGGCGCCCCGCGCGAGCAGTCCGGCTCCTCCATCGCCGGCGAGATCCTGCTGACGCCGAAGGGCACGCTCGGCCTGCGCGGAGCAATGGTGCCGATCGCGGCCTATGCCCCGCCGCAGCCGGTCGGCGAGACCCTGATCGCGCAGCCGCCGCGCGACTATGTCGACACCGGCTATGCCGCACGGATCGACCGTCCGAGCGGCGCGATCTGCATCACCGCGCCGCCATCCGGAATCATGGCCGTCGGCGGCTACCGATTCCTCTCCAACGACCTGCAGGAATGGGCGCGCCGGCTCGGCCAGGGCGCCCTGCTCACCGCGCTGCCCGACCGGCTCTCGGGTCACCGGCTGGCGGGCCGGGCCCAGGACAATACGCGCGCCCGCGAGGCGCTCAGCGAGCTCGGGCTTAACCCCTTGATGGTCGAAGCTTTTCGCGACCGGTCCGGGCCGGTTTAAGCGTAGTTTCGACCGATCCATTGACGCTGCATTAAGGCGGCCGGACTAGATTGCGCAGCACCTATTGCCGTGATCAGAGTTTCTCGATGTCCCAGGCCGGCCCGATCCTGTTTGTGTCCAATGTCGAGCGGCCGGCCTTCATTGCGGCGCTGGACGAGGCCCGGCTGTTTCCCGTGGTCGATGCCGACTGGGCCAGCGCGGCGCGCGCGGTCGAACAGGTGCAGCCGGCCGCCGTCCTCGCCACGATGTCCGGCGGACACGAGCCGCATCTGGCGCCGCTCGCCAGGAAGATCGCGGACCAATCGCCTTACCTTCCCTTCGTGGCGCTGGACGCGGCGGGTGCGCTCCCGCACAACGCCCTGCCCTTTTCCTCCCGCAGCGGCAATTCCGACCGCCTGATCGCGCGGCTTCGCGCCGCGCTGCGCGTCCGCACGCTTCATGCCACGGTGCTGCGCCGGCTGCCTGAGGTGAAGGTCGCGCTGCCGGAGGCCGATCCCGCACGCGATGCCACCGTGCTCCTGATCGGCCGCGGCGCGGCTTACCCTGCGCTCTCCGTCGCGTTCGGCGAGCGCGCCGGTGTCATCGGTGCGCTCTCGATCGAAGCCGCGGCCAAACATCTCAACACCCGCGACCTCGACGGCGTCGTGCTCGCCGAAGGTTTTACCGCGCGCGTGACGGATGCCTTCCTCACCGTGCTCGCCGAGGACACCCGCTTCCGCAGCCTGCCCGTGGTCGTCACCGCACACCAGCTGACGCAGACCTACGACCTGCCCAATCTCGAGCTGATCCCGGGCGAGCCGGCGAAGATCGCCGCCAACGCGCTGCCGCTGATTCGCCAGCATGCGATGGAATCGCAACTGAGCCGCACGCTGCGCTCGATCGATGCCGGCGGCTGGCTCGATCCGCGCAGCGGCCTGCTCACGGTGGAAGCCTTTGCCCGCGATTTTGCCAAGGCGGTGGAGCAGACACTGGCCCGCGGTGGCGGCCTCTCGGTCGCGCGCTTCGCCTTCGATCCCGGCAACTCCCGCGCCCAGCTCGATGCCGCGCGCATCCTGAGCCGGCTGATGCGGCAGATGGATTTTGGCGCGGCCCAGAAGGACGGCTCCGTCATCGTCGTGTTCGCGGAAACCGACTTCCGCACGGCGCACATGATCGCGCGCCGCTTGTCGGCGGTGATGCGCCACACCTCGAACGGCAAGCACGAGATGCGCAGCGATCCCGTCGTCTCGGTGGATTCGCTCTCGCCGTCGGATACGGCGCGGTCACTGCTAGGGCGTCTTTCGGCGGACGCATCGCGGGCGGCGTCGTAGGTAGTCTCGTCACCTCATGATGAACCCGCCGTCCACCGAGATGGATTGGCCCGTCACGTAGCTGGCGGCGTCGCTGCACAGCCACAGCACCGCGCTCGCGATCTCCTCGGGCCGGCCGACCCGTCCCATCGGCACGCTCTTCTCCATGGCCTTGAGAGCTTCGCCCTGGCCGCTAGCGACCATCTGGTCGGCCATCGGCGTCCAGATCAGCCCCGGGCATATGGCATTGATACGGATGCCGCGCGCCGCGTATTCGAGCGCCGCGCTCTTGGTGAAGCCAAGGACGCCATGCTTGGCGGCGTGATAGATGCCGCGCTCGGCGCCGCCCACGAGTCCTCCGAGAGACGAGCAATTGACGATCGCGCCGCTCCCCTGTCTGCGCATGTATTGCAGTTCAAATTTCATGCAGCTCCATTCGCCGCGAAGGTTGATCCCCATGACGCGGTCGTAGTCCTCGCGGGTGGTGTCGGCGGTGTCTGCGAGGACGTTCTGGACACCTGCGTTGTTGTAGGCGGCATCACACCTGCCGAAGGCGGCGACCGTCTTCGCGACCATCGCCTCGACCTGTGCGTCGTCGGAGACGTCGCAGCGGATCGCGATGGCCTTGTGACCTCGGGTGGCCAGTTCGCTTGCCGCGGCCCGCACCGCATCCTCGTTCCAGTCCGCCAGCGCGACGGATGCCCCGGTTTCCGCGAAGGCTTTTGCCGTGGCCAGACCCAGCCCGGATGCCGCGCCCGTCACCAGCGCGACCTTTCCTGCGAATGAAATGTTCATGGATATCTCTCCTATCGATGTATCGGGTCGCCGTACGCGCTGTCAGCGCTGCGTACGCGCGGCTTCCGCTTGCAAGTAGCGATCGCCCGTGATGGTGATCCGCGCGACCGAGGCATCGATGTGCCTGAGTTCGTCGGGAGTCAGCGCGACCGAGGTCGCGGCGATGTTCTCGTCGAGGCGGCCGAGCTTCGTCGTGCCGGGGATCGGGACGATCCACGGCCTCTGTGCCAGCAACCAGGCCAACGCGACCTGCGCCGGCGTTGCACGCTTGCGAACGCCGATCTCGGCGAGCAGGTCCACGACCGGCCTGTTCGCCTTGCGTGCCTCGGGCGTAAAGCGCGGCAAGCCGGCGCGATTGTCATTGCCGCCGAAGCTCGTGCTCTCGTCGATCTGGCCGGTGAGGAATCCCCTCCCCAGGGGGCTGAAAGGGACGAATCCGATCCCCAGTTCCTCGCAAACCGGCAACACGTCCGCCTCGGGCTGACGCCACCACAGCGAGTATTCACTCTGGATCGCTGCGACCGGCTGGATCGCGTGCGCGCGGCGGATGGTCGAGGCACCGGCCTCGCTGAGGCCGAAATGCCTGACCTTGCCCTGGGCGATCAGATTCTTCACCGCACCGGCGACGTCCTCGATCGGGACATTGGGATCGACGCGGTGCTGATAGAGCAGGTCGATCGCATCGACCCGCAATCGCTTCAACGAACCTTCGGCCGCCTGCCGGATGCGTTCGGGACGGCTGTCGAGCCCGCCAGATGTTTGAGAGCTGGCGGGATCGAGGTCGTGGCCAAACTTGGTGGCGATGACGACGTCCTTCCGGAACGGCTTCAGCGCCTCGCCGACCAGTTCCTCATTGGTGAACGGGCCGTACACCTCGGCGGTGTCGAAGAAGGTGACACCGCGTTCAACCGCCGCGCGGACCAGCGCGATCATCTCGTTCCGTTCCGGCGCCGGGCCACGATGATAATTCAGGCCCATGCAGCCGAGTCCCATGGCCGAGACCGTGAGGCCGCTATCGCCGAGCTCGCGCATCTGCATTTTCGGTCTTTCGGTCATATCACTCAGCCAGCTGCGACATCACTCGCGATACTGTTCGTCGCTGACCTTCTCCATCCAGTCGACATTCTTGCCGTTGAGTGACTGCGTGATGGCGATATGCGTCATCGCGGTCGTCGCGGTCGCACCGTGCCAGTGCTTCTCGCCGGGTGGGAACCAGACGACATCGCCGGGGCGGATTTCCTCGATAGGTCCCCCCTCGCTTTGCACCCAGCCGAGGCCGGTCGTGACGATCAGGGTCTGGCCGAGCGGATGGGTGTGCCACATGGTTCGTGCGCCGGGTTCGAAAGTCACCTGACCACCGCTCAGCTGTGCTGGATCACCCACCTGAAAGAGCGGATCGACGCGAACCGTGCCGCTGAACCATGCTTCGGGGCCTTTGCCAGTGGGGCGTGAGCCGTTGCGTTTGATGTCCATTGTTCCAAATCTTCCTGTTGTCGGACTAGTCTCACCCCGAGCCCGCGCAGAGCCTGCAGGGAACGATGCCAGCGTAACCAGTCCGGCAGCGCCCGAGAGCATGCCCCGTCGCGTCAGCACGCAGCGTGCATTCGCCGCATTGCTCTCGCATTGCCGGAAGGGAACATCCGATCGATCCATATGCCGTGCTCGCCTTACCTCAAGCGGGACTGCGCCAAATCTAACGCGTGCGGCTATGCGGATTAGCCACTATAATTGGCATGGGCTTATAAGCAGGATCGATAAATGCAGCGCGGAAATCTCGACGACCTCTCGGCCTTCCTGATCGTCGCCCGAGAAGGCAGCTTCACGAGAGCGGCCGCGAAACTCGGCATTTCACAGTCCGCGCTCAGCTACACCATCAAGGAGCTTGAGGCCCGGCTGAAGCTACGCCTGCTGACGCGCACTACGCGCAGCGTGTCGCCGACGGCCGCCGGCGAGCGCCTGTTGCGCAATGTGGGTCCACGCATCGCCGAGATCGAGACCGAACTCGCCGCCTTGACCGAGCTTCGGGAAAGGCCCTCGGGTACGATCCGCATCACCGCGACCGAATATGCCACCGGCGCTGTCCTTCTGCCGAAACTTGCGAAGCTCTTGCGTGAGTATCCCGACATCAAGGTCGAGATCGTCAGCGACTACGGCCTGACGGATATCGTCGCGCAGCGTTTCGATGCCGGCGTGCGGGATGGCGAGCAAGTCGCGAGGGACATGATTGCGGTGCGGATCGGCCCCGACGCGCGCATGGCTGTCGTCGGGGCGTCGTCCTATTTCCGGAGCCGGTCAGAGCCGAGAAAGCCGTCGCAACTGGTCGAGCACAATTGCATCAATCTGCGCCTGCCGACCCACGGCGGATTGTACGCCTGGGAGTTCGAAAAGGGCTCGCGGGAGCTCAAGGTTCGGGTCGACGGCCAATTGTTCTTCAACACCACGACCCAGATGCTCCAGGCCGCGCTTGCAGGCCTGGGCCTGGCCTATCTGCCGGAGGGCCTGGTGCAACCACATATCAGCAAGGGCCGCCTCAGGTGGGTGCTCGAGGACTGGTGCCCGCCCTATCCCGGCTACCATCTCTACTACCCAAGCCGGCGTCAGCCCTCCGCGGCCTTTGCGCTGCTGGTGGAGGCGCTCCGCCACCGGGGCTGAATCACTTTGGCAAAGCACCAAAAGCGATGGGCGTGGTTCGGATCAGCTTGAGCGACCGGACCATCTTCTCCACCGTTGCCTTGTATGTCTTGAAGTGGATGGTTTCCAGGTGAGACCGGTAGGCATCCTGATCCCGGTAGATCTCGAACACCCTGACGCGTGCGGGATTGTCGTTTTCGGATACGGCATAGAGTGCGATGACACCGGGCTCAACGCGCGTGGCGGTCTCGATTTGCTCGGCCACCGCAGCCTTGTAGGATTCAAGCTGCGCGGGATCGACCTCGATCTCCGCCTCCTGCACGTAGAGCGGCTGCGTTCCGGCGCCGGCAGCGACTCCGGAGACGGCTGCCGTGAGCACGGACGCGCCGATCAGAAGAAGTTGCGAGATACTCAAGTCAGCCTCCTCGCCAATGGCCGCGCGAACGCGGCTAACGTGGCCGCTTCGCAAACACATCCTTGGCGACGGGCATCGCCGAAAAGACGTGGGGCCAGCCGACATAGAACGCCAGTTGCGTGATGGCTTCCGAAGCCTCGGTCTGGGTCAGACCATTGTCCATCGCCCTGTTGAGGTGCGGCGTGAGCTGCGCCATCTGCCCGTTTGCGATCAGCGCGCTGATGGTGACGAGACTACGGTCCCTGGGCGCAAGGTCCGGACGCAGCCACAGGTCACGAAACAGCACGTCGGTGGTGTATTGCACAACGCCTGGGAAGGATGCGCCGAACTGGCCCTCGACGAACGCTGCACGCTGTGCCTCGGCAGCCTCGTCGAGTGGCAATGGCTTCACCGTGACGGCCGGAAGCTCTCCGGCGCCGATGCCTCGGGCGGCGAAGACGTCCTTGGCAATGGCCACGGCCGACATCGCGTTGGCCCAGCCGGCGTAGAAGGCGAGATGCGTGATCATCTCCGATATCTCGCGCGGCTTCACGCCGTTATCGAGCGCAAGATTGAAATGATACGGCATCTCGATCGTCTGACTGCGCGCGATCAGCGCTGCCAGGATGACGATGCTGCGGTCGCGCGGCGCAAGGCCGGGCCGTTTCCAGACATCGCCGAGGAGACGGTTCTGCGTGTAGGCCTCCAGCGCCGGGGCAACCTTCCGAACATCCTCATACGAGAGCACAGACTTCGATCCGGTCATGATGGCAGTCTCCTCCGTGCGGGCCGATGGTATTACCATCAACGCAAGCAATGCGACGACCGCGGCTTGCAGCTTCATGAAGGATCTCCTGTGCGCCGCGGTTGCTTCCCGGACGCGCGCGCCGGCAGGGCGTGGTCACCCCTCACAGCCTGTTATAGAAGATGGGCCGCCGTGCGATTAGATGGCGTAATTCGCATGGACTTATCGAGCAAGCTTATGAATTGTCCGTGTCGCGCTCTTACGGTTTGTAACGAAGCGCGCCAATCAGCGCAGCCAGCGCCGGAGGCATCTGTCGCCGGCTGGGATGATAGAGGTAGTAGCCGGGGAAGGTCGGGCACCATTTCTCCAGAATCCGCTTCAACCGCCCGGCGCGGACGTCCGCTGCTACCTCATCCGCGTAGACATAGGCGATGCCCTGCCCCGCCAATGCTGCCTCTCGAATCAGATCGGCGTTGTTGAACACGAGGGGTCCCTCGACGCGAACCTCCAGGGGCCGGCCCTTCTCCTCGAAGTCCCAGGCGTAAAGCCCACCCGACCTGACATGCCGGTAGTTGATGCAGCGATGGCCGGCGAGTTCGCGGGGCGTCCTGGGCACCGGATGGTCGGCAAAATAGGAGGGCGCGCCGACGACAGCCATACGGATGTCCGGCCCGATGCGGACGGCGATCATGTCCTTCTCGACGATGTCGCCGAAACGGATGCCGGCGTCGATGCGCTCCGCGACGATGTCGATCAGATTGTCATCGACGATCATATCGACCCGGATATCGGGATGGGACGCAAGGAAACGCGGCAGGACAGGCATCACGACGGACGAGACCGCGTGCTTGGTCGCCGTGACGCGGACGGTGCCGGACGGCTTGCCGCGCAGAGCGCCGACCGCGTCTACACCTGAGGAGATTTCGTCCAGCGCGGGACGCAGCGAACGCAGCAGCGTCTCCCCCGCTTCCGTCGTCGACACGGAACGCGTGGTCCGCGACAGCAGCCGCACCCCGAGCCGCTCCTCCAGCGCCTTCATGGCATGGCTCAACGCCGACTGCGACATGCCGAGCTCGGCCGCCGCACGGGTGAAGCTGCCCTGTTCCGCGACCGCAGCAAAGGCTGCGAGGTCATACAGATCGTCTCGCTTCATTCATGCACCACATACATAAGCTTAAGCAGATTATAATGACTAATCGAAATCCGCATCTAGGTTTATCAGGCTGTCAGCGGGCACGTAGCGCACCGGTCGAGACGTCGCCGTCGTGGCTGTCCGACGGCTCCAAACGTAGCCGAATGTCGGCACGCCTAGTTGACCAACTCGGCCTGCGCGACAGGCCGCAAGGAGCGGATTGATGAAGCTTATCGTGAACAACCGGGAGGTCACGATCGATGCAGACCCTGCGATGCCCCTGCTCTGGGCGCTGCGCGACGTGATCGGGCTGACCGGCACCAAGTTCGGCTGCGGTGCCGCCCAATGCGGCGCCTGCACGGTGCATCTGGATGGCGAGGCCATCCGTTCCTGCATCACGCCAGTCTCGGATGCCGAGGGCAAGAAGATCATCACCATCGAGGCCGCGACCGACGGCACCGACCGCGTCGGCGCCGCCGTGCATGCAGCCTGGGTCAAGCACGACGTGGCGCAGTGCGGCTACTGCCAGAGCGGCCAGATCATGAGCGCCATCGCCTTGATCAAGTCCCTGCCCGCCGGACAGCAACCGACCCCCGACAACATCGACGCGGCGATGGCCGGCAACATCTGCCGTTGCGGCACCTACGTCCGCATCCGCGCCGCCGTCGCCGACGCCGCGCGCACGCTCGCCTGAAGGAGCCGCCATGCTGCCGAACATCGACTACAGCGAATTACCGCGCGCGCTCCAGCACATGCTGGAACGGGGTCAGCCCGTGAAGACGCTGCCGCGCCGCAGCTTCCTGAAACTCGCCGGGGCCACCGGGCTGGCGCTCGGCGCATTTCCGCACGTCGCCATGGGCGCGACGACCGCTGGTGGTAACCCCGCCAGCGCCCTCAAGCCGACACAGCAGCCGTCGGCCTTCGTCCAAATCGCCGGCAACGGCGAGGTCACCGTGACCATCAACCGGCTGGAATTCGGACAGGGCGTCCACACCGCGCTGCCGATGATCCTGGCCGAAGAGCTCGACGCCGACTGGACCCTGGTGCGCAGCCGGCACGGCACCAACGATGCCGCCTATGTCGATCCGCTGTTCGGCATTCATCTCACCGGCGGCTCGCATTCGATCAAGAACAGTTTTTCGCAGTATCGCGAACTCGGCGCACGCGCACGGGCCATGTTGCTCGCAGCTGCCGCGGCGCGCTGGAAGGTGGATATAGCCACGCTGCGAACGCAGGCCGGGACGGTGCTTGGCCCCGGCGGCCGCAAGCTCGGTTATGGCGAACTGGCCGAAGCCGCCATGGCACGGCCGGTGCCTGAGAAGGTTACGCTGAAGGATCCGAAGGATTTCCGCATCATCGGCTGCCCTACGCCGCGCCTGGATGCGCGGGCCAAGAGCAGCGGGCGACAGGATTTCGGCATCGATACGCGCCTGCCCGGTCAGTTGACAGCCGTCGTGGCGCGTCCGTCAGTATTCGGCGCACGCCTAGCCGCGGTCGATGACAGCGCGGCGCGCGCCGTCAATGGCGTGAAGGCCGTGCTGCGCGTGCCGCTGGATGGCGGCGCCGAAGGCGTCGCGGTGGTCGCCGACGGATACTGGCAGGCCACACAGGGCCGCGACGCCCTGAAGCTGAAGTGGGACTCCGCGAAGGTGGAGAAGGTCGACAGCGAACGGCAGCTCGTCCACTACCGCGAGCTGGCCGGCCGTCCCGGCCCGCGCAAGTTCGACGCCGACATGGCGCCGCTCGCCACAGCGCCCCGGCAACTGGAAGCCGAGTTCGTCTTCCCCTACCTCGCCCACGCGGCGATGGAGCCGTTGAACTGCACCGTTGCCCTCACCGAGGGCCGCGCCGAGCTGTGGGTCGGCAGCCAATGTGCCGGGCTGGATGCGGGCGCGGCGGCGCGCGTGCTGAACCTCAAGCCCGAACAGGTGACTGTGAACGTGCAAATGGCCGGCGGTGGCTTCGGCCGGCGTTTCTCCAGCACGAGCGACACCGTGGTCGAGGCCTGCGAGATCGCGAAGGCTGCGCGGGCCGCCGGACTGAATGCGCCGGTGCGCACGCTGTGGAGCCGCGAGGATGACATGCGGGGCGGCTTTTACCGTCCCATGCATCTGCACCGCGCCCGCATCGGCTTCGACGAGCGCGGCAACGTACTGGCCTGGGATCACGTCATTGTCGGCCAATCCATCACCACCGGCTCCGTGTTCGAGCAGTTCCAGGTCAAGAACGGCATCGACGGCACGGCAACCGAAGGCATGCGCGACCCCTACCCGCTGCCGATGCGCCTGACCGTGCATCATCCCAAGCTCAACGTACCGGTGCTGTGGTGGCGCAGCGTGGGCTCCACCCACACCGCCTTCGTGATGGAGACCCTGCTCGACGAGATCGCCCGTGCGACGCAGCAGGATCCGGTCACCTATCGGATGCGGCTGTTCGGCGACAAGCATCCGCGCCACAGGGACGCGCTGCAACTGGCGGTGGACAGAAGCGGCTACGGCAAGACGCACCTTGCTGCGGGCCGGGCCTGGGGCGTGGCCGTGCACGAGTCCTTCGATTCCGTGGTGGCTTATGTGGTGGAAGCGTCGGTGAAAGACGGCCGGCCTGCGCTACACCGCGTAACCGCCGGCGTGCATTGCAATCTGGCCGTGAACCCACGCACCGTGGAGGCCCAGGTACAGGGCGCCGCAGTCACTGGCCTCTCGATGTGCCTGCCGGGGTCGGCGATCACGCTCAGGGACGGCGTGGTCGAACAGAGTAATTTTGATGGCTACACCGTCGCGCGCATCACCGACATGCCCGAATTCAACGTCCACATCGTGCCCAGCGTCGAACCACCCACCGGCATCGGCGAGCCTGGCCTGCCGCCCCTGGCACCGGCGTTCGGCAATGCCATCGCACGGCTGACCGGCAAGCCGCTGCGTCAGCTCCCGTTCAAACTGGCCTGATCAGGCGGCGGCCGCCACGGTCGTCTTCCGAATATCCACATTGTCCATGAATAGAGAGATGACGTCATGACATCAGACGTGAGCAAGAAGGTGATGATCCGTTTCACGGAGTTCATCAACACTGCTAGCCAGACTCTGGCCGCAGAGCTCATTTCTCCCGATGCGACCTTCCATGTCCCCGGACGCAGCGAGCCGATGCGAGGGCCGGCGGGTTATCTTGCCATCATCCAGATGATGCGCGGAAGTTTCCCGGATATTCAATGGACGCTCGAGGAGATGGTTGCCGAAGATGACAAGGTGGCTGCGCGCTTCACCATGGGAGGGACTCACCTCGGCACCTTCTTCGGCACCCCATCGACCGGGAAGAAGATCGCGGTCCAGGCCCTGAACATCTATCGCCTGTCGCATGGGCAGATCATCGAAGAAACAGGCCAGCCCGATCTGCTCGGATTGCTTCAGCAAATCGGCGCAGTCCCTGCAAATTAGCGGCTGACCGCCAAGCCCCGGCGCCAGTGCCCTCTCAACACCGAGAACAGGAAGTAATCATGAGCAAGGTCTGGTTCATCACGGGCGCCGGCAGCGGCATCGGTGTGGCAACCGCAAGGGCGGCATTGAAGGCCGGCGATCGCGTCGTCGCGACCGGCCGCAACCTCGACAAGGTCCGCAATGCCCTGAACGACGTCGCAGGCGACAACCTCGCGTTCGTGCAGTTGGACGTCGCCGACGAGGCCCAGGCCAAGCCCGCTGTCGACGCGGCGATCAAGGCGTTCGGCCGCATCGACGTTCTCGTCAACAATGCCGGCTATAGCCTGCTCGGCAATTTCGAGGAGTTTAGCACGGCTGAAATCGAGCGACTGATCGCGACCAATTTCTACGGCGTGATGTACATGATGCGCGCGGTACTTCCGGTGATGCGCAAGCGGAGATCCGGCCGGATCATCAACATCAGCTCCCTAGCAGGTATCGTCGGTTTCAAGCATTGCGGGGCCTATAGCGCCGCAAAGTTCGCGGTCGAAGGCCTGTCGGCATCGGTGGCCCATGAGGTCGAGCCGTTCGGCATCAAGATCGTCGCAGTCGAGCCCGGGTTCTTCCGGACAGACCTGCTCGATGCTCACAACGCCAAATATGCCGGCAGCACGATCGAAGACTACGCCGCGGAAGGCACCGCAGAAAACATGTGGTCAGGCTACCACGGCGCCCAGCAAGGTGATCCGGCCAGGCTCGGCGATGCCCTGGTCAAAATCGCCGGGATGGACAATCCGCCGAGGCAGTTCGCGGCCGGCAGCGACGCGCTCGCGGTGGCCCAGCCGGCCCTCGAAGCTCGCCTCGAGGAACTGCGAGCGTACTCTGACCTGTCCAAGTCGACAGACGGCTCTTTCTGAGATCACGCCGCCGTCGGAGCTCGAACGCTCAAACCATCACGAGCTTGACCTGGCCGTCCTCAACGGTTCCCGTCGCGAGAGCGTCGCGCGCCATCTTCTCGACGGCCGGCCAATTCGCCAGAAGGTATCTCTGCGCCTGCACTTTGGTGGGGAAATTGGTTTGCAGAATACAGCTCTGCCGCGCGTTCCCATTCGCGATCTGAAAGGACACTGCCTGGGGCCCCTCTCTAAGCTCTTGCTCGGTGGGCTGGGGAAGCTTGCGCATGCTGGTCCTTCTCGTGGCTCAGCGAACCGGTGCGGCGCCCCCGGACGCTGGATTGGCGGGAGCCGTCCCGGCCGCGATCTTCCTGGATTTCGACAGCCGCTCCGGCTCAAGGCCCGGCTGCGTATTGCGGACCGCCTCGGTCAGCATGAGCCGGAGCTCAGCCTTGGTCTTGGGTGCTTGTCGCGTGGTCGACTTCTGCCAATTGCTCATGGAGTCCATATGGGGATCTTTGCGCGAAATGCGACCATTGGCGTTCTCATTTGCGACGGGCGTCAGCCGGTGCAAAAAACCCGCGGCCGATGAACGGTCGCGGGTCCAGAAATCAGAAGCTCTGCCAGTACATCCGTGGTCAAAGCGACGTCATGGCGATTGCGGCAGCCTATGCGGCGCGCAGATCCTCAGCAGCAGACTTGCCGGTTCGGCTGTCTGCAACGATTTCGAAAGAAACCTTCTGCCCTTCGTTGAGGGTATTCATGCCGGCGCGTTCAACGGCGCTGATATGAACGAACACATCCTGGCTTCCCTGGTCTGGCTGAATGAAGCCGAAACCCTTTTGGCTGTTAAACCACTTCACAGTTCCCGTCGTCATGGGGGTCGTCCTTTAAGACAGATAAGCGTTTGGCCGGGCTCAGAAGCGCGGTCGGTGTCGTCGAGATCTGGAGGGAGGGTCGTCAGTCAGGCGCGCTTGAAAGCGGCGAGGCCAAGTCATTCGGCCGAAACTCGATGGAATGGATATGGCTACTGCTCGGTCATTCCGCAAGTAGCCATAAGTCGTTGTTTTCGGATCCAGGAGCGCCGCATCGTTTCGCGCTGCGCCGCTCCTGGAGGCGCGATAGCGTCTACGCCGCCTTCTTGCTCTGCGCGAGGTGCGCCAGTTGGCGCATGATCTCGGTGGTACCGGCGAGACGCTCTTCCGGCGTCTCCCAGTCCTGGAAGAACACCACCTTCATGTCGGGCCGCACCTTGGCGGCCTGGCCGTGGCTGCGGATGAACGACACCAGTCGGTCGGGATGGGCGAACGAACTGTCGCGGAAGGCGATGACGGCGCCCTTCGGACCGGCATCGATCTTCTCGACATTGGCCTGGCGGCAGAACGCCTTGATCGCGGCGACCTTGAACAGGTAGCGCACCTCGTCCGGCAGCACGCCGAAACGGTCGCGCATCTCGGCGCCGAAGTTCTCGATCTCCTCCTCGCTGTCGAGATCGGCGAGCCGCCGGTAGAGCGACAGCCGCACCGAGAGGTCGCCGACATAGTCCTCCGGGATCAGCACGGGCATGCCGATCGTTATGGTCGGCGACCAGCGGTCGGCGGCCGGCTCGGACACGCCGGCCTTGAGGTTGACGATCGCCTCCTCGAGCATCGACTGGTAGAGCTCGAAGCCGACTTCCTTGATGTGGCCGGACTGCTGCTCGCCCAGGATGTTGCCGGCGCCACGGATGTCGAGGTCATGGGAGGCGAGTTGGAAGCCCGCGCCCAGCGTCTCCAGCGATTGCAGCACGGTGAGCCGGCGCTCGGCCTGCGCCGTGATCTTCTGCTGCGCCGGCAGCGTGAACAGCGCATAGGCCCGCAGCTTGGAGCGACCGACGCGGCCGCGGAGCTGGTAGAGCTGGGCAAGGCCGAACATGTCGGCGCGGTGCACGATCAGAGTGTTGGCGTTGGGGATGTCGAGGCCGGATTCGACGATGGTGGTCGACAGCAGGATGTCGAACTTGCCGTCGTAGAACGCGGTCATGATGTCCTCGATCACGGCGGGCGGCATCTGGCCGTGCGCGACCGCGACCTTCATCTCCGGCACGTTCTTGTCGAGGAAATCCTTGACCTCGGCGAGGTCGTCGATGCGCGGCACCACGTAGAACGCCTGGCCGCCGCGATAGCGCTCGCGCAGCAGCGCCTCGCGGATCATCAGCGGATCGTGCGGGGCGACGAAGGTGCGCACCGCGAGACGGTCGACCGGCGGCGAGGCGATGATCGAGAGTTCGCGTACGCCGGTGAGCGCCAATTGGAGCGTGCGCGGAATCGGCGTTGCCGACAGCGTCAGCACGTGCACCTCGGCGCGCAGTTGCTTCAGCCGTTCCTTGTGGCTGACGCCGAAATGCTGCTCCTCGTCGACGATCAGCAGCCCGAGATCCCTGAACTTGATCGACTTGCTGAGTAGCGCGTGGGTGCCGACGACGATGTCGACCGAACCGTCGGTGAGGCCCTTCTTGACCAGATTGAGCTGCTTGGTCGGGACCAGGCGCGAGGCCTGTGCGACCTGCACCGGAAAACCCTTGAACCGCTCGCTGAACGTCTTGTGGTGCTGACGGGCGAGCAGCGTGGTCGGCACCACGACCGCGACCTGCTTGCCTTCGAGCGCCACGGCGAAGGCCGCGCGCAAGGCCACCTCGGTCTTGCCGAAGCCGACGTCGCCGCAGATCAGCCGGTCCATGGGACGGCCCGTTTCGAGGTCCTTCAGGGTGGATTCGATCGCCCCTAGCTGGTCCTCGGTCTCGTCGTAGGGGAAGCGTGCGCAGAACTCGTCGTAAAGGCCCGGCTGCACCGGAAGCTTCGGCGCCTCGTGCAAATGCCGCTCCGCGGCGATCTTGATCAGCTCGCCCGCGATCTCGCGGATGCGGTTCTTGAGCTTCGCCTTGCGGGTCTGCCAGCCGCTTCCGCCGAGACGGTCGAGCTCGACCGTGGTCTGATCGGAGCCGTAGCGCGACAACAGCTCGATGTTCTCGACCGGCAGGAACAGCTTGGTCTCGGCGGCGTAATGCAGCTCGAGGCAGTCGTGCGGCGCGCCGGCGACGTCGAGCGTCTGCAGGCCGATGAAGCGGCCGATGCCGTGGTCGACGTGGACCACGATGTCGCCGGCGGCAAGGCTCGTCACCTCCGAGATGAAATTGTCGAGCTTGCGGCTCGCCTTGCGCGGCCGGACCAGGCGGTCGCCAAGGATGTCCTGTTCGCTGATCAGCGCGATCTCGTCGGTCTCGAAACCGCTTTCCAGGCCGAGCACGGCGAGCATGGTCTCGTTGCGCGGGGTCGCCTGCACCGTGCGCCAGCTGTTGACGCTGGTGGTGTGGGTCAGCTTGTGGTCGCGCAGCATCGAGGTCATGCGGTCGCGCGAGCCTTCGCTCCAGAGCGCGATCACCACTTTCTTGCGCTGGGCGTGCAGCCCCATCACGTGGCTGACGACGGATTCGAATACGTTGGCGGCGGTGTCGTTGCGCTCCGGCGCGAAGTCGCGGCCCTTGCGCGCTCCGGCATCGACGACGCTCGTGCCATCGGCCGGAACCGAAAACTGCGTCAGCCGCACCAGGGGCATCTCGCTCTCGCGCCTGCCCCACTCCTGCTCGGTCAGATAGAGCCTGTCAGGCGGCAGCGGCTTGTAGATGGCGCCGCCGCCCGGATGCTCCATCGCATCGTGGCGGGCCTGGTAATAGTCGAGGATCTGCTTGAAGCGCTCGCGGATGGCGTCCTCGGCCTGTGGCTCGATCGCGACGGCCGCGCCTTGCAGATAGTCGAACAGCGTATCCATCCGGTCCTGGAACAGCGGCAGCCAATGCTCCATGCCGGGATGGCGGCGCCCCTCGCTGACGGCCTCGTACAGCGCGTCGTCGCGCTCGGGCGCGCCGAACTCGGCGACATAGCCCATGCGGAAGCGGCGGATAGTGTCGGTGACGAGCTGGAATTCGGAGATCGGCACGAGATCCAGCGATCGCATGTCGAGCAGCGTGCGCTGGGTCTCCGCGTCGAAGGAGCGGATCGATTCCAGGCTGTCGCCGAAGAAGTCGAAGCGGACGGGCTGCTCGAGGCCGGCCGGAAACAGGTCCAGGATGCCGCCGCGCACGGCGTATTCGCCGGGCTCGCGGACGGTGGAGGAGCGGTTGTAGCCGTTGTGCTCGAGCCAGGCGATGATGGTGTCCATCGGCACGACGTTGCCCGGCGCCACCGACAGCGCTTGTGCCGCGACCAGCTCGCGCGCCGGCACGCGCTGAACGACGGCGTTCACGGTGGTCAGCACGATCAGTGGCTTGTCGCTGCCGGTAAGCGAGGCAAGCCGCGCCAGCGTCGTCAGGCGCTGCGCCAAAACGCCGCCATGCGGCGAGACGCGGTCATAGGGCTGGCAGTCCCAGGCCGGAAACGTCAGCACCGGCAGATCGGGCGCAAAGAATTGCAGCGCGCGCTCGAGCTGCTGCATCCGCGGGCCGTCGCGGCAGACCACCGCGAGGCTGACGGCCGGCTTCTTCGGCCGCGCCGCGATGGCGCGTGCCAGATCGGAGACGACGAGGCCCTCAGCGCCCTCGGCAACATTGGCAAGCGTCAGCGCGCGGCCGGGCGTGAGCAGCTCGGCCGGAGATTTCATCCCCTGCTTCATGCGTTGCCGTCCGCGATCGGAAACGCCTTGATGCGGGCAAACAGCGCGCCGGTGACATCAGCCGGCAGCACCTTGTCGCCGGTGATGGCGGCATAGAGATCGGGATCGTTGACCTCGAGCAGCGTCTCGAGCTCGGTCAGCTCGGTGTCGGACAAATTGCCGATCTCGGCGTCCGCGAAGCGGCCGAGAATCAGGTCCATCTCGCGCGTGCCGCGGTGCCAGCAGCGGAACAGGAGCCGCTTGCGGCGGTCATCCAGCCCGTTGCTCGATCGTGTCGTTCCCGTCATGTCTCAAATCCAGTCAAACGCAGAAAGCCCGGACGTGCCGGGCGGGGGTGATATAGCCATTCAGGCGAGCCGTGTCAGCCCTTTGTTATTGCAATTGTTTGGGGACCGTCATTGCCGGGCTTGACCCGGCAATCCATCGTCATTGAAAAGATGGACGCGCGGGTCGAGCCCGCGCATGACGAATGTTGCAAGAATGCGCCCCAGCCTGCTCAATCCGCTGTTCGCCCCCGTGACCAGCCTGCCCGGCGTCGGTCCGAAGCAGGACAAGCTGCTGCAATATTTGCTCAGCCGCAGCGAGACGCCGCGGCTGGTCGACCTGTTGCTGCATCTGCCGAGCCAGGTCATCGACCGCCGGGCCCGGCCGAAAATCCGCGACGCCGCCCAGGGAACCATGGTGACGCTGGAGGTCACCGTCGATCGCCACCGCCCGCCCCCGCCGCGCAATGCGCGCGCGCCCTATCTCGTCTATGCCAGCGACGACACCGGCGACGTCGTGCTGACGTTCTTTCGCGCCAAGCCCGGCTATGTCGAAAAGCTGCTGCCCGTTGGCGAGAAGCGCTACGTCTCGGGCACGCTCCAGATGTATGACGGCATCCCGCAGATCGTGCATCCCGACCGCGTGCTGGACGAGGAGGCGATCTCGAAACTCTCCGGGATCGATCCCGTCTACCCGCTGACCGAGGGCCTCGCGCTCGGGTCGCTGCGCCGCGCGGTCACCCAGGCGCTGCAGAAACTGCCGGCCCTGCCGGAATGGATCAGCCCGGAGGTGCTACGCCGCTGCAATTTCCCGCCGATCACCGAAGCGCTGACCCGCGTGCATCAGCCGGTCGAGCTCACGGACATCTTGCCCGACCAGCCGTTCTGGTCGCGCCTTGCCTTCGATGAGCTATTGGCAGGACAACTGGCGCTCGCCCTGATCCGCGCGCAACTGCGCCGCCCCGCCGGCGTGCGCAACGCCGGCGACGGGCATCTCCGCAACAAGATCATCGACGCGCTGCCCTATGCGCTGACGTCATCCCAGCGCGACGCGGCAGCCGCCATCGCCAATGATCTGCAACAGCCCGTGCGCATGCTGCGCCTGCTCCAGGGCGACGTCGGCTCCGGCAAGACCGTGGTGGCGCTGCTCGCTGCCGCGGCCGTCACCGAGGTCGGCAAGCAGGCGGCGCTGATGGCCCCGACCGAAATTCTGGCCCGCCAGCACATCAAGACCATCGCGCCGCTCGCCGAGCGCGCGGGAATGCGAGTCGCGATCCTCACCGGCCGCGAAAAGGGCAAGGAGCGGCGCGACATCCTCGCGCAGCTTGCGGAAGGCGAGATCGACCTGCTCGTCGGCACCCATGCGCTGATCCAGGACGACGTCATCTTCCACGATCTCGCGCTCGCGATCGTCGACGAGCAGCACCGCTTTGGCGTGCGCGAACGGCTCGCGCTGACCTCGAAAGGCGAAGCGGTCGACGTCCTGGTGCTGAGCGCCACGCCGATCCCGCGAACGCTGGTGCTGACTTATTTCGGCGACATGGACATCTCCGAGCTGCGTGAAAAACCTGCCGGCCGCCAGCCGATCGAAACCCGCACCATATCGATGAGCCGCCTCGAGGAAGTCACCGACAGCATCGGCCGAGCGCTTCAATCGGGCAAGCTGGTCTACTGGATCTGCCCGCTGGTCGAGGAATCCGAGGCCGAGGGCACCGAGCACCTGACCAATGCGACCAAGCGCTTCGAAAATCTGCAAAAGCGTTTCGGCGACCGCGTCGGCCTCGTCCACGGCCAGATGAAAGGCACCGAGAAGGACCGGGTGATGGGCCAGTTCGCCGCCCACGAAATCGGGCTGCTGGTTGCGACCACTGTGGTCGAGGTCGGTGTCGACGTGCCGGCGGCGACCATCATGGTGATCGAGAACGCCGAGCGCTTCGGCCTCGCCCAGCTGCACCAGTTGCGCGGCCGCATCGGGCGCGGCTCGGAGGCATCGACCTGCCTGCTGCTCTACTCGGAGCCGCTCGGCGAGATGTCGAAGGCACGGCTGAAGGTGATCCGCGAGACCACCGACGGCTTCCGCATCGCCGAGGAGGATCTGAAGCTGCGCGGCGAAGGCGACGTGCTTGGCGTGCGCCAGAGCGGCCTGCCCGGCTACCGCATCGCGCGCTCGGAGGTGCACGGCCAGCTCATCACGCAGGCCCGCGACGAGGCGCTGCGCGTCCTGAAGGACGACCCGAAGCTCAAGGGCGAGCGTGGCGAAGCGCTGCGGTGCCTGCTGTATCTGTATGAGCGGGACGAGGCGATCCCGCTGATCGGGGCAGGTTAGCCCGCAGCTCTCTGACGCCCGATCTCATAAGCCGCCACATGCGCCCGGGCGAGATCCAGCAGCGGCGTGTCGATGCCCAGCGCACGGGCCCGGTTGGCCATATCGCCGAGGATGTGCTCCGCCTCGGTGATCGAGCCGCGCTCGATATCGCGCAGCATCGAGGCCTTGAGCGGAGAGTCCAGGGTCGTGAACAGCTTACGGTCGAACTCGATGAACGGAGCGCGCGGCTCAAAACCGGAAGCCGTCGCGACTGCGCAGCATTCGGCGAACAGGCGGAAAATAGATTGCTCGCCGTTCGGCACAGCCAGGATGTCGCCAACGCTTGCACGCATCAGGCAGGTGATGCCGGCAAGCGTGCTGAGCTGGACGAACTTCTCCCACATGTCCTGCATGATCGCTTCGCTGGCGCGTACGTCGATGCCGGGGACATGGAGCAGTGCCTCCAGCGCAAGGGCACGCTCGCTCAACGAACCCCTGATCTCGCCGAACACAATCGTCTGATTGGCCATGAACTGAACGACCCTGCCATCCGCATCGAGTCCGGCACTGACGTTCGCAAGCCCGCCGAGGACGCACCTCGCGCCGAACCGCGCGATCAGAGCATCGATATGCTTCAAACCGTTGAGGATCGGCAGAACCATCGTATCGGCGCCGACTGCCGGGGCAAACTGGGCCATCGCATCGTCGAGCGAGTAGGATTTCACCCCGACGAGCACGACGTCGAACGCTTCCTTGAGGTCGTCAGCCAGGATGACTTTCGGCTGCACGGCAAAGTCGCCATGCGGGCTCACGACCTGCAGTCCGTTCCGCCGCAATTGCTCCGCCCGCCCCAGCCGTACCAGAAAGGTCACATCGCCGCCGGCGCGGACCAGGCGAGCTCCGTAGTAGCCTCCGAGCGCCCCTGCGCCGATCACGAGCACTCTCATTCGAACTCCTATTGCACGCGACGCACATACAGCCACCCGGCCCCTGGAACGGCAAGTTGAAATCCAATCTATCGTCTCGGCGGTTTTCGTGAAACCTTGCCGCGATGCGCCGGATCATCGTCGTAGGCAGTCAGGGTAGCGGAAAGACGAGCCTCTCCCGGAATCTCGGGAGCAAGCTCGGGCTGCCCGTGGTGCATCTCGACGTGCTCTACTGGCGGCCGGGCTGGAAGCCGTCCGACAAGCCGGGCTTTCGGGCGCGCGTCGCCGAGGCGATCGCCGGCGAGGCGTGGGTCGTCGACGGCAGCTTTTCCGGTCTGGCCTTCGATCTCACCCTCGCCCGCGCCGATACTCTGGTCATCATCGACCGCCCGCGTTGGCTCTGCCAGTGGCGCATTCTCTGGCGCTCCGCCCTCGATCGCGACACGACGCGGCCCGATCTGCCCCAGGGGTGTCCGGAACAGTTCGACTGGAAACTGATGAAGGAAGCCTGGCGCTACGACACGGAACGTGTGCCAGTCATTGAGGCCGAACGCATCCAATATGGCCCTGACGTCCCGGTCGTGCGCCTGAGACGCGACCGGGACATCCAGGGCTTTCTGGATTCGGTTTCAGTGCACGACGAGTGAGTGATTGGCTGACAATCAGGATTTCTTCTGTGCAACGCGCGCGGCAAACGCCTTCATCAAGTCCGCCTCCATCGCATCGCCATTCGCGTCCTCGGCGAGATGCTCGAACCAGCGCGCAAAGCCCTCGTAGATCTGGCTGGCCGGATGATCGGAGCCGAGAAAGCCGGAAATCTCCCGCATCTCAGCCACCCAGCGATAGGCTTTTGGAACCATGTCCGGCAGGGCGACTTCGAGGCGGGCCAAAATCGCGGGCTGGCTCAGCGCGAGTTCGTCGCGCAGCGCGTCCGCCGCGCCTGCCTTCGTTGCCGCGACCACCATCGCCGAGCCGATGCCGGCGAGGCCCTTGACGATACCGGCATAGGACATTTTCAAGGCCGACGCGGCGCCGACCGGGCCTTCGACGATCCGCACGTCGAGCCCGAGTTCCTTCAGCACCGCGACGTCTTTGGCGTGCTCGCCGGACATGTAGAAGGCCGGGCTCTTGCCGCCGGGCTGCGGCGGGAATCCGATGATGCCGGCATCGACGAACGGCGCCTGTGCCGAGCCGATGATCTCCTCGATCCGCATCACGGTATCGACATTGACGGCGTTGCAGTCGACCACGACCGGCTTCTTCTCGCGCCTGACGATCAGGGCGGCCAGCCGCTCGGCGAGTGCCACAGCTTCGCCCGGCGGCACGATCGAGAGGATGATGTCGGCGTCCGCGATCGCTTCGTCCTCGGCGCCGATCATGCCGGCGTCCGCCGCGCGCTTTTGCGTCGCCTCGCTCCGCCCCTTCAACGACGTCAGCACGCGTGCACCGTGCTCGCTGAGCCGGCGGGCCACCGCGCTGCCCATGGCGCCGGGGGCGAGGATCGCAATGGTTTTGGACATCGTGCACTCCAGGTCGAATTCCGAGCGAGGCGCTCAATTCGACCGGGAGACTAGCAGAGGACGAAAGTGCTTTGCGCCAATGCGGCCATCCGAAACGGGAATGGCCCTACTCCACCTTCGCAGGCTGCGGCTGGAGCGCCGCCGCATTGGCAATGCGCGCGGCGTTCGCCATGCCGGCGAGTGCCGCAGCCTTCTTCGGGTCGGGCGCCGAGCCCGGCTGCACCACACCGGCCGACATGATCAGGGTCGCGGCATCCTCGGTGCTCATGTCGACCTCGACGATCTTGCTCTTGGGCACGTAGAAGAAGAACCCCGTGGTCGGGTTCGGCGAGCAAGGCAGGAACACCGAAACGTGCTCCTGCTGCCCCGGCAGGCTGCGCGCGACCTCTTCATTCGGCGATTGCGAGATCAGCACGATCGACCACATGCCCGGCGAGGGAAACTCGACCAGGCCAACTTTCCGGAAGCTCGAACCCTTGCCCGAGAACAACGTCTCGAACACCTGCTTCAGGCCGCGATAGATGGCGCGCACCGCCGGAATGCGACCGAGAAAGGTCTCGCCGACATCAACCAGCGTCCGCCCGATCAGGTTGGCCGCAAGGAAGCCGACCAGCGTCAGCGTGAAGAACGCGACAATCAGTCCCCAGCCGGGAATGACGTAAGGCAGATAGGTCTCGGGCCGATAGGCCAGCGGCACGAAAGGCCGCACCACGCCGTCAACCCAGGTGACGAACCACCAGACCAGATACAGCGTGATCGCAATCGGCCCCGTCACGACGAGGCCCGTGAGGAAATAATTGCGGAAGCGGCCCATCAGGCCGGTATGCGGTTCCGGCAGGGGATCCAGAGGCGCAGGCGCGTCGTCACGGGGGGTCATTCGGGTTCCAGGTCGGTCGCAGCACACAAGCTATGGTCTTGTAGCAGGTTTTGGAAGACCACGAAGCGAACCGGCCGATATCCCCTCTGCCTATTCCACGGTCACCGATTTTGCGAGGTTGCGTGGCTGGTCGACGTCGGTGCCCATGACGACGGCCGTGTGATAGGCGAGCAGCTGCACGGGAACGGCATAGACCATCGGCGTGAACGCCGCCGCCATGTCAGGCATGACGATGGTGACGAGGGACTCGACGGTCGCCTCCGCCGCGCCCTTGGCGTCGGTCATCAGGATGATCTTGCCGCCGCGGGCCGCGACCTCCTGCATGTTGGAGACGGTCTTCTCGAATACGCGGTCGTAGGGCGCGATGACGACGACCGGCATGGTCTCGTCGATCAGTGCGATCGGGCCGTGCTTGAGCTCGCCGGCGGCATAGCCTTCGGCGTGGATATAGGAGATTTCCTTCAGCTTCAGCGCGCCTTCGAGCGCCAGCGGGAAGCTGGTGCCGCGGCCGAGATAGAGCACGTCGCGGGATTTGGCGATCCTGTGCGCGAGCTTTTCGATCTGGACCTCGGTGGTGAGCGCATCCGCCATCAAACGCGGAATCTCGACGAGACCGTGGACCAGCTTGGTCTCGTCCTCGTTGGACAACTCACCCCGGGCCTTGCCGGCCGCGATTGCAAGGTTCGCCAGCACCATGAGTTGGCAGGTGAAGGCCTTGGTCGAGGCGACGCCGATCTCGGGTCCGGCGAGCGTCTGGAGGACGGTCTCGCTCTCGCGCGCGATCGTCGAGGTCGGCACGTTGACGACGGCCACCGTGTGCACGCCCTCGGCCTTGGCATAACGCAATGCCGCCAGCGTATCGGCGGTCTCGCCCGATTGCGAGATGAAGATGGCAAGGTCGCCCTTGCGCAGCGGCGCCTCGCGGTAACGGAATTCGGAGGCGACATCGACCTCGACCGGCACGCGCGCAAAGCGCTCGAACCAGTATTTTGCGACGAAGCCGGCATAGCTCGCGGTGCCGCAGGCCGTGATGTTAATGCGCTGGATGTCCTTGAAGTCGAACGGCAGCTTGACCGGCAGCGAGACGCGCTCGGTCGCCATGTCGACATAGCGCGCCAGCGTGTGGCCGACCACTTCCGGCTGCTCGTGGATCTCCTTCGCCATGAAGTGGCGGTAATTGGCCTTGTCGACCAGCGAGGTCGAGGCGGCGTGCTTGATCTTGTCGCGCTGGACGGCCTTGCCGTCCTTGTCGAAGATATCAGCGCTCTTGCGGGTCAGAACGACCCAATCGCCGTCCTCGAGATAGCTGATCGTGTCGGTGAACGGGCCGAGCGCGATGGCGTCGGAGCCGAGATACATCTCGCCGTCGCCATAGCCGATCGCGAGCGGCGGGCCGTTGCGGGCCCCGATCATGAGGTCGTTATCGCCTGCGAAGATGAAGCCGAGCGCGAAGGCGCCGCGCAGCCGCGCCAGCGCCAGCTTCACCGCCTCGACCGGCTTGTTGCCGCGGGTCAAGAGATCGTCGACCAGATGCAGCACGATCTCGGTGTCGGTCTCGGTGTGGAACACCGCGCCCTTCTTCTCGAGCTCCTCGCGCAGCTCGCGGAAATTTTCGATGATGCCGTTGTGGACCACGGCGACGCGCTCGGTCGCGTGCGGATGGGCGTTGTTCACGGTCGGCTTGCCATGGGTCGCCCAGCGGGTATGGCCAATGCCGATCGTGCCCTTCAGAGGCTCCGCTTCGAGCCGCTTCTCCAGATTCTTCAGCTTGCCCTCGGCGCGGCGGCGCTCCAGGTGGTTGCCTTCGAGCGTGGCGACGCCCGCGGAATCGTAGCCGCGATATTCAAGACGTTTGAGCGAATCCACCAATTGCTCTGCAACCGGTTCGCGCCCGAGAATGCCGACAATCCCGCACATGCGGATCAATATCCCCCAAATCGTCGAAAAATCGCCTAAACGACGCGCTCGGCTTTTAGCGAAGTTCCTAAGGAACCAGATACTCAATAATTATTGCTGATTGAGACAGCACCGGCACGCACGCGACTTCGCCTGCGTCGAACTGGCCGGCCTTAAATCGCGCGCGTTAACTTGTTGTCAACAGGTTTGGCCAACGATTCCGGGTCAGGAGAGCAAGGCCATGAAGAGCTCGTCCGACCGCAAAGGTCTGTCACCGATGTCCATGCGCGCCAGCGAGACCTCGGGCACGCATCTGGCGCATTGGCCGCCGCCCCACCGCGGCAAGGAAAGCAAGCCCGTCTTCGTCAAGCATGCGGAAGGCGAACCGGCCAAGCGCGCCAAGCCCCGCGGCTGGCGCCTGACGCGCGCCATCTTCTCCGAATTCGCCGACGACGAATAGCGCAAGCCTATTTCCCGGTCTTCTTGCCGCCTGTCTTCATCTCGCGATAGCGCGCCGCGCCGCCTTCCCTGATGGTCTGCGGGCTCCGCTCCAGCGCCATCGCATCGTCGGGCACGTCGCGGGTGATCACCGAGCCCGAACCGATATAGGCGCCGTTGCCGATTTTCACCGGCGCGACCAGCGAGGAGTTGGTGCCGACGAAGGCGCCCTGCCCGATGATCGTCTTGTGCTTCTTGAAGCCGTCATAGTTGCAGGTGATGGTGCCGGCGCCGATGTTGGAATTGGCGCCGACAGTGGCGTCCCCGATGTAGGAGAGATGGTTGACCTTGACCCCGGCCTCCAGCGTCGCCGCCTTGGTCTCCACGAAATTGCCGATCCGCGCGCCGTCGCCGAGCGAGGTGCCGGGCCGCAGCCGCGCATAGGGGCCGATCGAGACCTTCTTGCCGAGCGACGTCTCGACGATGTGCGAGAAGGAATGGACCACCGTACCGTCGCCGATCGAGACGCCGGGGCCGATCACCACGAACGGCTCGATCGTGACGTCCTTGCCGAACACGGTGTCGGCGCACAGATAGACGGTCTCGGGCGCGATCAGCGTCACGCCGGCCTCCATCGCAGACCTGCGCAGCCGCGCCTGCATGACGCTTTCGGCCTCGGCGAGCTGCGCCTTGGTGTTGATGCCGCGCACTTCGTCCTCGCTGGTTTCGATCACCACGGCATCCCATCCCTTGTCGCTGATAATGCCGACCGCGTCGGTCAGATAATATTCGCCCTTGGAATTCGCATTGCCGATTTGCCCGAGGATCTCGAGCGCGCGGCGCCCATCGATCGCCATCACGCCGGCATTGCAGAGATCGATCTTGCGCTCTTCGGAGCTCGCATCGGCCTGCTCGCGGATCGCGACCAGGCGGTCGCCCTCGACGATGAAGCGGCCATAGCCGGTGGGATCGGCGGCGCGAAAACCGAGCGCGGCAATCGCAGCGCCTTTGGCGAGCGGCGCGCGCAGGCGCGCAAAGGTCTCGGCCGAGATCAGCGGCGTATCGCCGAATGCAATCAGCAGGTCGTCCACGCCCCGCGCAATGGCATCACGCGCCGCCAGCACCGCATGCGCGGTGCCGAGCCGTTCGGCCTGCACGAAGGTGAGCGCGTCGGGACGGATGCGCTTTGCTTCGTCCGCGACCGCCTGATGATCGGGGCCGATCACAACGGCGAGCGCGGTGCCGGTTCCCTTGGGGGCGGCGGCGAGCACGTGGGCGAGCAGGCTCTGCTGTGCGACGGGATGCAGCACTTTCGGCAGGCTCGATCGCATGCGCGTGCCTTCCCCGGCGGCGAGCACGATCGTGAGGCTGGAACGGGCGGTCATCAAAATCCTGTCAGATACGGCCGAATCAAATGGTGCCGGCGGGCGGCGACCGCCCTCATGAGCTGCCCGCCTTGCTACCCCCGCAAACGCCCGGAGTTCAAGTGCGACGCAGTTTTACTGCTAATGTTCCCTGATTGATTCGGGGAAGCCGGACAGGGGCTGGGCACTTAACGTTCATGGCAAAGGATTCCGACCCACTGGCGGACGCCTTCGGGACCAAGCAGACCGGCGGGCTGTTCTCCGGACTTTTGGCCGAGGAGAGTTCGTTCGATCGCCGCATGATGTGGCGGCTGGGCTCATGGGGCGTGGCGGCTGTCGGCGCGGTCGTGCTTGCCGTGACGGCCAACCAGGCCCAGCTCGGCTGGCGGCGCGACCAGGTTGCGTCCGCCGATCTCGCCCGCCAGTCCGACCGGCTCCAGCTGCTGACCAAGGAGAGCCAGAACGAGGCCCGCCGCCTCGCCTCCGCCATCGAGACGCTGAACACCGATCGCGACCGGCTGTATTCGCGCGTCACCGTGCTGGAGCAAGGGCTCGATTCCGTCACCGGCGCCATCGCCAAGCAGAGCGCCGCAACACCGCCGCCGGCGTCCGCAGCCAAGTCGCAGGATACGCCGGCCTTGATCGGGCCAACGGCCCCCAGCGTCGCGCCGGTCGCCTCGACGCCCGCCCTGGCCAACGACAAGCCGCGTGCTGAACTCGCCAAGGACGCTCCAAAGGACGCTCCGAAGGACGCCGCGAAGGAGCAGCTGATCCCCCCGCCTCAGAGCGCGGCCGCGGCCTCGCTCGTGCAGCAGGCGCCGCTGACGACGTCGGCACTGCCGATGCTTCCGCTGGTGCCCTCCAAGTCGATCATGGCGCCGCCCGATCCGGCTGCGTCGAAACTGGTCCAGCCCGAGGCAACTGAGAAGCCAACCGAGAAGGCCGCCGAGACGAAGCCCGAGCCGGCGCCCGCTCCGACCGAAGTCGCAGCCGCATCAGCCAAGCCGCCGGAGGCAACCGAAAGCGAGACTCCAGCGATCCCGGTTCAGCAGACGCGCTTTGCGATCGATCTCGGCGGCGCCCACTCGATCGACGGCCTGCGCGCACTCTGGCGCGGCCTGACCAAATCCAATCCGGAAGTTGCGGCGCTGCGGCCGATCATCATGATCAAGGAAGGCAATACCGGCCTCGGCATGCAGCTTCGTCTCGGTGCCGGCCCCCTGATCAATGCGGCTGCCGCTGCAAAGCTCTGCGCAGGTCTCGCGGAGAACAGCCGCCACTGCGAGACCACTGTGTTCGACGGCCAGCGCCTGTCGATGCGCGGCGGCCAGGAGAAAGGTCAGGACAAGGCTCAGGAGAAGGGACAAGAAAAGTCCCAGGACCGGGTTCAGGAGAAGAACGCCGATAAGAATCCGGACGCAGCGCCGCAAGCCGAGACTGCACCTGCGCCCGCCCCCACCGCCAAGCCGGACAAGCGCCGCCGCAGCTACTCCTCAAAGCGTTCGTCAAAGCGCGAGGAGCCCACGTCCGCACCTGCGGCGCAACCGGCCGCGCCGGCCAAGCCGGAGACGGCGTCGGCGGGCTCGACGCTGTCGTCGTTCTTCAGGCGGTAGGGTCGAAGTTTCTCACGCAGGCCCGCGAGAAACTTCCACCCGCCCTGTTGCCCCTCCGCGCCTTCCCGACCATATTGCCGCCATGACAAAAAAGCCCTTCCGCCTCACGCCCTACCAGGTGCAGTTCCTGATCGTCGTCGGCTTCGCATCCGTCGGCTATGCGCTCTACTTGCGCTATCTCGGCATCGAGTTCTCGACCGTCGGGCTCGCCTGCGACGCCGGGCTGCAGACACTGATCTGCAAGGCGCGCTCGGTCGCGACCGTGCTGTTCAAGAACTCGGTGTTCGGGATCGTCGCGCTGGTGGTTGCGGCGCTGAACCTGATGCGGCCGTCGATCGTGCTGCTCACCGTCGGCATCATCGCCGCCGGCCTCGGCATCGTGCTCTACAATGTCGTGCTGTCTGGCCTGGCGATCGGCCTGTTCATTCTTGGATTTGCTCGGCCCGCGCCCGCCACAGCGTGAGCGCGAACAACAGATAGATCGCGCAGGTCCACAGCGACTGCCAGTTGTCGCGCCCCTCGTTGAAGAGCACATACGCGGCCGACAGCGCCAGCACACCCGCGAACACGGACTCCGCGATCGGACGCTGGCCGATCTGCGGCCGGTTCAGCATCAGCAGCGCGAACGGCACCACCGCCATCGTCAGCGCGGCGTAAGGGAAATCCTTGTAGCGTGGATCGAACACGAAGCCGAGCGCGGTCTGCGCCGCAATCACCGCCGTCACCGCCAGCGTGAGACCCAGCACGGCGGTTAGCTTCGACCATTTCCGGCCCTCGCGCGGGCCCAGCAGATCGAGAAAGGTCGGAAGACTGCGGCCGATCACCATCGCCTGCGCGCAGAAGATCGGCGACAGGATGCCGGCCGCGAGCAGCATGCCCCACAACAGCCAGCCGCCGATGCCGTAGCTCTCATAATACATCTTGTCGGCGCCGATCCCGAGCAGGATTCCCGCCGAGGTCGCCGAGATGCCGACCCCGAGCCAGGCCGAGAAGCGCGGCGTCCAGGGCCTGCGCCGCAACGTCAGGCCGGCGACCGCGAACACCAGGACGCAGAGGCCCATGCCGGCGCCCATGTACCATTTCCAGTACGGGAAATTGCTGATCGGCTCGCCCGGCGGATATTTCAGGCTTCGGCGCACCGAGTCGTAGAGGCCCCAATAGCCGCCGACGGTGCCTTCCAGCTTGCGCTTCCACGGCTGGTCGTATGACTCGATCAGATTGACGCGGAATTTCTGCGCTTTCGCCAGGCCCAGGATTTCCGACACGACGCGCGCCTGATTGGTGCGCGACGGCAGCGCGCCATCGCGCATGCGGCCTTCGCTCGGCCAACCGGTTTCGCCGATCAGGATCTCCTTGCCCGGAAACGCCACCGCCATGCGCTCGCGGATTGCCTCGACATGGGCGGCGGCGAATTTTGCTTTAATCGGGAAATCCTCCCAATAGGGCAGGATGTGGATCGTGACGAAGTCGACGGCGTCATAGACCTCGCGGTTCTTCAGCCAGTACTCCCATACGTCGGCATAGGTGACGGGCACGCTGACCTGCGTCTTCACCAAATGGATGATGGAGACGAGGTCGGCCGTCGTCATCTCGCCGCGGAGCAGCACCTCGTTGCCGACGATGACCGCCGTGATGATGGAAGGGAATTCCTTGGTGAGGCGAACCGCGAGCGCGGCCTGCTCAAAATTCTTGGAGCGGTTGCTGGAGAGCCAGATGCCCTGGAGCACCTTCAGCCCGCCGACCTTGGCGGCGATCGCCGGCACCTGGTCGAGCCCGTTCTCCATCGAATAAGTGCGGACGCAGTCGGTGATTTCCTTGAGCTGGCGCAGGTCCTGCTCGATCTGGTCCGCGTCGATATGAGTCCACGCGTCCAGCGGCGACTGTTCGCCGCGGAACGGTGCATAGGAGACGCATTGGACCTTCTCGGCGGGATCGATCGGAGCGCGCGCGAGTGTGATCGGCGTCGCCAACCACCACCACACGGCAGCAATCGCACCCAGCGAAACGAGCAGAAGCGCCAGTGGCGTACGAAGAGAAATCGGTTCCGTCCTCCGCGAAGGGTCCGTCGATTACCTGCTTGCAAGCCGTCTGCCAAGGGGGGTGCCCGGGTGCGGATCCGCTCCTCCCCCAAAGGAATTTGGCCGCGGCCGTTCGACCGGGAGCTAGGATCGTGACTTTGCTGGACAAAATTCCAAATACAGGTCATGGACTCCCGAGGACTTTTCCGCCGCATTGGGGACCCATTTGGACGCCATCACCGGCGCGTCCGCGAGGTCGGGATGCGGACGGTCAGCGGATCTATTGGGGAATTCATGCGGCAACGGGTGTTCGAGTTACGAAATGCGGTCCTGCGGCGGTTCGCCGCCACCTTGGCCGTTTCTTCCCTTCTCGTCCTGGTCGGCGTTAACGCCACCTCCGCCCAGAGCGGCACGCCCGCCCCGGACCAGAGCAAGGCAGCGGCCCAGCCCGCCGACGCCGCCAAGGATGCCGCACTGAACCAGCGCCGCACCGATGAGTTCGCCGAAGCGGCCCAGGTCATCAACGGCCCGGCCGGCAATCCCGAATGCGTATGGCTCGGCCGGCGCGTGGTGCGGCTGATGTGGCGGGATGACCTCGATACCGCATTCCGCCATCTCGATCTCTACGACCGCTTCGGCTGCCCCGGCGGCCACATCCAGGCCGCCTTCCGCTGCCTGACCCGGTTCGGCGGCCAGATCGATCCCAAGGTCGCCGAGACCCTGGACAGCCGCGTGCACGCTTGCTGGATCAACCCGGCCTCCCAGCCACAGCAGGCGGCCGCCGCGGCATCTCAGCCGGCCGCTCCGACCACCGGCAACTCGCAAGCCCCGCAGCCGGCCGCGACCCCCTCGCCTGCGGCAAGCCCGTCGCCGGCGCCCCCGAAATAGCCGCGATCGTTTCAGCCTGCGTTCAGGAACGATCGGCGATAAGGGCGGTTGGCACTGCCGCACATTCCGAAACTGGCCATGCCCTCATAAGGTCATGAGGGCATGACAGTTGTGAAACCGCGCAGCAGAGATATGCTCCATTTGCCGCGGACTTGGTCGGATCTCGGGGTCGGATCCGCTTCCCTGCCACCTCAGCCCCTTTTGGTTTAGCCGCGATGCGCGTTGTCGCCGCCGTCCTGTTGCTTGTGTCCGTGCTCCACGCCGGCCTGTGGGGAGTCTTGCGCGACAAGGAACCCGCACCGGACTTCAAGGGCCTGCTGCCCAGCGTCTCCTACGCGCCGTTCGAGGGCTCGGCTCACCCCGACATCGACAACATCCCGACGGTAGAGAAAATCCGCGCCGACCTGAAGACGCTGTCGACCATGACGCGCGCGATCCGCCTCTATTCGTCCACGGGCGGCGTGGAACTGGTGCCGCCGATCGCAGCCGAGTTCGGGCTCAAGGTCACCGTCGGCGCCTGGATCGACAAGGACAAGGACCGCAACGAGCGCGAAATCAAGGCCGCGATCGAGCTCGCCCGCAAGAACAGCAACGTCAACGGCGTCGTCGTCGGCAACGAAGTGATCTACCGCGGCGAGCAGAAGGTCGAAGACCTCATCGACATGATCAAGAAGGTCAAGGGCGCGGTCCGCGTGCCCGTCACGACCGGCGAGATCTGGAACATCTGGCGCGACAATCCCGACCTCGGCTCCAACGTCGATTTCATCGCCGCCCACGTGCTTCCTTACTGGGAAAACTTCCGCTCGGATCAGGCGGTCGATCAGGCCGTCGATCGCTACAATTTGTTGCGCAACCTGTTCCCCGGCAAGCGCATCGTGATCGCCGAGTTCGGCTGGCCGAGCGCGGGCTACAATCTGCGCAATGCCGACCCGGGTCCGTTCCAGCAGGCACTGACCTTGCGGAATTTCGTCAGCCGCGCCGACGCCATCGGCATGGAATACAACATCGTCGAAGCCATCGATCAGCCCTGGAAATATTTCGAGGGCGGCGTCGGTCCGTACTGGGGCATCCTCAACGCCAGCCGCGAGCCGAAATTCGCCTGGACCGGGCCGGTGGAGAATCCCGACTACTGGAAGCTGATGACGATCGCCCTGCTGGTCGGAATCCTGCTGTCGCTGCCGATCCTGCGGCTGCAGCAGCCGACGGCGAAGCAGGCGTTCCTGCTGTCGGCCACCGCCAACGGCGTCGGCGCCTGGGCCGCCACCGTGTTCGCGTTCTGGAACGGACACTATTTCATCTTCGGCTCGGCCTTCGCGCTGACGCTCGGCATGATCCTGCTTGTTCCCCTCGTCCTCATCGCGATGGCGCGCATCGACGAGATCGCCGCGGTCGCGTTCGGCCGGCCGCCCCAGCGGCTGCTCAGCAAGGACAAGCCGGTCGAGAACGTGCCCGAGAACTACTTTCCGAAAGTCTCGATCCACATCCCCGCTTATTTCGAGCCGGTCGAGATGCTCAAGCAGACGCTCGATGCGCTGTCGCGGCTGAACTATCCGAACTACGAATGCGTCGTGATCATCAACAACACGCCGGACCCCGCCTTCTGGCAGCCGATTCAGGACCATTGCCGCACGCTCGGCGAACGCTTCAAGTTCATCAATGCCGAGAAGGTGCAAGGCTTCAAGGCCGGGGCACTTCGCATCGCGATGGATCGCACCGCCGTCGATGCCGAGATCATCGGTATCCTCGATGCCGACTACGTCGTCGATCCCGACTGGCTGAAGGACCTCGTGCCGGCGTTCGCCGATCCGCGCGTCGGCCTCGTGCAGGCACCGCAGGAGCATCGCGACGGCGATCTGTCGATCATGCACTACATCATGAACGGCGAATATGCCGGCTTCTTCGACATCGGCATGGTCCAGCGCAACGAGACCAACGCCATCATCGTGCACGGCACAATGTGCCTGATCCGCCGCGCCGCGATGGACATGGCGGGCGGTTGGTCGAGCGACACGATCTGCGAGGACAGTGATCTTGGCCTTGCGATCCAGGAGCTCGGCTGGACCACCCATTACACCAACCACCGCTACGGCCAGGGCCTGCTCCCCGACACCTACGAGGCGTTCAAGAAGCAGCGTCACCGCTGGGCCTATGGCGGCCTCCAGATCGTGAAGAAGCACTGGCGCCACTTCCTGCCCGGCCGCAGCCGGCTGACGCCCGACCAGAAGCGTGAATACGGCCTCGGCTGGCTGAACTGGCTGGGCGCCGAAAGCCTCGGCGTGGTCGTGGCGCTGCTCAACCTCGTCTGGGTGCCGATCGTCGCCTTCGCCGACATCGCCATCCCCGACAAGATCCTGACGCTGCCGATCATCGGCGCCTTCATCGTCTCGCTCGCGCACTTCCTGTCGATGTACCGCGCGCGCGTCGCGATCAAGCCGGGCCAGATGCTGGGCGCCATGATCGCGGCGATGAGCGTGCAGTGGACGGTGTCGCGCGCGGTCGCGCAGGGTCTCATCACCGAGCACATCGCGTTCGCGCGCACCTCCAAGGGTGGCCTGTCCAGGATGTCGATCGAGTTCCAGGCGTTCTGGGAGGCCGTGATCGGCGCCCTGCTCCTGATCGGCGCCGGCGTCCTTGTTGCCTCCAACAGCTTCAGGCAGATCACCGAGATCTACATCTTCGCCGGCGTGCTGGTGCTGCAGAGCCTGCCGTTCCTGGCCGCGGTCGCCATCGCCATCCTCGAACTCAGCCGCATCAATTCGTTCCAGTTCTGGCGCGACAGCGCGATCCGCACCGCAGAGCTGATCGGCCTGCGCCCCGTCGCGTTGCCGACCCCCGCCGGCACGCCGCAGCCCGTGCCGAGCGAGGTGCGGCGGGAGACGAACTGACGGCGCCGGTAAACCATCGGTGCTGTTCGGCGTGGACAGCGGGCCGCCAATCGAGTTGAAAATTCCGGCCTAAGCGGCGGATACCGCGAGCAAATCCCCGCTCCTGCTGCGAACTTCGGCAGCAACCGCTGCTATTGACCTCAGCGCCCCATCCCCCTACACAGCGCGGGCCGAGAGCATGATCCGGAAACAGCCGGTTTTCCCCGCGACGCGAGCTTCAGCGCAGCGGCAAGACATGCTTCTCGAATGTCCGAAGACGATGGCGATCGATCTTGAATGCCATCAGCGGCCATGGGAGCGCGTAGCTCAGCCGGTAGAGCACGTGACTTTTAATCACGGGGTCCTGGGTTCGAGCCCCAGCGCGCTCACCAAAATTCCTTGGTTTCGTCGCGATCACGACACCGGGCATTTGGCGCGGGATCGACCACGCCGCGAGTGACTGAAGTCACTCGGCCAAGCCCATTTCGTCGAAACCAACTCCGCCGATTTGCTCGACGCGTCCTCAACTCTCCGGAGCCGACGCCGCGACCGGCACACTCAGCGGCGCTCCGCCGACCGAAACCGGCCCGATAGCTTTCGGCTGCCGCGCCATCCGTTTGCGAATCGCCGCAGACAGTCCATAGCGAGCATGCGCTCTTCGGATGGAGGACGTGACGTCCGACATCATTGTAGTTTGCAGCGAGTCGACCTTCGCGATGAGCGTGGACAGCTGCGAGGAGATCTTCCTCACATCGACCCGCTCGTCCGTAATGCTCTGTCGCAGAGACAGCAGCACCGTTGTATCCTGCTGCCGAACAGCTGCATTTTGCTGCGCTAAGTAATTGTTCTCCTGCAGCGAAGCCGTGTGTTGCTGCTGGGCCGACTGAATATCCTTCAAGGCAGCGACAACCGGATCCGGTTTAGGCACGGAAGCTTCCCGGCGCGGAAGCAGTTCAGCCAGACTTCCGACATTCAGCGACGCAAAATCAGACGGCAATGTGTAGATGGCGGCCGCTCCGTTGATGGCCAGGGCACACACCGACAGTGCCAGGACCGATTTCCGGCTGGACCGCTCGACCGGGACTGCTGCTTCCGGCGCTGCAGTTTCGGGTGCGGCGGCGAGTGCGAGTGCTACGGGGTCGAATTGTTCGACGATGCCTTGCGCTTCCGGTGTCGTGGTCATGTGCATTGACCTCAAATGAGCGAGCAAAAGGAAGCCGACGCCGGAACGTCCTACCGACGGCTCCTCTACGCAGCACCCACCTACAACTGCCTAAAATTGTGAACATTTCGGATTAATTCCACGTTAGCGACGTAGCCGCCCGGCGTCTCCAGCCACCCCGGCCGATTACGGGGTCCATGCGCTGGAACTGGTCATGCGGGCAGCCTGCTTCGAGGCGCGACAAAGCCGCAGACAACGCCCCAAAAAGGTGTAGGATTCGCCAAAACAGGAGGGAGCGGCATGTTTGAAATCAGCGGTTTCGACACGGCAGGCGCGGTCAGCCTGAAGCGGCTGTCACTCGCGGCCGCCCTCAAGAAGGCAAGAGAGCTTGTCGAGGACGGGTGCCGGGACGTTCAGATCGTTGATCCAAATGGCCGGGTCTACACCTCGTTCGAGGAGCAAGCAGCCTAGCCGCCCCGCCTCCGCTATTCGGAAGCCACCACCCGCCGATCAGATCGCGCTTCGCGAAATCCGGGCGTTGAAGTCTGGGCTTTGCGGCGATCAAAATGAAAACCCCAGCGCCTGGTGGCAGCGCTGGGGCGTTTTCAAATATCAATCGGTAAAGCAATGGAGCCTTTATAGCGGCGGCCCCGGAGATCGCGTGTGAACTGGTTCACAATCCCGCGCCGATCTTTCCACAGCCACGATACGCCAACCGTCGCACCTCGATCTGACGCGGTTTCACGGCCAAGGGATGCGAGTGCGACGCAACGCGCTGCATCGTTGCCAATCAACTCGTTTGGGAGCACGTTCGCTTCAGGCGCTCAAGACGCCGCACAGGGAGAGGCACATGAAGGGATCGGGCCTGGATGGTCGCCATCGGGACAAGGATGGCGCGATCGGCAAGAAGCATGGCAACACGCTGGTCGGCACGTTGCGCAAGATCTACGGCAAGGGTTTTGCGGCCGGCTATCCGGATGCGACTGAGCTCAACGAGGTCCTGCTTCAGCTGAACGAGACGTCGTTGAGCCAGTTGCGCCGCGATCACGACACCGGGCATCTGGGACACAAGATCGACCACGCCGTGAAGTGACGGGCCTGGCTTGATCAACTTCAAGTCGCCGATTCCAGCTCCGCCAAGCCCACAGCGACGCGGCCCGGATGCATTGCGCCATCGGTCGCCTCATCGCACTTAGCGTTTGAGCCCTCGCAGCGCTCGCGCTAGCATGAGCCTTTTTACGGAGGCTCATTTGAAACAGCTCATTATGGTCGTCGCCATTGCACTCGCCGTGACAGCCCCCGCGCGCTCCCAAGCCCTCGTCGATCCCAACAAGGTTGCTCCCGAATACCGCGAGGCGGCCGAGAAGCGGCGCGCCGAGCAGATCAAGCAGCGCGAATGCGCGCTGAAGGCCGATCTCGAGAAGGTGCTGCCGAGGGACCGCACCGCCTTTCTCAACCATTGCCTGGACACGATAGCGGCCAAGCAATAGCGACCGATCGGGCGGTTCTGACGGGCTGATCCCGTCGCCTGTTGCGGCGGCCTGATGACGCCTCACCGTGCGGCTTTTGCGAGCGGCTCCGGCGCATCCGCATCGGGCGCGGCGAACCCGATGGTGAATTGGCGGAACCATTCAGGCTTTCTTCAGACATTTGGGATCACCTGATGCTCCATTTCCATCTATCATTTTCGGCGGCGCATGAGTTTCATCCAGATTCAGTGCCAGCGCTGCAAGACCGTATTCCGCGACCGCGCCGGGCGGTTGCAGGACGGCTACTCCAGGCAATGTCCGAGCTGCGAGGTGGTGCTCTTCTTCGCGGAGGATTCGCCGAACCCTCAGGTCAAGGCGGCGATGAAGCGCGCGCGCAAGGCTCGCAAGGAGCAGCGCGAGACCGAAATGACCATGGCGTCCGCGCCCAAATCACGCAGCAATGCCTCCCGATCATACGACGGACGGACGGAGTCGTCGGCAAAGGACGCAGACGAAGACTAAACGCTCCAGCTCACCCGCGCCGACGCGGTTTCCTCGGAAACAGGCGGTCGCGGATGTAGCGCGAGGTCGGCGTCAGGCGGATGCCGCGCGGCTTCTGCCACGCAGCCCGGTCGATCTCGTTCTTGTCACCGATCGCGAGTCTTCCCTTGGCGCCCTTGGCGATGAAGATCGCGTCGCTCATCTTGCGGCCGGAGCGCTTGTTCCTGGCCGTTACCTCCTTCCAGAGGCTGATGCGGCCGAGCTTCAGCTTGGGCAGCTCTTCCTTGATCTCCCGCCGCAGGCAGTCCTTGTCGGACTCGCGCGCACGCTTGCGGCCGCCCGGGAACATCCACAGGCCGTCCGACCGGCGTCTGACCAACAATACCTTGCCGCGCTTCGCTGCAACCAGCTTGGAAGACTTCGCCATTACAATCGTAGGCTCGAACAGAATCTAACCTATCGTAACTTGTCTAGCTGAATAGACAAGTTCGGCCGGGGCGTTGATCACAGCCCGCGCGGGCAGCTCAGCCCTCCCCCGTCCGCGCCTCCGCCTCGGCCCGGTCCTCCGTCCTGATCCAGGCCATCATCATCTCCCATGCCACCGACAGGATGATCGGCCCGATGAACAGGCCGACGATGCCGTGGGCGAGCGTGCCCCCGATCACGCCGACGAAGATCACGATGGTCGGCGTCGTCAGGCCGCGCCCCATGACGAGCGGCTTCAACATGGTGTCGAGGAAGCCGACGAGGACGAGAAACACGGTGAGCAGCAGCGCCGTGGTGACGTCCTTGGCGGTCCATATCCAGATGATCACCGGCAGCAGCACCAGGAAGGCGCCGATCTGCACGATCGAGAGCAGCAGCACGATGAAGGCGAGCAGGCCTGCGCTCGGCACGGCCGCGAGCTTGAAGCCGATGCCGGCGAGCAGTGCCTGCACGATCGCGACGCCGATCACGCCCTGCGCCACGGCGCGGATGGTCGCACCCGCGAGCCCGAGGAAATGCTCGGTCTGCTCGGGCACGATGCGAAACAGGAAGCCGCGGCCGGCCGCAACCAGCCGCGGCCCGTGCGGAAACAAGAAGCCGGCGACGAACACCGAGACCAGGAACTGGAGGGTGCCGACGCCGGCATCGCCCGCGAGCGAGAGCAGTGGTCCGGCCAGCGGCTGGAGATAGGGCGCGACCTCGCGCAGCACCGCGCGGATGTTGTTGTAGGCCTGCTCCCAGAGGTCATAGAGCCACGGGCCGACGAGCGGCCACGATTTGAGCTGCTCCGGCGCCGACTGGAGCGCGAGGTCGCCGGTGCCGAGCTGGCGCGCCAGCTCACGCACGCCATCCACCGCGCTGATGCCGAGCCAGGTCGCAGGGCCGATGACGATGCCGAGCGTGATCAGGGTCAGGATCGCCGCAGCAGTCTTGGGCCGGCCGCCGAGGACTTTGGCGACCCAGCTGAAAGCGGGGTAGAACGCCACCGCGAGCACGCCGCTCCAGGCCAGGATCGGCACGAACGGGCGGATGATCAGGAAGGTCCAGATGATCAAAAGGCCGAGCAGGCCGACCCGGATCACGAGCTGGATGATGTCCTCTCCGGTCAGGAGCTGGCGGAGACTTTTCACGGGCACAGCTTTCCTTGCGGCATGAACGCGCCGGCGCTTGCGAGGCCTAGCGTTATTGCCAGCCGTGCCTCCCGCGTCAAGGCGACAGGGCCCGCCCGAGCCGGCGGCCAGGAACGTATCGGGCCATCCCGCATTGCTAGACGATGGGGCGCCGTCACAAAGAGCCTGACGCACATGCGGGAATTCACCGCGGCATCCACTTTTCCCTGACGCGAAACGCCGCACCTGGCTATTGGCGCTATGCCTATGCGGTCGGGGCGCGGGTTCGCTCCGGGCGTGTGCAAGGCAGGCTGTCGCTGCTCGCCATCAGGCGTGTGCAGATGTGCATCGACCGGGACATGCTGAGCAGCCGGACCGGCGATTAATCTTGCGGCAGCGCCGGCGTGGCTAGAAGTGGTAGTTCACGCCGACCGTTCCGGTCTGGATGTTCAGCTTCACGTTCGCCGGCGTCGCCGCCAGATTGCCCGTCGTCACCGGCTGCTCGGTGATGGTGCCGAAGCCCATGTAATTGTATTCGGCCTTCACCGACCAGTTCGGTATGAACATCCATTCGACGCCGCCTCCGGCGAGCCAGCCGGTGCGGTTGAAGCTGCCCGAGGCGGAGCCGGCGAGAGCACCGGCGAGGCCGTTATCGGCGCTGTACCTGTCGCGGGTGAAGGCCGCGCCGCCCTTGGCGTAGAGCAGCACGCGGTCGAAGGCGACGCCGAAGCGTCCGGCAACCGTTGCGATGTAGTCGTTCTTGAGCGACAGGTTGAAGCCGGCGCCGCCGCCGAACGGCCCGCCTGTGTTCAGCGTGACGCTCGACCACGCACCGGTGCCTTCGAGGCCGACCACGAAATTGCTGATCTGGTAATTGCCGCCGAACTGGCCGCCGACGATGCCGCCGCTGGCCGTGACGGAGCTCCAGACGGCAGCCGGATCGGTCGGATCGATGCCGGTCCACTTGCTCCAGGCACCGCCGCCATGCGCGCCGATGTAGAAGCCGGTCCAGCTGAAGATCGGCGCCGGCACTGGTGCCTTCACCGGCACGGGCGCGATGATATCCGCGGCGAATGCCGGCGTTGCGAGCGACAGCAGCGCAGCCGTCAGAACAAGTTTCTTTCCCATGACTTCACCCCCAATGATGCGCCTTTCGACCGAGGCGACCGAGGTGAAATCTAGCGGCCGGATCAGGCGCGCGCTTGGACCGACCGGCGGCGCGAATTGGACTGACGGGCGCTCGCCTTGGCGCGGCTCCCGCATGGTCCGCGGCGGAGGCAGGCTTGGCTAACGCCCGTTAACCGGATTTCCCTGCGCCGGTTTACGCCGTTGCAAAGGCCCGCTCCTACCGTGAATGAAGGTCCCCAAAAAACAGTCTGTGCAATGGCCAACAGCATCTGGACGATCGAAGAATTCACCTGCACCGGTTGCAGCATGAACTACACCGCGACGAGGGAAGAGCATGCCGAAGCGCATTCCGGCAGCTTCAAATGCAGCATCTGCAGCGGCGTGGTGCACACCTGGTCCGGCAAGCATCATTTCTTCGGCTGGGAAGCGGTGAAGACCAAGCCGCCCGTGTTCGGCCGTCGCTGGGCCGGAGTCGGATGGTAGGCTTCGGCGGGATCGTACGGGCGCGCGAGCCTGACCGGCGGATCGCCCCAATTGCGCTGATGTCATTTGGATTCCGTTCACCGATCGCCGCTAGATCAGGATGGATCTTCCGCAGCGAACACCCGCCATGGCCGACCTCAACGCCGTCCTCACCAGGCTCAACGACCGTCTGCTCCGCCTCGAGGGCGAGCTGTTCGTGCTGCGCTCGCTGGCCCGCGCGACGCTGACGGCGGGCGACGACCATGCGGTGCGGATGCGCAAGCTGGTCGAGGCTGCGAAGATTGCGCTCGACGACGAGGCAAAACGCGAACTCGACAAGCCGACGCGCAAATATGTCGATGCGGCGACCGCGCTGGTGGAGGAATTGCTGGTCGAGCCGACCCCGGCGCGGCCGTTGTTCACCGTCATCGACGGCGGCCGGCGCGACTGAGCGTCAAATTGAGCCGACGGCGCCGCTCGCGTCGGCATCGCCGGCCTTGAGCCGGCTGAGACCGGCTTCGATGATCGCGATCTCCTCGTCGATCTGGCCGATTGGCAGGCTGAAATCATAGCCTGACCTGCTCTTCAGGTCGACCGCGAGCCGCTGCCGGTGCATCATCAGTTGATCGAGGCCGCGCCGGTTCTTCAGTCGGACATAGACGTCGACGATCTGCTCAATCGCGCTCGGCATGAAATCCGTCCCGGCGAAAAAGCCCGCACGGCGCACCCACGCCGGCGGGACGATTTCGGTGTCGCGGTACGCAATACTAATCCGCGACGGATTCGTCGATACGCCAGGCAGGTTGAGATCGTGTTACCGTCGGATGATTTCGTGATCGCCGGGCACGAAAAAGCCGCTGGCGATCACGCCAGCGGCCAAACCCGGGTTCGAAAACGGATGCGGATTGAAATGTCGCCAGCCCCGGTTGGTGCACGTTCTAGCGCAAACCAGGGATCGATCTGTTAAAAACGAGACACAGGAACCGCGCATTCACTCAATTGCCATCCGACCGTGGCAGCCCGGCAACGCTAGTCAGTGACGCAGAAATACTTACGCGGCAGCCTCCGATAGGCACTGTAGCGGTAATACGGCCTGTAGGCGTAGCCGCGATAGAGCGCCGGCGGCTCCTCGCCGTAATAGGCGCCGTGATAGAAATTGATCACCGGCCCGTCAGCGCAGCGATGAGCCTCCCAGGTCGGGCCGATGAAGGGCGCCACCCCGGTCTCGGGCGGCACCGCCGGGTACGGCCCGCCGGCACGGGCGGGAGCTGCCGCGATCAGGGTCGCCACAAGGAAAAACCACGCGCTCCGCATCCGCCCGCTCCAAGCCGGTGCCATGCGCGCATGGAAGCACCGGATCGGCCAGCTCCGCAATCGCGGAATTCATTGTGCTCGGCGCCCGGCGCATTGTTGATAACCGGCGCAAACGCCGCCCGGGTGGTGACAGGACGTACCGACGTGTTATCGGGTGAAGACGCAGTTGCGAGACGGATCGGATACCCATGCGCATTACCCTCGTCGGCTCCCGCCATTTCGGCGTGACCACCCTGAACATGCTCCGGGAGCACGGCGTCTCGATTGTGCGCGTCGTGGTAGCCGACCCCGAGGATCGACTTGCCGCGACCGCCAAGGCGGCGGGCATCGAAGTCGTGGTGCAGGCCAACCCCAAGCTGGTGGTGGCGGCCGAGATCGCCCCCGACACCGATCTGATCGTCACTGCGCACAGCCACGCCCGGATCGGCAAGGACGCGCTCGCCGCGGCGAAGCTGGGCGGGATCGGTTATCACCCCTCGCTGCTGCCGAGGCACCGCGGCAAAGCCGCCGTGGAATGGACCATCAAGGAAGGCGATCCGATCGCCGGCGGCACGATCTATCACCTCGCCGACCGCATGGATGCCGGCGCCATCGCCGCCCAGGAATGGTGCTTCGTCAAGAAGGGCGAGACTGCGCGGGAGCTATGGGAGCGCGCGCTCGCTCCGCTCGGGCTCAAATTGCTGGCCGACGTGATCGACTATGCCAAGGTCCACAAGGCGCTGCCGTCCAAGGCTCAGGACGAGCAGTTCGCGACCTCGGCGCCAAGCCTGTCCTGAGCCCCTGTCCTGAGTCTCCGTCCTGACGTTTACCCTTAACGTCAGGGCGCTTTGATTCTGCTTCGAAAATTGCGGCCGGAAACACAAATAAACCATTGTTTCCACAGGAACAATTTTCGATTTGGCAATGCAACAAATTTCCGTCACATTTCGCCCGAATAAGCGTCACCATATCAGACAGATTCAAGGACGGAATTCATGCGTTTTGCCCGCATCGCGGCGTTTTGTGCCGCCTCAATTGTTGCCCTCGCCGCTCCCGCTTTTGCCCAGACCCCTTACGACGGCAACTGGCAGGTCACCATCGTCACCAAGAGCGGCACATGCGAGCCGACCGCGAGTTCCTTGCTGACGGTCGCCGACGGCAAGATCACCGCTCCCGGCGCTAACGTTTCCGGCACCATCGGCAGCGGGGGTCTTGTGAAAGTTTCGATCAATGGTGCATATGCCAACGGTCAACTCAGCGGCAACGCCGGATCGGGGAAGTGGAATGGAGCATCTGCAGGCATACCGTGCAGCGGGCGGTGGGAAGCATCGCGCCAATAAGAAATTCGGGACCAGCGTCCTAAGCCGGCGGCTGCTGATCGCGGTCGCCGTTCTGTTTGTGGCCGGGATTGCCGGCTCCGAGAGCAAGGCTCAGTCCGGCCCGTTCGCTCCCATGGCGGGCAGCTGGAGCGGCTCGGGAACCGTCACTCTGGATGACGGCTCGACCGAGCGGATTCGCTGCCGGGCCAAATACGCTCCGATCGGACCGACCATGGAGATGTCGTTGACCTGCGCCAGCGACGCCTACAAGTTCAATCTCGGAGCCAACGTCAAGGCCGAGGGCAGCGCCATCACCGGTAGCTGGTCTGAAGCCAGCCGGAACATCAGCGGCTCGCTCCAGGGCCGCGGCGGTGGTGGGAGCTTCGAGGTGGTCGCCTCCGCTGCGGGCTTCAATGCCAACATCGCGCTGAGGACGAGCGGCAACAAGCAAACTGTCACGATGCGCGCGGACAGCCAGTTCCGCGGCGCCAACATCTCGATGTCGCGCTAAGCGGCTACAGCCACATGACAATCGATCCGGTGCCCCCGCCGGATCGATTTTTTTATGCGTTCGGCACGAATGCCGTGACCTCGATCTCGACCTTGGCGCGCTCGTCCACGAGGCCGCCGATATAGAGCAAGGTCGAGGGCGGGAAATTGCGTCCCAGCGTTTCCTTCCAGCCCGCGCCGATACCGGCGCCGGCGGCCTCGTATTCGCTGCGGCTGGTCAGGTACCAGGTCAGGCGGACGATATGCTCCGGGCCGGCTCCGGCTTCGGCGAGCAGCTTGATGATCCGCTTCAGCGCGGTTGTCACCTGCCCCGCCATGTCAGTCGCGTAATTGCCGGTCTCGTCGCCGCCGGTCTGTCCGGCCAGCACCACCCACCGGCCCGGTCCTTCGACCACAACGCCATGGGAAAAGCCGCGCGGTTTCGTCCACTCGGCCGGCTGCAGGATGTGCATGAGCTGTTTCTCCCGTTTCGCTCGTTGACCTTCCCTTAGCACGCACCGGCGCATCGCTGCATCCGCAGTTTTGGCCGTTGCAAACCCAATTGATGTCGCGGATACCAGCCTCCCCTCCAACGCCCCTCTTTCCTTCCGCATTCCGCGCCAATGACCACTCCTCCGTCCAAATCGATGGCTGCATTGTGGATGGCTGGCTGGCTGTCGCTGACACTGGTGATGGCGGTCGCGGGGCGCGAGGCTGTGCGCGTGATGAACGTCTTCCAGGTCATGGAAGTGCGCTCGCTGCTCGGCCTCTGCATGCTCTATCCGATGATCCGGCGCGCCGGCGGCTTCGGGACGCTCAGGACGGGTCGCCTGCCGCAGCACATCGCGCGCAACCTGATCCACTACGTCTCGCAGCTCGGCTGGTTCTTTGCGCTGACGCTGATTCCGATCGGCCAGGTGGTGGCGATCGAGTTCACGATGCCGATCTGGACCGCGATCCTCGCCGCCAGCTTCCTGTCCGAGCGCATGACATCGTGGAAGATCGCTGCGATCGTGCTCGGCCTCGTCGGCGTGATCGTCATCGTGAGGCCCGCGACCGGCGAGATCAATCAGGGCCAGTTGATCGCGCTCGGCGCGGCGGTCGGCTTCGGCGTGTCCATGGCGTTGGTCAAATCGCTCACCCGCACCGAGAGTGCGCTGGCGGTCCTGTTCTGGATGCTGGTGGTGCAGTCGGTCGCGGGCTTCCTGCCGGCGCTTTATGTCTGGGCCTGGCCGCCGACTTATGTCTGGGGTTGGGTGGCGGTGATCTCGGTCTGCGGCACGTTCGCGCATTATTGCCTTGCCAGCGCGATGCGTTATGCCGACGCGACGGTGGTGGTTCCGATGGACTTCCTGCGGGTTCCTCTCACCGCGACAGCCGGCTGGCTGCTGTATTCAGAACGGCTCGACGGCTGGACCGTGCTCGGCGCCGCGCTGATCCTGTTCGGCAACCTCCTGAATTTGAAGCCGGCCGGCCCGGTTACTGCACGCGCGCAGTGAACCCGCGCGCGGCCTCGCGCGACAAAACAAGTGGTCGAGCGTGATTTGGATCACGTTGGAGGAGCATTCCATCGTGCAACACTCGGCCGCCAAGCAACGGGTTGCGGTCGTTTTGCTTGCACGGAGCCGGGCGATTTCGTGTAGGTTTGCGGCCAATTTGTTGCTGCCTGCAATTCGATTCTGTTGGGGATTTCAGATGCGCACTCTCACCCTCCTCGCTTCGCTGATGTGCATGGCACTGTCGGTCAGCGCCGCGAAGGCCGACCGCCGTGTGGCTTTCGTCGTCGGCAATGGTACCTACAAAAACGTCGCGCAATTGCCGAACCCGCCGATCGACGCCAAGGCGATGGCGGCGACGTTGCGCAATGTCGGCTTCGAGGTGATCGAGGGATCCAACCTCACCCGCGACCAGATGACGGAGAAGCTGCTGGACTTCGGCCGCAAGGCGCAGGGCTCCGACGTCGCGGTGTTCTATTATGCCGGCCACGGCATCGCCGTCGGCGGCAGCAACTACCTCCTGCCCGTCGACGCCGACATCAAGTCGGAGATGGACGTCAAGTTAGGGGCCGCCATCAACATCGACCTGACGCTCGAGCAGACCATGGGCGATGCCAAGGTCAAGCTCGTCTTCCTCGACGCCTGCCGCGACAATCCGTTCGCCGCCAAGATCAAGTCGAACTCCGCGACCCGCAGCGTCAACGTGCAGAGCGGTCTTGCCGAGATGAAGTCGGGCGAAGGCACGCTGATCGCATTCGCCACCGGACCCGGCCAGACCGCGCTCGACGGCCAGGAGGGCAACAACAGCCCGTTCACCCGCGCTCTGATCGACAACATCACCAAGCCCGGTGTCGAGATCCAGCAGGCGATGACGTCGGTGCGCGCCCAGGTCAATGAGGAGACCCACAAGGGCCAGCTGCCCTGGGGCCACACCAACCTGATCGGCGCGGTCTATCTCAACCAGGCCCCGACCACCCAGGTTGCCAATGCGGCGCCGACGGCCGCGGGTGTCGTGCCGGCGGCGACCAGCAGCTCGGATGGTGTCGAGCTCGAATACTGGCGCTCGGTCAAGGAGAGCAACAAGCCGGAAGAGCTCAACGCCTACCTCTCCGCCTACCCGAACGGTCAGTTCAAGGCGCTGGCGCTGGCGCGGCTCGCCGCGGTCAAGAGCGGCCCGTCGACGACGACCCGAAACCTGAACGCTGGTGTCGACCCCGCCACCTTCACCGACGATGCGAGCCAGCTCACCGAGGACCAGATCGGCCTCGACAAGGGCCAGCGCCGCGACGTGCAGCGCCGTCTGACCGGTCTCGGCTTCGACACCAAGGTCACCGGCGCCTTCAGTGAGGATACCCGCACGGTGCTGAAGCGCTGGCAGGCCGCCCGCGGCTATCCGTCGACGGGCTACCTGAACAAGCTCCAGCACAAGGCTCTGCTCTCCGAGATCGTGGCCGCGCCGGCCACGGCGAGCGATGAGAGCGCGAAGCCGGCCCGACGTGCCCCCGCACAGGCCCAGGGCGCCCCGGCCCCCCGTCACAACGGCGGCGGCGATGCCGGCGCGGCCTTCGTCGGCGGTGTCGTCGGCGGCATGATGGGCGGCATGTTCCGCCGCTGAGGCGCAAGGCCAGATCCAAAGACGCAAAAGCCCGGCTTACGCCGGGCTTTTTCTCTTTCCGCCCGTCATGGTGAGGAGGCGCAGAGCGCCGTCTCAGACCATGAAGACCCCTGCCTCTCCAGTGGTCATCCTTCGAGACGACCGCTCCGCGGTCTTACTCAGGATGAGGACCGTGTGTGCTCCAGAAAGAGCCCCTACTTCCCCGCCGCCTTGCGCAGCGCATCGTTGATGCGATCCTGCCAGCCGGGACCGCCCCCCTGGAAGAACTCGAGCACGTCCTGGTCGATGCGCAGCGTGACCTGCTCCTTGATGCCTGGCGCCACGTTCTGCTTCGGCGGCGCCGCAGCGACCTTGGCCGTCACCTTCTTGAACGCCGCCTCGGCTTCGGTCCTGGCATCGCCGAGCGTGCGCGGCCGCCTCGGTGGTTGATCCGCCATGTCCTAGATTCCCTCAAACAGAGCCGTCGAAAGATACCGCTCGGAGAAAGACGGCACTATAGCCAGGATGGTCTTTCCCGCAGCTTCCGGCCGCTTGCCGATCTCGAGGGCCGCCGCGATCGCCGCGCCAGACGAGATGCCGCCCGGAATGCCCTCATGCCGCGCCAGCGCGCGCGAGGTCTCGATCGCCGTCGTCGAGTTGATCTTCACGATCTCGTCGATCACGGCGCGGTCGAGAATGTCGGGGACGAAGCCGGCGCCAATGCCCTGGATCTTGTGCGGTGTGTGCTGGCCGCCGGAGAGCACCGGGCTCTCCTCAGGCTCGACCGCGACCACGCGCAGCGAGGGTTTGCGCGGCTTGAGCACCTGGCCGACCCCGGTGATGGTGCCGCCGGTGCCGACGCCGGCGACGAAGAAATCGATGGTACCGGCGGTGTCGTTCCAGATCTCCTCTGCCGTGGTGCGGCGATGCACCTCGGGATTGGCGAGGTTCTTGAACTGCTGCGGCATCACCGAATTCGGTGTCGTCTTCAACAACTCTTCAGCCGTCGCGATCGCGCCCTTCATGCCTTGCGCGGCGGGCGTCAGCACCAGCTCGGCGCCGAGAAAGGCCAGCATCTTCCGCCGCTCGATCGACATCGATTCCGGCATGACCAGCTTGAGCCGATACCCCCGTGACGCCGCGACGAAGGCCAGCGCGATGCCGGTGTTGCCGGAGGTCGGCTCGATCAGGACGGTGTCGGGCTTGACGATGCCGGCCTTCTCCATCGCGATGATCATGGCGGCGCCGATGCGATCCTTCACGCTGGCGGCCGGGTTGAAATATTCAAGTTTTGCCAAAATCGTCGCGTTCACGCCGTGCATGCCCGGCAGCCGTCGCAACCGAACGATCGGCGTGTCGCCAAAAGCCTCGACGATCGAGTCATAAATTCGGCCGCGACCTGGTTGGTGCGCCGCACCCCTGTTGGACGATGCGTCCATGATCAACTCCCTCTGGCAACAATTCGCGCTTCTATCGTGGCCCTTGCGCAGTTACGGACAGCTGGCGGCGACACGCAAGCGGCAATGGGGCACATGTTAAATACGCTGCATCGCAAAATCGCGTGAGCATTAATTATCAGAAAACCAACGCATTTGTGTTGCGACCTCGTCAACTGATTCTGTTTATGTTAGACTTACGTCTCAAAGCAGGGAGGTCACCACGATGTCAGCAGTCGCTGAAGTGTTGTCGACCGTCGCACACCAGCGCGATCCGCGTTGTAGCGAGTTGCCCACGTGCCCCGTCTGCGCCGACTCCATGGTCGCCGCCGAAGCGTCTGCATATGTGTCGGACCACATGATCAGCTACCTCTGGACGTGCGACAATTGCGGCTATGGCTTCGTGACGAAGCACATGGTCAAGCAGCGCCTCGTGTGCAACTGACGCCTGCGACGCTCTAGCTAGCGCGGGGCGATGTCGCCCCTCGCCCAGTCTTCACGCGTACGCTGATAGAACTGCTCGAACGTTCCGTGCGCGATCGCGTCCCTGATGCCCTGCATCAGGAACTGGTAGTAGGCGATATTGATTTCGGACAGCAGCATCGCTCCCAGCGTCTCGCCCGCCTTCACGAGATGGTGCAAATAGGCGCGCGCGTAATTGCGCGCCGACGGCCAGGAACTCTCGTCATCGAGCGGACGCGGATCGTCGGCGTGGCGCGCGTTGCGCAGATTGACCTGGCCGAAGCGCGTGAAGGCAACCCCATGCCGGCCATTGCGCGTGGGCATCACGCAGTCGAACATGTCGATGCCGCGCTTGACCGCTTCGAGGATGTCGTCGGGTGTGCCGACGCCCATCAGATAGCGCGGTCGCTCTCGCGGCAGCAGCGGCGCGGTCTCGTCGATCATTGCCAGCATCACGGCCTGCGGCTCGCCGACGGCGAGACCGCCGATCGCGTAACCATGGAAGCCGATCGCGACGAGTCCTTCGGCGCTGGCATGGCGAAGCTGCGGCACGTCGCCCCCCTGCACGATGCCGAACAGCATATAGCCGTCGGGCGCGCTCTCGAAGGCACGCTTGCTGCGCTCGGCCCAGCGCAGCGACAATTGCATCGCGCGGTCGATGTCGGCGCGCTCGGCCGGCAGCCGCACGCATTCGTCCATCTGCATGGCGATATCGGAGCCGAGAAAGCGCTGCACCTCGATCGAGCGCTCCGGCGACAGCTCGACCTTGGCGCCGTCGATATGCGAGCGGAAGGTCACGGCATGTTCGGTCACCTTGCGCAGGTCCGACAGCGACATCACCTGGAAGCCGCCGGAATCCGTCAGCATCGGCCCGTTCCAGCCGGTGAACCGCTGCAAGCCGCCGAGCGCCGCGATCCGCTCGGCGCCGGGACGCAGCATCAGATGATAGGTGTTGCCGAGCACGATGTCGGCACCGGCCTCGCGCACCTCGCGCCAGTGCATGCCCTTCATGGCGCCGGCGGTTCCGACCGGCATGAAGGCGGGCGTGCGCACGACGCCGTGCGGCGTGGTCAGGCGCCCGGTGCGCGCGGCGCCATCGGTGGCAAGCAGTTCGAAATGATTGGGCAGATCGGTGTCAGGGCGATTCATGGCGGTGCTTATTGCGTGTCGGAGGAAGCCGATCAACCCGCTCAGGCGATGCTGCGGCCGGCTTGTGCCTCATACCGGGACACAATCGACGAGCCCAGAAGCGCCCCCGCGCTTGCTAAACAGAACGATACAGTGTAGTTTTATCCGTGGGGCCGGGCGAGCTGCCGCGGCAAGGTTGCCGGCGGCGGTACAAGCGTGATCGCCAGCCACCGACGATGCCCTCCCCTTCGAGTTCGACTGACGCGTCCGGCCACCTGCCTGGCTGGATCAGGCGAACAGGCGCCCGCCTGATCGCATTCCAGCTCCTCGCGTGCAGCCTTGCGCTGGGCGCCTGCACGACGTTGCCGCGGACGCCCTACACGGCGGCCGATGCCGGTAATTCGCGCGTGCTCGATATCGACGGCTTGAGGCGCTACGCCGACGAGCCCATCACGAAATTCAGCTTTCCGGCGACGAGGAGCTATCTGGCGCTCTCCGGCGGGGGAGCCGACGGCGCCTACGGTGTCGGCGTGCTCAGCGGCTGGAGTGCGGCCGGCACCCGCCCGACCTTCTCCGTTGTCTCCGGCGTCAGCACCGGCGGCCTGATCGCGCCCTTTGCGTTTCTCGGTCCGCAATACGACGATACGCTGAAAGACGTCTACACCAGCGGCATCGCCGAGAGCCTGCTGAACGACCCCAGCATCATGCGGGTCCTGTTTGGCTCCGGCCTGTTCGGCAACACTCGGCTGCGCGAGCTCGTTGCGCGCTATGTCGGGCCGGAGATCCTGGCTCAGGTCGCGCGCGAATATGCCAAGGGCCGACGGCTGCTGGTCGTCACCACCGATCTAGACACCCAGCGCACCGCGATCTGGGACATGGGCAAGATCGCAGCGGTCGGCACGCCCGAGGCGCTCAAGCTGTTTCGCGACGTGATGGCGGCCTCCGCCAGCATACCCCTGGTGTTTCCGCCCATCATGATCGACGCCGAAGGCCAGGGCCGCAAGTTTCAGGAGATGCACGTCGACGGCGGCGTGACGGCCCCAGTGCTGACATTGCCTGAAGCCCTGCTGTTCCAGGGCAGTCGCCTGCCCGGCAATGCGAGGATGGACATCTACATCCTCGTCAACAAGAAGATCGAACGCAACTTCGAGCTCGTCTCCAACAGCACCATCGACGTCGCCTCACGCAGCCTGTCGTCGATCACCCAGTCGCAGACCCGTTCGATCATCTTCTCGACCTATGATTTCGCCAAGCGCAACCACCTGGGATTCCACCTCTCCTACATCGCGCGCGACTATCCGGCGGCGCCTTCGGAAGGATTCGACACCGCCTATATGCGGGCGCTTTATCAGTACGGATACGAGAAGGCGGCTTCGGGCCAGGCCTGGACTTCGACACTTCCGTGATCTGTCGCGACGGAACGACGCCATGCGAAAACCGTTGAAGATGCGGCCAATTCGGCCAGATTCGCCATGACGCCCCGGTTGCTGCGCGTTATAGAGCAATGACTGATGTCACGACCGCGCAGGAATCATTGGGCATGGGATTGACTGCGACCAGGACAAGAGCGGCTGCGCCGCGGCGCGAGGTGCCTAAATCGCGCGGCGGCCGGCCGACCAAAACCGCCGCGATCGAGCGCGATCAGCGCCTGATCGAGGTCGCGACCCGCCTGTTCCTGGACCGCGGCTTCGACGCGACCTCGCTCGATGCAGTCGCCGAAGCGGCGCGGGTGAGCAAGCCGACCGTCTATTCCCGTTATGGCGACAAGCGTGGCCTGTTCGCGGCGGTGCTGAGGCGCGAGATCGCGCGGTGGCTTGCGCCGCTGTCGGCAGCCGCCGAGACGCAGCTCTCCAGCGGCTCGGACATTTCCGTCGAGCAGCGGCTGGTCGAGATCGGGCGCGAGATGCTGACATTCACCTGCGGTCCCGATGCCGTCGCCTTCAGCCGCATGATGACGTCACAAGCCATCAACTTCCCCGACGTGGCCAAGCTGGGCAAGGAGGAAGGCTGGCTCAAGGCCGTCGCCACCACGGCGCGTTTCTTCGACCAACTGGCGGCGCAAGGCGCGCTCGACGTCGACGACACCACTATCGCGGCGGAAGTTTTCCTCGACGTCGTCGTCGGTCACACCCATCGCATGGCGACGTTCGGAACGGCGCTCGAATTGAAGCCCGCGGAAAAGCGGATGCGGGCTGCGATCAAGCTGTTCCTGGCCGGTGCGATTGGACCTGCGGACCGCGTCCGGGACGCGGCCAAGGGCACGCCGCGGCGGCGCCAGTCCCGCTGACAATTCCGTGAGGTTGCGCCCTATTCCCCGGAGGGATATGCCCGCACGATTGACCTAAATAAAACGATACGGTATGGTTTAGTTATAGGGCGATACGGACCGCTTTTTCACCAGCCCCAAGAGGTCCGCACCGCTTGATCGCCGCACCGGGTGCAGCCCGTAGCGACGTTCCGCGGCCGGCCGATGCCCAAGGTCGGCCGCGACTTCTTTCGGATGATCGGGCCAGCGAGCCGGTCGGAGGTTTCGAACATGAAGCCAACCAAACGATGGACCTTGCCGTTGCTGGCGATCAGCTTGTCTGCGCTCCTTGTTGCGGCGCCGGCGCGGGCGATCGTCACCGCGGGCACGCCGACCACGCTTCACAGCGACACAGATGGTGATGCCGAAGCGGATCGCCAGGCTGTCAGCCGAGAGATCGAACGCTTCCGCAGCTCGTCGATCTCGATCCGCCAGGCCATGGCGATTGCGGAAGCCCGCCACACCGGCGCCACCACGGCAGATGTGAGTTTCGATGGAGCCTCCGGCGTGCCGGTCTACCGGGTGAAGACCCTGCACAACGACCGGATCTGGCGCCACACCATCAATGCCACGACCGGCGAGTTCGTCGGCGGAGAAGCCGCCCTCCCCTTGGCCGAGCTCGACGGCGACGATCGCAGCAACCTCGCAGCGCTGGGCGCCATCCGGCAACGGCTTACCGATGCGGTGCGGGTCGCCGAACGCGCGGCCTCGGGCAAGGCAATCAGCGGCGGGCTGGTGCGCGAAGGCGGACGGCTCAATTTCGCGATCGTCGTGATCAGCGGCGACGACCTCAAGGAGGTCATCCTGGAGCCGCCGGGCGCCCGGGCCAAATAGCGACAGGTCCCTCGCGCGGCCGCAATCCTGCCGAAAAGCCATTGACGGGCGCAAAACTCTCCCCCATAAGTCGCCGCCATGATCACGACCACCAAACGCACGACCAAAACCACCGCGGCCTTCGGGGCCCGGGGAGGCGTGCGCTTATAGTCGTCGACTAAAACGCAATCAGCTCTACCGAAGCCCCGCCCACGATGGTCCGGGGCTTTTTTGTTGTCTTGATCTCAATGCAATGGAGGAGAATGTGAGTAACGATCCCGTCGTCGCGATTGTCGGCGTCACCGGTGCGGTGGGCGCCGAATTCATCGCCACCATGGACAAGCGCGGCTTTCGCGTCGGCAAGCTCAAGGCGCTGGCCAGCGCCCGCTCGGCCGGCAAGACGGTGTCGTTCCGTGGCCAAAACGTCGTCATCGAGGAGCTGACCGAGCGCGCCTTGGACGGCGTCGACATCGCGCTGTTTTCCGCCGGCGGCAGCATCTCCAGGAAGTTCGCGCCGCTCGCGGTCAAGGCCGGCGCCGTCGTGGTCGACAACTCCTCCGCCTTCCGCATGGATCCGAACGTGCCGCTGGTGATCCCGGAGGTCAACGGCAAGCGTATCCGCGATCACAAGGGCATCATCGCCAACCCGAATTGTGCCGCGATCACCGCGCTGGTGCCGCTGTGGCCGATCCACCAGAACAACCGCATCAAGCGCGTGATCATCTCGACCTATCAGGCCGCGAGCGGCGCCGGCGCCGCCGCGATGGAGGAACTCGTCGAGTCCACCCGCGCCAATCTCAACGGCCAAGTCTATACGCCCAGGGTGATGCCGCACCCCTACGCCTTCAACCTGTTCAACCACAACACCGCCATCGATCCCGAGACCGGCTACAACGACGAAGAGACCAAGGTCATCAAGGAAACCCGCAAGATCTTCGAGGACGAGGCGATCGCGATCGGCGTCACCTGCGTGCGCGTGCCGGTATTGCGTGCCCATTGCGAGGCCATCACCTTCGAATGCGAGAAGCCGATCAGCGAGGACCAGGTCCGCGCCATCATGGCGCAGGCGCCCGGTGTGAAGGTGGTCGACGACCGCGCAAGGAACTATTTCCCGATGCCGATCGACGCCTCGGGCCAGGACGACGTTTTGGTCGGCCGCATCCGCAAGGATCTCAGCGATCCCTCGGGTCATTCGATCTCGATGTTCGTGGCGGCGGATCAGTTGCTCAAGGGCGCGGCGCTGAACGCGGTGCAGATCGCCGAACTCTTGCCGCAGCGCGTGATGGCGTGAGTTGACCAGCGGACAGGCGGCGCCAAGCGTCCGCCTGTCCTACGCGCGCCGCTTCAATGCCTGTTTCATCGCAAGCCTGACTGGAACGTCGACGAAAACGGTGGCTGCGTACGCCGCCGCCAAGACAACCGGTAGTGCGGCAAGCCCGACGATTGCGGATCGGGTCCCGAGATGCTGCGCGCAGACCTCCACCACATGGAACGTCACGACCTGCAGGACATAGATCCCGTAGGACAGCAGTCCGAGGGTCTGCATCGTATTCGTCAAGGCGCCGCTCGGAGGATCAAATCGCGCGCAGATCATGATGGCCAGCGGAAATACGACGATGACGGAGAGCAGGCTCAACGCGAGATCGAGACCTCCGGGAAAACCCGTTGCGAGAACAACGCTGACGAGAGCAAAGGCCCCGATTGCCATTCCGGGACTCGCCGGCGGCAATCGGGCCTTTTCATAGAATCGGTAGATCAGGACCCCCGCAAAGAACGAGAACCCGACCCGGATCACACCCGCGCCCATGGTTTCCCAGGTCGGTCCGCCGCCGAGAACTCCCCGCTTGCCGACTTCGATGCCGAACCCGAGCCATCCCGTGATGGCGCAGACCACAAGGCCAAGCGCGAAGCCGCTGACGAGCCAGATCAGGGTTTTCGTCTCGAGCCGTGGTCCGAAGGCCGCGAACAGCAGGTTTGCCGCAAGCTCGAAGAACAGCGACCAGGCGGCGAAGTTGAACGGGTAGAGATCGGCGCCGGGATGACCGGGATTGGGGGTCGGCAGCATCAGCGCGCTGCAAAGGAGGCCGAGGATCATTTGCGCCGGATCCGGCACGCCATCTGCAAATTGCCCGAGGAGGAAAGGCAAGGAGACGAGGAACGCCAGAGCGTATAACGGGTATAGCCGCTGCAGCCTGTCGAGCATGAAAGACCGGACCGACAACCCCTGGCGGAAGCGTTTTCGATAGGCGTGCTCCAGCACGAAGCCCGACAGAACGAAGAACAGATCGACAGCCAGATAGCTGTTCCTCATCCATCCGGTCGACCCGGCCGGGACGTCCCAGAGGAACGGAGCATGCCGCAGGGCGACCATGATTGCCGCGATACCCCGCAACCCGTCGAGTGCGACGAATGTTCGTTCCGTGAACGGGGCCATTGCGGTGGGCGTTGCCGGGCTCGGCAAGTGTGCGGTTCCTCAGCTGATCGACGACGCCGGCTGGCGAACCCTCCCCGCCCGGCAAACCGCCCGCATCGGGAACACCTCGATCGTCCATCAAATCGGCACGACGATACGCTCAATTACTTGCGAAACAGCAAACATGCCTCGAACCTGGCGGCGCGGCGCTAATCCTGCGAGCGGAACAGCAGGCAGGCATCCCCATACGAGTAGAACCGATAGCCATTCGCGATGGCATGCGCGTACGCCTGCTTCATCGTCTCCAGCCCCGAGAATGCCGACACCAGCATGAACAGCGTCGACTTCGGCAGGTGGAAATTGGTCATCAGCACGTCGACGGCGCGGAAGCGATAGCCGGGGGTGATGAAGATCGACGTCTCGGCCGCAAACGGCTGGATGGTGCCGTCCACGCTCGCGGCGCTTTCAAGCAGCCGCAGCGACGTGGTGCCGACGGCAATGACGCGGCCGCCGTTGTTTCGCGCGATGTTGAGCCTCGCAGCCGTTTCGGCCGAGATCGTGCCCCACTCGGCATGCATCTTGTGGCCTTCGGTATCGTCCACCTTCACCGGCAGGAACGTGCCTGCCCCGACATGCAGCGTCACGCGGTTGAGGCCGACGCCGCGCGCGCGCAGCGCCTGCTCCAGCGCGGGCGTGAAATGCAGGCCCGCGGTCGGCGCGGCAACGGCGCCCTCGTTCGCCGCGAACATGGTCTGGTAGTCGGCAAGGTCCTGATCGTCGGGCGTGCGCTTGGAGGCGATATAGGGCGGCAGCGGCGGGCTGCCGAGATCGGCGATCGCCTGGTCGAGCGCCGGGCCGTGGAACGAGAAGCCAAGCGTCACCTCGCCCTCGGCGCCCTTGGCCTCGACCTCGGCGTCGAGATGGCCGAGCAGGCAGACCTTGCCCTCGTTGCCGAAGCGGATGCGATCGCCGGCGGCAAGTTTCTTGGCGGGCTTAACCAGCGCCTGCCAGCGCGAGCCGTCGATGCGCTTGATCAGCGTCGCCTCGATCTTCGGCTCGGTCTCGCGGCCGATGCGCCGGCCCTTCAATTGCGCCGCGATCACCTTGGTGTCGTTGACGACGAGCTGGTCGCCGGGGCGGAGCCAGTGCGGCAGGTCGGCGATCGCTTGATCGCGCAGCGCGCCGCCTTCCACGACCAACATCTTCGCGGAGTCGCGCGGGCTTGCCGGGCGCAACGCGATGCGCTCGGCAGGCAGGTCGAAATCGAAGAGATCGGTGCGCATGTCGGGCTCAGCGCCACACAGTCAAACCCTCAAGGTGAGGAGGCGCTTAGCCCGCCTCGAACCATGAAAGCCGAGCTGCAGCAGCGGGGCCTTCATCCTTCGAGACGCGCGTTCCGCGCTCCTCAGGATGAGGGGCGAGCAATTATTCCGCGTCCGCGGCCATCCGCGCCTTGACGATCTTGTCCGGGTTCTGCACCGGCTCGCCGCGCTTGATCTTGTCGACGTTCTCCATGCCCTCGGTGACCTTGCCCCACACCGTGTACTGGTTGTCGAGGAAGCGGGCGTCGTCGAAGCAGATGAAGAACTGGCTGTCGCCGGAATCGGGGCTCGCGGCGCGCGCCATCGAGGTGGTGCCGCGCACATGCGGCTCCTTGTTGAATTCTGCCTTCAGCTTCTTGCCGGAGCCGCCGGTGCCGGTGCCCTGCGGGCAGCCGGTCTGCGCCATGAAGCCGTCGATGACGCGGTGGAACACGATGCCGTCGTAGAAGCCCTCGCGCACCAGCTCCTTGATGCGCGCGACATGGCCGGGCGCCAGATCAGGCCGCATCTCGATGGTGACGGGGCCCTGCGTGGTCTCGAGGATCAATGTGTTTTCGGTGGCGCTCATGCTCGTCTCTCTTGCGTTGGGGGTGAAGTCTTCCGGCTACGGAACTGGATCGTAAATGGACGCCCTGCGGCGGCGCCGGCCATCGCATCGGTAAATGGCATCGGCGTGCAACGTTGCAACGCCTCCATCACTGCGATCCGGTATTGCAGCCGGTCATCGTCGGAGGCCTCCGCGGATTCATAGGTAATCCTCGGATGGCCCAGAATGTTTCCGGACCGGTTAAAGCTCACGACGACGGTGATGTCGAGTGGGCGAGCCTTGGCCGGCGGCGGCGGCTTCCAGCAGGTGCGCAGATGCCGGAAGATGTCCTGGATGGTGTTGACCTGCGCGTCCTCGGCAGTCGCGGGACAGGCGCCGAGCAGCAGCGCAGCGGCGATCAGCAGGAGCTTGCCGCCGCAGCGCGTCATCGCCCTCTCCTATTTGATGTCGGAGGCGACCTGCACCTTCACCATCTTGTCGGGATCGGTGACGGTGCCGCTGCTCGATCCGGGCGGCGCCTTCTTCAGCTTGTCGACGACGTCCATGCCCTGCACGACCTCGCCGATCACTGTGTACTGGTTGTCGAGGCTGCCGCCGTCGGCGAACATGATGAAGAACTGCGAATTGGCGGTGTCGACGCTGTCGCCGCGCCGCGCCATCCCGACGATGCCGCGCGCAAAATGCACCTTGGAGAATTCCTGCTTCAGGTTCGGGTATTTCGAGCCGCCGGTGCCGTTGAAGTTCTGGCCGTCGCCGGTCTGCGCCATGAAGCCGTCCATGACGCGGTGGAACGGCACGTTGTTGTAATAGCCCTCGCGCGCGAGCTGCTTGAGGCGCTCCGCATGCTGCGGCGCCAGGTCGGTCCTCAGCTTTATGACGATGCGGCCCTTGGTGGTGTCGATGACGAGCGCGTTGGCCTTGTCGAGGTTCGCCGGTAGTTGCTGCGCCACCGCCGGGACCGCGCTGACGAGCGCGGCAACGATCGTGGCAAGAATTGCGAGACGACGGATCATGAAAACTCCGGATCAGGTGAGATGAAGAAGTGCGCCGTTATCCGGCGAATTTGGCCTTGAGCAGACTTGCTACGAGCGGCGGCACGAAGGTCGAAACATCTCCGCCCATGCCCGCGATCTGGCGCACCAAAGTGGCGGTGATCGGGCGGACCATGGGAGAGGCCGGCAGAAACACCGTGTGCACCTCCGGTGCCATGGCCTCGTTCATTCCGGCAAGCTGCATCTCGTAGTCGAGGTCGGTACCGTCGCGCAGGCCGCGAATCATGATGGTCGCGCCATGCTTGCGCGCGGCCGTCACCGACAGATCGTCGAACGTCACAGTCTCGAGCACGCAGCCGGCCTGCACTGCGACCGGCCCGCAGACGTCCTCGAGCATCTTCAGCCGCTCCTCGGTCGAGAACAGCGGCTTCTTGCCGGGATGGACCCCGATCGCGACAACGAGCCTGTCGCACAGGGACACGCTGTGCCGGACCACGTCCAGATGGCCGTTGGTGATGGGGTCGAAGGAACCGGGATAGAAGGCGATGCGCGGCATAGCTCCCTCCTACCGCGCCCGGCCCGGCCCGGCAAGCCGGGCAGGTTCCCCGGCGTTATTTCCGCAAAACCATGTCGGATTCCGCGAATTGTTTCGTCCTGAGGGCGGCCACGAAACAAAGGACGCGCGAACGAAACCATTTCCCGTGCCGGCGAAGACGTCCGGAAACTGGCCATGGTTACTAATCCGGCCAACGAATGACGGGCCGCACACTGGGCGTGGCGGCCACATCACAGGGGACCGTCAATGATCAAGGCTCTTTCAGCGATCGCCATCTCTGCATGTGTTGCTGCCGCCCTCACCATCCTGCCCGGCTTTGCCCCGACCGTCGAAGCCAGCGTGCCGCAGCCGCTCGCCAAGAGCGACCGGCTCGATATCCGCACCATCGGCAAGGACTGCTCGCAGCAGGCCTGGCCGAACTTCGAGGCATCGTGCCTCCGTCAGGCCGGTACCAAGACCAACATCCGCGAGGCTCGCCTCGTGACCGCCGACCGCACCCCGTAGTCGCGTCTGTCAGCTTCGCGTCCGGTTACCCTCAAGATAAACCCCATGGATATTTGCGACGTCCCGTCGCAGACTGGGTGATGCTCGCGCCCTGCGGAATGGCCCGCCGGGCGTGAACCCATCGGGGGGTCGACCGTGTCCAGTACGCCCGCAGTCGCTTCCGGCCACCATCCCGCGCCTCTGCCGATTGCGATGACCATGGGCGCCCTTGGGGTGGTCTATGGCGATATTGGCACCAGCCCCCTCTACGCCCTGAAGGAAGCAGCCAAGGCGGCGGCCCATGGCGCTGCTCTCGCTCCCGACGCCGTGCTGGGGATCGCATCGCTCATCCTCTGGGCACTCTTGCTGATCATCTCGCTGAAATATGCGCTCCTGATCCTGCGCGCGGACAACCGCGGCGAAGGCGGCATCGTGGCGCTGCTGGCGCTGCTGCATGCCCGCAATGCCCTGCCGGGGACATGGCGCGCACATCTTTTGGTAGTCGGCCTCGTTGGCGCCGCGCTGCTCTATGGCGACGGCGCCATTACCCCTGCGATCTCGGTGCTCAGCGCCATCGAGGGCCTCAAGGTCGACGCGCCCTCGCTCGCGCCTGTGGTGGTACCCATCACGGTGGCCATCCTGATCGGCCTGTTCATGATGCAGAAGCAGGGCACCGGATTCATCGGCCGCATCTTCGGACCGGTGATGCTGGCCTGGTTCGTCGTGCTCGCCGTGCTCGGCATCCACGGCATCGTCAAGGCGCCGGCGGTGCTGGCCGCGCTCAGCCCGCTCTATGCCTTCGACTTCCTGATCCACCAGGATTTCCATGTCTCCTTTGCAATCCTCGGAGCCGCCTTTCTCGCGGTGACCGGCGGTGAGGCCATGTATGCCGACATGGGGCATTTCGGTCGCCTGCCGATCCGGCTGGCCTGGTTCGCGATCTGCCTGCCCGCGCTGGTGCTGAACTATTTCGGCCAGGCCGCGCTGCTGATCACCGACCCCACGATGATCGAGAATCCGTTCTTCCAGCTCTGCCCCGACGCCCTGCACTATCCGCTGGTCGCGTTTTCGGCTGTTGCGACCGTGATCGCCTCGCAGGCGATCATCTCCGGCGTGTTCTCGCTGACCCAGCAGTCGATCCAGCTCGGCTTCCTGCCGCGCATGCAGATCCGTCACACCACGAGCGATGCGATCGGCCAGATCTACGTGCCCCTGGTGAACTGGCTGCTCGCCGCCGCGACGTTGGGTGCGGTCCTCAGCTTCGGCACGTCGGACGCGCTCGCCGGCGCTTATGGCATCGCGGTGTCGCTGCTGATGGCGATCACCACGCTGCTTGCGGCACTGGTCGCGATCCAGTGGGGCTATTCGCCGTGGCTCGTGGTTGCCGTGAACGGATTCTTCTTCGTGATCGACGTGATCTTCTTCTCGGCCAATTCGATCAAGCTGTTCGAGGGCGGCTGGTTTCCGCTGCTGCTCGCGGCCTTCGTCGCCTTCCTGATGCTGACCTGGCGCGCCGGCGTGAAGCTGGTCGAGGCCGCGCGCGCGAAGCTGCGCCAGCCCGAGGAGGATCTGATCGAGACCGCGGTCAACAAGTGCCACACCCGGTTGCCGGGAACGGCGGTGTTCCTGGCCTCCGCGCCGCGCGGCGTGCCGCTCGCGCTGACCCAGTTCGTCAAGCACAACCACGTGCTGCACGAGCGCGTGCTCCTCGCCACCGTGCTGATCGAGGAATCCCCGCACATCACGGACGAGGAGCGCGCGGAGGTGATCGAGATCATCCCCGGCATCACCCGCATCATCCTGCATTACGGCTTCATGCAGAACCCGACGATCTATGAGGGGCTGACGCTGACCTGCCGGCAGGGCAAGCTGCCCGGCATCGACCTCTCCGACATCACCTATTACGTCGGCCGCGAGACCATCATCCCGCGCGAGGACGTGCCGGGCATGTGGGTCTGGCGCGAAACCGTGTTCGCCTTCCTGCAACGCAACGCCGAGCGCTCGGCCGCGTTCTTCGGCGTGCCGACCAAGCAGGTGGTGGAGTTCGGCACGGAGCTGGAGATTTAAAGGGTGAGTGGCGAATAGCGATTGGAGTTGTACACCCTATTCGCCACTCGCTATTCCCCGTTCGTCCCGTTCCCGTTCTCCGCCTCTTCCGTGATGTGCTCGACCGAGACGACGTGCTCGTCTTCGGCGGTGTCGAACACGATCACGCCCTGCGTCGAGCGGCCGGCGATGCGGATGCCCTCGACGGGGCAGCGGATCAGCTGGCCCTTGTCGGTGACCAGCATGATTTGATCAGCATCTTCGACGGGGAAGGACGCGACCAAATTGCCGTTGCGGTTGTTGACGCTCATGGCGACGATGCCTTTGCCGCCGCGGCCCGTGGTGCGGTATTCGTAGGATGAGGTCCGCTTGCCGAAGCCGTTGACGGAGACGGTCAGGACGACCTGCTCCTGCGCCGACATCTCGATGTAGCGTTCCTGGGCGAGCTGGAAGCTGCCCGAAGTTTCCTCCGCCTCGGCGTCCGCTGCAGGCTCCTCGGCCACGGCTTCTCCGGCGACCGCACGGCGCATCTTCAGGTACGCCGAGCGCTCGTCCGAAGAGGTCTCGACATGGCGCAGGATCGCCAGCGAGATCACCTTGTCGCCCTCGCCGAGCGCAATGCCGCGCACGCCCATCGAGGTGCGCCCGGTGAACACGCGGACATCGGTGACGGGGAAGCGGATGCACTGGCCGGCGGCGCCGGTCAGCAGCACGTCGTCGCGCTCGGTGCAGATCTGCACGTCGACGATGGCTTCATTGTCGTCGAGCTTCATCGCGATGATGCCGGAGCGGCGGACGTCGACGAAGTCGGACAGCTTGTTGCGGCGGACATTGCCGCCGGTGGTCGCGAACATCACGTCGAGGTTGCCCCAGGTGGACTCGTCCTCCGGCAGCGGCATGATGGTGGTGATGCGCTCGCCCTGCTCCAGCGGCAGGATGTTGATCAGAGCCTTGCCGCGCGCGTTGGGCGCCGCCATCGGCAGGCGCCAGACCTTCTCCTTGTAGACCTGGCCGCGCGACGAGAAGAACAGCACCGGCGTATGCGTGGAGGCCACGAACAGCCGGCTGACGAAATCCTCGTCGCGGGTCTGCATGCCGGCGCGGCCCTTGCCGCCGCGGCGCTGGGCCCGGTAGGCCGACAGCGGCACGCGCTTGACGTAACCGGCATGTGACACGGTGACGACCATGTCCTCGCGCTGGATCAGGTCCTCGTCCTCGACCTCGCCTTCCTGCTCGATGATCACGGTGCGGCGCGGGGTGGCAAACTCGGCCTTCACGTCGGCAAGCTCGGTCTTGACGATGTCGAGCACGCGCGCGCGTGAGCGCAGGATGTCGAGATAATCGGCAATCTCGCCGGCGAGCGTGTCGAGCTCGTCGCGGATCTCGTCGCGGCCGAGTGCTGTGAGGCGCTGCAAACGCAGATCGAGAATGGCCCTCGCCTGCTCCATCGAGAGCCGGATCGTGCCGGCCTCGCTGATGCGATGGCGCGGGTCGTCGATCAGGGTCAGCATGTCCTCGACGTCACGGGCCGGCCAGTCGCGCGACATCAGGGTATCGCGCGCGGTGGTCGGGTCGGGCGAGGTGCGGATGACGCGGATCATCTCATCGATATTGGCGACTGCGATCGCGAGGCCGACCAGGATATGGGCGCGGTCGCGCGCCTTGGCGAGAAGGAACTTGGTGCGACGCGTGACGACCCGCTCGCGGAAGTCGACAAAGATGGCGAGCAGGTCCTTCAGATGCATGATCCGCGGACGGCCGCTGTCGAGCGCAACCATGTTGACGCCGAAGCTCGTCTGCAGCGGCGTAAATCTGTAGAGCTGGTTCAGCACCACGTCGGGCACGGCGTCGCGTTTCAGCTCGATGACGACGCGGAAGCCGTCGCGGTCGGATTCATCGCGCAGGTCGGCGATGCCCTCGATCTTCTTCTCCTTGACCAGTTCGGCGATGCGCTCGACCATCGTCGCCTTGTTCACCTGGTAAGGAATCTCGGTGACGATGAGCGCCTCGCGCTCCTTGCGGATGGTGTCGATCGTGACCTTGCCGCGCATCACCACCGAGCCGCGGCCCAGATGGTAGCCGGCGCGGATACCCGCCCGTCCGAGAATGATGCCGCCGGTTGGAAAATCCGGGCCGGGAACGATGTTGATCAGCTCGTCGATGGTGAGCGCGGGATTGTCGATCAGCGCCACGCAGGCATCGATGACCTCGCCGAGATTGTGCGGCGGGATGTTGGTCGCCATGCCGACGGCGATGCCGCCCGCGCCGTTGACGAGAAGGTTCGGGAACTTGGCCGGAAGAACCGACGGTTCGGTCTCGTTGTTGTCGTAGTTCGGCTGGAAGTCGACGGTGTCCTTGTCGATATCGGCCAGCAGGGCCAGCGCCGACTTGGTCAGCCGCGCTTCGGTGTAACGATAGGCGGCCGGGGGATCGCCGTCGACCGAACCGAAATTGCCCTGGCCGTCGATCAGCGGCACGCGCATCGAGAAGTCCTGCGCCATCCGGACCATGGCGTCGTAGATCGACTGGTCGCCGTGCGGGTGATACTTACCGATGACGTCGCCGACCACACGCGCCGACTTGACGTACTTCTTGTCCGGCGTGTGCCCCTGCTCGTGCATCGAGTACAGGATGCGGCGGTGCACAGGCTTCAAGCCGTCGCGGGCGTCAGGCAGCGCGCGTGCCACGATCACGCTCATGGCGTAGTCGAGATAGGACTTCTTCATCTCCTCGAAGATGGAGACGGGGCGAATGTCCGAGGGTTGCGCCGGCTGGTCGCCGGGCTTGTTGTCGTCGTCGTCAGCCAAGGGGGAATCCGATGAGGTTTATCTGGGAATCATATAGCGCATCAGGCCCCTGATAACCACCCTCGCGGGGGTCAAGGGAAGCGCTTTTTCCGACTGTTTTTCCAGAGACTTACGTGCTCCGCGCCACCACCTTGAACGGGGCCGGATGCGCCGCCGGGAGCCGCCCTCTTACGCGCCGAAAATCACCCGATGCATGATGCGTCCGGGCACCAGCGTGAACAGGCCCGCCACAACCAGCGCGCCCGCGAAGACGAGGATCATGATGCGCCGGTGATCGGCAACGCGATGGGTGCGCGCCCGCCACACCGCCAGCGGAAGCATCACCAACGTGAAGATCGACAACAGGTGGATCGGACTGAACGGCCCGACCAGGCGGATCTGGTGGATCCAGAACGACGATGCAGCCACCACCGCCATCAGCGCGACCCAGATCCACCCGATCGTCCGGTGCGGCAACGTGCCCTTGGGAGCCGCGAACTGGACCAGGCCCAGCAGAAAGGCCGCCATCGCGGCAAACGCGTGCAGCGGAATGGCCGGAGCAGCCTCAAGCAGCGGCGCAAGGCTCATTGCGAGGCTTCCCCCGTTAGAGGCGCGAGCCATGTAAACAGGATTAACATCAAGTTAATACCATTCACATGACTGCCCGTCAAAAGCTTGAAGCAGCACATGAGGCAAGCCCGGGAAACCCGAGCCTTACCCGCAAATTGGTAAGAAATCCTGCCGCATCACGCGAGCAAGGCGACGTTAAGGACGAAGCGCCCCGCCGCTCAGAACGGGATATCGTCGTCCATGTCGCTGTTGCGGCCACCGCCGCCAGCGGCAACGGGACGGCGCGGTGCGCTGCTGACTGGACCGGAGGAGCCGAAATCGCCGGCCGGCTCATCGCCGAAGCTGCCGCCTCCCGCGCCGCCACTGCGGCCATCGAGCATCGTCAGGGTCGAGTTGAAGCCCTGGAGCACGACCTCGGTGGAGTACTTCTCGACGCCCGCCTGGTCGGTCCATTTGCGGGTCTGGAGCGCGCCCTCGATGTAAACCTTGGCGCCCTTCTTCAGGTACTGCTCGGCGACCTTGCACAGCCCTTCATTGAAGATCACCACGCGATGCCACTCGGTCTTTTCCTTGCGCTCGCCGCTGTTCTTGTCGCGCCAGGTCTCCGAGGTGGCGATGCTCAAATTCGCGATCGGCCGCCCGTCCTGGGTGCGGCGGATTTCAGGATCCTTGCCGAGATTTCCAACCAGAATGACCTTGTTGACGCTTCCCGCCATCGCCGCTCTCCACTCCGAATGCCACTGAATTTAAAAAGGCCGGCCCGCTCCCCGCGTTCCGCTGCCCCTGTTGAGGCGACCCTATACGCTCGCCGGACGCTTGCGGACGCCGATCACCGCGCCACCCCTCAGGTTATCCCCACATATAGCATCGACCTCCGGTTTGTTCCAGATTTGTTCTTGCAAATGACGGAGCCGAAGGGGCGGCCTTGAGCGGCCAGCGTCCTGCGGAAGGCAGGCGCAAACATGGAACTTTTTCGGGTTCCCTGAAAAGAGCAAAACAACTTAACATTCAGCAAGTTATCGCGGCTCCGCCGATCTGCGACTGTGGCATTTCGGCGACGGACTCTGTCCCTCGCTCGGACTAGGCTTGCCTTGGAATTAATGCATTTGGGCCTCGCGCCTGATCAAACCGCTTCGGGGATTTCAAGAAGCGGACGAACCTGGGGAAACTTGCAATGAATAAGATCCTGATTGGTGCAATCGGTGCAGTGGCGTTGAGCCTGTCGGCTCCCGCCAGCGCGGCGGACATGGCCGCGCGTCCCTACACCAAGGCTCCGGCGCCGATGGTCGCCGCCATCTACGACTGGAGCGGCTTCTACATCGGCTTCAACGGCGGCGGTGGCACCAGCCACAAGTGCTGGGACGGCGATGTCGGCGGTGGCGTTTTCGTCGGCGAAGGCTGCCACAACGCGGTCGGCGGCACTGCCGGTGGCCAGGTCGGCTACCGCTGGCAGTCGGCCAATTGGGTGTTCGGCCTCGAGGGCCAGGGCAACTGGGCCGACTTCTCGGGTGACAACATCAGCGCGATCACCGGCCTGCGCGATCGTTCAAAGATCAACGCCTTCGGCCTGATCACCGGCCAGGTCGGCTATGCCTGGAACAACGTCCTGCTCTACGTCAAGGGCGGCGGCGCCGTCGTCGGCGACCGCTACCGCAGCTTCGACGTCGTCTCCGGCCTCGAGGTCGACCGGGCCGACGAGACCCGCTGGGGCGGCACCGTGGGCGCAGGCATCGAGGTAGGCTTCGCACCGAACTGGACCGTGGGCTTCGAGTACGACCACATCTTCCTCGGTAACCGCACCATCGGCTTCACCGGCTCCGGCAATTTCCTGTTCGCGCCGCTTGGCGCTGCCACACGCTCAGATCGCATCAGCCAGGACGTCGATATCGGCCTCATCCGCTTGAACTATCGCTGGGGTGGCCAGATCGTCGCGAGGTACTGAACCTACTGATATCATTCAAAGACTTGAAGGCCGGCCTCGCGCCGGCCTTTCGTTTCTGTTCCCCTTGAGGAACAATAGGTCAGCACTTGCTACATTTTCAGGCTGCTGTGGCTGATGGGACACACAACTTGCGGCTTTGCTGGTGTAAGCACGACATCAGTTGGACGAGAGCGTCCGATACCCCTTCCCGATCGTGGAAGGCACAAACAGAAACTGGGACTGGGATTAGATCGAAAATGAAGAAGGTTTTGTTGGCTTCGGCCTGTTTGTTCGCACTTGCCGCTCCGGCTTCGGCCGCTGATCTGGCGGCTCGCCCCTACACCAAGGCCCCGGTGGCTATGGCTTCGGTCTACAACTGGACCGGCTTCTACCTCGGTATCGTCGGCGGCGGCGCCTGGGAAAACGCTTCCGGCGACCCGAAGATGAAGGGTGGCTTCGTCGGCGGCACCGCCGGCTACAACTGGCAGACCGGCAACGTAGTGTTCGGCGTCGAGGCCGATGGCGCCTGGGCTGACGTCAGCGCCACCGCGACCGGCGCCACCGTCGTTCCCGGCTTCGGCGTCGTGACCGCAACCGCGACCTCGAAGACCGACGCGATGGGCACCGTGCGCGGCCGCCTCGGCTGGGCCGTCAACAACGTCCTGTTCTACGGCACCGGTGGTTACGCCTGGATCGACAACAAGATCACCCTCTCCGCGCTCGGCGTGACCGCTTCGGACAGCAAGTGGCACTCCGGCTGGACCGTCGGTGCGGGCATCGAAGCATTCTTCGCGCCGCAGTGGTCGGTCAAGGGCGAGTACCTCTATCGCAGCCTCGGCGGCGAGAGCTACTTCTCGGGCGCCCTGCCCACCGGCACGCTCAACTTCCACACCGTGCAGGTCGGCGTGAACTATCACTTCGGGGGCCCGGTGGTCGCGAAGTACTGATCTTCGCCTCCAACGCCATCGTGTTACGAAAGGCCGGCCTTGCGCCGGCCTTTTTGTTTGACCGGCCGGTCCCCGCGCAGTTCCGCGCACGTGCTCCTGCCAGATGCCGCCAGCGCGCCAACAATCCGTTGACGATTCGCAAGTCCCACTGGAAATCCGTGCTCGTTCTTCCTACGTTCGCTGACATACCCATCGGCGCCGATCCCGGTTCCGGGCGAAGCGCGCCTTCAACGTTGGCGCGATCGCGCGCCTTTGGGATTCCTTGAGGACCACCAGGATGGATGAAGTGATCAAGGCGAAGCGCCAACAACAGAACGCGGGATCACACCTGCGCGCAATTACGATCCGTGGCGCGCGCGAGCACAACCTCAAGAACGTCGACGTCGAGATTCCCCGCGACAAGCTCGTGGTGTTCACCGGTCTCTCGGGCTCCGGCAAGTCCTCGCTCGCATTCGACACCATCTACGCCGAGGGCCAGCGCCGCTACGTCGAATCGCTGTCGGCCTATGCGCGCCAGTTCCTGGAAATGATGCAGAAGCCTGATGTCGACCAGATCGATGGCCTGTCGCCGGCAATCTCGATCGAGCAGAAGACGACGTCGAAGAACCCGCGCTCGACCGTCGGCACCGTCACCGAGATCTACGACTACATGCGCCTGCTCTGGGCCCGCGTCGGCGTGCCCTATTCGCCGGCCACGGGCCTTCCGATCGAAAGCCAGACCGTCTCCCAGATGGTCGACCGCGTGCTGGCGCTGCCGGAAGGCACCCGCCTCTACCTGCTCGCGCCTGTCGTGCGCGGCCGCAAGGGCGAGTACAGGAAAGAGCTCGCCGAATGGCTCAAGAAGGGCTTTCAGCGCGTCAAGATCGACGGCACCTTCCATGAACTGGCGGAAGCGCCGACGCTGGACAAGAAGTTCCCGCACGACATCGACGTCGTCGTCGACCGCATCGTGGTGCGCGCCGACATCGGCCAGCGCCTCGCCGAGAGCTTCGAGACCGCGCTGAAGCTGGCCGAAGGCCTTGCCGTCGTCGAGTTCGCCGACGCGCCGGCGGCCGCTCCCGCGGAAGAGAAAGAGAAAAAGAAGACCGCGAAGATTCACGACAAGAGCGGGCCAGAGCGCATCCTGTTCTCGGAAAAGTTCGCCTGCCCGGTCTCGGGTTTCACCATCCCCGAGATCGAGCCGCGCCTGTTCTCCTTCAACAACCCCTACGGCGCCTGTCCTGCCTGCGGCGGCCTCGGCGTCGAGCAGCATGTCGACGAAGACCTCGTCATCCCCGACAAGGAGCTCGCGATCGGCAAGGGCGCGATCGCGCCCTGGGCCAAATCGTCGTCGCCCTACTACACGCAGACGCTGACGGCGCTCGGCAAGCACTACAAGTTCACGCTGACCACCAAATGGAAGGATCTGCCCAAGAAGACGCAGAACGCGATCCTGCATGGCTCCGGCGAGGACGAGATCAAGTTCTCCTACGAGGACGGGGTCCGCTCCTACGACACCAAGAAGCCGTTCGAGGGCGTCATCACCAACATCGACCGCCGCTACCGCGAGACCGAGAGCGAGTGGGCGCGCGAGGAGCTGGCGAAATATTTCCACGACGTGCCCTGCGGCGGCTGCAACGGTTTCCGGCTCAAGCCCGAGGCGCTCTGCGTCAAGATCGGCGGCAAGCATATCGGCGACATCTCGGAGCTGTCCGTCAAAGGCGCCGGTGCATGGTTCGAGACCGTGCCGGAGGCGCTGAACACGCAGCAGAACGAGATCGCCGGCCGCATCCTCAAGGAGATCCGCGAGCGACTCACCTTCCTGCTCGACGTCGGCCTCAACTATCTCACCCTGTCCCGCTCCTCCGGCACGCTGTCCGGCGGCGAGAGCCAGCGCATCCGCCTCGCCTCGCAAATCGGCTCGGGCCTGACCGGCGTGCTCTACGTGCTCGACGAGCCCTCGATCGGCCTGCACCAGCGCGACAACGCGCGCCTGCTCGACACCCTCAAGCGCCTGCGCGACCTCGGCAACACCGTGATCGTGGTCGAGCATGACGAGGACGCGATCCTGCTGGCCGACTACGTGCTCGACATCGGCCCGGGCGCCGGCATGCATGGCGGCAACATCGTCGCCGAAGGCACGCCCGCCGAGATCATGCGAAACCCGAAATCGCTGACCGGCAAGTACCTCACCGGCGAGCTCGAGGTCGAGGTGCCGGAGCGGCGCCCACCGAACCATCGCCGCACCATCAAGGTGGTCAACGCGCGCGGCAATAACCTCAAGAACGTCACGGCCGAAATCCCGCTCGGCCTGTTTACCTGCGTCACCGGCGTCTCCGGCGGCGGCAAGTCGACGCTGCTGATCGACACGCTCTACAAGGCGATCGCCCGCAAGCTGAACAACGCCAGCGAAGGCGCAGCTCCGCACGACCGCATCGAGGGCCTGGAGCACATCGACAAGATCATCGACATCGACCAGTCGCCGATCGGCCGCACCCCGCGCTCGAATCCGGCGACCTACACCGGCGCCTTCACGCCGATCCGCGAATGGTTCGCAGGCCTCCCCGAATCCAAGGCGCGCGGCTACGAGCCCGGCCGCTTCTCCTTCAACGTCAAGGGTGGCCGCTGCGAGGCCTGCCAGGGCGATGGCGTCATCAAGATCGAGATGCACTTCCTGCCCGACGTCTACGTCACCTGCGACGTCTGCAAGGGCAAGCGCTACAATCGCGAGACGCTCGAAGTCCTGTTCAAGGGCAAGAGCATCGCCGACGTGCTCGACATGACCGTCGAGGAGGCCGCAGACTTCTTCAAGGCGGTGCCGCGCGTGCGCGAGACCTTCCAGACCCTGCACCGCGTCGGCCTCGACTACATCCATGTCGGCCAGCAGGCCACGACCCTGTCGGGCGGTGAAGCCCAGCGCGTCAAGCTCGCGAAAGAACTGTCCAAGCGCGCCACCGGCCGCACGCTCTACATCCTGGACGAGCCGACCACTGGCCTGCACTTCCACGACGTCAAGAAACTGCTGGAGGTGCTGCACGAGCTGGTCGCGCAGGGCAACACGGTCGTCGTCATCGAGCACAATCTCGAAGTCATCAAGACCGCCGACTGGGTCATCGACCTCGGCCCGGAAGGCGGCGACGGCGGCGGCGAAATCGTCGCCTGGGGCCCGCCGGAAGACATCGCCAAGGCGCCGCGGAGCTACACCGGCAAATTCCTGGCGCCGGTGCTGGAGAAGGCGCGGAAGCCGAAGCGGCGGCGCGCGGCGAGCGAGGCGGCCGAATAGGTTACGTACCGGGAGCGTGCCGACACATTGTCTGAGGGAGACGGAGTTTGCCTGCCGGACTTGTGCAAACCTACAGTGCGTTCGCCCACAATAATGCTTGGGCCAACCACCGGCTGCTCACCGCTTGTGCTGCGCTGTCTCAGACCGACTTCGAAGCCGAGCGGACCGGCTTCTTTCCGAGCCTGCAACGCACACTGAACCACATCCATGTCATCGACCTCTTCTATGTCGATGCACTGGAGGGCGGATGGCTCGGGCCTGCGGCCTGGAAGAACCAGATTCCGTACCCCTCACTCTCTGAGCTGAAACCTGCCCAAGCCGAAATGGACAAGCGTTTGCTCGCCGTCTGCGATGCGCTGACACCCGAACTTCTCGACGGCATTGTGCGGATCAACCGCGACACGCGCGTCCAGACCGAACGTCGCGACCGACTGCTCATGCATCTGTTTCAGCATCAAATTCATCACCGCGGACAGGCGCACGCGATGCTCTCTGCAACAAGTGTCCCGCCGCCTCAGCTCGACGAATTCTTTGCCGAGGGAGAAGCACCGCTCAGGGCCGCCGAGTTCGACGAGCTCGGATGGACCGAGGAGACCGTGTGGAAATCCTAGCGGTGTAATTTCTTCCCCATGCCCTACGCCCTCGCCATCTTCGATCTCGACGGTACCCTCGCCGACAGCTTTCCGTGGTTCCTGCGCACAATCAACGACGTCGCCGATCGCTTCGGCTTTCGTCGTGTGGCCGATGAGGACGTCGAGGGGCTGCGGCATGCCTCGACGCGGGAGATCCTCAGCCGGCTCGAGGTGCCGCTCTGGAAGCTGCCGGCGATCGCGCGATATGCGCGGCGGCTGAAGGCGGAGGCGGCTGCGGAGATCTCGCTGTTCGCGGGCGTCGAGGCGATGCTGCGGACGCTGGCCGAGCGCGGCGTGCAGCTGGCGCTGGTGACATCGGACAGCGAAGCCAATGCGCGCGAGAAGCTCGGCGAGGCCGCGGCGCTGTTCGCGCATTTCGATTGCGCGGCATCGATCTTCGGCAAGCCCACGAAATTCCGCCGGGTCATCCGCCGCGCCGGCGTGGACCCCGCTCACGTGATTTCGATCGGCGACGAGGTGCGCGACATTGAGGCGGCGCGGGCCGTCGGCATCGCCTGTGGCGCGGTGTGCTGGGGCTATGCGGCACCGGCCGCGCTGCGGGCGCTTGCGCCCGATCGCATCTTCGCGCAGATGGATGAGATCGCGGACGCGGTCTGCCGGATGCCGTTGAAGGCCTGAGCCCGGCATCCGCCCATCCAGGGAGACGCCGATGACACTCACGGATGCAGCCCGCCTCAAGCTGCTGGAGCCGCCGGTCGGCCGGATCCGCGTCGTGCTCGACACCGACACCTACAACGAGATCGACGATCAGTTTGCGCTGGTTCAAATGCTGCTGTCGAAGGATCGCTTCGACGTCGAGGCGATCTATGCCGCGCCGTTCTTCAACGCGCGCGCGGACAGCCCCGGCCACGGCATGGTGCTGAGCTATCAGGAAATCCTGCGCCTGCTGGAGCGCCTGAACATCGCAGCCGAGGGCCTGGTTCATCGCGGCGTCACCGCCTATGTCGGGCCCGGCAAGGCCGCGCGCGAGGCGCCTGCCGTCGACGACCTCGTGGCCCGGGCGCGCGCGGGCTCGCCGGACCATCCGCTCTACGTAATCGCCATTGGCGCCATCAGCAACGTCGCCTCTGCGCTTCTCAAAGCCCCCGATATCATCGAACGCATCGTCGTCGTGTGGCTCGGCGGCCATGCGCTGGAATGGCCGCACACGATCGAGTTCAACCTCAAGCAGGACGTCGGCGGCGCTCAGGTGCTGCTCGACAGCGGCGTGCCGCTGGTTCTGGTGCCGTGCAAGGGCGTCGCCTCGCACCTTCACTCGACAGTGCCGGAGATCGAGCGTTACGTCGAACCGCACGGCAGCATCGGCGCGTTCCTCGCCATGCGCTTCAAGGAATATTCGTCCGACCATCTGGGTTGGGCGAAGGAGATCTGGGACATGGCGCCGGTCGGATGGCTGCTGAACCCCGTGTGGGCGCCGAGCGTGATCATCCCGGCGCCGGTCCTGACGGAGCAGATGACCTGGAGCGTCGATCGCAGCCGGCATGCGATCCGCTACGTGACCTATGTGGATCGCAACCCCATCCTGAGGGACTTCTTCCTGAAATTGAGGGCCTACGCCGGGACGACGTAGGTCGCCTCTCCGCCCCCTACTCCGTCCTGCGCAAGAACGCCCCGAACGCGCGCGGGCCGTCGCCCACCTTGACCTCGCCGACGACCTTCAGCTCGGCTGCATCGATGATATGAAGCGTGTTGCTCTCCCAATTGGCGACGATGATGCGCTTGCCGTCTGCGGTCGCATTGATGCCTTCGGGATAGTCGCCGACATTGATGCGCTTGATCGGCTTCAGCGTCGCCAGGTCGAACACGCTGACGGTGCCGCCATACTGGTCGGTCACGAAGCCGCGGCCCTGCGCCATCGCCACCGCATAGGGACGCATCCCGACCGGCACGCGACCGATCGCCTGACCTGCCGCGATGTCGATCACGGAGACGTCGTCAGAGCCGACATTGGCGGTGTAGGCGCGCTTGCCCTCGGCGTCGATGGTGACACCGAACGGACGCGTGCCGACCTTGATGGTCGCCTTGCGTTGGCGCGTCGCGGTATCCACGACCGAGACGCTGTCGTCGTCGCGGTCCGCCGAGAGCAGCAGCTTGCCATCAGGTGTCACCGCCAGGCCCGACGGCGAGGCGCCGACTGCGATGCTGGCCGTGACGCTGCGCGTCGCCGCGTCGATCACACGCACCGCCGCGGCGTACCAGTCGGCGACATAGACCGTCTTGCCATCGGGCGCGACCGCAATGCCGAGCGGCCCGCCGCCGACCTCGATCCGCCCCGCGACCTGCCGCGTTGCTGCGTCCACCACAGTTACGGCCTTGGCGTCCGGGCTCGTGACATAGGCAAATCGGCCGTCGGCACTGACGGCGACGCCCGCCGGCTTGCCGCCGATCGGGATGGTCGCCACGCTGCGTGCCGTGGCGAGGTCCACGACCATCATATCGTCGCTGAGCTGGTTGGTGACGAACGCCTCTTCGGCGAAGGCGCTGCCGAGGCAAGCAAGACTGGCGGCCAGTGCCGCCATGACCGGGATGCGCACCGTCAGCTTCCGCTCTCGACCTTCTTCTTCAGCGCCGCGAGGCCGGCTTTGTAGAGCCCGCTCACAGCGGTCTTGGCAGCCTCGTCGCTCAGCTCCGGCGGCGGGTCGTTGTTGGGAAAGCCGCGGTAGAACGCACCAGCCCATTCCAGGGTCGAGCCCTTGCCGTCAGCGCTCGGCGTCACCGTCAGCGTCGAGGAATAATTGGTGACCGGCAGCACCTTCACGTCGACGGTGGTGATCCGGTAGGAATAGGTCATCGCGGCGGCGTCGAACTTGTAGAGCTCCTCGTCGACGGTCGCGCCTCCCGTCAGCGTCAGCTTCCGCGTGGCGCCGATCTCGTTGCCCTTCTCGCCCTCGGTCTTGGTGACCGGCGGGAGCCAGCTCATGTCCTGGAAATTGCCGATTGCGGCCCACACTTTGGCCGGGGCTGCGTTGATCTCGATGGATTCGCGCACCTTCTGCCGGGTCGGCCCATGCGCCCAGGCCGGTGTAGAAGCCGGGCCAAACGCCGCCGCCAAAGCCGCCGCACTCGCGGCAGTCAGCACCGCGGCCAAGACCGTGCGCCGTCCAATCGTCACCCTCATCTCGTTTCCCCATGCGTCTCGTTGATCGTGCGCGACTTGAAGCGCGCTGGGATCATCGTAGCCCATTTTGCGGCAGAGGGGAGACCTGTTCATGGCCTCGTTGGGGCGCGCACCCGCGTTCTTTCGGAGGTGTTCAGGACCACGTTCGATCTGCCTGACTCGATGGCTGCGATGCCGATCGATCAGCAAGCCAAGTTCGTGGACAAATTCATGAAGATCAAGGATCTGTCCGATCCCGCGAAAGTTGCAAAGCTGTTGAACCGTTTCTCCGCGATGTATGACGTCAGAAACAGCCAGAGCACCGGTCAGGGCCAATCTCCATTGCTCGACCTCTTTCAAGGATCGAACTCAGGGGTAAGTCAATCTACGTACCTGGCCATTGCCAAGCTACGTTCTCACCCCTGATGACCGCTCGCCGATCCTAGCCCAACACCTCGAGCACCAGCTCCATGGTCATCAGCACGGGATTGTCGCCACGGATCAGACGGCCCTCCGCAATGCCGCCGGTGTAGTCGATCAGGGCGGCATCCAGTGCGGCTTCGAGCGCACCCGAAGGGCCCGGCGCGATCGTCCCGGCCGTCACCGCAAGCTCCGTTGCGAACGGCTCGGTCACGCCGCCATGGATGAAACGCGCGCCGACGGTCGAGCCGACGCCGCCGTGGATTTTCGCGCGCGCGATGCCGCGCGCGCGGCAGAACTCTTCGAGGCAGCCGGCAAAATCCTGGTTGGGGCGCAGCCGGAGCGCGAAGGCGCGGCTGGTCGTGCGCGCGCCGGTGCTCGCGGAGGCGACCGGCCCGAACAGCTTGAAATTGGTCTCGGGGTCGGGCTCGGCGGTGAACATCGCACCATCGAGACCGAAGGCCTCGACCTCGAACGGTTCTGCGACAACAGTCTCGTCCGGCATCATGTGGCCGCCGCCTGGCTTGCCGTCCGCCTCGGTCCACAGCCCGTGGCAATGAAAGAACGGCGCGCCGTCGCGCATACCGAGCGTCATGCTGCCGAACTTCACGCGCGTCAGGCCCGCGGGGCGATATGTATCGCTGTAGAACGCAGCATTCTCGCCGGTCTTCGACAGTGCCGGCATGACGTAAGCGAACGGCCCGACCGCGCCGCTACCGAAGTTCAGCACGCCGCCGGCAAAGCCTTCGGCGGCGAAACCGCGGCGCGCGGCCTCCAGCAGCGGCACACCGGCCTGAAGCGCGAAGGAGAAAGCGCGCCCCCTCGCCTCCACCCATTGGATGCGTTCTGCGACTGGCGCGCCCGGCTGCTTGATGCTCCGCATGACCTGCGCTCAGCCCGTCTTCGTCTTGTCGAGGTCGAGCAGCCCGCGTGCCTCGAGCTCGTCGCGCACCATGCGTTTTGGAATCTTGCCATAGCCGGATTTCGGCAACGCCTCCCAGAAGAAGAAGCGCTTCGGCATCTTGTAGCGCGGCACCTTCGGCAACAGGAACGCCGCCATCTCCGCTTCACTCACCGGCTTCTCGCCCTCACGCGCAACGCAGACGGCGACGCCGACCTCGCCCCAGGTCGCATCGGGCACGCCGAGCACGGCGACCTCACCGACCGCAGGATGCGTCAGGATCTTCTCCTCGATCTCGCGCGGATAGATGTTGGAGCCGCCGGAGATGTACATGTCGGAGGCGCGGCCGGTGATGTAGACGAACCCCTCCTCGTCCATGTGGCCGAGATCGCCGGTGCGGAACCAGCCATTGCGGAACGCCTTCGCATTGGCTTCAGGGTTGTCGTAGTAGCCGGCGAGCACGGCGGGGCCGATCACGCAGATCTCGCCGCTCTGGTTGGCCGCGAGTTCGCGGCCCTCGTCGTCCTGGATCGAAACCTGCATGCCGGTGCGCTCGAAGCCGCAGGTACCGATCTTCGAATGCGGACCATCCTCGGGATCATGCAGCGCCGCCGGCAGCACGGTGATGTTGCCGGTGACCTCGCCGAGACCGAAATACTGCACGATGACCTTGCCGAGCTTCTTCAGCGCGGCCTTCTGGTCCTCGCGATACATCGGCGCGCCCGCATAGATCACATGGCGTAGCGAAGAATGATCGTATTTGTCCGCCGCCGGATGCTCGACCATCATCTTCAGGATCGTCGGCACGGTGAAGAGATTGGCGACCCGATGTATCTCGATCAGGCGGAACGCCTCGTCGATGTCGAACTTCTCGGTCGGCAGCAGCACGGTCCGCACACCGCGCGCGGCCTGCACCAGCTGGTGCACGCCGGCGCCATGCGACAGCGGCGCCACCACCAGCGAGGCATCGTCTTCGGTGACGCCGGGCGTCAGATCGGCGAGATGATTGGTGACGACAAAGCCCATCTGGCCATGAGTCAGCACCGCGGCCTTGGAGCGGCCGGTGGTCCCGGAGGTGAAGAAGAACCAGCAGGGATCGTCGTGCTCGACCGCAACGTTCTCGACGGCACTGCCGGCCTGCGAAGCGATGGCATCAGCCACCGAGCGCTCGCCGAAGGCGGCCTCGCCGTCGATGCTCCAAGTGAATTCCAGCGCGCCACCGCTCACGGCCGCGGCGTGCTCGGGAAAATCGACATGGCACAGAAACGCCTTCGCACCGGAGGCCTGAGCGAGATAGGTCACCTCGTCCGGCATCAGGCGGAAATTGGTGGGCACCCAGACGGCGCCAAGCCGGAACGCCGCGAACATCGAGAGAAACATCTCGTCGCCGTTCTTGGAATGGACGAGGATGCGGTCGCCCTTGGCGATACCACGCGCGGCGAGTGCGGCGGCGAGCGCCGAGACCTGCACATCGATCTCGCGCCAGGTCCAGGATTTGTCACCCCAGACGAAGCCGGGACGCGCCCCATGCCGCCGCGCATTCTGGGTCAGCATGTGAGCGAGATTCATGACGCGGCGGGACATGCGCAGGGGCTGCATCGGGCTTCCTCTTGGGCGGCGGACGGCACGCGAGCCGCCCGCTCATTGCAGCCCATTTATCGCCATCGAACGCGCCCCTGCAAGACCACCGGCCGCACACCTGCCTTACGGCTGCCTGAATGCGAACGGCGTCGCCGTAATGGCCTTCTCCTTCCAGCAGGCCTGCGCGCCAAAGCCGCCGCAGAAGCTGCCATGCAGGTCGAATCGGATCGTGCGCGCGGCGCGCTTGATCGGCGGCGCCACGATCTTGTAGCTGCGCACATAGCCGTCGAACACCGGGCGCACGCGGCCATCCGGCAGCGTCACCAGGATGGTCATGACGCAGCCGCCGGTTCCGCAATAGGTGGTCTCGCGCTCCCCGCATTTGGTGTCGCGGAAGTCGACGACGTAGTCGTCGCGGCCGTCGCCGGTCAGATCGATCTTGCGCACCGTGTCCGCCGCAAAGGTCACCGCGCCGCCGCCCTGACTCTCGCATTCCTCATTGGCATAGTGCAGCGCCTTCTGCACCCCGGGCGGATAATCGGAGGGGTTGAACGGTTTTGCCTCCTCGGCACGCGCAGCGGTGGCGAAGAGAGCGAGCAGGAAGACGAGATATCGCATTCGCGTTGGTCGCAGCCGAGGCCGCAATCGTTCAGCGAATTTTAAACATGATCGGCGCACCCTTGATCAGTCTCCGCGTACAGAGTGCCGCATCATGGTCAAAGCGCCCGCCTTCCTCCTGTTGTCGCTGGCGCTCGCCGGATGTGCCGTGGGCCCGCAAGCCCATCTGGCCTCCGATCCCGCCTTCAAGCCGGCGCGCTATGCCTGGGATGGCGCCGGCGAGAATCCCAATCAGCCGCGTGCGGCCTCCGCACCTGCGCGGACCGCGGCCCGATCCGAGCGCAACGGGGCGCAAGCCGGGCTTCAACCCTATTCGAAGGAATGGTGGCAGGCCCAGGACGGGATCGAGGCCGAGCAGGACGCGAGGGTCAACCGCTCCCTCGTCATCTGCCAGGGCTGCCTCCGCCCGCAGCCGCAGCCCGAGGATGCGCGGCTGGCCAAAGCGACCGATTGAACCGAACGGCCGCTCCATTGGTCTACACAGATGCGCGCTGACTCCGGCCGCTCCGGCCTGTCGCCGCGCGCCATCCCCCCAGGGACATTTCATGCTCACCCGCCGGACCTTCGTCGTCGCCTCTCTGCTTGCCAGTACCTCCCCGGCATTCGCCGTGATGCCCGCCCCCGGCGATCCCGTCGCCATCGTGACCGCGATCTACACCCGCGCGGCCAAGGGCAAGGGCGATGGCGGCGGTGCCGTCATCATCGAGAACAAGGCGGCCAAGAGCCAATATCTCTCCAAGGCGCTGATCGCGCTGTGGGCCAAGGCGGATGCGCACACGCCCAAGGGCGACGTCGGACCGGTCGATTTCGATCCCGTCACCAACTCGCAGGAACCCGACGTGAAGTCATTCAAGGTTGACGCTGAGAAGATGGGGGCCGACAAGGCGACGATCGCGGTGACCATCACCGGCCACCGCAACGACCGGAAACCGGCCGACCTGATCGTGCGTTACGACTTCGTGCGCGAGGCCAGCACTTGGAAGATCGACGACATCAAGGGCTCGTCCGAAGGCGAAGCCTGGTCGATCCGCAAGATGCTGACGGACTCGCTGAAGAGCTGACCGGAGACGCCATGAGCGACGTCATCGACAACAGGGACCATCACCGCTTCGAGCTGGAGGTGGAGGGCTATCTTGCCACCGAACACTACAAGCTCGACGGCAAATTCATCACGTTCGAGCACACGGAGGTGCCGAAGGAGCTCGGCGGCAAGGGTGTCGGCTCAAAGCTGGTGCAAGGCGCGCTCGACGAGGTCCGCGCCGCCGGATTGAAGCTGATCCCGCAATGCCCGTTCGTGAAGGCGTGGATCGAGAAGCACCCCGACTATCAGGACCTGATGGAGCGATGAGCGCGCAGGCCCGCTGCTGACGGGCCTCGCCTACGGCCTAATGCCCATGCCTGAGCATGTCCTGGTCATTCAAATCCCAGTCCTGCCAGAGCTGGAGCACGCCGAGCAGCACCACCATCGCACCGAGGCTCGTATGGTAGATGCGGACAAAGCCTTCACCGGAATAGCCGAGGACATAGGGCGAGGCGATGAGCCACAATCCGACCAGGATCGTCGTCACCTCTTGCCAGCGTTGCAGCGCGACATACTCGAGCTGGCTGATGCCAAACACGATCAGGCCGACTGCGACCGCGTTCAGGATCATCATCTCGTGTCCGGCGATGGGCGACCGATCCTGGATAGGGAACCACGGCGAAACGACAATCAGCGCGCCGAGCAGCATCCCGCACCAATCTTCCCATGTTCGATGCGTATTCAAGAAACCAAAGTCCGACATAGTACCCTCCTACAACAGAGGCATACGTCTGCGGCTGGCGATCGTGACATACCGAATGTCTGGCGACCTGCCGGCCGCATTCGGGCGTATGTCCTCCAAAAGACGTGGGAGTCGCCGTGGAACTTGCAAGAGCGATGTCGGGAATTATTAGACTCTTGCGGGACAAGACCTATTGCGCTGCGGCCACAGGGATGCGCGTTTGCAGATATCTCCCGTGCGCCCCCTCTGGCCCCGCTTGCCAAGGGCGGGATCGGGCTTCCTAGATCGGCAAGCAATACGCACTTCGGAAGGATTTTGCATGGCGGCATCGGTACGCGATAACAAGGATAGAAGCCGCTTCGAGCTCGATGTCGGCAACGAAATCGCCTTCGCCAATTACCGGCTGACGCCATCAGCGGTCATCATCACCCACACCGAGACGCCGCGCGCGCTCCGCGGCCGCGGCATCGCATCCGAGCTCGTCAAGGGCGCGCTCGACTTGATCCGCCGCGACGGCAACAAGGTGATCCCCGGCTGCGGCTTCGTCGTCGACTATCTCGACAGGCATCCGGAAGATGCCGATTTGCTGGCCTGAAAGCAAAAGGGCCCGCGGCATCGCGCGGGCCCTTGGCTTGCAACCGAACGATCGGTCAGTGCTTGATTTCCGGCGGCAGCTTGCCGCCATTGGCGGCGAGCTTTGACATCACCTGCTTGTGCAGCCAGACGTTCATGCTCGCGGAATCGTTGGTGTCGCCGGTGTAGCCGAGCTCCTTGGCGAGATCCTTGCGCGCAGCAAGGCTGGAGTCGATGTCGAGCGCCTTCATGAGGTCGACGATCGAGGTGCGCCATTCGAGCTTCTCGCCCTTGTGCGCCGCGACCGCCGCGTCGACGATCGCAGCAACGTCCACTGTCGACGCGGGCGCGGCAGCAGGCGCCGATCCACCTGGAGCGGCGCCTGCGGGCGCGCTGCCCGAGGGAGCGCCGCCTGCGGGCGCGGCGGAAGCCGGGTGGCTGCCGAAGATCGCGCCCATGATTTTTCCGAAAATGCTCATGTCTGCTCCCCGAGAAGGATCCGTTGGAAAGGCCTTGAGTGGCACTTATAGACGAAGTTACTGCGTTGCGCCCGCGAAGTTCCGCGAAACAGCAACCAGCATCAGCTTATCTGCGGCGAAATGACGACCGAATGACGTCATCGAGGTTGCGCTGCGGCATCGAATCTCACCCAGGCGTGAGGGACAGGACTCGGAAATAGGCGTACGGTTCATGTTCAGTTCGCGATGCCATCCGGAATTCGCGTCTGGTTGGGATCGCGAAACTCAGAATTGCGGCCGCTTGCGCCGTTACCGGCGCCGAATTCGGCCGCTTGGCAAGGAGCTAGCGACCATGGCCACCCTCTACCAGGGCAATGTGCCCACAGTGGTCCAGACCGCGGATGCGGATGGACCGGTGATCCGAACCATCCAACTCTCCGATCTGCACGACGCGCTCCGGCGCGGCTGGGAGGATTTCAAGGCGGTGCCGAGCCACGCCATCATCCTCTGCGTGATCTATCCGGTGCTGGGCCTCGTGCTCGCCCGCGTGGTGATGGGTTATTCAGTGCTGCCGCTATTGTTCCCGCTGGCCGCAGGCTTCGCGCTGATCGGCCCGTTCGCCGCGCTCGGCCTCTACGAACTCTCCAGCCGGCGCGAACGCTATGAGGAGGCCAGCGCCTGGGATGCCATGGAAGTGCTGCGCTCGCCCTCGTTCGGCGCCATGCTGGGACTCGGCACGCTGCTGCTCGCACTGTTCGTGACCTGGGTCGCGACCGCGCAGGCGATCTATGTCGCGGCGTTCGGCTATGAGGGCGCGTCCGGGATCTCGGATTTTCTGATCCGCGTGCTGACGACAAGGCAAGGCTGGTGGCTGATCGTGGTCGGCTGCGGCGCCGGATTCCTGTTCGCGCTCGCCGCCCTCTGCATCAGCGCCGTATCATTCCCCCTGATGCTCGATCGCCATGCCGGCGCGTTCGAATCGATGGTGACGTCGCTGCGCGTCGTCGCCAAAAATCCCGTCCCGATGGCAGCCTGGGGCCTGATCGTGGCGGTGCTGCTGGCGCTGGGCACGATCCCGGCGTTCCTCGGCCTTGCCGTGGTGATCCCACTGCTCGGCCACGCCACCTGGCATCTCTACCGCAAGGTAATCGTGTCCGATCCGAGCGCGCGTCCGGTGCCGCCGCCGCATCGTCCGCGCAAGCCGGCCGCCGACTTCCCCGCCAACCTCTTCCCCTGGCGCAATCGGACGGACGCCTGACGATATCGTGACATGCGATCCTGCCCCGGGCCGGGCAGGATCGCGCTGTCACGCGCCTTGCTTTGGCCGCGGTTACAATCGAGATTGCGCCCCGCCGGTCAGATCACTTCACGGAATTCATTTACTCGAATGACCCCGACGATTTCTCGTCTCGCTCTCGCAGCCTTCATCCTCTCCGCCTCAATCCTGTCCACCGCAGCAGCGCTTGCCGCTGTCGCCTGCGGCTCGGGCAATTTCGACGCCTGGCTTGCGGACTTCAAAACCGACGCCGCCGCCAAAGGTATCTCGCAGCAGGCGATTTCCGCCGGACTTGCCGGCGTCACGCTCGACCAAAGCGTGCTCAACCGCGACCGATCGCAAAAGGTGTTCAACCAGACTTTCGAGGAGTTCTCCGGCCGCATGGTGCCGCCGCGGATGATGCGCGGCTCCAACATGATGAAGCAGTACGGCTCGGTGCTCTCGCGCATCGAGCAGACCTACGGCGTCCCGGGCGAGGTCCTGGTCGCGATATGGGGTCTCGAGACCGATTTCGGCGTCAATACCGGCAAGTTCGCAACCATCCGCTCGCTGGCGACGCTGGCCTACGACTGCCGGCGCGCCGAGCAGTTTCGGGCCGAGCTATTGGACGCGCTGCGCATCGTCCAGCGCGGCGACCTCGCGCCGGCCGACATGAAGGGCGCCTGGGCCGGCGAGCTCGGCCAGACCCAGTTCATGCCGTCGTCCTGGATGAAATACGCCGTCGATTTCGACGGCAATGGCAAGCGCGATCTCCTGCACAACGCGCCCGACGTGCTCGCCTCTACCGCCAACTATCTCGCCGGCTATGGCTGGCAGAAGGGCAAGGATTGGCAGCCGGGCAGTCCGAACTTCGCGGTGCTGCAGCAGTGGAACAAGAGCGAGGTCTACTCGAAGACCGTCGCGCATTTCGCCACCCAGCTCGCACACGCCCCTTAGTCTAGCAACCCCTCGTCAAAACGCGTAGGGCCGGTCGGCTGGCGACCGGCCCTCTCAGTGCGTCTTCCTCTCGACGTTTCTATTTGCCCATGGTGGCGTGCATCGCCTTGTTCAGATGCGCGCCGCACGCACCCATTTTGCCGTTGAGCAGCGCGTCCTGAGCAGCCGCGATCTCCTTCTGCGCGACGAACTTGCCGTCACCATCGGCCATGTTCTCGATCGCGGTCTCGGTCTTCTCCAGATTGCCCGAGCTGCAGCCGCCGGCAGCGTGCTTGGCAGCCTGAGCCGGCGCGACGGCGAATGCGGCGACAGCAATTGCGATAACCCCGAGTAACTTCGTCATGACGTTACTTTCCTTCTCTTGTTCTTGCGACAGACCCGGCGACATTGCCGGAATCTGCGACATGACTTTTCATCGGGCGCGACAACTTGCCGCAATAAATTCCTCGCGAGAATTGCGTGATGTTGCGCGGGAAGCAGAGGCGCATGCGGAATTTCTGATTTTCATTACAATCTCGTAATGAATCCTACACGTTCGGCGTGTGTGCACTGCATTAGGCGGCGGCTTCGGCTGTCAAGCGAAGCCAGGATCCGGTCCGCCCCTAGCTTGGCCCTCTTTCGCATGTTGATCAGGCGGCCCAATCCAAACGCTTCGCTGGCGCATACCCGTCGGAGCAGAGTCAGCTCGCAGGCGATTGAAATGAATTTAAAATCAGTTTTTATATTTGAGGCTCATGCGATTCGCGCATGCGAGAATTGGGTGTAGACGCTGATCGATTGCCTTGTGAATGATTGGAACTGAACCTATTTCAGATCCAGACGAGCACGAAAATCTCGACTAAATCCGTGAATTCACGGGATTTTACTGCCCCTTAGTCCTCACTCCGCCTGCCCTTTGGGCGGGAGTGCTTTCAAGTTAATCGTCCGTTACCGACGCTATGCATTCGGCGCTTAGCTGCATCGCAACATCGGAACTTTCGCAGTGCACCACTCTCACCTATATTCATTTCAACGATGAGGCCCGGGCAAGGGCTGAATCGAACTACAGGAGACTACCTATGCTGCTCTCGCTCATCCGCATGATCCAGGCTTTCCGGGACTATCAGCGCAATGTTGCCGAGCTGTCCCAGCTCAGCGATCGCGAACTGGCCGACATCGGCCTCGATCGCTCGGACATCCCGCGCGTTGCCGCCGGTCAGTATCAGGGCTGAAATCGTTCAGCCCTAACTGGACGAACCGATAGCGCCCGCCTCGTGCGGGCGTTGTCGTATCCGATGGCAGAAAACTCGATCTCGGCGATTCCACTGGCCGCCGAAAAGCGCTACCTGTCCGCCCCATGACAGGACCCCAATCCAATACCGTGCACGTTATCGGCGCAGGCCTTGCCGGCTCAGAAGCCGCCTGGCAGGTGGCCAAATCCGGCGTGCGCGTGGTGCTGCACGAGATGCGGCCGACCCGCACGACCGAGGCGCACCGCACCGACGGACTTGCCGAACTCGTCTGCTCCAATTCGTTCCGCTCGGACGATGCCGCCAACAACGCCGTCGGCCTGCTCCATGCCGAAATGCGCCGCCTCGGCTCGTTGATCATGCGCGCGGCAGACACCAACCAGGTGCCCGCCGGCGGCGCGCTGGCGGTCGACCGTGACGGCTTCTCAGCGGCCGTCACCAAGGCGCTGAACGATCACCCCCTGATCGAGATTGCGCGCGGCGAGATTGCAGGCCTGCCGCCGGCCGACTGGAGCAACGTCATCGTTGCCACCGGCCCCCTCACCTCCGCGCCGCTGGCTGATGCCATCCGCGAGCTGACCGACGAGAATGCGCTCGCCTTCTTCGACGCGATCGCACCGATCGTCCACCGCGAATCCATCGACATGTCGGTGGCCTGGTTCCAGTCGCGCTACGACAAGGTCGGTCCCGGCGGCACCGGTGCCGACTACATCAACTGCCCGATGACCAGGGAGCAGTATGACGGCTTCGTCGCCGCGCTGATCGCCGGCGAGAAGACCGAGTTCAAGGAATGGGAGACCAACACGCCCTATTTCGACGGCTGCCTGCCGATCGAGGTGATGGCGGAGCGCGGCCCCGAGACCTTGCGCCACGGGCCGATGAAGCCCGTTGGCCTCACCAATCCACACGATCCTGCGACGAAAGCCTACGCGATCGTTCAACTGCGCCAGGACAACAAGCTCGGCACGCTCTACAACATCGTCGGCTTCCAGACGAAGCTGAAATACGGCGAGCAGCAGCGTATCTTCCGCACCATTCCGGGGCTTGAGAAGGCGGAGTTCGCCCGCCTCGGCGGCCTGCATCGCAACACCTTCCTCAACTCGCCAAAGCTGCTCGACGGCCAGTTGCGCCTGCGTGCACAGCCGCGGCTGCGCTTTGCCGGCCAGATGACGGGCTGCGAGGGCTATGTGGAGTCTGCCAGTGTCGGCCTGATCGCCGGCCTCTATGCGGCCGCAGATGCACGCGGCGAGACGCTTGCGAGCCCGCCGGGCACCACGGCGCTCGGATCGCTGCTCGGCCACATCACCGGCGGCCATATCGAAACCATCGAGCCCGGCACGCGGTCGTTCCAGCCGATGAACATCAATTTCGGCCTGTTCCCGCCGCTCGCCAGCGCACCGACGAAGAAGCCCGACGGCACGCGCCTGCGCGGCAACGAGAAGACGGTGGCCAAGAAGCAGGCGATGAGCGCGCTGGCGCTCGCCGATCTCGATCGCTGGATCGCCGATCATTTGCGCATTGCCGCAGCCGCGTGAGTTTTCGATGAGCCTCCCAAAAGACGACGCCGCGGTGCTCTCGGCGCGCTGGACCGAGGGCGTGCTGCTCAAGCGCGACGTGTTCTCGACCGTCGAGCGCGGCCGCTTCCGTGGTGCCAATGGCGAGGTCGACGCGGTGCTGCGCCGCCTCGACGAGGTGCCGTGGTGGTCGTTCCTGCTGGCGCGCCATTTGTTCGCCCGCGAGAAGCACGCGCTGACGCTTGCCAAGGGCCTGAACGTCGGTCCCGAACTGCTGTGGGCCGGCCGCCGCGCGCTGGTGCGCGGATTCGTCGACGGCGTCGCGCTGCATCTGGCGAAACCGCATGGCGACCTCGTCTATTTCCGCTCGGCCAAGGCCGCGCTGCGCCGGCTGCGCCGCGCCGGCATCTGCCACAATGATCTCGCCAAGGAACAGAACTGGCTGGTCGGCCGTGACGGCCGTGCCTACGTGACCGACTTCCAGCTCGCGGCCTGCTTCAACCGACGCGGCCGGCTCTATCGCATCCTCGCCTATGAAGACCTCCGGCATTTGCTCAAGCACAAGCGCTCCTACGCGCCGGAAGCGCTGACACCGAGCGAGCGCAAGATCCTCGCAAAGAAATCCGTTGCCGCGAGCCTGTGGCTCGCCACGGGCAAGAAGGTCTATCGCGCGATCACCCGCGGCCTGTTCAACTTCACCGACCGTGAGGGCGGCGGCCGCCGGCTCGTCAACGACGCCCCGGTGCTGGCGGAACTGATCCGCAAGAATCCCGCCGTACGCGACACCGCCATCGTCGCCTTTGCCGACCGCCGCTCCGGGGTTGGACTCTATGCTTTCGTCGAAGCCGATCAGGCCGCACTCGAAGGCCAGCTTCGCAACGAGCTGGCGGCCGCCAAGGGTCCGAAGCCTCCGGAACATATCCAAATCGTCCACGCGCTGCCCCGCGATTCCGGCGGCAAACCGCGCACCGAGATCCTGCAACTGGTCGCCATGAACCAGCTCGACCTGATCGAGCCGATGATGAAGAACGACCAGGACCGCGCCTTCCTCAAGGACATCCTGGAGCAACGCAAGAACCTGCGCGACCGCTTCAATTTCGAGGCGGACTTGCCAGCGAGCTGACAGGCCGCCCGCGCCTTGAAGCGTCCACATTGGCGATAGAGAAGCGACCGGATAATTCGGGACTTGGTGGGATCATGGGCACTCGGGGGACGATGATGCGTCGTGTGGTTGGCGGCCTGATTGCCAGCCTTCTGCTGATGGCCGCCGCTCCCGCAATGGCCGAATCCCCGGCCGAGTTGATCTCGAGCTTCCGCCTCAAGCATGGTGAAGCCCGCGTCGTCCGCGATTCAACCCTCGACCGGATCGCCATGGATCAGGCCCGCGCGATGGCGGCGAAGGACGACCTCAGTCACGACGCCCTCGGCCCGTTCAACCGCCGCGTCGCACCAGCCGGCGCAGGTCGCGCCGCCGAGAACATCGCCTACGGTTACGACAATTTCGAGAAGACGCTCGGCCAGTGGATCGACTCGTCAGGGCACCGCAAGAATTTGCTGCTGCACAATGCGTCCCGCGTCGGCATCGCGAGCGCCAAGACCGACAGCGGCAAGCGCACCTACTGGGCGATGGTGATCGCCGGAGACTACGAACCGAAGGGCAAGGGCAAAGGCAAGAAAGACGGGGAGCCTCTGGTTGCCGTGAAGCGCGAGGCCGCGCCCGCAAGCAAGCCCAAATCCAGCAGCTGCCACATCAGGCTGCTCGGCCTCTGCATCTGAGACGAGACGCCGCGGCGGCGGCACTGTTGCGTGGACGTCTCAGGCCAGCCAATATTACCGCGCCGGAGTCTTGGACCAACCTGAGGCGATCTATGGCCAAAAAATATACAGCTCGATGCGCTTGCGGCGCCATCAAGTTCGAATTCAACACCGATCCGTCCTTCATCGCCAATTGTCATTGCAACGATTGCAAGCGCGCCTCGGGCGGCGAGATGGCGACCTTCTTCGCGGTGCCCGAGGATGACTTCACGCTTCTCAGCGGCAAGCCGAAGACATTTCACTACATCGCCAATTCCGGCAAAGGCCTGGATCGCAATTTTTGCCCGGAATGTGGTTCGCGGGTCTTCACGTCGAACCTCGACAGTTTCCCTGGGACGATCTTCGTCCAGTTGGGCAGTCTCGACCGGCCCGACCTCGTCGCACCGAAGCTCGAGATGTTCACCAAGCGCCGCATGTCATGGAACACGCCGCTCAACCTGCCGCAGTTCGAAGAAATGCCGCACTGAAGCGACGATAGCACGAGGCAAAATCACTTGATCGACATCAACCGAATTCGCGCCGACACGCCGGCCGCCTCCCGGCTTGCCTACCTTCACAATGCCGGGGCGGCGCTGATGCCGGTGCCCGTCGCCGAGGTGATGAAGCAGCATATCGATCTGGAGAGCGAGGTCGGAGGCTATGCCGCCGCCGACCTCGAGGCCGATCGGCTCGACGCGGTCTACGGTTCGGTGGCCCGGCTGCTGAAAGCCGCGCCTGACGAGATCGCGCTTGTCGAGAACGCGACGGTCGCCTGGCAGATGGCGTTTTACGCGCTCGAGTTTCGCAAGGGCGACCGCATCCTGACCGCCGAGGCGGAGTATGCCGCCAACTATGTCGCCTTTCTTCAGGTCGCCAAACGCACCGGCGCGATCATCGACGTGGTGCCGAGCGATTCCAGCGGCGAGCTCGACATCCAGGCGCTCGAACGCATGATCGACGAGCGCGTCAAGCTCATCGCGATCACCTGGGTTCCGACCAATGGCGGACTGGTCAATCCCGCGGCGGCGATCGGCAAGATCGCGCGGGCGCGGGGTATCCCCTATCTGCTCGACGCCTGCCAGGCGGTCGGCCAGATGACGGTCGACGTCGAAGCCATCGGCTGTGACATGTTGTCTGCGACGGGGCGCAAATTCCTGCGCGGCCCGCGCGGCACCGGCTTTCTCTACGTCCGCCGCGCGATGCTGCAACAGCTCGAGCCGCCGATGATCGACCACTTCGCAGCGCCCTGGGTCTCGCGAGACGAATATCGGCTTCGCGACGATGCGCGCCGTTTCGAGACCTGGGAAAACAACTACGCGGCACGCCTTGGGTTGGGGGCTGCCGTCGATTATGCGCTCGATATTGGAATCGGTCCTATCGAGCAGCGCTGCCGCCTGCTTGCGGACCGCCTTCGCAGCAGACTAGCCGCCATTGGCGGTATCAGGATTCGCGACCTTGGACGCGCACCGGGTGCCATCGTCAGCTTCACAATGGAGGGGCATCAGGCAGATGCTGTCGTCGAAAGTGCCCTTGCGGCCGGCATCACCATCGGCGCTTCAGATCCCGCGAGCACACGGATCGATGCCGAAGTGCGCTCGCTGCCACCGGTGGTGCGGGCTTCCCCGCACTACTACAATACGGAGGCCGAGATTGATCGGTTGATCGGCCACCTCGCGGCCCTGGCGCCGCGATAGTGCCGCGCCGCTCAGGTGCAGCGCGCGCTCAACCCGGATGCCCCGAGCCTCGCCATGACCTCGTCGAGATGGGCGCTGTCCCGGGTCTCGATGACGAGCTGCAGCAACGTCGCCTTGGCCGGCAGGTCCGAGAAGGTGCGCTGGTGCGAGACCTCGATGATGTTGGCGCCGGCCTCGGCCAGCAGCGTCGCGACAGCGGCCAGCTGGCCTGGCCTGTCGGGAATATCGAGCGACAGCTGAGTCAGGCGCCCTTCGCGGGCGAGCTCGCGGGTGAGCACGGATGCGATCAGCCGCGTATCAATATTGCCGCCGCTCAGGACGAGGCCGACCTTCTGACCGGCAAATCGGGTCGAATCCGACATCAGCGCAGCGAGGCCGGCGGCTCCGGCGCCTTCGACGACCGTCTTCTCGATCGAGATCAGCGTCGCAACCGCACGCTCCAGCTCGGCCTCGTTCACCAGCGCGATGTCGTCGACGAGGCGGCGAACGATTTCGGTCGTGATCTTGCCCGGCGATTTCACGGCGATCCCTTCGGCCAGCGTGTCGCCGCGAGCCGGCAGATTGCCGTCATGGATGGCGTTGTACATCGAGGGATAAAGCCAGGCTTCGACACCGAGGATCCGCAGTGACGGCTTGATCGATTTCGCGGCAATGGCGATGCCGCTGATCAGCCCGCCGCCGCCGATCGGGACGACCAGCGTATCGAGCTCCGGCACCGCCTTCAGCATCTCCAACCCGACCGTGCCCTGCCCCGCGATGACGAGCGGATCGTCATAGGGGTGGACGAAGATCATGCCGCGGGCTTCACCGTGGCTGCGCGCGAAAGCGGCCGCCTCCTCCAGCGTTGCGCCCGTGACCATCACTTCAGCGCCATGGTGCCTGGTGTTCTCGATCTTCACCATGGGCGTGCCGACCGGCATGACGATGGTGGCGGGAATGCCGAGCCGCCTGGCGTGATAGGCAACGCCCTGCGCGTGATTACCCGCCGACATCGCAACGACGCCACGCGCACGCTCCTCCCGCGTCAGCGCCGCGAGGCGGTTGAGCGCGCCGCGCTCCTTGAACGAGGAGGTGAACTGGAGGTTCTCGAATTTGAGCCAGACGTCGCAGCCGCAGATGTTGCTCAGGGTGCGGCTGTAGCCGCAGGGCGTCTCGATGACGGCGCCGCGGATGGTCTCGGCGGCGGCATGAATGTCGCCCGGTGCGATCGGAAACCCGCTGAGATCGGAGGACGTGATTGGGGACAACTCAGCCATAGGACAGCATAGGGCATTTGGCGGCTCGAGGCGATAAGCCAACCGCTATTTGGTAAATTCCCGGGATCGTGAAGCCCGCCACAACGTCCACATTGTGCGCAACCGCGACGAGGACTGCGGCGTGAACGGATTGCGCCCTGGCTGCGACAGGCGCTTGAGGTCGGCCCGCACCTGGCTCAGCGGCAGAAACGCCGGCCGTGCCGACGCCGGCACCTCCGCCAGCAATGACGAGGCCGTTGCCAGATGCTGCTGTGCCTCGCCCGCGAGTTGGTCCAGCACGGCGCGTAAGTTCGGCGTCTCCCGGCCGGCGAACACATCCTCCATGTTGCAATCGTGACTCGCCAGCAGCTGCTGCGGCAGGAACAATTGCCGGTGCGCCGCATCACGCGGCAGATTGGCAATCACCTGCACGATGCCCTGGGCCAAGCCTGCATGACGGGCCATATGCTCGCCTGCTTCCGAAGGTGACACCATGATCCGGGCCGCAAGCTCGAACAATGCCGAGCAAGTCGCGGCCAGATAGCCTTCGAGCGCAGCCATTGTCGGCATCGGATCGTTGTAGAGATCGAATTGATGCTCGTCGGCGAGCAGCGACAGCGGCTCGACCGGCAGGTCGAAATCGCGGATCGCACGCAGCAGTTCCGCCGCCACCGGATTGCCCTCGGCGCTGCCATGGACGTGACCCGAGAGCATGTCGGTCCACCATTGCAGGCGGATTTCGCCAGGCAAAGGCTGGCTCACCTGGTCGCGGACGCGGACGATCTCGACATTGAAGGCATAAAGCGCCAGCAGCGCGCGGCGCTCCGCGGCGGGCGCGAACAGGGTCGCAGCATAGCGGGAGAAGTCGTGGCTGCGCACGAGGTCGGCGCAGAAGGACACGGTGTCGGGCGCCGGCGCAGTGCTGCTCATGGCACCGCGATCAGCGCGGCCGCGACGCGGCGCCGTTCCCCGATCATGATGTTGTAGGTGCGCACGGCAGGGCCGGTCTGCATCGTGTCCAGCACCACCCTCGCCGCCTTCAGCGCCTGCCGCAGGTCCGGCGGCGGCAGCCACACGCCGGTTCCGGTGCCGATCAGGAGCGTGTCGATGCTGCTCGCGGCCGTGAAGACCCGATCCAGCGAATAGCGATCGATACTCGCCGGGTCCGTCACGTCCCAGGCCCAGATCGCGTCAGGCAGGCAGAGCAGCGAGCCTCGATGCGACATGCCGGCAAAGGCGAAGCCGCCCTTGCCATAGGCTTCGATCGGTGCCGAACGAGGGAAATGCGGTGCGTTGGGATCGCCGGCCATCAGCTTCATCCGAATGGGCTTCCTGCCCCCGCAAACTCCTGCGAGGGCATGCGGTTCGGATCATGCCTTGTTTTTCTTCGCCGGCGTAGCCGTATCCGGCGCATCCTCGCGATGCTCGCCAACGCCGAGATAGATCAGGATCGGCGCCGCGATGAAAATCGAGGTGTAGGTGCCGACCAGCACCACGCCGAACATCATCACCGCGGTGAAGCTGTGGATGGCATGACCGCCGAACAGGAGCAGCGCCAGCAGCGCCAGCGTCACCGTGAAGTGGGTGATGATCGAACGCGACAGCGTCGAGTTGATGGACTCGTTGAGCAGCTGCGGCATCGGCATCTTCTTGTAGCGCCGCAGCATTTCACGGATGCGGTCATAGATGACGACGGTGTCGTTGAGCGAATATCCGAGAATCGTCAGGAGCGCCGCGATGCTGGTCAGGTCGAAATCGACCTGACTGATCGACATGAAGCCGATCGTCAGCACGATGTCGTGCACGTTGGCGATCATGGCTCCCAGCGCGAACTGCCATTCGAACCGGAACCAGAGATAGATCAGGATCGAGACGATCGCGAGCATCAGGCCGAGCATGCCGTAGGCCAAGAGCTCGCCGGAGACTCGCGGGCCGACCACCTCGACGCGGCGATAGTCGACGGAATCACCCAGCGCGGTGCGGACCTTCTGCACCGCCTCCTGCTGGGCGGCGTCGCCGCCCGGCTGCTCCGCGACCCGGATCAGAACGTCGGCGGGACCGCCGAATTGCTGGAGCTGGACTTCGCCGAGACGCAAGCCGTCCAGCGTCGTGCGCATCGCGGCGATGTCGGCAGTGCCGGACTTGGCCTGCACCTCGAGCAGCGTGCCGCCGCGGAAGTCGATGCCGAAATTCAGGCCGTGGGTGAAGAACAGCGTGATGGCGACGATCGACAGCGCCGCCGAGATCGGGAAGCTGATGCGGCGGAAACGCGTGAAGTCGAAATGCGTATCGTCCGGAACGATGCGCAGCGACGGCAGCAGCCCAAGCGCGGCAACCACGGTGAGGACGGCAATCAGGATGCCGAGCCCGATGAGAACGGTGTGAGTCACGATCAGGCTCCTAGATCGGCACGCTCTGCGGCCGCTTCCACCGCACCCACCCGGCGACGATCAGCCGCGTCAGGGTGAAGGCGGTGAACACCGTTGTGATGATGCCGATGCCGAGCGTCACGGCGAAGCCGCGCACCGGACCGGTCCCGATGTAGAACAGCACTGCGGCGGCAATGAAGGTGGTGATGTTGGAATCGAGGATGGTCGCGAGCGCCCGCTTGAAGCCGGCGTCGATCGCCGAGATCGCGTTGCGGCCACCGCGCAATTCCTCGCGGATGCGCTCGTAGATCAGCACGTTGGAATCGACCGCGATGCCGACGGTGAGGACGATGCCGGCGATGCCGGGCAGCGTCAGCGTGGCGTTGAGCAGCGACAGCAGGCCGAAGATCATCGCGACGTTGATCGCCACCGCGATGTTGGCGAACACGCCGAACAGGCGATAGGTCAGCAGCATGAAGATGATGACCAGGATCGAGCCGACATAGGCAGCAAGCTCGCCCTTCTCGATCGAGTCCTGGCCGAGGCCCGGACCGACGGTGCGCTCCTCGACGACCGTTAGAGGCGCCGGCAACGCGCCGGCGCGCAAGAGGATCGCGAGATCGTTGGCCGATTGCACGGTGAAACTGCCCGAGATCTGGCCCTGGCCGCCGGTGATGGGCTCGCGGATGACGGGCGCCGAGATCACCTTGTTGTCGAGCACGATCGCGAAGGGCAGCCCCACGTTCTCTTGCGTGGCCTGCGAGAACTTGCGCGCACCCGAGGTGTTGAACTTGAAGCTGACGACCGGTTCACTCGTGCGCTGGTCGAAGCTCGCCTGGGCATCGGTCAGATCGCCGCCGGCAACCAGCACCTGCTTCTTGACCACATAGGGTGTGGGCGGCGGCGAGGCGCTCATAAGGAGCTCGGATTCCGGCGGCAACCGCCCCTGCTGCGCCTGATCCGGCGGCACGGACGTGTCGACCATGCGGAATTCCATCTTCGCGGTCTTGCCCAGCAGTTCCTTCAGGCGGGTCGGGTCCTGAAGGCCGGGCACCTGCACCAGGATGCGGTCGTTGCCCTGACGCTGGATCACAGGCTCGACGGTGCCGAGTTCGTTGACGCGGCGTTCGACGATCTGGATCGACTGCTCGATGGTCTTGCGCATGCGGTCGAGCATCGCGGCCTGCGGGATGCTCAGGCGGATCACGCCGCCGGTGGCGTCCGTCACGTCAAGGTCGCGCTGACCGCTGGATCCCATCAGCCCGCCCAGCGGCTGGGACAGCTCTCGCAGCTTGGCGAGCGCGGGCTGCACGTCGGATTCCTTGGTGATGCGAACCTCGGCCGCGTCATTGCGCACGGTGACGCCGCCGGTGAAGCCGATCTTCGCATCGCGCAGCGTCCGGCGAACGTCGTCGCGGACCTGGTCGAGCCTCTCCTTCTTCACATAAGCGCCGTCGACCTCCAGCAGCAGATAAGAGCCGCCCTGGAGATCGAGGCCGAGCACGAGCCGGCGCTGCGCCCAGCCGGGCCAGGTCTTGACCTGCGCTTCGGGAAAAAAATTCGGGACCGCGCAGAGGCACACGATCAGCGCCGTCAGGATAATCCCCAGCGCTTTCCACCGCGTGAAATACAACATGGACTGGACCTGTCAGATCGGGAGACTTGAGATGCTCGCGGAAGCGCTCACTTCGCCGCGCTGTCGTCCTTGGCGCTTTCCTTCGCGCTATCCTTGGCGGATTCTTTGGCCGGCTCGCCCTTGGCACGAACGCCGGAGATCATCTGGCGCATCTGCCGCACGCGCACGCCGTCGGAAATCTCGAACTCGATCTGGTCGTCATCGACGACCTTGGTGACCTTGCCGACGAGGCCGCCCGAGGTCACCACGGTGTCGCCGCGGCGGATGTTCTTCACGAGATCGGCATGGTCCTTCACCTTCTTCTGCTGCGGGCGCAGAATCAGGAAGTACATGATCACGAAGATCAGGGCGAACGGCAGCAGCGACATCAACATGCTGTTGGTGTCGCCGGCGCCCGCGGCCTGGGCATACGCAGGGGTAATCAGCATTCGGACGATCCTCGTGGAAACGGGGGAAAGCCGGTCAGGCCCTCAAAGGCGACCGGCTCGGTCAAATTCGCGCGGACTATAGCGGCCATTGCCCCAATTGCAACGCTGCCAGACCGCCCTTTTGGCCACCTTGCGGCGCGCCGTCAGGCCCGATAAGGCTGCATTCTCAGGAACTTCGGACATGCCCAAAAAACCAAGCAAAAGCCCGGCCAGCAAAGGCCCCCGCACCCCTGCCACGAAGCCTGCCCGCGTCGCGGCAAAACGCCCCAAGGCAGCCCCCAAGGCCGTTTTAAAGGCAGTTTCCAAGCCTGCTTCCGGCCTCTCCCAGGAGCGTATCGTCCGCGCGCTGGAGATCATCGCAGCGCACCTCTCCGCCCAGGGCAAGCCCGCCGTCGAACGTGAGTCGTTCAAGCAGGCGGATGCTTTCGTCTGGCACCCGGACGGCCGCCTCGCGGCGGTGCCGCGGGTCAGCCGCGTCGAGCTGTTCCTGCTCAAGGGCGTCGACCGGATGCGCGACATCCTGATGGAGAACACCGAGCGTTTCGCAGGCGGGCTGCCTGCCAACAACGCCCTGCTCTGGGGCGCGCGCGGCATGGGCAAGTCGTCGCTGGTGAAGGCCGCACACGCCAGCATCAACGCGGAGCGCAGACCGGCCGACAGGCTGAAGCTGATCGAGATCCACCGCGAGGACATCGAGAGCCTGCCCGCCCTCATGGAGCAGCTCCGCGCCTCGTTCTTCCGCTTCATCGTGTTCTGCGACGATCTATCCTTCGACGGCAATGATGCGTCATACAAGTCGCTCAAGGCCGTGCTCGAAGGCGGCATCGAGGGCCGGCCCGAGAACGTCATCCTCTACGCCACCTCCAACCGCCGCCACCTGCTCGCGCGCGAGATGATTGAGAACGAGCGCTCGACCGCGATCAATCCCGGCGAAGCCGTCGAGGAAAAGGTCTCGCTGTCGGACCGTTTCGGACTGTGGCTCGGCTTCCACCGCTGCAGCCAGGACGAATACCTCGCGATGGTCCGCGGCTATTGCAGCCATTTCGGCATCAAGGTCGACGACGAAGCGCTGGAGCGCGAGGCGCTGGAATGGTCGACTACGCGCGGCTCCCGCTCGGGCCGCGTCGCCTGGCAGTTCGTGCAGGAACTCGCCGGGCGGCTGGGCGTGAAGCTGGCAGCGACGTAGCGGGAGCCCGAAGCCACCCACAACTGTCATTCCCCGCGAAAGCGGGGATTCTCTACTGAATCGCCCGCTTTCGCGGGCGATGACAGCGCGTATGTGGCGGAAGTGTACCCCGCTGAAGCGCAGGCCTCACGCGCCGTTCAGGAATTGAAGCGGGTCAACCGGGCTCGATCCTTTGCGGATCTCGAAGTGGAGCTGCGGCGACGCCACCTCCCCGGATTGACCCGACTTGGCAATGACCTGACCGCGCTTGATGGTATCGCCGCGCTTCACCAACAGCTCACTCGCATGGGCATATGCGGTGACGTAGCCGTTGGAGTGCCGAACCAGGACCAGATTGCCGTAACCCTTCAGCTCGTTGCCGGAATAGGCGACGACGCCGTCTTCTGCCGCCTTGATCGGCGTACCCTCGGGCACCGCGAGATTGATGCCGTCATTGGATTTGCCATTGGTCTTGGCGCCGTAGCTCGTGACCACCTTGCCGCGCACCGGCCAACGGAAGGTCGGCAGCGCGCTGGTGGTCTCCGCCGCTTTCGCCGGAGCCTCGGCGGTCTTCTCCTCGACATTGGCCGTGGCCTGGGCCAGGCGCGCGCTCTGCAGCGGCGCGGCAGCAGCGGCCATCTTGGTAGCGGGCGCAGCAGCAACGGGCTGCAGCGTCCCCGCGACGGGGGCGGCCATGACGGGAGACGCAGCAACCGGCGCAGTGAGAGCTGCGGTCTTGGCACCCGGCACGGTCAGCTTGGTGCCGAGCTTGAGCTTGGTCGACGGCGCAAGGCCGTTGGCACGGGCGAGTTCGGCGGTAGAGATATGGTTCTTGCGGGCGATGCTGGCGAGCGTATCGCCATGATTGACGAAGTGGGTGCCCGGCGCGGCAGCGACGGCCGCAACCGGCCTCGCAGCGGGCGCCGGCGCCGCGGCGACGGGAGCCATCGCCGGCGCGGGCGCGGCAGCGGTCGCGCCCGGATGCGGGATGATGATCTGCTGCCCGGGCGACAGTGCGCGCGGACCCTTGTAGCCGTTAGCGGCAAGGATCGCCTGCGGCGTGACGTGATAGCGCCTGGCCAGCACGTCGAGCGTATCGCTGGTGCCGACGATGATCTTGGTCCCGCCGGCTGGCTGGGCGGCCGCGACCGAGCGCGGCGGCACGGTGGCCGTGGTCTCCAGATGCGGCTGTGCCGGGGGTGCGTAGGAGCCGACACCGCGGCCGCCTCCGGACACGCCAGCTGCCGCAACCGGATAGGATTGCGGCGCGGATACCGCCGGCGGCGGCAAGGGCTGCGACTGGTAATAGCCGGACTGCGTCTGCGGCCGCGAATATTGCGGCAGCTCACGCTGCGGCGGCGGTGCCTGCTGCACCGAACCGGTCTGCTCGGACGCGAAGGGATTGGAGAAGTTCGACTGGGACAGCCGCGACGACATGTCGGCGCTGCACCCTGCGAAGCTGAAGGAGATCAGCGCCAGCACCGCGACCTGCGGTGCGCGGCGCGAGTAAAGCAACTCGGCGACGACGGACATGGTTACTCACTCGTACGCAACTGAACTGGTCTTTTAAGTAAACACGCGCCGAGTAAATAACGGCTTAACCCTCCCAATAAGATGTTGGCAGCACAGCCGATCCGGAAATCTACAGCTCCCGCGCCACTCCGGGCAGCGCCGGCACAAAGCGGACCTCGACGAGTTCCTTGCGCTCTATCCCGGCTTCGGTCCGGACGAGGCGGATCAGCGTCTGCACGCCCTGATGCGGACCAACGGGCGCGATCAGGATACCGCCCACCTCCAGCCGCTCGACCAGGTTCTCCGGAAGCCGCTCCATCGCGGCCGTGACGATGATGCGGTCGAACGGGCCGATATTGGGAGGCAGGTTGAGACCGTCGCCCAGCATCACCTCGACATTGTGACAGTTGAGCTTTTCAAGCCGGGCGCGAGCGGCATCCGCGAGCTTGCGATAGCGCTCGACGGTCAGCACCTGGCCGGCAAGCCGCGACAGCACCGCGGCCTGATAGCCGGAGCCAGCCCCGATCTCGAGCACGCGGTGCTGCTTCCGGAGCTGCAGCTGCTCGGTCATGTAGGCGACGACGAAGGGCTGGCTGATGGTCTGCCCGCACGCGATCGGCAGCGCACTATCGCGATAGGCGCCCTCGCGATCGGCTTCGTCGACGAACTGCTCGCGCGGCACCTCCTCCATGGTCCGCAGCACCGCCTGGTCGCTGATGCCGCGACGCCTCAGCGTGAGCTGAAACATCATCTTTTCGGGCGGGGGCTGATGGGAGGTCATTGCCTGCTCTTTGGGGCCTTGGCGCGAAGCCCGAGGGCGGAGAATCCTGTTCCTGCGCAGGAACCCATGATATCGTTCGGATGGCGTATCTGACCACAAATGGGCTTGCAACGGGCGAGCCGCGATGGCCATTTTCAGACATCCGTTCGTCGAAACGCGCATTGCGTCGATTCGTGTTATCTGCGAACGTTTTTGGCAATGGGCAAGGACTCAACCATGACCGCCGCGACAGGGCTTTCGGGCCGCTCTGTATTCCTCGTCGAGGACGAGGTGATGATCAGGATGATGGTCGCGGACATGCTCGAAGAGCTCGGCTACAAGGTCGCAGCCGAAGCGGGCGACATCGCCGAAGCCATGCGGCTCGCCCAGGCGACCGAATTCGACATCGCGATCCTCGACGTCAACGTCAACGGCAAGGTCATCTCGCCGGTGGCCGATGTGATCAAGGCGAAAGGCTGCCCCTTCATCTTCGCCACCGGATACGGCTCCTCCGGACTGCCCGAGCAGTACCGCGACCGGCCTGCGCTTCAGAAGCCGTTTCAGCTCGACGCGCTCGGCAAGACCATCGAAGCCGCGCTTCGCGGCAGCTAGCCGCTACTTCAGCGTCGCACTCAGTTCCTCTGAAAACGCTTCGTTGGTGCGGTCGAGCCTGAGCGGCGTGACCGAGACGTAGCGCTCGCGGAGCGCCGCGAGATCGGTGCCGTCTGCCGGCGTATCCATCATTGCCGCGCGCTCGAAGCCGATCCAGAAATAGGGATTGCCGCGGCCGTCCCTGCGCTCGTCGATCCTGAGGAAGCCGAGATTGCGCTTGCCCTGGCGCGTAACGCGAATGCCCAGCACATCCTCCGGCGCGCAGGCCGGGAAATTGACGTTGATGACGGTGTCCTTCGGAATTCCGGCGGCGATCACCTTGCGCAGGATATCGGGCCCGAATTTGCGCGCGGTGTCCCACAGCGGACGCTCGCGGGTTTCGACGCTGAACTCCTGCGACAGGGCGAACGACGGCAGCCCCAGGATGGTGCCTTCCAGCGCCCCGGCGATGGTGCCGGAATAGACCACGTCCTCGGCGACGTTGCGGCCCTTGTTGACACCGGACAGCACGACATCGGGCAGCTGAGCGCCGAGGATATGGCGCGCACCCATGATCACGCAGTCGGTCGGCGTGCCGCGCACCGCGAAATGGCGCGGACCGACCTCGCGCAGGCGCAAGGGATCATTCAGCGACAGCGAATGCGAGACACCGGACTGGTCGAGCTCGGGCGCAACCACCCAGACGTCTTCGGACAATGCGCGTGCGATCTCCTCCACGACCTTGAGGCCGGGGGCGTGAATGCCGTCGTCATTGGTGCAGAGAATGCGCATGGAAGGGTTCGATTCCTGAAGCGGGCCTAAAGCCGTCTTATCCGGCCGGGACCGATCAGGCAAACCAGCCGATTGGGTCCGGCGTCGGGTTCCCGGCCTGATCCTGCTACCGGCGGATGCGCCATTGCGGCAGGAAGCGTGCGAGGCTGCCTTCCGCGCGCAGATTCATGGCCGGCACGACAGGGCTCGCGACGGGAGTCTCGATCACGCCGAGCGCTTCCAGCTGAGCCACGATCAGATCCGCATCCGGCGCCTGCGGGAAACGTTCACGTGCGAGCGTCAGGGCCTTGTCGAAATCCGCGGCATTGACGCCGGGCTTGACCCGCCGGCTTTGCACGAGATGATCGTCCCAGAGCCGCGCGATGTCGATGTCGAGCACTCCGCGCAGGCGCTGATCGACGGCCTGGATGCCGGCACCTGTCACCGCCCATTGTCGGCCGACCCAGAAGATATCGCGGTGCAAGGCCATGAACGGTGGGTCCGCGTTGTCGGGTGGCCGGCAGGATAACCTGCCGCCCGATCTTCGCAACCAAACGTTTCTGCGTTTACAGGCGAGCAACGCTGCCTTAGTCGCGCGCGACCACCTTGAGTCCTCCCATATAGGGCTGGAGCACGTCGGGAACCGCGATCGAGCCGTCCTCCTGCTGATAGGTCTCCATCACGGCGATCAGCGCACGGCCGACCGCGGTGCCGGAGCCGTTCAGCGTGTGCACGAAACGCGGCTTGCCGTCGGGACCACGCGAGCGCGCATCCATGCGCCGCGCCTGGAAGTCGCCGCACACCGAGCAGCTCGATATCTCGCGGAACATGCCGCCGTCGCCCTGCCCTGGCATCCAGACCTCGATGTCATATGTTTTTTGCGACGAGAAACCCATATCCCCTGCGCAGAGCGTCATCACGCGGTAATGCAGGTCGAGTTTCTGCAACACCTGCTCGGCGCAGGAGAGCATCCGCTCCAGCTCGTCCTTGCTGGTTTCGGGTGTCGTGATCGAGACCAGCTCGACCTTGGTGAACTGGTGCTGGCGGATCATGCCGCGGGTGTCGCGCCCCGCGGCGCCCGCCTCGGCGCGGAAGCACGGCGTCAGCGCGGTGAGCCGCATCGGCAATTGCTTCTCGTCGAGAATGGATTCGCGCGCGAGGTTGGTGAGCGACACTTCTGCGGTCGGAATCAGGCCGAGCCGCTCTGTCTTCAGCCGCTCATGGTCGGGCGCGGCCAGGAGTTCGCCCTTGATCGCCCAGAACTGATCGTCCTCGAATTTCGGCAACTGCCCGGTGCCGAACATCACCTCGTTGCGCACCAGCAGCGGCGGGTTGATCTCGGTGTAGCCGTGCTCGTTGGTGTGCAGGTCGAGCATGAACTGGCCGATCGCGCGTTCGAGCCGCGCCAGCCCCTTCTTCAGCACGACGAAGCGCGCGCCGGAAAGCTTTGCCGCCGCCTCGAAATCCATGTAGCCGAGCGCGGTGCCGAGATCGTCATGCAGCTTCGGCGCGAACGAATAGTTGCGCTTCTTGCCGAAGACGTGGTGCTGCACATTGCCGTGCTCGTCGACACCGTCGGGCACTTCGTCGAACGGAATGTTCGGGATCGCAGACAGCTCTTTCGTCAGCTCCTCGTCGGCGGCCTTCGCGGCAGCTTCGAGCTCGGGCATCGTGGTCTTGAGCTCGGCGACCTCGGCCATCAGCTTGGCCGCGCGCGCCTCGTCCTTGGCCTTCTTGGCATCGCCGATCTCCTTGGAGGCCGCATTGCGCCGCGCCTGCGCCTGCTCCGAGGCCAGGATCGCCGCGCGCCGCGTCTCGTCGATCGCGAGCAGCGAGGCCGACAACGGCTTCAGGCCACGCCGGGCGAGGCCGGCGTCGAAGGCTTGCGGATTGTCGCGGATCGATTTGATGTCGTGCATGGCCGTGGTCCTGGGCTTGTTGCAAACATGCAAATCCTTGATTTGCATTCATGCAAATGGCTGGGTTTCCCCTAGCACTCTGTCATCGCCCGCGAAAGCGGGCGATCCAGTATTCCGAAGACGGCGGTGATTCTCCGAGAGAGCACGGCATACCGGATTCCCCGCATTCGCGGGGAATGACGGAGGCGTCGCGCCTTATTCGGCCGGATTGGCCGGCGTCGACACGTCGGTGCCGGTGGTCTGCGACGCCGCAGCCTTCTTCTCCACCATCGCCACCGCGATGATCGAGCCCTCGTAGAGCAAGAGCAACGGGATCGCGAGCGAGCACTGGCTGAGTATGTCGGGCGGCGTCAGCACGGCCGCGATCACGAAGGCGACGACGATGAAATAGCGGCGCTTCTCGCGCAGCATTTTTGCCGTGACGATGCCGATGCGGCCGAGCAGTGTCAGGATCACCGGAAGCTGGAAGGCGATGCCGAAGGCGAAGATCAGCGACATCATCAGCGACAGATATTCGCCGACCTTGGGCAGCAGTTGAATCTGCGCGGTCTCGTCGCTGCCGGCCTGTTGCATGCCGAGTGAGAAGCGGACCAGCATCGGCAGCACGACGAAATAGACCAGCGCCGCACCCAGCACGAAGAAGAACGGTGTCGCGACCAGATACGGTACGAAGGCGCTCTTCTCGTGCTTGTACAGGCCCGGCGCGACGAACTTGTAGATCTGGGTCGCGATGATCGGGAACGAGATGAAGCCGGCCCCGAACAAAGCGAGCTTGAGCTGGGTGATGAAATATTCCAGCAGCGCGGTGTAGATGAACTTGGAATTCTCGGGACCCGCGACCCACACGAACGGCCAGACCAGCACGTTGTAGATCTGCTTGGCGAAGAAGAAGCAGAAGATGAAGGCTAGGCCGAAGCCGAGCAGCGCCTTGATCAGCCGCGACCGCAGCTCGATCAGATGGTCCATCAATGGGGCTTTGCTGGCCTCGATATCGGCGTCGCTCATGACGCTTTGGCGTCCTTGATCGCTTCGGATGGCGCGGTGTCCTGCGCAACGACCGACGCCTGCTCGACCTCACGGGTGATGGCGAGCGGCTCGTTCACCGCCGCATGGGCTTCCGCTTCCACGAAGGTTTCCGGTGTCGGCGCTTCCGGTGTCGTCGGTGTCGCCGGCGCTTCAATAGTCACGGGCGATTCGACAGCGGCGATGGCCGGCGTCTCGGCCGGCTTGTCGAGCGCATCGACGCGGAGCGCGTCGCTGACGTCCTTCTGGAGCGAGGTCATCAGATTGTTGCCGGCGAAGCCGGAGGCGGCTTCCTTGACCTCGTCAAAGCTCTTCTTGAGGTCGGCCATCTCGGCCTCGCGCATCGCTTCCTGGAACTGGCCCTGGAATTCGGCGGCCATCTTGCGGGCCTTGCCCATCCACTGCCCGACCATGCGCAGCACGCCCGGCAGCTCTTTCGGGCCGATGGCGACCAGGGCCACGACCCCGATCAGGACCAGTTCACTCCACCCGATGTCGAACATGAGGTCTTCCGTTCACGCCAGCCGCAGCCGGCCCAATCCCTCGCGCGCAGGATCGGGGCCGCTCTACCCGCGTCTCGCGTGCTCTCTGGCTCAGACGGCCTTGCTGCCGACGTCGGACCGTGCCGCGGTCGGGGCGGCATTGTGCTCGATGGACTTGGCCGGCTCGGGCTTGTCGGCGACCTTGTCGTCGTCCTGCATGCCCTTCTTGAACGCCTTGATGCCCTGTGCCACGTCGCCCATCAGATCCGAAATCTTGCCGCGACCGAACAGCAGCAGGACCACTGCGATCACCAGGATCCAGTGCCAAATGCTGAGTGAACCCATCCTGCAACCCTCCAAACGCGCATGGCCGGGGACCCGGCCGATCTTCACCGAAACCTAGGCTTGGCGGGTGTCAAAAACAAGGACCAAGGCAGCGCCAATTCGCTGTTGGCACTACGTAATCTTGCTAGTGTTAACTGGTCGCAGGGGGACGCAAAAAGGCTGCAACGTCAGTCCTCGCGGCCGCCCTCGCCACCCTCATTGCCGCCTTCCGGCGGCGTCTCGGGCTCCACCGCAGGCGCCAGCGCCAGATCAAGGTCCTCGCCCGGTTCGAGCGGATCCTCGTCCTCGCGCAACTGCGGGTCATCCGACGGCGTCGGCACGCTGAATCCGGTCGGCAGGCGCGAATCCAGCAGGCCCGTGCCCTTCAGTTCCTCCAGGCCCGGCAGGTCGCCGAGCTGTTCCAGGGTGAACTGCGACAGGAAGTCCTCGGTGGTTCCGAAGGTCAAGGGACGGCCGGGCGTCTTGCGCCGGCCGCGCGGCTTGATCCAGCCGGTCTCCAGCAGCACGTCGAGCGTGCCCTTCGACGTGACGACGCCGCGGATCTCTTCGATCTCGGCGCGCGTCACCGGCTGGTGATAGGCGATGATCGCCAGCACCTCGATCGCGGCCCGCGACAGGCGGCGGGTCTCGGTGCTTTCGCGGGTCATCAGCCAGGCGAGATCGCCCGCGGTGCGGAAGGTCCATTTGTTGGCAACCCGCACCAGATTCACGCCGCGCAAGGCATAGTCCGCCTGCAGCTGCTCGAGCGCAGCCTTCACGTCCACGCCCTCGGGCATGCGCTTGGCCAGCGTCGCGGTATCCAGCGGTTCGTTCGAAGCGAACAGCAGCGCTTCCAGCAGCCGCAATTCCTCGGGACGTGCCTGGGACTCGCTCTCCATCGGCTCGGCCTCTTCTACCCGCACTTCAGCCAGGCTTGCCATGGCAGATTCTCCTTCTTGCACTTAAGCGACCGGCGCATCAGGCGCAGGAGCTGCGTCCGGGACCGGCTTGGGACGCCCCTTCCGGAAGTAGATGGGCGCAAATGCCTCTTTCTGGTTCAGCTCGAGCTGCCCCTCGCGCACCAGCTCGAGCGCAGCGGCGAAACTCGAGGCGAACACCGTCGCACGCTGGGTCGGATCGGCGACGTGTCTGATCAGGAAATCGTCGAGAACGCCCCAGTCGTCCTGTTCGCTGATGCTGCCGACCAGCCGCTCCAGCGTCGCGCGCGCCTCGGCGAGCGACCACACCGTGCGCTTGGCCAGATGCACACTCGCCAGCACGCGCGACTGACGCTGCGCGGCGTAGGCCGTGAGCAGGTCGTAAAGTGTCGCGGTGTATTTCGGATGCTTGATCTCGGCGATCCGTTCGGGCTCGCCGCGCGGGAAGATGTCGCGCTGCAATTGCGGCCTGTTCATCAGCCGGTTGGCGGCTTCGCGAATGGCTTCCAGCCGGCGCAGACGGTTGGCGAGCGCGGTCGCCATCTCTTCCGCGCTCGGACCTTCCGCGCTCGGCGGCTCCGGCAGCAGCAGGCGCGATTTCAGGAAGGCAAGCCAGGCTGCCATGACGAGGTAGTCGGCAGCGAGCTCCAGCCGGATTTTTCGCGCGGCTTCGATGAAGTGGAGATATTGGTCGGCCAGCGCCAGGATGGAGATCTTGGCGAGGTCGACCTTCTGCTGCCGCGCCAGTGCGAGCAGCAGGTCGAGCGGGCCCTCATAGCCCTCGACGTCCACCACCAACGCCGGCTCACCCTCGGCAAGCTCTGCGGGCCGCCCGGTTTCAAACGATAGGATTTCTGCGGTCATGCGGATGCCGTGTTTGCCCGTGCGATCAATGCGTCCAGTTCGGCGCGCGCGGCCGCCCGGTCGAACGGCTGCGGCTCTCTGCGCGCCGCGAGCGCAGCATTCGCCCGCTGCAGCGCCCTGCCCGACAGTTCAGGGGTCTGGCCGGCGACCTCGCGCATCTCCTCGATGTTGCCGTTGCAATGCAGGGCCATGTCGCAGCCGGCCGCGAAGATGGCGCGGGTCCGCTCCGCGATATTCCCCGACAGCGCGTTCATCGACACGTCATCACTCATCAACAAACCCTGGAACCCGATTGCGCCGCGAATCACCTGAGCGATCATTGTCGCAGATGTCGTCGCCGGATGGGCGGGGTCGACCGCGCTAAACACAACATGTGCAGTCATGGCCATCGGCAAATCCGCCAGCGGCTTGAAGGCTGCGAAGTCGGTCCGCTCCAACTCATCCCGTGGCGTATCGACCGTCGGCAGCTTGAAATGGGTGTCGGCCGTGGCGCGGCCATGGCCGGGAATGTGCTTGAGGACCGGCAGCACGCCGCCCTGCTCCAGGCCCTCGGTGACCGCGCGGGCGATCGCCGCGACCTTGCCGGGCTCAGTGCCATAGGCCCGATTTCCGATCACGGCATCGGCACCCGCCACCGGTACGTCAGCCAACGGCAAGCAATCCACGGTAATGCCGAGTTCGGCGAGATCGGCCGCGATCAGGCGGGCACTCAGGCGCGCCGCAGTCAGCCCAAGCGCCGAATCAGTGTCGTACAGACCCGCGAAAATGGCGCCCGGCGGATAGACCGGCCAATGTGGCGGCCCCAGCCGCTGCACCCGACCGCCCTCTTGATCGATCAGGACCGGCGCGTCGGCGGCTTCGGAAACCGCACGCAATTCAGCAACGAGTGCAGCAACTTGTGCCGGCGTCTCGACATTGCGCTTGAAGAGGATGAAGCCCCATGGGCGCTCGCTGCGGATAAACTCCCGCTCGGCGGCGGTCAGTTCCGTTCCGGATACGCCCGTAATGAAGGCCCGCGTGCTCATAAGGGCCGATTAACCCTGCCCCGCGAGGGGGTCAAGGAAACGGCCGTTAATTCCTCTGGACGAAGCAGGCGGACAGGCCTGCGGACTTCAGGCTGTTGCAGGCCTGCGTCGCTTCCTCAGCCGAACCATAGGGCCCTGCGAAAGCGCGGTAGACGATTCCCTTGCCCTTGTCGGTGAGATCGACCCGCTTGATCACCGGCGAGCGGGAGCCCAGCACGCTGCCATACTTGCTCTGAAGCACGCGATAGGAGGCGTGGGCGCTGTCTTCCGTCTGCTGCGAGGAGACCTGCACGACATAGCCGCCGCCACCGCTGCTGGGGGGCGCAATTTGCGTCGGATTGGTCGCAGCCATCCGCTGCGGCGGTTCAGCCGGCGCCGCCTGCGGAGCCAGCGACATCGGCTGGTTGGCGCTGGCATTGGCCGAGGTCGGCGGATTGCGCGGCGCGGCCGGGGCAGCGACCGGCTTTGGTGCAGTTGCCGGCTTGGCCGCAGCCGATTGTGGCGCGGTGCTATCGGTCTGATCACCCTTCACGGCCACAGTCCTGATCGGGCGCGGCGAATTGTTCGGCAGGGTCCCGTTGCTCGCGTTTGTGCCGGCGCTTTGTAATGGAACCATGGACGGCGAAACGCTCGCCACCGGAGGCGGATTCGCATTCTGGTTCAGCGGCGGGAACACCACGCGGGGACCGCCCGCCTTGGCGTTGACGTCGACAGGCGCCTCCTCGCGCGGCACGATCTTCTCGGTGCCATCGCCGCTGACCATGCGATCCGGCACCTTGGCCGAGGAATCCGTCGGCGCAGGCACGATCTTGGTCGGGGTGTTGTCGGCCTTGATGATCGGCGGCTCGCCGCTGCGGGGCGAGCCCACATAGGTCTTGTAGGCGAAGGCCGCGCCAGTGCCGACCACGGCGAGCGCGAGAATCGCCGCGACGGTCATCATGCCGCCGCGCTGCTTCTTCGGCTCGTCGAGATCTGCTTCGGGATAATCGCTCTGGAACGCGTAGGGATCGTCCGGATAGGCCGGATCGCGCTGGTAGTCCTGCTCGCCCGCCTCCAGCCGTCCGTAGAGCGCATCATCGTAGCGCGCCGGATCGGGCTGCTGATGCAGCTCCTGATAGGCATGCTCCTGATAAGCCTGATCATGTTGCTGGCGAGCATGCCCTTGATAGGCCTGAGCTTGATAAGCCTGATCCTGATATGCGTGATCCTGATAGGCTTGCGGCTGATGAAAATCAGGCTCGGGCGCGGTCGGCTGGGCCGAATAGCGATGCAATGGATGAACCGGGTTCACAGAGACCGGATAGTCGGGTTCGGGTGCCGGCTGCGGCTGCACGTTGGCGCGCCGCATCCATGAGGGCGGCCCGGCCGGAGGCGGCGACGCCTGCTCGGCATAGTCCTGCTGGTCATCGTCCTGCGAATAGTCGTCGTCCTGATAGCTCTGGGCCGGCGCTGGCGCCGCCGGCGTGCGGGTACCGGGCCGTCCCTGCGCTGCGAAGGGATCGGTCTGTCCGATCAGGCGGGCAAGTTCGGCCAGGGGATCATTTTCCGCCTTGCCATGCTGGTCGCCACCGCGACCGTAGTCATCGGAAGGAAACGGTCTGTCCTGATATCGTTCGGCCATCGTGATGATGCGTCCCTTCGGGAAAGCCGCGCGCCCCTCGACCAAGGCACGGCTTTCGACCCACAAGGCTTTCAACCAAGTCTAAGTGATCCGGCTTCTGCCGGTTACCCCCAAAATTCCCCTTAAGTAGTTCGCCCCAAACTACCGCATCTCGTCCGGAGCATGGACGCCGAGGATGGCGAGGCCCGATGCCAGGACGGAGACGACGCCCTGGACCATGGCCAGCCGCGCCTTCGTTAGCTCTGCATCATTATTGATAATGAAGCGTAAATAGGGCAAATCGCGCCCCTTCGTCCAAAGCGCATGAAATTCACTGGCTAACTCATAGAGATAGAACGCAATTCGGTGCGGCTCATGGGCACTGGCGGCCGCTTCCAGCATGCGCGGATAAATTGCGAGGCGCTTAAGAAGGTCGAGTTCCACCGGATCAGACAGCCGTTCCACCGCCGACTCACGCAGCCATGCAACGCGCTTGCCTGAGTCCTCCGGGAGTTCCGGGAACACCTCGGTACGCGCATTCCGGAAGATCGAGTGGCCGCGGGCGTGGCCGTACTGGACGTAGAACACCGGGTTGTCACGCGACTGTTCCATGACCTTGGCGAGGTCGAAGTCGAGCACCGCGTCGTTCTTGCGGTAGAGCATCATGAAGCGCACGGCGTCCTGACCGACTTCATCCACCACCTCACGCAAGGTGACGAAGTCCCCGCTTCGCTTCGACATTTTCACCGGCTCGCCATTGCGCAGCAACTTCACGAGCTGGACGATCTTGACGTCGAGCGCGCCCTTGCCGGACGTCGTCGCCTTCACCGCCGCCTGCATCCGCTTGATGTAGCCGCCATGGTCGGCGCCCCAGACGTCGATCATCTCCGCAAAACCGCGGTCGAACTTGTTCTTGTGGTAGGCGATGTCGGAGGCGAAGTAGGTGTAGGAATTGTCCGACTTGATCAGCGGCCGATCGACGTCGTCGCCGTAGGCGGTCGCCTTGAACAGCAGCTGCTCGCGGTCTTCCCAATCCTCGACCGGCGCGCCCTTCGGAGGCGGCAGGCGGCCTTCGTAGATGTCGCCCTTGGCCTTCAGGAAATCGATGGTCTCGGCGACCTTGTTGTCCCCGGTCTCTATCAGCGAGCGCTCGGAGAAGAACACGTCGTGGCGGATGTTGAGGGCGGCGAGATCATCCTTGATCTCGTCCATCATCATCGCGATCGCCTTGGCGCGCACCGTCGGCAGCCATTGCGCCTCGCTCATCGCGAGCAGCTTGTCGCCATGCTCCCTGGCTAGCGCCTGCCCGACCGGCTTCAGATAGTCGCCGGGATAGAGCCCTTCCGGGATCGCGCCGATGTCCTCGCCGAGCGCCTCGCGATACCGGAGAAATGCTGAGCGCGCGAGCACGTCGACCTGGGCGCCGGCGTCGTTGATGTAATATTCGCGCGTGACGTCGTGGCCGCCGAACTGGAGCAGGCTCGCGAGCGCGTCGCCGAACACGGCACCGCGGCAATGGCCGACATGCATCGGTCCGGTCGGATTGGCCGAGACGTATTCGACATTGACATTGGAGCCGCCGCGGACGCGGCCGTAATCGGCGCCCTCGCGCAGCACCGTGCGCAACGCCTCGGCCCATGCGGCCGGCCTGAGCGTCAAATTGATGAAACCGGGACCGGCGATGTCGACCTTGGCGATCAGCGCATCGGCGCGCAGCCGTTCGGCGATCTGCTCGGCGAGGTCGCGGGGCTTCGCCTTTGCCTCTTTCGCAAGCACCATGGCGGCATTGGTCGCCATGTCGCCATGGGAGGCGTCGCGCGGCGGCTCGACCACCACGCGCGAGAAATCGATGCCCTCGGGCCAGCTGGCATCCACCGCGAGCGCGCGGCAGGCGGCGTGCACGCGCGCGAGCACGTCGGCGAACAGGTGCAGGGATGAGGATGTGTCGGGCATGGGCGCCGCCTAACGCAAATCCGGGGTCGAGTCAAAGAGCCGCTGGTGCTCGGTCAGGGCGAAACGGTCGGTCATTCCGGCGATGAAATTGCCGATCCGGCGAGCCCGGTCGCCCGCGTTGTCCGCCTCCGCCCCCAGCAGCCATTCCGGAGGCAGCTCGGTCGGCACCTTCAGGTATTTCGCGAACAGGTCGAACAGGATCTGCTCCGCCTCCCCCATCACCCGCATTACCCGCTTGTGGCGGTACATGTGCTGGTAGAGGAAGCGCTTGATGGCAGCCTCCTCCTCCGCGACTGCGGCGGGGAACGCGATCAGCGCCCGGCTCTGCTGGCGCACGTCCCGGGCCGATTGCGGCTTGACGACGGCGAGGTTCTTCTGCGCCTCTGCAAACACGGCGCCGATCAGATGCGAGATCAGTTCGCGCACCAGCTCGGCCCCGCGCCTGACGTCTTCGAGATCTGGATAGTGCGCGGACGTCTCGGCGATGATCTCGGCCGTGAGCGGCATCGCCTTGAGATCGTCGAGATGGAACAGGCCGGCGCGCAGGCCGTCGTCGATGTCGTGGGCATCATAAGCGATGTCGTCGGCGATCGCGGCGACCTGTGCTTCCAGCGAGGCGAAGCTCCACAGTTCGAGATCGTAGGCCTTGACGTAGTCGGCGATCCCGACGGGAATGCCGTGCTCGCGATAGCGCCCGACCGGCACGCCGTTGCGATCGGTCAGCGGGCCGTTGTGCTTGACGATGCCCTCCAGCGACTCCCAGGTCAGGTTGAGTCCGTCGAACTCGGGATAGCGGTGCTCCAGCGCCGCGACGACGCGGAGCGTCTGGGCGTTGTGGTCGAAGCCGCCAAACTCCTTCAGGCAGGCATCCAGCGCCCGCTCGCCGGCGTGCCCGAACGGCGGATGGCCGAGATCATGGGCGAGCGCCAGCGTCTCCGTGAGGTCCTCGTCCAGCCCCAGCTGCCGGGCCAGCGCGCGGGCGATCTGCGCCACCTCCAGCGAATGGGTCAGCCGGGTGCGGTAGTGGTCGCCCTCGTGGAACACGAACACCTGGGTCTTGTACTTCAGGCGGCGGAAGGCGGTGGAATGGATCACCCGGTCGCAATCCCGCCGGAACGGGCTCCGGGTCCGGCTCGGGGGCTCGGCGACCAGCCGGCCGCGGCTGCGGTCGGGGTCGCAGGCATAGGGCGCATGGGGGGCTGCCATTCCGACGGACACGGCGAATTTAGTCCCTATCCATTTGATTCTGCGTATGGTGGCACTTAACTATGCCGGGTGCCGGATACCAAATGAATTGGGCTAGTGAACCGATCAAGTGAATTTGGTATGACCGCGGGACTATCGGAGATGAACGATGACGACTGACGTGACCATCAGTGACAAGGCCGCACGCCGGATTGGGGAGATCCTCAAGGGCGAAGGATCTGGCGCGATGCTGCGGATCTCCGTCGAGGGCGGTGGCTGCTCCGGCTTCCAGTACAAGTTCGACATCGACCGCGACCGCACCGACGACGATCTCGTGATCGAGCAGGACAATGCGGTGGTGCTGGTCGATTCCGCCTCGCAGCCGTTTCTGGCGGGGTCGCAGGTCGATTTCGTCGACGACCTGATCGGCGCCTCGTTCCGCGTCAACAATCCGAACGCGACGGCGTCCTGCGGCTGCGGGACCAGCTTCTCGATCTAGCCCGACTTAAAAATCCGCAAAACAACCCCATGCACAGTAGCCGGGATGCCGGTAGTGCGATTCGGCTTTTGCGAATAACATTTGACCCGTCGGGCAAAACAGGGGTAGGATGTCATCATCGCGAGATCCCCAGGCTGGGGGCTCGACCAGGCGCGCGCGCCACGGGTTCGATATAGCCTGATGCCGACGCGGCCTCTGCCGCAGTCCAATCATTTGAGAAAGTTCGAATTTCATCGGCGGCGCCACTGCGTCTCGACACCACCGTGAGCGAGCCGCCGCGGATGCTGGACGCGGAGGCGATCTGTCTACCGTCCGCGAATTCGAACTCAACTCGCGTCGGCGACACTCAGTCTGGTCCAGTTTCCCTGTCCAACGATATGGAGCGTTGCGCCGCGTCCCTGTACCAGCCGCGCGGCGTTTCGATCTGGCCTCTGAAATTGCCATTCTCCGATCTGCTGGGCTTGACCATCGCCGAGATGGAGCAAGGCAATCCGCCCTGATTGGTCGCCATAGCCACCGGCCAAAACAACGAGGTCACCATCGATAGCCAGTGCATCCGCGCCCGTAACCTCGTTCTGCCAGGCCGTCACGACATCACGCTCGACCTTGACGATTGAGAAACCGTCATAGGCGCAGCACCAGAGAGCCGACCCATCAATGGTCAGCGCATAGCAATCGGCAATGAAGAGGTTCTCGGGCGCTTGATCGTTGAATTTCCACAGGACGCTGCCGTCAGGTCCAAACTGCGCGACGCCTGACGCCGAGACCGGCCAGCCTCCATCCGCAGCCCCGCCTGAAAAGACCCCTTCGTCGAAATAGCCCGCCCAGATCGTGCCGTCGTTCGCGCACTGGATATGTGCGATGCCGTCGCCCATCGCAAAGGTGCCCGTCAGCGTTCCGTCGGTCGCGAATAGAGATGCATTGTTCTGATTGGGCTCCACGCGGCTCGTGACGACCAGCCACCGTCCATCGGGAAGACGATCGACTCGTGGCCAAGGCCAGGCCGGTATCTCGATCGCACCGCTCTCTGTGTTGCCGTCAAAGGTGCTGAGGCGCAGGTATTTGCCTTGAAAACCCGGATGATGCGCATGAATATTACCGCGCTGAACTTGGTCCTGCCAGCGCACGCGCTCCGCATGGATGTCACGATCAGTGCGAACGAGCGCCAAATCGCCGTTCCAAAGCACAGCATAGGCATAGTCAAACCATCCGCCGGGTGTGGATGGCAAAGGCGTGGTCCCGCCCAAAATCATCTCGTGATTCATATGAGCACTCAATCACGTCGGGGCGCTGCTGCGAAGCCGGGGAGCCGCTCTCCTCTTCGATTTCCGCCGGGCCCGTCCGCGCGGGCGCGATGGCCTCGTTCGGGTAGACGAGCCTGCGCGTCACCGATGCACCGCGCCATCATGGCACCGGGTGCAATAGTTGGTTGATGAGCTGAACCAGGGTGCCCTCCAGCTCTTCCGGAGAGCCGATGGTGATGCCTTGCTTGTAGTACTGCTCGACCGGATGGCCGATGCCGATCGCCGCAAGCGTGATGTCGCCGGCCTGCTCGATGTCGCTTGTGACACGGGTCAAATGATGGATCAGATACCCATCGCCATTCGCGAGCAATGTGGAATCGTCGACCGGCGCGCCGTCGGACAGGACGATCAGATGCTTCTGCTTTTCGTCGCGTCGGCGCAATCGCGACGCGGCCCATTCAACGGCTTCGCCATCGATATTCTCCTTCACGAGGTCTCGCCGCAGCATCAAGCACAGTGTCGTGCGCTCAGCGTCTCGCCGGCGTTGCAATAGACGATGTGCAGCAAATCGTTCAGTCGCCCAGGATAGGCGGGCCGGCGGGCGCTCAACCATTTTTCCCGGCTTCGACCGCCCCTCCAGCGCGCAGTCGTGAAACCAAGCACTTCGTGCTTCACGCCAACGCCGTCGAGCAGGTCGGAGGCGACCAACGCAGCGCGGGCCGCGCACAGCATCGGTTGTCCGCGCATCGAACCGGAATGATCGATCAGCAAGGACACGATCATATCGGCGACTTGAGGCTCGACAGTCTCCATGCCCACACGCCGTCCAGCCAGCTCCCTTTCGAGGTCGTATAGCTCTCCGGGATCGACCTCGGGAAATCGCTCAGCCCATCGCCGGTCGGGGAGCGTCGCCAGGACCGCGTCGAGATCGTCGACCTTGATCTCCAAATCGAAGTCGCGGGTATAGACCTGATAGGGACGATCGGGATCGAACCGAACCGCGCTACTCCGCGATCTCCGGAGCAATGGCAGAAAGGTCCACGCAATGAGCGCAACGACCATCGTCAGGAAAGCAATATGCGAAAGCAAGCGCGGCTCCAGTGATCTCGACAATACTGCCCTAGCAAACCGGGCCTGCAGGACCCGCTTCCCTGCAATAGCTCTTCGGCTGCCTTGAGGGAAAACGGCCTCAGATCATTTGATGGTCCTTCCGTCGGCCACTGCCCGGGATCAACCATGAACCCGTTGTGTGCCCAACTCGACCAAATGCCAGGGACAGTCCACATCATTCAGGCTCGAAAGCCTCCTTCAGCGAGCTGACAGGTATCAATTCATCCCATGCGCACGATCAATCGTCTGTTCTCTTGCCTCGCCCTATGCCTTGCGATCGCAGCCCTTCCGGTGCCTTCCGCGAACGCTGCCGAAACCTGCCCGTTCATCAGCGCCCAGGAGCTCGCCGGCGCAATGCCGGCGCTCAAATGGTCGCTGATTTCAAATCAGGACGGCCGCGGCTGCATCTACCAGGCCGGGCGCGGCGACACGATGATGCTCACCGTGTTCCGCAATCCCGACAAGGACCGCGCCAGGGAATTGTATGCGACCTTCGTCAAGACGCTCGGCGAGCGCATGCCGCTGAGCGCAGTGGCGGGAATCGGCGATGAAGGCCAGCGCGGGACGACCGCCGCCGGCGCGCAGCGCCAGGGGGCCTCGATCGTCACCTTGTCCGGCGACTACATTCTGCAGATCAGCATCTATCCGATCGGCCGGCGCGCCGATGACGCGTTGCTCGGGCCCCTCACCGAAGCCGCGCGCATTGCCATCGCCAAAGTGAGCAAGAGCAGCGAACGGTTCGGCGACTGCGAATGGCTCACGCCTGGGGATGCCGACGGCTTCCTCGACAAGAGCACGCTGCAGGTCCAGCGGACCGGCGCAGGAAGCTGCATGATGTTCGATCGCGAGGCCAACGCCATGACAGTCGCGGTGATCTCGATCTCGCGCGACACGGTCATCAGCATGATGAAACGCGCCGGCCCGTGCAAACACGTCGCGATCCCTGAGCTCGGCGGCGAAGCGTTCGGCGAGCATTCCTGCACCAAGGGCAACGGCAATGCCGTCAACATCTTTGTCTGGAAGAACGGCAGGCAGGCCTCAATCCTGTTCGCCCCGGTCAAGCCGCATCCGGAGTCCGGCTCGGTCGAACGCCTGAAGGCGGTCGCCGGGCGAGTCTATGGAAAGCTGTGACGGTGCCGCGTTACACTGCATCGCGTGGACCCCGGTTCAGTCCCCCGCAAGCTTCTGTCCCAGCGCGTAAAGCCTGCAATCTTCGCCGCGCGAGTTGATCTTGCATTTCATCACAGCAGGCTCGCGCGCCTCGAGAGCTGTGCGGGCAAATCCAGTCCCGCAATGGCCATGCGTGCTCACTGCGAAGGCCTTGGCATCATCAGGATTGGCAAGGTAGTCGGCGAACGCCGCCTGACAGGCGGCGACAGCCCCCGGCGGGATCGGTAGCTCAGCGAACAAGGGCGCCTCGATGACAGTCCTGGTTGGAAGACCCAACCTTTCAAGGAAGGGATCGACGGCCGGAAACCAGCTGCCTGCCGGCGCGAGCACAACGGTATTGTGGCCGTTCGGTTCGAACGGAGGCAGCATATGCAACTGCGCAGGCGCGCCGCCAGCGCTGTAGGCCGCGAACATGCGCTGTACCAGGTCTGGACCGTAGAATTGATCGTTCTCGGCATAGAGCCAAAGCATGGGGATACGGGCCGTACGCCCCAATGCGGCTGATGTATCGACCAGATTATCAGGCGAGCAAGGTTGGTTGGGTGCGGAGAAGCTATGCCGACCGCCGTCAAAATTCACTGCGCCAACGACCCCCGGCATGTTCTGAGCAGCGACGGCCATCACGGCGAGCCCCCCAACGGAATGGCCGAGCAAGACAACATGGTCAGCGTCGACCCACGGCTCATTGCGCAGTGAAGCGACCGCCGCAATGACATCGTCGCTGGCAGCACGCGTGGCCGGAAGATAGTCGCAGCCCTGCCGCGCGGACTCGGAAAACCCGCCCCCGGATCGGCCATAGCCACGACGCATGACCGAGACCACTGCATATCCTCGCTGCGCGAAAGCGACGGCCGCCTTGCTGTATCCGACCGGAGAGCGGTCGAGGATTTCAGCGAAGAATTGATTGCCGGAAGGCATTCCGTGAGTGATCACGACGAGAGGAAATTTGCCGGGGCGATCAGGACGAATGACGAAGCTTTCGAGCGACACTTGGTTGCCGGAGATCACGACAGGCAACATCATATGCGCGCTCATCAACGGCCCGTCGCCGGCGCGGGCAGAGGCCGTGAACAAGAAGAGAAGCAGGGCAAGGAGGCGCATGGCGGCGCAAGGTAACACGGCGCATTTGGAGCGCCAGCGCCCGGCTAACCGGTGCGAAGCGCATATTCATGCAGGGGGTTAACGCCTACGCCCCCGTCATCTGCCTTTCCTCGTCCGTCCACTCGACATCGACCGGCATCAGTTCCGGCTGCAGCGGCGCGTCCTCCGACATCGCGTGGCCGTTCAGCGCACGCAACAAGGCGGCAGCCAGCGCGGGCTTGCGCAGCGGTTTGGCCAGGAAGTCCGACATGCCGGCCTCGCGGCAGATCTTGACGTCTTCGGGGAAGGCGTTGGCGGTCAGCGCGACGATCGGTAACGTCTCAAAACGTACGCCTTGCGCACGGATCGCGCGGGTCGCGGCAAGGCCGTCCATGTCGGGCATACGCACGTCCATCAGCACGACATCGTAATCGCCCTCGGAAGCCGCCTCGACGGCCTGGACGCCGTCGGTGACGACGCGCAGCTCGACCTCGAACGCGCCCAACATCTTGCTCACGACCATGCGGTTGACGGCGTCGTCCTCGGCGACCAGCACCTTCAGTGGCCGGTCCAGCTCGGCGATACGGGCCTTGAGCTCGTCGGCCTCATCGCGGCCGTCCGCCAGGTCGGAGGCCTGCGCCTGGCTCCAGGGCAGCACCAGCGTGAAGCGGAAGGTCGAGCCCTCGCCCGGCGTCGAGGTGACGCCGATGGTGCCGCCCATCTGCTCGATGATGCGCCGGGAGATCGCAAGCCCAAGCCCGGTGCCGCCGAAGCGGCGGCTGATCGAGGCGTCGGCCTGCGCGAAGTCACTGAAGAGCTTGTCGAGCTTCTCCGGAGCGATGCCGATGCCGCTGTCGGTCACCGTCCATTCGACGGTCGCGAGCAGATCGCGGCGCGCCTGGCAGGTCGCGGATATCGTCACCTCGCCCTCATCGGTGAACTTCACCGCGTTGGAAGCAAGGTTGAGCAGCACCTGGCGGATGCGCGCGACGTCGCCGCGCAGCGTCGGCGGCAGGGTCGGATCGAGCTCGACCTTGACCGCCAATCCTTTGCTCTTGGCGCTCGCGCGCACGACGGTTGCGACCGCTTCGACCAGCGACTGCGGTGCAAAATCGATCGCCTCGAACGCGAAGCGCCCGGCCTCGAGCTTGGAGAGATCGAGGATGTCATTGAGGATGCGCTGGAGATTGTCGCCGGACTCCCGGATCGTGGTGACGGCCTCGTGCTGCTCAGGATCGAGCCTGGTCTCCAGCAGCATGCTGGCGAGCCCGAGCACGCCGTTCATCGGGGTGCGGATCTCGTGGCTCATCACCGCCAGGAAATCGGACTTGGCGCGGCTTTCGGCCTCGGCCTTTTCCGCGCGCCAGCGCTCGGTGACGTCGCGCCCGAAGCCGCGATAGCCGAGAAACTGGCCGTCGCGGTCATAGGCCGGCTTCGCGGTCAGCGACCACAGCCGCGCCTCGCCGCCGGCAACGACCTTGAGGTTCATCTCGTGCAGCGGCTCGGCATGCTCCATCAGGCCGACGATGTTGTAGGCGGCCGCCTTGTCCTCGGGACAGAGCATGTCGAGCACGTCGGCGAAGAGCGATCCCTTCAGGAGCGGAAGCGGCAATTGCGCGACGTCGGCGAAGCGTTGGGGCACGTCGGTGAGATGTCCTTCGGCATCCGTCTGCCACAGCCAGTCGCTGGCGTTCTCCTGAAAATCCTTCAGCAGCAGCGAGATGATCTCGGTCTGCCGTTCGAGCTCGAGCCGGGCCTTGAGATTGCCGAGAAACAAATTGCCCTGCGAGACGATGTTGCGCGCCATGAAGAACGCGAACAGCAGCAGGAACACCGCCGTCACCAGATACGGCCCCGTCCCGCACACGAACAGCGCACCGGCGCAGGCGATCGTCATGGTGGCGAGATAGGCGAGGCCGGCGCGCGGGAAGGTCGACAGCGTGAAGGCGCCGCCGGACATCATGCCCACCATCAGGCAGGCCAGGATGAGCTGGCTGGTCGGCTCGACGCGGCTGAACAGCGCGAGCGGCAACGTGCCCCAGATCGCGGCGAGGAAGAATGCCTGCCGCAGCATCTGCCGCGCGGCATGCGGCGAGGCTTCCTGCGGGGGGCTCGCGTGCGATCGCTGCCATGACCGGAACGCGACGAGGGCGACGGCGGCGAGCGTCACGCCCCAGATTGCGAGGAAGTCGTTCCAGCCCCGGCCCCAGAACAGGATCAGCACGATGGCGACGTTGAGCATGGTGACGGCCATCGTCACCGGAATCAGCCGCGTCACCGCGTCGATCTGCTTGGCGCGGATGCGGCGCAGCTCGCGCTCGCTGAGATCGGCGGTCAGGCCCTCCTCGATCTCGTAGCCGCCGAGCCAATACAGAAACGCGCCGATCAGGCCGCTGCGCGGTTCGGTTCGCTTCATGGATTTGTCCGGCCATCCCATTCGAAAAACCTTTTTGGTATCAATGGCCCGGGGCGGGCTTAAGCCGGGTTAATTTTGTGGGAGATTTTGCGGCGTCCTTGACGGGCGCGTTTGCATTTTGTTCTAACCATGGCCCCTGCCCGGAGCCGCCGACATGCCCATCAGAATTGCCACCTGGAACGTGAACTCGGTTCGGCAGCGGATCGATCTCCTGCTGAGCTGGCTGAAGGAGTGCCAGCCGGACATCGTCTGCCTCCAGGAGATCAAATGCGTCGACGAGGCCTTCCCGCGGCTGGAGATCGAGGCGCTCGGCTACAACGTAGTCACCCACGGACAGAAGACCTTCAACGGTGTCGCCCTGCTCTCGAAGCTCCGGTTCGACGAGACCAAGTCGGGGCTGGCCGGCGACGACGAGGACGCCCATGCCCGCTTCCTCGAAGGCGTGGTGACGCTCAAGCGCGGGGTGTTGCGCATCGCCTGCCTCTATCTGCCCAATGGCAACCCGGTCGGGACCGAGAAATATCCCTACAAGCTCAAATGGATGTCGCGGCTTCTTGAATATTCGAAGGAGCGCCTCAAGACCGAGGAGCCGCTGATCCTCGCAGGCGACTTCAACGTCATCCCGCATGCCCGCGACGTCCACAATCCCGCCGCCTGGACCGAGGACGCCCTGTTCAAGGCCGAGACACGGGAGAGCTTTCAGTCACTGCTCGGCCTCGGCCTGACCGATGCCTTGCGCGCCGTCACCGACGAGCCCGGGCTCTACACCTTCTGGGACTATCAGGCCGGCGCCTGGCAGAAGAACCATGGCCTGCGGATCGATCACCTGCTGTTGTCGCCGCAAGCCGGCGATCGGCTCGCCAATGTCGGCATCGACAGCTATGTGCGCGGCTGGGAGAAGCCGTCGGACCACGTGCCGGTGTGGGCGGATCTCGATCTGGAGGCGGCTTAGGCAATATGCCGAGGTGGTGGTGGGCACGGCGCCAAGGCGCCTTTGCCCATCCTAAGAGAGCGGCCTATTCGCGGCGGCCCTGCACCCACTGTTCCAGCATTTGCAGGCACATGGCGCGGTCGTCGTCGGAGGCCTTGGAGAAGGCGCGGTTGTAGCTTTCCTTGATCCAGACCTCGTCGGTCCCGGCGCTGTCACGCGCGAGCGTCAGCCACATCAAACCGCGGGCGGCCTGCCGCGGCAGGCGGTCGCCGTTGAACAGCATCTGACCGAGCAGCGCCTGGGCCTCGTGCTGGCCCTTCTGGGCCGCGAGGCCAAGCCAGCGCGCGCCATAGCGGAAATCCTCGCGCGAGGCGTCCGGGGTCTTCAGGTACAGCCGGGCGAGATCGTATTGCGCATCCGCATTGCCGAAATAGGACGCCGCGTAGGAGAACATCTCCCGCGCCCGGTCCGGATCGGCCTTGATCTTCGAGTTCGGGATGCCGGCGAGATAATAACGGCCGAGCGCGACGAAGGCGTTGGCCACGACCTGCGCCTGCGGCGCCGACGGGCTGTCCTCGGCATGCGCGTTGGCGATCCGGCTGAAATATTCGAAGGCGCGCACGTCGTCCTGAGCGACGCCGTCGCCATTGGCGTACATGCGGCCGAGCTTCCACTGCGCGATCGGGTGGCCACCTTCGGCGGCGTATTGCAGGGCGCTGAGCGAGGTTTCCTGGGGCAAGGCCGCCGGCGGCACATTGCGCACCTTGCCCGCTGCGCCCGGCAAGGTCGTGACCACCGGGATGGTCGCATCCTTCGGGCTGACAGGTGCGCCGTCAAAGGCGAGCGCCGGCGCGGCCAGCGCGCCGGCCCCCAACACAAACGCAACTATGGTACGCCTAGATATCCGCATAGCACTGTTTCTCGTGCGCGCCGCCCGGATGGGTGACTGCCCCACCGACCGCTGGTCCAACCTGCTGAGCATATTTCCAGAGCGCGCCCGTCGTGTGGTTAGTCGCGCGAGCGCTCCATTTGGTCTTGCGCTGGACCAGTTCCTGGTCGCTCAATTTTACGTTAAGGGTCCCGGCCACCGCGTCGATCTCGATGATGTCGCCGTCTTCGAGCAGGCCGATGGGACCGCCGATGGCGGCTTCCGGCCCGACATGGCCGATGCAGAAGCCGCGGGTGGCGCCGGAGAAGCGGCCGTCGGTGATGAGCGCGATCTTGCCGCCCATGCCCTGGCCGGTCAGCGCCGCGGTGGTCTGGAGCATTTCCCGCATGCCGGGACCGCCCTTCGGCCCCTCGTAGCGGATCACGATGACTTCGCCTTCGCGGTAGGTACGCTTCTGGACCGCCTCGAAAGCATCCTCCTCACGGTCAAAGCACCTGGCCGGACCGGTAAACCTGAGGTTGGACATTCCCGCGACTTTCACGATCGCACCTTCTGGCGCCAAATTGCCCTTCAGACCGACCACACCGCCCGTGACGGTGATGGGTTTGTCTGCCGGGTGCACCACGTCCTGGTGCGGATTCCATTTCACGCTCTTGAGGTTTTCGGCGATCGTTCGACCGGTGACGGTGAGGCAGTCACCGTGGAGAAATCCATTGTCGAGCAGCGTCTTCATCAGAAGCGGTATGCCACCTACTTCAAACATGTCTTTGGCGACATAACGGCCGCCCGGCTTCAAATCCGCGACATATGGTGTCTTTTTGAAGATTTCGGCGACGTCGAACAGGTCGAACTTGATGCCGCACTCATGCGCGATTGCCGGTAGGTGCAGTGCAGCATTGGTCGAGCCACCCGAGGCGGCGACAACGGCGGCCGCATTCTCCAGCGCCTTGCGGGTGACGATGTCGCGCGGCCGGATGTTTCGGGCGATCAGATCCATGACCTGCTCGCCCGCGGTCATGCAGAAAGCGTCGCGGATTTCATACGGCGCCGGAGCGCCGGCCGAATACGGCAGCGCCAGGCCGATCGCCTCGGAGACGGTCGCCATGGTGTTGGCGGTGAACTGCGCGCCGCAGGCGCCCGCCGACGGGCAGGCCACGCGCTCGATCTCGTCGAGGTCCTCGTCCGACATGGCGCCGACCGAGTGCTTGCCGACAGCTTCGAACATGTCCTGCACGGTGACCTGCTGGCCCCGGAAATTGCCGGGCAGGATCGAGCCGCCATAGATGAAGATCGAGGGAACGTTGAGGCGGACCATCGCCATCATCATGCCCGGCAGCGACTTGTCGCAGCCGGCGAGGCCCACGAGGGCGTCATAGGCGTGGCCGCGGACAGTCAGCTCGACCGAGTCGGCGATGCATTCGCGCGACGGCAGCGAGGAGCGCATGCCGTCATGGCCCATGGCGATGCCGTCGGTCACGGTGATGGTGCAGAATTCGCGCGGCGTGCCGCCGGCGGAAGCCACGCCCTTCTTCACGGCCTGGGCCTGGCGCATCAGGGAAATGTTGCAGGGCGCGGCCTCGTTCCAGCAGGAAGCGACGCCGACGAAAGGCTGGTGGATCTGCGCGGTAGTCAGGCCCATGGCGTAGAAGTAGGAGCGATGGGGCGCGCGCGTTGGCCCTTCCGTCACGTGACGGCTCGGCAGCCTCTGCTTGATGTCGGTCTTCGCGTCCATCGCAACCAGTTTCCCCGGCCAACCCTTTCAGACCCGAAAAATCAGAGCCAAGATTTGAATCGACCTTGGGATTTCCCGTCGCCTTCCAAGACCACCGCTGCCGCCAAACATTCGAGTTATTTTATTCATGTTCAGGTGTGGCTAAAAAGCGGCGCCGATGCGAACGGACGGAGATATGGGTTAAATCCGCGATGACTGTTGCGTGGATGGCACAATCGTGACCCGGAAGACACGAATTGGCTTACCGAGATACCCCTTGCTGGGGTGACGCTCTACAACTTGAGATTTCGTGCGGGCGCATCGCGCCCCCCATCCGGCTCGACGATTGCGCCAAGCGAGGTGAGTCGACGTATTCGCCTTTACACATCGCAATGACGGAGCAAGGGGCGACATCGCAGTCCTGCGACACACATTTCGACTTGCAGGCACGGCTTCGCGTCCTCGCGGCGCATTTCGCCCGAGCTCTGCTTCGTTTCTCCACCCTCTAAGCCAAGAGGGCGCAGGGAAGGCCGGGTGCCGGCTTGCACCCGCGGTCCGCTGCGCGAAAAGCACACGCAGAGAAAACCGCACAGCAGCATACAGGTGTAGCCAATCACTCGGCCTTCCCTGCGCAGTGG
>NZ_JALJRD010000038.1:0-317 GCF_024519875.1 Bradyrhizobium sp. Bra64 | reverse complement strand
CTGGGCGTGGCGATGCGCGGCGATCGCGGCCATGATCTTCTCAGCCCCGCCGGTGCCGAAGCCGCCCTGCAGCATCAGCACCCTCACTCGGCCGCCTCCATGCGCAGGGGGGTGACGGGCCCGGGGGCGTTCAGCGCGGCCTCGACGATGGGCGCGTTGATGTTCTTGGTCTGCAGGAAGATGCGGCCGATGTATTCGCCCAGGATTCCCAGGAACATCGCGTTCAGCGTCATCGACATCAGCAGCAGCACCACCAGCGTGGCAAAGCCCGGCGGCCATTCCTGCCCGAACAGCAGCTTGCCCACCAGATAGCCCAG
>NZ_JALJRD010000037.1:0-426 GCF_024519875.1 Bradyrhizobium sp. Bra64 | reverse complement strand
AAGCGGCGCACATCGCTAGCAGGATAGGGCGGCGGGGCTTCGGCCCCGCCGCTTTCTTTTTGCGCCGGCATCAGAGTGCTGCTCGGCAGAGCGGAGACGATGCATTTCGGATGCGGCCGATTGCTCACTCTGAGTTATGGTTGACAAGTCGCAAACATCGCGCGATTGCGCGGAAAATCGTCATTCGATCATGGTGATACGATTGAGCTCAATTTCGTATCGATCGCGCTTATGGTGAATCCGCGCAAGGTCTGGCGCGACACGCTTCATGCTTTGTTAGCCGTCTGCGTTCACCGTCCCGGCCATCGATTAATCCTAATCGAAGTTTGTTGCGTTGCGTACCAGAAGGGTAACACTCAATGTCCGGTATTGTTCTCTCGTCCTCGGTTCGCCAGAACCTGCTTTCCCTCCAGTCCACCGCTGATC
>NZ_JALJRD010000036.1:0-635 GCF_024519875.1 Bradyrhizobium sp. Bra64 | reverse complement strand
GCGCTGGCCGAGAAGCGCGTCGCGCTCGTCATGGGCAATTCGGCCTACAAGAACGTGGGGAGGCTCACGAACCCTGCGAACGATGCCGCCCTGGTCGGCGGCATGTTCAGGAAGGCCGGGTTCGACGCGGTCGACGTCAAGCTCGACCTGAACGTGGTCGACATGCGCAAGGCGCTGCGCGAATTCGGCAGCAAGGCGCGCGACGCCGATGTCGCGGTCATCTACTACGCCGGCCACGGCATCGAGCTTGACGGCACCAACTATCTGATCCCGACCGATGCCGCCCTGGAGACCGATACCGATGTTCTCGACGAGGCGTTCCCGCTCGACAGGGTGCTGTTCGCGATCGAGCCGGCCAAGCAACTGCGCCTCGTCATCCTGGACGCCTGCCGCGACAACCCGTTTGCCAAGACCATGAAGCGCACGGTTGCCTCGCGTGCCATCGGCCGCGGCCTTGCCAAGGTCGAGCCGAGCAGCCCGAACACCATGATCGCCTTCGCGGCGAAGGCCGGCTCGACCGCATCGGACGGCGATACGAAGAACAGCCCCTTTGCCACGGCGCTGGTCGAACGTCTGCCGATGCCGGGCCTCGACCTGCGCAAGGCGTTCGGCTTCGTGCGCGACGATGTGCTCAA
>NZ_JALJRD010000035.1:0-674 GCF_024519875.1 Bradyrhizobium sp. Bra64 | reverse complement strand
GTCGGGCCAGCTTGAGGACGTAAATTGGGGGCGACAAACTTTTCAACGAGCCGTTTTGCGAAGCCTTCAAAAGGCCGCTTCCGACCTTTGTTTTGTCAAGTTTCGAGATGATGGGACAGGACTTCTTTGGAAAGCGAAACGTCAGTTCTTTTCACCGAGTCCGAAAATAAATGCGGTCGTCGTGCGCGCATGTCGACGGCAACCGAGGTTCGGTGAAATTTTCAGAATTGGGCGATTCTGCTGTCATGTAAAGCAAGCCGCTCTGGAAGGTTCATTTTGTGATCCGCAGGCAAGACGTTGACCTTTGGGGCGTCGGTGGAGCTTCGAGGTTCCCTGAAATGGGGATGGAGAAGGAACTCTTCAAGTCCGGCGCGTGGGGACTCGGGGGCCGGGAAGATGCCCCCAATTCTGGAGGAGGCACATAGCACGGGCCGGCCCTGTTCGATCATCGCAGCGGCATCCGATTGGTCAACGAATCAGGTCAGCCGAGGCTTGCTAACGATACATTCGCTTGTCGTGCCGCGATCTCCAACGCGCCTGCCGGCGGTTAACGCGCGCCTAACAAGGAGAAACTAGCGCGTGAGCGGCTTTGATTTCTTCCGCAGGGCCTTCGGCATGAGGGCGGCAATGCGCGCGTACTCGGACGCCTCAGAGCGCGGCGCGCGGGGAGCCCG
>NZ_JALJRD010000034.1:0-788 GCF_024519875.1 Bradyrhizobium sp. Bra64 | reverse complement strand
CAGCCTGTGCAGACCCTGGTTCCGAAGCGTGCTCCGAGTTACCGTGGCCCGCGCTACCGGCCGTTGCGACGTCCGGTTCGACGATCTCGGCTGCTTCCGATGCATTTGCCGCGTGCGCGGAGTTGCCGTGTTCCACGCCGCCTGCTTCCGCCTGCTTCGCTGACCCCGGCGAAGCCTCCGCAGCCGCAGCGTGGTTCTCGGCGCCTTTGCCGACACCGTTGCCCGGTGCGGAGTCAGCTTCAGTCGACTCCGTGGCTGCAGTCCTTGCAAACCCCGGCTCCGAAGCGTGCTCCGAGTTACCGTGGCTCGCGGTGTCGGCCGCTGCGACGCTCTCGGCTGCTTCCGATGCGCTTGCCGCGTGCGCGGAGTTGCCGTGTTCCACGCCGCCCGCTTCCGCCTGCTTCGCTGACCCTGGCGAAGCCTCCGCAGCCGCAGCGTGTTCGGCGCCATTGCCGACACCGTTGCCCGGTGCGGAGTCAGCTTCAGTCGACTCCGTGGCTGCCGCCTTTGCAGACCCCGGCTCCGAAGCGTGCTCCGAGTTACCGTGGCTCGCGCTGTCGGCCGCTGCGACGCTCTCGGCTGCTTCCGATGTGTTTGCCGCGTGCGCGGAGTTGCCGTGTTCCACGCCGCCTGTTTCCGCCTGCTTCGCTGACCCTGGCGAAGCGTCCGCAGCCGCAGCGTGGTTCTCGGCGCCTTTGCCGACGCCGTTGCCCGGTTTGGAGTCAGCTTCGGTCGACTCCGTGGCTGCAGCCTTTGCAGACCCTGGCTCCGAAGCGTGCTCCGAGTTA
>NZ_JALJRD010000033.1:0-1211 GCF_024519875.1 Bradyrhizobium sp. Bra64 | reverse complement strand
CTAGTGTCCTGAACCAGAAGTTCGCGACATCGGGTCGTGTTTTGCCGGAGGCATTGTATCGGCAGAAGCGTTCGATGGAAGCAAGGATGTCATCGGCGGACTTAGTCCATCGGAACGGTTTTGGATTGGCGTTGTGTAGTTCGATGAACGAGGCGATGTCCGCCCTGAGGGCGGCTACGCTGCGATAGACGCCGCGCCTGATCTTCTTATCGGTGAGGAGCGCGAAGAAGCGCTCGACCTGGTTGAGCCATGACGAACTGGTCGGGGTCAGGTGCACGTGCCAACGCGGCCGTTTAGCCAGCCATCTCCGGATCATTGGGGTCTTGTGCGTGGCGTAATTGTCCATGACGAGATGAACGTCGAGTTCACGCGGCACGGCAGCTTCGATCTCGTCGAGGAACTTGCGGAACTCAGCAGCACGGTGGCGTCCATAGCACTTGCCGATGACCCGTCCGCTCGCAATGTCGAGGGCGGCGAACAGCGATGTGGTGCCGTGCCTCGTGTAGTCATGGCTTCTTCGGGCCGGCTGGCCGGGACGCATCGGCAGCATCGGCTGACTGCGATCCAGCGCCTGGATTTGGGACTTCTCATCCACACATAGAACGATAGCGTGCTCCGGTGGCGAGACGTAGAGGCCCACAACGTCGCGCACCTTGGCCACGAAGTTTGGATCGGTCGAGAGCTTGAACGTCTCCATCCGGTGCGGCTGGAGCCCGAAGGCCCGCCAGATGCGTTGTACCGTCGACACCGATAGGCCGCTGGCCTTCGCCATGTCGCGGGAACTCCAATGAGTGGCGTTCTCGGGGCAACTCTCCAACGTCCTCACGATCACGGCTTCGATGCGAGCATCGTCAACCGTACGTGGCGCCCCGGAGCGCGGCTCGTCGTGCAGCCCGTCCATGCGCCGCTCCACAAAACGCCGCCGCCACTTGCCTACCGTTGACCGGTCCAAGCCCAGCTTGGACGCCACTTCTTTGTTCTGACCGCCTTCCGCGCAGGTCAGCACGATCCGGGCTCTCAGAGCCAGCGCCTGCGCCGTCTTCCGCCGCACCGTCAGCGACTTCAGTTCGGCACGCTCTTCATCGCTCAATGTCAGGGGCGCAAGTTGCTGGACCGCCATCAGATCCTCCGTCGCTGCTGCAGCCTCCATCCTTGGCACGGCGACGCGAATCTACTGCGAATCAACGATTGCGAACTTGTGACTCAGGACA
>NZ_JALJRD010000032.1:0-1423 GCF_024519875.1 Bradyrhizobium sp. Bra64 | reverse complement strand
GATCGTGTCCCGTTCGGTGGTGTAGCTGACGGTGGATCACCGCGTTCGCCGGCGAGGGCCGGGCCGGTCAGCTGGCGATAGCCTGAAGGCTGACGGTGGGATCATCGCTCAATGGCGCGATGGTTTCCAGCGTCATGTAGCGTGCACGCTGGACGGCCCATTCATCGTTCTGCTCGAGCAGGATCGCTCCGATGAGGCGGACGATGGCATCCTCGTTGGGGAAGATGCCGACCACCTCGGTCCGCCGCTTGATCTCGCCGTTGAGGCGTTCGATCGGGTTGGTGGAGTGCAGCTTGGTCCGATGCTGCGGCGGGAACGTCATATAGGCGAGCACGTCGGTCTCGGCCTCGTCGAGGAAGCAGGCCAACTTCGGCAGCTTGGGGCGGAGCTGATCGGCGACTTTGCGCCATTGGGTGCTGGCGGCCTCGGCATCGTCCTGAGCAAACGCGGTGGCGATGAAGGCGGAGACAACGCGTCGGCCGCTCTTGCCGGCATGCGCCAGCGCGTTGCGCATGAAGTGGACGCGGCAGCGCTGCCAGCTGGCGTTGAGCACCTTGGCGACGGTGGCCTTGATACCCTCGTGGGCGTCGGACACGACCAGCTTGACGCCGCGCAGGCCGCGACGGGCGAGCTTGCGCAGGAACGCCGTCCAGAACGTTTCGGCCTCGGACGGCCCAATATCCATCCCGAGCACTTCGCGGCGGCCGTCGCTGTTGACGCCGACCGCGACGATCACCGCGACAGACACGATCCGCCCATTCTGGCGCACCTTCACGTAGGTGGCGTCGATCCACAGATACGGCCAGTCGCCCTCGATCGGACGGCCAAGGAAGGCCTGAACCTTGTCGTCGATCTCGCCACACAGCCGGCAGACCTGGCTCTTGGAGATCCCGGTCATCCCCATGGCCTGCACCAGATCGTCGACCGACCGGGTCGAGACGCCCTGCACATAGGCTTCCTGCACCACGGCGGTGAGCGCCTTCTCGGCCATCCGGCGCGGCTCCAGGAAACCCGGGAAGTAGGAGCCCTTGCGCAGCTTGGGAATGCGCAGTTCGACCGCGCCGGCGCGGGTCTCCCAGATCCGGTCCCGGTAGCCGTTGCGCTGGGCCAGGCGCTCGGGGTTCTTCTCCCCGTAGGCCGCCCCGGTCTGGCCCTCGACCTCCAGCTCCATCAGCCGCTGGGCGGCAAAGCCGATCATCTCGCGTAGCAGATCGGCATCGGGGGTCTTCTCTACGAGCGTGCGCAGGTTCATCATGTCGTTGGTCATCGGTGGTTCCTCGGTTGCGTTGGCGTGTCGCAACCCGATCCTACCGGAGAACTGCCGGTGACCACCGCAAAGCCGCCCGCCCGCTACGGCGCTATTGGGGGCGCGCGTCCGGGCGGCTTTGCTCTACCGAGCTACACCACCTCCGGGGACACGACC
>NZ_JALJRD010000031.1:0-1683 GCF_024519875.1 Bradyrhizobium sp. Bra64 | reverse complement strand
GCGAGGCCGAGACCCTTGGAGTTGTAGGTCACGCCGGTGATGCTGAGGTTCGACTTGCCGGTCTCGTCGAACACCAGCTTGAGCTGGTCGCCGTTCAGCAGGTTGACGCCGTTGAACGAGGAGTCCTGCGAGGTCGAGTCGATCTGGTTCAGGATGTTGTTGTACTGGTTGACCAGGTTCGCACGCGAGGTCTGGGCAACCGTGTCCTGGACGGGGCTGGAAGCCGTCGAGAACGTCAGTGCCGTGGTCAGCGTACCGCCGATCGCACCACCCGCGGCGCTCGAACCGATCGTCGAGGACGCGTAGTCGTTGGTGGTCGAAACCGTCAGCAAGCCGTTGGCGTCGATCGTGGCAGTCAGGTTGTTGGCCTGAAGCGCCGAGTTGAGCTGATCGAGCGTCTTGACCGTGCCGTTGGTGCCGTCGCCGAAGGTGACGTTGACCGCCGTGCCGCCGTTGAAGGCAGAGAAGGTCAAGGTCTTGCCGGTAAGGCCGCCAACGCCCGAGGTACGCGCCGCGGTGAAGGCGGTCGAGGTCCCGGTGTTGCCGGCGAAGCCGAGCGCGTTCAGCGCATTGCCGGTGCCGGTGATCGACAGGTCGGCATTGACGCCGGTCGAGATCTTGAGCTGACCGGAGGCGTTGATCGACGAGTTGGTCTGGCCGGTTGCGGTCGCAAGCGTCGCGGTGCCGTTGGCGTTGACCGTCGCGGTCTGCACGCCGGTGGCAAGGTCGATCGCCTTCAGCACGTCGGCAACCGTGCCGGCCTGCAGATAGACGGTCGAGTTGCCGTTGCCGTCGGTGAGGACGTTGCCGCTCGCGCCATAGCCGCTCGGAACGCTCGGAGCACCGGTCGAGCCCGGGATCGGCGCGTTCTTGAAGGTGATGACGTGACCGTCGACGTTCAACGTCGAACCGTCAGCAATCGTCGCACCCAGCGAGGCAGCGCTCGTGGTCCGGTTGACGCTCACGGTGGCGTTGCCGCCGCCCACTGCCGAGCTCAGACCGAGAGCCTTGAGCAGGTCGGCCTTGCCGGTGACGCTCAGATCCGCACCCGTCGAGCTCTTCAGCGTGACGGCACCCGCACCAACGCTCGAAGCGGTCTGGCCAACGCTCGTGGCGAGCGTCGCAGCGCCCGCACTGATGGACGCCGTCTTCACGCCGCTGGCGAGATCGACCGCGGTCAACAGATCGTTGACGGTCGCAGCCGGAGTGCCCGCGGTGCCGAGATACACGGTGGTGTTTCCGCTGCCGTCGGTAACGAGGTTGCCGCTGACGCCCGAACCGGACGCAACCGCGGTCGACGCCGGAGCAGAACCGCTGCGGAACGTGATGGTCTTGCCGTTCACGGTCAGCGTGTCGCCGTCGGCAGGCTGGGCGTTGCCGAGCAGGCCGGTCGCAGTCGTGCCGTTGGTGGCGATCAGGGTGATGGTGCCGCCCAGAGCGGTGGTGCCGTCGCCGGCCGTTCCCGCGGTGCCCGTGAACGTGCCGATGGTGGCGCCGAGCGTCGTGGTGCTGCTCGCCGCCGTGGTGCCGCCGGCCGTGCCGTTATACACAACGTTGCTGCTCGCGGTCGCGCTGGCGAACGAGGTCGTGCCGCGCAGGTCGGCCGCCGTCGCACCCGCGATCGTGGTGGAGACGTTCGACTTGGTGGAGTAGCCGACGGTGGTCTGCAGCGCCTGGTTGGCG
>NZ_JALJRD010000030.1:0-2507 GCF_024519875.1 Bradyrhizobium sp. Bra64 | reverse complement strand
GTAAGCGCTGTCTTCAGGCCACAGCTCTGAGGTCGTGACGGCAATAGGCCCAGGGAAGCAACTGATCGATCTCGCTATTCGGATGGCCATTGACGATCCTGGTGAGGACGTCGGTCAGGTAGGCAAGCGGATCGAGGTCGTTCAGCTTACAGGTTTCGACCAGGGAGGCGATGATGGCCCAGTGTTCGGCACCGCCGTCGGAGCCTGCGAACAGCGCATTTTTACGGTTCAACGTGATCGGACGGATCGAGCGCTCGACGGCGTTATTGTCGAGCTCGATACGGCCATCATCGATGAAGCGCGTCAGGCCATCCCAGCGTGAGAGCGCATAACGGATGGCGTCTGCCAGCTTGCCCTTTTGGCTGATCAACGCGAGCTTTGCGCGGAGCCACCGCTCGAAGGCTTCCGCCAGCGACCGGCTTTTCTGTTGTCGAACGAGACGACGTTCCTCGGCGCTGCGGCCGCGGATGTCCTTCTCGATGGCATAGAACGCGGCGATATGCTTGAGCGCCTCGCTCGCAATAGGCGCAGGACCGGGGGTGGCAAGTTCGTAGAAGTTACGCCGCATGTGCGACCAGCAGAATGCAAGCTGAACGTTGCCACGCTCGGCGAGCCTGCCATAGCCGGCATAGCCGTCGACCTGCAGGATCCCCTTGAAGCCTGCCAGATGAGCGATCGGTCGGTCGGCCTTGCGGTCGGGCGCATAGACATAGGCGACGCCCGGCGGATCGGCACCGCACCATGGCCGGTCGTCCGCCGCATAGGCCCAGAGCTGACCGGTCTTGGTGCGCCCGCGGCCGGGATCGAGCACCGGCATCGTCGTCTCGTCGGCGAACAGCTTTGGCCGCTGCCTGAGCTTGCCAAGGAGCCGCTCATGCAACGGGCGCAGATGGAAGGCTGCCTGTCCCACCCAGTCCGCCAGCGTCGAACGATCAAGCTCAATGCCTTGGCGGGCGTAAATCTGCGCCTGCCGGTAGAGTGGCAGGTGATCGGCATATTTGGAGACCAGGACCTGGGCGACGGTGGCCTCGGTCGGCAGACCACCCTCGATCAGCCGGGCCGGGGCCGGCGCCTGCATGACACCGTCCTCGCAAGCCCGGCAGGCGTATTTGGGACGCCGGGTGACGAGGATCCGGAACTGCGCCGGGACCAGGTCCAGCCGCTCACTTCTATCCTCGCCGATGCGGTGCAATTCGCCCTGGCAACAGGAGCAGATCTTATTGTCGATATCGACGACGACCTCGATCCGCGGCAAGTGCGCCGGCAAGGCGCCACGGTTGATCCGGCGCTTGCGAGCCCGAGCCTCACGGCTTTCAGATGCGCTGACGTCCTGCGCCGTCTCGCTGTATGCTGCGACCTGCTCGACATCTTCCAGGCCCAGCAGCATCTGATCTTCAGGCAAGGTCTCTGCCCGCCGGCCGAACCGATGCCGCTGCAATTCCTTGATGATCTGACGCAGCCGCTCGCTCTCGCACCGCTCAGCAAGCAGCATCGCTTTCAGCGTCTCGGGATCGTCAGGCAGGGCGTCGCTCACACCCAATTCAGAGCATATTCGCCGCCATCCGGCGACGCGCTCGATGCGCCTGATTCACTTCGCCGCAGCGCTTCCAACAACTATCCGGCTTGCGTTGGCGCCGGCGTCTCCCGTGCCTCGTGGACACGCCGCCAGTCGAGCCCTTCCAACAGCGCCGACAATTGCGCCGCCGACAGACGCATCACGCCGTCCTCGATCTTCGGCCAGCGGAAGATCCCATCCTCGAGCCGTTTGACGAACAGGCACAGACCCGTTCCGTCCCAGAACACCAGCTTGATCCGATCCGCCCGCTTGGCACGGAACACATAGACAGCTCCCGAGAATGGGTCAGCCCCCATGCTCTCGCGCACCAGGGTCGCAAGCCCTTCCATCCCCTTGCGGAAGTCCACCGGTTTGGTCGCCACCATCACCCGGACCGCCCCCGACGGACCGATCACCGGCTCGCCTTCAGCGCCTGGACGATCGACGCAATCATCGCCGTGTCCGCACCACGACCGGCCCGGATCGTGATGCCGTCGACTTCGATCTCGATGATCCCGGCATCGCAACGGCGAGCTCGGGCATCCGGTTTGGGTTTGCAGCCCGCCACTTTGCGCTCCCCGCCAAGAGCGGGCGCCGGCACTGCGACATCCACCACCGCCGGCACAAACTGTACTTCTTCTATCTCGGAATGACCGCCTGCTGCCTCTCGCAACTGACGTCGCCAGCCAAACAACTGCTGCGGTGACAATCCATGCCGTCGGGCTACCGAACAGACCGAGTCGCCGCTCGCTACGATCTCCGCGACGATCCGCGCCTTGTCCTCGTCGCTCCACTTCCGCCGACGGCCGGCGCCCGTGAAGACCTCAAGCCGCCGTACCGGCTCCGTGATAGCAGTATGCACTGTGTCCATTCTAAGCCTAACGGTCCAAATCGAACCGCAGACTCGCAGATCACCCCATCATCCGGTAGGTGGCCGCTGAACAGCGCTTAC
>NZ_JALJRD010000002.1:0-1034125 GCF_024519875.1 Bradyrhizobium sp. Bra64 | reverse complement strand
CCACTGCGCAGGGAAGGCCGAGTGATTGGCTACACCTGTATGCTGCTGTGCGGTTCTTTTGCGCTACATCTTCGCGCAGCGGACCGCGGGTGCCAGCCGGCACCCGGCCTGCCCTGTGCCCTCTTGGCTTGGAGAGGGTGGAGTGACGAAGCAAAGCTCGGGCGAAATGCGCCGCGAGATTGCGAAGGCTGCCTGCAAGTCGAAATGTGCATCGGAGGACCGCGATGTCGCCCCTTGCTCCGTCATTGCGAGCGTAGCGAAGCAATCCAGAATCCCTCAGCGGTGACAGTCTGGATTGTTTCGCTGCGCTCGCAATGACGACGTGGAGAGAACGTGCGCTGGCGCGCCTCGCGTGCCCCGGACGCAGCGCCGCGCCCTTCAGCGGTGCGCTGCAGAGCCGGGACACGGCGCCGGTACTCTTAATGTCTACCATCACGACCAGGTCTCTTGATTAGGAAACAATCATTCCCTATTATGCCGCAATGCAGAAAGCCGCACGACCATCCCAGCCTGTCGCCCATTCACCCGGCCGTCCCCGGGAATTCGACATGGACACGGCTCTGGACGGAGCGGTGCGGGTGTTTTGCGAGCGCGGCTATCATGCCACGTCGATCGGCGACTTGACCGCTGCGATGCGGCTGGCCACCGGCAGCGTCTACAAGGCGTTTCGCGATAAGCATGCGGTGTTTCTCGCCGCATTCGAGCGCTACGCCGCTCTGCGCGGGGAGCAGACCCGCGCCGCCGCGGCACGCGGCGAAAACGGTCGTGAGCGGCTGCGCAACGTCTTGCTGTCCTATGTCGAGCATTCCCAGGGTCTCGAGGGCCGGCGTGGCTGCATCGTGGTTGGCAGCGCGGTCGAGCTCTCAGCGGTCGATCCCGTGATCCGCGCGCGCGTTACCGCGCAACTCATGACCAACGAAAAGTTCATCGCCGGCCTCATTCGCGAGGGTCAGGCTGACGGCTCGATTCCGGCCCATGTCGAGGCCGATGACACCGCGCGGCTGATGATCTGCATGACACAGGGCCTGCGCGTCGTCGGCAAGGCGCGCCTGCCGCTCGATGGCGAGCGGCTGGCCGGCGTCGCCATGAAACTACTCGCCTGAATCCTTGTCAAATTAGGGAACGTTCGTTCCCGATATCTGGAGTCCGTAAATGACGATGAATGCCACCATCGAGACCGCGCCCGGGCCGGATGTGGTGTCGCAGCGCCTGACTTTCGTGCTTGCTGCGGCTTGTGGCATGATCGCCGCCAACATCTATTATGCCCAGCCGCTGATCGCCCCGATCAGCGCCGCGCTCGGCCTGTCGCATGCAGCAGCCGGGCTGATCGTCACCATGACCCAGATCGGCTACGGCACCGGGCTCCTCCTGATAGTGCCGCTCGGCGATCTCGTCGAGAACCGCATCCTGATCTGCTCCGTCATTACGCTCGGCGCCGCGGCGTTGCTCGCCGCCGCCTTCGCCACCCATGCGCTGCCGTTCCTGATCGCGGCGCTGTTCATCGGGCTCGGCTCGGTCGCGGTGCAGATCATCATTCCTTATGCGGCGCATCTGGCGCCGGAAGCCATCCGCGGCCGTGTCGTCGGCAACGTCTCGACCGGCCTGATGCTCGGCATCATGCTGGCGCGCCCGGTGTCGAGTTTCATCACCGCGGCCCTGTCGTGGCATGCGGTGTTCTTCTGCTCGGCGGCGCTGATGATCGTGCTCGCAGCCGTGCTCTGGATGACGTTGCCGGAGCGCAGGCCGGTCGCGCGCATGCATTATGGCACGCTGCTGTTGTCGATGCCGCATCTGGTGCGGGCCACGCCGCTGCTGCGGCGCCGCGCACTCTACCAGGCGAGCCTGTTCGGCGCTTTCACCCTGTTCTGGACCGTGGCGCCACTCCAGCTCGCCAGCGCGTTCGGCTTCTCCCAGAGCGGCATAGCGCTGTTCGCCCTCGCCGGCGTCGCAGGCGTGTTCGCGGCGCCGATCGCGGGACGGCTCGCCGACCGCGGCCATAGCCGCGTGGCAACCCTGGTTGCGATGCTGCTCGCAGCCGCGGGCTTCCTCGTGACCTATATCGGGGCCGCCGGCTCGATGCTGAACCTCGCCTGCCTGGTCGTGGCTGCGATTGCCATCGATATCGGGGTCCAGGGCAACGTCGTGCTCGGCTTCCGCGCCATCTTCGCGCTCGGGCACGAACACCGCAGCCGCCTCAACGGCCTCTATATGGCGACGTTCTTCGCGGCCGGCGCCGCCGGCTCCGCGGTCGGCGCCTGGGCCTTCGCGGAAGGCGGCTGGACACTGGCATCGGCCATTGGCCTCGCCTTGCCCGTCGCGGGCCTGCTCTATGCGGCCAGCGAGTAGCGGTAAAATTGTGCGATGCAGCCCGTTTGCCAAACGCTCAGGCATGCGTTTTCCACCTCGCGGTTTGGGCGCCACTGTAGTACTTTGGTCGCAAGCGGGCCTGGTTAACGGGCGGCAGGGGGAGGCTGATGAAGCGTGCGGGGCTGTTTGGCGTGCCGCGGGTACGGCCATGGTCGTGGCAGGCGTTTCTGCTGGGATTCGTCGTTGTTGCAATGTCGGCGGTGCTTCAGGGCATCTGCGTAGCGCTCGGCGCAAAACTCTATTTCGCGGCCTTCCTGCCCAGCCTGTTCGTGCTCGGACTTGTCGCGGGTGTGCCGGCTGCGGCATTCGCCGCGGTGCTGACCATTCCGCTGGTGTGGTGGGCGTTCATTCCGCCCTTCTTCGAGTTTACCCCGCTATCCAGCGCGAATGCGGATTCCATCAACCTGTTCTGCCTGCTCGCCGTGCTCCTGATCGGCCTTGCCGATCTCTGCCGCGAGACAATGGCGATCATCAGCCGCGGCGGGCTGAAGCGTACGGGCGAGAGCGCGGCAACGAATTCGCAATAAATCGGCATCGCGCGGCCACGCGCGTTGCGCGCGCGCAACAGTCCGGCAACCATGCGCGCGCTTGCCGCGCGCCGCTAACTTTTCGAAAAAGATTTGGCCGCAATTTCTCCCGCGGGAATGACGAGGGAGTTTTCGGACATGAACGGCCAAATAACCGGTCACGCCATCTTGGAGAACGTGCGCCGCTATCGCGGTATCGCATCGCTCTATCGCCAGACCGCTGCGTTCCGCCCGGGCCAGAGCTGGTCGCTGCTGGAGCAGGCGAGGGATTGGGAAGCGCGGGCGCTGACGGAGCTCGAAATCTATTTCGCGAGCCGCGTGGACCAGGCCGCTGTGCTGGCGGCCTGATCGTTAACCGTCGCGGCAAGGAGATCGGCGACAAGCCGCGCGAACGAGCTGCGAGGGATGTCCGACGACGCGAACGAATCGCCGAAACAGATGATGCCGGGCGCGGCCTCCCACATCGGCGTGAACTGGCTCCGGTCGGGACCAGAACCCGTGGCGACTACGGAGTTGCCCCGGCGCCTGCGTATGATAGCAAGTCGCCCGGGCCTGCTTCACGTCGGCCGGGGGCGAGCGATGACCACCTTCAACCGCATCTTCACGACCGAGCGCTTGCTTCAGATCATCGTCATTCTCGCGGCGACGATTGCAATGAAGCTGATGGGCTGAACGTCGGCGGGCTATCGCTCGCCGAACTCGGGTACATCGGGCAGATAATTCGAGCCCTCCGATCCCAGGAAATCGAACATCGCCTGCGCCGGCGGCAGCAGCACCTTGTCGCTGCGGCGAATCACGTACCATTGCCGAACGATCGGCAGGCCCGCGACGTTGAGCACGATCAGGCGGCCCTCGGCAAGCTCGTGCGCCACGGTGTGGGCCGAGATGAAGGCGATGCCGAGCCCCGCGATGACCGCCTGCTTGATGGTCTCGTTGCTGCTCATCTCCATGCCGATGACCGGCTCGAGGTCCGACTTCTGAAACATGCCTTCCATGAGCGTGCGCGTGCCCGACCCCGGCTCGCGGGTGAGGAAGGTCTCGTGCACGAGGTCGGTCAGGCTGAGGCCGGAATCCTTCGCCAGCCAGTGCCCCTTGCGCGCGACGATGATGTGCGGATTGCGCCCGAGTTGACGGACGTCGACGCTGACGTCGGCCGGTGGCCGACCCATCACCGCGAAATCGAGGTCGTAGCCGTGCATGGCCTCGCGGATCTCCTCGCGATTGCCGATGGTGAGCTTGATCTCGATCTTCGGATGCCGCTTCGAGAACGCCGCGATCGCGTGCGGCACGAAATACTTCGCGGTCGAGACTGCGCCGAGCTGCACGGTGCCGCCGGTCCTTCCCGCAAGCAGGTCGAGCGCGCCCTGGCAGTCCATGATCGCAGCTTCGACGCGCCCGGCGAGCGCAAGAACCTCCTTGCCGGCCTCAGTCAGCAGCATGCCGTCGCCGGTCCGCTGTACCAGCGGCAGGCCGGCGAGGTCCTGAAGCTGACGGAGCTGCTGGGTGACGGCCGGCTGGGTCAGGCCGAGCTGGCTCGAGGCCGCCGTCACGCTGCCCTTGGCCGAAAGCGCTGCGAGCGAGCGAAGCTGCCGGATCGTCAGATGCCGGAGCTGGGCCGCTGCATGGCCATGACCATTATAAGAAATTTCTTTGGCGCCCATTATGAATAGAAATTTTCCTTATTAAGTCGGCGCTGTCAATCTTCATTGTGTTGGGACCAACCGCACCGACCTCCGCCGGGGAGGGAACTGGATGCGGCGCCAGCAAAGGGATGGACGCAGATGACCGGGCAACCCAGGCTGGACGATCACCTCCAACGGTACTCGGAGACCGCGCCCCACGCGCTGGCGGTGGCAGCTGCGGTCGACGCCATCGCGGCGGCGGCCATCGAGATCGCCGACCTTATCGGCACCGGAGATCTCGCGGACGCCTCGGGCCTGACGACGGGTCGCAACAGCGACGGCGACGTCCAGCGCGATCTCGACGTGCAGGCCGATGCGATCCTGCGCCGTTGCTTCGGCAGGCTGCCGATCGCAGCACTGGCGTCGGAGGAAATGCGTGAGCCGCAGATCGGCGACCGCGAAGCGAAAATCTGCGTCGCGATCGATCCGCTCGACGGTTCCTCCAACATCGATATCAACATGACCGTCGGCACGATCTTCTCGATCCTGCCGGCGCCCGATGATCTCGCGCTCGCCTTCCATCAGCGTGGCTCGGCGCAGCTCGCGGCAGGGTTCGTCACCTACGGTCCGCAGACCTCGCTGGTGCTGACTCTCGGCGACGGCGTCGACATCTTCACGCTCGATCGCAAGGCCGGCTGCTTCCGCCTCGCACGCAGCGGCGTGCAGATTGCCGAGGCCTGCGCGGAGTTCGCGATCAACGCGTCGAACCGCCGGCACTGGGAGCCGCCGGTGCGCGCCTTCGTCGACGAGTGCCTCGCGGGCGTCGAAGGGCCTGCAAACCACGATTTCAACATGCGCTGGGTCGGCTCGCTAGTCGCCGAGGCCTATCGCATCCTCACCCGCGGCGGGATCTTCCTCTATCCCTCGGACGCGCGCCCCGGCTATGGCGACGGCCGCCTGCGGCTTACTTACGAGGCGCATCCGATGGCGATGATCATCGAGCAGGCCGGCGGCTCCGCAACGACGGGGCGCGAGCGAATCCTCGACCTCGCAGCGCAAAACCTGCACCAGCGCGTGCCCCTGATCATGGGATCGAGCAAGGAGGTGCGGCGGCTCGAAGAGCTGCATTGCGACCCGCTGCTGGTGGCCAGCGGCTCATCGCCGCTGTTCGCGCGGCGCGGATTCTTCCGCATCTGAGCGAGGCGACGCATGTCCAGGAAGTATCCCATCATTTCGATCACCGGCTCCTCGGGCGCCGGAACCACGTCGGTCAAGAAGACCTTCGAACAGATATTTTTCCGCGAGAAGGTCAACGCCGCCTACATCGAAGGCGACGCGTTCCACCGCTATGACCGCACCGAGATGCGCACGCAGATGGCCAGGGAAGCCGAGCGCGGCAACAGGCATTTCAGCCATTTCAGTCCCGAGACCAATCTGTTCGAGGAGCTGGAGCGGGCGTTCCGCGACTATGGCGAAACCGGCACCGCGACGACCCGGCACTACGTCCACGACGCCGAGGAATCCGCGCTGCACGGCGCGGCGCCAGGCACCTTCACCGAATGGGAACGGTTGCCGGAGAACTCGGACCTTCTGTTCTACGAGGGGCTGCACGGCGCCGTCGTCACCGACAAGGTGAACGTCGCGCGCTATGCCGACCTCAAGATCGGCGTGGTGCCCGTCATCAATCTCGAATGGATCCAGAAGCTGCATCGCGACCGCAGCGCGCGGGGCTATTCGACCGAGGCCGTCACCGACACCGTCCTGCGGCGGATGCCGGATTACATCCACTACATCTGCCCTCAATTCTCCGAGACCGACATCAACTTCCAGCGGGTCCCGACGGTGGACACCTCCAATCCGTTCATCGCGCGCTGGATTCCGACGCCGGACGAATCGATGGTCGTGATCCGCTTCAAGAATCCGCGCGGCATCGACTTCCCCTATCTGCTCTCGATGCTGCCGCAAAGCTGGATGTCCCGCGCGAACTCGATCGTGTGTCCGGGCGCGAAGCTCGATCTTGCGATGCAGCTGATCCTGACGCCGCTGATCATGCAGCTGATCGAGCGCAAGCGAAACCTGAAGTGAACAAGGGAAGAATCCGATGAACATCTCGGTTCACGCCGACGCCGACCTCACGGCGGTCGCGCATAGCGATCTCGCCAACGCCGTCCGCTTCCTCGCGGTCGACGCCATCGAGACCTCGCAGTCCGGTCATCCCGGCCTGCCCATGGGCATGGCCGACGTCGCGACGGTGCTGTTCTCGCGCTTCCTGAAATTCGACTCGGCGCATCCCAATTGGCCCGACCGCGATCGCTTCGTGCTGTCGGCGGGGCACGGCTCGATGCTGCTTTACGCGCTGCTGCATCTGACCGGCGGCGACGTCAGCCTCGGCGACATCAAGGCGTTCCGGCAATGGGGATCGAAGACGCCGGGCCACCCCGAATACGGCCACACGCCGGGCGTCGAGACCACGACCGGTCCGCTGGGGCAGGGCATCGCGACGGCGGTCGGCATGGCGATGGCCGAGCGGATGGGCAATGCGCGTCATGGCGACGGTCTCGTCGATCATTTCACCTACGTGATCGCCGGCGACGGCTGCCTGATGGAGGGCATCAGCCAGGAGGCGATCTCGCTTGCCGGTCATCTTCAACTCGGCCGTCTGATCGTGCTGTTCGACGACAATGGCATCTCGATCGACGGGCCGACCTCGCTGGCAACCTCCGACGACCAGCTCGCGCGTTTCGCCGCTTCCGGCTGGTCGGTGCGCAGCATCGACGGACACGATCCCGAAGCCATCGCAAAGGCGATCGCAGAGGAGCGCGAGACCGCAAAGCCGTCGCTGATCGCCTGCCGCACCATCATCGGCTATGGCGCGCCGGACCGGCAAGGCACCGAGAAGGCGCACGGCGCCCCGCTTGGTACCGAGCAGACGGCAGCCGCGCGCCGGACGCTCGGCTGGGACTATCAGCCCTTCGTGGTTCCTGTCCCGATCATGAAGGCGTGGCGGATGATCGGACAACGCGGGCAAGTCGAGCGCCTCGCCTGGCTCGACCGCTACGAATGCGCGACGCCCGAGCAGCGCGACCTGTTCGTCGAAGGCAAGGCCGTTGCCCTGCCGGCTGCCTATGCGCTGGCCGCGGCGAAATTGCGCGAACGCTTTGCGTCCGAGCGTCCGAAGCTCGCGACGCGGCAAGCTTCGCAACAGGTGCTCGACGGCATCGCCGGGACCATTTCTGGCCTCGTTGGCGGGTCGGCCGATCTGACGCATTCGAACCTGACCCATGCCAAGACGCAGACTCCTGTGAGTCGCGACGCGTTCGCCGGCAATTACATCCATTACGGCATCCGCGAGCACGGCATGGCGGCCGCGATGAACGGCCTGGCACTCCATGGCGGCTTCATTCCCTATGGCGGCACGTTCCTCGCGTTCTCCGACTACAGTCGGCCGGCGATCCGTCTCGCGGCCTTGATGAGGCTGCGCGTCATCCATGTGATGACGCACGATTCCATCGGCCTCGGCGAGGATGGTCCGACGCACCAGCCGGTCGAGCATCTGGCGGCGCTGCGGGTGATCCCGAACCTCCTGGTGTTCCGCCCCGCCGACGCGGTGGAGACGCTGGAAGCTTGGGACTGCGCGCTCAATTCCGAAGACCGCCCCTCCGTGCTGTGCTTCTCGCGTCAGGCGTTGCCGACCTTCCGCAGCGATGCGCGCGGCAAAAACCGTGTCTCCCGCGGCGCCTATCTCGTCGTCTCGCCGGACGGCGGCCGCGACGTGACGCTGATCGCAACCGGCTCGGAGGTGTCGATCGCGATGGAAGCCGCCCGCCTGCTCGCGACCGAGCACATCCGCGCTGCCGTGGTGTCCGCGCCTTGCTTCGCCCTGTTCGAGGAACAGCCAGACGAATACCGCGCCACCGTGCTCGGCACCGCGCCGCGCGTCGGTGTCGAGGCGGCCGTACAGGGCGATTGGTCGCGCTGGATCGGCGCTGACGGTGAGTTCGTCGGCATGCGCGGCTTCGGCGCTTCGGCGCCGGCACCCGTGCTGTACCGCGAATTCGGCATCACACCGCAAAGCATCGCAGAAGCCGCCCGCCGGGCAATCGCCCGCAAGCGACAATAAGGAGAACCACTCGTGGCACGTATCACCCTCAGGCAACTGCTCGACCACGCAGCCGGCCATGGCTACGCGGTGCCGGCGTTCAACATCAACAACATGGAGCAGGGCATCGCGATCATGCAGGCGGCGGCCGAGGTCGATGCGCCCGTGATCATCCAGGCCTCGCGCGGCGCGCGCAGCTATGCCGGCGATCTCATGCTCTCGCACATGATCGATGCGCTGGAGCGGACCTATCCGGACATTCCGCTCTGCATGCATCAGGACCACGGCAACGACGAGGCGACCTGCGCCTCCGCCATCGCCCACGGCTTCACGTCCGTCATGATGGACGGCTCGCTCAAGGCCGATGCCAAGACGGCAGCCGATTACGACTACAATGTCGCGATCACCCGCCGCGTCGTCGATCTCGCTCATTGGGTCGGCGCTTCCGTCGAAGGCGAGCTTGGCGTACTCGGCTCGCTCGAACACGGCGGCGGGGAGCAGGAGGACGGACATGGCGTCGAAGGCACGGTCAGCCACGACCAGCTTTTGACTGATCCCGACCAGGCGGTCGACTTCGTCCGTGCCACCAAGGTCGATGCGCTCGCCATCGCCATGGGTACCTCGCACGGCGCCTACAAGTTCAGCCGCAAGCCGGATGGCAACATCCTGGCGATGCGGGTGGTCGAGGAGATCCACCGCCGGCTGCCGAACACGCATCTGGTGATGCACGGCTCCTCGTCGGTGCCGCAGCCTCTCCAGGACATGTTCAACCAGTATGGCGGCGAGATGCCTCAGACCTGGGGCGTGCCGGTCGAAGAGATCGTTCGCGGCATCAAGAGTGGTGTGCGCAAGGTCAATATCGACACCGATTGCCGCCTCGCAATGACGGCGGTATTCCGCAAGGTCGCCGCGCAAAGTCGCAGTGAGTTCGACCCGCGCAAGTTCCTCAAGCCCGCGATGGATGCGATGCGCGAGCTCTGCCGCGAGCGTTTCGAGCAGTTCGGCACCGCCGGCCATGCCAGCGAGATCAAGGTCGTCCCGATGAGCGAGATGGCGCGGCGGTACCGCGCCGGCGAGCTCGATCCGCGCGTCGATGCCCGTGAGCCCGTCGCAGCCTGAGCAGATTCAGAGATTAGAAGAGAGAAACGAGGGAGAAAGCCATGAACGCACATACAGGAACCGTCCGCGGCAAGGAGCGCTATCGCTCGGGCGTCATGGAATACGCCCGCATGGGCTATTGGGAGCCCGACTATGTCCCGAAGGACACCGACGTGATCGCACTGTTCCGCGTCACGCCGCAGGAAGGCGTCGACCCGATCGAGGCGTCGGCCGCGGTCGCCGGCGAATCCTCGACCGCGACCTGGACGGTGGTATGGACCGATCGGTTGACGGCTGCGGAAAAATATCGCGCGAAATGCTACCGCGTCGATCCGGTGCCGGGCACGCCGGGCTCGTACTTTGCCTACATCGCCTATGACCTCGACCTGTTCGAGCCGGGCTCGATCGCCAACCTTTCGGCCTCGATCATCGGCAACGTGTTCGGCTTCAAGCCGCTGAAAGCGCTGCGTCTGGAAGACATGCGCTTTCCGGTTGCCTACGTTAAGACCTTCCAGGGACCCGCGACCGGCATCGTGGTCGAGCGCGAGCGGCTTGACAAGTTCGGCCGGCCGCTGCTGGGCGCGACGGTGAAGCCGAAGCTTGGGCTGTCGGGCCGCAACTACGGCCGCGTGGTCTACGAGGCGCTGAAGGGCGGGCTCGATTTCACCAAGGACGACGAGAACATCAACTCGCAGCCCTTCATGCACTGGCGCGACCGCTTCCTCTACTGCATGGAGGCCGTGAACCGGGCACAGGCCGCCTCGGGTGAGGTGAAGGGTACCTACCTGAACGTCACCGCGGGCACGATGGAGGACATGTACGAGCGAGCGGAGTTCGCCAAGGAACTCGGTTCGGTCATCGTCATGATCGACCTCGTCATCGGCTACACCGCGATCCAGTCGATGGCGAAATGGGCACGGCGCAACGACATGATCCTGCATCTGCATCGCGCCGGCCACTCGACCTATACGCGGCAGAAGAGTCATGGCGTGTCGTTCCGCGTCATCGCCAAATGGATGCGGCTCGCCGGCGTCGACCACATCCATGCCGGAACGGTGGTCGGCAAGCTCGAGGGCGATCCCAACACCACGCGCGGCTATTACGACGTCTGCCGTGAGGACTTCAATCCGACGAGGCTCGAGCACGGCCTGTTCTTCGACCAGCCATGGGCCAGTCTCAACAAGATGATGCCGGTCGCATCGGGCGGCATCCATGCCGGCCAGATGCACCAGCTGCTCGACCTGCTCGGTGAGGATGTCGTGTTGCAGTTCGGCGGCGGCACCATTGGACATCCCATGGGGATTGCGGCCGGCGCGATCGCCAATCGCGTGGCGCTGGAAGCGATGATCCTCGCCCGTAACGAGGGCCGCGACTACGTCCACGAGGGTCCGGAGATCCTGGCCAGAGCGGCCGAGACCTGCACGCCGCTGAAGGCGGCGCTCGAAGTCTGGAAGGACGTCACCTTCAACTATCAATCCACCGACACGCCGGACTTCGTTCCGACCGCGCTGGAAACCGTTTGAGGAGATTTGACATGAAGCTGACCCAAGGCTGCTTTTCGTTCCTGCCCGATCTGACAGACGATCAGATCACCAAGCAGGTGCAATATTGCCTGACCAATGGCTGGGCGGTGAACATCGAGTTCACCGACGATCCGCATCCCCGCAACACCTATTGGGAGATGTGGGGCCTGCCGATGTTCGATCTCCAAGACGCCGCCGGCGTGATGATGGAACTCGCCGAATGCCGCAGGGTGTATGGCGACCGCTACATCCGCATCAGCGGCTTCGATTCGAGCCATGGCTGGGAATCGGTGCGGATCTCGTTCCTCGTCAACCGGCCGCCGCAGGAAGCCGAGTTCGACCTCGTGCGGCAGGAAGTCGGCGGGCGCGCGATTCGCTACTCCACGGTGCGCAAGCCAGCCGCGGCAGCGTCGCCATAAGCCATTGCTCTCCGCGTGGAGCACTCCCTGCTCCAGATCCTTGGCGGACAACTGCTCCGCCGCCGCCCCGCGGCGGGGCTTTTTTGTTCGAGGTGCCCATGCTCGACATTGCCCGTGCCACGCCCGCTGAAGGCGGTGAGACTACGTTCGATCTCCGCAAGGAAGCCGAAGCGGCGGGGATCACCGAGACGTTGCAACAGCTCGAGCGGGAGTTGATCGGCCTTCGGCCGGTCAAAGACCGCGTGCGCCAGATCGCATCGCTCCTGCTGATCGAGCGCATCAGGCAGCGTGCGGGTCTCGCCTCGGCGCCGCCCACACTGCACATGTCGTTCACCGGCAACCCCGGCACCGGCAAGACGACCGTCGCGCTGCGCATGGCGAAGATCCTGCACGGCCTCGGCTTCGTGCGGCGCGGGCAGGTCATCTCGGTGACGCGCGACGATCTCGTCGGGCAATATATCGGCCACACGGCGCCGAAAACGAAAGAGATATTGAAGAAGGCAATGGGCGGCGTGCTGTTCATCGACGAGGCCTACTATCTGCACCGGCCCGACAACGAGCGCGACTACGGCCAGGAGGCGATCGAAATCCTGCTCCAGGTGATGGAGAACCAGCGGGAGGACCTCGTTGTGATCCTCGCCGGCTATGGCGAGCGCATGACCAGCTTCTTCGCCTCCAATCCCGGCTTCCGCTCGCGCATCGCCCACCACATCGACTTTCCGGATTATGCGGAAGCCGAACTTCTCGTCATCGCCGAGCTGATGCTGAAGGAACGGGGCTATCGCTTCTCGGCGGCGGCGCGCGAGGCCTTCGAGAAGTATATCGCGCTACGCCGGACCCAGCCGTTCTTCTCCAACGCGCGCTCGATCCGCAACGCCGTCGACCGCATTCGCCTGCGGCAGGCCGATCGGCTGGTGTCGGATCTCGACCGCATGCTCGATGTCGCCGACCTCGAAACGATCGATCCCATGGACGTCCTGGCGAGCCGCGTCTTCAGCGGCGGAGCCGATGTGAGGAGTGCAAAGCCATGACCGCAGAGATCATCATCGCTCCCTCGATCCTGGCGGCAGACTTCGCGCGCCTTGGTGAGGAGGTCGCGGCGATCGACGCGGCCGGCGCCGACTGGATCCATTGCGACGTGATGGACGGCCATTTCGTGCCGAACATCAGTTATGGTGCCGACGTTATCAAGGCGATCCGACCGCTGACGAAGCGGGTCTTCGACGTGCATCTCATGATCGCGCCGACCGATCCCCATCTGGAGGCGTTCGCAAAGGCGGGCGCCGATGTCATCACCGTCCATGCCGAAGCTGGGCCGCATCTCGACCGCTCGCTCCAGGCGATCCGCGCGCTTGGCAAGAAGGCCGGTGTCAGCCTGTGCCCGGCAACGCCGGAAGCCGCGATCGAATACGTGCTTGATCGTCTCGATCTGGTGCTGGTGATGACGGTCAACCCCGGCTTCGGTGGTCAGTCCTTCCTCGACTCCCAGGTCGAGAAGATCAGGCGCATTCGCAGCATGATCGGCGACAGGCCGATCAGGCTCGAGGTCGATGGCGGCATTACGCGCGACAATGCCGCTGCCGTGGCCGCGGCGGGTGCCGATACGCTCGTGGCGGGTTCGGCCGTCTTTCGCGGCAAGAGCGCTGCCGACTATGCCGCCAATATCGCAGCGATTCGCGTCGCTGCCGAGTCAGGCCGGGTTGTGAAGTTCCAGGATAATTCCGCACGGGCGATGCGGACCGCAGAGAGTGCGCTCATCCGGTAGACTACGGGTGGGACGCGAGCCGCTGCGCTGTGGTGGCGGTTGTCCCACGGCGGGCCAGTTTTCTCCGGGGTTCCATGGAGGATGCCGCACAAAACGATGAGCCGTTTCAGGGCGGGGTAACCACGCGCGTCAGACGAAAGTTCGATTAACGACCGCGCAATGCTATGTGTCTCAATCTGCGATTAAGGAACGCTGAGAGAGCGCGGGAATGCGGATCGAGGACATCTGCAGGCATGAGGCCTGCACACGGCGCGGAGCGACGGCATGAGCATGCATCGCTTGTTCGCCGAACAGATTCGCTGCGCCACCGACGCGGCCGGACAGGTCGATCTCGTCAAGCTGGGCGAGCTCGTCAGTGCGGCCTACGAGGCAGGCGACCGCGACCGCCAGCGTATGACGGATATGCGCGCGCACACGCACGATGAGGTCGAGCAAGACCTGCTGCGAACCCAGGAGTTCCTCGACACCATCGTCGAGAACATACCGATTGCCGTGTTCGCCAAATGCGCGAAGGATTCCCGCTACATTTTGCTCAATCGCGCCGGCGAGGACTATTATGGCCTGCCGCGCGAGCAGATGCTGGGCAGGACGCCCGAGGAGATCTTCCCGGCCGACGTCGCCCGCGTGGTCAACGAGCAGGATCGTCGCGTCGTCGCCAGCGGCATGCCGATGTTTCTCGAGGAGCACCTGCTTGAAGTTGGCGTGAAAGGCCACGACCGGGTCGTCAATTCGCGCAAGATGCTGATCACCGATGATGCCGGCGATCCGCAATATCTGGTCGGTGTGATCGAGGACGTCACCGAGCGCGTCGCGACCCAGGAACGCATCAGACATCTCGCCCATCATGACGTGCTGACCGACTTGCCGAACCGCAGCGCCTTCAACGCAGTGTTGGACGAACGGCTGGAGCGGGCGCTGGAAGCGGCGACCAGTTTTGCAGTGCTCAGCCTCGATCTCGACCGCTTCAAGGAAGTCAACGACGTGTTCGGTCATCCCGTCGGCGACATGCTGATGCGGGCCGCGGCCGATCGCCTTGCCGCGGAGGCTGACGGCGCCTTTATCGCCCGCATCGGCGGCGACGAATTCATGATCCTGATGCCCGACGACGTCCGCCGGGAGAACGTTCTGGCGCTCGCCGAACGCCTGGTCGAAACGATAGGCAAGGAGCTAGAGGTCGACGACTATCTCTCCCATGTGGGCCTTAGCGTCGGCATCGCGTTCTATCCAGATGACGGCGTGGATGCCGCCACATTGCTCGCCAATGCCGATTCCGCGCTTTATCGTGCCAAGCGCGAGGGCAGGGGCACGGTCCGCTTCTTCGAACCCGAGATGGACCAGGAACTGCGCGACCGCAGGCTGCTGCAACACGATCTGAGGCAGGCGCTGGAGCTGAACCAATTCCTGGTCTACTTCCAGCCGCAGGCGCGGATTGATGGCGAAGTCATCGGCTTCGAGGCGCTGCTGCGCTGGAACCATCCGACGCGGGGCTTCGTGCCGCCCGACGAGTTCATTCCGCTCGCTGAGGAGAACGGGCTGATTATCCAGATCGGCGAGTGGGTCCTTGGCGAAGCGTGCCGCGAGGCGGCGTCCTGGCCGCGGCCGTTGCAGGTGGCGGTCAATCTGTCGCCGGTCCAGTTCCTGGCCGGCGACCTCGAACGCGCGATCCACCGGATCCTGCTGGAGACGGGACTTGCGCCGACCCGACTCGAGGTCGAGATCACCGAGGGCGTGCTGATCGGCGACTTCACCCGCGCGCTCAATCTGCTGCGGCGGCTGAAGGCGCTCGGCATCCGCATTGCGATGGACGATTTCGGCACCGGCTATTCCTCGCTGTCCTATCTGCAGTCGTTTCCGTTCGACAAGATCAAGATCGATCGCAGCTTCATCTCCAATCTCGAGACGACGCCGCAATCAGCCGAGATCGTCCGCGCGGTCCTGAGCCTCGCGCACGCCTTGAATATCCCGGTCGTCGCCGAGGGGGTGGAAACCGAGGCGCAGCGCGCCTTCCTGGCGCGCGAGGCCTGCGAGGAGATGCAAGGCTATCTCGTCGGCCGGCCCGACCTGATCGAGCGGTATCTCGATCTGATTGGCGTGGCCGTGGAGCAGCGCCTTTACGCCTAGACCCCAAGTTTTCCAAACCGGCGGGTTCCACGTGCAAACTTGCGCGTTTGGAACTAAAATATGTGCGCGCATTTCTCAAAAGTTAACTGCGATCAGTCGCGCTGTGCACGCAGCAAATGTTTTGCACAACTGCCATCGCCCTGACGCAAATAAGGGCAATAAGCCCTGTGAATGCGAGGGAGGGTCTCATGGAGAACGTACGTCGCTACCGGGCGCTAGCGTCACTCTGCCGCCAGCAGGCGGCCTACCGGCCGCTCCAGACTTGGGAATTGCTGGGCCAAGCCGAGCATTTCGAGCATCTCGCCGAAGTCGAGCTCAAGGCGCATTTCGACGCGTGCAATGCGAAAGGCGAGGATGACGCCGTCGCCGCCGCCGCGTGGGAGGAGCCCGTCGCGGCGTGAGAGCATCCGGGCGGCTTCGCTAATGCGACATCAGCGTCGGCACCGTCATGGCTTCCAGCATGGCGCGGGTGACGCCGCCGAGAAAGCGCTCGTGCAATCGTGAATGGCCGTAGCCGCCCATCACCAGGAGATCGAGGCTCTCGTCGGCCGCCAGCGACAGGATGGTCGGCTGAATCTCGGAGCGGGTCGCCGACAGGCCGACAGTGCGGGTCGACAATCCGCGCCGGCCGAGATGTCTTGTCAGATTGCGCGCCGAGACGTCGTCGGAAACGGCGTCTGCCTCGTTGATCGTGATGATCACGATCTCTTCGGCGCGGGCCAGGAACGGGGCGGCATCGCGCATCGCGCGGGCGGCGAGGCGGCTTCCGTCCCAGCAGATGCCGATCCGGTTCGCCCTGAATGCTCCACGGAAGTTATACGGCAGGAAGAGCACAGGGCCGCCCGCCTGGAACAGGATCTCGCTCGGTATGTCGTTGTCGAACGAGCCTTGCGCTGGATCGGGCTGCAGCACGATGCTGAGATCGTGTAGCCGCGCCATCCCGCCGAGCGAGCCGGCTGCATCCGCCGGGATCGCGCCGAGCGGGTGGCATGTAAAGGAAAGACCGGCGTTCGCCGCTTCGCTTTTGAACACTGTCAGCGCCGCCTCGGCCCGCTCCACCGCGCGTTCACGTTCCATCTCGAACACGGCTGCCACTGCGGCGCCGCCTTCCATCACGTAGGCCGCGCTGGTTGCGACATAGCCGACGGCGACCGCGTCGATGTGGGCGTTGAGGTGCGCGGCCAGCGAAATCGATCCGTCGATCACGGGGCGCATAGGACGTTCGGTCGGGACGTGAACGAGAATGTCTTTGTACATGGCGCGCCTCCTATGGACATCATCCGTTGGCCCCAGTCTTTCACTGCGCAGGGGGGCCGTGTTGAGCTGCATCAAACGTGCAACCGCGATTTGGGCCGCGGCGCTGGCCGCATCAACTTTGCCAAGATTTAATCGCGTGGACGGGACGCTGTAAGGTGGTCACCGCCATGTTGGGTACAAGGCGACTCACCCAACATGGACATTTCGACATGAACGATCGCGTCAATTCCGAAACCCCCACGTTTCGCAAGATCCTGAGGCCGCGCCGGCTTGCGCTGCTCGGCACCGTCGCCGCGCTTGGCGTGGCCGTGCTGGCGACCGCTCCCGGCTCTTCGCCGTTCAGCGTGAGCTCCTTCATCGCACCCGCTCAGGCCGCGGAGGCCGCCGCGACACCTCCGGGCTTCGGCGATCTCGTCAGCAAGGTCAAACCGGCCGTCATCTCGGTGCGGGTCAGAATCGACCAGGACAACGACAAGAGCGCGATGCTGCAACAGAACCGGATGGATTCGGACGAGGACTCGCCGTTCGACCAGTTCTCGCGGCAATTCGGCTTCCGCGGTCCGGGCGGCATGAACGGCATGCCGCGCCAGCGCCACCAGGTGATCACGGGCGAAGGCTCCGGCTTCTTCATCTCGGCCGACGGCTATGCCGTGACCAACAACCACGTCGTCGATCACGCCGAGTCCGTACAGGTGACCATGGACGACGGCACGATCTACACCGCGAAGGTGGTCGGTACCGATCCGAAGACCGATCTCGCTCTGATCAAGGTCGATGGCAATAAGGATTTTCCGTTCGTCAAATTCTCCGACCAGAAGCCGCGCATCGGTGACTGGGTGGTGGCGGTCGGCAATCCCTTCGGCCTCGGCGGCACCGTGACGGCCGGCATCGTTTCGGCCAGCGGCCGCGATATCGGCAACGGGCCTTATGACGATTTCATCCAGATCGATGCGCCGATCAACAAGGGCAATTCCGGCGGCCCGGCCTTTGACATGAACGGTAATGTGATCGGCGTGAACACCGCGATCTTCTCGCCCTCCGGCGGCTCGGTCGGCATCGGCTTCGACATTCCGGCCTCGACCGCAAAGCTCGTGATCGCACAGCTGAAGGACAAGGGCGCGGTTACCCGCGGCTGGCTCGGGGTGCAGGTGCAACCGGTGACGTCGGATATCGCCGACAGCCTCGGCCTCAAGGAGGCGCGCGGCGCGATCGTCGACAACCCGCAGGACGGCAGCCCGGCGGCGAAGGCGGGCATCGAGGCCGGCGATGTCATCACCGCGGTGAACGGCACCGCGATCAAGGACTCCCGCGATCTCGCCCGCACCATCGCCGGCCTGGTGCCGGGCACGTCCGTGAAGCTCGATGTCCTCCACAACGGCGGAAGCAAGACGGTGACGCTCGCGCTCGGCGAGTTGCCGAACGATCGGCAGGCCCAGGGAAGCGGCAAGGCCGATGACGGCAAGACGCAGCCAGGCGCCGGCACGCCGCGCCTCGGGCTCAGTCTGGCTCCGGCCGGCGACGTGCAGGGCGCCGGTCCGAAAGGCGTGGTCGTCACCGAAGTCGATCCGGAAGGGCCGGCCGCGCAGCGCGGCATCCAGACCGGCGACGTCATCCTCAATGTCGGCGGCAAGGCCGTCGCCAATATCGGTGATGTCCGCTCGGAGCTGGCGCAGGCGAAATCATCCGGCAAGCGCAGCGTGCTGCTGCAGGTGAGGAGCGCGGAGGCGACCCGGTTCGTCGCGGTGCCGCTCGCGTAAGTCGAATTTCGATCGGCGCAAATCAAAAAGGCGGCCCTCGGGCCGCCTTTCTCTCGTTCGCCTTCAGGATGACCGGGCGCCCGCAGATAACATTCTCGTTAACGGCAGCGATGATGACCCGGTTCGTCCGAAAAAGCCGTGTTCGCACACCACAGTTTCGAGATGGTGCAAGGACTCGGCGGCAACGAAGCCGCCGAGCGGTTGCAAAGCGTGGAACCTCCCGCCGCCTCGTGGAGCCGGCCGGTGGTTCGCATTTGATCGGTGCCGACATGGATCGATTGAAGGTCTCGCTGAGGAGTGCGCTGCTCGTGGCGCCGTTCGTGCTGTGGGGCGGAAACGCGCTCGGGCGTGACGACGGCCGCTACGCGGACTCACCCCTCAAGCCGTGGTTCGACAGCCTGCGCAGCCATCTCGGTCCGTGCTGCTCGGACGCGGATGGATTTGCCGTCGCCGATCCCGACTGGGAATCGCACAACGGGCACTATCGCGTGCGGCTCGACGGCGAGTGGGTGGAGGTACCGGACGAAGCCGTGATCACTGAGCCGAACCGGGCCGGCCGCACAATGGTGTGGCCGGTGAAAACCGCGTTCGGCATTGCGATCCGCTGCTTCATGCCTGGCAGCATGATCTGACAGAGTCAGCGCGACCGTTTGGAGGATTTGCGCTTCGGCTTCGAAGTATTCTTCGAAGTCTTATTGGATGTCTTCTTGGCAGTTTTCCTGGCAGTCTTCTGCTTCGAGGCCTTCTTCGGGACCTTCTTGCCTTTCTTGCGCGCCTTCGACAGTCCGATCGCGATCGCCTGCTTGCGGTTCTTCACGCGTCCGCCACGACCGCCGGGCCCGCTCTTTGCGGTGCCCTTCTTGTAGCGTCGCATCTCGCTTTCGACATCGCTGCCGGAGCTACGTGAGTAGCGGCGTTTCTTTGCCTTGCGCGCCATGCATTGTTCTCCCTTTGGCCGAGGAGAACCATCCGGGAATGGCATGGTTCCGAAACCGGGCAGGCAGCGTTCCGGATGCGCGATGCAGCCTAGAAGGAATTCGCCAATTCGATCTCGGCTTCCAGCACCTGGATGCGCCGTGCCGCCTCGCCGAAGGACAGACCCCGCGCATATTGCGCGGGTTGATACGCCTCCTCGCTCAGCCGTTTCAGCCTGAGGCCTTGCGCCCTGGTCATCTGCTCGGCGAGGAAAGCCCTGGCGTCGTATTTACCCTGAACCTGCATGTCGCGTCTCCGTCCTGAAATCGTGGCTTGACTATATGTTCTTATTTTGTTCTAACAAGCCATGGACAACAGAATTAATGAAATTCGACGCAAAATCAGCGCCTTGAGGCTAGAGATGGCCGATGTCGAGGCGTCCGTGCGCGAGCTGGTCGACCGCGATCGCGACTGCGCAGAGAAGGCCTCGGCGCAGATGGATCTGCGCCGGAAAATCAACCTGCTGATTGGCGAATGGAAGGCTGCAGGTGGCGGCGATGTCCTGCCGAATGTCCGCGACAGGGTACGCGTTCGTTCCGCGAAGACATCAGGCAACCCCCTGCGCGTAATCGCGCGCCGCTGAGAATTTTGGGAGCGCGCGGTGGAGGAAGACCCGGACGCCTACCGGATTCTGAAATTACGCGCCGAAATTCTCGAACTGGGCTCCGCGATCCGGCAGTTGCGGCGCGAGGCGCTCGACGATGCTGCGGCCCAATTGTTGATCGCGCGCAAGCGGGCCAGGCTCGAACACCTCGTCAAGGCATGTTCTTCGGACGCTCCCTGACATCCGACGCAGCAAAAGCGTGCGCACGCTCGATTCGCGTGGCGATCATCGATGTCGGATGCCGACAGGAACGCCGTGCTTCACGGTGACAAGAAAGCCCCGCCGTGGCGGGGCCTTCTCGGTTGCGAATCCACTTATTTCGAGCTGCTCGGCGTGTTCACACTGCCGGCCTGATTGGTGCCCGGGCCGACATTGCCTTGGCTCGAGGGATTGGCAGCACCGCTGGATTTCGTGTTGGCGCCCGTGGTCTGCGACGACGATGACATCGAGGATCCATGTTTCGCCTTGTGCGATTTGGCCTGCACTGCGAACGGCGCCGCGGCGAGGCCGGTTGCCAACATCATTGCGAGGGCGAGCTTGGTCGACTTCATGCGCGGGAACTCCCTGAGTTAAATTGACGCAGGCAGCCAACCGCCATTCGGCGCGGGAGTTCCGGACAAAGAGAATTTCGCCCCTCACGCGTGCTTCAAGATTGCTTGTTCTCTACGAGGATGAATACGGCGCCGGTGAGCGTCGCGCCGATCGCGAACGTCGTCACCAGGGTGAGGGCGAACACTACGACGGCCTGGGTTCCGCCATGACTCAGCAGGTTGGCGACGGCCGGATTGGAGAGAATGAGCGCGAGGCCGAAAACAAGGCCGAGCGCTGCCCCCATCAGCGCATGTGTCATCAGCTTGATGAGCCCGGTGGGAGAGATCAGGTCCGACGACTTTTTCGCGCGCATGGGAACTGCATCCCGATCTGGCATACGAACGCAGACGATATCCGCTGGTTCCATCCGGATGGAGGAATTGTCATTGCCCGCTTCATCCGACGTTCATGCCGGGCCTGCGAGGATGAACGCCACAACACGGGAACATCCGATATGGGCAAGGTAGTCTTTCTTTACCGCTCGCTGGCCTATCGAAACGCCGCTGCGGACATCCTTCGCAAGGCACGCAAGCTGCCGCGCGGAGCCGAGCGCAGCGCGGCTCGCCGCTATGCACATGCGCTGCGCGATCTCGCCCGGACAGAAGCCTGGCTCGAAGGGCGCGTCGCGCGCGACCGGCGGACGGCGCAGCGCATGACGAGTGCGGCGTCCGGCTAACCGGATGCGCGCTGCAATTCGGCGGAGCCTGCGGCTTCGAATTTGCCGGGTGCGGTTGTCGCGGCAGTCTTGCGTGTCAACGGCACCTCCAGGCGGCACAACAGGCCTTCGGCGCGCCAATCGAATTGCGCCTGCCCGCCGAGCTGGGACTCGACGCTCGCAAGCAGGCTCCGCGTACCGAAGCCGCGGGATTTCGGAATCCCGACCAGCGGGCCGCCGGATTCCTCCCAGGTCAGCGTGAGCAGCTCGTCCTCGACCTGCCAGCCGATCCCGAGGCGTCCCGACCGCGTCGAGAGCGCGCCATACTTCGCCGAATTGGTGAAAAGCTCATGCAGCGCCAGCGCCAGCGTCTGCGCGGTCGCCGGCAGCAACTGAACTTCGGGACCTGCCAATTTGATCTGTCCGCCGAGGGAATAGGGCGCAAGCTCCTCGTCGATCAGCTTCGAGAGTTCGGCGCCCTGCCAGCTCGACAGCGACAGGATCGTATGCACGCGCGCCAGCGCATTGATGCGTCCCTCGACGGCGCTGACATAGGCCTTGACCTCGTCGGCGCGGGTGAGGCGCACGATCGATTGCGCGAGCGCCAGCGCATTCTTGGCCCGATGATCGACTTCGCGTGCCAGCAGGTTCTGCCGCTCCTCGGCGCGCTTGCGTTCGGTGATGTCGACCGTCACGCCGCTGACGCGCACGACCCTACCGCTGTCGTCGACCGTGGCGGCCGCCGTGCCGACACACCAGCGCACGTCGCCATCCGGCCGCACAATGCGGAACTCCGTTTCGTAGGCGCGCGTGCCCTTGTTGAATTCGGCGATCGCCTTGCGCAGCTGATCGACGTCGTCGGGATGCAGCAGTGCCTGAACGTTGGCCGGGTTGACCTCGAAGCTGTCGGGGCCGACACCAAAGATACGATATTGCCCCTCGTCCCACATCCAGTCGCCGGTGATCCAGTCCCAGTCCCAGGACCCCATCTTGCCTGCGGCGATCGCCATGCTGCGCCGCTCTTCGCTCTCGCGCAGCTTCGCGGTGGAATTCTCCAGCTCGGCGGTGCGCGCACGCACGCGGTCCTCGAGATCCTGGTTCAGCCGCTCGAGTTCGCGCGTCTTGCGATAGAGCTCGGCAAACACCTTGACCTTGGCGCGCAGCACCTCCGGCACGACAGGCACCGGCACGTAATCGACCGCGCCCATTTCATAGCCGCGCAACCGGTCGATGTCGCTGACCTGAATCGCCGAGATGAAGATCATCGCCGTCTTCTGGAAGCGCGGATGCTCGCGGATCATCGCGGCGAGCTCGAAGCCGTCGAGCTCGGGCATGCAGACGTCGACAAGAATCACCGCGATCTCGGTCTTGAGCAGTAACTCCAGCGCCTCGCGGCCCGACGAGGCGACCACGAGGTTCTCGCCGAGCTCCTTCAGGATCACCTCGTAGGCGAGCAGCTTGGCCGGCTGGTCGTCGACGAGGAGGATGTTGACCTTTTCGTGGTCCATTCGCAGATCCAAACTCAACGGTGCAGCCACATGCGGATCGCAAGCAGCAATTGATCGGTGTTGACGGGTTTGGCGAGGTAGTCGGACGCGCCGGCCTCCAGGCATTTCTCGCGGTCGCCCTTCATCGCCTTGGCGGTCAGCGCGATGATCGGAAGGCGGGCGAAGGCCGGATTTTCACGGATGACGCCGATGGTCTGGTAGCCATCCATCTGCGGCATCATGATGTCCATCAGCACGATGGCGATTTCCGGATTGGATTCGACCAGGGTCACCGCCTCGCTGCCGGTCGTGGCCGTCAGCACCTTCATGCCACGCCGTTCCAGCACGCTCGACAGCGCGAAGATGTTGCGGGCATCGTCGTCGACGAGCAGCGCGGTCCTGCCGATCAGGTCTTCGTCGGAACTGTTCAGCTTCTCCAGCATGCGCTGCTTCTCGACGGGAAGTTCCGTGATCACGCGGTGCAGGAACAACGCGGTCTCGTCGAGCAGGCGCTCCGGAGATTCCACACCCTTGACCACGATGCTGCGCGCCATGGTGTGGAGTTCCGCATCTTCCTCGGCCGACAGCTCGCGGCCGGTGAAGACCACGACCGGAACGTTCGACAGCGCGTCGTCGTTGCGAATCTGGTCCAGTACATCGAAGCCGCTCATGTCGGGCAGCCGCAGGTCGAGCACGACGCAATCACAAGGCGACTCGCGCAGCATCGAGAGTGCGTCGGCGCCGGTGCCGGTCGTCACGATCTCGATGTCGTCGTGATGCAGCAGTTCGCGGATCGAGAGCTGCTCGGCCTCGTTGTCCTCGACGATAAGCAGCCGCTTGCGCCGCGGTCGCGCATATTCCTTGATCTGCGTCAGCGCGGCCGAGACGCCCTCGGTCGTCGTCGGCTTGTTGACGAAGGAGAAGGCCCCGCGCGCCAGCGCATGCTGGCGGTCCTCGTCGAGCGTGATGATCTGCACGGGGATGTGGCGGGTCAGCGGATTGTGCTTGAGCTGGCTCAGCACGGTCCAGCCGAGCATGTCGGGCAGGAACACGTCGAGCGAGACCGCTCTCGGCTGATACTGCTTCGCAAGCTCCAGCGCCTCCGCGCCGCGGGCGGCGACCAGGACCTTGAAGCCCTTGTCGCGCGCGAGGTCGACCAGAACGCGCGCGTAATGCGGGTCGTCCTCGACGATCAGGAGGATGCTGTCGCCGGGTTCGAGGTTGAGCCGGTCGTCGGAAAGCTGCTCGATGACGCGTTGCTGTTCGGGCATGGTGGGCTGCAGCGCCGGCGGCTGGCTGTATTGAGACGAAGGTGCGGCGCGCGGCGCGAGCGTCGGGCCGGAGTATTTCAGCGGCAGATAGAGCGTGAAGCACGACCCCTTGCCCGGCGAGCTGCGCAGGTGGATTTCGCCGCCGAGCAGGCTTGCGAGCTCGCGGCTGATCGCAAGGCCGAGGCCGGTGCCGCCATATTTGCGGCTGGTGCCGGCATCCGCTTGCTGGAACGCCTCGAAGATCAGCTTCTGCTTCTCAAGGGGAATGCCGATGCCGGTGTCGGACACTTCGAACGCGATCACGGCCGGTGCCGAGTTCAGCACCGGGTGATCCGTCCCCCAGCCGCCGACCGCGCCGGCGACCGTCAGGCGCACTTCGCCTTCGGCGGTGAACTTGAAGGCGTTGGAGAGCAGGTTCTTCAAAACCTGCTGCAGGCGCTTGGAGTCGGTGACGATGCTGCGCGCGAGATTCGGATCGACGTCGATCTTGAACGACAAATTGCGGTTTTCCGCCTCGTGACGGAACGGTCGCCCGACGGTCTCGAGTAGGTTCGCGGTCAGGATTTCCTCGGCGTCGACCGTCACCGTGCCGGACTCGATCTTGGAGAGATCGAGAATGTCGCTGATGAGATTGAGCAGGTCGGTGCCGGCGCCGTGGATGGTGCGGGCGAATTCGACCTGCTTGCTAGTGAGGTTGCCGTCCGGATTGTCGGTGAGCTGCTGTCCCAGGATCAGGATCGAGTTCAGCGGCGTGCGCAGCTCGTGGCTCATATTGGCGAGGAATTCGGACTTGTACTTCGAGGTAAGCGCAAGCTCGGTCGCCTTTTCCTCCAGCGCGCGGCGGGCCTGCTCGATCTCCTGGTTCTTGCGCTCGACCTCGACGTTGCGCTCGGCGAGCTGCTGCGCCTTTTGTTCGAGCTGGTCGTTGGTCTGCTGCAATTCGCGCTGCTGGGTCTGGAGCTCGCCGGCGAGCTGCTGCGACTGCTTGAGCAGGCCTTCGGTCTGCATCGTCGCCTCGATCGAGTTGAGCACGATGCCGATCGAGTCCGTGAGCTGCTCCAGGAATGTCATCTGCGAGGTCGTGAACGAGGTCAGCGAGGCGAGCTCGATCACCGCCTTGACCTGGCCCTCGAACAGCACCGGCAGTACGACCAGGTTCTTCGGTGCGACGCGGAACAGTGCCGAATTGATCGGCACCACGTCGGCCGGAATGTCGGCGATGACGCGCGGCCGTCGGTCGAGGGCGCATTGGCCGATCAAGCCGTCGCCGAGCGGCAGCACGCGCTGATACGGATAGACGCCGTCGCCGGCGTAGGAGGCGAGCAGCAGAAGCTGCGGACTGTCCTCGCTCTCGACCTGGTAGATCACGCCGGTATGCGCGTTCACCAGCGGCGACAGCTCGGTGAGCAGCAGCCGGCCGACGGTGGCGAGGTCGCGCTGGCCCTGGAGCATGTTGGTGAATTTGGCGAGGTTGGTCTTCAGCCAGTCCTGCTCGGTGTTCACGTCCGTCGTCAGACGGAGGTTCGTGATCATCGTGTTGATGTTGTCCTTCAACTCCGCGACTTCGCCGCGGGCATCGACCTGGATCGACCGTGTCAGGTCGCCCTTGGTCACGGCGGTCGCGACTTCCGCGATCGCGCGCACCTGCGAGGTGAGGTTGGCCGCCAGCAGGTTGACGTTGCCGGTGAGGTCCTTCCAGGTGCCGGCTGCGCCGGGCACGTTGGCCTGGCCGCCGAGCCGACCCTCGACGCCGACCTCGCGCGCCACCGACGTCACCTGGTCGGCGAAGATCGCCAGCGTCTCTGTCATGTTGTTGATGGTGTCGGCGAGCGCCGCAACCTCGCCCTTCGATTTCACGGTGAGGTTCTGCTTGAGGTCGCCGTTGGCGACCGCGGTCACGACCTTGACGATGCCGCGGACCTGCTCGGTCAGGTTCGCCGCCATGAAATTCACGGTGTCGGTGAGGTCCTTCCAGGTACCGGCGACGCCCGGCACCGCGGCCTGACCGCCGAGCTTGCCCTCGGTGCCGACCTCGCGCGCGACGCGCGTGACTTCGCCGGCGAAGGCGTTGAGCTGGTCCACCATGGTGTTGATGGTATTCTTCAGCTCGAGGATTTCACCCTTCACGTCGACGGTGATCTTGCGGGACAAGTCACCGCGCGCCACAGCGGTGGTCACTTCGGCGATGTTGCGGACCTGCGTGGTGAGGTTCGCCGCGAGCAGGTTGACGTTGTCGGTGAGGTCCTTCCAGGTGCCGCCGACGCCGGGCACGACCGCCTGACCGCCGAGCCGTCCCTCGGTGCCGACCTCGCGCGCCACGCGCGTCACTTCGGCGGCGAAGGAGCGGAGCTGCTCGACCATCGTGTTAAGCGTGTCCTTCAACAGAAGGATTTCGCCGCGCACGTCCACGGTGATCTTCTTCGACAGGTCGCCGCCGGCGATCGCGGTCGCGACCTCGGCGATGTTGCGGACCTGTGCCGTCAGGTTCGAGGCCATGAAGTTGACGTTGTCGGTCAGGTCCTTCCAGGTGCCGGCAACGCCGGGCACCTCGGCCTGACCGCCGAGCTTGCCCTCGGTGCCGACCTCGCGCGCGACGCGCGTCACTTCGCCGGCAAAGCCGTTGAGCTGGTCCACCATGGTGTTGATGGTGTTCTTCAGCTCGAGGATCTCGCCCTTCACGTCCACGGTGATCTTGCGCGACAAGTCCCCGCGTGCCACGGCGGTGGTCACTTCGGCGATGTTGCGGACCTGGGCGGTCAGGTTGCCCGCCATCGAGTTGACGCTGTCGGTGAGGTCTTTCCAGGTGCCTGCGACGCCGGGCACGTTGGCCTGACCGCCGAGGCGGCCTTCGGTGCCGACCTCGCGCGCGACGCGCGTCACCTCGCCGGCGAAGCGGTTGAGCTGGTCGACCATCGTGTTCAGCGTGTCCTTGAGCTGAAGGATCTCGCCGCGGACGTCCACCGTGATCTTGCGCGACAGGTCGCCGCCGGCGATGGCGGTAGCGACCTCGGCGATGTTGCGGACCTGGGCGGTGAGGTTGCCCGCCATCGAGTTGACGTTGTCGGTGAGGTCTTTCCAGGTGCCGGCGACGCCGGTCACCTGCGCCTGACCGCCAAGCTTGCCCTCGGTGCCGACCTCGCGTGCGACGCGCGTGACTTCGCCGGCGAAGGCGTTGAGCTGGTCCACCATGGTGTTGAGCGTTTCCTTCAACTGAAGGATTTCGCCCGACACGTTCACGGTGATCTTCTTCGACAAATCGCCCTTGGCCACCGCGGTCGCCACTTCGGCGATGTTGCGGACCTGGCCAGTTAGGTTCGAGGCCATCGAGTTGACGCTGTCGGTGAGGTCCTTCCAGGTGCCGGCGACGCCGCGCACCTGGGCCTGGCCGCCGAGCTTGCCTTCGGTGCCGACCTCGCGCGCGACGCGCGTGACTTCGCCCGCGAAGGCGTTGAGCTGGTCCACCATCGTGTTGATGGTGTCCTTCAGCTCCAGGATTTCGCCGCGAACGTCCACGGTGATTTTCTTGGAGAGGTCGCCGCCCGCGACCGCGGTCGTCACCTCGGCGATGTTACGGACCTGTGCCGTCAGGTTCGAGGCCATCGAGTTGACGCTCTCGGTGAGGTCCTTCCAGGTGCCGGCGACGCCGAGCACGTTGGCCTGGCCACCGAGCCGTCCCTCGGTGCCGACCTCGCGTGCGACGCGCGTGACTTCGCCGGCGAAGGCGTTGAGCTGGTCCACCATCGTATTCAGCGTTTCCTTCAGCTGAAGGATTTCGCCGGACACGTTCACCGTGATCTTCTTGGAGAGGTCGCCGCCGGCGATGGCGGTGGCGACATCGGCGATGTTGCGGACCTGTGCCGTCAGATTCGACGCCATGAAGTTGACGTTGTCGGTGAGGTCCTTCCAGGTACCGGCGACGCCCGGCACCTGGGCCTGGCCGCCGAGCTTGCCTTCGGTGCCGACCTCGCGCGCGACGCGCGTCACTTCCGAGGCGAAGGAGTTGAGCTGGTCCACCATCGTGTTGATGGTGTCCTTCAGCTCCAGAATCTCGCCGCGCACGTCCACGGTGATTTTGCGCGAGAGGTCGCCGCGCGCCACGGCGGTGGTGACGTTGGCGATGTTGCGGACCTGCGCGGTGAGGTTGCCGCACATCGCGTTGACGGAGTCGGTCAGGTCCTTCCAGGTGCCGGCGACGCCGGGCACGATCGCCTGGCCGCCGAGCTTTCCGTCGGTGCCGACCTCGCGCGCCACGCGCGTCACTTCCGAGGCGAAGGAGCGGAGCTGGTCCACCATCGTGTTGATGGCTTCCTTGAGCTGAAGGATCTCGCCGCGGACGTCGACCGTGATCTTCTTGGAGAGGTCGCCATTGGCGACCGCGATCGTCACCTCGGCGATGTTGCGAACCTGGTTGGTCAGGTTGTTCGCCATCGAGTTGACGCTCTCGGTCAGATCCTTCCAGACGCCGGTCACTTCCGGCACCTGGGCCTGGCCGCCGAGCTTGCCTTCGGTGCCGACCTCGCGCGCGACGCGCGTCACCTCGGAGGTGAACACGCCGAGCTGCTTGATCATGGTGTTGACGATGTTCGCCGACTGCAAAAACTCGCCGCGTAGCGGGCGGCCGTCGACGTCGAGCTTTACGGTCTCGAGCAGGTCGCCCTGCGCCACGGCTGCGACCGCGCGCGTCACCTCGCGCGTCGGCCACAACAAATCGTCGATCAGCGTGTTGACGGAGCCTTCCATGTCGGCCCAGGAGCCGCTGGCGAGGCCGAACTTCACACGCTGGCGCGTCTTGCCTTCGCGGCCCACCACCTGGCCGACAAGCTCGAGTTGCTGAGCCATGCGCTGGTTGGCGGCGATGATTTCGTTGAAAGTGTCGGCGAGCTTGCCGTCGATGCCGAGATAGTCGCCGCTCATGCGCACGGAAAAATCGCCGCTGCGCATGGCCTGCAGGGCGAGCAGCAATTCCGCCCGGGAATCCGGCTCCGACATGCTGTTGGTTTTTGGCTTTGGGACGCGACGACCGGAGCGTGATCCAGTTCCGGGATCGAGGTCGCTCATACTGATTCCCCCGCAGGCGTCGGCCGAATCCAAGGCAAGACGCGATTATCAAAATAGAGCGTCAGCCAAATTCGAAATCAAGCACCAACGTGGCGGCGCCGGGAATTGGAACCTGCTTTGCTCAGCCCAACGGAGATAATCCCCATGGGACGGAATGGTTCCATCGCGGCCTCCAGGATTTTCGGGCCGGAGGTGCTTGTCCCCTGTGCCTGTTTGGGGCTCGGGGCCATCGGCTTTCCGGAACGGAGAGTCGGCCCTGCCGTTAGGCCGCCAACACAGGGAGAGCGTCCATGAGAGCAGGATTAATTGTCGTCGGGGATGCAGGCCGGGACAGGATGCCGGAAAGCGATCGCACCGTTTGGCCGGAGAGCCAGCAACATCATCCGGGTAACAAATGATAAAGGTTACTTGTCCGCCATGGTGCGTTCGGCGTCCTTGACCTGTGAGCGCAACAGCGGGAGCTGCTCGCGCGCGAACGCTGCAAGGGCGGCGTTGTCGGGGGCCTTGAGGTAACGTTCGAGCAGGTCGATGACCGATTCGTATTCGGGAATCTGCGCGGCATAGAAGCTTCTTACGTAACTTGGTCCGTCCGAGGTTTCGGGCTGGACCAGGGCGCTTGCGCGGGCTGTCTTGGCGACGCGCGGTTCGGTGCCGATCGCTTCCTGAATCTGTTTCAGTACCTTGTCGCGCCAGTCTGCTTCTTCGGCGCGCAGGGCGGCGAGGTTGTTGACCTCCGCATTGCCCTTGAGGTCGGTGCTTTCCAGCAGGCCCTGCTGGAAGCGGCTGAACGCGTAGAGGCCGCTGACGACCTCGGTCGCGGTCGGCGGGGGATCGCCAAGGCGCCGCTCCCCGGTGCTGTCGGCGAGCGCCGCAGTGCTGACGAACGTCAGGACTATCGCGACAAGAATCTTCATGGGCATTCAACGGCGGACGGTGGGGCGAAGTTCCGCCCGTGTTACGATCCCGTAAGGGCGCTTGCGACGCGAAGGTTCCGTCCCCAATTTGAGTTCATGAAACAGTCTGATATCTTCAGGGACAACGCCGACAACTGCCTTCAGCTCGCAGAGCGGGCCGAAGGACAACCGGCGCACAAACGCTTTTCACGGATGGCGGACGCGTGGACGGCACTCGCGCACGAGCAGGAATGGCTCGACGGCGAGGTCCCGCCCGTCGTGGTCCGCATCCCTCGACAGCGGGACGCGTGACGCTCTCGTTTTCGTGAATCTGCGTGTGAGACTGCTCACGGAGTGCAAGCGACCAATTTGGGATCATTCGGGAACAGTCGATCGCGCTGATTTTCGATTCCAGAAGGAGGTTTTTGCAATGGCTCCACGTCTGGCTCTTCTCTCACTCATTCTCGCCTTTGGCGTCTCAGTCGCGTTCGCGACGGTGACGACCGTGCGGCAGGTGCATCATGAAAATGCATCGCCTGCCTTCCACGCGGCGCATATCTAGCGTCTTTCCGGAACATTCGACGCGGCCGGGCGCAAGCGCTTCGATGGATCAAGAGAGGCGAACGAACATCATGGCGAATTCGCATCAAGGCATCGTCAAGGACCAGCGCGGCGAGGAGCAGCCGCGTGACAAGCAGCGGGCACAGACCGTCCACAAGACGGATCCGCAAGCAAGCCGCAAAGGCTCGCCCTCGCGAGAGGCGACGCGCGATCCGAAGCTGAATGACGAGAGCAAGACGCCGGGCTCAGGGGCGATGCCGGACGGTTCAAACGACGCGACGGGCTAGTTCCCACGAGGAACGGATCCGCTCGCAAAAAATCGACGGATTGTTTCCGGTAGTCATGCCCCCGGTGCGCCGGAAGCAATCTCCAAGGACGGCCCTGGAACCCTCGGTGCCGGGGCGGGTCGTTTGCTTGTGCGGGTCGTTTGCTTGTGGATGTCTCGTAAGACAGGTCAATCCTCTGCGTCGCGGTCGCCACCGATCGGCGCGTGCCCGTCCGGGCCGCGCGCGAAGACGCCGTAATTGCTCGACTTGACGCCGCTGCCCGCATCGTCTCCCACAGCGGCTAGGCCGAGCCTGAGCAGCTCGCGAACGGCTGCCGCCCGCGTCGGCATGCGATGCTTGAACCGGAAATCGTCGAGAGCAGACAGTTCTTCCGGCGAGAGCATCACCTGAAGCCGCTCGGCGCGGAGGTCATTCATTGGAAATCACTCCAAATGAGCTGTTTGAGTAGTTTACTCAACAATCCAATTTGGCAAGAGTTCCGCAAGCTGAGCCACAGGCGTCAAATGAGTAAAAAAATAAAATGAAATCAATAAGTTAAGTTGTTTTATCGGGTCCCGGAAAGGCGTATCCTTGGCCAAAAGGGAGAGACGTCATGACGGAAGAAGTCAGATTGCCCCGCAAGCTTTCCGAAGAGACCGAAGCAGCCAAACCGGTGCGCCCGAGCCACCAAAAGGTCATCGACCAGGCGGAGCGCTGGGCCAACAGTCCGGGCCTTCAACCGCCGAAGTCGCAGCCTTCGCCCAGCGCGAAAGCGGTCTAAGGTTTCAAGAAGGGAGAGCCCTTTAACGAGGGCGAACAGGCCGATCGGTGCGCGGTCCGTAGGAGGCGATGCGAAGCCTGCGCCTGAGCAACCAGGCCGATACGGAAATGACGGCCCAAACCGTCGATGCCGCGATGAAGGCGAGTGCGACGCTGGCCCCGACAGCGACATGAAACACACCTCCGAAACCGGCGCGCAGACCGAAGGCGACCACAAGCCAGGCGCCGAAGGCGAGGATCGTGGCGGAGCGCGCCGAGACGAAGCCTCATCAGCACGTGACGCGGAGCACACCGGAACGATCGCTCGTCTATCCGGGTTGCCTCCACACTGGCTGAGTGGAGAATTGAAATGCTGAATCAAGTCGAACTGGACCAAAGCGAGATGGGCAAGTTGATCGGCAGCGACAAGGTCGAGGGAACATCGGTCTATGGCGCCGATCGCAACAAGATCGGCTCGATCGAACGCGTGATGATCGACAAGGTCAGCGGCAGGGTGTCCTACGCCGTGCTCGGCTTCGGCGGCTTTTTGGGCCTCGGCAACGACCACTATCCGCTGCCCTGGCAGTCGCTGAAGTACGATACGGAGCTTGGCGGTTATGTTACCGGCATCACCACCAAGGAACTGGAAGGCGCGCCGAAATACCGCGAACGGAATGATTGGAACTGGAGCGATGACGCCGCGGTCCGCGGCATCAACTCCTACTACGGCGTCCCATTCGCGTAGGTCAGACCGACTGGGGTTCGCACGGACAGACGGACAAGCCCTGGAAGGGATCTCCGGAGAAGGAGCAGGGATCGGACGAGGTGAAGCCCGACCTCGAGAAATGGCACGTGACGAAGACGCACTGACACACCGGTGCGTCTCGTTCCGATACCCCCGCTGGCGCGCAGCCCCTGCAATGTTGAAGCTGTCATTGGACAGTTCCACTCGGCGACGCTTCTGGCAAGGCTCGTAAAGCTCGAACTGGGAGAGCGTAGCCACTAGCGCGAGCGTTCCAGCGCCACGACGATCAGGGCCCGGATGCCGTTCTGATCGGCCGCGCCGTTGATCCAGGTCAACGTGCGCCGACCGAGACAGGCATGTCTGGTCGTGGGGCTAAACCATGGAGAGCACGCATGATCAGGTTGTTTGCCGCCGCTGCGTTTGCCGTAGCCATTGCAACGTCGGCGCAGGCGATGTCGCCCGCGCCGCTTCATCAGCCGGACGGCATGGCCACACGGGTCGCCTTCCTTTGCGGGCCGGGTCGGACGTTGGTCGGCGGCGTCTGCATCTCCAGAGTCGCCAAACGGCAAATCCGCAGATGTGCGGTGTGGGGCGCGGGCCATGTCTGCCGTCAGTGGCACTGATGCCGGACGAAAGTGACGGACAATGAGAGCTCGCCGCTGTTGTCAGTGCAGGGAGCGGCGAGCCTCACGCGGACCTTAATAACAGGGTGGATACGGATAGTAACCACAGGCCCTGCGGTAGCGATAAGCGCCATAGGCCGCGGCGCCTCCCACCGCGGCCGCACCGTAATAGGCGCGCCGGTGCACTCTGCGGTTGACGCCTGCCACGCTCATCGGTGTAAGCGGTCGCCCAACTCTCGCCTCGGCGCGATCAAGCGATACGGATGGCCCGTTCGCCGGCGAGTAATCCGGCGACAGCGGAACTGCGGTCAAGAGCCCAGCCATCACGATCAGTCCAAGAAGCTTGGCGGTTCTTGTCATGTGTTCTCTCCCTGAGATGCGATCATCAGAGGGAACGTGTCATGGCGTTCGGGCTCACCCTTGACCAATATCAATGGAACCCAACTCCAATGCGCCGCAGAAAATCGAGCTGGTCGCGAGCCGTATCGTGCATCTTCGCGCAGTCGTGGGCACGATAGCGTGCACAATGACGTGGCTGTCGAGTTCGCCAGCGCGGGCTGAGCGGCGATCGCCGTAGCGACCTCGCGTCCGTTCACCCCGCCACCGCCTCCTTACGCCCCGGTCCCGGATGCACATGCACCTGCTTCGCATGCAGCACCTCGCCGCATTCCGAGCACACCATCACCGGGTCGAACTGCTTGCCGCAGGTCTTGTGCTCGTGCAGCAGCGGGCGGCCGCGTTCGTCGCCCATGTGGGCGTCGCCCCAATGCACCATCGCCATGATGATCGGGTAGAGGTCGAGGCCCTTCTGGGTGAGGATATATTCATAGCGTTTGGGCGCCTCTGAATAGGGGACGCGGCGCAGGATGCCGAAGCGGACCAGCTTCTTCAGCCGCTCCGAGAGCAGGTGCCGCGTGATCTGAAGCGAGGATTGAAAACCCTCGAAGCGCCGCACCCGCAAAAAGCATTCGCGCAGGATCAGCAGCGTCCAGCGGTCACCGACCACCGCGACGGTGCGGGAGAGCGAGCAGGGCTCTTCGTCCAGCGTGTCCCATTTCATGATGCCGTCTCCCGGCCGAGCCTAGTAAGTCAGAAAAAGGAACTGACTTGAATGATCAGCGCTATTTGCAAAGAAGCCTAACAGTCCGTCGCGAAGTTTGACAGTTCTATTTTAGAACTATAGCCTTCGGCCCAATTACACGCTCTCACCGGAGGAGGCGACTTTGCCCAAGCGAAACGCGACAGCTGCCGTGATCGGGGCCGGCGATTTCATCGGCTCGGAGATTGCCAAGAAGTTTGCCGCCGAAGGTTTCGCGGTCTTCGCCGGCCGCCGCAACGGCGACAAGCTCGCGCCGCTGGTGCGGGACATCGAGGCCGCGGGCGGCGAGATCCATGCGCGTTCGCTCGATGCGCGGAAAGAGGAGGAGGTCATCTCCTTCCTCAACGACGCCGACAAGCACGCGCCGCTGGACGTCTGCATCTTCAACGTCGGCGCCAACGTCAATTTTCCGATCCTCGACACCAGCGAGCGCGTGTTCCGCAAGGTCTGGGAGATGGCCTGCTATTCCGGCTTCCTCGCGGGGCGCGAAGCGGCGCGGCTGATGCTGGCGCGCGGCGGCGGCAAGATCTTCTTCACCGGTGCGACCGCGTCCCTGCGCGGCGGCAGCGGCTTTGCCGCCTTCGCCAGTGCCAAGTTCGGCCTGCGCGCGGTGGCGCAGGCGATGGCGCGCGAGCTTGGGCCGAAGAACATCCACGTCGCCCATCTCATCATCGATTCCGGCGTCGACACCGAATGGGTGCGGCAGCGCCGGCTCGAAGCCCTCGGGCCCAATGCGCTCGACAATCCCGACCTCCTGATGCCGCCATCGGCTGTGGCCGATTCCTATTGGCAGCTCTATCAGCAGCCCAAGAGTGCCTGGACCTTCGAGATGGAGATCAGGCCGTTCGGAGAGAAATGGTGACCGCCGCGCAAAAGTCCGGCTAGACTGATCCAAACACAAATCGAAACTTCGGGAGGCCCAAACGTGAAGACCGCGATCACCGAACTGTTCGGCATCGAGCACCCCATCATCCAGGGCGGCATGCATTTCGTCGGTTTTGCCGAACTGGCTGCCGCCGTCTCCAATGCCGGCGGGCTCGGCATCATCACCGGTCTCACGCAGAAGACGCCGGAATTGCTCGCCAAGGAGATCGCGCGCTGCCGCGGCATGACCGACAAGCCGTTCGGCGTGAACCTCACCTTCCTGCCGACCTTCGCGGCGCCGCCCTATCCGGAATACATCGCGGCCATCGTCGAGGGCGGCATCAAGGCGGTGGAGACCGCGGGTCGCAGCCCGGAAGCCTACATGCCGGCGCTGAAGGCCGCTGGCATCAAGGTCATCCACAAATGCACGTCGGTCCGGCATTCACTGAAAGCCGAACGCATCGGCTGCGACGCCGTCAGCGTCGATGGCTTCGAGTGCGGCGGTCATCCCGGTGAGGACGACATCCCCAACATGATCCTGCTGCCCCGTGCGGCGGAGGAGCTGAAGATTCCGTTCGTCGCCTCCGGCGGCATGGCGGACGGCCGCAGCCTCGTTGCGGCGCTCTCGCTGGGCGCGGCCGGCATGAACATGGGCACGCGCTTCATCGCCACCAAGGAAGCGCCGGTGCATCAGAACGTGAAGAACGCGCTGGTCGCGGCCACCGAGCTCGACACCCGCCTGATCATGCGGAGCTTGCGCAACACCGAGCGCGTGCTCAAGAACGCCAACGTCGATCGCCTGCTCGAGATCGAGCGCGAGAAGGGCGACAAGCTCAAGATCGACGACATCCACGACCAGGTCGCGGGCGTCTATCCCAGGATCATGCTGGAGGGCCAGATGGATGCGGGCGCCTGGAGCTGCGGAATGGTGGCCGGCCTCATCCACGACATCCCCTCATGCAAGGAACTGGTGGATCGCATCATGGGCGAAGCGGAAACCATCATCCGGAGCCGCCTGATGGGGTTCCTGGACGGGACGGGTGCAGCGCGAAAGGTCGCCTGACACCGCAAACTTCTTAACCACGGCGGCATTTGGCCGCTGGAATTGCGCGCGACGCCTCCTAGATAGAAGTAAATTACCCCTTAACAATCAATTTCAGGAGGCGTCCGTGGTCCTGAAGAGCGTATCTTTTGTCGTTGCCCTCGGCGTCGTGCTCGCATGGGGCGGCCTCGCGCGCGCTGATGATTACAAGCCCGGTGAATATCTCGGCCTTGACCTGTCCAAGGCAGTCCTGTCGCCGAAGCGGCTCGGGCCCGAGACGCAATTCGCTCCTGTTGCGCTGGAGGCGCGCGGCGGCAACGAAGCGCAGGCGCGGGCCGAACCGGTAGATGTGCCGAAGAAGGTCGCGGCTGAACGTGTGCATGTGTCCGAGCCGAAGGTCGCGCACGCCAGGCCCGCGCAGCCGCGCGGCGCCGCTCGCACCAGACTCGCGCATCGTCACGGCAATCCTCTGGATGCGCAGGCGATGGACACCCGAATCCAGACCTGGCCGTGCCGCAGCGGCGGCATCTGCAACTGGAAGCATTAGCTGGCGAGACAGCCGGACCCAACGCTCTCCCCGTAAGAACGGGGCGAACGAGTGCACCGTCGCGCAGGTGTAGCCCGATCCGTCATCTGTCCGTCGCAAAACGGTAGGCATGGAGTCAAGAAACCGTAAGCCGGGAGTCAAACGGCGCAGGCACCTTCCGTCGCGATTCGACGAAGGTTCCCTGAATGGCAACGCTCCGCGCCGCGCGCGCCTGGACCCGGCGGCAGTTCCTGGTCCGCTCCACCTCAAGCCTCGCCGTCGCCTCGCTCGGCACACTCGCCAAGCCGCACCTCGGCCGCGCCGCGGATCGTCCGCAGATCGCAGGCGGCATCCAGTCCGGCGATATCTCGGACGGCTCGGCTGTGATCTGGGCGCGCGCTGACCGGCCTGCGCGCATGCAGGTGGAGTGCTCGACCGTCGAGAGCTTCAAGACCGTCATCGCGTCAGCTTCGCGCGATGCGTTGCCGGACGCCGACTTCACGTCAAAAGTCCTTCTGAACGATCTGCCACCGGGGCAAGACATCTTCTATCGAGTCCGCTTCGACGACATCGCGACCGGCGTTGCCGGCGAAACCCGCGTCGGCCATTTCCGCACCGCGCCGTCTGCCGGCCGGTCGATCTCGTTCCTGTGGTCGGGTGATGTCGCGGGGCAGGGCTGGGGCATCGACATCTCGCGCGGCGGCTATCGCAGCTATCGCACGATGCTCGACAACCGCCCGGACTTCTTCATCCACTCCGGCGACCACATCTACGCCGACTGCACGATTCCCTCCCAGCAGAAGCTGCCGAACGGAGAGACCTGGCGCAATCTGGTGACCGAGGAGAAATCCGAGGTCGCGCACACGCTGGCGCAGTTCCGCGGCAACTACAAATACAACCACCTCGACGAGCATTTCCGCGCTTTCCACGCCGAGGTGCCGATGTTCGCGCAGTGGGACGACCACGAGGTCACCAACGACTGGTCGCCGACCGGCAGCTATGACGACGCCGGCCACGAGGACGACGGCACGCCGCGTTTGGTCGCGCGCGCCCGCCGCGCCTTCTTCGACTTCATGCCGATCCGCGACATCGGCGCGCGGAAGGGGCGGGTCTATCGCAAGATCGCCTATGGTCCGCGGCTCGATGTCTTCATGATCGACATGCGCAGCTATCGCGACGACAGCTGGAACAAGGGCGATGACCATCGCGGCTGGATCCTGGGCGCCGAGCAGCTCGCCTGGCTGAAGCGCGAGCTCGCCGCCTCGCGCGCTACCTGGAAGGTGATCGCCGCCGACCTGCCGATCGGCCTCGTCAGCCCGGATGCGGTTGCGCTCGGCGACGGGCCGCCCGACCGGCGCGAGCACGAAATCGCCGATCTGCTGGCCTCGATCAAGCGCACCGGTGTTCGCAACATCGTCTGGCTCACCGCCGACATGCACTACACCGCTGCGCATTATTACGATCCAAACAAGGCGCAGTTCAGGGATTTCGAGCCGTTCTGGGAATTCGTCTCCGGTCCCCTGCATGCCGGCACCTGGGGGCCGGGCGAACTGGACGACACGTTTGGTCCGGTCGCGATGTACCAGAACGGATGCAGCGAAGCGCAGGGCGAGAATCTGGCGCCCTGCTTCGGCTTGCAGTTCTTCGGCCGCGTCGATATCGACGGCCGCAACGGCGTGATGACCGTGACGCTGAAAGACGTCGACGACCGCGACCTCTGGTCGGTCGACATCGAGCCGCAGCCGCAGGCACGCCCGGCCGTGGTGGCGCAGCATTCCTAAGGCATGCGCAGGCCGATGCCGCCGCGCACGGGCCGGGTCACGGGCTGCGGGGCTTCTGCGCGCGCATTCATCCAGGCCGGCAGCTGCGGGGCCGTGGATTGCCGGACGAAAAACTCGCCCTGCTTGGGTGAGCCCATATAGGCGAAGCCGTCGGCATAGGTCGGCGTGGCACCGGCAAGGGCGGCCGCCAGGATGGCCATCGTCAGAATCGTCTGCATGATCGTCTCCGTGTCGCGTGCGGCCGGAATGACCGCCATGGTCTGATGCTGACAGGAGAGGGGCATAAGCTGAAATGCCGTTTGGCTGTCGCGGCGATGCCCGCCGGCTATTTTGCTAACCCGATCTTGATTGGTCCAGGGGTGCCATCCGCGCTAAAGTGCCCGCTCCCGCCGCCTCTTTTCCATCACCGAAGAGTCCGTTCCCGCGGACCCACCGCGCGCTGAAATACGTCAGGAGTTAACTCATGGGCAATCTGAAGACACAGGGCATCAGCATGCCCAAGCTCGGCCTCGGCACATTCCGCATGCAGGGCGATGCCTGCCGCGACGCGGTCGAGAGCGCGCTGTCGATCGGGTATCGCCACATCGACACGGCCGAGATGTACGGCAACGAGGAACCGATCGGCGCGGCTCTCGCCGCGGCGCGGCTGCCGCGCAGCGAGCTGCATGTCACGACGAAGGTCTGGCACGAGAATCTGGCGCCGGACGCGATCCGACGGGCCTTCGACGCCAGCCTGAACAAGCTGCGACTCGACCATGTCGATCTCTATCTCGTGCATTGGCCGTCGAAAGCCGCGAACTGGGGCGCGGTTTTCGACACCTTGATGAAGCTGAAGGAGGAGGGGCGCACGCGGGCGATCGGCGTTGCCAATTTCACCACGGCGCTGCTCAAGATCGCGGTCGAGGACATCAAGGCGCCGATCGCCTGCAACCAGATCGAATATCACGCCATGCTCGATCAATCGAAGGTGCTGGCCTATCTCCATGCCAGGTCGATTCCGCTGGTCGCCTATTGCCCGCTGGCACAGGGACGCATCGCCTCGGATCCGGTGCTGGCGGAGATCGGCACCAGGCACAATGCGACGGCTGCGCAGGTTGCGCTGAAATGGCTGCTCGATCAGGACGGCGTCGCGGCGATCCCGAAGGCCGCGCGCCGCGAGAGCCAGCAGGCCAATCTCGACGCAATGAAGATCACGCTCGACGATGCCGACCGCAAGAAGATCGCTGCGTTGCCCAAGGACAGTCGCTGCGTCAATCCCGGCTTTGCGCCGGCGTGGGATTAGCTTTGCCAGCACAGTTTTGAGACGCAAAGAAATGGCCCCGCGAGGGGCCATTTCCATGATGCGTTAGGCATTAATCCCAGTGGTGACGGTGACCACGCTTGACCACCACGACCCGGTCGCGATGGTGCCAGCCGCGATGCCAGCCATGGTCGCGATGCTCGCGCATTTCGGCGCGGGCGCCGTAGCCGTGATGGCCGCTCTTGATCACCACCGTTTCGGCATTCGCCATCGTCGGTGCAACGATCGCGAGCGCGCCGAGAGCCGCAACCACAAAACCAAGCTTCTTCATGATGTCCTCCTCCAATTCAATGCCAATGAGAACTGCGCATGCGCGCGAACGTTCCGGAGGAACGGGAAGAGAATTCTGAACACTTGTTCAGGTAGTTAATCGCAGCGTTGCTGCGCGGGTGTCGGCGCGCCGGTGGCGACGTATTTGCCGTCCCTGATCGTGTACTGGCCGCGCTCGCTGCGATTGTAGATCGCACGCAGCCTTCCTTGCTTTGACACCAGCAGGCCGAACTCTCGCGTCTGCTGGAGCGAGGGGAAGTACACCATCAGATTGAGCAGGCCCTCGGCGTTGACCGTTGCGGACACCACTTCGTTCTCGTCCCTGGCCTCGCCGAAATCACGCCGGTACATCACCCGGCCGTCCTTCCGGATCTCGTAGGTCAAGAGGGCGCCCTTGTCGCGGTCGGGCCGAGCTGCGCAGTCGACCGCCCATGAGCCGAGCAGGCCCCATTGCTCGACCGTTGCCGCAAGCGACCCGGCGCCGGCTGCGGCGGTGAACGCGACCCACAGCACCGCTGCCGCGATCAAGCGGCTCAAACCACGCGTCATGTCCTGAAGATCCCCGCCTCGAAGAATTCCAAAGTGTAGCAGCCTGCTCGCAGCCGTCCATGGCAGCAGCCGATCGCGCGCGAATTTGATCCGCGTCAATGAGGCGGCCTGATTGCCCTGTAGGATGGTGCTTCCGGTAGGCGAATTGGATAGATCGATGCTGAATCAAGTCGTGGATTTTGCGGGCGAAGTGCTGCCGGGGAGCCGTGCCGCGCCGCCTTACTCCGAGACCGCGTTTCTGGCCGAGCTGGGCGACCGCCTGAGGTCCTCGCGCATGCGCTGCGACCTGTCGCGCCGCGAACTCGCCCGCCGCTCCGGGATTTCCGAGCGCTACATCGCCCAGATCGAGGCCGGTAAGGGCAACGTCTCGATCGTGCTGCTGCTGCGGCTGGCCTCCGCGATCCACGGCAGCCAGCCCCAGGCGGCCTGACGCTTTGAGGTGACCGCGATGGGGCAGCTCGTACTGGCAGCGAAGGTCACCCATGTTCCATCCTTGATGTTGTCGGAGCAGCCAGGAAGCTCCTTGCGCGCCGCGCGCGAAGCGGCCGTCCAATCCCTGCGCGAGCTTGGACGGCGGGCGAAACAGCGTGGCGTCACCAGCTTCGTGGTGTTTGACACCCATTGGCTCTCCAATTTCGGCTATCACATCAACGCCAATGCCCGGCATCGCGGCTCGTTCACCAGCCACGAGGCGCCGCAGATGATTCAGGATCTGCGCTACGACCTGCCGGGCGACACGCGGCTCGCCGAGGCAATCGCCAGCGGGGCCGGCGATGCAGGCCTCAATGTCATCGCGCACCAGGTGGCGAGCCTCGGGCTCGAGTACGGCACCATCGTGCCGATGCACTACATGAACCCGGATGGCTTCGCGAAGGTGATCTCGGTCGCCTCGCCGCTGTTCACGTCCTTCGAGGAAAGCCGTACCCTCGGCGAAGCGACGCGCCGTGCGATCGAGAAATCCGGCGAGCAGGTCGCGATCGTTGCCAGCGGCTCGCTCTCGCATCGGCTCTGGCCCAACAAGAAGCTGGGCCCTGAGGCGTGGACGAGTGTTGCCAGCGAGTTCAACCGCCAGGTCGATCTCCGCGTGCTCGAGCTTTGGCAAAGCCGCCGCTACCGCGAATTCCTCGACATGCTCCCGGACTATGCCACCAAGTGCAATGGCGAAGGCGGCATGGCTGACACCATCATGCTATTCGCCGCGCTTGGCTGGTACGAGTACCATGGCAGAGCCGAGCAGCTCTGCGAGTACTTTCCGTCATCCGGCAGCGGCCAGGTGAACGTGGAGTTTCACGTCGAGGCGTGAGGCATAGCCTTCACGCTCGCGCCTTCTCGACATTGGCGCTGCGGGCTGGCACGCCGAACTCCCGGCGGCAGACCTCGGCCAGCACGGCGACGCCGTCGCGGATCTGCTGATGCGAGGGGCTTGCAAAGCACAGCCTGAGGCGCGAGCTGGAATGGCTCTTGTCGGTCGACCATTCCGGCCCCGGGTTGATCGAGACGCCGGCCGCGAGTGCAGCCTGGTACAGCTTCAGCGTGTCGACCTGATCGGGCAGCTTCACCCACAGGAAGATGCCGCCCTTGGGCTCCTCGAACTCGGCCGCGGTGCCGAATTGCTCGTTGAGGGCTTCCATCAGCGTATCGAGCTTGGTGCGCAGCGCCTTGGTCAGCGCCGGCACGTGGCTTGCGAAGTGCGGCTTGCAATAGGCGGCGAGCACCATCTGCTCCAGCGCGCCGGAGCCGGCGTCCGTCTTCAGTGCCAGCATCCGCGACATCACATCCCAGGGCGCGACGATGAAGCCGACACGCAGCGCCGGCGCGATCGATTTCGAGAACGAGCCGATATGGATCACGCCGCCGTTCGGGCTCATCGCGTAAATTGCCGGCGGCCGCTGGCCGGACCAGACGAGGTCGGCATAGCAATCGTCCTCGAAAACAGGCACGCCATATTCGGCGGCCAGCCGCACCAGTTCGGCGCGGCGGCTCTCCGGCATGATGCTGCCGGTCGGGTTCTGCACGGTCGGAATGGTGTAGATGTATTTCGGCCGGATGCCGCGGCTCTTCAGGTCGGCCAGCGTCGAGGCCAGCGCGTCCATGCGCATGCCGTCCTCGTCGAGCGGGATGCCCACCACGTTGACCCCGAGCCGTGCCAGGCGGGTCAAGGAGCCCTGATAGCTCTCCTGCTCGAAGATCACGGTGTCGCCGCGGCTCAGCAGCGTCGAGTTGACGAGGTCAAGCGCCTGCAGCGAGCCGGAGACGATCAGCAGATCGTCCACGGTGCAGTTGATGCCGGCATCGCGCTTGAGTTTTGTCACCAGGAATTCGCGCAATGGCAGGTAACCTTGCGGACCATGTGCCAACCCGTAAGTGGCAAGCGATCGGCCCTCACGTTGCAAGGCCGTGCTGGCGGCCTCGATCAGCTCATCCAGTGGCAGCTGCCCGGAATCGTTGTTGCCGCCGACAAAACTGTATTTGGCAAGGCCCGTCCAGCGCGCGGAAGGGGCCGGTAGCCCTGCGGGAAACAGGGGCGCGAAATCGAAGCTGGACGTCATGGGGGCGTTCCTCTTTTCTGTTTCTTGTTGAGCGGCCGGCGTTGCGCCGGTCAGCCTTGCTTCTGTCGTGCCGGCCGCCTCACTTCTTGCCGGCCGTCCGGGTCGGACGGCCTTGGCTGATGAAAGCGTAATGTGCATTGGCGACGCCGCCAACCATCAAGGCCTCGACAACAGGCTCGGCGATCTCGCCCGCGGCGGCCCAGTCGACGAGGAAATTGGCTCCGGTCCCGCCGCGAACGTCGTCGGTCGGAATGAAGATCGAGACGGTGGCCAGAGGCTTCAGCGCCACCTGACCCTTCAGGTAGGTCTCCACCTGCTTGCCTGCCGTGTCGAAATAGGCGATGCGTTTGACCACCAGCGGCTGGGTCTCGGAGGCGTTGTGCACGCTCAAGGTCACCGAGAAGTCGACACGCAGCTTGCCCTGGCTCATCGCGACGCTGGAATAGGCCGGCACGTAGAACCCGCCGGAGACCGTGAGTTCCTCCTTCGGCAGTGCGGTGAGCGAATCGGCAAAGTTTTGTTCGATATTGACCTTGGACTGCGCGGCCGCAGGCAAGACGGATGCGAGCGTGCCTATCAACACGGCGGCAGCGAACGCCAAACGCATGTGACGAATTGCTCGCTTGCCGCGCCGCACTCGATCACTAGGGTGCGGCAAAACGGACCGATCTGGCATGCACGAGCTCATTCGCGACATCACTCTCTGTATTCTGTTTGCCTGGATGCTGGGCTTGCTCGCCCATTTCTCCCGGCAGCCGCTGATCCTGGCCTATCTTATCGCCGGCTTCTGCATTGGTCCATTCGGCGCCGGCTGGGTCAAGTCGCAGGAATCGATCAGCGTCATCTCCGAGCTCGGCCTGATCTTCATGCTGTTCATGATCGGCCTGGAGATCGACCTGAAGAAGATCGTGCGGGCCGGAAAGGTGATCCTGTTCGCGGCGGGCGGCCAGCTCCTCGGCGGCTGCCTGCTCGGGGTGCTGTTCTTCGCCGGCATCGGTCTGTCGCTCGGCGGGGGGCAGTTCGACGCGGTCTATCTCTGCGTCGCCTGCGCGCTGTCGAGCACGGTCATCATCGTCAAGGTGCTGTACGAGAAGCGCGAGCTCGATACGCTGCCCGGCCGTATCACGCTCGGCGTACTGGTGCTCCAGGACATCTTCGCCATTCTCTTCCTGGCGGTGCAGCCGAGCCTTGCCAATCTCGAGATCAGCGTCATCCTGCTCTCGATCGCCCGGGTCGCGGTGCTGGTGGCCGCCGCGCTGTTGGTCAGCCGCTACGTGCTGCCGCGCCTGTTTCACCAGATCGCCCGCCGCCCCGAACTGATCCTGCTCGGCGCGCTCGCCTGGTGCTTCCTGGTCGCCGAGACGGCCGAGCGGCTGTCGCTGTCGCGCGAGATGGGCGCCCTGATCGCCGGCGTCTCGCTCTCGACCTTTCCCTATGCGCTCGACGTCACCGCCAAGGTCACGACGCTGCGCGACTTCTTCATCACGCTGTTCTTCGTCGCGCTCGGCATGACCATTCCCGTGCCAGGCCTCTCCGTGATCGGACTTGCCTTGATGATCGCGGCGTTCACGGTGCTGAGCCGCCTCGTCACCACCTTCGCCCCGCTCTATCTGATGAAGCAGGGCCTGCGCGCCAGCCTGTTGCCGGCCCTGAACCTCGCGCAGATATCCGAGTTCTCGCTGGTGGTGATCCAGACCGGCGTTGCCGACAACCACATCGCAGCCGAGACGGCGAATGCGGCCTCCTTCGCCTTCGTGGTGCTGGCCGTGCTCTCGACCTTCGTGATGACCCGCAGTGACGAGATCACCCGCTGGGCGATCGGCCCCTTGAAGCGCATCGGTCTGAAGGACCTCGACGACGGCCACGCGCACGGTGAGGACGGCCACGAGGGCGGCCACGGCGAGGCCCGCCGGATCGTCATCCTCGGCTTTTTCCGTGCGGCGAGCGCGCTGCTGGCCGAGATCGAACGGCAAGCACCGGTGCTGCTCGAGCAGATCACCGTGATCGACTTCAATCCCAATGTGTTCCAGACGCTGCTTTCGCGCGGCCTGCACGTGATCTATGGCGACATCAGCAGCGCCGACACGCTGCTCCATGCCGGCGTCGGCAAGTCCGAGATGATCATCCTCAGCGTGCCGGATGCGCTTCTGAAGGGCGCCAGCAACGAGAAGCTGGTCCGCCACGTCCGCACCCTCAACCCGACCGCCATGATCGTTGCCACCGCCGATCTCTTGTCGGATGTGGACGAACTCTACGCGGCCGGCGCCAGCTATGTCACCGTGACCCGGCTCAGCGACGCCCATGAGTTGTTCACGGTGATCGAGGCGGCCCAGGCCGGCCTGCTGGCCGACAAGCGCGCCGAGCTCGATCAGCGGCTCGGCGAGCGGCGCGAAGTGCTGCCCTGACGGTGTCCGGCGGCCTTCCTCCCGGGCTATTTGCTCCCAAATCCCTGGTATCTTCGGTGCAAGCCTTCAGCGGTGCACGCCTGAAACCTTCTGACCGGGCCGCCATCGGGCATATGCGGTTGCGTCCAGGACACTAGCGCCCCGGCCCAAGTCCGGCTAAGCCTCCGGGCCATAACCGATAGAGATTGGGAAATGCCCGATAGCGTTCAGGAAGTCTTGCAGGCCTTTGCCCGGGGTGAGCTCGTGGTCGTCACTGACGACGAGGACCGCGAGGGCGAGGGCGATCTGATCGTCGCCGCGTCGCTCTGCACCGCCGAGAAGATGGCGTTCATCATCCGCCACACCTCCGGCATCGTCTGCGCCCCTGTGACCACCGAGGACGCGCGCCGGCTGCGGCTCGATCCGATGGTCGCCCACAACGATTCCGCGCACACCACCGCGTTCACGGTCTCGATCGACTACAAGCCCGACGGCGGCACCGGTATCTCCGCCGAGGAGCGCGCCTCGTGCTGCCGCGCGCTGTCCAATCCCAATGCCGGCGCCAACGACTTCGCCCGTCCCGGCCACATCTTCCCGTTGATCGCCAAGGACGGTGGCGTGCTCCTGCGCTCCGGCCATACCGAGGCCGCGGTCGACCTGTGCAAGCTCTCCGGCCTGCCGCCGGTCGGCGTCATCAGCGAACTGATGAACGACGACGGCAGCGTGATGAAGGGCGAGCAGGTCGCCCGCTTCGCCGCCCAGCACAAGCTCAAGCACGTCACCATCGCCGACATGATCGCCTACCGCCAGGCGCGCGAGAAGCTGATCGAGCGGGTGGCGACCTTCGTCACCGAGAGCCCGATCGGCCCGCTGCAGGGCTATGCCTACCGTTCGCCGTTCGATTCCATCGCCCACGTCGCCTTCGTCTATAACGGCGTCGGAGACGGCAAGAACGTGCTGACGCGCTTCCACAAGCCCAACATCGTCAAGGACACGTTTACCGGCCACAAGCGCATGGCGGCGGTGCTCGAGCAATTCAAGAAATCCGGCCGTGGCGTGCTGGTTTACCTGCGCGACGGCGCAGCCGGCGTCCCCGTGGCGCCGCTGCCCGATGAGAGCGCGACCGAGGCCGACCGCAACCGCCAGTGGCGCGAGGTCGGTGTGGGCGCGCAGATCCTGCGCGATCTCGGCGTCACCTCGATCCGGCATCTCACCTCATCGGTGCACGACTACAAGGGCCTGTCGGGCTTCGGCATCGAGATCGTCGCCAACGAGCAGCTCGAAAGCTAGCGCTGTCATGCTCCGGCGCGACCTGCGTCCCCGGGATTCACGCAGACCCATCCATCTGCAACGCAATTGCACTTGTTGCCGCGGCGCTTTACTTTGTCGGGCAAATTTCGACGGAACCAGACGAAAGGACGTTTCATGAGCGTGCGCCCTCAGGCCAAGGACAAGCCGGCTGCGGCTTCTTTTCAATGGGACGATCCGTTCCTGCTCGACGAGCAGCTCACCGAAGACGAGCGCATGGTGCGCGACACCGCTCGCGCCTATGCCCAGGACAAGCTGATGCCGCGCGTCGCCAAGGCCTATCTCGAAGAGACGACCGATCGCGAGATCTTCAACGAGATGGGTGAGCTCGGCCTGATCGGCATCACCCTGCCTGAGGAGTATGGCTGCGCCAATGCGAGCTACGTCGCCTATGGCCTCGTCGCGCGCGAGATCGAGCGGGTCGATTCCGGCTATCGTTCGATGAACTCGGTGCAGTCCTCGCTGGTGATGTACCCGATCTACGCCTATGGCGACGAGAACCAGCGCAAGAAGTACCTGCCCAAGCTCGCCAGCGGCGAATGGGTCGGCTGCTTCGGCCTGACCGAGCCTGACGCCGGCTCCGATCCGGCCGGCATGAAAACCCGCGCCGAGAAGGTTTCCGACGGCTATCGCCTGACCGGCAGCAAGATGTGGATCTCGAATGCGCCGATCGCCGACGTGTTCGTGGTCTGGGCCAAGTCGGCCGCCCACGACAACCAGATCCGCGGCTTCGTGCTGGAGAAGGGCATGAAGGGCCTGTCCGCGCCGAAGATCGGCGGCAAGCTCAGCTTGCGCGCCTCCATCACCGGCGAAGTCGTGATGGACGGCGTCGTGGTCCCCGAGGACGCGCTGCTGCCCAACGTCTCCGGCCTCAAGGGTCCGTTCGGCTGCCTCAACCGCGCCCGCTACGGCATCTCCTGGGGCGCGCTCGGCGCGGCCGAGGACTGCATGCACCGCGCCCGCCAGTACACGCTCGATCGCAAGCAGTTCGGCAAGCCGCTCGCCGCGACCCAGCTCGTGCAGAAGAAGCTCGCCGACATGGAGACCGAGATCGCGCTGGGGCTCCAGGGCTCGCTTCGCGTCGGCCGCCTGATGGACGAGGGCAAGTTCGCCCCCGAGATGATCTCGATCATGAAGCGCAACAATTGCGGCAAGGCGCTCGACATCGCCCGCGTCGCGCGCGACATGCACGGCGGCAACGGCATCTCGATCGAATACCACGTGATGCGCCACGTCCATAACCTCGAGACGGTCAACACCTATGAGGGCACCCACGACGTCCACGCCCTGATCCTGGGCCGCGCGATAACGGGTATTCAGGCGTTTTTCTGATTGCTCAGCTGTCATCGCCCGCCTTGTGCGCAGTTGCGCACCGGAGCGGGCGATCCAGCATCCCAGAGACCTCGCCTTCGCCACCGGCGCCGCGGCGTAATGGATACCCCGCCTTCGCGGGGGGTATGACGGCGAGGGGTGGGACCGTAGTGCACAGGAAGTCCCATGTCCGACAACGACGACGTCCCGTTCAACCGCAACTTTCCACTCAAAGCCGGAAGCGTCGAGGAAGTCCGACCCGGCGTGCGGCGCGTGCTCTGTAACAATCCGAGCCCGTTCACCTTCACCGGCACGGTCAGCTACATCGTAGGCCAGGGCAACGTCGCGATCATCGATCCCGGTCCGAACGACGAGGCGCATGCCGCGGCGCTGCTCGATGCCGTGCGCGGCGAGACGGTGAGCCATATCTTCGTCACCCACACCCACCGCGACCATTCGCCGAACACCGCGCGGATCAAGCAGGCGACCGGCGCGCCGGTTTATGCCGAAGGCCCGCACCGCGCCTCGCGCCCGCGCTTCGAGAGCGAGAAGCACAATCCGGAATCCGGCGTCGACCGCGACTTCGCGCCCGATATCAGGATCGCCGATGGCGACGTCGTTGAAGGCGACGGCTGGCGTCTGGAGGCCGTGGCAACGCCCGGCCACACCGCCAACCATCTTGCATTCGCCTGGCCCGAGCGAAAGTTCAACTTCGTCGGCGATCACGTGATGGGCTGGTCGACTTCGATCGTGGCGCCTCCCGACGGCTCGATGATCGACTACATGGCCTCGCTCGACCGCCTGGCCGCACGCGAGGAGGATCTGTATTTCTCCGGCCACGGCCCCGAGATCCCGGACGGGCCGCGTTTCGTGCGCTTCCTGATCCGTCACCGCAAGGCGCGCGAATCCTCGATCCTGCATCGCCTTGCCAAGGGTGAGACCGACATCCCGACCATGGTCCGCGCGATCTATATCGGCATCGATCCCAGGCTGACGACCGCCGCCGGCTATTCCGTGCTGGCGCATCTGGAGGATCTCGTCGCCCGCGGCGTGGTGGCGACGGATGGCGATCCCGTGATTGGCGGGACGTACCGGATGGCGAACGCCTAGCTCACGGTCACTTCTTGACCGTCTTCGCCGGCGCCTTCGGCGGGATCACCGGCGTCTTCTTCACCGGCTTGAGCGCGTCGGCATCGGCTGCGGTGTTGAGATCGTCGATGAATTTTTTCACGCGCGCGGCGTTGCTGCCGAGGTCGCTCTCGAAATAGCGCGAGGCGGAGCGGATATCGACGCGGGAATCGTCGCCGTCGGGCACGACGCGGATCGCGATGTCCTCGCGGAATCCCATGATCGGCGAGCGCGCCACCGCCTCGATGCGGCCGATGCGGCGCGGCGGCTGCGGCGCGCGCTCGTCGATGACAAGCCATTTGCGCTTGTTGACGAGCTGAAGTGCGATCGCATAGGCGCGGTCGACGGAAATCTCGAGCTCAATCGGCTCGATATCAGGATAGAACTGGCGCTGCTGCTCGGCCGAATAGAGGCCGGCATAGACGGCCGTGTTGGTGCCGTCGCCGGTACGCAGACGCGCCAGCGCATCGAACCGCGGCGGGTCGATCGGGTCCGTGGTGATGTCGTGGATCGCCGGCAGCTTGCGGTATTGCAGGCCGAGATAAGCGGGATAGCCGAGGATCGCTGCGTCGATAAGGAAGGCAAGCAGGATGCGCGCCATGCCGCGCGAGCCGTTCTGCCAGATTGCGGCAAAACCGGCGAGCCCGAACAGGATCGAGAGCGCGGCGATCCCAAGCCCGCCGAAGAAGGTCGCGAGCGCCGGCTTCATCTCCAGGAAGCCGAAGCGGAGGATGAGGATAGAGACCACCACCGCCACGACTGCGAACACGGCCAGATTGCGCGCCCAACTTGCGAGGCTGGACACGGGCTCCGACTGATAGGGAGCGGAAAACCTGCGGGCCATCGGGTGAGCTCTGCCGAAGTCTTGGGGCGCGGTGCCGGCCGATCTGGCGCGACGATGGGCCGTTGAGACCACGCCCCGGCCGTAAATTCAAGCGTTCCGCAGGCGTCCGGACCGTCATGGCCGGGCTTGGCCCGGCCTTCCACGCCTTTCTGCAGCCGAGACGCGGATGCCCGGGACGAGCCCGGGCATGGCGCCTGTGACGGCCTACCTATGCCGCCGCGTTGGGAAAGCGATAATCCTTGAACTGGTCGCGCAGCGCCGTCTTCAGGATCTTGCCGGTGGCGGTGTGCGGGATGCCGTCGACGAAGGCGACGTCGTCCGGCATCCACCATTTGGCGATCTTGCCGTCCATGAACTTCAGGATGTCCTCGCGGCTGGCCTGCTGGCCCTGCTTGAGCTGCACGATCAGGAGCGGCCGCTCGTCCCATTTGGGATGGAACACGCCGATCACGGCGGCCTCCGCCACGGCGGGGTGGCCGACTGCGAGGTTTTCGAGGTCGATCGAGGAAATCCACTCGCCGCCGGACTTGATGACGTCCTTGGAGCGGTCGGTGATCCGCATGTAGCCGGCCTCGTCGATGGTCGAGACGTCGCCGGTGTCGAAGAAGCCGTCCTCGTCGAGAATGTTGGTGTCAACGCGGTAATAGGCCTTGGCGACGGCCGGGCCGGAGACCTTGAGACGGCCAAAGGTCTTGCCGTCCCACGGCAGCTCCTTGCCGGCATCGTCGGTGATTTTCATCTCCACCGCGAACGGCGCGTAGCCCTGCATCTGCAGCACGTCCAGCCGCGCCTCGCCGGTGGCATTCTGGAACGGCGGCTTCAGCGCCGCCACGCTGCCGATTGGGCTCATCTCGGTCATGCCCCAGGCGTGGCGCACGTTCGCGCCCATGTCGAGGAAGGCCTTGATCATCGAGCGCGGCATCGCCGAGCCGCCGCAGATCACCATCTTCAGGTCCGGCAGCTTCAGATTGTTGGCGGTCATGTGCTGGAGCAGCATCAGCCACACCGTCGGAACGCCGGCGGTGTGCGTCACCTTCTCGGTCGAGAGCAGCTCATAGACCGAGGCGCCGTCGAGCTTGGCGCCGGGCATCACCAGCTTGGTGCCCTGCGACGGCGCGGAGAAGGCGATGCCCCAGCTGTTGGCGTGGAACAGCGGCACCACCGGCAGCATGGTCTCGGAGGCGCTGGTGCCGAGCGCGTCGACATTGTTCGCCATCAGCGCGTGCAGCACGTTGGAGCGATGCGAATACAGCACGCCCTTCGGATCGCCCGTGGTGCCGGACGTGTAGCACATCGCGGCTGCCGTGTTCTCGTCAAAATCCTTCCATTTGAATTGGCCGTCGGCCTCCGCAATCCAGTCCTCGTAGGCGACCACATTCTTCAGCGTCGTCTGCGGCATGTGCGCCTTGTCGGTGAGCACGACGTAGCGTTCCACGCTTCCCAGCTTGTCGGCGATCTTCTCAAGGACCGGAACGAAGGTGATGTCGGTCATCACGATGCGGTCCTGCGCATGGTTGATGATCCAGGCGATCTGCTCGGGGAAAAGGCGGGGATTGACGGTATGGCAGATGGCGCCGATCCCCATGATGCCGTACCACGCCTCGAGATGGCGCCAGGTGTTCCAGGCGATCGTTGCGACACGGTCGCCGAGCTTGATGCCGTCGCGCTCCAGCATCTGCGAGACCTTGAGCGCGCGCTTGTGGATGTCGCCATAGGTGGTGCGATGGATCGGCCCCTCGACCGATCGCGTGACGACCTCCTGCTTGCCATGAATCCTGGCGGCGTGTTCGATGATACGGTGGCAGAGCAGGGGCCAATCTTGCATCAAACCAAGCATTCCGTCGTTCCTCCGAGAATTCGCTGGGCGGTTGTCGCTCTCAGCGCTGGGCCAAAGAATTGTCATGAGTTTTAGCCTGCCGGACTTTCGCCGCAAATGGTCTTGTCGCGGCTATATGTCCGCCGGCGCGGCAATGGTTACCGTCGCGCTGGGGCTGTCGCTCGTGCTCGCCGAGAGGGCGGAGGCGCGAAAATATGCTGGTCCGCTGGATATCTTCGGTCTTGGTACACCACGGCCGCGCGCGACGCATCATTCCGCCAAGATCCCGCTACCGAAACCGCGCCCTGAGGAAGCCCCCAAAGCATCGGACGAGGCCGCGCCGGAGGCCGAAGGCAAGCCTTCCCCGGACAGGCCTTCCCCGGACAAGCCTTCTCCCGACAGGCCCAACGCCAGCAAGCCCGCCGAGGCCGCGGCGCCGCCCGAGAAGCAGGTCTCGGCCTGCCGCCTTGCGCTGACCGAGGACATCGCAGTCGCGCCCTCGATCCCGGATATCCGCGGTCCAGGCGCCTGCGGCGGCGAGGATCTGGTGCGGCTGGAGGCCATCGTGCTGCCGGACAAGCGCAAGGTGGCGGTCAAGCCGGCGGCGATTCTCCGCTGCACCATGGCGTCAGCGATCGCCGATTGGGTGCGCAAGGACATGGTGCCGCTGGCCGCGAGCCTCGGCTCGACCATCAGCGATCTCGACAATTTCGACAGCTTCGAGTGCCGCGGCCGCAACCGCGTCGCCGGTGCGATACTGTCCGAGCACGGCAAGGCCAACGCCATCGACGTCCGCGCCATCAAGCTCGTCAACGGGCAGTCGATCGGTCTGACCGACCGCACCTTGTCGCGCGACGTGCGCGAGCGCGTGCTGCATTCGGTCTGCTCGCGTTTTACGACCGTGCTCGGCCCCGGCTCGGACTGGTACCACGAGGATCACATCCATCTCGATCTGGCCCAGCGGCGCAACGACTACCGGATCTGCCAGTGGAACGTCTGGGACCCCCTGCCGCAGGTCGCCCCGCTGCTGCCGGCGGAACGGCCGGAAGAGGCCCCGCCGCGCGAGGTCGCGGCCAAGGCGGACGGTAAATCCGAGGCTGCCAAAGACCAGGCGGATGAGGCCGAAGAGCCCGAGAAGCCCGCGCCTCCCGCACCGAACCCGGCATCCAAGAAGCCCGCAACAAAAAAGCGCCGGTAGAACCGGCGCTTTTTCAATTCAGGAGATCGGGAGACGATCAGTATTGGCTCGTTTGGCTGGCGCCGCCCTGCAGCGCTAGCCGCGAGTTGTACGGGGAGTCACCGTGCTTCGGCTCGAGCACGACCACGATCGTGCCGACCTTGACGCGGCTATAGAGGTCGATTGCGTCCTCGTTGGTCAGGCGGATGCAGCCCGACGAGATCGAGGCGCCGATATATTCCGGCTGGTTGGTGCCGTGAATGCGGAACAGCGTGTCCTTGCCGCCCGAGTAGAGATACATGGCGCGCGAGCCCATCGGATTGTCCGGACCGGGCGCGACGAAGGTGGGCACGCCGAGGCGCGAAATCTCGCCGGGGGTCGGGTGCCAGGCCGGCCACTCGGTCATGCTGCCGACCTTGGCAATGCCGGACCAGGCCATTGCCTCTTCGCCGACGGTAATGCCGTAACGGATCGCCTTGCCGCCATCCATCACGTAGTAGAGATAGTGATTGTCGGAATCGACCACGATCGAGCCCGGCGCTTCCTTGCGATGGTAATCGACGATAGCGCGGCGGAACGGCTCAGCGACCGGGGTGTTCTCGTACCGAACCTTGGCAAGGAGTTCCTTGTCCTTCGGCTTGAAGGCCTTGGTGTCGGTCGCCTCAAAATGCGTGGCCTGCATGCAGCCCGACAGCATCAGGCCAGCGGCCAAAATACCCAGCATAACTTTCAGCGACGACATGATTTGATTCCAATCGAAAACAACAAGCTTTCGCGGGGCTTGAGCCAAGCCCAAATTCCACGATTCCGTTGACCCCCATTATCGTTGAAATCTGCCACAATTCCAGCGTTTCGGACCTTCTCCCGCACTGCGAGCCCCTAGCTGTGGCTTTTTTGCCGCAAGTTTTGCACCCCAGAGCTCGCTTTTGGACAAAGGATGCCGAACTGTCGATTCCATGCCACGGTCGGGCCACGGCGCCGCCACAAATGCAAACGCTCCGTTAATGTGCTTGTCATCATGAACTTGTCAGAATCGCGCTAAGGGCTGTCATTCTGTCGCAGGCCCTGCTGGAGTTGTGCATGTTTTCTGTGTTTCTTCCCTCCGAGGGCTCCCTCAAGAAGGCGGTCGTCGACGATCTCGCGGCACTACCGGAGGCGGCGGTCTGGATCGACCTGGTCAATCCGACCGCGGCCGAGGACAAGGCCGTTGAGCGGCTCGCGGGTATCGCGATCCCGACCCGGGAAGACATGCAGGAGATCGAGATCTCCAGCCGCCTCTATATCGAGAACAGCGCGCGCTACATGACTGCGACGCTGATGTGCCACTCCGATACCGACATGCCCCGGACCACGCCGGTAACCTTCATTCTGGGCGACCATCGGCTGGTGACGGTGCGCTACGATCTGCCGAAGCCCTTCGCCCTGGTCGAGGCCAAGCTTGCCCGTTCGTGCGTGCCCACGATCACCGGCGAGATGGTGCTGGTGGAACTGCTGGACGCCGTGATCGACCGCTGCGCCGACATTCTGGAGAAATGCGGCGCCGACATCGACCAGGTCAGCCACGACATCTTCGAGCCCGAGAGCGAGCGCCACGGCCACGCCAAGCAATATTCCCAGATCCTGATCTCGATCGGCCGCAAGGGCGATCTCACCTCGAAGGTCCGCGAGAGCCTGGTGTCGATCGGCCGCGTCGTCACGTTCCTGTCCGCGGTGGTGGAGGGCGTGAAATGGTCGAAGGACATGCGCGAGCAGCTCAAGACCATGCAGCGCGACGTCGCCTCGCTGACCGACCACGCCTCCTATCTCTCCAGCAAGATCACCTTTGTGCTCGACGCCATGCTCGGCGTCGTCAATCTCGAGCAGAACAACATCATCAAGCTGTTTTCGGTCATGGCCGTCGTCCTGATGCCGCCGACGCTGATTGCCTCGATCTACGGCATGAACTTCAAGGCGATGCCGGAACTCGAGTGGGCGCACGGCTATCCGTTTGCGCTGGTGCTGATGCTGATCGCGGCGATCGTCCCGTACTGGATCTTCAAGTGGAAGAAGTGGCTCTGATCTCGTAGCCCTCTCGGGAGATAGCTACCGAGACCTTACGCCGGTCGTAGAGACACGGTGCTTGGTGTCGCAGAATAGAGCGGGATTGAGGCCGTGCGGTGATGTGTGCGCAGTGCCCCAATTCCTCCGGTAAAATTTGAGCGGTGGGCTGAACGTTTGCGCGAAACTTGTCTGCGATAAGCAGTGGGTTAGCCGCGAGGAACAGCCATGGTTGAAAAACACATAACGTCGCTCCGCAACGTCATTGATCTGGCGAACTATCGTCAGGTCCTGGCGAGCGGCAAGGCGGCGTCGATGTCGGCACGCATGTGCCGGCACTGTGGTGCTCCGCTGCTCGACGGTGAGAATGACGACGACTGCTCGACTGCATTTAATGCCGCAGCTCCCCGGCTGCGCGATCGGTCGCGTCGGATTCGAATCGACTGAGCAACGGAAAGAAGGGCGGGCGATCCAGGTCTTGCGGCGGCGTTGTCTGGATCGCCTTGCTTCCCTGAGCACTTCCAATTCTCTCATTGCGAGGAGCGACTTGTCTGCCGTAACTCGAGGAGCGAAGGCGGCAGCGACGAAGCGATCCAGACCGTCTCCGTGGAGGCAGTCTGGATTGCTTCGCTTTCGCTCGCAATGACGCGCACCTACACGTGCTGGCCGCCGTTGATGTGGATCTCGGCGCCGTTGACGTACGAACTGGTGTCCGTGCACAGCACGTAGATGATCTTGGCGACCTCGTCGGGCGTACCGAGGCGGTGCATCGGGATCTGCTGCTCGACGATCTTCTCAGTGCCCGGCGACAGGATCGAGGTGTCGATCTCGCCCGGCGCGATCGCGTTGACGCGCACGCCGACCCGGCCGAAATCCGAGGCCATCTCGCGCGTCAGGGATGCCAGCGCGGCTTTGGAGGTCGCATAGGCCGCGCCTGCGAAGGGATGCACCCGCGAGCCCGCGATCGAGGTGACGTTCACGACCGAGCCCTTGGCCGCCTTCAATTCCTCGATCAGTCCCCGCGCCATCATGATCGGCGCGAAGAAGTTGACGTTGAACACGTGCGTCCAGGTATCGAGATCGGTGTCGACCGAGCCGAGCCTTGAGCCTCCAGGGCCCTTTGGCGAGATCGCGGCGTTGTTGACGAGCGCATGGAGCATGCCGCCTTCGAGGCGGTCGCGGATGTCGGAGATCGCACGCGTGGTATCGGCGGGGGTGGCAAGGTCGACCTGGATGTGATCTTCGGGGCCTGCGTCCCACGGGCAATCCTCCGGGAACGGATGCCGCGAGCAGGTGATGACGCGCCAGCCCGCCGACGAGAAGCGGATCACGGTGGCGTGGCCGATGCCGCGGCTCGCTCCGGTCAGGAGCAGCGTGCGGCGCGGCGCATTGGACGAATGCGGCATGGACATCTTTCAGATCGGCCAAAGCTCTAGGGATACATCCGCGTCTTGGACCACGGCTCGCCGGCCGCGTCACGGCGAAATTCGATGCGGTCGTGCAGGCGAAATGGGCGGTCGTGCCAGAACTCGATGCGCGCCGGCGTGATGCGCCAGCCGCTCCAGCCCGGCGGACGCGGCACCTCGCCGATGACGTGCTTGGCCGCGACCTTGGCGATGGCCTGCTCGAAGGCGAAGCGGCTTTCCAGCTCCTGCGACTGCTTGCTCGCCCAGGCGCCGATCTGCGCCTGCTTGGGGCGGGTCGCAAAATAGGCGTCGGCCTCGGCGTCGGTCACCGGCGTCACGTTGCCGCGGATGCGGACCTGACGGCGCAGCGACTTCCAGTGAAAAAGTAACGCCGCCTTAGGATTTGCGGCGAGTTCGCGGCCCTTCTGGCTCGCGATGTGGCTGTAGAAGACGAAACCATCGGTATCGAAGCCCTTCATCAGCACCATTCGCACGTCCGGAAGCCCTTCCGGGTCGACGGTTGCGAGCGCCATCGCGTTCGGATCGTTCGGCTCGCTCTTGATGGCCTCCTTCAGCCAGGCCTCGAACAGCGCAAACGGCTCGTCGGCGGCGGTGAAATCACCGGATGTTAAGGGTGTCTGGTGTTTCATCGAAGTCGTGTCGGTCATGTCTGGAGTCCGAGTTGCGTCCTGCGGCCCAAAACGCGTTGTTGTCCGCTTCCGCCCTATATAGGGCATGGGGACGCGTTGGCCTATCGTCGATCCGGCCGTCCGGCTTCGTCATGACCGTCGTTCTGATCGGGCTCGGCACCAGCGGCTGCAGCTTTTCGCGCAATGACACGAGTGCCTACGCCAAGGCCGACGACAGCGACCTCACCGGCTCGATCGCGATGCCGGCGAAGGAGGCGGCCCCCACCGAGACCGATCTCGCCTTCGCCCGAAACGCCGCCTCCGACGTCCTCAGCAAGGGCGACAAGGATTCCAGCCAGCATTGGGAGAATCCGGAGACCGGGGCGCGCGGTTCGGTTACGCCGATCGCGCAATCCTATGCCGCCGAGGACGGCCGCAAGTGCCGCGATTTCCTGGCGAGCTACGTCAACGGCCGCACCGAAAGCTGGCTCCAGGGCGCCGGCTGCCAAAGCACCCGTGGCCGTTGGGAGATTCATACGCTAAAGCCATGGCGGAGCTGAGCATGATCCGGACCCGAAGGGCCGCGTTCGCGAAAAGCGGGAACCGGTTTTTCGATAAGATCGTGCTCCAGAGGTAGAGAATCAGCCCCGAAGACTAGTTGCAAAAATGCCACTCGCCCCCACATGAGGCTCAGATGGGGCGGGGAGCCCTTTGAACATATCGATTTCCCGAGAGGAGACGTGACGGATGCGCGACCCCTATGAGATCTTGGGGGTGCCGCGGAGCGCCAACGCTGCCGCGATCAAGAGCGCCTATCGCAAGCTTGCCAAGAAGCATCATCCCGACAGCAACAAGGATGACCCGAAGGCCGCAGAGCGCTTCTCCGAGATCAATTCGGCAAACGAGATCATCGGCGACGAGGACAAGCGCAAGCAGTTCGACCGCGGCGAGATCGACGCCGACGGCAAGCCGCGCTTTCAGGGCTTTCCGGGCGGCGGCGGGCCACGCGGTCGCGCGGGTCCCGGCGGGTTCGAAAGCTACACGTTCCGCGGTGGCGGCGCGGGCCCCGGTCAGGGCGCCGGCGCGTTCGAGGATATCCTCAACAGCATGTTCGGCGGTGCGCGCGGCGCGCGGCCCGGGGCCGGTGGTGCCGGGCAGTTCGAATTCGACACTGGCGGGATCGGGGTTGATCTCGACCTGAATGTCGCCATGACCGTCTCGCTGGAAGAGTCGGTGCAGGGCGGAGAGAAGCGCGTCCGGCTGCCGACGGGCAAGGAGCTCAACGTCAAGATTCCGGCCGGTGTTACCGAGGGCCAGCAGATTCGGCTCCGGGGGCAGGGCGAAAGCGCTCAGGGCCATCCGCCGGGCGATCTTCTGATCACCATCAGCATTGCGCCGCACCCCTTCTTCAAGGTCGAAGGCGCCGACCTCAGGATCGACCTGCCGGTCACGCTCTATGAGGCGGTGCTCGGCGGCAAGGTCCGCGTGCCCACTCTCGGCAATGCCGTGGAATTATCGGTCCCGAAGAACACCTCCAGCGGCCGGACCTTCCGCCTCAAGGGCAAGGGATTGCCAAAAGCCGGCGGAACCGGGGATCTCTTCGTCACCATCAGGATTATGCTACCGGACGGGAACGACGCCGAGCTTGAAGCATTGATGGAGAAGTGGCGGGACCAACACCCCTACAATCCACGTAGCGGGCTTGGCTGATGCATGATCCGCAAAAGCGCGTAGCGGTTTTGTGAAAAGATCATGCGCAAACAAAGAGCTAAGGCGCGGGCTATCGCGCTTTAGGGCGAGATCTGAACTGAAGGGGTTCTCCTAAGGTCTAGAGCATCCTCCCTGCAGATGATGCTCATCATACAGGTGAAGCGTGGTAGCGCTTCGACGCTCGACGTGTCGGTTGTCCGGCGGGGCAGCCGATAAAAAGGTGCGGCCTCGAGAGGGGGACCAGCGCGGTACCAAAAACCCCAATCGAGGCCGCCCGCGTCGATCGGCGGATCGAACGCTGCTCATTTTCGCGTGATCATCCGGTGCGATAATGAGACGCGCCGATGTCTTGATTCCAAATTTTCAATGTCGGAATCGAGGCACCGCGTTTGTGTGGTTGTCTAGGTACCGTTTTTCTCGGCCTGGTCGTACACGGCCTGCGCCACCTTGGTCAGCCGGTCGCGATCGCCGCCGCCGCTGACGACGTAGCCGACGCCGCGCTCGGCCCAGAACAGCGCGCCGTCCTTGTCCGTCCTGGCGTACCGCATCTGCGTCGCGCCGTTCTCGGTTTTGGCGGTGTAGATCGTGTATCGCTCGCCCGAGGCGCCCTCATACATCAGGAACGACGCCGGACCGTTCGGCCCCGGCAGGAGCCGGCCGCCGACCAGCTTCAGCCCGCTCGCCTCCAGGTTCGGCGCGAACACGGTCCAGCCGCAGCGCCTGGTGAGCCACGCCTGGAGGTGGTCGCGCTCGTTGCCGCCGACTTCGACGGGGTGGCGAACCTCGACGACATAGAGGCGGTGGGCGTCGAGCGCGTCCGTCGTGAAGCTCTGGAAGGTCGATGGTGCGTTGGCGGCGCCATGCGCCAGCCAGCCGGCAGTGCCGCCGGTGACGAAGGCAACCAGCACGGCCGCGGCGGCGCCATAGAGCCAGTGCCGCGGGCGGCGTTCCAGCCGCTCGAGCTCAAGCCGCGCCGGCACCGGCTCCTGGGCGACGGAATCATAGCGGGCGTGCAGCATCTCGGCCATGGCGCGCCACGACTGCACGCGTTCGGCATCGTCAGGCTGGGCGGCAAGCCAGGCCTCGACGTCGGCGCGGCGCTCGGCCGGCAACTCGCCGTCGACATAGGCGTGCAGCTCGTCTTCGGTCACTGGGATCTTGCGGTCGTTCATATCGGTCGTCTCTGGCTCTGCGGCCCAAAATGTCTTTCGTGATTCAACTGCGCCGCGTCCCACTCCATGCGTGGGAAGCGCCATGCGCAATGCATCAACCCTGCCATCATCATTTCACCCGCCTGAGCGCCGGGCGCTCGCCCTCCAGCGAGGCTTTAACGTGGGCACGGGCGCGGGCCAGGCGCGACATCACGGTGCCGATCGGCACGCCCTGGATGTCGGCGACCTCGCGGTAGCTCATGCCCTCCAGCATCACCAGGAGCAGCACCGAGCGCTGCTCCTCGACCAGCGTCGCCAGCGCCTTCTCGATGTCACGTCCTTCGGCTTCGGTCCCGCTGGCATCCGGGTTGTTCTCCGTCAGCTGCATGAATTGCGGACGCCTTGCCAGCGAGCGCCGCCGGTTCTTGTTGAGGTTGGTCAGGATCGTGTACAGCCAGCTCCTGACGTCACCCCCGAGGAACAGGCGCTCCGAACGCAGCGCCCGCACCAACGTATCCTGCACCAGATCGTCGGCCGCATCCGCCTCGCGCGTGAGCGCGCGGGCGTAGCGGCGCAACGCCGGGATCATGGCTTCCACACTTTGGCGAAACGCACTCATGCCGTCTTGACGTCCTGATGTTCGGCGCGAGCGCCACAACGATCATAACACCCGAGCGGAACAGCTATTCCGGCGCTCGAAACAGCGTTAACGCCGCGTATTAGGACTATACCGCAAGGGAGGGCTGGTGTACCTCCAGACCTTGACCCAGCTCGACGGGACGTTAGGAAATGGCGCAGAATTCGGGACTGATGCAAGGCAAGCGGGGGGTGATCCTCGGCGTTGCCAACAACCGCTCGATCGCCTGGGGCATCGCCAAGGCATGCCACGCGGCCGGCGCCGAGCTCGCCTTCACCTATCAGGGCGACGCGCTGAAGAAGCGCGTCGAGCCGCTCGCCGCCGAGATCGGCGGCCTCGTGCTCGGCCATTGCGATGTGACCGATGCTGCCAGCATCGATGCCGCCTTCGCGGTGCTGCAGGAGAAGTGGGGCAAGATCGATTTCCTGGTGCACGCGATCGCCTATGGCGAGCAGCTCGACGGCCGCTACGTCGACACCACGCAGGAGAATTTTTCCAAATCGATGCTGATCTCCTGCTACTCGTTCACGGCGGTGGCGCAGCGCGCCGAGAAGCTGATGACCGACGGTGGCTCACTGATCACGCTCAGCTATTACGGCGCCGAGAAGTGGATGCCGCATTACAACGTGATGGGCGTCGCCAAGGCGGCGCTGGAGGCCAGCGTGCGCTATCTCGCCGCCGATCTCGGCGAGAAGGACATTCGCGTCAACGCCATCTCGGCCGGGCCGATCAAGACGCTCGCGGCGTCCGGCATTGGCGATTTCCGCTATATCCTGAAGTGGAACGAGGCCAACGCGCCGCTGCGGCGCAACGTGTCGACGGAGGACGTCGGCGGCAGTGCGCTGTACCTCCTCTCCGATCTATCGCGCGGCGTCACCGGCGAGGTGCATCACGTCGATTCCGGCTACCACGTGCTGGGCATGAAGCGCCCGGACGCGCCGGATATCCCGCTTGGTGGATAGAGCATGATCCGGAAAAGTGGGAACCGGATTTCCGATCAGATCATGCTCAAACAACAGAGCTAGCCTTTATCTGGAATGGCCGTGCCCACGATCTATTATCTTCGCCACGGCGAGACCGAGTGGAATGCGCTCGGGAGGCTTCAGGGCACCAAGGACATTCCGCTGAACGCGCGCGGCCGCGGCCAGGCCGTGCAGGCTGGCGGCATTCTCGCCGATCTGTTCAAGCGCAACGGCCGCGACAAGGCGGGGCTTCCCTACGTGTCGAGCCCACTCGGCCGTGCGCGCATGACCATGGAGCTCGCCCGCGGCAAGCTCGAGCTGCCGGTGGCCGGCTACGCGCTCGATGATCGCCTGCGCGAGATCGGCTACGGCACCTGGGAAGGGCTCACTCTGGCCGAGAGCGAGGCCTCCGATCCCGATGTCTACGCCCGGCGCCTCGCCGACAAATGGACAGTGGGTCCCGCGGGCGGGGAGACCTACGCTGATGTGCAGGTCCGCGTCCGCGCCTGGTACGACCAGCTCCGGACCGACACCGTCGCCGTCGCCCATGGCGGCACCTGCCGGGCCCTGATGGTCTCGCTCGGCCTGGAGACGCCGGCGAGCGCCGCCGAGCTCTATATCGAGCAGGGCGCCGTCTACGTGTTTCGCGACGGACGGCTGGAGAAGTATAGTTAAGGCGGGCCGCCGCCGTCCGGAGCGGCGGGTTTGACCCCCGGCCCCCCGCGCGTTACCACACGCCGGAACCGAGCCAGCGAGCAGCGATGTCCTTCAACACCTTCGGTCACATGTTCCGCGTCACCACCTTCGGCGAGAGCCACGGGGTGGCGATCGGCTGCGTGGTCGACGGCTGTCCGCCGATGATCCCGCTGACTGAAGCCGACATCCAGGGCGATCTCGATCGCCGCCGGCCCGGCCAGTCGCGCTTCACCACCCAGCGCCAGGAGCCGGACCAGGTCAAAATCCTGTCCGGCGTGATGGCGCATCCGGAGACAGGCGTGCAGGTGACGACAGGCACGCCGATCGGGCTCCTGATCGAGAACACCGACCAGCGCTCGAAGGACTATTCCGAGATCAAGGACAAGTTTCGCCCGGGTCATGCCGACTTCACCTATGAGGCCAAATACGGCCTGCGCGATTATCGCGGCGGCGGCCGCTCCTCCGCGCGCGAGACCGCGACGCGCGTCGCCGCCGGTGCGATCGCGCGAAAGGTGCTGCCCGATGTAAAGGTACGCGGTGCGCTGGTGCAGATGGGCCCGCACAAGATCGATCGCGACAAATGGGACTGGGACGAGATTGCGAAAAATCCGTTCTTCTGTCCGGACAAGGACAAGGCCGCCTTCTTCGAGACCTATCTCGACGGTATCCGCAAGAGCGGCTCCTCGATCGGCGCGGTGCTCGAGATCGTCGCCGACGGCGTGCCGGCAGGACTGGGCGCGCCGATCTACGCCAAGCTCGACGCCGAGCTTGCATCCGCAATGATGAGCATCAATGCGGTGAAGGGCGTCGAGATCGGTGCCGGCTTCGGCGCGGCCGAGCTCACCGGCGAGGAGAACGCCGACGAGATGCGTACCGGCAATGACGGCACGCGCTTTCTGTCCAACCATGCCGGCGGCGTGCTGGGCGGCATCTCCACCGGGCAGCCGGTGGTGGTGCGCTTCGCGGTGAAGCCGACCTCGTCGATCCTGCAGCCGCGTCTGACGGTGGATCGCAAGGGCGCCGACACCGAGATATTCACCAAAGGCCGCCACGACCCCTGCGTCGGCATCCGCGCCGTTCCCGTCGGCGAAGCCATGATGGCCTGCGTGCTGGCCGATCACTTCCTGCGCGACCGCGGGCAGGTTGGGCGGTAGGGCAGGGCGAGCGGTCGTGTCGCGGTACTAGCCCACCGCGCAGCTTGACGATCCCACAACTTCGTCCGCAAATGCGGACATGCAAAACTCCGAGATCCAGCGCATCACCAACTGGCTGATCGACGGCGCGAGGTCGTCGGGGACACCCTCCGAGATGATCGCCGAGGTCTGCGAGCATCTGGTCGCGGCCGGCCTCCCGCTGTGGCGGTTCGGCATCTTCATCCGCACGCTGCATCCGGAAATCTTCGGCCGCAATTTCGTCTGGCGGGAGGGGCAGAAGGTCGAGATCGGCACCGTCGATTTCGAGATCCTCGAGACGCCTGAATTCGCACGCAGCCCGCTGCGGATCGTGTTCGAGGAGGGACTGGAGGTCCGGGGGCGGATGGACGATCCGGACAGCAAGCGGTTTCCGTTCCTCGACGACATGCGCGCCGAAGGCGTGACCGACTATTTCGCGGTGCCGATGCCCTATCTCGACGGCTCGATCCACGCGACGAGCTGGGTCACGCGGCGTCCCGGCGGTTTCAGCGAAGACGACATCGCGGCGATCCGGACCCTCGTGGCGCCGCTCGCGCGCGTCAGCGAGATCATCAGCCTGCGCCGCACCGCCGAGATGCTGCTCGACACCTATGTCGGCAACCGCGCCGGCGCGCGCATCCTCGGCGGCCAGATCCGCCGCGGCCACAACGACACCATGCAGGCGGCGATCTGGCTCTCCGACCTGCGCGGCTTCACCGCGTTGTCGGACCGGCTGCCGGCCGAGACCGTGGTCGAGATCCTCAACCATTATTTCGACTGCCAGGTCACCGCGATCCGGGGCCATGGCGGCGAGGTGCTGAAATTCATGGGCGACGGCCTGCTCGCGGTGTTCCCGATCGACGAGTATGTCGGCGACGCCGCCCATGTCTGCTCGCGCGTGCTGGAGGCGGCGCGGGAGTCCCGCGCCAGCGTCGAGGCGCTCGCCTATCCCGTCGGCGACGTCGTCGAGCGCTTCCGCTTCGGCGTCGCGCTCCACGTCGGCAACATCCTCTACGGCAATATCGGCGGCGGCAATCGCCTCGATTTCACCTGCATCGGTCCTGCGGTCAATCTCGCGGCAAGGCTGGAGAAGATCGCAGGCCGGACGGGACGGACCGTCGTGGCGTCCGAGGGCTTTGCCAGCGTCTGCAACGGCGGCTGGCGCGAGCTCGGCGAATTCCCGATCGCGGGCTTTTCCAAGGCGCAGCGCGTCTACGGACTGGCGGAGGAAACGCCGGTGGTGATGGCCTGAGGTAGTCCCCGGAAGTCGGCCGCCGCCAAACCGGTCGGCAGAATTTCAGGTGCCACTCGCCATCACCGACCTCAGCGGTACATCCAACTGATAGACAAATCCGGACGCTTCATAGGCGAGGCGCACCTGCCCGTTCAGTTGCTGGCCGAGTGACTCGATCATCCGGGTGCCGTAGCTCCGCCGGGTCGGCGGCGTCACTGCGGGTCCGCCGCTTTCGCTCCACTTCAGCCGCAGCCTCTGCTCGATCTCGTCTACGGTCCATGCGATCTCGACATGGCCGGAGGAATTGGACAGTGCGCCGAATTTCGTCGTGTTGGTGCAGAGCTCGTTGAATGTCATCGCGAGCGCTATCACGGCACCGGATGTGATCCTGAGGTCCGGTCCATTGAAATGGAATCGTCTGCCCCCCTGAACGTCAAAGGGATCGGTGGCGCCGCTCAGGGTATGGGTGAGGCTCGCATTTGCCCAGCTGACCTGGATCAACAGGTCGTGGGCACGCCCCAACGCCAGCAAGCGGCCGTCCATGGCCTTTTGCCCCTGCTCCAGATTGATTGCGGCCCGGAAGCTCTGGGCTGCGATTGCGCTCACCGTCGCAAGCGTATTCTTGATGCGATGATGCAGTTCTCCGAGAATGAGCTTTTGCAGCTTGTCGGCAGCCTCGCGCTCCTGGGCTTCGATGCCCGCTTGAGCGAGCAGCAGCTTGGCGTCGGTGTCGGCCTGTTCCAGCAAGAGGCGGAGATTGTCGTTTTCCGCGACCAGAATCGATTCCTGCGGCGATCGAACCACCTCGAGGTCTTCCCCGGAGGCCGTGGTTGCGCTCGGGACGATCTTCAACGCGCCCGCCCCGATCATTCCCTGCAACTGAGAGATCATTTCTTCGACAGCGAGCGGCTTGCGAAAGAAGCGGCTGTCTGCCGGCGCTTCGGCTTCAGACGGCTTTACCTGGCCGGACACCAGCACGATCTTGATGGCAGGCCAGCGATCGTGCACCGCGTGGGCCAGCTTCAGGCCGTCCATGCTGCCGGGCATTTGGATGTCGCTGAACAGAAGCGAGATGTCCGATCGCGACTCGAGGATCGCGATTGCTTCGTCGGCGTTGACGGCCTCCACGGGGTGGAATCCTGCATCCTCCACGATATCGACCGCGCGCATGCGCAGTATCATCTCGTCTTCGACGACGAGAACGTTCGGCGAGGACGTTGGAATCGTTGACATCTGTGCACCACTTTCCTGCATCGGCCGACAAGCCCGGTCGGCGCCTTGCAATTGTTGGTCTAGCGGCGCGCAGTCACCAAACGAGCGTCATGAACTCTGACATCCGACCCACTTCTGCGCAGGCACGATGCTTTGAAGTCCGGCCAGACTTGGCCGGAGCAATTCCGGACAACAGGATGGATTGCGAGCCGATCCGCTTTTGCCAGAGCGACTGTCTCGCGCGCCTTCACTTCGGGAGCAAAGCCGGGCAACACAATCACGGACGCTCCGAGGAGGAAGAACATCGCGAACGCGATAAGAGATTTCATCATTCGGGGGCCGCTTTGGCTGTTGTCTGCCCCCGCTTCGTTTGGGGAGTGCTGCTACAACGGCCAAACCGAAATATCGTTCATTATATGCAACTTATATTCGAGGTCGCATCTGTCGGCGGATGCCGACCGTGGCCGGTGGTCGCTCGACATGAAGAGACCGCCGTCCAGGGTTGGCTTTGCCGCTACCTTGGCACTTTCGGGCGAGGCGGGCTGATCCAGTTATGAATGTGCGAGGCGGTTTCGCTCAACTGCGCTGCCTTGAGAAGCGCTTCGCGCTGGGCTCCGGGTGGCGCGATCTCTGCGCGGCGGCGGGCTTCGTCTGCCAATTGGGCAAGACGATCGCTGAGCGGGATGCTTGTCTTGGTGGTGTTTCGCACGGGAGCTCCGCATGTGGGCGGGAGCGCGAGAATCTCTCAGTCACCGTTGGAGGCCGGGATGAGCCGGTGATGGCTCACCATGCGCTTCCTGGCGGCCAATAGATACCTTATTCGGCGGGCAAATCGGGCTGGAAACGAAAGACGGCGCGCCTCATTCCTCCGGCTCCGTCGTGAACAACAGCGGATAGCCCTTGGCCCGGCCGGCGTCGGTGGCGCGGGTCGCCTTGGTCTCGGCGACGTCCCTGGTGAACACGGCGACCACGCAGGCGCCCAGCTTGTGCGCGGTGATCATGACCTTGTAGGCCTGATCCTCGGTCATGCGGAATTCGGCCTTCAGGATCATGGTGACGAATTCACGCGGCGTGAAATCGTCGTTGATCAGGATGACCTTGTGCAGCTTCGGCCGCTCGACCTTGGTCTTGGTCCTGGTTTTCGGCTTGGTGACGGTGTCGTTCATTCCGCCTCCTGGACACGGCGGGCTGGGGGTTCGGCCGGAGCGCTCAGCCTCCGGCCTTCTCACCATATTGCAGGACCTGCACCTTCTCCAAGGTGATCAGCCCGCTCGACATCATGCCGTCCAGGATGGGCAGGAATGCGTTGATGTTGTCCTCACTGTCGACGATCTCGATCAGCAGCGGCAGGTCTTCTGACAGCCGCAGGATCTTCGATGTGTGCAGCCGGCTCGACTTGCCAAACCCCATCGGTCCGCGCAGCACGGTGGCGCCTGCCAGATGCCGCTCGCGTGCCGTCATCACGATGGCTTCATAGAGCGGCTTGCCGTCGAAATGGTCGCTCTCGCCGATGAAGATCCGGAGCGAGACAGCCTGATTGGGGATTTGCATGGTCAGCTCCTTTTCAAGCGGTTGTAGCGGCTTGCCATCATATGGCCTGCCCACACCGATACCAGCCAGCAGACGACCGACGCCGCGATATAGGCCAGCGCCGTGTATTTCAGGCCGCCATGGAGCAGGCGGAAGGTCTCCAGGCTGAAGGTCGAGAAGGTGGTGTAGCCGCCGCAGAAGCCGGTCATCACGAACTGCCGGTGCCCGGGACTTGCCAGCACACGGCCGTCGGGACCGGTCAGCGCCGCATAGAAGCCGATGATCAGCGATCCAGTGGCGTTGATGAAGAGCGTCGCGAAGGGAAAGCCCGGACCGGTATCGAGCGCGAGCCCGACCAGATAGCGCGTCAGCCCGCCGGCGATGCTGCCGGCTGCAACCCAGGCATAGAGCGTCGCGCTGTGCCAGCGCTCGGCGGAGGAGGGAGCGTTCATCTGCGTCTATCCTCCAAGGCTGTCAGCAAGGAGGAAACCGCAGCTCACAGCGGCAAGACACAGTCCGACCGAGAACACGATATTGCCGAGCGCATGCATCGGCTCGCCGTTGCGCGCCAGGGTGAGCGTCTGCAGGCTGAATGAGGACACCGTGGTGTAGCAGCCGAGGAAGCCGGTGACCGCGAACAGCCAGGGATCGGGCGCGGCGAACACCGACCCGGGGTGGGTCGCCAGCGCGCCAAAAATGCCGATCAGGAAGGCGCCGGTGACGTTGATGGTCATGGTTCCCCAAGGAAAGGTCTCGCCCATCCGCCGCGCGATCGCGCCGGAGACGAAATAGCGCGCACAGCCGCCAAGGACGCTGCCGATCGCGATCGCAATCACTCCGCTCAGCACGACGAACAGTCCTCCGTCATCTCATTTGCTCCGCTGCGAGCCCGTTGCCGACGGCGAAGAGTCCCACGAGCGCGACCAGTGCGAAGCCGAGCCCGGCCAGGAACGTTGCGGCCGGACCATAGGCATCCCACAGCGCGCCGGCGATCACGCTTGCGGCCAGCAAGGCAAGGCCGGTGAACAGGTTGAAATAGCCGAACGCGGTGCCGCGCAAGCTCGGCGGTGCTGCGTCGGCGACGAGGGCCGAGAGCAGGCCTTGCGTCAATCCCATATGCAGCCCCCACAATACGACGCCGAGCGCGAGGCCCGCGAGATTGGGCAGCAGCGCAAGCGCAAGATCGGCGCCGGCGAGGAGGACAAGGCCGAGCGCGAGCAGGCCGGTGCGGTTGATCCGGTCCGAGAGCACGCCGGCCGGATAGGCCGACAGCGCGTAGACGACGTTCATCAGCACCAACACGGCCGGCACCCACATCGCGTTGAGCCCGATGTTCTGCGCGCGCAGGATCAGAAAGGCCTCGCTGAAGCGCGCCAGCGTGAAGACGATTCCAACCGCGACGACACGCCAGTACACCGATCCGAGTTGCCGCATCGCGACGGCGTTCAGCGGATTGCTCGACGGCTCCCGGCGCGGGTCCGGATCCGGCTCGCTCACCGCAAATGTGACCAGTCCGAACGACAGGAACGCTGGCAGCACTGCCACCCAGAACACGATCGTAAAATTGTCCGCCGTCCACCACATCAGGCCGATCGCCACGAGCGGACCGACGAACGCGCCGATGGTGTCGAGCGACTGTCGCAGCCCGAAGCTCGCGCCGCGCAGGCCGATGGGTGCGATATCGGCGATCAGCGCATCGCGCGGGGCGCCGCGAATGCCCTTGCCGACGCGGTCGATGAAGCGGGCGGCAATCAGCCATCCGACGCTTGGAGCAAGCGGAAACAACGGTTTTGTCAGCGCGGCCAGCCCGTAGCCGAGCGCGGCGAGCAGCTTGCGCCGGCCGAGCCAGTCCGACAGCGCGCCGGAGAAGATCTTCGTGATCGAGGCGGTCGCCTCGGCAATGCCCTCGATGAAGCCGACGGTGAGCGTGGAGGCGCCGAGCACGGTGACCAGATAGACCGGCAGCAGCGCATGGATCATCTCGGAGGAGATATCCATCAGCATCGAGACGAAGCCGAGCACCCAGATCCCTCTGGGCAGCCCCGCACGCGCAGCATTCGGTGTCGTCGTCACGCCTTGGACTTCTCCTTGACCTTCACGTCCTGACCCTCTCCTGGCCTTCTTCCAGGCAACAAAAAACCCGCCATTGGCGGGTTCGTCCATGCTCCCGCCGAAGGCAGAGGCCCAAAAGATTGCCTCTCCTCAAGCAGGAGTCATCAGCCCATTACAGCCGGAGGCCGCCGGGCGGTTGTCGGGGGACTCCATCCCCATCTGTGCGGCCAGCCTAGCATGGAAATCGCGCCGGACAAGTGGGCGGGACGCTCTGTCCCAATGGCTCGTCATTCCGGGAGCGCCACTCGAGCCGCGGCACGGCGGGGCCGGACGGGCGCGTGTGTTCCAGCGGCGCAAGCGCGGCAACATGACGGCAGCTTTGCGTAAAGCGCGCCAGTCCCGACTCGCAAATCCTGTCTCGCAAGATTCTCAGCCCGCAAAGCTTAACTGGAATGTGAAGCGCAAGCGATCTTCGCACTTTGCGGCAAGGAGATTGCATGTCACCATCGCGTCATACGACGGGAGGCTGCGATGCGCTTGCTGTTCTCGATCGGGGCTGTGCTGTTGACCGGCATGTTCGCCGGAGGGGATGTTGCGGGCATCGCGGCACCAGGACCCAGGTTTGGTTCGCCTGGATCCGAGCCGCCCAAGATTCATCCGCGACGGCTGGCGGCCGACCGGGACGCGCAGACGGTCGATGTCGAACTGATCCTCGCGGTCGACGTGTCCTACTCGATGGACATGGATGAGCTCGCGATCCAGCGCGAAGGCTATGCGCAGGCGATCCAGTCGAAGGAATTCCTGCAGGCGCTGAAGCTGGGTCCGAACGGCCGGATCGCCGTGACCTATTTCGAGTGGGCCGCTTCGACCGACCAGAAGATCATCATTCCCTGGCGGCTGATCGACGGGCCCGAGACGGCGGACGCCGTCGCCGCCGAAATCATGAAGACGCCGATCCGGCGCGCCTCGCGCACCTCGATCTCCGGCGCGATCAATTTCGCGATGCCGCTGTTCGATGAGGACCCCTATCGCGGCCTGCGCCGCGTGATCGATATTTCCGGCGATGGTCCCAACAACAATGGCGGCCCGGTCACGGTGGCGCGCGACGCCGCGATCGAGAAGGGCATCGTCATCAACGGCCTGCCGATCATGGTCAAGGAGCCGTCCTATTCGACCATGGATATCGACAATCTCGACTACTACTACGAGGATTGCGTCACCGGCGGCCCCGGTTCCTTCGTGATCACGATCAAAGATCGCGACAAGTTCAAGGAAGCAATCCGCACCAAGCTGCTGATGGAGGTCGCCGGCCGCACGCCGGAGCGCCCCGTGATGCACGTTGCGGAGAAGGAAAAGGAGCCGCGCGTGAGCTGCATGATCGGCGAGAAGATCTGGTCGGACCGCTGGGGGCGCTGAACGCCCACCTCCAATGAGACCTTTTGCCCGATCCCGCCCCGTAAGATCTTAACTGCGCGTTAACTGTCGCGTGGCCCTAATCGGTTGTTTCCAATTGTTTCCGGATAATGTTCTGACGTCGCTGTCGGCGCGCGAACGAAGCGGGCCCGTCAGACCAATCCGCCGAGCAACCCGATGGCCATCGTCACCTCGAGCACCAGCCAGATCGCTCCCGCCAACGAGCGGCTGTATCACCAGAGCTCCCTGCTCGGTGACTGGAAGGGCAATTGGGTTGGCAATAATCAGCCCGTCGGCTTCAAGGTCGTGAACATCCGCGGTAACCGGGCGCAGGTCGAGTATACCCACAACGGACACACCGAGCGCGGCTTTGCCCAGGTCAGCGGCACGCTCATCACCTTTGGCGGGGTCACGGTCGGCACCAAGGACGGCAAGAACATGGTGCTCCTGTTCTCCTTCGGGGGCGCCGGCAAGCAGACCGCCAATCTCGAGAAGCAGGCGCCGCCGGCCTCCGACAGCCGCCTGATGGGAAGCTGGGGCGGCTATTCCAGCGACAACGGCAAGAGCGCGAGCTTCAAGGTGCTCTCCGTCGATGGCAAAGAAGCGCAGGTCAGCGTCACCACCGACGGCATCACCCGTCAGGGCACCGGATACGTCTACAAGAACGTCATCATGTTCGGCCAGACGCAGATCGCGACCGACGACGGACAGAACGGCAAGATCATCTACCAGGTCGGCAGCAAGTCCTTCATGGTGCCGGTGACGAAATATCCGCCGGCGGATTCGTCGTCTTCGGTGGACAAGACGGCGTAGGGGCCTCACGGCCGTCGCTGCGGTATGAGGTCAGCGCCGCCGCACACCGTCGTTGCGAGCGCAGCGAAGCATTCCAGAATCTTTCCGGCATTGGCATGGCCGTCTACCGCAGGCTCGCGCCGGCATGAGGAAGATCAGATCCGTGCCTCCAGGATCAGGTTGAAAGGCGTTTCGGCGGCGCGGCGGAAACGCGTCAGGCCGCCCTCGCGCGCGACCTTGCGCAGCCTTGCTTCGCCGGCTTGTGCGCCCAGCGCGAGGCCGACCTCCTGGTCGAGCGAGGCCGGCGTGCAGATCATGGTCGACGCCGCATAGTAGACGCGGCCGACCGGACTGAGATTGTCTTCGAGGCGGTCGCCCGCGAACGGCTCGACCAGCATGCAGGTGCCGTCCTTGGCCATGGCTTCGCGCACGTGGCTGATGGCGCCGACCGGATCGCCCATGTCGTGCAGGCAATCGAAGAAGCAGACGAGATCGTAGCCTTCGGCCGGATAGGTCTTGGCCGAGTGAACAGCGAAGCTGACCCGGTCGCCCAGCTTTGCTTCAGTGGCCGCCTTTCGCGCGGCCTCGATCGAGCCCTCGTGATAGTCGAAGCCGTAGAAGCGGGAGTTCGGGAAGGCTTCCGCCATCAGCCGAGTCGAGACGCCGTGCCCGCAGCCGACGTCGGCGACCTTGGCGCCGCGCTTCAGCTTGTCCACGACGCCGTCGAGCGCGGGCAGCCAGGCCTGTACCAGGTTATGCATGTAGCCGGTGCGGAAGAAGCGGGCGGTGCCGCAGAACAGGCACTCGCTGCGGCGATTCCAGCCGACGCCCTTGCCGCTCTTGAATGCGTCCGTAATCTTCGGCTCGTCGAGAAACGCCGCGGCAATGACATTGCCGACCGCGCCGAGAAACACCGGGCTGTTCTCGTCGGCAAGCGCCATCGCCTGCTCCGGGAGCATCGAGAACTTGCCGGAAGCGGAGTCGTACTCCACGTAACCGGAAGCCGCCTGGCTCGCCAGCCATTCGCGGACGTAGCGTTCGTTCGTTCCGGTGGCGCTCGCCAGCTCGGCGGAATTCATAGGTCCCTTGCCGGCGAGGGCGCGGTAGAGGCCGAGCTTGTCGCCCAGCAGGAGCAGCGATGCGTTCATCGCCGCCCCGACCTCGGTGATCATCTTGCCCATAAAGGCATTCAACCTGTCGGAATTGACCTCCATGACAGCCTCCGTGCAATGTCGGGCATTTTCAAAGGTCTTGCGCAACTGCGCGTTGCAGGACGTCTTCAAGCCGTCGCGGTCAAAGCGACGGTCTGGGCTTGCGCGTCCTGTAAATGGGTCAATCCGGAACGAGGGAGGTTCAATGCGTCAGGAAGAGGTGAATCCTGGAACCCCATGGCGCGATCGGCGGCGTCGCATCGCTGGCATTTGCGCGATCCGGCGCGTATAATTTGCGGGCTTTCCAGACGGTTACCCGAATGCCCGGCCTTGCACGTTCCTGCACTCTTGTCGCTCTCTTGGCGGTGCTTTGCCTCAGCGCAGCTCCGGTACGAGCACAAGTGGCGCCTCTGCAATATTGGATCCCGGGCGGACCATTCGGCTTTGGCGGCAGTGTTGTCCAGAGCGCCGACGGCTATGGCAACTTTCCAAGCTTCAATGCCGGCGAGGCTGGCGGCTACGATTTTCGCCCGGGCTTCTTTGTCGGAAGCCAGCGCGGCACCCTTGGTTTGAGCGGCCTCAGCCAGAGCGCGCCCGCCGGCAATTTCAGCGCGCTCTCCTATGACAGCACGCAGTTCGGTTACAACACCAAGACCGCGGGCGGCATGCCCGTCACCTTCTTTGCCGGTTTCGACACGCTGAAATACGGCAACGGGATTGGCAGTTCGCTTGCGCCGCTCACCTCCGGCACCGCACCGGGCTATGGCGGGTTTGCCGGTGTCGAATTCAAGCCGACCTCCAACCTCAGCCTGTCGTTCGGGGCCGGGTTCGCCCAGCAGCAGTCGGGACGCATGGACAGCGACATCAACTCGTCGATGCTGCCCGGCGAGTCGCCGGCGTTGGGCGGACTTCGCCGCTAGCTATCGGCTGAACCGCGCCACCAGTTCCTCAAGGGGCGGTTATGTCGCGCGGCGGTCGGATGGCGTCTGGAGCATGCCCCCGGAAAGTGTGTCGCCTGGGCGGACCGTCCCGTCGCGCGATCGATCAAAATCAGAGCCACTGTCATTACGCCGCTGGCAAGGAGCAGCCAATCCTGCGGCACGCGCAGAAGTATTGCCGCGCTGCCGCCGATCAGCGACCAGATCACGGGGATTATAAGCAGGCCGGCAGGAAGGGTCCCGCGCGTGAGCAGCAGCATGCCGAATGTGAAGATCGTGACCGGGCACGGCGTCACTCCGAACATGGGCAGTTCGGGCCAGGAATGTCCTGTGATCAGGCCGATCAGTGGATACAGCAGCGCAGAATAGGTCACGAAGAATAGTCCGATCCAGCCAGCCAGATGGCAGCGAAAGCGGAACATGACACGGTGCTGCACCAGTCCTGCATGGATCAGCGCAGCCGCCTGAAGCACAAAGAGCGCGCCAAACAAAATGGCCGCCTTGTTGATCGTTGCGAAGAACACCAGGTGATAAGCCACGCCGGTCCAAGCCCACATGACGGCAAGGATCGCTGCGATGACACGATCCGACCAGCGGTTGGGCGCAACGAGCAGGACCAGCGCCGTGCCGCCAAGCAGATAGGCCAGCACCTGTGCCGGCCAGATCGCCTGGTTGTAGCTAGCGAAAATTGCGAGGAATTGGTATTCGGTGAACGGCAACATGGGCTAGCCGGGATTCCGGTGCGCCAGCTCCGGCATGATCGCGAACAGGAGCAGCAGCGACGCATAGATCGCGTCTTCGGCCGTCACGAAGCGAGCGATCTGTTCGCGCAGGCCGATTCCGCGAAGCGCCACACCGACGACGACGTCCGCGATCTGCTGCATGGCAAGCGCGGTCGCTCCGACGCCGAGCAGGGCGCGTGTCCGGGGCTCGAGCCGCACCGCACGCGGCGCCATCCGTGCGGCGACGAGGATGGCGGCCAGCAGGAACGGTGTCTCGCATAGCACGGCTCCGAGTGAGCCGATGCGCGGCTCCAGCAAGAACACGCGGATTGGCCCCAGCAGAAATCCCGCGCCGAAGACGATCAGAAAATAAAGGCCGGCAGCCGCCATGATCCGCAACGTCATCAGCGCATCACCTGCTCCGGGGCGCGCCGGAGCGATTTCGGCAGATCCGGCCCGGCTCCGAAGCGCATGATGACATCGGGACGCCGATCGCCGAGGCCGAGCGAGGTCGCGAATTGCGGCCTGAGCGCCGCCACCTCGACCGGCTGGTTGAGGAAGGAATATTTGAGCCCGAGCGCGGTCGCCTGCAGGCCGAACCGCTGACAGGCACGGCCGACCGCAATCCAGTGCGGCGGGTCGCCGCGATCGGCGGCAAGCACGACGACGCCCGCCGAGCTGTCGAGCTCGGCGCGGTATTTCCCGTTCTCGCCGCTTTCGGTGAAGAAGAACCTCAGCAGCGGGCGCGCGATCCATGCCGGCAGGGACGGATTTCCCGAGGCCCGCGAGAACAACCCGTCCATGGTTGCGACCGCATCCGTCTCGTTGAAGCGCATCCAGCTCACGAGCTCGCGCATGAAGGCCTCGTCGCGCATTTGCGCGGAGTTGCCTGCGAGCACATAGTCGGCGACGTTCGCGATCGCGGCGCGTTCGGTCAGCAGGATCGCCGAGACATTCGGCTCGCGACAGGCATTCTCGAGCTGGCGCAACGCGTCGGGCCCGGCCGCGCGGCCGTCGAAGGTTGCGCGGGTGCATTGCCTGAGCGGAATCGCGTCCGCGAGCGCCGATGCGGCAGGCGGGGCCTGTTCGAGTGCGATCACGATCCGGTCGCCGTCGACGATCGGGTTTGCGCGCCAGCCCAGCGTCGATGCCGCGAGGACGAGGTTCTCCACGGCGCAGCCGAGGCTGACGAAAAGGTGGTGATCGTCCGGATCGACCGCCGGACAGCGGCGCGCGAAGTCGGGCGCAATCACGATGTCATTGCCGCCTGCAGAGAAGATCCAGGGCTGGGTGTTGTGGCTGTTGGCGGCGAGTGTCGCAAAGCGTACGAGCTCGCGATCTCTCGGCGTCGCGCGCAGCGGCGCCCGCGACGCTTGCACGGCCTCCTTGTAGCTCATTGTCGTCGCTGCCGCGGGCCGGCCGGTGAGTGCCGCTGTGGAAAGCCCGAGCGCGGCCGCCATGAGTTGTCGCCGGTCAATCGTCATCATCCGCTCCGCGGCAATTCCGCACGACGCTTCTAGCGCCGCCGCAGACCCGGAGGGTTGACCGACGTCAAGGTCCGGAGTGCCTCGGCTAGCGCGTAAACCGCGCCACCAGCTCGACATGCGGCGTGTGCCGGAACTGGTCGACCGGCACGACGGTGTCGATCCTGTAGCCGCCATCGATCAAGAGCCGCGCATCGCGGGCGAAGGTTGCGACGTTGCAGGAGACCGCGATCACCACAGGAACCTTGCTCGCGGCGAGTTTCAGCGCCTGCGCCTGGGCGCCCTGGCGCGGCGGATCGAACACCACGGCGTCGAAGTCGCGCAGCTCCGGCGGCACCAGGGGGCGGCGGAACAGATCGCGCGGCTCGCATTTGATCGGCTTGAGGCCGGGCGTGCGCGCGGCCTTCGCCAGCGCTGCGATGGCGGCGGCGTCGTTGTCATAGGCGGTGACGCGGGCTTTCTCGGCGAGCCGGAGCGCAAACGGGCCGGCGCCGCAGAAGAGGTCCAGCACCTTCTTGGCCTTGCCGATGCGTTCGGCGACGAGCGTGGCAAGCGTCTCTTCGCCGGCAACGGTCGCCTGCAGGAACGAGCCCGGCGGCAGCGTCACCTCCGCCCGGCCCATCCTGACCGTCGGCGGCAGGCGTTGCAGCACCAGCTCGCCATGCCGCGTCAGCCGCGCCAGGCGATGCTGCTCGGCGACGCGCGACAGTGCCGTGACCAGCGGCGTCGGCAGCGGACCGGAGCCGCGTACGTCGATGTCGAGGCCGTTGATGGTGGCGGTGACCTGGATGTCCAGCGGCTTGGTCACCGACATTTTGGACGACAGCAGCTCGGCGAGCGCCCAGGCGGCATCGAGCACGCCGTCGAGCCCGGGATCGAGGATCGGGCAGCGATGAATCGGGATGACGTCGTGCGAACTCGCCGCCGAGAAACCGACCTTGAGCACGTCGTGCGAGCCGAAGCGGCCGTGCAGCGTGACGCGCCTGCGCCCCGTACCATGGGCGTCCACCAGCGGCGCCACCTCGCAGTCGATGCCGGCCTGGGCCAGCGTCTCGACCACGATGCCGCGCTTCCAGGCCTGGTACGGTTCGGTTGCCCAGTGCTGGATCGCGCAGCCGCCACAAACGCCAAAATGCGGACAGAACGGTGCGATGCGTTCGGGGCTGGCGACGTCTACCGCGAGCAGCTTGCGGCGGTCGGGATGGTTGCCCGGGACGTGGTCGACCTCGACGGTCTCGCCGCCGAGCGTGTAGGGCACGTAGACCGCATCGCCCGCCCTGAGCGAGACGCCGTCGCCGCGATGGCCGACGTGGTCGATCCTGACACGCTCAACCACGGCGCGCGCCCAGGAAGAATTCGATATTGCCGTCGCCGCCGGTGATCAGCGACGGGAACACCTCGATATCGGTGCAGCCGAGCGAGGTTGCAAAGGCGGCGATGTCGTCGCAGATCTGCTGGTGCACGGCGGCGTCGCGAATGATGCCCTTCTTGTTGTGCTTTCGGTCCGCCTCGAATTGCGGCTTGATCAGCGCCAGCAGGCTCATCGGCGCGGCCGCCAGCGACAGTGCCACGGGCAGCACCGCCTTGAGCGAGATGAAGCTGACGTCGATGACGACGACGTCGGGTCGCGCCTGGAGGCGCTTGCCGTCATAGGCCCGGATGTCGGTTTCTTCCATCGACACGATCTTGGGATGGTCGCGCAACGACGGATGCAACTGGCTGGTGCCGACATCGATGGCGAATACCAGGCTCGCGCCGTTCGCGAGCAGCACCTCGGTGAAGCCGCCGGTGGAGGCGCCGACGTCGAGGCAGACATGGTCCTCGATTTCGATCGGATAGCGCTCCAGTGCGCCGGCGAGCTTGACGCCGCCGCGGGAGACATAGGGGTGCGCAGGCTCGGCCTGGATCACGGCGTCCTCGGCGATGGTCTCCGACGGTTTTGCGACCTGCTTGTCATCGGCCGTGACGAGCCCGGCCTCGATCGCCGCGCGCGCCCGCGCCCGGCTCTCGAACAGGCCGCGCTCGACCAGCAGAACATCGGCGCGCTTGCGGGCAGGGGACATCGGTTCTCCGGAGGATCAAGTCGCGCACGCGGCGAGATCGTGTCGGACGTCGGCCGATCTCGGTCGCACCCGGCCGGAACACATTGGCGCCCGCCAGCCGGATTGTCGGGAGAGCGATCCGCCGACCAGGCACCGCGGCACAGTACAACGCCTCTCCCGGAGGGAGAGGCGAGGGGCGTCCGATCGACGATCAGATCAGGCGAGCTTGACCGTCTCGGTCTTGACGTCCTTGCCGAGCGCCTCGAACACCTTGGCGACGATGCCCTTGGCGTCGAGACCGGCGCGGCCGTACATCGCGGCCGGCGTGTCGTGGTCCTGGAACACGTCGGGCAGCACCATGGAGCGGAAGCGCACCATGCCGCTGTCGAGCGCACCCTGATCGGTCAGGAATTGCGCGACGTGCGAGCCGAAACCGCCGACCGAGCCTTCCTCGATCGTGATCAGGATCTCGTGGTCACGGGCGAGCTTGAGCACCAGCTCGGTGTCCAGCGGCTTCATGAAGCGCGCATCCGCGATCGTCGTCGAGAGGCCATGGGCGGCGAGCTCGTCGGCCGCCTTCTCGCATTCGGCCAGGCGTGTGCCGAAGGAGAGCAGGGCGATCTTGTTGCCCTGGCGGATCACGCGGCCCTTGCCGATCTCGAGCGGAATGCCGACCTCGGGCATCTCGATGCCGCGGCCTTCACCGCGCGGATAGCGCAGCGAGCTCGGACGGTCGTTGATCGCGACCTGGGTCGCCACCATGTGCACGAGCTCGGCTTCGTCGGCCGCGGCCATGATCACCATGTTCGGCAGACAGCCGAGATAGGCGTTGTCGAACGAGCCGGCATGCGTCGCGCCGTCGGCGCCGACCAGGCCGGCGCGGTCGATGGCGAAGCGCACGGGCAGGTTCTGGATCGCGACGTCATGCACGATCTGGTCGTAGCCGCGCTGGAGGAAAGTCGAGTAGATCGCACAGAACGGCTTGTACCCTTCGGTCGCGAGACCGGCGGCAAACGTCACCGCGTGCTGTTCGGCGATACCGACGTCGAAGGTGCGGTCCGGGAAGGCCTTGTTGAAGATGTCGACGCCGGTGCCGGACGGCATCGCCGCGGTGATGGCGACGATCTTGTCGTCCTTCTCCGCTTCCTTGACGAGGCTCTGGCCGAACACGTTCTGGTAGGCCGGCGCATTCGGCTTGGACTTGGCCTGGGTGCCGGTCGCGACGTCGAACTTGACGACGGCGTGGTACTTGTCGGCGGAGGCTTCCGCCGGGCCATAGCCCTTGCCCTTCTGGGTCACGACGTGGACCAGGATCGGGCCGGTCTCCATGTCGCGAACGTTCTTCAGCACGGGCAGGAGATGGTCGAGGTTGTGGCCGTCGATCGGGCCGACGTAATAGAAGCCGAGCTCCTCGAACAGCGTGCCGCCGTCCATCATGAAGCCGCGGGAGTATTCCTCGACGCGGTTGGCGCGGTTGGCGAGGATCTTGGGCAGGCGCTGGTTGATCTGCTTGGCCACATCGCGCAGCGTGCGATAGGTCTTGCCGGAATAGAGCCGCGACAGATAGGCGCTCATGGCGCCGACCGGCGGCGCGATCGACATGTCGTTGTCGTTGAGGATGACGATCAGGCGCGAGTTCATCGCACCGGCATTGTTCATGGCCTCATAGGCCATGCCCGCCGACATCGCGCCGTCACCGATGACTGCGATAACGTTGTTCTTGCCGCCTGCGAGGTCGCGCGCGACCGCCATGCCGAGGCCGGCGGAGATCGAGGTCGAGGAATGCGCGGCGCCGAACGGATCGTAATCGCTCTCGCTGCGCTTGGTGAAGCCGGACAGGCCGCCGCCGGTGCGCAGGGTACGGATGCGGTCGCGCCGGCCGGTGAGGATCTTGTGCGGATAGGCCTGATGGCCGACGTCCCAGATCAGCCGGTCGCGCGGCGTGTCGAAGACGTAATGGATCGCGGTGGTGAGCTCGACCACGCCGAGGCCCGCGCCGAAGTGACCGCCGGTCACCGAGACGGCATCGATGGTCTCCTGCCGCAGCTCGTCGGCGACCTGGCGAACCTGCTCGACCTTGAGCTTGCGCAGGTCGTCCGGCGTCCGGATGGTGTCGAGAAGCGGCGTTTTACTGTATGCGTTCACGGCGATTTCCAATTTGTCAGCGCCGGAAAGATCGTTCCGGTGCGCGATGGGTTTGCACAATATCGGCGCAGCGCGAGTCCTTAAACCGTCGGAGCCACCTGCATGGGGCAATGCCCCGTCTTCAAGCTTAGGTGAGCTTAAGTGCGCTCCGGTTCAGTCTCTGTGATCCCTGTCACTTAGATCGGCTTCGTCCGTCCCAACCAATTTCATTAGCAGTTTGAAGCGCTTGTCGTCGGTAATCAGTGCCCACGCAAGGCTAACAAAAAGCCACACTCCGCGCAGCTTTACACCAAAGCTTGGGCCAAAGCCAACCCGCTGGGCCGATTACGGGTATGCAGGTGCAACCCGTGGGCCAGAGTGGTTAACCCGGGCACCAGCGGAAGGGTTCCTGCCTTGCCCGGTTCCTCGGCAGGATTTTGGCCGAGAGCAAGGTCTTTTGGACGGGATTCAGAGGGGCAAAGGCCCTCGTGGGGGAGTTCCCCGATCGTCGTGCTTCGCCACCCGGGCCCAAACACGCAAATGGCAACGTGCGATCATGAAAAATTGCGGGCGGCCGTTGCTCGCGGCGGGCGGCTTCGAACGGTGGGCCTTACTGGACGTCGAGCGGCGCGGTTCCGGTAGCCTGGCCGCTGGCATCGGTGGTGATCTTGTCGACGCGCGCCTCGGCCTGGCGCAGCAGTTCCTCGCAACGGCGCTTCAGGGCCTCGCCGCGCTCGTAGATCGTCACGGATTCCTCGAGCGGCACCTTGCCGTCTTCGAGCCGCTTCACGATCGTCTCGAGCTCCTCGATCGCGCGCTCGAAGGTCAGCCTGGAGACGTCGACTTGGGTGTTTTCGGCCATATAGGTTTCCGATTGCCCGATTCGCTTCAGATCCAGAAGAAGCAGAGTTTTGCGGGCTTAATGTGGCGGGGGCGTCAGGCGCCCATCAGGGCGCCGACATGCGCCGTAACAGATTCTTTCAATCCTTGCAGGTCGTAGCCGCCTTCGAGCACAGAAACAACGCGCCCCCCGGCGCTCTTGTCGGCGAGGTCCATCAGCTTGCGCGTCACCCAGGCATAGTCCTCCGCGCGCAAATTCAGCGAGGCCAGCGGATCGCGGTAGTGCGCGTCGAAGCCTGCCGAGATCACGAGCAACTCGGGGCTGAATTTTTCGAGCTGCGGCAGGATCAAATTCTCGAATGCGGAGCGGAATTCGGGGCCGCCGTCCTCGGAAGCGAGCGGCGCATTGACGATGGTGTCGTGGTCGCCGCGCTCGCCCTTGGCGCCGGTGCCTGGAAACAGCGGCATCTGGTGCGTCGAGCAGTACATCACGGTCGGGTCGGACCAGAAGATGTCCTGCGTGCCGTTGCCGTGATGCACGTCGAAATCGACGATGGCCGCACGCTTGATGCCGTATTTGCGCTGCGCATGGCGCGCGGCGATGGCGACGTTGTCGAAGAAGCAGAAGCCCATCGGCTTGCCGATCTCGGCGTGATGGCCCGGCGGGCGCACCGCGACGAAGGCATTGCGATGCTCGCCGTTCATCACTGCTTCGGTCGCCGCGACCGCGCCGCCGACGCCGCGCATCACCGCTTCCCACGTGCCCGGCGACATCGAGGTGTCGCCGTCGATATAGACCTGGCCGCTGGTCGGCGCGATGTGGCGCAGCTCGGTGACGTAATCCTCGTTGTGGCACAGCGTGACCAGATCGAGGTCGCCCTCCGGAGCCTGGTCGCGCGCCAGGAACTGGAAGCGCTCATTCGACAGCGCTTCCTCCACCGCGCGCAGGCGGTCGGGCCTTTCAGGATGTCCCGGCGGCGTGACGTGGTCGAGGCAGGCCTTGTGGGAGAGGAGAAGCGTGCTCATCAGGTCGGCCTCACAGCTACGGGCTCTCGACGTCGCTTGGCGCATCCGGCGCCAAAACGCAATGCAAAACACAATCTATGCGTTCCATCGGGAATGGCAAAGGGTTGTCCCGGACCGGTCCATTTGATCCGAATCAATTCACGCGCAGGATGCGGCTCAGCGGCAGTGGCCCGATCGGTCCGTGCGCCCTGAAGAACGCGAACAGCGCGTCCGCGTCGTAGCCGCCATATTGCGGCGCCGTGCCCTGCTTGGCGACGGTAAAACCGTCGCCGCCGACGGCGAGGTAATCGTTGAGGGTGACACGGTAGCCGCTTCCAGCTTCGACCGTCCTGCCGTTGAGCGTGATCTTCTCGGCGATCACGCGCTCGCCGAAGGGCTTCGCCGCGTCCCAGGCATAACTGAACCCGTTCGACACCTGGAGGATCCGCGGCCGCTTCGGATCGAGCCATTGCTGCTCGAGCATGTCCTTGAGCTGGCTGCCCGTCAGAGTCATGGTGACGAGGCGGTTGCGGAACGGCTGGCTCGCGAAGACGTCGCCGAAGGATATCGCGCCGTTCTCCCTTGGAACGATGTCGGTGCGGATACCGCCGGGATTGGTGAGCGCGATGACGGCGCTGCCCTCCTTGGCGTCCCTGGTCGCGGCAAGCTGCGCGTCCGCGATGATATCGCCGAGCGCGCTTTCGCCGGCCTCGTTCGGAATGCGCGACAGCGTCTGCGTCACCGATCCGGCCGGACGATTGGCGATCGGCGCCGACAGCTTGTCGTAGGCATCGATCAATGCGGTCTGCTCGGGATCCCTGGCCAGCGAGGCATTGGCGACGATGACGTTCTCGCCCCTGGCGCCGACGACGTCGCGGGTTACAGGATCGAGCTTGAGGTCGATGGCAGTGACCAGCGTGCCGTATTTGTCGCCGCTGGTGACGAGCCGCCCGTCGATGTCGCAGACATAGGCGCGGTGAGTGTGGCCGCTGACGACGACATCGACGGCGCGATCGAACTTCTTCACGATATCGACGATCGGGCCCGTGATCGCCGGGCATTCATTGTAGTCGCCGGCGGGCTCGCCGCCCTGATGGATCAGCACCACGATCGCCTCGACCCCGCGCGCCTTCAGTTGCGGCACCAGCGCGTTCACCGTTTCGGCTTCGTCGCGGAATTCGAGGCCAGTGATTCCGGCCGGCGAGACGATGCCCGCCGTCTCCTTCAAGGTCAGTCCGATGAAGGCGACGGGGATGCCCTCGAATTCCCTGATCTCATAAGGCGGCAGCACGCTCTTGCCGGTCGACGTCTCGAAGGTGGACGCGGCGAGATAGTGGAATTTGGCGCCCGTGAAGGCATGCGGCCCCTGGCAGCCGTCGACGGGATGGCAGCCACCATTCTGCATCCGCAGGAGCTCAGCCGTGCCTTCGTCGAATTCGTGATTGCCGACCGAGGTGATCGCGAGCCCCATCATCGAGAGCGACTCGATCGAAGGCTCGTCGTGGAACATCGCCGACAAAAACGGGCTGGCGCCGATCAGGTCGCCGGCAGCGACGAAAATCGTGTTCTTGTGCCCCTCGCGCAACTGCTTCACCAGCGTCGCCATGTATTCGGCCCCGCCGGCGGTCACCGTCACTTTCTTGGTTCGATCCTCGGGATCGCCGATCCGGCTGCCGCCCGGCGGCGGGCGCAGATTGCCGTGGAAATCGTTGATCGCGAGGATGCGCAGCTCGACCGGCGCTGCGGTCTGGGCCGAGGCGGGGAGGGCGGCGAGTGCCAATGTGAAGGCGGTCAGGCGGAAGAGATGTCGCATGGAACCAGATTAATCGTTCCGCGCGAAGATTTCACGAAGCCTTTTGCCGAAACACCGCGCGTGCCGCGCGCCTCCCCCCAGGGGAGAGTCGCGTGCTTCACCGCTTCTTTCTGTTCGCGAACGCGTTGAACGCGGCAATGGCTTCTTCCGATTTCAGCCGCTCGCCGAACAGATGGGCTTCCTGGTCGATGCGGCGGGTGAGCTCTTCCGGCTGCACGCGCAGCAATTTGCGCGAGATCGCGACGGCTTCGGCGGGCAGCTTGCAGATCTCGCGCGCCACCTTGCGCGCCTCGACCTCGGTATGTCCCGGCGAGACCACGGTGTTGACGAAGCCGGCGGCATGCGCCTCTGCGGCAGTGAAACTCCGCCCCATCACCAGCATGGCGAAGGCACGCTGATAGCCCATCGTGTTCGGCATCAGGAGGCTGGCCGCGCCGACCGGCACGAGCCCGAGGCGGATGTAGGGCGCCGAGAAGGTCGCAGCGTTCGAAGCCAGCACGTAGTCGCAGTGGAACAGCATCACGGTGCCCATGCCGATCGACGCGCCGTCCACGGCCGCGATGATCGGCTTGACGTTGAGGGCGAGCGAATAGAGAAATCTGGCGCCGTCCGACAACGTCTCGGGGCGGGAGGTGTCGGCGTGCATGAAATCGTCGATGTCGTCGCCGGCGGTGAACACGCCGGAGCCGCCGGTGATGATCATGCAGCGGATGTCGGGATTGTTCTGCGCAGTGTCGATCGCGCGGCTCATCTCCCGGTACATGTCCTGCGTGATCGCGTTCTTCTTGCTCGGGCGGCGCAGGGTGATCACCCGCGTTTCCCGCTCTTCGGTGACGACGATATTGCCATTCGGCATGAAAGACCCCTGCAGTCGCCGCGACGCTTGACGCTCGCGAGTCTCGCGAGGCGTCAGCCTACATCATCCTGCAGGCGTGCCAATGCGCTCGCTGGATCTTTTCCGAGCCGAATTGCTGGCGGCCACGATCGTCATGGTGGTGCTGGTGCTGCCGGTGGTCGTCATCCGGCCTTACCCCAGCAGCACCGCATCCGCCGCAGCAACCGAATCCGCGCTCTCCGTCACGGTGCGCTCGAGCGCACCGGCCTGCACGGTGATGTTCTCGGCGAAGAAACGAGCCAGCGAGACGTAGCGCGCGGCGTCCGTGTTGCCGTCGGCTTTCGCGGCGAGCGCTTCGGATGCCAGCATGCAGCCGCCGAGCGTGGCGCCGAACTGCTGCAGATACGGGGTCGCGCCGGCGAGGGCCTCGTTGGGCGCGGACGCAACGCGCTCCAGCAGCCATTTGCTGGTGCGCGTCAACGCATCGAGTGCCTCGCGCAGCTTTGTACCCGTGGTGCCGAAGGCGGGATCGTTGGAGGCCTCGACCTGCTTGACGGTTGCGGAGAGCTCGTCGAGCAGCGCCCACACCGCAGCGCCGCCATTGGCCGCGAGCTTGCGCGTGACGAGGTCGATGGCTTGGATGCCGTTGGTGCCCTCGTAGATCGCGGTGATGCGGGCGTCGCGGTAGTGCTGCGCGGCGCCGGTCTCTTCGATGAAGCCCATGCCGCCATGCACCTGCACGCCGAGATAGGCGACCTCGTTGCCGATATCGGTGGAATAGCCCTTGGCCATCGGCGTCAGCAGCGCTGCGCGCGCGGCAGCGTCGGCGCGGACCTTCGGATCCTTGGCACGCGTCGAGACGTCGAGCGCAACCGCCGTCGCATAGCAAATGGTGCGCGCCGCCGCGGTCTGCGCCCGCATCCGCATCAGCATGCGCTTGACGTCGGGATGGACGAAGATCGCATCCGACCCGTCGCCCTTCTTGCCGACGGCGCGGCCCTGCTTGCGTTCCTGTGCATACGACAGGGCCTGCTGAAAGGCCCGGTCGGCGACGCCGACGCCCTCGAGGCCGACGCCGAGCCGGGCCTGGTTCATCATCGTGAACATGCAGCGCATGCCCTGGTTCTCTTCGCCGATCAAAAAGCCGATCGCGCCGCCATGGTCACCCATGGTCATGGTGCAGGTCGGCGAGGCATGCATTCCGAGCTTGTGCTCGACGCCGCTTGCGAAAATGTCGTTGCGCTGCCCCAGCGAGCCGTCGGTGTTGACCATGAACTTCGGCACGAGGAACAGCGAAATCCCCTTGGTCCCGGCGGGCGCGTCGGGCAGGCGTGCCAGCACGAAATGCACGATGTTGTCGGTCATGTCGTGCTCGCCATAGGTGATGAAGATCTTCGTCCCCTTGATGCGATAGGTGCCGTCGGCCTGCTTTTCGGCGCGGGTGCGCAGTGCGCCGACGTCGGAGCCGGCCTGCGACTCGGTGAGCTGCATCGTGCCGGTCCATTCGCCGGAGACGAGCTTTTCGAGATAGATCTTCTTCAACTCATCGCTGCCATGCGCATCCAGCGCCTCGATCGCCGAGGCCGTCAGCAGCGGACAGAGGCCGAAGGCAACGTTCGCGGCGCTCCAGATCTCGGTGCAGGCGGCATTGATCGCGATCGGCAGGCCCTGGCCGCCGAAATCCTCAGGGCCCGACACCGCGTTCCAGCCGCCCTCGGTCCAGCGCTTGTAGGCATCCGGCCAGCCCGGCGCGGTCGTGACCTTGCCGTCGTCAAGCTTGATGCCGTGCTCGTCGCCGACACGGTTGAGCGGCGCCAGCACGTCCGAAGCGAACTTGCCGGCTTCCTCCAGCACGGCGCTCACGATGTCGGCGTCGAATTCGCCGTAATGGCCGGCTTCCAGGGCGGCCTTCAGGCCGGCGCCATGGTTGAGCGACAGCAGCATGTCAGAGATCGGCGCGCGGTAGGTCATGGCTCACTCCCCGTGGACAGGTCTTGGCGGGACAGATCTTGGCGCCGTATTCCCATGAAACGGCAGAGGTCTCAATGGGCGGGAGGCCGGGACAGCGGCGGTCCGGAACGGAGCGTTGCAAGGGCCCAATAATAGAGTGTGGCGCGATTTAAAGCCGGCGATTGCCGCCCGTATTTGCCCCCCGGGGGCTCTGAGTTTGATTCTGGGGGCCCAATTCGATCTGCGTGATGCTCGTCACAGCCAGAGAGAACCGCCTGGCGTACTCCTGCGGTCACAGGTGCCGAGGGGAATGGTTCTCCTCATCAGGGGGCGGAATGGTCCGCCCGATCTCAACAGGAGCAGACGATGCAGAACATAGAGCATAAGAGTTCGGAAATCATCGAGCTGACGGATTCGGATCTCGAAACGATTGTCGGCGGTAACTGGCTGGGCGACGCCTTCCGCGCCATCGGCGGCGCGATCAAGGACGCCGTTGAGTGGGTCGGCGGCGCGATCTTTGGCGCATTCCAGGGCCCGGGCAACCTGCGCGGCCCGTTCGGTCCCGGCTCGGGACCGGGCCAGCCGCCCCTCTGATATCATCCTTCCAGACTTCCCCGCTAAATTGGAGGCCGCCCGGTTGGCGGCCTCTTTCATTTGCGCCTGAAGCTATCCGAGTTCCTAATCCCTTTGGAAATGCCATTTCGTCCGCCATTATTGAGGCGGACTCCGCCCACATTTTTTGGATGGCTCAAGTCGCGCACGCGCCGACGGCGGTGGTATTTTGCCCTTCAACCGGTTGAAATACCGCTTCTCTCCCTATAGACCGGCAGCGACCGGAGAGAATCCGCGGGCGCCAATTCTTCCGCCATCTCCGGTCGCCTGATGGGGCGTAGCCAAGCGGTAAGGCAGCGGATTTTGATTCCGCCATTCGGAGGTTCGATCCCTCCCGCCCCAGCCAGCTCGCCCGCCCAGCCCGCAATCACTCACGAAACCGGCCTGGCTGGGGAGCTGCTGCACAGCTCTGCGACACATATATTCCGCTCAAGCTCCGCGCTGGGCATGTACAGCGCTCTCACTTTATTGTCGCCCGTGCGCGGGCATCGGCGGCAACTCGCTTGAAGCCCTCGTAGTTCAGGGCCTGGGTCACACGGTACTGACCGACGATGTAGGCAGGCGTGCCCATCAAACCGAGCGAATCCGCCTGGGCGAGGTTGCGTCGCAGGAGCTTGGTGATGTCGTCCCCGTGGGCCTGGAGATCGGCATCGAGACGATCCATGTCGACGCCGGACTTCGCGATCGCTTCCCGCATCCGCTCGGCGGGAATCTTCGGCCCCGGCATTCCCATCATCGCGAAATGCGCGTCGTCGTAGCGATTCTGATACTTGGCGGCCAGAGCCCACTGTGCGCCCTTGATCGAGTCCGGCGTGAGGATGGGCCAGTCCTTGTAGACGAGGCGGATCTTGCCATCGGACTTCACCAACCGCTCGAGCTCGGGCTCCGCCTGTTTGCAGAAGGGGCAATTATAATCGAAGAAGACTACGATCGTCAGATCGCCCTTCGGGTTTCCCGCGGTCGGTGTCGCGGGATCGTAGAGGATGGCTTCGCGCGATACGTCCGCTTCGGTGGGGCCGTCGTCGGCGCGCGCGGGACCGACGAGGTAGCGGACGCCTGCGACCCCGATCATCTGGGCGAGCGTGCGTCGAGAAATGTGCTGAAGCATGTTTGCACTCCTTTTCCGTGAGGTGGGGTCAGTCGGCCGAAGCGACGGTCGACAGTTTTCCGAGCAGGGCGTCGGCATCGACCGCGCCAACGATTTTGATCGAGGGATTGGCGCTTCCGTGCGAGCCGAACAGCAGGATCGTCGGCGGCCCGACGATTTCGAAGCGCTTCATCAAGGCGCGGCTCGCGTCATCGACGGCGGTCACGTCGGCCCGTACCATCCTGAAATCCTGCAGCCGCTCTCGTACTTCAGGTTTGCGCAGGACGGCGTCCATGACCCTGCATTCGACGCACCAGTCGGCGGAGAAGTCGAGCATGACTGGCTTCCCGTCGGTACGCGCCGCAGCGAGTTCGTGCTCCAGCGCGGCGACCGATCGGATCGTTTGGACGGGGGCTTCAGGTCCGGGTTCGCGCGTCACGAATTGGTCGAGGATGCGGGTCGCGTTGAGATCGTCGTCGCCCGCCGAGCCGATCATCAGGACAGAGCCGACCAGGAGCGCGAAGCTCGCCATGCCCATCGACACGAAGCGCCATCGACTGTTCGCCATCAGGAACTGCGTTCCGAAATAGACCGAGACACCCGTCGCAAGGGCGCCCCAGAGCCGCAGCGTGGTCTGCTCCGATAGAACCCGGGAGAAGATGGAGATCGCGACGGCGAGGAGGATGATCCCGAAGGCATGCCTGACGCGGACGAGCCAAGGGCCTGGCTTGGGCAGGAATCTGGGCCCTAGCGCTCCGAAGACCAGGAGCGGCACGCCCATGCCGATGCCGAACAGGAAGAGGGCGGCCATGCCGCGCAGGACGTCGCCGGTGCGCGCGACATAGAGCAGGGCGGTGGCAAGTGGAGGCGTCACGCAGGGGCCGGCGATCAGCGCCGATCCGAATCCGAGAACGGCGGCGGCGGCCAACGGTCCGCGACTGCCTCCGGACGCCGCGCCTGATATCCGGTCGACAAAGGCAGCCGGGAGCTGGATTTCGAAGAGTCCAAACATCGAGAGAGAGAGGATGACGAGGACCGCGCTCATCACGCCCAGCGCGACGGGTGTCTGCAACAGGATCTGCAGGTTCTCTCCGGATCCGGACCAGGCCGCGAATGCGCCCAGCATGGAGTAGGCCGACGCCGACGTGCCGACGAACGTTGCCGCGAGCGCAAGACCGCGACCAAACGAAAGGCGCTCCTGCGAGCGGGCCATCAGGCCGAAGAAGATCGGCACCAGCGGGAAAGTGCATGGTGAGAACGACAACAGAGCGCCGAAGCCGAAGAATGACGCCAGCATGCCTCCAAGCGTCACCCAGTAGGAAATGCCATCGGCAGACGTGGGCGCGGCTTTCGTCGAACCGCCGTCGCTGGGTCCGCCGGCTGCGTCTGGAGCGTCCGCGAACGGTGATGAGAGTCCAGACCGGGCAGCGCGCGCGTCGTCGCGGTCCTTGATCGCCAGCGTCTGCAGATCGATCGTCTTGGCGACCGGCGGGTAGCAGATTTGGTACTGTTCCGCACAGCCCTGATAGGCAACTACGATTTCGTGCAGCCCTCGCAGATCGGTCGACGCGATCTTGGCCTTTGCGGAGTTCCGGTAGATTTCCTGCGGTCCGAAATCCGGATCATCCTTGAGTTCTCCCTGGGGCGTTTGGACCGTGACGGGCGTCCCGGGGGGGACCACGTTCTTGGCGGCGATCATTGCGCGGTAGAGGTAGCTGCCCGGCCCGATCGTCCAGACGAGCGACAACCCCGCGTCGTCGCGCGAAACCTTCAATTGGAACGCCTGGTCTGCAGACGGCGGCGTTACCGCCTGCGCCGTCGCGAACGAGGACAGCAGAACAAGCAATACGATCGAAAGTCGCTTAAAGCCTGGCATGTTCGGTGGCGGCCTTGCGTTTTGTGAGCGGATGCCGCGTCTTGGATAGGCTACCTTAAGCCAGCCTTAAGGCGGGCGACCGAGAGGAACCCTCGGAGGTACTGATGCGCATACTTGTCGTCGAAGACGATCCGATCCTGTCCGACGGTCTGCGGGCGGGCTTGTCGTTGACAGGCGCGACCGTCGACGCGGTCGAGACGTGCGAGGACGCCGACGCCGCGCTCGCGACGTCGCGCTACTCGGCGGTCGTGCTCGACATCATGCTGCCGGATGGAAGCGGCCTGGAACTGCTCCGCAAGCTCCGGGGACGCCGGGACGCGACGCCCGTCCTTCTCCTGACGGCGCGCGACAGCGTCGGCGACAAGGTCTCGGGACTGGATTCCGGAGCCGACGACTACCTGGCCAAACCGTTCGATCTCGATGAACTGGCAGCGCGCCTGCGCGCCATCGTCCGCCGGGAAGGGGGACGTGCCGCTCCAGCCATGACCCACGGTGCGATCGTGCTTTCGCCAGCTGATCTTTCGGCGACTGTCGCCGGCGAGCCCATCAACCTATCGCGCCGCGAGTTCGCGATCCTGGCAGCGCTGATGGAGCGTCCGGAGCAGGTCCGTTCGCGTGCCGAACTGGAGGAGCGCCTCTACGGATGGCAGGAGGACGTCGAAAGCAACGCGGTCGAGGTCCATATCCACAATCTGCGAAACAAGATCGGAAAGGACGCGATCCAGACGCTGCGCGGCGTCGGATATCGGATGGGACGGACCCAATGAGATCGCTGAAGCTGAGGCTGTTCGCAATGCTCGTCTCGGCGACGGGTATCATCTGGTTGGCCGCGGTGATCTGGATCTACGTCGGCAGCCGCGGTGAGCTGGAGCACGTTCTCGACACGCGCCTGCAGGAGGCCGCGCGCATGGTGGCCTCGCTCGCGTCCGGATTCGACGGCCTTCCCGGAAGCTCAGCGCCTGCCGCCGTGCAGCCGCTCGGCAGCTACGAGCGCCAATTGTCGTGCCAGATCTGGTCTCTCGACGGTCGCATGGTCGCGAAGTCGAGCGGCGCGCCCGACCAGCAGCTCTCGCCCGCCGCATCCGGCTTCTCCGACCGGATCATCGACGGCGAACCCTGGCGCGTGTTCTCCGTCGAAGACGCCGATCACAATCTGCGCGTGATGGTCGGGGACCGCGTCGGGCTGCGGGAGCGATTGGTGACCGATCTTATCAAGGGGCTGATGCTGCCCGCGCTGCTGATCGCGCCGCTACTTGGTGCGGCGATCTGGGCGAGCGTCGGGCAGGGCCTGCGCCCGCTGCGGCGAATGGCCCAGGATCTCTGCGCGCGGGAGCCGGACGACATGCGGCACGTGGCAACCGACCGGGCTCCAGCCGAAGTCAGGCCGCTGGCGGTCGCGCTCAACGGCCTTCTCAGCAGGGTGGAGGCCGCCCGCCGGCACGAACGAGAGGTAACTGCTTTCGCCGCTCACGAACTGCGCACGCCGCTGGCGGGCCTGAAGACGCAGGCGCAGGTGGCTCTGGCCGCCGAGGATCCACAGGTCGTGCGCGGTGCACTCGAGCAGATCGTAACCGCCGTCGACAGGAGCGCACGCCTGGTGCGCCAACTGCTGACGATCGCAAGGCTGGACTCCGACACCGTCGATGCGCCGCTGGCGCCCGTCGCGGTCGGACCGATTTTGGAGGAAATCGTCGCTGCTACTCCAAGGAACGATCGCACGACCGTGACGATCGATGCCAGCGTCCGGGCGATGGTGCTCAACACCAACGCAGAATGCCTCCAACTCGCGCTTCGGAACCTGCATGAAAACGCCATACAGCACACCCGCGAGGGGTGTGTCGTCTGGACCGCCGGAAGGAACGCCATCGCGATCGAGGACGAGGGGCCGGGGATTCCAGCCGACGAACTCGATCAAATCGGCAAGCGCTTTTTTCGCGGAAGACTGCGGAGTCCGGTCGGAAGCGGGCTGGGCCTTGCGATTGTCAAGCTCGCGCTTGCGAAGGTGGGAGCGGAACTCACCATATCGAACCGCGAGGGTCGCAGCGGCACCAGATCGGAGCTGACGTTCGGCGTTCGAGCAACGACCGGTGCCGCGGCATGACGCGCGACAGGCCTCTTGCCTACACGCAGGTCCGGGCGTCCCCCTTCAGCTTCTGCCGGTCGCGACTGGCCAGCATTGACTGCTCGAGCTTCAACACCAGGCGCCGATCGGCGCAAGAAGTCTCGCCTTCGTGGATACGCTGGTCGGACTTCCTGTGTTCCTCTGGTTCTTCCCCGGCCGGCCTTCGTCGTGCCGGGTTCGTTATGGCCGGCGTCACAGGGTTTTTGCGGTATGGCTCGCATCCTCATGCGGGCGCCTGGGACCGCAGCATCTGCCGGTGCAAGTCGCATGACGTTGCGAATTGAGGAGTTTTCACGATGCTTTCGCTGACGCAAGGCGCACTCGGCGTCGCCTCTGGCTCGCTGGTCGGCTTTTCGCTGGGGCTGGTCGGAGGGGGCGGCTCGATTCTGGCCGTGCCGCTCCTGATCTATCTGGTCGGGGTATCGGACCCGCATGTCGCGATCGGGACCAGTGCGATCGCCGTCGCGGCGAACGCTGCCGCTAGCCTTGCGAACCACGTCCGCGCCGGCAACGTGAAATGGCGCTGCGCCTCTGTGTTCGCGCTCGCGGGCATCGCCGGTGCCCTTCTCGGTTCGACGCTCGGCAAGATCCTCGATGGTCAGAAGCTGCTCGCACTGTTCGCCGTCGTCATGCTCGTCGTAGGCGCCCTCATGTTGAAGGGGCGCTCCGGCGCAGGCGAGCCGTCGGTGCGGCTCAACCGGGAAAATCTGCCGAAGCTCCTCGCTTCGGGGCTCCTCACGGGAGCTTTGTCCGGATTCTTCGGCATCGGCGGCGGATTCCTGATCGTCCCGGCGCTGATCGCGGCCACTGGCATGCCGATCCTCTATGCTGTCGGATCGTCTCTCCTTGCGGTGACGGCATTCGGGCTGACAACGGCGGCAAACTATGCCGTGTCGGGCTTTGTGGATTGGTCTCTGGCCACGTTGTTCATCGCCGGCGGCGTTCTCGGCGGGCTCCTCGGCGCCCGTTCGGCCAATTCGCTTGCCGACCGCAAGGGGGCGTTGAACACCGTGTTCGCTGCAATGATATTCGCGGTGGCAATCTACGTGCTAATCCGCAGCCTGGGTTTGTTGTGACGACGCGAAGCCAAGCGGGACAGCAGCCCGATCGCGTGCGACGGCCCGATCGGTCCGTCCTCCGCTCACATCCTGGTACACCAATTGGGGTTCCTTCATGCCGATGAAGCCGCAAACCTGGGTATCCGCTCTCCAGGCACAAACGTCTCTTCGCGGGGACGGAGATGGCCGTGACCTGCGGCTGGATGCATGCCGCGGGCTGGCGCTATGGTTCATCCTCATCGATCATATTCCCGACAGTTCGCTCGATTGGCTCACCCTACGCAAATATGGCTTTAGCGATGCCTCGGAAGTGTTCGTGTTCGTATCGGGGTACACCTGCATGCACGCCTATGGCGGCGGGTTGCGCGAACAGGGGTGGCCAACGACGGTGGTTCGCGCGCTGCGGCGAGGCGGGGAAATCTACGCCTCGTTCCTTCTATTGCTGATCGCCTATTTCGCTCTGGTCTGGCTGCTCGGCGACGGTCACCGCTATCTTGATGAGACCAACACGAGGATATTCTTCGAAAATCCCGGTGCGGCCATTCTCCACGCCGCGGCGATGCAGTATGCGCCCCTCAATACCGACATACTGCCAACCTTCGTGCTTCTGCATCTGGCCTTTCCCGGCCTTCTTTGGCTTTTTACCCGCAACGCTGCGGTAACACTGGTAGCATCGCTTCTTATTTATCTGATGGTGCAGCTGTTCAGCTGGCACGTGCCAGCGTGGCCCAGCGGCGAGTTGTATTTCAATCCGTTGGCGTGGCAATTGCTGTTCGTGCTTGGTGCCTGGTATTCGTGCGAGGCGACGGGTCGGTTGAGGGCAATGGTCCGGTCGCGCGCCGCACTGGTGCTGTCGATGCTCTATCTTGCATTCAGTCTTGCCATCGCGTTGAGTTGGCAAATTGAGGCGCTTGAACAGATGACGCCTGATTGGCTTTCATCAATGATTTATCCTATTGATAAAAGCCACCTTTCACCGTTGCGGGTGCTGCACTTTCTGGCATTGGCGATCGTTGTCTCCCGCCTGATGCCTCGGGACTGGCGCGGCCTGATGAACCCATGGACGGTGGCGATGATCCGCTGCGGCGAAAACTCGCTGGCGATGTATTGCCTGAGCATTTTGCTGTCATTCTTCGGCTATGTCATTCTGGTCACAGCTTCCAGCACCATCGCGATGCAAGTCGCCGTTGGCATTGCCGGTATCGCCCTCCTGGTTGGAACGGCTACTCTCATGACCTGGACTGCCAAGCAGGATCGGCCTGGGCCAAAGCTGTTTTGAGGGCATAGCGCAATGAGCATCATCATTGGGCGATCAGATCGATAACAAGAAGCAGAACGCTTGAGGTGAGGCCCGCAACGGCACCCAGCGCGGGCAAATGAAGGCACCCGATGGCGGCATTTCGTTTCCGCTTTCTCGGCGGAGTGTCGCGCCGGGCAGACAGCAGGAATGGCTGTAAGGGCGCAAAAAGCGGACGTTAGACCGATTTCGTCGCTATTCAGGATAGCAGATCGCGTCCGACATGACGCTGACATGGATCAACTGTGTGCTGTAGTCCCTCGGTGTATTCTTGTCGTGTCGGCCAAGACTCGCGGCTCGCTTTCACAGATGCCCGGTGTCGCTCGATCGTCGGCAGACAATGGAACATTGATCATGCGTCTCCGTCCGGTGAACTTGAGCCTGCGCTCCTGGCAGAGCTTGGCGCGAGCAGTGCTTGCGCTCGCGTTCGTCGGCCTCCCAGCCGCGTCGATGGCTGACGAGGAAGTGAAGCTTAGTCCCGCACAAGCGCAAACCCTGGGCGTTCGCGTCGTACATCCCGTCTCGAGCCGAACTGATCAGACCCTGCCGTACCCCGCTCAGATCGTGATCCCGACTCCCCAATTGTGGGTCGTGAGCGCTCCGGTAGCCGGTATGGTCGCCAGTCTATCGGTCGCGCGAGGCGACCGGGTGGACTCCGGCCGGCCGCTGGTAACGCTTGAGAGCCCTAGCTTTGTCTCGCTTCAACGTGACTATTTGCACGCCTTCGCCCAAGACGTGCTTGCCGCCCAGCAGCTGAAACGGAATACGGATCTGTTTGAGGGAAAGGCGGTGCCGCAACGTGTTCTGGAGACCAGCCAGGCCGAAGCGCGGCAGGCAAGCATCGCCTTGGCCGAGCGGCGGCAAATGCTTCGGCTCAGCGGATTTTCAGACGACGCAATTGCGCGCCTGACCAGCGAGACGGCGATTACGGCAACCGTTTCGGTCGCAGCGCCACAGCAGGCAACGGTGGTCGAAATTGTGGTTTCCCCCGGCCAACGGGTGGAGCAAGCTGCGCCGCTCGTCAAGCTCGCTCGATTGTCGGCCCTTTGGGCCGAGATTGCGATTCCGGCATCGAGCATCCGTGCTATCCGGCCCGGCGCGAAAGTGGAAATCGACGGTTATGCGACTCCGGGCCATGTCGTGTTGGTCTCGGAAACGACCGATGCGGCGAGCCAAACCATCCTGGTGCGCGCGGAAGTGCCGAACACGGGTGAACTACGCCCCGGACAAACTGCCGCGGTGCGGATCAGCTTTCTTTCGTCGGGTGAAAGTGCCTGGGAGATTCCGTACGCGGCGCTCGTGCGTCGCGGTGATAATGCGTCGGTCTTTGTTGCAACCGAGAGCGGATTTCGCCTAGTGCCCACGACGCTGCTCGCCGAGGATCAGGATCATGTCGTGGTCGCGGGCGGGATTACGGACAAGGATGAGGTGGCCGTCAGCGGCATCTCGGCCCTCCGGGGAATTCTGCTGCGGCTCGGAGCCAGCGAGTAATGCTTGAGCGTCTGGTCGCGTTCGCGCTTTCGCAGCGCATGTTCGTCGCTTTGAGCGTGCTTCTGCTCATCGGCGCAGGCGTCGTTGTTTTGCCTACCCTGCCGATCGACGCATTTCCCGACGTTTCGCCCGTACAGGTGAAGATCATCATGAAGGCGCCGGGCCTGACCCCGGAAGAGGTTGAACAGCGGATCACGGTTCCGATCGAGCTTGAATTGCTCGGATTGCCCAACAAGAAGATCCTTCGCTCGACGACAAAATATGCACTCGCCGATATCACGCTCGACTTTGAAGATGGCACCGACATCTACTGGGCGCGCAATCAGGTCTCCGAGCGCTTATCGAACATCGCGCGCGATCTGCCTGAGGGGGTGACCGGTGGTTTGGCTCCGATCACTAGCCCCCTCGGCGAAATGTTCATGTTCACGATCGACAGCCCCGATCTCTCGCTGGCGGAGCGTCGAACGTTGCTCGATTGGGTGATCCGGCCGGCGTTGCGGACTGTTCCGGGGGTTGCTGACGTCAATTCGCTCGGCGGTCATGTCCGGGCATTCGAGATCGTGCCTCTGAATGATGCACTCGCAGCACGCGGCATTTCGTCTGAACTGTTCCGGCGGGCGATCGAGACAAATAGCCGCAACGATGGCGCGGGCCGCGTCAACCAGGGTGAAGACAGCGCACTCGTCCGCATCGAGGGCAGCATCCGCTCAATCGATGACATCAAGGCGATTGTCATTGACACCCGGGACGGGGTCCCGATCCGAGTGAACGATGTCGCCCGTGTTCAGGTCGGTTCGCTGACGCGCTATGGAGCTGTCACGATCGACGGTCGGGGCGAAACGGTCGAAGGACTCGTGCTTGGATTGCGCGGTGCCAATGCCGGCCAGCTCGTCAGCGATGTGCGCCGGCGCCTAGAGGAGCTGCAACCGTCGCTTCCGAAGAGCGTTACCGTCAACGTGTTTTACGATCGAAGCCGGCTGGTTGGCCGCGCCGTCGGGACGGTTGTCCGGGCGCTGGGGGAAGCCACCATCCTCGTCATCGTCTTGCTACTGTTGTTTCTCGGTAACTGGCGTGCGTCGCTGGTGATTGCCCTAAGCCTGCCGCTCGCGATCATGATCGCTCTGATGGTCATGCGCGTGGTCGGGATGTCGGCCAATCTGATGAGCTTGGGCGGCCTTGCGATCGCGATCGGCATGTTGATCGACGCTTTGGTGGTCGTCGTCGAAAATATCGTGGGAAACCTCAGCAAGGATCAGGAAGGACAGACAGCACCGCTCATTCACATTGTGTTTCGTTCAGTCTGCGAGGTGCTCGAACCGGTTGCAACGGGCGTAATGATCATCATCATTGTTTTCGTGCCGCTGCTTGCGTTGCAAGGTCTCGAGGGAAAGCTCTTCATCCCCGTGGCGCTCGCGATCATCTTTGCATTGGCCGCATCGCTTTTGCTGGCGCTCACCGTCCTTCCTGTCGCTACCTCGTTTCTTCTCAAGGCGGCCCCGCATCGGGAACCATGGCTGATTCGACTTGCTTCACGAGGCTACGCGCCGGCGCTACGCTGGGCATTGGCCAATGAACGCAAGGTGATGGTGGCGGCAGTGGCATCTCTCGTTGCTGCGGGCTTCGCCTACACCCAGCTCGGCAAGACATTCATGCCGACCATGGACGAAGGCGACATTATCGTCAGCGTCGAGGCAATTCCGTCGATCAATCTCGATCAGTCAATTGCGATCAATACCAGGCTTCAAGCCGCGATTTTGACGCAGGTATCCGACGTTGCGGGTGCCATCGCCCGAACGGGATCGGATGAGCTGGGTCTCGACCCGATGGGGCCCAATCAGACCGACACGTTTCTGGTCTTAAAGCCGCCGAACGAGCGGAAGACGACGGATAAGTCCGTCCTGCTTCAGCAGCTTCGGCATGTGCTCGCCGACTTTCCGGGGCTGTCTCTCAGCTTTACGCAGCCGATCGACATGCGTGTCCAGGAGATGATAAGCGGCGTGCGTGGCGACGTCGCGGTGAAGATCTTCGGTCCTGACATCGCGAAGCTCAACGAAATTGCAAGCAGCCTCTCCGCGATCCTGTCCAGCATCGATGGTGCCGAGGATGTTTACACGACGCTCAACGAAGGCGCGCAGTACTATACGATTGTGGTCAATCGACTGGAGGCGGGTCGTCTCGGCTTGGCGGTGGATGCGATTGCCGCCTCGCTGCGCACGCAGATTGAGGGGCGCACCATCGGCACGGCGCTTGAAGAGGGGCGCCGCACGCCGATACTGGTGCGCGGCAGCGAGAAGACCCGCGAAGCACCCACCATGCTGGCCAATTTGCCCCTGACGCTTGCGTCCGGTCAGCACGTGGCCCTCTCACAGGTTGCGCGTATTCATCGGGTCGACGGTCCCGTGAAGATAGACCGCGAGGACGGGACCCGGATGAGCGTGGTTCGATCCAATGTTCGAGGTCGCGACATGGTGGGCTTCGTCCAGGCTGCGCAGCAGAGGGTTGCAACAGAGTTGGCGCTGCCGCAGGGCTATCGGCTGACCTGGGGCGGCCAGTACGAAAACCAGCAACGCGCCGCTGCACGTCTGTCGGTCGTCGTCCCGGTCGCCATTGGACTGATTTTCGTACTGCTTTTTACCACCTTCGGCTCGATGCGCCAGGCGCTGATGGTCCTGATAAACATCCCCTTCGCTCTCATCGGCGGCGTCTTTGCTCTCGTTTTGACGGGCGAGTACCTGTCCGTTCCGGCTTCAGTCGGGTTTATCGCGCTGCTCGGCATCGCCGTTCTGAATGGCGTTGTGCTGGTCTCCTACTTTAATCAGTTGCGCGCGCACGGCGTCCCGGAGGAGAGCATTGTCATGGAGGGCGCCAAGCGCCGGCTCCGGCCGGTGCTGATGACCGCCAGCATTACCGCGCTCGGACTGGTCCCGTTGCTGTTCGCCTCCGGCCCTGGCTCCGAAATTCAGAAGCCGCTGGCCATCGTGGTGATTGGCGGGCTGCTGTCATCGACGCTTTTGACGCTTGTACTTCTGCCAATTCTCTATCGTCGGTTCGGCCGCGCGGCTAAGGGGTCCAAATGACGGTTGAATCTGTCTGCCTGACGCTCGTCGTTGCTCGCAGGCTTCGCGAGGAACTGTTTGATTATCTCAGCGAGCAGCGCGATCTGCTATCCGGTTTTACGGCCTCAGAGAGCGCCGGCCACGGTCCGACCGTGCGGCTGCACACGACGGCCGAGCAGGTGAAGGGGCACGCCGATGAGGTCTTGGTGCGGACAATTCTGGAGAGGCGGGATGCTGCACGATTGCTGGGCCGGTTAAAGACGGCGTTCGCAGGAACGAGGCTGGTTTATTGGATCACGCCAGTCGTGGAATTCGGCACGATTGACGATCAATAGGAGAAACCTGAAGATTGAGCGGAGTTGCATTGTGTAAGGTCGCACTCGGTTCAACAGGAAGCCTACATGAGCACCTTCGAAGACAAAGTGTTCCTTTCCCTGGTCGTCGCAGTCTCACTCGCGTTCGGATGGATTCTCTGGCCATTCTACGGCGCGATTCTCTGGGGCGTTGTGGCGGTCGTGGTGTTTGCTCCGCTGTACCGGCGACTGTTGGAGATTCTCGATCATAGGCACAGCCTGGCTGCTATCTTGACGGTCATGATTATCGTGATGATGGTCATTTTGCCGTTGGCGTTGGTCGGTGGAGCGCTGGCTCGGGAAGCATCTTCCGTGTACGGGCGTGTCCAGTCAGGCGAACTGGATCTCGTCCGGTCGTTCCAGCAGATTGTGGATGCACTTCCCGCCTGGCTAACCAGTCTGCTCGATCGCTTCGGCCTCGCGAGCCTTGGTGGGGTTCAGGACAAAGTGTCTGGTGCCCTCTTGAAGGGCAGCCAGTTCATTGCTGCACAGGCGCTTGAGATCGGTCAAAGCACTTTCGGGTTCTTTGTGAACCTCTTCGCCATGCTGTACTTGCTGTTCTTCCTGTTTCGCGACGAGACGACGCTGTCGAGGCGCGTGAAAGGCGCAATACCGCTGCGCCCGGAACAATTGAACGCTCTTCTGCTCAAATTCACCATCGTTATCCGGGCGACCGTCAAGGGAGACTTGCTCGTCGCGCTGCTGCAAGGTGCTCTTGGCGGAGTGATATTCTGGTTCCTGGGTATAAACGCATCGCTGCTGTGGGCAGTCTTGATGGCCTTCCTCTCGCTGCTGCCCGCGATAGGGTCTGGCTTGGTCTGGATGCCGGTGGCGATCTATCTACTTGCAACCGGCGCTATCTGGCAGGGCATCGTCCTGATTGCCTACGGTGCCTTCGTCATTGGCCTGGTGGACAATTTCCTACGGCCGATGCTCGTGGGTAAAGACACCAAGATGCCCGACTATGTGGTGTTTTTTTCGACGCTTGGCGGGATCGAAGCCTTCGGTCTCAACGGCTTTGTCATCGGCCCCGTGATCGCTGCCATGTTTATCGCGCTGTGGGATATATTCTCGGACTCGCGACAGAGGAGCGACGACGCCGCGGCTTGAGTCTTTTCAAGAGCTCAAGCGGCCATGACAGGGCATGGGCCCGAAAAGCGGATTATTCAGCGGACGTCCGTTGATCCATCGCAACAAGGATTTGGAGCGCTGCTATCTAATCCCCGGGTCCCGACCGAGGCCAACCACGCGGGGGGGCTTGAGTGGAATAGCTTATGATGTCTCACTTTCGCGCGTTGAATGCTCCGACGCCGTATCTGTTTTTTACAGGAAAGGGCGGTGTTGGTAAGACGTCTCTTGCGTGCGCCACCGCCGTTGCCCTTGCGGACCGCGGACTTCGCGTTCTTCTCGTCAGCACCGATCCTGCCTCGAACCTCGACGAGATGCTCGAGGTCGGTCTGACCGATCGCCCAACGCCGGTGCCAAACGTGACCGGACTTTCGGCGATGAATATCGATCCCGAGGCTGCTGCGGAGAGTTATCGTGCACGGGTCCTTGAACAGCTCGGACCGCAAGTTACCGCTCCCGAGCGGTCGACCGTGCGCGAGCAACTGTCCGGCGCATGCACCACTGAAATTGCCGCCTTCGACGAATTTGTAGGGCTGCTCGACGGCGATATTGCGGGCTTCGATCACATCATATTCGACACCGCCCCGACCGGCCACACGCTACGCCTCCTCAGCCTCCCAAAGGCATGGACCGGCTTTCTCAAGGATAATGATCGGGGAGCGTCCTGCCTCGGGCCACACTCGGGTCTGAAGATGCAGGAGAATCGCTTTCGCAAGGCGCTCGAGGCGCTGGGTGATTCCGCGCGGACCACCATCGTCCTGGTCACTCGCGCCGACCGGGGTGCGATCCGTGAAGCGGCCAGGACGGCCGGCGAACTCGACGGGCTCAATCTGTCGAACCAGCTCCTCGTGGTGAATGGGCGTTTCCACGCCTCGGACCCGACGGATGCCGTCGCAGTTGCCCTCGAGCGGGATCAGGACGAGGCGTTGGCGGCAATGCCTGCCTCTCTCAAAAAACTGCCGCGAGACGAAATTCCATTGGTCGCTTTCGACATCGTCGGCCTGACGGCACTGAGGGGGCTCCTGTCGCCCTCCAGTCAACCGTCAGGTGCAATTATCAAGTCAGACCCAGAGACAATTGACCCGCCGAGTCTTGAGCGGTTGGTCGATGAAATTGCGCTGGGCAAGCACGGCCTCGTCATGGTCATGGGGAAGGGTGGCGTCGGAAAGACGACGATCGCTGCCGCTGTCGCCGTGGGATTGGCCAAGCGAGGCCATGCGGTCCACCTCAGCACGACCGATCCTGCAGCTCACGTTGCCTTCGTCGTTGATGGCGTTATGCCCGGCCTGACGGTCGACCGGATCGACCCGCGGGTCGAGACAGAGCGGTATGTCGCGAAGATATTGGCGAGCCGGGGCCGTGACCTCGACGAGCAAGGCAAGGCCCTGCTCGTCGAGGACCTTGCTTCGCCATGTACCGAGGAGGTCGCCGTGTTCCATGCCTTCTCGCACGTTGTTGCGGAGGCCCGGAGCGCGTTCGTGGTGCTCGATACTGCGCCAACTGGCCACACACTGCTCCTGCTGGATGCGACCGGCGCCTATCATCGCCAGATGACCAGCCAACTTGCACCGGGCGGATCGGGGCGTATCGTTACCCCGCTGATGAGGCTGCAGGACCCCGCATACACAAAGGTGATCCTGGTTACGCTGCCGGAGACGACGCCCGTTTCCGAGGCCGCTTCCCTTCAGGATGACCTGCGGCGTGCCGGTATCGATCCGTTCGGCTGGGTCATCAACAAGAGCCTCGCCGTCTCGGGGACTCGCGATCCTCTGCTGCGGCTTCGGCTCGATCATGAGCGAACGCAGATCGCTCGCGTTCGAAACAGGCTTACAAAGCGGGCCTTCATTATTGGATGGCGAAACAAGCCGCCGATCGGAGTGGACGAACTCCGGACTCTGTCATGAACGTCCAGAATCCAAGTTCATCCGACGACCAACGAGCTCCCGATACGTCGAGTTGGCACCGTTGGCAAATGAAGAGCGGACATCTGTGGGGGGCCTGCTTCGCGCAAATGCCGGACCGCACTCCAGCTGTTTGACGCAGATCAACGTGATTGGAAATGCACCTTGCAAACTGTTTAGCCATGCAAACAACGGAGCTGCAAAAAACGGGGCTAACGACACCTCCTCGCCGAATTCACACGGCGTGGGAGTGGATCTGGAAGTCCGCCATATCTGGATTTTGCGGTAGCGCCGCTTCGACGGCGCTCATGTACTTCAAGGCCAAGGCCGGAATCCTGCCGTCATTCCAGCCCTACGAGAACTTCCAGATGGCTGCAGGCCACTTGTTCGGGCACGACATTCACCCAGGAATCCTTTGGCTGGTTTCGTTTTTCAACGGATCGACCGTGATCGGCCTCGTCTTTGGGTATCTCTATCGATATCTGCCCGGGGGCAGCGGCACGTCCAAGGGACTGGTCTTCGGCATCTGCGGTTGGCTGGTGATGAATCTCCTGGCGTTTCCGATGATCGGTCTCGGCTCGTTTGCAACCTCAACCGGACTGGGCTTTTGGCCTGCGATGTTTTCGTTGGCCATGCTCACAACGTATAGTCTGGCGATGGGATCAGTTTACGGCGTACTGGAGCGATCTGAAGGAGCGAGACGATAGCGTGCATGGGATCATCAACCAACGGAAGCCCAATCGACCTGATCGCCGTGGCGCAAGATCCGAATTGAAATTCCTCGTTTCTTCAATCGATAGTCCAGCATAACTCGAGAATCGCTCGAGCGTATCGTCGATACCTAAGGCTGGTTGATCCATACGCTGCATGCCGGGCAAACCCGGCTGAGCCCGGCGAGCCTGTTTCGTCTCTCTCTATGCTGACGCACCAAACATCCGCCGGATCGCCGGCCACCATTCTCCGGTCATCGTATATTCGAGGCCAAGCCGCGCTCCGCAGGCGATGGCCAGCATCGTGATGGGCGCGGAGAGAGCGAGTGTGGAGAATGCGGAAAGGCCTTGTCCGATGGTGCAGCCCATAGACAGGATGCCGCCCGTTCCCATCAGCAGGGCGCCGATCATGTGACGCTTCAGCTCACGAGCGTCGTCGCAGGCCTCCCAGCGGAAGCCGCGCGAAAACAGCGCGGCGAGAAATGATCCGAGGACGACACCCGCAACCGACCCGATGCCGAAGTCGGCGCGACTGCCAGAGAACGTCGCAACGTACAGAATACTGTTTCCAAGCGGGGCGACGAAGGTGAGAGAGGCCAGACGATCGGGGTCGAACTCGTCGTGGCCGAGCCAGCCGGTCGCGAACCAGCCAAAGGCGACCGCCAGCCCCGCGGTGCCGCCGGCAAACAGCAAGCGCCGCGAGCGAAGGAGGTGGCCGTCAGCCAAGGCCCAGCCGACCAGCGAAAGCGACACGCAACTCGCCACGATGGCCCGTGCGTGAGTCCCGAAAACCGGCGCGAGCAGGGAGTCGAGACTTTGTGTCGTGCCTTCGGGAAGCCGGACGGAGAGGGGCTCGATCAGGGCGAGCCGCATGAAGCCGGTCAATCCACGCATTGCTGCGAGGGCGGAAATGCCTATCACGAGATAAGCGACGATTGCCCTGAGATCTCCGCCGCCGATTCGCACCAGTGTCCCAAAACCGCACGTGCCCACCAGAGCCATCCCGATGCCGAAGGCCAGCCCGCCTATGATTGCTCCGCCCAGTCCGATTGAGGAAGACAAGTAGATCGACGTGGAAAGGTCGATGAGACCAAGCGCCGCCATCGACTGGGTCAGGAGCAATGCAATCCCGGCAGCGAACGCAAACGACTTCAGCCGGCGCGTATCGGACGCATAGAAGGCATCCTCCAGCATCGCAAGCGTGCAGAAGCGACCCGCGCGACCGGCGACACCAAGCGCAGCGCCGGCGAGCAGCCCGCACACCAGGCTGACCTGAGAGAGGGTGAGCATATCCTCCGGATTTTCCTTGTCGTTCGCTTCGGGCAGTCTGCGCCAGGAAGGACCAGGAATCCAGAGCAATCCCGGCGTCAGCGTCGTCGGCGGCGTACCGGCTCGCAGAACACGTCGTAGATCGCGGTCAGAATCTTGCGCACGTCGTCATTCGCCAGGCTGTAGTAGATGGCCTTGCCGTCGCGACGGGTCGTCACCAGGCGATCGAGTCGGAGGCGCGCGAGCTGCTGGGACACTGTCGACTGGCGTTCACCGAGAAATTGCTCGAGCTCCGTGACCGATTTCTCCCCCTCGGCGAGAATGCAGAGCAGCAACAGCCGTGATTCATGCGAGAGCGCCTTCAGCATGTCGCTCGCCTCGCGTGCCCTCTCGATCATCTGCTCGAGCTCGGCCGAGCCCTCGATATCCTTCAACTTCGGCAGCGGCATGTCTTGCTCATTCCTTTCGCACCGTCAGGACTGACCTGCCCGCAATCCCGCATTGAGAAGGATCCGGTCCAGCAGCCCGAAAAAGAACGCATCCCCCGGGTAGCCCCTGATGCGTCCAACTTCACGCCCTTTATCTACTATCACGAATGTCGGTGTGAAAGGACCGGCGTCAATCCCAACAAGGTCCGTCGGCAGAGGTCGATCCACGTCAATGCGACGAAGCGGTGCGGATCGGCTCTCGTCCGTATTGGGGTAGATTGGTGCGATCTCGGCATTGAACCGCGCGCACCACACGCAACCTGCGCGCTCGAACATCACGAGCTCGGCGGCAAGCGCGCTCCCCATCTGAAGCGGCAACAGGGCAATGGCTATTGCTGCCAAGAATAGGAAACGGGCAGGGGACATCGCTGGACGTATCTTCTGGACTTCTCGACGGTATTATATCATTAAATTCGTATACGTATAGAGGGGAGCGGAGCAGTATGGGTCTGGACGTCTCGCTCGGCGCCGCCTTTCTTGCCGGTCTTCTCTCATTTCTCTCACCCTGCATCCTGCCGCTGGTACCGCCTTTCCTCTGCTACATGGCCGGCGTCTCGGTGACGGACCTGCCCGCCGAGGGGGCCCGGACAAGAGGGCGCGTTCTGCTTTCCGCCCTTTGTTTCGTGGCTGGATTTTCCCTCGTCTTCGTCGCCCTTGGATCGAGCGCAACGCTGCTGGGGCGCTTCATCTCGGCACATCTTTCGGCGCTAGGCACGATTGCGGGGATTCTGATCATTGTCATGGGCGTGCACTTTCTGGGGTTGATCAGAATTCCACTTCTTTACCGTAGCGCGACCGTCCAGATCGAGAATAAGCCGGCGGGTCTTGCCGGAGCATTCGTGATGGGACTTGCCTTTGCGTTCGGGTGGACGCCTTGTGCCGGGCCGATCCTTGCAGCGGTGCTGCTGATGGCGGGCTCCGAAGATACGACCGGTCGCGGTGCGCTGCTGCTGCTGTCCTATTCCGCGGGGACTGGCGTTCCCTTCATGATCGCCGCCGCCTTTACCGGCCATTTCATCGCGTGGCTTGGACGCGCGCGCAGGCACCTGGGGACCATCGAAAGGGCGATGGGCGTGTTTCTCGTAGCGACGGGCCTCGTGTTTCTCTCGGGCTTCATGCCCTGGATTTCTCAATGGCTGCTCGAGCGCTTCCCCGGGCTGACCAACGTCGGTTGACTAGCCGAAGCGAAAGTCGAGGAGTTGGGCGAAGGATTGCAGCTCGATCAGGTAACGATGGACAAGCGGAGCGTCGCCGGAGAGCGCGGCGCGGGATATCTCGCCGGAGCTTGCGATAGCGCCGTCGATCAGCCGGCGAAACTCAGACTGCTTCGAGATTTCGACGCTCGCCCAGTCGTTACAGCGCTGCAACCGGTCGCCGAACACGCTGGCGGCCGCAACCGTCCCTTCGGCCCGATGAGGAAGTTGTTCGCCGAATCGCGTCGCTTCGTCGCGAAGCGTGGTCATTGCAGGCCCGAGTTCGAAGACACAGTCGCTGAGATCGTAAAGGCCGGAGTGACGTCGCAGCTCGCGAAGCGCGCGTCGCAGGCCTTGCACTTCCCTGATCGCGCTGTCGGCATCGCCGCGGTCGAGTGCACGGTCGGCGGCAATGAGCTGTTCCTGCCCTGTTGTGAGAAAAGCATCCAATGCGACCGGTGGATACGGAGGTATTGCCGTGCCGTTGAAGTGCTGCAACTGCTTCCAGCCGACCAGGGCATCGCTGATCTCGATCTGCGCGAGTGCGATGTTACCCGTCCTCGCATAGCTCATGGCCGTGCGCAGATTTGCCATCACAGGAACGATCCCGTTGGCGAATTCCGGGGGAGCTTCCGCGCCCGCGGCAGCGACATTCAAAGTGAGCCACAGCAATATCGTCGTGACGCGCCGCAACATCGGAAATCCTTGTCATATTCTAATATTCGAATATCATGAACGCAATTCTATAATGTGCAAGCAGGCAGGATGCACCTTTCCATCGCAACACCAAACGGCCTCACCAGACGCGGATTTCTCGCGTTCGCTCCCGTGGTGCTCGTGATGATGCAATCATCCGTTGCGCGCGCGGAGGCGATGCTGGGCGACGATGGGCTCTATCACCAGCCATGGTTCTTGCAGAGCTTTCTCGACCTTCGCGAGGATCTCGAGACGGCTGCTTCAAACCGCAAGCGGCTTGCCGTCATGTGGGAGCTGCGCGGCTGTCCATATTGCCGCGAAACGCACCTTGTGAACTTCGCCGACCCGGCGATCGCGGGCTATATTCGAGACAATTTTGAAGTCTTGCAGCTCAACCTGATCGGCTCGCGCAAGGTCGTCGACTTCGACGGGACCGAACTTGCCGAAAGGGACCTGGCGCAGAAATACGGCATCCGGTTCACTCCCACGTTTCAGTTCTTTCCGGCGACGGCTGACGGCATCGGCCGCAAGGAGCCCGCTGCGCGCGAAGTCGCCCGGGCGCCCGGCTATCTGAAGCCGCAGCACTTCCTTGCCATGTTTCACTTCGTGCGCGAGGAAGGCTACAGGCGGGGCAGTTTCCGCGACTTTCTGGAGCACCCGAAGGGGTAGGCGGGGCGGCTGCGGACAGTCGCAGAAATGTCCTTGACATCGTCCATTATATACAAATATCGTAATAAGTGAATTTGATGGGATCGTAAGTCCGTCATCACAACAAGCGAGAGTCTCGCAAAGGGATGGAAACATGCGCCGCCTCCTGCCGGCTGCCTTCCTGCTTGCCGTTTCTGCAGCCGCCGCGACGGCGCAGCAACCCGTCAAGCTCGATGTCGTCAACGACTCGCTCCCGAAATCCTTGAGCGGCGCGCCGGGCAATGCCGATGCAGGGAAGAAAGTTTTCCTGGCGCGCACGCTCGGTAACTGTCTCGCCTGTCATCAAGTGACGAGCCTCAAGTCCGAGGAATTCCACGGCGAGTTCGGCCCGTCGCTCGACGGTGTGGCCGGCCGCTACACCGAGGCGCAACTCAGGCTCATCGTGGCCGATCCCAAGCTCATCTTCACCGACACCGTGATGCCGGCGTTCTACAAGAACGAAGGCCTGAGCCGCGTGCGCCCCGAATTTGCCGGCAAGACCATTCTTTCGGCCGCGCAGGTCGAGGATGTGGTCGCATTTCTCGAAACACTAAAATGATGCCCCAGGAGAAATTGAGATGAAGCCCATCAGTCGAAGGCAGGCATTCGCGCTCGGGGGCGGCTTCGTCGCGCTGACCCTGGTGCCAATGGCTGCCGATGCGCAGGTGTCGAACGATGCCGCGCAATGGATCGCGAAGTTCACCGGCGGAAAGGAAGCGGCGAAGGGCAAGATTTCACTCGATTTGCCCGAGATTGCAGAGAACGGCAACACGGTCCCCCTGTCGTTGACCGTCCAGAGCCCGATGACCGCGGAGTCTTACGTCAAGGAAGTGATGCTGATTGCGGACGGCAATCCGAATGCCGGTGTTGCCACGCTGATGTTCTCGCCGCTCTCCGGCAAGGCGGAGGCTGCGGTCCGTATCCGGCTGGCCGCGACCCAGAACGTGATCGCACTCGCGAAAATGAGCGACGGTTCGCTGTTCACCGAGCAGAAGACGGTGAAGGTGACCATCGGCGGCTGCGGCGGCTGACAGAGGGGAAACGATCATGGCAGACAAACCGCGCATCAAGCTTCCCAAGGAGGCCACCAAGGGCGAGATCATCCAGATCAAGACCCTGGTTTCGCACGTGATGGAATCCGGTCAGCGCAAGGACGCGCAGGGAAAGCCGATTCCGAGAAAGATCATCAACAAGTTCAGCTGCGAGTTCAACGGCAAGCCTGTCTTCGCTTGCGCGCTCGAGCCCGCGATCTCGGCCAACCCGTACATCCAGTTCACCGCGCGGGTCGACGAGGACGGCACGTTCAAGTTCGCATGGACCGACGATGACGGCACGGTGATCACGGCCGAGGAAAAGATCGCGATCAAAGCTTGATCCCCACGATCAAATCAGAACGGAGAGCGCGAATGCCGTATCGTCATGTCGGCCTGCTGGCCGCCGTCGTTGCCATAACCGCGCTGGCTGGCGTACCCGCTGCCGCTCAGGATGCCGGGCGAAAGGGCATACCTGCGCCTCCCGGACACGTCTTCAAGACCATCATCTCGGGTTACGAATTCCGCACCAAGGAGACCCGGGCGGTGCAGGACGACGACCTCGAGAACCCGGGCTTTCTCGCCGTCGAGCGCGCCGCCGATGTCTGGAAGAAAGTCGAAGGCAGCGAAGGCAAGTCGTGCATGAGCTGCCATGGCGAGGCAGAGAAGTCCATGAAGGGTGTCGGCGCCGCCATGCCGAAGTGGGACGACAAGCTGAAGAAGCCGGTCAATCTCGAGCAGCGCATCAACATGTGCCGCAGCGAACACATGAAGGCGGAGCCTTGGGCATTCAAGTCACAGGCGCTCACCGATATGACCACTTTCGTGCGGTACCAGTCGCACGGAATGCCGGTGGCGGTGAAGACCGACGGCCCGATGTCACCCTGGTTCGAGCGCGGCAAGCAGATCTACTACACCCGCTATGGACAGCTCGATCTCGCCTGCGCGTCCTGCCACGAGCGCAACAACGGCAAGTTCATGCGCGCCGACTTCCTGAGCCAGGGGCAGACCAACGGCTTTCCCACTTACCGATTGCGGGATCAGCGCCTGGTCCCGCTGCACGAACGCTTCGAGGGCTGCATGTTCGACGTCCGCGCCGAGCCCTTCAAGCCGCTTTCCGACGAGTTTCTCGCGCTCGAGCTTTATGTCGGTTGGCGCGGCATTGGACTGCCGGTGGAGACCCCTTCGGTCCGCAACTGAGCCATCTGGAAGGCATGCAAGGGAACGGAACGGATGATCTCGCGCCGTGAATTCATTCAGGTTGCCGCAGCGACGGCCGCGCTTGCTGGTGGAACAGGTCTGGGCCTTGGCCGGGCTGCCGCCCAGCAACGGCTGACGCAGAAGGACCTGCTGGCATTCGAGCCGCTCGGCAACGTAACGCTCGTGCATGTCACCGACATCCACGGCCAGCTGATGCCGCTCTACTTTCGCGAACCCTCGACCAATCTCGGCGTCGGGGAAGCGAAGGGACTGCCGCCGCACGTTACGGGCGCTGAGTTCCTGTCACGGTTCGGCATCGCGCCCGGCTCGTCGGCTGCCTATGCGTTGACGTCCGAGGATTTCGAGGCGCTGGCGAAGAACTATGGCAAGATCGGCGGACTGGATCGCGCCGCTACCGTGATCAAGTCGATCCGCGCCGAGCGCGGCGATAAGGTCGTGCTGCTTGACGGCGGCGACACCTGGCAAGGCTCGTGGTCGTCTCTGAAAACGCGCGGCCAGGACATGATCGACTGCATGGCCCTGCTGAAGCCGGACGCGATGACCGGCCATTGGGAGTTCACCTATGGCGCCGAGCGGGTCAAGCAGGCGATCGAAGGTCTGGGTTTCCCGTTTCTTGGGCTGAACATCCGCGACACCGAGTGGAACGAGGCGGCGTTCGATGCCTCCACCATGCTCGAGCGCGGCGGGGTCAAGATCGCTGTGCTGGGCCAGGCGTTTCCGTATACGCCGGTCGCCAACCCGCGTTGGATGATTCCGAACTGGTCTTTCGGCGTGCGCGAGGAGGACGTCCAGGCGCAGGTCGACAAGGCTCGCAAGGGCGGCGCGCAGCTCGTGGTGCTGCTGTCGCATAACGGATTCGATGTTGATCGCAAGCTAGCCAGCCGCGTCAAGGGGCTCGACGTTATCCTCACCGGGCACACGCATGATGCGCTGCCGGAGGCGGTGAAGGTTGGCAAGACCCTGCTGATCGCGTCCGGCTCGTCCGGCAAGTTCGTCTCGCGTCTCGATCTCGACGTGCGCGACGGCGAGGTGAAGGCGTTCCGCTACAAGCTGATTCCGCTCTTTTCCGACGCCATCGCGCCGGACGAGGAGATGGCGGCCAAGATCGCCGAGGTGCGCAAGCCGTTCGCCGGAGAGCTCGGCAAGATTCTCGGCAAGACGGAGTCTCTGCTCTACCGGCGTGGCAATTTCAACGGGACTTTCGACGATCTCATCTGCCAGGCGCTGTTGCAGGAGCGCGATGCGGAGATCGCGCTGTCGCCCGGCTTCCGCTGGGGTACCAGCGTGCTGCCCGGACAGGACATCACTTTCGAGGACGTGACCAACGCAACCGCGATCACCTACCCCGCAGTCTATCGCATGGGCATGACTGGCGCGCGGCTGAAGGAGATCATCGAGGACGTCGCCGACAACCTCTTCAACGTCGATCCCTACTATCAGCAGGGCGGCGACATGGTGCGGATCGGAGGTCTCGCCTACGCCATCGACGTCGCCAAGCCGCAGGGCCAGCGCATTACCGCCATGCAGCTCGTCAAGACCGGAGCTCCGATCGAGGCAGGCCGGGAATACCAGGTGGCAGGCTGGGCCAGCGTGAACGAGGGAACGGAAGGCCCTGCGATCTGGGATGTGGTTGCGAACTACCTGACCCGACAGAAAACCGTGCGGCTCGAGCCCAATCGTGCCGTCAAGGTCACCGGAGCTTGAGATCGATGACGACAGAGAGTCCGAAGCAATCCCGACGGAGCTTTCTCGCTGCCGGTGCCGGCGTTGCCGCGACCGTCCTGGCGAAGCCCGCAACTGCCGCCGGCAATCCTGCAAACCAGCCTCCGAACGTACCCGACTGGAGCAAGTCCCTCGGTGAAGGCGTGGCGGTGCGCCCCTATGGCAAGCCGTCGAAATTCGAGAAGGACGTCATCCGTCGCGATGTCGAATGGCTGACGGCGTCACGGGAATCGTCGGTCAGCTTCACGCCGCTCCACGAGCTCGAAGGCATCATCACGCCCAACGGGCTCTGCTTCGAGCGCCATCACGGTGGCATCGCGGAGATAGACCCTGCGGATCATCGCCTGGTGATCCATGGCCTCGTCGAACGCCCGTTGATCCTCTCGCTCGAGGAATTGAAGCGCTACCCGCGCGTCAATCGCATTCATTTCATGGAATGCGCGGCCAATTCAGGCATGGAGTGGCGCGGCGCGCAGCTCAACGGCTGCCAGTTCACGCACGGCATGGTTCATTGCGTGCAGTATACGGGCGTCTCCCTGCGCACCCTTCTGGAAGAAGCGGGCGTCAAAAGCAACGGAAAATGGCTCCTCGTGGAGGGCGCCGATGCGGCCGCGATGGACCGCAGCCTGCCGATCGAGAAGGCGCTGGATGACTGCATCATCGCCTACAAGATGAATGGCGAGGCCCTCTATCCGGAGCAGGGCTATCCGATGCGGCTCGTGGTCCCGGGCTGGCAGGGAAACCTGTGGGTGAAGTGGCTTCGCCGGATAAAGGTCGGCGATCAGCCCTGGCACACCCGGGAGGAGACGTCGAAATACACCGATCTGTTGCCGAACGGAAAGGCGCGTCGCTTCACCTGGGTGATGGACGCCAAGTCGGTGATCACGAGTCCAAGCCCGCAAGCCCCGATCAAGCACGGCAAGGGCTTCACAATCATCTCGGGCCTGGCCTGGAGCGGCAACGGCAAGGTCAAGCGCGTCGATGTTTCGCTCGACGGCGGTCGCAACTGGCGTCAGGCGCGGCTCGACGGCCCCGTGCTCGACAAGGCGCTGACGCGCTTCTACTACGAGTTCGACTGGAACGGCGAGCCGCTTCTGCTGCAATCGCGCGTGCAGGACGAGACCGGCTACGTGCAGCCGACCAAGGTCGACCTCCGCAAAATCCGCGGCGTCAATTCGATCTATCACAACAACGGTATCCAGACCTGGCACGTACTGGCCAATGGTGAGGTCGAGAATGTTGAAGTTGCCTAGATTGTTTGCCGCGGCGGCCCTGGCCTGCCTGATTAACACTCCGCTGTTGGCCGGAGAGAAGCCCGACGCGAAAGGCGGACCGAAATACAACATCGGACGCGCTCCGACTGCGGAGGAAATCCGCGGCTGGGACATCGACGTTCGGCCGGACGGGCAGGGACTACCCGAAGGCAAGGGTACGGTCGCCCAGGGCGAAAAGCTCTTCATGGACAATTGCTCCTCCTGCCATGGCGAGTTCGGCGAGGGCAATGGCCGCTGGCCTGTGCTCGCCGGCGGCAAGGGATCACTGACCAGCGACAATCCGGTAAAGACGGTCGGCTCGTACTGGCCTTATGCCTCGACGGTATTCGACTATGTCCGCCACGCCATGCCCTATGGAAACGCGGAGTCGCTCTCGGTCGATGAGTATTATGCGCTGGTGGCCTATGTTCTGTTCCTGAACGACGTGATCACGGATCAGAATTTCGAGCTCAGCAACAAGAACCTGGCGTCGATCAAAATGCCCAATGAGCAGGGCTTCTACATGGACGACCGCACGACGTCGGAAAAGGCTTTCTGGCAGAAGGATCCCTGCATGAAGGACTGTCTCGGACCGGTCAAGATCACGGGACGGGCCGCCGCCATCGATGTGACGCCCGAAGATTCGAAGGAAGGCAAGCCGCGAGGCGTCGAGTGACAAATTCCGTGGTGAGCCGCCGTGTCCTTTGCTTCACGGCCCTCTCCGCAGCGGTTTTCGTCGATGCGGCAATGAATGCGACCCGCGCCGCCGAGCCGCACAGGCTAGCGCTCCAGATCAGTGATGACGAACCCGCAAAGATGCGGGCGGTACTTGATATCGCGGCCAACGTATCTCGCTACTATTCCGGCCACGGCGAGGAGGTCGAGATCACCGTGGTCGCCTTCAATGGGGGACTGGACATGCTGCTGGACGATCGCTCGCCCGTCCACGAGCGGATGGGAAATTTCGCGAAATCCATGCCCAACGTGAGTTTTGTCGCTTGCGGCAATACGCTCGACACGCTGACCGGCAGGGACGGCAAGCGGCCCCGGCTGATGCCGGGCGTCAGGGTCGTCGAGGCCGGTGTTGCCGAGCTGCTCGACCTGGCGGAGAAGAACTGGACGATCATTCGTCCGTAATTGGGGTCGTCCTGAATGCGCCTTCTGGCCGTGCTTTTCGTCCTGGCATTTTCTCAGCCGCTGTTGGCCGCCGAGCAGGAACGCGAGCTGACCGTCGGCGGTCGCGTGGCGCTGGCGACTTTGCGCACGCCGGAGCCGATGACGGCGGAGACGCCGCTGGTGGTGATGACCCACGGCACGCTGGCCCACAAGGACATGGAGACCATCCAGGGACTCGCCAGGCTGCTGCAGGAGCGCGGCATCGCGACGCTGGCGCACAATCTGACGCTCGGCCTCGATCGTCGCAAGGGCATGTTCGATTGCGCACAGAAGCACGACTATCTGACGGGTGACGCCGTCGCGGAGATCGGCGCGTGGATTGCCGAAGCCGGGAAGTCGTCGCGGCGGATTTATGCCTTTGGCCATTCCCGGGGAGCCAACCAGGTTGTGCGCTACCTGACGGCCGGATCTGACGCCGTGCGTGGGGCGGTGCTGCTTGCTCCGGCGACCCGCGCGACCGAGATCGACCTGCGCGCGGCCTATGCCAAGACCTATGGCGCGCCGCTCTCGCCGTTGCTGGATCAGGCTTCACGGGCGGTCGATGCGGGCCGCGGCGGCGAGTGGATCAATGTTCGCGGGTTTATCTATTGTCGCGATGCGGTCGTCACGCCGCGCGCCTTCCTGTCCTTCTACCGGGATGATCCGCTGCAGGACACGGCGGCTTTCGCCGCCACGCTGAAGCTCCCCGTCCTGGTACTCGCCGGCGCCAAGGACACCACGGTTCCCGATGTCCTGCCGTCATTCGGCCCATTGGCGGCCAGGCAGAGCGGCAACATTCGCATCGCGACCATCGACGATGCGGATCATTTCTTTCGGGACCTGGCGGCGGAAGACGCTGCGGACCGCATTGCGGAGTTCGTCAAGCAGACGCCTTAGGAGGAATCATGGAACGTCGATCGTTGCTGAGTGCCGGTGTCACGTTGCTGCTGGGGGCTTTCGGGGCCGGACAGGCCGTTGCCGCAGCTGGGCCCGGCCCGCGGCAGCGCGTGGTCTACCATCTTGCAGATATCGATCGCGTCGTGTTCGTGCTCGGCAATATCCAGAACCACGTCGACGGCGTTGGCGGGCCTGGTCAGGCCGACATTCGGCTCGTCGTTCACGGTCCGGCGCTGCGCGCCTTTCACGCGCTGTCGGCGGATAGCCACGTCGTCTCCACGATGGAGCGGCTCACCAAAGAGCAAGTCGGCTTCGACGCTTGCGCCAACACGATGAAGGCCCAGGGCGTGAAGCTCGACGATCTCACCCCGGGGTTCGTCGTGGCCGAGAAGGGCGGTGTCGTCCGGCTGGCCGAGCTGCAACAGCAGGGCTATGCCTATCTGCGCCCCTGAGCGCTTCGAAAATGCGTTATCGCCCTGTTCGACATCTGGTCGGTTTTGATCTGGCTCATTTGGGGAAAATGCAGGATCGATAGACTGGGCAGATCTCGAGGGAGTCGAAGCGAACGTGCTGACGTCCATCGCCGATCTCATAGGTGAGGATCTGCTGTCGTGGATCGGCGGGCTTCTGGTCGGCGGCCTTTTCGGCTTCTTCGCGCAACGCAGCCATTTTTGCCTCCGCGCCGCGGCGATCGAGTTTTCGCGCGGGCAAGCAGGGCAACGACTGGCGGTCTGGTTGTTGACCTTTGCCGGCGCTCTGATGGGAACGCAGTTGCTGGTTGCACTCGGATGGCTTGACGTCTCCGAGGCGCGTCAGCTTGCCCAGCAGGGCAGTATCTCCGGCGCGCTGATCGGCGGCTTGATGTTCGGTTGCGGCATGGTGTTGGCGCGAGGCTGCGCGAGCCGCCTGCTGGTGCTTTCGGCCAACGGCAACCTGCGCGCCCTTCTATCGGGTCTGGTGTTCGCTGTTGCGGCACAAGCAGCCTATCGCGGCCTGCTGTCGCCGGCTCGGGAGTGGCTGACCAATCTTTGGCTGATCAACGGCGGCCCGTCGCGGGACATCATGAGCCTGGTGGGCGGCGGGACGCCGGAAAAGCTTGCCTTCAGCGCGATCTGGCTGCTGGCCGGCTTCGGTTTCGCGTTTCGCAGCCGTCTTGCTCCACGGTTGCTCTGGTCCGCGCTTCTGACCGGCGCGGCCGTTGTTGCAGGCTGGGTTTTCACTTACCAACTGTCCCAGTCCTCTTTTTCGCCCGTGGCGCTGAAGAGTCTCACTTTCAGCGGACCATCCGCCGAGGTCCTGACCGTCGTGCTGAACAGTCCCTACATTCGTCTTGATTTCGATCTGGGTATCATCCCGGGTGTTTTTCTCGGCTCTTTCGCCGCCGCCGCCTGTGGGCACGAACTCCGGCTGGAGGGCTTTTCCGACGGGCTCGGCATGCGCCGCTACCTGATCGGCGCCGTCCTGATGGGGTTCGGCGCCATGCTGGCCGGCGGCTGCGCCGTCGGCGCCGGAATCACGGGCGCCTCGGTGTTCGCATTGACGGCATGGCTCGTGCTTATCGGCATATGGGTCGGGGCGGCACTCACCGATCTGCTCGTCGACCGCGGCTGGTCACCACAGCTGCGCCACGCCGCCAGCGCCGAGCGCGCGTGACGTGCCGGTATTATTTTAGATATTGCTAAATTCAATTTATTGAATATAAATAGTCTCGATGGCCATAGCGGCGGCCGCGAAAGTCGCTTTCGGGGAAGACGCACCATGACGACGATCACCCATGATATCGCACGAGACGTGCCGCGAAGTGCCCGGATCGACTGGTCCCCTTATCTGGTCGGCGCCGGCATCGGCATCCTGAGCTGGATCGCGTTCGGCCTGTTTGGCGATCCGCTCGGCGTCACCACCGCGTATTCACGCATCGCATCGCTGTTTGCCACGCCGTTCATCGGTGCCGATGCGGTTGCGCAAAACAGCTATTGGAAGAGCATGCCGCTGAAGTGGGACTACGGCGTTTGGTTCCTGGTCGGCATTCCCTTCGGCGCCTTCGTATCGGCCGTGCTGTCGGGGACCTGGCGCCTCGAACTCGTGCCCGAAGTCTGGAAGGAGCGTTTCGGCCCATCGGTGACGAAGCGCTTCATCGCCGCTTTTGCCGGCGGGGTCGTCATCATGTACGGCGCGCGCCTCGCCGGCGGCTGCACCAGCGGCCACGGCATCTCCGGCGGCCTTCAGCTTGCGCTGTCGAGCTGGCTGTTCCTGGGGGTGATGTTCGCAACCGGTCTCGTCGTGTCGGCCGTCATGTTCCGCAAGTCCTGAGGAGACGATCATGCTTGCTATCTTTGGTGCCTTGGTGATGGGGGCGGCCTTCGGTTTCCTGCTGCAGCGTGGCAAAGTGACAAGCTGCAACGTGATCGAGAACCAGTTCCGCCTGCGCGACTTCACGGTCCTCAAGGTCATGGGCACCGCGATCGTGGTCGGCGGGATCGGCGTCCTGCTGCTGGTCGATACCGGCAACTCCAAATATTACGTCAAGGATGCCAACATGCTCGCGGTCGCGCTGGGCGCGGCGCTGTTCGGCGTCGGAATGGTGGTCTACGGCTACTGCCCCGGAACGGCTCTCGGTGCGATCGCGACCGGCAGCGTTCATGCGTTGGTGGGTGCCCTCGGCATGGTGGCCGGCGCGATTCTCTATGCGCTGAGTTTCGACTGGCTCAAGGGGCATGTCTTGAATGTCTGGGCGCTTGGCAAGGTCCGGTTGCCGGATCTGACAGGTGTGCCCGACGCGGCGTGGTTCATCGCGCTCGCGATCGGGGCCGGATTGTTCTTCTGGTGGGTCGAGACGAGTCAGCCGAAGCGGGCCTGAAACACCGGGCGCCGGCAGGGCGGCTCAGTGAGCCTTCCTGCCGCAATACAGCCGGTGCAGGGTGGCAAACAGCTCTTCCACCCGCGGATCGGAAATGCGGTACCAGATCGTCTGGCTGTCGCGCCGGGAGGCGACCAGCCGTTCGCCGCGCATTTTCGCAAGATGCTGCGAGAGCGCCGAGGGTGAAATCCCGACGGAGTCCGCGAGGGTGCCGGCGCTCGCTTCGCCGAGCTCGACCAGCTGGCACAGGATCAGCAGGCGATGCTCATTGGCAAACATGCGCATCAGCGCGGCGAGCTCGCTCGCTTTTTTCTCCAGGATCTGAGTATCCGGCTTGCGCATCTGGTCCTTCAATAGCATTCGGCATTCCATCGTCAAGGGCCGCGCCGGCACCGCTTCCTTCGCGAAGATCGAGCGTGATGCCGCGATCGTTTGGATCCAAAAGGTTGAATATATTCGATAATTAGAATATGAATTGCGGTGCGGCGGCTGGGTCGGTTTAGCGAAGCAAAGAAGGAATCTGCCATGTTGTCAGGATTGCTGAAGAAGTTTGCGGGGGCGACCAGCGTTGCTGCGATCGATCATGATGAGCTGGTGCAGGCGCATCGCGAGAAGAGCTGCACGATCGTCGATGTCCGGGAGCCGCACGAATTCCGTAATGGTCACATTCCCGGTGCTCTCAATCATCCGCTGTCGCAGTTCGATCCGGCGAGATTGGCGCAGGGCAAGCCGATCGTTCTGATTTGTCAGGCGGGAGGTCGCTCGGCGACCGCGCTGCGCCGCGCACTCGCCGCCGGCCAGCAGAACGTGCGCCATTATCCGGGCGGCATGAGCGGCTGGCGTTCGCGTGGTGGCCACGTCGACTAGCCGTCTGCAGGTCGTCAAGCTCTGCGCGATCAACGGTACGAAGGGACAACGAAAGCCTGTCGCCAACCAGATCGGCGTCAGTCCAGAGGCGTTCCATCGGGAATTGGCCGGCTAATGCTCTACCAGAGGTGCCGCCAAAAGCGGCCGCGGTCCGAAGGCGAATCCAGTCGGCCCTTCTGCTCGTCGGTGAGAGTGGCGTAGAATGCCTCGAAAGCGGGACGCATGGTCTTGACCGACTGCAGCATCCCTTCCATGCGCTTCTCCATGAACTCCATTCGACCGACCGCGGTGGTTGGCACGTCGGTCGAACAGGCGAGGCGGAGGGCCTCCGAGGCTTTGTCGGATGCCGCCTTCAATTCATCGAACTTGGCACGTTGCGCATCTGTTGGCTTGATGACCTGTTCGAGCCGGTCAATGCGCCATCCGGAAAAGCCGGCGGCAGCGGGGCTGCACATGCCCCCGAATCCACCGCGACCCATAAACCCCGGCCCCATCATCATGCCGGAGCCCATCATGTCCCGTCCCCATCCATGCGCCCCAGGTCCGTAAGGCTGGGCGTTGGCGGCTGGGGAAGACATTGCGATGGCGATTGATACGGAAGCTATTGTGACGAGTTGATTGAATTTGAGCACGGCATGGTCCTCCATTGCTAATCAATCTCTCGGTCGAGGCCCGAGGCTCGACCTTACGAGGCGATGCTCGGTATGCCGTTGAGATGGATCAAAAGTGTCGCACAGCCCGCGAGACGTCCTGCATCCAGCAGCTGGACGACACGGATGGGCCGGGGCGATGTCTGCGATAGATCAATTTACCCTCGAATTGAGCACCTAGACTGATCGGAAGTTCAGTGGGAGGGCCCGATGGCCATCAGGGACGTTCTTCTAACGTTGACCAGCTACCCCGAACCGACCCCGGTTTCGGTCGTGGAAAAGGCGGTTGCGGTTGCGTCGTCCTTGGGTTGTCACATCGCCGCGCTCGCATGCGAGGTTCATGTTCAAGTTCCCGGCACGTTTCTTTCGAATTCTCTCGTGAATGTCGCGGGAATGGCTGCCAGCGAGGCCAAGAAGAGCCGGGAGAGCGCACAGGCGCTGCTCGCCGCGTTTGATTCCATCGCGGACAAAGCCGGCTTATCGCGCGAGAGGATCCTGGATAAATGCTTGACCAACGAGCTGCCGGACGTACTCGTGGAATATGGGCGGCTGCGCGATCTGATCCTGGTGCCCGTCCCCGAGGCCTACGATCAACGGTTTGCGGAGGCCATTATATTTGGCACGGGAAAGCCAACCTTGGTCCTGCCCGAAGCACAGCGAACCAAGCCATTCGAACTCAAGACCGCGGTGGTTGCATGGGATTTCAGCCGGGCTGCCGCTCGCGCGGTTGCCGATGCGATTCCGATCCTGGAGCATGCAAGGCAAGTGCGGGTCATAACGGTCGCGAATGAGAAGACCCTCGATACGAAGCATTCAGGCGATGAACTTGCCAAGAACCTTTCGCGGCACGGAATCGATGTGATCCTCGACAACGTCGATGCGGCGGGGCGGCCAATTGGGAAGGCCCTTGAAGCGCATGTCGCCTCCTGCAACGCAAACCTCCTCGTGATGGGAGCATACGGGCACTCTCGGCTCCGGGAGTTCATACTTGGAGGTGCGACCCAAAGCATGTTGTCGAACCCTCCCATCCCGATTTTGTTCTCGCACTGATCGATAGGGTTCTGCCCCCGGGGCGCGTGACGTCGGCCCGCGGCTTCAGGGCATTGTCAGGAGAACGATATGAGCCGCCTTCATGTGCACACCGAGAACCATCTCGTTGATCGGATCGGATGGCTCAGAGCTGCAGTCTTGGGAGCCAATGACGGTATCATCTCGACCGCGAGCCTGGTCGTCGGCGTTGCGGCAGCGGCGGCAACCCGAAGCGACGTCCTTATTGCTGGTATTGCCGGATTGGTCGCCGGCGCGATGTCGATGGCCGCGGGCGAATATGTCTCCGTCAGCTCGCAGTCGGATACCGAGCAGGCCGATCTTGCTCGGGAGCGCAAGGAGTTGAGCGAGAACCCTGGATTCGAGCTCGACGAACTTGCCGAGATCTACGTCAAGCGGGGTGTCGACACGTCGTTGGCGCGGCAGGTAGCGGTGCAATTGATGGCGAAGGACGCGCTGACGGCTCACGCGCGCGACGAATTGGGAATCTCGGAGATTACCGCAGCACGTCCGGTCCAGGCCGCGTTTGCCTCGGCTGCAATGTTCTCGGTGGGGGCCGCCATGCCCTTGCTGATGGTTTTCGTGTCGCCTGCCAGCGCCCTGGTCCCGATTGTGTCCGCTGCATCGCTGGCCTTTCTTGCCGTGCTGGGAGCGGTCGGCGCAAAGGCGGGAGGCGCGAATATGCTGCGTGCGACTGTCCGCGTGACATTCTGGGGCGCCTTTGCCCTGGCGCTGACCGCCGGCATCGGGAAGTTGTTCGGGACTGTGGTCTAGGGTCCGGACCCAATTGGTCCACCAAATAATGGCAGCGGCCCGAAGTGCATTTTGGCAGGCAGCGCGCCCAAAGGGTTCAGCAACGTCCCTCGGCTCCTGGCGACAAATCATTTCCGATAGCGACAAGGTGACTGCAGTCACATCAACCCCTCGTGCGTGCCGACACATTGCCCGTGGTTGCGGGATGGCCTCGCAGCGTCAACGGGAGAAAACGACGATGAGCGTTCCGACGAACAACGACTTTGCAAATTGTGAGCTGTCCCTTGAGGAGCTCGATTCCGTCGCTGGCGGCGGTCTGTGGGGCTGGATCAAGCACGAAGCATCCTCGGCCTGGGATTGGCTCAAGCACGATGGCCTGAAAGTCGCGGAAGCCATCATCAAGGTGATCGCGCATCCCCCGACTGGCCCCGGCCCGGGTCCAACCGTGCCCCCGCTCAGAATGTCCTGACCCTGGACGGGACCAGCCGGTCAAGCTTGGGATTCCCGGGCCATCGGCCCGGGAATTTCGTCTGAGCGAACGAAAGAGAGGCCAAAATCCGGTGCGGGCTCCCCTCCATGCTCCTGTGTGAGGGGCCTCACAGTCTGGACGAACCTCGGGTCCTATACCTGTGACCACTGATTGAGAGGGGCGGTCCCTCCTAAGGCAAACAGGAGATGGCAATGACAAAATCTGAGACCTCGAAGAACGAACACTCTGCAATTCTGCTCGATGATGCGGCGCTGGAGACGGTGGTGGGCGGTTCTACCGAAAGCATGCTCCAGAGCATTCTGGATTCGCGCGCGGTCGGCGGCTGGACGATGCGAGACGTCTTCGCTAGGCCGGTGCTGGGACAGTACATCCCGCATTAGTCCCGCCGGACATGAAACGGACCATTTGCGGGTCGATCGTTTGTCGGTGGAATGTCTCCGTCGTCAATCCGGAGTGAAGAGGTCATCCGATCGGATGACCTCTTTCGTTCCGCCATTCGTTAGGGTTCGACGACGACAGGTTGGTGAGTCCGCCGCTTCATCCGGATCTCGTCGCGCGGGTATCACGACCGACGTCGGTTCATTTCAAAGTCGAGAACGAATAGAACTCAAAATCCCGGTTGTCGCGTCGACGACTTGCAAAGCCTGCTGAGCCTTGGCCAAGGCCAGAGCCGACCTCGCGCACTGATCGGGAAGCTGGGCAATCTTCTTGCGCTGGCTGGTCAGAATATTGGTCGACTGCTCGACGGCGAATTTCACCACGTCGCGGGTTGGGTCATTCTCACTGACGCTGATCAGCTCCTTCTCGATCGTGATCAGATATTCGAAACTGGACAGCTCTTGCGAAATCTCGACGAGATTCTGAATCGTGGACTTGACGCAATCTGCATCGACAGCGGAGATGTCGGGCCTCTTCGAGGTCTGGACCAGATCGCCCATCAGGCCCGCGAACATCGGCCTGAGATCCTCGACCTTCTTCAGGTCCGCCTGGCTGAGAACGCCCGCCATGCACACGTTCGTGGCGACCAGCAATCCAATGCATTGTCTGGTCAGCTGAGCGACGACCACGCGGGCCGCTGCGGTAAGTGTGACGCTGTCCGCTCGTCGTTTCATTTGATGCGTCCGATATCCTCAGCCCCGACAGTGTCATTGAAATATCAGCGCAAGCTTAGCGCCGCACGGCAGAGCGCTCAATTGTATTTTCCGCCAGCGCCGCGCGCAGGACTGGCCGTTCGGGGGTGTCGCGGCCCGTTGTGCAAAAAATGGCTCCTGTGTATCATTGGAGAATACTTCAGGCGTTCCCTGCTGGTTTTGACAAGCGACAAGCAGTTGCGCCGAACTTTCTTGCGGGGAGATTGAGGCGTGACTGAGGGCCCCGAACGTATTTTCCGCGCCAGTGCGTTGCAGCGTGCGGCATCGCCCGACGAACTCGATCATCTCGTTGCGATCACCAAACCGGCCGATTGGATTCTCGCCGCAGTCGTGACGATTGCGCTGGTCGCCGCGCTCGTCTGGGGCATCTACGGCCGAATTCCGTCGCGCGTGTCGGGGCAGGGCATTCTGGTCGGCAGCGGCCGCGTCGTCGATGCGGTGTCCGGCGCGGATGGCAGGCTCGCATCGCTCGGCGTTGCGGTCGGCGACCATGTCGAGCGCGGGCAGGTGATCGCCCAGATCTCGCAGACCGAGATCGAGCAGAAATACGGCAACGCCGTGGAAACCTACAAGGAGCGGCAGCGTGAGCACGACGACATGGCCGCGAAGGTCGAGGCGGAGCTCGCAGTAAAAGCCTCCAACTTCGAGAAGCTGGAGACCGCCTTCAACAAGGTCATCGAAGCGACGGGCCAACGCGTTCAGTCCCTCGATATCGACGTGAAGAATCTCGAGCAACTGATGGTGAAGGGCCTGACGACGCGCAAGACGCTGGAGGATCGCCGTCTCGAATTGACCGAGGCCCAGCAGCGGCGGACGGACTCGCAGAACGAGATCCTCAAGCTCCACGCGCAAAAGACCGATCTCGAAACGCAGCGATCGCGCGAATTGCAACAGGCCGAGTTCGCGGCCAACAATGCGCGCCGTGAGATGCAGGCACTCGCCGGAACTTTGGGACGGAATTCACAGGTCTTGAGCCCGATTGCGGGGCGCGTGCTGGAGATCAAGACGTCGACAGGCTCGGTCCTCGCCGTCGGCACGCCGGTCGTCCTGATCGAGGACGAGGGCGCAAGGCTCGAGGCCATCGTTTATGTCCCCGCAGACCAGGGCAAGAGCGTCAAGCCGGGCTTTCAGGTGCGCGTGGCGCCCAGCACGGTCAAGCGCGAGGAATTCGGCACGATGATCGGAGTTGTCTCGAGCGTTTCCGAATTTCCCGTGACTCCCCAGGGCATGACGGCCGTGCTCCACAACGATCAGCTGGTAAAAGTGTTTTCCCATGACGGTGCGCCCTATGCTGTCGCCGTGTCCCTCGACCAGGATGCATCGACGGCAAGCGGCTATCGATGGGCGGTCGGAAAGGGTCCGCAGGTTCATCTGACCAGCGGCACCTTGGCCCAGGCCGAGATCACCACCCGCAACCGGCGTCCGCTGGACCTCGTCGTTCCTCTCATCAGGAAGCTTACCGGGATCGATGGGTAGTCCAGCTTCGCCGACGTCAGGAGTCAAGAAGACGCCCACCGTCCTGCAGATGGAAGCGGCGGAATGCGGCGCGGCGTGTCTTGCCATGGTGCTGGCGCATTACGGGCGGTGGGTGCCGCTGGAGCAACTTCGCGTCGAATGCGGGGTGTCGCGCGACGGCAGCAAGGCGAGCAACGTCGTCAGGGCGGCACGGCGCTTCGGCCTGTCTGCCAAGGGATTTCGGCAGGAGCTCGCGACGCTCCGTTCGGCGCCGACCCCCTGTATTATCCACTGGAACTTCAATCATTTCGTCGTTCTCGACGGGATCGAGGAAAAATACGCCTACATCAACGACCCCGCCTTCGGGCGGCGGCGCATCGGCATCGACGAGCTCGACCGGAGCTTTACCGGCGTCGTGCTCACCATGGAGCCGACGGCCGATTTTGTGGCGCAAGGAAGCAAGCCCGGCGGATTGCGCTTGCTGGTCCGCGAGCTGCGCGGCTCGAAAGCTGCGGTCGGTCTGCTTGTCCTGCTCAGCTTCGTCATGGTCATTCCGGGGCTCGTCGCCGCGAGCTTTTCCAAGATTTTCATCGACGACGTGCTGATCCAGCATTTGAACGGGTGGTTGCGCCCGTTGCTGGTTGGCATGGCCGTCACGGCGCTGATTCGTACGGTCTTGACGCTGCTGCAGCAGTCCCTGTTGCTCAGGCTTCAGACAAAGCTCTCGGTGGTGATGATCAGCCGGTTTCTCTGGCGGGTGATGGCATTGCCCATGGAGTTCTTCACCCAGCGCCATGCCGGCGACATCGCGACGCGCGTTGCGGCCAACGAGCAGATTGCGCGGCTGCTCGCGGGTGGAATTGCCGCGAACGTGCTCAATCTTACCTCGGTGGTGTTCTTTGCGCTCGCGATGCTGATCTACGATGCGTGGCTTGCCGCGATCTGTATCGGCCTGTCGCTGCTCAACGTTCTGTCCTTGCGGCTCTCGCACCGGCGCCGGGAGGACCTCAGCCGCGGCCTCTCACAGGAGCGCGGAAAGTCGTTGGGAGCAGTGGTCAGCATTGTCAGAACCATCGAGACGATCAAGGCAAGCGGCCTTGAAGACGAGGCGTTCGGGCAATGGTCCGGCATCCAGGCCAAGCTTCTGAATGCGGAGCGCCAGCTGGCATCGTCGTCGATCATGCTCGATATGATCCCGACCTTGATCTCCGGAATGACCATGACGGCGATCCTGATTCTCGGCGGCATGCGGGTCATCGAGGGGTCCCTGACGCTCGGCAGCCTCGTCGCTTTCCAGTCGCTGATGGCCAGTTTCTCCGAGCCGGTCGCGACGCTCGTCAATCAGGCCAGCGGATTCCAGTTGATCCGTGGCGCGCTCGACCGCCTCGAAGACGTCTACAACTATCCGCTCGGCAACAAGCCGAACGGCGATGCATCGAACAAGCGCTTTCCCGCCAGGCTTGCTGGGCGCATCGAGCTCAGGAACGTGCAGTTCGGCTATTCCCTGCTCGAGCCTCCCCTGATCGCCGACCTTTCGATTGCCGTCGCTCCGGGATCGCGCGTCGCCCTCGTCGGTGCGTCAGGCAGCGGAAAATCGACGCTGGGCCGTCTGATTTGCGGGCTCAACAAGCCCTGGGCCGGAGAGGTCTTGATCGATGGGGCGCGGCTTGAGGATGTTCCGCCCGAAATCCTCGCGAACTCCATTGCCTATGTTGATCAGGACATTTTCCTGTTCGAGGGCACGGTTCGCGACAATCTCACGCTGTGGGACCGGACGACGCCGGACATCGATCTCATGAGGGCGTTGAAGGACGGCGAGATCCAGGACGAGATCGCGGTCCGGGCCGGCAACTACGACTCATACGTGAACGAGGGTGGGACGAATTTCAGTGGCGGGCAACGTCAGCGCATCGAGATCGCGCGCGCGCTGGTCGGTCGCCCGTCCCTCATCGTTCTCGACGAGGCGACCGCCGCGCTCGATCCGGTCACGGAGAAGGCGATCGACGACAATCTGCGCCGCTCCGGCTGCACCTGCATCATCATAGCGCATCGTCTCAGCACGATCAGGGATTGCGACGAGATCGTCGTGTTGCGCCAGGGAAAGGTCGCCGAGCGCGGGACGCACGAGACTCTGCTGGCGCTCGATGGCGAGTATGCACGGCTGGTGTCCCAGGAATGACGCATCCGATCGAAAGCATCGCGTCCGGCACAGGCCTCGTCGCATCGGCGAAATTGCCGATCAATATGGCGCTCGATGGTCGCAGGCCCATCCTGCTCGATCATCATGGCCATGTGTTCGAGATCGTGGCCGGTCACGTCGACATATTCGCTGTCGATGTCGACGACGGCAAATGCGGCGGCAGACATCATCTGTTCCGGATCGAGGCCGGAGACATCATCCCCGATCTGCCATCAGCCGGCGGCTTGAGCTTCATCGCGGTCGGCACCGAAGGCACACGCGCGTCTGCGCGTCTCAGAACCGACCTGCCGTCAGCGGCCTGCGCAACGCGTTGGATCGAGCGGCTCGCTCGCTTTGTCGCGGGCCCGGCACCGTTATGGCAGATGGCTGAACTGCCGGAGGGGGCGAGTGCGCTGGCCGCCGGCGAAAGCCGCCGGGGTCCGATGCGCGGTCTGCTCTGGCTGACGGTGGAGCGGGGCGCTGTGAAATTAATGGGCGTCGGAGCGGCCTATGCAAGCGGAAGCCGCCTGCTGCCGTTGACGGCAGGCCTGTGGGTGGAAGCGGGCGACGACGGCTGCGTTGCGAGCGCCGACAGCCGGGGGCCGGGTGACGGCGCGATCTGGCCCGCGATTGATCAGTTTCATAAAGCCTTCGTTGCATGTGTCCAGGGCATGCTGGCCCGTGAGACGCAGGGCGAGAGCGAGCGTCTGGCGAACCGGAACGCACTCGCGGCTTCGCAATCGATGGAAGCCTTCGATCGCCTGTCCGGCATCATCGTGCGACGTTTCGATCACGACGCGGTCGATGCATCCTATTCGGACAGGCTGGCCGGTGCCTGCCAGATCGTCGGCAACGCGATGCGTACGCCGATTGCGATCTCCGGCCGGATCGACGGCAGCCCGCAGGACTTCCCGAGCCTCGCTCAAATCGCGCAGGATGCCCGCTTGCGGCTGCGCCAGGTGCTGCTTCGGTCGGATTGGTGGAGAACCGATGCCGGCCCCCTTGTCGGCTGGGTTGGCGAGCAACGCAAGCCGGTCGCCCTGGTTTATGAGCCGGGCCGCGGATATGTCATGATCGACCCGCTCACGAAAGCGCGCCGGTTGGTCGATCGCTCCCTTGCAACCCAATTCGCGCCGGAAGCGGCGATGTTCTATCCCCCGCTGCCGTCACGATCGCTCAAGTTCTCCGACCTTCTTCAGTTTGCACTGCGTTATGCGCGCGGCAGCGGCCTGCGTATTGCAGCGGCGGTGGTGGTGATCGGCCTGCTGTCCTTGGTGACGCCCTTCGTCACCAATCTGCTCATCAGCTCGATCATCCCGAGATCGGAGCTCGACCAGCTCGTCTTCTGTGCGTTGGCGCTTGGCCTGACGGCGTTGGCGGTGGCCGGCGTGCAGGTCATGCAGGGGCTCGTCATGCTTCGCATGGAGGCAACGATCGATTGGCGGTTGCAGGCGGCGATGATCGATCGCCTGCTCAGGCTGCCGACCGCCATCTTCCGGGAGTTCACGGCCGGCGAGCTGGTGGACCGCGCCATGGGCATTGATGCCGCGCGGCGTGCTTTGACAGGCCACGCGTTGCGGGGAATGATCGCCGGCCTGTTCTGCGTGTTCAGCCTCGGCTTGATGCTCTACTACAGTCCCAGGCTGGCGTTGATCGCGATTGCGCTGACCTTCGTGAGGGGCGCCGCCATCATCTCCACCAATCTGCTGCGGCTGCATTTCGAGAACAAGCACTTCAATCAGCAGGGCAAGGTCAGCGGATTCGTGCTCCAATTGCTGACCGGCGTCGGAAAACTGCGCGTGTCGGGGGCAACGCAACGTGCGCTCGGAATCTGGTCGAAGCAGTTTGCGACACAGAAGCAGTATTTCGTCTCGTCGCAAGTCGCGAGCAACGGCCTCGGCGCGTTCGAGACCGCATTTCCCTTGATCGCAACGCTGATCATCTTCGCCTACGCGTCCTATTCGGACAGCAATCTGCTGAAGGACATCGGCACGTTCTTCGCCTTCTTTTCGGCCTTTGGTCAATCGATGGGAGCCGTCGGGGCCTGGGCCGGCGGCGTGAGCGAGGCGCTCATCGCCATTCCGCCGCTGTTCCGGCTGCGGCCTCTCATCGTCAGTCCGACGGAGATCTCCGACGAGCGGAAGTCGCCGGGTGAATTGACGGGAGCGATCGAGCTTGCGCGCGTGTCGTTCCGGTATCTTGCGAGCGGCCCCCTGGTGCTCGACGACGTCACGCTGAAGATCGCGCCGGGAGAATATGTCGCGATCGTTGGGCCGTCCGGGAGCGGAAAATCGTCCTTGTTCCGGCTGCTGCTGGGTTTCGAGCGATCGGAATCGGGTGCGGTGTTCTACGACGGCAAATCGATCGAGACGCTGGATGTCAGCGCGTTGCGTCGCCAGCTCGGCGTCGTCCTGCAGAACGCGAAGCTCGCGAACGGAAGCATCTACGAGAATATCTGCGGCGGGCTCCGGCTGCCGCTAGATCAGGTCTGGGAAGCCGCGCGGCTCGCAGGAATGGAAGACGACATCAAGGCGATGCCGATGGGCATGCTGACCCAGGTGTCCGAGGGCGTCAGCACGCTTTCCGGTGGGCAGCGGCAGCGCATCATGATTGCGCGGGCCATCGCGCGGCGTCCCCGCGTCCTGCTGTTCGACGAGGCGACGAGCTCGCTCGACAACCGGTCCCAGGCCGTCGTCAGCGACGCACTGGAAAATCTGAACGTCACCCGGATCGTGATCGCGCACCGGCTGAGCACCGTCCAGCGCGCCGACCGGATCATCGTGCTTGTCGACGGCAAGATCGTCGAAACCGGGACGTTCGAGGAACTCAGCGCCGCTTCGGGAACGTTCGCGGCATTTGCGCAGCGGCAGATGCTTTGAGATATGCCGGCGACATCGTTCGCGCGTCGGCCGGCGGTTGAAAGCAGAAGCTCCCGGACAGGGTCCGGGAGCTTCGCTGTGAGTTGACTTGGAGCGTCTTGCTTCGGGCTTGAGGCTCAGTTCTGCTTCATCGCAGCCTGACCACCGACGACGATCGCGCCACCACCGACGAAAATGCCGGCAAGGACGGCAACCGGCGTGCTCGAGAGGAACTTGCCGATGGCTTGACCCGCGTCGTGGATGAAGTGGGTCACGCTGCTGAACCAGCCGCCGCCGGCGACTTCATCGAGCTGGTCGATCGAGAGTTCGAAGTTCGCGCTGTCTTGCTTGATCAGATGGGCCATGTTGTCTCTCCTGTCTGGATGCTGCGGGATCATCCCCGCAACTGTGGACAGGATGCCGCATGCGTCCGACGATCGCCGTGACCGGAGTCACGCTGTTGCGGCGAGCGATGATTTTGTCGCTGGCGTGCCAGTCTTGGCAGGATTGTCCAGGCAGCGCTTATCCCTCGTATTGATCCGGGCCCATCGCCCATGACGCTTGATCATGTCCGTTCGCGTAGTTGCGATTGTTGATTGCCGGATTGCGATTGACCATCGGCCGCATGAACATTGGATGGGTCGCGCTGCGCACTTCGTGCTCGACAGTGAAAAGATGCTTGCCGCTGTCGAGATCGACGATGTCGCAGAAGCGGTACTGGTACTGATTGTCCTCGCGCGAGACCAGGTCGCGGGCCAGCAGCTTGCGGTAAGGGCCGGAGAAATCGGTGATGTACATCTGCACATGGTGGCCGTCATAATCGCCTTGCGGCCGGTCAGTCTCGCGAAACAACAGATGCTGGTCGCGGCCCGTCTTCACGGCGGCGACCGTGCCGTCGCCGTTCCACAGCTCGGATGGCATGCCCATGATTTCAGGGTAGAAGGCGCAGATGCGGGCCGCGGATCCCACCGGCACGTCGAACTCGACATAGGGAATGCCGAGCGCAATGCGCCCGAAGCGCGCGGCGTCGGGCTCGTAGCAGCGCAGGCGGTTGCCCCACGGACAGGTCGCTTCGACATGGTCGTTGCGCTCGGCGAACGCGAACGCCGTGCCCTCGAGCTTCTTCGCCACCGACGCCAATCGCGTCAGCAGCGCCTCGCGGCCTTCGATGACCAGCCCGGTATGGCCACGCAGCACCTGCGGCCTGCCGCTCGGCAAATGAAACTGGCTCCGTCCGGCGTTGATCCACATGTTGGTGTCGGACACCATCAGATAGGGATCGCGGGTCAGCCCGAGCCCGGTGACGTAGAACAGAGTGGCGAGGCGCTGGTCCGGGACCTGGATGTTGACGTGCTCGAAATGGATCGCGTTGCCGAGATCTTCTTTGGATCGATCGAATTGTTGCGGCATGGATGGGGCTCTGGTGGGGGACGGATGGGAGCATAATAGAGCACAATTTCCGCCAGTCGAAATGATTTGCCGGTCGCATCTTGAGGGCGGGGCAGGGAACGGCATGGCGTCCGTTGCCACCTTGCCGCAAAAGCCAATCCCTGTAAGCTGACGAAAGACACATAAGGAAAGAGGTCGATGGGAGGAGTTCTGGAGGGCGTGCGCGTCCTCGATTTCGGGCGCTATATCGCGGGGCCCTATTGCGCGACCTTGCTGGCCGAATTCGGCGCCGAGGTCATCCGCGTGGAAAAGCGCGACGGCAGCGAGGACCGTTTCGTCGCGCCGGTGGGCGAGGGCGGCGAAGGCGCGCTGTTTCTCCAGGTCAACCGCAACAAGAAGTGCATCACGCTCGATCCGATGAAGCCGGAAGGGCAGGAGGTGATGCGCCGACTGATCGCGACCGCCGACGTGGTCGTCGCCAATCTGCCGCCGCAGACCCTCCGTGCCATGAAGCTCGATTATGACTCACTCAAGGCGATCAAGCCCGACATCATCCTGACGACGGCAACCGCGTTCGGCGGGCCGGGGCCCTGGTCCGACCGCGTCGGTTTCGACGGCGTCGGCCAGGTCATGTCGGGTGCGGTGTACATGACCGGCGCCGGCGATCCGCCTTACCGGGCGGCGGTCAACTGGGTCGATTTCGGAACGGCGCTGCATTGCGCGTTCGGCACGCTCGCCGCGCTGATCGAGCGCGGCAAATCCGGGCGCGGGCAGGTCGTCGAGGGCGCATTGCTGGCAACCGCGCTGTCCTTCACCAATGCGACGCTGATCGAGCAGGCCGTGATCAACGTCAATCGCGTGCCGACAGGCAATCTCGGCCAGACCGCGGCGCCGGCGGACATCTATCGCACCCAGGACGGCTGGGTGCTGTGCCAGGTCACGGGGCATCCGCTGTTCAAGCGCTGGGCCAGGCTGATGGGCGAGGAAGAGCAGTGGCTGAACGATCCGCGCTTTGCCGACGACATCAGCCGTGGCAACAACGGCCCCGTCATCAGCGAGCGGATGGCGCGCTGGTGCGCCGAGCGCACCACGCAGGAGGCCGTCGACACGCTCGGAAAGGCGATGATTCCGACCGGGCCGGTGCTGAGCCCGCAACAGGCGCTGGATCATCCCCACATCCGGGCCGCCGGCTTCATGCAGGACATCGACTATCCCGGCTTGCCGAAGCCCGCGCCGGTGACGCGCGCCGCCGTCCGCCTGTCGGAGACGCCGGGCGAAATCGTGAGCCGGCCGCCGACGCTCGGCGAGCATACCGATCTTGTCCTGACCGAGCTCGGCTACGACAAGGCCGCGATCGCGGCGCTTCGGCAAGGCGGCATCGTCTAGTCAATGCGCATCACGAATTTGCCCGATTACGAATGAGGCTGCGTGGCGGCGGTCGGAGACCGCCGCAGCCGCATCGAAGCGCCGCCGCGGGGCGGCGGATCGTCGTCGTCATCCAGCCTGCGCAGCGCGGCGAGGATGTCCGCGAGCCGGACGACGTGGTCCAGGCCGGGAATCTCGCGCAATGCAGGATGGGATTCGACCGCGTACATGTCCGAAGCCCACGAGGACAGGATGATCCGCTTCTCCGCTGTCGAGAGGGCGCGGTCGTTCAGGACGGCGGTCGGCGATTCGTAATGTGCGGCGGGATAAAACAGCGGGTCGAGACCGCCGGTGGTAGCATTGGCCTTGGTCATGGTTGTCTCCCTCTACACTCCTTTCAAAGGGATGGTTCCTGCTCGGCGGACGGCGACCAAGGTCGCCATCCGCCATGCTGGTTGCGGGCAGTGCCGAACTCGTTTTGGCGAGGCTAAGCCGCCTTCTTCTGCTCGATCTGCGGTGACGAGGCGCCCGCGATCGGGATCCGGCGCGGCTTCATCGCGTCCGGAATCTCGCGCACGAGATCGATGATCAAGAGACCGTCCTGAAAGGCGGCCTGCTTGACCTGGACGTAGTCGGCGAGATTGAACACGCGGCGGAACGGGCGTGCCGCGATGCCCTGGTAGAGATATTCGCGCGCGGCGCCGTCGGGCTTCCTGCCCTCGACGGTGAGCGCGTTCTGTTCGGCGGTCACGATGATGTCGCTGGCGCCGAAGCCCGCCACCGCCAGCGTGATCCGGTAGTGGTCTTCGCCGGAGCGTTCGATGTTGTAGGGGGGATAGTTGTCCTCGCTCGCCTGGCGCAGCGTGCTGTCGACGAGGTCGGCCAGGTGGTCGAAGCCGATGGTGGAGCGCCACAGGGGCGCGAAGTCAAAATTGGTCCTCATACCAAGTCCTCCAAAGAGCAAGATGGATACGAAGGAGCGCAAGACAGGGAATCGGAGCAGGTCCGAAGACCCCGGCCGGCGCCCGCGCCGGACCCGATCGGGCATCCGGCACACCGCTCTCGCGGCGAAAGACGACTTAGAATGGCGCAAGGACGTTGCAAGAGGGGAACTCCAAAAAATTTTCAGCCAGCGCCGGCGCCGGTGGGCGACGCCCTCCAACGGGCCGGGGAGCGGCGAGGGGACGTCTTGACAAGGACGGCCGTCCGAATATTTTTTACGCCGGAAGATTCCTCTTCCAACACGCTATTCGAAAAGGACTTTGAAAGACCGTCTGGAGTGACGATGATGCTCGATCAAGATCTGGCCCGCATTCGCGCGCACCGAAACAATCTCTCCCGCTACCGGCGCTTGCTGAAGACCAAGCTGTCGGACATCGAACGCCAGTTCATCGAACGACGTCTCGCCGAGGAGCAGGCCGCGCTGGACGCTCTCGCCGCCGGCACCTTCCCACTCACATTCATCCTTCCGAACACGCCATCGGGTGCCGCTGCCACGGGAGCGGAACGATGAGCAACGTCCGCGATCTCCTCATCCAGGGTAGCGGGAAGGTGATCTGGCACTATCGCCTGCTGCTGGCCGGCGCCAGGACCGAGAGCGAACGCAAACTCGAGCCGCGGCCTGACTGGAAGCTGCCGCGCGAAATCCCGTGACCGGTTTCGGCTGCGCTAGTTCGATGCCAGCGCTTTCTTGGCGACTTCCGCCATCCAGCCGGAGGCGACAGGAAGGATTGCGTCGTTGAAATCGTAGCGCGGGCCGTGCAGCTCGGCGCCGTCGCGCAATTCGCCATTGCCGATCCAGACGAAGGCGCCCGGCCGCTGCTGAAGATAGTGGGCGAAATCCTCGCCGGCCATGCTGGGCGCGAGGTCGCGCCGCAGCTCGGCCTGGACCTTGTCCGCGGCGAGGCGCGCGAGACCCGCCTCGGTCGGCGCGTTGATCACGACGCCGACGCCCATGACGATCTCCGGCGTCACCTTGACGCCGAAGCTCGTGGCAATGCCGGCGCAGATCTGATCGATCCGCGCCAGGATGGTGTCCTTCACCGCATCGCGATGATACCGCAGCGTGCCGCCGATCGCGACGCGTCCGGCGATCTGGTTGCGCGCCGTGCCGCCCTCGAGCGTGCACAGCGAGAGCACGGCGGTGTCGAGCGGATCGACACTGCGCGACACGATCGATTGCAGCGCCACGATCAAATGGCCCGCCGCCATCACCGGATCGCGCGTCAGATGCGGCATGCCGGCGTGCCCGGCATGGCCCTCGATGGTGATGGTGATGCGCCCGCCGGAGGCCATGACGACGCCGTCATGCACCGCGATGGTGCCGGCGGCAAGGCCCGGCCAGTTGTGAAAGCCGAACACCCGCTGCATCGGAAAGCGCTCGAACAGCCCGGCGGCGACCATCGCGCGCGAGCCGCCAAAGCCTTCCTCGGCCGGCTGGAAGATGAAGTCGACCGTCCCGCTCCAGCTGGTGTCGGAGGCGAGTAGCGCGGCGGCGCCGAGCAGCGAGGCGGTGTGCCCGTCATGCCCGCAGGCATGCATCACGCCGGCAGTTGTCGAGGCGTAGGGCAGGCCCGTGTCCTCGGTGATCGGCAGCGCGTCCATGTCGGCGCGCAGGCCGACGCGGCTCTGCGCATGGCCGCGCGTCAAGGTCGCAACGATGCCGTGGCCGCCGATTCCGGCCTCGAAGGGAATGCCGAGCTCGGCGAGTTTTTCCCGCACGAAGGCGGAAGTGGCCTCTTCCTGCAGGGACAGCTCGGGATGCGCATGCAAATGCCGGCGCCACGCGGTCAGTTTCTGGTGCAGCTCGGGTGTCAAGGTGGGTCTTTCGGATGATGACGGCTGCCGCCACCATAACCGATTATTCGCCCGCCGCATCCAGCGCGGGGGAATAGCTCGCGTGCAGCAACACGCGTACTATGGCGCGAGCTTCGCCAGCCCGCTCCAGTCGAAACTGATGCCGTGGCCCGGCCGGTCCGGCGCGAGCGCCATGCCGTCCTGAAGCACCAGCGGGTGCTCGATATATTTGTCCAGCCCGAACCCGTGAGCTTCGAGGTATGACCGGTTCGGGCAGGCCGCGAGCAGGTGGACGGTGATGTCGTGCGCGCCGTGGCTGGTGACGGGCAGGTTGAATGCCTCGGCCAATCGCGCGATCTTCACGAAGGCACTCACGCCGCCGCAATTGGTCACGTCGGGCTCGGGATAGGACACCGCCCCGGCGACGATGTAGTTCTTGAACTCCCACAGCGAGCGCAAATTCTCGCCCGCCGCGATCGGCACGCCGCCGGCTTGCATGATACGCGCGTGGCCCGCGACATCGTCGGGAATGATCGGCTCCTCGAGCCAGGTGAGGTCATGGGGGACGAAGGCGCGGGCGGCGCGGATCGCTTCCTCGACCGTCCATTTCATGTTGGCATCCGCCATCAGCGGAAAACCGTCGCCGAGATGCCTGCGCATCGCCGCGACCCGCGCGACGTCGGATTTGAGGTCGGGCCGGCCGACCTTCATCTTGATGGCGCGAAAGCCCTTGGCCAGATTGCCGTCGGTCTGCTTGAGCAGCGCCTCGACGGAGAGATCGAGGTCGATGCCGCCGGCATAGCACGGCACACGCGCATCGAAGCCGCCGAGCAGCCGGAACAGCGGCAGCTTCGCGCGCCGCGCCTTCAAATCCCACAGCGCGATGTCGAGCGCGGAGAGCGCCAGCACCGCCGGCCCGCCGCGCCCGCCATAATGCAGCGCCCACCAGACCTGATGCCAGATCGCTTCGGTGTCGTCGGCCTCGCGGCCCTCGACGAGCGGCGGGATCTCGCGCTTGAGGATGTCGGCGACGGCGCCACCATTGCGTCCGACCGTATAGGTGTAGCCGACCCCTTCGGCGCCATCTGAATCGCGCACCCGGCAGGTGATCAGCTCGAACGCCGTGATCTCGCCATGGGTCGAGTCGGAGAGCGTGACGGGGAGGGGGATCCGGTAGAATCCGGACTCGATGGTTGAAATGCGCGGCATTGGGCCTCCCTGCGTTTTCTTTGCAGGCTAGGCCGGCAGGCACCGCCAGGCAATGCAGTCGTGGTGAAAATCCTGGCGCACCTTGCGAGGGCCCCCGGCGTCGGTCGAGGCTAGCGGGTTGATGTAGATCAAGGAGGACCATCGCCGGGGTGGAGACATGCCGTACGGCTTTCGATCAGAAGGAGCACCCGATGTGGATCCTGATGTATGTATTCTCCTACTCCGTCAGTCCGGCCGCCACGAATGACAGGGCCGAATGGAGACTGCTTCCGAATGTCGTATTCCAGGAGTTCTCCAACGAAAAGCGATGCAAGACGGCCAAATCGAAACTCGAGGACAGCTTGAAGGATGCCGGCGCGAGGTTGAGAAGCGGCCTGGAGGATTTGAAGGCTCTGGGCAAGGCCGACCCGGCGCAGATTATCATCGCTTTCAATGTGGAATGCGTCCCGAAATGAGTCGCGTGTCGACTGACCGCTTGCAGATGCAAGCCTGAGCCGGGCTACTGTGACGCCGCCCCCGCCGCCGGCCGCCGCGAAGCGTCCTCGGCCAGCTGCTGACCCTGGGCGAGCCTGCGCTCGATCAAGCCCATGACGGTGCTCGCGTCTTCGAATGCGCGCGAATGCGCCTGTCCCTGCAGGCGGGTGATGTCGAACACCAGAATATTGGCCCGCGCCAGCTCGCCCTTGTAAGGCTCTTCTTCGGGATTGACATCGCCGAGCCGGGCGAGGCCGCCCGCGATCGACTTCGACAGTTTCAGCGCGCCGTCATCCTGCGACAGGAACAGCGCGAAGCGCGGCCGCGACGTCCCCATGCCCTGCATCTGTTCGCGAAACGCCGCGAACGCGACGTCGGGGGCCACCATCGCCACGTTCTTGATCTTGCCGCCGATCTTCCCGGTCCGTCGTGCCCTGGCCTGGAGCGCATCCAGCGTGATCAGGCAGCCCATGGAATGGCAGAGCACGGTGATCTCGCGGATTGCGGGATTGAGTGCGACCTGGTCGATCAGCCCGTCGAGCGATCCGGCGGAGTCGCGGGCGACCTCGCCGTCGCGCTCGTAGGCGCGCAGTCCGACCAGACCTTGCGAGGGCCACGAGAACAGGATCGGAATCACTGGGGCCTTCGAGTCCTGGACGATCTGTGCGAAGCGATAGACCGCATCGTCGAAGCGGTTGTTGAAGCCGTGGATGAAGATCATCGCCTTGCTGCGGCGGGTCGTCCTGGCGACGCTGTTGACGGTGGTGTTGAAGGCGACCTTGTCGAGGTAGTCGGCCGACACCGTGACGAACTCGCGGCGCGGATCGCCGGGCGGCACCACCGGCCACTGGATCGCTCCGACCACACGGGCCTCGTCAGGCGGAATCGAGACCGAGACCATCGCGTAGGACATCGCGGCCGCGCGCTCGCGGCTGAACATGTCGCCGGTGTCGGTGGCTGCGCGCTCGCGAGTCGTCGCGACAAGGACCGGGACACGCGAGGTGCTCTCCGCGGCCTCGACCGGAACGAGCACGCCCTGCAAGGGCCGTCCCGCACAGGAGGCGCAAGCCAGAGACAGGATCAAGGCGGCTGTCACACGCCGGCAATTGCGGAAGGTGGCCTGGGAACTCATGCTGCGGCGAAGCATGGCAACGGTTCCGTGCCTCGACGCTTGATTTAGATCAAGCGTAGCAGGCCGGTGGTGTTTTGGCTGGGCAGCTCACCGCATCGTCGCAAGCTGCACGGCCAGCGCACACGCCCGGTCGTATTCGTCGAGATTGATCCATTCGTCGATGGTGTGCGCCTCGTTCTGGCCCGCGCCGAAGGTGACGGTCGGGACGCCGTGGCGCACCATCCAGTTGGCATCGAGGCCGCCATTGGCGGCGCGCACGTTCGGGGTTCCGCCAACGGCAGAGACCGCCTCGATCGCGCGTTTCACGACGGGGAGGGTCTCCTTCATCCGAAACGGATAATAGTCGGTCTCGGCCTTGAACTTGACCTTGCCGGATTTGCCTTGCGCGTTGGTGACTTTCTTGGCCGCCTTCTCGAACGCGGCCTTGTAGGCTTTGGTGATTTCCTTGAAGAACTTTCCGTCATGACTGCGGCTCTCGCCGCGCACATGCACGTAGTCGGTGACGACATTGGTGGCGTCGCCCGCGGGCCGGCCCTCGCCGCCGGTGACGGGACCGACATTGCTGGTGCCTTGCTGCTTGCCCTTCACCACCTTGCCGAACCAGCCGCCGGCCTTCACCTCGGCGAGCGCGAGCGCCATGATCATGGTGGAGGAGATGCCGCGCTCTGGTGCGACGCCGGCATGCGAAGCGCGGCCGAATATCTCGACGTTCCAGCGGTCCGCGCCGACGGCGCCGATCACGACGTTGGAGGCCGAGCCGCCGTCATAGTTGAACGCCATCACCGGCGAGCCGAGCTCGTCCAGCTTGACGTGGCGCGCGCCGTAGAGCCCGCTCTCCTCGCGCACGCAGAACAGCAGCGTGATCGGCGGATGATCGAGCTTCTGCTTGGCGAGCTCGGCGGCCAGCGTCACCAGCACGCCGCAGCCGCAGCGATTGTCGCCGCCGAGTGCGGTCCTGGCCTCGTTGACGATCTTGCGGCCGGATTTCTTCGGCTTGGCGCCGGCGCACAGCGGCACGGTGTCCATGTGGGTCATGAACATGATGCGCGGCTGGTTGTGCAGCGCGCCGCGGCCGGGCAGGTCGACGATCAGGTTGCCGGTCTCGGTCGGCACCGGAATGCGGGTATTGGCGTCGTCGAGCCGGATCGCCTTGGCCGGCACGCCGCTCTCCTTCAGCGCGGTGGTGAGCTCACGCCCGATCGCCGCCTCCTGTCCGGTGACGCCCTCGATCGCGAGGAAGCGCATGAGGCGGTCGGTGGCGGCTTTGGTGTCGACAGGCATGGAGTTCATTCCCTTGATGCAATGTGCGCATCAGCATCCCCTGAGGCGCGCCGTTGTGCAAGGGCCTGAAACGGTGCGGCGAGCTTGCAGGATGGGTAGAGCGCGAAGCGAAAGCCATCCTGCGTGCTGGCGTCACATCGACCGCATCACGTATCCGCCGGCTGCCAGGGCGCACACAAGGGCGAGCCCAATCAGAAATGCTTCCTGCCCGGTGCAGTAACGCGTATGGACGCCCGATTTGCCCATTATAGGAGTCCGTCGACCCTGCTCGCGTTCCTTCTTGCTGAACAATCGATAGTGCCCGATCATGCAGATGGGATGGAAAGCAAGCAGAACGGCAGCGACCGTGAACACGAGAATCGAGGTGTTGTCGTATTTTTGATGGTGGGCTAGAGGCAATACGACGCAGAATACGACCACGATCAGCATCATCAGGATATTGATGATATCCGGAACGGGAAACCACGTTTGGTTGTTGTTGTCTCCCACGTCGATCTCGCGTTTGATGCGCAGCTGGAACAAGGCAAATTGCGCCGCAAGAGTGACCGATATCAGCGTGTTGAGATTGAGCAGGCTCGAGTCCGTGTTCGGGGCCATGGGACCATCCTCGCGAAAGGTTTGCCGCACCAGCGGGGGACCGTCGAAAGCCGAGCCAGTCGACGCTGGGTACGGGCGATGAAGATGCACTTTGCGAGAAAAGAAACTAGCGCGTGCATAATGGAGGTCTTGTGAAATGGCTCACAATCCCTTCCGGACGCGCCGCCATTTCGTTCGCATGCCGCACGCGCGCTGATGATGGCTCTACCCATCCTGCGAGGTCAGACGCTCCGCGTGTATGCCATGAAGACCAGCGCGCCCAGAAGGAGCGCCCCCGCCATGAACAGCAACACCGCCGGCAGCCCGGCCAACGCGGCTACCGCGCCGGTGACCGATTGCATCAGCGCCGCGCCGAGGAAGAAGGCGAGGTTGATCGCCGCGAGCGCCTTGCCCGCCATCTGCGCGTCGACCAGCTGCCGCGACATGCCGAACAGCAGCGGCTGGGCGGAGGTGGCAAGGCCGATCAGCACGAACAGCACCAGGTCATATTGCGGCGGCATCACGGGCACGCCGAACAGCGCAGAGACCGCATAATGCGGCGCGCCCAGCGCCATCAACGCCAGCAGCAGCGCCCCGATCAGATGCGTGCCCGCCACCAGCTCGCGGCGACGACCGAGCCTGCGATCGATCATGCCGATGCACAGGGGCCCCGCGATCATCGCCAGCGTGAACGCGCCGAGCTGGTTGCCGGCCTCGACCCGCGACAATCCCTTGATGTCCATCAGCCACGGCCCGCCCCACAGGCCGCGCAGCACCAGCGAGGTCGCCAGCGACACCAGCGCCAGCGCGATCAGGCCGCGCAGCGGTCGTGAGAAGCCCAGCCGCAGCACCTCGATCATCTGCGACAGCGGCGAGGAATCGTCCTTGTGCTCGGCTGGCTGTCTCGGCACCAGCAGGAACACCGCAAGCGCGACGAAGACGCCGCCGAGCGCCGAGATCCAGAACCCGGCACGCCAGCCGTAATGATCGACCACGAAGGCGAGCGGGCTCGACGACAGCAGCATGCCGATATTGCCGATCGAGAGGATCGCGCCCGACCACAGGCCGAACCGGGCCGCAGACAATTGCTTGGCCGCCAGCGTCATCGGACACATCAGCATGCCCGAGGTCGCGATGCCCAGCAGCACCTGCCCGACCGCGAAGCTTTCGGGCCCGGTCGCGAACCCCGACGCGATGGCGCCGACCACGGTTCCCGCGAGCAGGCTCAGCGATACCGGCCGCACGCCGAAACGGTCCATCGCGGCACCGACCGGGATCTGCGCCGCGGCAAAAGCAAAGGGATAGACCGAGGTGAGGCTCGCCAGCGCCTGCGGCTCCATGTGGAAATCCGCCGCCATCAGGTCGAGGCTGACAGCCGGAATGGTGCGCAGCAGGGTCGAGAGCATGTGCCCACAGGCCAGCGCAAGCAGCGCAAGGATCAGCGCGCGGGTGGCGCCTCCCGCGTCGTCAGTGGCTGCGGTCTCCATGAGTGCCCCGTCCCGAGAAGGTTTTGGGGTGGGGTACATGATTGAGGCGACGGTGCCAATGGGGGCGCGCCGCGCAACAGCCTTGCCAGACTGCACCGATCCCGTTCGTGCGCGCCGGCGAGATCGACCGGGACGCTCTACGACCAGACGCCGACGGCGCTCAGCAGCTGCGCCTGACTGAAGGGCTTGGGGATGAAGCGAGCGTGGGTTGGCAGTTCCTCGTCGGTGGGACGCCTCTTCCCCGACATGATGACGATCTTGACCGGCGGCCAGCGGTCGCGCACCGCAGCGGCCAGCTTCAGGCCATCCATGGAACCGGGCATGTCGATGTCGGTCAGAATGAGATCCACGGCTTGCGTGCGCAGAACATCGATCGCCCTGTCCGCGTTGCAAACCGAAATCACGGTATGATCCGCCTGCTGCAATCCATCTTCGACGTCCAGAAGGATCAACGGCTCGTCCTCTACAAGAAGTATCTTCAATCCGGGTCTCCTATCTGCTCGCGGCTCAAGTGATGAAGACCAGGCTGGTTGCTCGGATCTTCGTTGCTGTGCGCGCGTGGGACGGAAGCGCGGAAGTGCGGCATCACCTGAGGCTGCCCAGGCCGTCCGGCTCGGGACAATTTCGCTGGTGATTTTCGATGGCTCGGTTTGCCAGCATGGTGGGCCGGCGTTCGCCCATTCGAACCCGCGCATGGATGCTCTGGACGATCAACCGGCTCGCCAGTCCGGGATTTCCGAGCCGGTCCGTTCGCACGAGACAGTCACAAGCGATGGCAAGGGAGCTGTGGATGAGGGGTAAGAGGCCACTTCGTTCATGACGCACCAACCCGCGCCAACGGCCCATGTTCCCGTTCGCCACCGCGATCGCAGCGATGCCGATATGTGCCAAAGCGAACATCGGTCGCAGTCGGGAAATGCGGTCGAAGCCGACAGCATTGAAACCTTTCAGTGCTGCACCGCTTGCCATTGCGGCGTGTGCCGCAGCCAGGAAGATCATCTTCCTGGTTCCATCCATGGATTTGATGCAGACCAAGGCTTGGGCTCGGCTTCTGTTCCTTAACTGACGCGGTAGTTGGACGCCGGCCAGTCACCAATTTCCTTTGACTTCGAATATACCTGCGCGAATAAGGCTTATGACCGCGCCGGCTGGTGCGAACGGAGTTCTATGGAACACGACTTTAAAGCCGACATCGATGCCATCGAGGCGATTGCGGCGGTCCCGACCATTCTCGCAGTCGTGTCCCAGGTTACAGGACTGGGATTTTCGGCCATCGCGCGCGTCACCGGTGATCGCTGGATCTGCCTCGCGGCCAACGACCAGGTCGGGCTCGGCCTCGGGGCGGGTGGGGAGTTGAAGGTCGAAACGACCATCTGTCACGAAGTGCACCAGGCGCGCGAGGCCGTCGTCATCGATCACGTCGCCCGGGACGAGCGCTACGCGAACCATCATACGCCGGCGATGTACGGCTTTCAGTCCTACATCTCGATGCCGATCTTTCTTGCCGACGGGAGCTTCTTCGGAACGCTCTGCGCGCTCGATCCGAAGCCGGCAAAGCTGAAGGATCCGGGCATCACTGGCATGTTTCGGCTGTTCGCCGACCTGATCGGCATCCATCTCGATGCGGCAAGGCGCCTCGCGACCGCGGAGGCGAAGCTGCTCGATGCCAAGGCCGCGGCCGAATTGCAGGAGCAGTTCATGGCGGTGCTCGGGCATGATCTGCGCAATCCGCTGGCTGCGATCGCGGCCGGCACGCGCCTTCTTGCAAGCACGCCGCTCGATGAAAGGGCGATCTCTCTGGTCGCCATGATGGCGACGAGCACCGTCCGCATGTCTTCGCTGATCGAAGACGTCATCGATCTTGCGCGCAGCCGTCTCGGGGGCAAAATATCGCTGGCGCCATCGATGGAGCCGCTTGAGCCTTTGCTCAGGCAGGTGGTCGATGAAATGCGCGCCACGCATCCCCAGCGCCGAATCGAAGCCGAGTTTGCCGTCACGAAGCCGGTCTTCGCCGACCGCCAGCGGATAGCCCGGCTGCTTTCCAATCTCCTCGGCAACGCGCTCAGCTACAGCCCGGCTGAGAGCCTCGTCTTCGTGCGCGCCCAGACCTATGGAAGTTTTTCGCTTTCGGTCACCAATCACGGCCCGGCCATTCCGCCGGCCACTCTGGGCAAGTTGTTCGTGCCCTTCGTTCGCGGACAGGACACGGGCAACCAACAAGGCCTGGGCCTTGGCCTGTTTATCGTGTCACAGATTGCATCGGCCCACGGTGGCACCATCGATGTGACCTCGACCGACGATGTGACACGCTTCACCTTTCAAATGCCGCTGGTCGTCCTCGACGAGAGGGCTCGGCTGGCGGCCGGGCCGGTGATCTCGTAGACCGCCGGTCTCGCGCATCCATCCTCCGCGCCGCTCAGCGCTTGCCATCTGGTGTCGCCTTCGCAGGCTGCGTGCTGCTCGGCGGATCGGATGCCGGAAAGCTGTCCTTCAAGCTCTTCTCGAGTTCGCGGTCGGCCTTGTCCGGGCGGCGGGCTTTTCCGGCTGGTTCGGCATGCTTGTCGGCACGGGCCGGATCGTACTTTTCGGTCATCTCACGCTCCTTCGTTGTTCAGCCAACGCGGGGGGTGACAGCCCTGTTCCAGAACCGGGAACGATTGGTCCTGTGCCTGCTTGAATCCCATTGTGAAGGGAAATGTGATGGCGCGGCTTGAAGACGGCCGTCGAGACACCTACGGAAGCGCGCCGGGGCGAGCGGGGACCCACCGTGCTCGTGCTGCTCGCCGCCAGTCTTGCCTTGTCCATCGTCCTCCTGGCGGTGGTATGGGAAATTTCCTGAGGGGCTGACGACTGGCTGCACTCGCGCTGGGCCGAAGTCCCCAGGACGATCACGTCAGTTCACCGAGCATTTTGCGGGCCTCATCCAGCAGCACCCGAGCCGCCCTCAACTCTGCAATGGCTTCTCCAGTGAACAGGCCATGCGTCCGCGCATTCCCGTTCCCTCTCGGCGCCCCGGTTCCCCGCGCCCCGCCGTGCATGCGGCAGCGCGCCTTGCCGTGCGCGGCAGGTGCGCGGCAGGTGCCGCCATCGCGGGTCCTGGCGCCGCAGCGGGGACTGGCCCGCATCGGGACGGTATTGCGGGGGTGACCGTCGGTCATGGGTTGGCGCCTTGCCTTGCGTCGCTCGGGCCCGCCTCCGCCACGATCACGTTCGCATGCTGCGTGACATTCCCCACGATCGCTCGTCCTCCGTCCTGCACCGACAGATTCCGAACCGTGATCGTGCGCTCGTCGCTGTTGCGATGGCGGCTCAGGGCCTCGACCTGAGCGGCGAAGGTGCGGGTCAGCCGGGTCAATGCGCGTGTGACGCTCTCCTGCTGTGGAAGATTGTCGGTGATGGCGAGACGACAGGCGCAGCGCATCGTCGCCATGTGAACGGACACCATCTGAGACACCAGCATGGCTTCGATGGAATCCTTCGGTGCAATGCTCCTGATCATCGAGACCATGAAGGCCAGATTGGCCTCGTCGGGCTTCTGACCGATCGCGCTCGCCTTGACCAATTGCTTGACGATGCCATGCAGCGCGTCGCGGTCCGCCGCGCCGAGCGCCTCGGCCAGCAATTGCTCACCGGCTTGCGGGTCGGGATGACTGATCGCAATGCGGCGCTTGTAGAGTCTGATCCGGGGGCTCGCGGCGGGGCCGCCGCGATCGTTTGCCGCAACCGGCGAGGTGATGGGGCGGTTCGGTACTGTCGTCATGTGCTGTGTCCTGTGCTGGCGCAGACGCGCGAGCGACCGTTCGCTCGCTGCGCGCGATTACGAATTTTGAGATATCGATGAAGGGCTTACGCACAATCGCGTCGAGGCGGCCCGTGGTCGGGCGGCGTGGACGCTGGCGATTGTTGCGATGATGGCATCATGAAGGTGTTTTGCCCGACGTGTCAAACGACATTGCGGGGCACCAAGCCCTTGCGGGGCATGCAAGTCCTTGCGGAGCATGCAAAGTCCTTGGGCCGACCGGGACCGGCTACTGTGCATGGGGTTGTTTTCTCAATTTTTGTTTGGATGCCGCTCTGACGTGCCGCGCGGCGGAATGCGTGCGCGGAAACGCGATTGCGAAATCCGGCGCGGCCGCTCATCATGTCCCTCGAATGCGCCGCATCAATACATGCAAAGCGGCAGCTAGCGTCCGGGGAGAGAACGAATGCAACGAACGCTTCGCCTGCTGGCGATCGTCGCCGGGTTGTGCGTGACGAGCGAGGCTCTCGCGCAGAAATATCCGGTGCGGCCGGTCAGGATCATGGTCGGATTCAGCGCGGGCGGTCCGGTCGATGTCGTCGCGCGGATCATTGGCGATCGCTTGAGCAACAAGCTCGGCCAGCCCTTCGTCGTCGAGAATCGCGCCGGCGCCAACGGCATGATCGCCGCCGAGGGCGTCGCGCATGCGGAAGGCGACGGCTACACGATCCTCGCCTGCAACTCGTCCACCATCACGCTCAACAAGACGCTGTTCAAGGACATCCGCTACGACCCGCAAAGAGACTTCGCGCCGCTGACCAGCGTCGTGTCGGCGCCGCTCGTCCTCGTGGTCAATCCCGAGAATCCCAAGACGGCCAACGTCAGCACCGTTGCCGATCTCGTCGCCGCGGCAAAGGCTGCACCGGGCGCGCTCGCCTACGGCTCTGGCGGCAACGGCAACCTTGCCCATCTCGCCATGGAGTTGCTCAGCCGGAAGGCCGGCATCAAGCTGATCCACGTGCCCTATCGCGGCGGCGCTGCGTCCGAGGTCGGTATTCTCGCGCAGGAGGTGCTGGCGGTGTTCGATCCCTTGTCGGCCGTGCCGCTGGTCAAGGCCGGAAAGCTGCGCGCGCTCGCGGTGTCGTCGGCCGAGCGGTTGCCGTCGCTGCCGGACGTGCCGACCGTCGCCGAAGCCGGCTATCCCGGCTTCGACATCTCGTTCTGGGTCGGCTTCTTCATGCCGAAGGCGACGCCCGCGCCGATCCTGGAAACGCTGCATCGTGAGATCGTCGCCGCTGCTGAGGATCCGGCGGTCGTGGAGCGGCTCGGCTCGCAAGGCGTCGTGAGCGTGCTCAGCCCCGCCGACTACGCCGCCACGATCGCGAAGGAGACCAAGGAGCTTTCCGAGGTCGTCGTGGCCGCGAACATCAAGGCGGAGTAGGGGCTGCTGCGCTTGTGCGTGGTCGTGCGCTCCGCTGTACCTCTCCCGCTTGCGGGAGAGGGAGCGCATCGGTTTCCATCACAGCCACAGGATCTGCTTGCGATAGCTGAGATCGTTGAGCAGCGGCGCGGCCGGTCCCTGGTGGAACACGGCGCCGCGCTCCAGCGCGAAGACGCGATCGGCGAGCGCGAGCACGAGGTCGAGGTTGTGCTCGACGATCACGATCGACATGTGCCGGCGGAGCTGGTCGAACACCCCGAACAGTTCGAGCGTCACCGCCGGTGCGAGACCCTCGAACGGCTCGTCGAGCAGCAACAGGCTCACATTGCCCGACATCGCGCGGGCCACCGCGACCATCTGCTGCTCGCCGCCGGAGAGATAGTCGGCGGCAACGTTCATGCGCTCCTTCAGGCGCGGAAAATACTGCAGGATCTGCTCCTCGTTCCAGACCACGCCGTCGCTGCCGTCGGTCTTGCGGGCGAGGCGGCCGAGCGCGAGGTTTTCGCGCACGGTCATGCCCGCGAACAGCCCGCGGCCCTGCGGCACATAACCGACGCCGCGGCGCGCGATGTCGGGGGCCGGGAGGCGGGCGATGTCGGCGCCACGGTATGTGATGCTGCCCGACGCCGCCGGCACGAGGCCGGCGATCGTCTTCAGCAGCGTCGATTTGCCGGCGCCGTTGCGGCCCAGCAGCGCGACGATCTCGCCCTCGCGAACGTCGAGCGCGGCGTCGCTCAGGATGTGGCTCTTGCCGTAAAAGGTGTTGACGCCATCGAGGAGCAGGACGGCGGCGCGCTCGCTTGCATCCTCAATGCTGCGCCGGTGCGCGACCGCGGGAATGCCCTTGCCGGTGTAGATCTCCTGCACCCGCAGATCGGCGCGCACCGCCTTGGGGCAGTCCGACATCAGGACCTCGCCCTGGTTCATCACGGTCACCACTTGCGAGAAGCCGAGCACGCGGTCGATGTCGTGCTCGACGATCAGCACGGGAATGTTGGTCGCGATGTTCTGGACGAGGTTGGACACGCGCTCGCGCTCGGCCGCCGCAAGGCCGGCGAGCGGCTCGTCGAGCAGCAGCACCTGCGGCCTTGAGCCGAGCGCGATGCCGAGATCGACCAGCCGCTGCCCGCCATAGGAAAGTTCGCCGCCCTCGATCTGCTCGATGCCTTCGAGCCCGAGGAATTTTGTCAGCGCGGCGGTCTCGGCGTGGATGTCCTCGTACGCGTCGATGTCGTTCCAGATGTTGAAGCGCATCGGCCGCCGCGCCTGCAGCGACAGGCGCAAATTCTCGTAGATGCTCAGTCCGCGGAACAAATTGGTGATCTGGAACGAGCGCGCCAGCCCCTGGTGGCAGATGGCATTCGCGGGCACGCCGGCGATGTCGCGGCCCCGCAGGCGGATGGTGCCTTGATCCGGCGCGTAGAGGCCGGAGACCAGATTGAACAACGTGGTCTTGCCGGCCCCGTTCGGCCCGATCAGGGCGTGGATATCGCCGGCGGCGACGCTGATGCTCGCATTCTCGACCGCGCGGATGCCGTCGAATTTTTTGGAGACGCCGGTCACCTCGAGCACAGTGCCCTGGAGCGATTCCGGTTGGAGGAAATCAGGCAGCGGCAGGCCGTCATAGATCTTGCGCCGGCTCATCGCGGCTGTTTCTTCCGCGGGTGGACGAAGGCGCCGCATGACCAGCGCGCCGATGCCGACGAGGCCGCCGGGCGAATACATCACGAAGGCCACGAAGATGAGTCCGAACCAGAACAGCCAGTCCGACGTCCAGATCGAGAACAGCTCTCTGAACAGGATGAAGAACAGCGCGCCGAGTGCGGGGCCGAGCAGACTGCGCATGCCGCCGATGACGACCATGGCCAGAAGCTCGCCGGCGAACGGCACCGAGACGGCCTCCGCCGAGACCAGATAGTTCAGGAATGCGATCAGCGCGCCGGCAAGCCCGGTGACCACGGCGGAGATCACGAACACCGCGAGCTTGTAGCGCTCGACCGGATAGCCCTGGAAGCTCGCGCGCAGCTGGTTCTCGCGGATCGCCACCAGGACATGGCCGAACGGCGAGCGCACGAGGCGCATCAGCATGTAGAGGACGGCGAGCCCGACGACAGAGACCACGATGTAATAGTTGAGCGCATTGTCGAAGCTCATGGAGCCGATGCTGCCGCGCTTCAGTCCGCCGAGCCCGTCCTCGCCGCCGGTGAGACTCGTCCAGCGGAAGGCGGTGGTGTAGACCAGCGCGGCCAGCGCCAGTGTCAGCAGTGAGAAGTAGACTCCGCGCCGGCGCAGGATCAGCATGCCGATGACGCCCGATGCGATCGCGACGACGATCATCGATCCCAGTAGCGGCAGCCAGATCTCGCCGGGGAAGAAACGCAGCTGGATCAGGCCCGCGGCATAGGCGCCGATGCCGAACCAGGCGCTGTGGCCGAACGAGACGAGGCCGGTATAGCCGATGCAGAGGTTGAGCCCCTTGGTCGCGATCGCGAGCCCGACGATCCAGGTGCCGGTGTTCAAGGACAAGCCGAACGCCTTCAGCAGGAAGGGCAGCGCGACGATGGCCACGGTCGCAATCAGCAGCGGCTTCAGCCTGTGGATGGGCGAGGCGCTCCTCATTCGAACTTCTCGATGCGTTCGCCGAGCAGGCCGCGTGGGCGCACCAGCAGCACCAGGAACATCAGGATGTAGATCGAGGCTTCACCGGCGGCCGGCTCGAAATGAATGGCGATGCCGCGCACCACGCCGACGAGCAGGGCGGAGATGACGACGCCCCAGAAGCTGCCGAGGCCGCCGATCACGACGACGACGAAGGCAATGGTCATGATCTCGGCGCCCATCGCCGGATGCACGGTGGTGATCGGCGCGAAGAAGGCGCCGCCGAGCGCGGCCATGCCGACGCCGAGCATTACGATCCCCGTCATGTAGGGCTGCAGCCGGATGCCGAGCGCCGCGACCATGTCGGGCCGCTGGATGCCGGCGCGCACCACGCGGCCGAACGAGGTCTTTTGCAGCAGCAGCCAGATCCCGAGCAGTATGGCGGCGACGACAGCGAGGATCAGCAGGCGATAGCGCGAGAACAGGAAATCGCCGACGATGACCGAGCCGCGAAAGCTTTGCGGGATCTCGGTCGAGACCGGCGCCGCGCCCCAGATCATGCGGATCGCCTGCTCTGCGACCATCGCAAGCCCGAAGGTCACGAGCAGGCTGAGGATCGGATCGGCGGAGTAGAAGCGCCGCAGGATGAAGCGCTCGAAGAGGATTCCGAGCAGCGCGACCGCGAAAGGCGAGATCGCCACCGAAGCGCCGAAGCCGAGACGCCTGGTCAGCTCGACGCTGACATAGGCGCCGAGCGCATAGAAGGCGCCATGCGCCAGATTGACGATGCCGCCGACCGAGAAGATCAGCGACAGCCCGAGCGCAATGAGAAGGTAATAGCCTCCGAGCACGAGGCCATTCACCACCTGTTCCAGCAAGAACTCGAACTGCATGTTGCGTCCAAGCCGCGCCTCAGGCCTTCATCTCGCAAGGGTTCTGTTCCTTGGTCGGATAGATCGTCTCCAGCGGATCGCCCGCCCCCGGAACCGCATCGCCCAGCACCAGCATGTCCCACTGGTCCTTCATCTGGTCCTTCGGCTTCACGGTGAAGGGATAGGCCTCCTGCACGAGCTGATGGTCCCAGGAGCGGAAATAGGCCTTTCGCGCCTTGCCGATGTCGAACTGGGCCTGCTTCTCGAAATAGGCGATCAGTTCGTTGCTCTCGGTCGACTTCGTCGTGTTGATCGCTTCCGCCAGCAGCTTCAGCGTGACGTAATCGATCCAGGCGTGGTTCTCCGGCGGCTTGCCGTACTTCTTGCTGAAGGCCGCGACGAAGGCCTGCGACGTCGGATTGTTCAGCGTGTGATACCAGACCGTCGGCCAGGTACCGCCGAGATTGCCCGCGCCCGCGGCCCATGCATCGCCGGTGTTGAGATTGAAGCCGACCAGCGGGTAGGGCAGGCCGAACTCGGCATATTGCTTGACGAGGTTGGTCACCTGGTTGCCGGCGAGATTGCAGCAGACCACGTCGGGCTTGGCCTGGCGCACTTTCAGCAGATACGGGCTGAAATCGGTGGCGTCGGTTGCGATCAGCTCGTCGCCAATCAGGTTCGCCTCGTGCGTGCCGAAGAACGCCTTGGCGGCCTTCAGCAGGTCGTGGCCGAAGATGTAGTCGGCCGTGAGCGTGAAGAACTTCTTGCCCTTCACCATGCCCTGCTGCGACAGCGCGGTACCGACCGCGTTGACCATCACGGTGTTGGGGATGTCGCAGTGGAAGGCGTATTTGTTGCAGTTCTTGCCGCGTAGCGCGTCCGAGCGCGCGCCGGTCGAGAAGAACACCTTCTTGTTGCGCTCGGCGACCTGCATGATGGTGAGCGATGAGGCCGACGAGATCTCGCCAAGCAGCACCACTGCGCCGTCCTGCTCCAGCATGCGCTGCGCCTTGGTTGCGGCGGTGGCGGGGTTGATCGAGTCTTCCGATAACAGGTCGATCCGCTTGCCGAGGATGCCGCCGGACGCGTTGATCTCCTCGGCGGCGAGCTTGACGCCCAGTTGGGCGTAGCTGCCGATCACTCCGAGGAAGCCGGTCAGCGGTGTCAGGTGTCCGATCCGGATCCGCTCGGCCTGGGCCTTCACGATCGCCGGAAACCCAAATGCGGACGCGCCGACGAAGGCTGCGCCCGCGCGTAACAACGTCCGTCGCGGGTAGCGGATCATGTCTGTCTCCTCCCGGGTGCACCGCGTGCCTCCCTTCAAAATCGGCCATCCGACAATGTGAGAGACGTTCTTCTAATGCTGGAGGATAATCCCGAACGCCGTCGCCGGTGTCAACCGGCAAAATCGCCGTTGATGCGCGTCCTAGACTTTCGGCGTGAACGCCTTGTGCGCCCGATCCTTGGCGCCGAATTCGGCCGACAGGCGGTCGGCGGCGGCCTGCACGATCTGCGCGCCGTCATGCAGCGCCTGGTTGGAGAGCCGCCAGATCGGCCCGGAAATGCCGAGCGCGCCGATCACCTGTCCGGTGAAGTCGGTCACGGGCACGGCGACGCAGCGCACTTCCGGATTGAACTCGCCGTCGTCGAAGGCAACCCCGGTGCGCTGCACCTCGGCGATCTCGCGCATCAGCGCGCCGGGATTGCTGATGGATTTGGGCGTCGAGGGCTTGAGCTCCACGCGATCGATGAAACGCTTGAACTGTTCCGGGCGGAGCGAGGCCAGGATGATCTTGCCGAGCGCGGTGCAATGGGCGGGCCGCACCACACCGACACGGTCGGTCAGCTGAAACGCGCCGGGACCGCTGGTGCGGGCGACGACGATCACTGCATCGCCCATACGCACGGCAAAATGGCCGCTTTCGCCGGTCTGGCGCGACAGCTCCTCCAGTACGGGCGTTGCGACATTGACCATCTCGATCTCGTCCAGCGCGCTTGCCGCGAGCGCGAACAAGGGGCGCCCGATGCGGTAGCGCTTGTTGTCCTTCTCCTGGCGGAGGTAGCCGAGCGAGACCATGGTCTTGGCGAGATGAAAGGTCGTCGAGTTGTGCAGGCCGACCAGCTTGCTCAGTTCCGCAAGCCCGATTCCCTCGCGGTGGCGCGCCACTTCTTCGAGGATCGAGAAGGCGCGCCCGAGCGACTGAACCCCGCCGCCGCGCTGCTTGTCTTCGGCATCATCGTCGCCCTCAGCCTTGGGGGCGGAGACCAGTTTGGCAATCGCGGCCTTGCGCGGGCTGGCGGGCTTCTCGCTTGTGCTGGGCTTGGTACGCGATCTCAAGGACACCCCTCCGGCAAATCCGTCGTGACTCGATGCTGCGACAGTAGCACGCCAATTCGTGCCGGCGTCGGACTCGAGCTTCGCATTTTCCGCCGGCACGAGCCTACCACAATATAAATTGACGTACAGCATTATGAGAAATAGGGTGCCCGCGGCCTAACGACGACCGCGCCGTGTTTTCCGCCCCGGTCCACAAGAAGTCGTGGGCCGAGAGGGAGACGGGTTGATGTCGAGAAACATGCTCAATGGCGCCCAGGTCATTGTCGACTATCTGATCCAGGAGAAGGTGCCGCAGGTGTTCGGGCTCTGCGGCCACGGCAACATCCAGTTCATCGATGCTCTGTACGAACGTTCTTCCGAGATCAAGACGATCTCCGTGCATCACGAGAGCGTCGCCGGCTTCATGGCGGACGTCTATTATCGCGTCTCCGGCAGGCCAACCGCGACCTTCACCTCGTGCGGGCCCGGCTCGGCCAATCTTCCGATCTCGCTCGCCAACGCCTTCCTCGATTCCGTGCCGTTCATGGCGATCACCGGCAACGTGCCGACCAGCCAGTTCAACCGCGGCGCGTTCCAGGAGATGTACCGGCACTATCAGGCCGACTTCCCCTCGACCGTGCGCACGATGTGCAAGAAGGTGTTTCAGCCGACGCGCGGCGAGATGGTTCCGCTTGCGATACGGCAGGCCTGGAAGACGATGATCACGGGCCGGCCGGGGCCGGTAGTGGTCGACGTCCCCTTCGACGTCTTCATGGAATCAGCCGCGGAAGAGGCGCCGAAGGCGATCGAGTGGAACGCCAACATTTCCAGCCGCTGCGGTGCCGATCCTGAGGGCGTGGAGAAGGCGGTCGACATGCTGCTCGCGGCCGAGCGGCCGGTCATGCTGGTCGGGCAGGGCGTGCGCTATGGCGGTGCGGCGGACGAGCTGCGCAAGCTGGCCGAACGGCTTCAGATTCCGGTCGCCGCGTCCGCGAGCGGTCTCGGCGCGCTCGACGTCAATCATCCGCTTGCGCTCGGCCTCGTCGCGCGCGCCGGGCACTATCAGGCCAATCACGCGACGCGGCAGGCCGACGTGCTGCTCGCACTTGGCGTCCGCTTCGACGATCGCACCTCGAGTTCGTGGATTCCAGGCTATTCCTTCACGATTCCGCCGACGCGGCTGATCCACGTCGACATCGATCCCGAGGAGATCGGCCGCAACTATCCCGTCGCGCTGGGACTGATGGCCGATGTTCGCACCTTCCTGCGCCAGGTGCATGCGGAGCTCGACCGCCGCGACAACCTATTCAAGAAGTCAGACGCCCGCAAGAAATGGCTGGCGCAGATCGACACCTACCGAAAGGAGTGGGACAAATTCGTCGCGCCCGGCTTCTCCGACGACACCACGCCGATCAACCCGCAGCGCGCGGCCGCCGAGATCGACAAGGCGCTGCCGGAAGACGCCATCCTCGTCTCCGACATTGGCGTGCACCACAACTGGCTGCTCGGCTTCTGCAAGCCGAAGCGGCCGGACTCGCTGATTGGCTCGATGGGATTCGGTCCGATGGGCTTTGGCGTCGCCGGCGTGATGGGCGCGAAATTCGCGGCGCCCGATCGTCCCTGCGTGTCCGTCTGCGGCGACGGCGCCTTCTTCATGCATGCCCACGTGCTCGGCACCGCGGTCGAGTACAATCTGCCCGTGGTCTGGGTGGTCTGGAACAATTACGCTTATGCCTCGATCCGCGGACTTCAGCGCGGCTATCTCGGCGGGCGCGAGCTTGCGACCGACTTCAAGCATCCGGACACAGGCCAACGCTACAATCCGGATTTCGCGGCGATGGCGCGCTCCTGCGGCGTCGAGGGCGTGCGGGTCGATCGCGCCGGCGATCTTGGCGAGGCGATCCGCAAGGGCATCGCCGCCAACAAGCCGTATCTGATCGACGTCGACATCGCCGCCGACGTCAATCCGTCGGGCGCCGGCGTCTGGGAGCTGCCGGGCCTCGGCCAGAGCAAGGCCGGCATCGGCACCCGGTTCCAGCCGGGCTGACCGAGGGTCGCAAATCGCCCATCAAGAACATGTCGGGGAGATCGGAATGACGTTCGCAGGCAAAAAGGTCGTCGTGGTCGGCGGCTCCTCAGGCATCGGACTTGCCACGGCGGAGCTTGCGACGAGAGAGGGCGCGCAGGTCATCATCGCCTCGCGCAGCGCCGCAAAGCTCGATCCGGTCGCGGAGCGGTTGAAGGTGACTGCGATCCCCGCCGACGTCACCAGCGACCAGAGCGTCGCCGAGCTGTTCCGCCGCACCGGCCCGGTCGATCACGTCGTGCTGACGGCCGCCCAGCTTCGCACCGGCCCGTTCAAGACTGTGGCGATGGACGATGTCCGCGCCACCATGGAAGGCAAGTTCTGGGGCGCCTGGCGCGTCGCGCGCGAAGCCGAGATCAGGCCTGGCGGCTCGCTTACGTTCGTGACCGGCTTCCTCAGCGTTCGGCCGCGGCCGAACTCGGCGATCATCAGCGCCGCAAACGGCGCGCTGGAATCGCTGGCCCGCGCGCTCGCGCTGGAGCTGGCACCGGTGCGCGTCAATGCGGTCTCGCCCGGCGTGATCGACACGCCGATCCGGGCTGCGATGCCGGAAGCGGCGCGCCAGGAGATGCTGGCCAGGACGGCGGCCGCGCTGCCGGTCGGCCGTGTCGGCATGGCCGAGGACATCGCCCGGCAGATCGCGAGCTTCATGGCGAACGGTTTTGCGACCGGATCGATCGTCTATGTCGATGGCGGAGCGCTGGTGAATTGAGACGCGCGAAAGGGAGCATGATCATGGCCGAGGAGAGCAACGGCGCCTTCATCCGCAACATTGCCGAGGTGCCCTGGCGCGAATTCCCCAATCACTTCGGCGGCGCGCTGTCAAAGCCGCTGGTGATGCCGGAGACCGCGGGCTCGCGCCGGATCGACTACCGCATCTCGATGTACCAGCCGATGGCTTATGTCGCGCGGCACCGCCACAAGGTGCAGGAACAGGTTTATCACGTCCTCGACGGCGAGGGGCTGATGGAGATCGCCGGCAAGAACCACATCGTGCGCAAGCACGACGTGATCTTCCTGCCGCCCGGCGTCGAGCACGCGATCTCGAATTCGGGCCTGACCGACCTCGTTTTCCTGGTGGTGACGTCGCCGGTGACCGACGACGAGAAGCCGGTGTGACTGGTCAGCGCTCGCTCGATGCGAGGCGGATAGCGCGGGCCTTCGCGCTCTTTCCGGCCGCACGTGCCGCAATCATGCTGCGCGCCTTGCCATGGGTGCCCTTACGGATCACGGATGCAAGCCGCTTGCGCAGCCGGTCGGTCGCCAATCGCGCCGCCAGCTGCTCTGCCTTGCGAATGATGGTTGTGACCGAGGGCGTCAGGTTGACCGGAACCCAGGCGACGTCCTTCGTCTTGGACAGGCTGCCGATGCCTTCGCACGGCGCTTCGCGCGGCAGATCGATCCGGATCGCGAGCGCTTCGGTGCGTTCGGTCCAGTCCTCGGCCTTGGTGCCGGTGATGATGCGGACATAGTCGCGCGTCTCGCGCGGCAACTCGCTCTCTTTGGCAAGCCATTTCTGGATCCGGCCGGGGCCCGCATTATATGCGGCCGCGGCGAGGCCGAGATTGCCGAAATCGTCGCGGAGCTTGCGCAGGAACTTGGCCGATGCCGGCAGCGCCTTCATCGCATCGAAGGGATCATCCAGCCCGACCTCGGCTGCCGTTTCCGGCATGAACTGTGCAACGCCCTGCGCGCCGGCCTGGCTGACCTCGTTGGACTTGAAGCGGCTCTCCTGCCAGATCAGGCGCGCGAAGAACGGCACCGGAATGCCGCTGGCCTCGGCGGCTTCACGAAGCGCGTGGCAAAAGCGTTCAGTCGGCGACACCGGCGCTTGTGCGACCGGTTCGGCCGCAGGCAGCGGCTCGGGTGTCTCCTCATAGGCCGCGCGTGCATTGGCGAGCTCGATCGCGTGCACGCTTGCGAGGAACAGCTCGACCACCGGAACAAGTGGCGAGGCTTGGGTGTTTTGAAGAACGGCGCGATCGAAGGCCGATGTTTGCCGGGACGCCGACGGATCGAGGTCGCACATCAGAATCAGAAACGCGGCGCAAGCCGCGATGACAAATCGCATTGCGTGGACACCCTCGAACTGTGGGATGAACGGGCCAGCGCTGCGCCGGCGATAAGAAGTTCTTAACCGTCCGATTGCGGCAAAGCTGCGGTCTCGTCGGTTCCGTCGGTGTTACTACGGTGTTCCCGCAGAGAAACTTTCCGCGGTTCTTACGGGGCATTGGCGAATTGGGACGAGCGACATGATGCGATGGGTAATTGGCGCGGTGATCTCGCTGTGGGTGACCTGTCCGGCGCTCGCGAACAATCTCGATGCTGCCGCGGTGAACGACGCTGCGCGTCCTGCGAAGCAGCCTGCGACCGACAAGGTCACCGCATCGGTCGTGAAGCTCCAGGTCCTGCTCGATCGGGCGCAGTTCTCACCCGGCGAAATCGACGGCAAGTTCGGTGAGAACGCGCAGAAGGCGCTGAAGGCATTTGCCGAGCAGAACGGGTTCGCATCCGACAAGACTATCGCGCCGGAGCTGTGGGACAGGCTGAGCGCGGCAAGCGAAGGTGCCATGATCGTCGACTACAAGATCACCGACTCCGACGTGAAGGGGCCGTTCCTGAAAGAGCTGCCCAGCAAGCTGGAGGACATGAAGTCACTGCAGGCGCTGAGCTACACCAGCCCGCGCGAAGGGCTCGCCGAGAAATTCCATATGAGCGAGGATTTGCTGCGGACGCTCAATCCCGGCAAGTCGTTCGACAAGGCGGGCGAGACCGTCGTCGTCGCGAATGTCTCGGCACAGCGCGAGCTGCCGCGTATCGCGCGGCTCGAGGTCGACAAGACGGGCGAGACCTTGAAGGCCTTCGACGGGAGCGACCGCCTCGTCGCGTTCTACCCGGCGTCAATCGGCAGTCCGGACCGCCCCACGCCGAGCGGCGCGCTCAAGGTGACCGCTACCGACGAGAAGCCGACCTATCACTACAATCCCGAGTACAAGTTCCACAGCGTCAAGTCGAAGAAGCCGTTCGACGTCAAGCCGGGGCCGAACAATCCCGTCGGAGCGTACTGGATCGGTCTCTCCGCGCAGGGTTACGGCATTCACGGAACGGCGGAGCCCGACAAGGTCAGCAAGTCCGCTTCGCACGGCTGCATCAGGCTGACCAATTGGGACGTGCGCCGGCTTGGCGACAACGTCAAGCGCGGCACGCCGGTCGTTTTCCTGGATGCGCCGACGGACTCCTCCTCCAGGCAGCAGGGGAAGTCCCGCGGCAAGCGCGCCTCGCGCTAGTCTAGTCCTTGAACTAGTCCTTGGGAAAGTCCTTGCGCATCGCGATCTCGGCGGCATCGCCGGGCGACAGCACCGTCTGGTCGAACGCTGCTTGCGGCCTCGTCATGATGTCGTAGAGCGAGATGCCCTTGATGGGCTTGCCCATGAGTTCGCGGACGCAGTCGGCGAGCGTGCCGTTATAGACGAGATAGGGCGGGCCGCGGTTCTTCTGCCTCTCGCCCTTCAGCGACGGCCACTTCTTCAGCTCGGCCGGCGCGTCATAGGCGATCGGCGATTCCTCTTTGAACATGCGCTTGGCCCCTGAAGGCGTGGATAGCCCAAAAATCCTAGGGTTGCCCGGCAAACGCTTGTTAAAGAATTAGTTCAAATCAGCCGGCAACGAAGGCGAGCAGGGTGCCGTTGGCCTTGGCGGGCGGCACGCAGATCGCAGCCCCGCTGCGCACAGCTGCCGAGCCAAGCGCCTTCTGGGTTGCCGCCAGATCGCTGCTGACGAGCACCAGCGCCGCGCCGCCGCGCTCGGAGAGACCTGCGAGCGGCACGCCGGGATAGCGGTTGCCGAGCTGCTCCAGGGTCAGATAGACGAAGTCGGCACGATCGCCGCCGGAGGGCACGGCCACCGCGCCGTCCGCCTCCGTCTTCGGCGCGCGGTCGATCAGGTGCGCGAGGTGCGCGGCTTCCTTCGCGGGCTCCGGCGTTGCGATCAGCGTCTGCTTGATGTGCCTCGCCGCATTGGCGTGCTTCATCAACTCGGGAATCCACACGGTCTCGCGCGTCTTGTGCTGGCAGGCGAAGATACGCACGCCGCCGGGCGCTTCCGCGGTCGGCCACATGAAGGTGCGGAATTTTGCCGCCGACACCGTGCCATCAGGCAGCGTGACAGGTCGTTCGAAATCGGTGGGACCGATTGGCTCCAGGCCGCGTGCGTGAATCTCCTCCGCGCCGGCGGCGGCATCGACCGCGGTGAAGGCGATACGCTCGATGCCTTCGCCGCGCTTGTCGAGAAAGGCGCGTGCGGGCGCGTTGTGCTCGGTCGCCGCCAGCACGCCGAGCAGTTCCATGTAATCAGGATCGAACATGATGGTGTAGTTGCCGGTGCCCATATGGGCGCTGTGGGTGCCGCGCGGCGAGAGTGTGAAGCCGAACTGCCGATAATTCTCGGCGGCCTTGTCGAGGTCCTGAACCATGACCACGGCGTGGTCGATACCGATGACGTTCTTGAGGGTCACTGTTCTTTCCCCGAATGCAAACTGGACTTGAGCTGAATCTGGACCGCGCCAGCTGATCCTGTCTACGCCGGATGGGCGGTCAAGTCATTTTCAAATCGGCGGGACATGCAGAATTTCATTCCGCAAAATGCGGCATGGATGCGTAATGGCATCAGCGCGCCTGCTCGATATAGGCCGCGAGGATGGCGCGCTCCTCGCTCGTCATCTCGGTGATATTGCCCGGCGGCATCGCATTGGACCAGGCGGCGACGCGGCCGATCAGGCGGATGTTGCGATGGATGTGCTCGGGCGCGTCGAGCAGGATGCCCTTCGGCGCCGTCACGATGCCCTCCCAGACCGGCTCGGCGGCGTGGCACATGCTGCAGCGGGACATCACGATCTCCTCGACATTGGCGACCGTGACGGGCGCCGACAGCGCGCCGGTCTTGACCTCGCGCGGTCCGGCGGCGGACAGGAACAGGATCGCGATCACGCCGGCAGCGGCGACTCCCCACACCCACCAAGGCGATTTGCGCCCCGCATGACCCTCGTTGAAGAAGTGGCGGATCACGGGACCGAGCGCCAGGATGATCGCAACGATGATCCAGTTGAAGCGGGTGGCGTAGAGCAGGGGATAGTGGTTGCTGATCATCAGAACGACCACGGGGAGCGTCAGGTAGTTGTTGTGAACCGAACGCTCCTTGCTGGTCTTGCCGAGCTTCGGATCGGGCGCTTGCCCTGCGATCAGGGCGGCCACGATCTTCTTCTGGTTCGGGATGATCAGCGTGAAGACGTTGGCGACCATGATGGTGCCGATGATCGCGCCGATCTGGTTGAAGGCGCCGCGGCCGCTTAGCACATGAGTGAAGGCGTAGGTCAGCGCGACCAGGAACAGATAGCCGCCGATGGCAAAGGGCAGTTCGCGCTGCGCCAGCCCGGTGCGGCAGGCGCCTTCATAGAGCAGCCACGCCAGAGCAAGGCTGCAGAAGCTGAACAGGCCGGCCTGGAACGGCGTGAGGTCGAGGATCGACTTGTCGACCAGGAACAGGCCGGCCTCGAGATAGTACACCACCACCATCAGCGCGAAGCCGGACAGCCAGGTGGTGTAGGCTTCCCATTTGAACCAGGTCAGCTCGTCCGGCATCCGGGCGGGCGCGACCAGATATTTCATGATCCGGTAGAAGCCGCCACCATGGACCTGCCAGGCTTCGCCCTGCACGCCGTCCGGCAGCTCGCTGTCAGGCTTGAGGCTGAGGTCGAGGGCGATGAAGTAGAAGGAACTGCCGATCCAGGCGATCGCCGCCACCACATGCAGCCAGCGGAGCAGCAGGCTCGCCCATTCCGATACGATGGATCCCCACATGATCACCCCGACAGGTGCGACACCAATGCCGCAGCTTTGATGACCGCAATCCGCGGCCCCGCCCTTACAATGTGTCGCACCGATCAGCCGCATTTTCCAGTACGATGGGCTGCGGCTGATGCACATCGTGCGGGCATGAGCTGACGTGCGATTCGGCAGGCGTTTGACCTGTCGCAGAACGATTGCGGGTCGATCGGCGTAGACGCGCGACAGGTGAAGGCCGGGAGGAAGACGTGAAGAGCAGGATTTCGGCCGCGGCGCTGTCCGCGGGATTGCTGGTCGCCGCTATGACCGGTGTGCGCGCCGAGCCGGTGCTGCAGGGCAAGGATGCCTACGGCGATTGGCAGGCCGACAAGCCCGGCACGGTCAGGTTGATCCGGCCGCAAGATCTGGTCAGGCCCGGTGCCACGCGGTCGGTCGCGAGCTTCTCGCGCGTGGTGCCGCGTCCGTCCGAGGCTGCGCTTGAGGTGCCGGCCGGCTTCAAGATCGAGCTGTTCGCCGAAGGCCTGCGCGCGCCGCGCACTATACGCGTGGCGCCGAACGGCGATGTCTTCGTCGCGGAGACGCGGGGCGGGACCATCCGCGTGCTTCGCGCCGGCGAGGGCGGCAAGGTCGCCAGCAACGAATTGTTCGCCAGTGGCTTGAGGCAGCCGTTCGGCATTGCTTTCTTCCCGAACGGCGACAATCCGCAATGGGTCTATGTCGCCAACACCGACAGCGTCGTCCGCATTCCGTATCAGGCCGGTGACCTCAAGGCGCGCGGCAAGGCCGAAACGATCGTGGCGAGCCTACCGCATGACGGCGGCCATTCCACCCGCGACATCGTCTTCACGCCTGACAACAAGCGCATGCTGGTCTCGGTCGGCTCGCTCAGCAATGTCGCGGAAGGCATTGGCACGCCGCCGGGCGGATTGGAAGCATGGTCGAAAGCGCAGCCGCTCGGCGCGGGCTGGGCCAGCGAGACCGAGCGCGCCACGGTGCTCGCCTTCAATCCCGACGGCAAGGAGCGGAAGATCTATGCCACTGGCATCCGCAATTGCGTCGGACTTGCGGTGCAGCCGCAGACCGGTCTGCCCTGGTGCTCGACCAACGAGCGCGACGGCCTCGGCGACGATCTCGTGCCCGACTATGTGACGAGCGTGAAGGAAGGCGCGTTCTACGGCTGGCCGTGGTTCTATATCGGCGGCAACGAAGACCCGCGCCACGCCGGTGCGCGGCCGGATATCAAGGACAAGGTGACAGTGCCAGATGTGCTGGTGCAGCCGCATTCGGCCTCGCTCGGCATGACCTTCTATCAGGGCACGCAGTTTCCGTCCGAGTACCAGGGCGACGCCTTCGCCGCCGAGCACGGCTCCTGGAACCGTTCGAAGCGCACCGGCTACAAGGTCATCCGCATCCGGATGAAGGACGGCAAGCCGACGGGCGAGTACGAGGATTTCGTCACGGGGTTCGTGGTGAGTGACACCGAGGTGTGGGGGAGGCCGGTGGGCGTTGCGGTAGCGAAGGATGGATCGCTGCTGGTGTCGGAAGATGGCAACGGCACGATCTGGCGGGTGACGCATTAGAGTCGTGCCGCGCGATAGGTGCACCCTCGCCCCTTGTGGGAGAAGGTGCCTTCGCAAAGCGAATCCGGGTGAGGGGTTCTATCCGCGGTCCCTTCGCTTGTTGAATTTGCGGAGCGAACCACTCATCCGGCGCTTGGCGCCACCTTCTCCCACAAGAGGCGAAGGGAAGCGGCACTGTGCTCACTTCTACCCCCGTCTCACACTCGCCCCGCCATCCACCGGAAGCGTCACACCGGTGATGAAGTTCGCCTCGTCAGACGCCAGGAACAGCGCGGCGTTCGCGACGTCCCAGCCGGTGCCCATCTTCCTGCGCAGCGGCACCTTGCTGTCGCGTTCGGCTTCGACCTCGGCGCGGGTCTTGTGCCATTCGCGGGCGCGGGTATCGACTGCCATCGGGGTATTCATCAAGCCGGGCAGGATGACGTTGGCGCGGATGCCATATTCGGCGTTCTGGTAGGCGAGCTGCTCGGTGAAGGCGATCATCGCCGATTTCGTCGCCTTGTAGGCGACATAAGGATACGTCGTGATCGCCGCCATCGAGGAGATGTTGATGATCGCGCCGCTGTTCTGCGCGCGCATGATCGGGATCACCTCTTTCGCCGCGAAAATGCAGCTCTTGAGGTTGATGGCGACGACGCGGTCGAAAGCTTCCTCGGTGAGTTGCAACAGCTCGGAATCGCCGCCGGACAGGCTGACGCCGACATTGTTGTGCAGCACGTCGATCCGGCCCCAGCGCGTCTGCGCGTCCGCCACCATCGCCTTGATGTCGGCGGATTTCGTGACGTCGGCCTTGAAGGCCGCCGCGGTGCCGTGCTTGGCGGCGATCATGGCGGCAGTTTCCTGCGCCGATTCCAGATGATGATCGACGCAAAGCACCTTGGCGCCCTCGCGCGCAAAGGTGATTGCGGTGGCGCGGCCGTTGCCCATGCCTTCGCCGGGGCTTTGCCCGGCTCCGACCACGATGGCGATCTTGTCGTTCAGGCGCATGTCAGTTCACTCCCGGGATCGGGTACTGCTGAAGTACCTCTTTGTAATATGGCTCGTTGTCGATCTCCATGGTGGCGAGCACGCGCACCACGCCGCAATAGAATGCGATAGTCAGGACGAGATCGACCATGTGCTCGTCGGAGAGATGCTGCTTGATCTCGGCGAAGGTCGCTTCCGACATCGCGAGCGCGCGGACCATCTCGCGGGCGCCTTTCAGGATCGACCTGGCAAGCGGCTCGAGCTTCGAGGGCTTGCCCTCGGTCTCCGCAATCAGGCCGGCGATGTCCTCGTCGGTGACGCCGAATTCCTTGCCGATCTTCACATGGTGGGTGAACTCGTATTCCGACTTCTCGATCCAGCCGACCTGGAGGATCGCAAGCTCCCGCAGCCGCGGGTCGAGCTTGCTCTTGAAGCGTATATAGCTGCCGATGCCGTTGAAGGCGCGCGCCATCTCCGGCGAGTTGACCAGCAGCTTGTGCAGATTGGTGTTGCGCTTGAGCATGTCGCGATATTCGGGCGCGACCTGGTCGGCCTCGAGATAGGGCAGGCGGGCCATCCCTTTGTTTCCTTCTACTAGTGTTCCTGTGACTCGCGTTCTGGCGCTTGCAGCGTCACGCCGCCGTCGACAACCAGCACCTGGCCGGTGATGTAGCGCGCGAAATTGCTGAGCAGGAACTTGACGGCGTGGCCGACATCCCAGCCGGTGCCTTCGGTTTGCAGAACGGAGGCCTTTGCCCGCTGGGCGCGGGCCTGCTCGCTCATGCCGCGGGCATAGACCATCGGTGTGTACATTGGTCCGGGGCAGATGCAATTGACGCGAATGTTGTCGCGGCCGTGATCGACCGCCATCGCGCGGGTGAGACCGATGATCGCGGCCTTCGACGTCGTGTAGGTCGTGAGCCCGCGCGGCCGCAGCGCCGAGATCGAGGAGATGTTGACGATCGCGCCGCCCTGCGCGGTCTTGATCATGGCGGGGATCGCGTGTTTCGAGAGCAGGAACATGGTCTCCACATTGACCTGCATGACGCGGCGATATTGCTCGGGCGCCTCGTCGACCACGCTGCCACGGCTGCCGATGCCGACATTGTTGTCGAGGAAATCGAGCCGGCCCCAGCGGTCGAGCGCGGCTTCGACCAGCTGCTTGCAATTGCCCTCACTGGTGACGTCGCCGCCATGGGCAGAAGCAGTGCCGCCCTCCGCCGTGATCATCTCGACGGTGCTTTGGGCGAGCTTGGGGTCGCGGTCGCCGACCAGCACCTTGGCGCCGGCGCGGGCCAGCAACATTGCTGCAGCGCGGCCGTTGCCGATGCCGTCGCCCGCGGCGCCACCGCCGCTGATCAGCGCCACCTTGCCGGCGAGGCCGGCATCGTCCTCAGGGCCCTGCATCTCGTTCCATCCCTTTTTTCGTGCAAACTAGCAATGGAGTGCCGAGGTGAGAAGGCCAACTGTCCCGCGCAGATGTCATTGACATCGCACGGAATTGCATGCCGCCCCGCGAGATGACCGGCGGTTGAGCCGCGATGGTCCGGAACCCTCTTCACACAACCGCGTTTGTTGCGCGGGCTTTTCCGCGTTAGGCTCCTCTCGGGGTTTCCCAATCGCCAGTGGCTCGCCGATGAATTTGCTCGACCCACAAGGGCCGGTGGCTGCCGCCAACAGCACCATCCTGGTCGATTCCGTCTTCATCATGCTCGCGATCGTGGTGCCGACCATTTTCGCGATCCTGGCCTTTGCATTCTGGTTTCGCGCCTCGAATCCGAAAGCAAAATTCCAGCCCGACTTCGTCTATTCCGGGCGCGTCGAGATGGTGGTGTGGGCGATCCCCGCGCTCACCGTCATCCTGCTCGGCGGTGTTGCCTGGATCGGCTCGCATCGGCTCGATCCCGCGGCGCCCGTGCCGGGCACCGGCAGCCCGGTGAGGATACAGGCTGTCTCGCTCGACTGGAAATGGCTGTTCATCTATCCGGACCAGCGTATCGCCACGGTCAACACGCTGACGGTGCCGGCCGGCGCGGAGCTGAATTTCCAGCTAACATCGTCGAGCGTGATGAACACGCTCTTCATCCCGCAGCTCGGCAGCATGATCTACACCATGAACGGCATGGTGACGAAGCTCAACCTGCGCGCCGACAATGAGGGCAAGCTGCAAGGCCTGTCGGCGCATTTCTCCGGCGATGGCTTCCCGGACATGATGTTCGACGTCAACGTGATCTCGCCGCTGTCCTTTCCCGACTGGGTCGCGACCACGGCGAAGACCGATGCCGTGCTGAACGAGGACAGCTACAAGAAGCTGATGCAGCAGGGCATCGAAAAGGGCAGGCCGACCTATCGCCTCGACGATCCCCGCCTGTTCGACCTGATCGCGACCCAGCACATTCCGCCTGGGCCGGGGCCGGAGCTCGCATCCGAAGCGGGCCGATCGCACAGTGGAGCCCATGATGCTCGGTAAGCTCGATTGGTCGGCCATTCCGCTCGATCAGCCGATCCCGCTGATCGCGGGCGCGGTGGTGTTGGTCGCCATCCTCGGCGTGCTGGGCTGGGTCGTGGTGAAGGGACATCTGCCCTACCTCTGGCACGAGTGGATCACCAGCGTCGATCACAAGCGCATCGGCGTGATGTATATCCTGCTGGCTTCGGTGATGCTGTTGCGCGGCGGCAGCGACGCCATCATGATGCGGATCCAGCAGGCGGTCGCCTACCAGTCGCAGGGCTATCTGCCGCCCGAGCACTACAACCAGATCTTTTCGGCCCACGGCACCATCATGATCTTCTTCGTGGCGATGCCGTTCGTGATCGGGCTGATGAACCTGATCGTGCCGCTGCAATTGGGCGTGCGCGACGTCGCATTCCCGACGCTGAATTCCGTCGGGTTCTGGCTGACCGCGACCGGCGCACTGCTGGTCAATCTCTCGCTCGTGATCGGCGAGTTCGCGCGCACCGGCTGGCTCGCGTTTCCGCCGCTGTCGGAACTGTCCTACTCGCCGGGCGTCGGCGTCGACTATTACGCCTGGTCGCTCCAGATCTCCGGCGTCGGGACGCTGGTCGCCGGCATCAATCTGGTCACGACGGTGCTGAAGCTGCGCACCAAGGGCATGAACTATCTGCGCATGCCGATGTTCTGCTGGACCACGCTGGCCTCGAATCTGCTGATCGTCGCGGCCTTCCCGATCCTTACCGCCACGCTCGCGATGCTGTTGCTCGACCGTTATCTCGGCTTCCACTTCTTCACCAACGAGGCCGGCGGCAACGTCATGATGTTCATGAACCTGATCTGGGCCTGGGGGCATCCCGAGGTCTACATCCTAGTGCTGCCGGCCTTCGGCATCTTCTCCGAGGTAGTCTCGACCTTCTCCGGCAAGGCGCTGTTCGGCTATCGCTCCATGGTGCTCGCCACCATGGCGATCTGCGTCATCTCCTTCATGGTCTGGCTGCATCATTTCTTCACGATGGGGGCCGGGCCCGACGTCAACGCCATCTTCGGTATCGCCAGCATGATCATCGCGGTGCCGACGGGGGTGAAGATCTACAATTGGCTGTTCACGATGTATGGCGGTCGCATCCGCTTCGCGACGCCGATGCTGTGGGCGGTCGGCTTCATGGTCACCTTCATCATCGGCGGATTGACCGGCGTTCTGGTCGCGGTGCCGCCGGCAGACTTCATGCTCCACAACAGCATGTTCCTGGTGGCGCATTTCCACAACGTCATCATCGGCGGCGTGCTGTTCGGCGCGTTCGCCGGCTTCGAGTACTGGTTTCCGAAGGCATTCGGCTTCCGCCTCGACGAGCGCTGGGGCAAGCTGGCTTTCTGGTTCACCTTCCTCGGCTTCTACGTCACCTTCGTTCCGCTCTATGTCGCCGGCATGCTCGGCATGACGCGGCGCATGCAGCATTACGATGTCGCGGCCTGGCGGCCCTGGATGCTGGTGGCGGCCGCCGGCATGGCCGTGTTGACGATCGGGGTGATCTGCCAGATCATGCAGCTCGTCGTCAGCATCCGCAATCGCGAGGCGCTGCGCGACCGCACCGGCGATCCTTGGGACGGTCGCTCGCTGGAATGGGCGACCTCGTCGCCGCCGCCGGTGTTCAACTTCGCCTTCGATCCCGACGTCCGTGGTGAGGACGCCTATTGGGACATGAAGGCCCATGCCCAGCAGCAATCGCTCGAGCATGATCTGCCCGAGTATCATGATATCGAGATGCCCAGGAACTCGCCGACCGGTTTCGTTTGCGCCTTCTTTGCCACCATCATGGGCTTTGCCCTGATCTGGCACATCTGGTGGATGGTGATCCTGGGCGGTATCGGCGCGGTCGCGACCTTCGTGGTGTTCGCCTGGCGCGACCATGACGAATACGTCATTCCGGCCGGGGAGGTCGCAGCGATAGACCGCGTCAATATCGAGGAGCGGCGCAACCTCGTCAGCATGGCGGGGGCGGTCTGATGTCGATGACCGCGACCGCCGGCCGTGCGCACGCCGATCCCCATCACATCGGCGTCGTCATCGAGCATCCGGGGCCGGCGCCGAAGCGCATCGTCACCGCCTATGGCTTCTGGGTATTCCTGCTCTCCGACATCGTGATGTTCTCCTGCTTCTTCGCGGCCTATGCGGTGCTGGTCGACCAGACCGCTGGCGGCCCCAGGGGCTCGGAGATTTTCGAGCAGAGAAATGTCGCGATCGAGACGGTCTGCCTGCTGTTGTCGAGCTTCACCTGCGGCATGGCCGGTATCGCGGCCGACGTCCGCAACCGCTTCTGGTTCTACCTCGGCATGGCCGTGACGTGTTTGCTCGGCCTGATCTTCCTGGTCATAGAGTTCCGCGAATTCGCCGATCTCGTCGCACGTGGCTATGGTCCGTCGCGCAGCGCCTTCCTGACCGCGTTCTTCTCGCTGGTCGGCTGCCATGGCCTGCATGTCTCGGCCGGCGTCTTGTGGCTGCTCACCATGATGGCCCAGGTGTTCGCAAAAGGCTTTCGCGCCGACATATTGCGGCGGATGATGTGCTTTGCGCTGTTCTGGCACGCGCTCGACATCATCTGGGTCGGCGTTTTCTCCGTCGTTTATTTGCTTGGGAGCGGCGTATGAGCGATCAGACGCATATGCAGGCCGAACATGACCTCGCACCGGGCGATGAGGAGCAACACGGCGTTGGGGCCAGGATCCTCGGTTACGTCGTCGGCCTTGCGCTTGCGCTGCTGCTCACGGCGACGTCGTTCTTCATCGCCGGCACCGATCTGGTCTGGCAGCCCTCGATCCCCGTCGCGCTGATCGTGCTGGCGATCGCGCAGATGGGCGTGCATCTGGTGTTCTTCCTGCACATCACCACGGGTCCGGACAACACCAACAACGTGCTGGCGCTCGCCTTCGGGCTGATGGTCGTGTTTCTGGTGGTCGGTGGAACCGTCTGGATCATGGCGCACCTCAACCAGAACATGCCGCCGATGGACCAGATCATGCAAATGCGCCGATAGCGGCGTACGAAAAAGAAGAGCCGCTTGTTGTGACAAGCGGCCCAAGTCTAGGGAGGAAACGCCCGAGCAAAGACAACCCGATGAGGATCGTCTGCCAAGGAAGCACTCGCGCAAAGCGCGTGCGCACGTTGATAAGTGCAGCAACTCGCGACGGAGTTCAATTCCGGATCAATACTGTCTCCGGCTACCACTCACGGCTGCGTGATCGCCTTGTTCACTTTGGCCGGCGGCAATTATACGCCTTGCGGAAGCCGGCGGCCTGGGCGTCGTCCTCGGAACAGAACCAGCGGTCCGGCTTGGTGGTCGCGGGGTAGCTCGGGCAGCCCCGCAGATGATAGATGCCGATATTGCCGGTGACGCGTGCGCGCACCGCGAGCTTGCCCTTGATGCTGCAGCTCGGCGGCATCGTCAGGTCCTCCGGGAACAGCACCGCGCGGATTTCCTTGTCGCGGTCGGCGCGGCAGGCAGCACCCAGGAGCGTGCCGTCCTTTTTGCCGGTGCGGAATTCTTGCGGTGCAACAAAGCAGCCCTTCCAGATCCCGGCGGAGGCCGATCTGGCGTCGGTCGCGGCCGGCTTGACGTTGGCCTTGATCGGCTCGCGCGCCACGGCAAAGCCGAGCCTGACCAGCTGCTCGTTCAAGCTGGTCTTGTCGCCCTCGGCCGTGCAGATCGCGCGGTGCCGCTTGCCGAAGCTCTTTTCCGGCCCGACATCATCGCAACGCACGGATCGCTTGTCGATCAGCTTGGCGAGCTGGTCGCGGGCCTCGATGCCGCAGGTCCAGGAATCGGCATGATCGTCGATGCAGACCTGGTCCAGCTCGGGCGCGTCGACGCCGTCGAGGCGGTAGGTGACGTCGCCGAGCTGGACGGCGTTGCCGTCGCGGACTGTCGCGGCGGCGGTCAGCGCGGAGGCGGGGCCGGAGGTGCCCAGAAATCCGGACAGAGCGAGACAGAAAACGAGCGCGAAAGCGCGGGCGGCGGCAAATGAATTCTCGCTGGACATACGGTCTCGCTATCGATTGCTCTTTCGCCTTGTTCCTAGCATCCGGATGTGGCGATACCAATGGTCTGCGCCCTGCGAAGTGCGACATTCCGGCCTCGCGGCTTTACTCAGCCGTAGCTCTGATCCTATCGTTCGCCGGCCTTGCAGGACCGTGCAGGCCGAATCGCCCGGAAAGCGGCGAGGGCGGGAGGAAAAATTTGCGATGAAAGACCCCGTGGACGTCCTGATCATCGGCGCCGGCGCTTCAGGCGCCGCGATGGCGTGGTCGCTGGCCGAGACCAAGATGCACATTCTCTGCCTGGAGCAGGGCGGTTGGATGAACCCGGCGGAATATCCCAGCACGGGCCGCGACTGGGAGGCCAAGTTCTATGGCGAGTGGTCGTCGAGCCCCAACGTCCGCGGCCGGCCCGAGGACTACCCGATCAACGACGACAATTCGCCGATCAAGGTCGTCAACTACAACGCGGTCGGTGGCTCGACGGTGATGTACACCGCGCATTGGCCGCGGCTGCATCCCTCCGATTTCAAGGTCAAGACGCTCGACGGCGTCGCCGACGACTGGCCGATCGACTATGACGCGCTGACGCCGTTCTTCGAGGAGAACGACCGCATGATGGGCACGTCAGGCCTGTCGGGCGACCCGCTCTCGCCGCTGACGCATCCGCCGATGCCGCAACAGCCGCTTGGATTGTCCGGCGCGATCATCGGCAAGGCCATGAACAAGCTCGGCTGGCACTGGTGGCCGTCGGATACGACGGTCGCGACCATGGACTATGATGGCCGGGCGCGCTGCATCAATCTCGGCCATTGCACGCCGGCCTGCGCGCAAGGCGCCAAATCCTCCACCGACATCACCTATTGGCCGCACGCGGTCCGCGCCGGCGTCGAGCTGCGCACCCATTGCCGGGTGCGCGAGATCACCACCGACGAGAACGGCATGGCCTCGGGCGTGGTCTACTACGATAATGACGGCGTCGAGCAGTTCCAGCCGGCGCATGTCGTCATCATCGCCTGCAACGGCGTCGGCACGCCGCGGCTGCTGCTGAACTCGGCATCCAGCCGCTTTCCGAACGGTCTTGCCAATTCGTCCGGCCTGGTCGGCAAGAACCTGATGTTCCATCCCTATGCGCAGATCTACGGCTATGTGAAGGAGCCGACCGACAGTAACCGCGCGCCGCCGACCTGCCTGTGGAGCAAGGAGTGGTACGACACGGATCTCTCGCGTGGCTTCGTGCGCGGCTACGGCGTGCAGTTCGTGCGCGGTGCCGGCCCGGTGTTCGAAGCCGTCGTCAGCGAGCAGAAGGGCATTCTGCCCTGGGGCGCCGATCATCACCGCGTCTTCCGCAAGCTCAATGGCCATCGGCTCGGGTTTTCCGCGATCTGCGAGGACCTGCCGGAGGAGCACAACCAGGTCACGCTCGATCCGGTGTTGAAGGACAGCCACGGCATTCCCGCGCCGAAGATCGACTACACCATCAGCGAGAACAGCCGGAAGATGATGGACCATGCGCTGGCGCGCGGCCGGGAAATTCTCGAGACGGCAGGGGCGACCGACATCTGCGTCAATTCACCGATCCCCTGGGGCGGCTGGCATCTGCTCGGCACCGCGCGGATGGGCACCGATCCGGAGCGCTCCGTCGTCAACGAATGGGGCCGCACGCATGACGTGAAAAATCTCTTCATCATCGACGGCAGCATCTTCGTCACCTCGGGCGGCGTCAACCCGACCTCCACCATCCAGGCCCTCGCGCTCTACATCGCCGACCAGATGAAGCAGCGCCTCGCAAACCTGTTCGATTGATTGTGATGTGGATCGAAGCGAGCCGCGACTTCGCTGCACCTCTCCCGCTTGCGGGAGAGGTCGGCGTGAAGCGCCGGATGAGGGCTCTCTCCTCTGGGAGAATCTCCTTGCGAAGGCACCATCTCCCCGACCCTCCCCCGCAGGCGGGGGAGGGAGTACACCTTCGATGCGGCGCGAATTTTGGAAGAGGACACAATGCCTGATCAACTCTCCCTCTCTTCGCGGCAACGCGACGACCTCCGCACCATCGCCGCGATGATCGTTCCCGCCAGCGACGAGTACAAGGTGCCCGGCGCCGACGATCCGGCGATCCAGGCCGGCATGCTGGCGACGCTCGGCCGCGACACCGGATTGGTGACTGCGGCGCTGGACCATCTGGCGCGGCTCGCGGACCAGCCGCTCGCTGAGCTCGATGCCGAGAGGCGCGATGCGGTGGCGCAGGAGTTTCGCAAGCACGGCGGTGCGGCTGCCGCAGCTCTCGTGCGGGTGGTGCTGCAATGCTATTACCGGGACGACCGGGTGCTGCGCTCGCTTGGGCTGGAGCTGCGCGCGCCGTTCCCCAAGGGCTATGTGCTTCCGGACGGTGACTGGTCGCTGCTCGATCCGGTCAAGGCCAAAGCCGGCACCCTGCGACGGGCGCCCTAACCAACAGTCCAGGCTTGCGCCCCAGGCGGGTCACTTGCGCGAGAGGAGATAGGCCACCATCTGTGTGAGCCTCAAGGACTCTTGCCATGCTGGATTTCACCTCGGATATCGTCGATGACGCCTCGTCATCGCGAACGACAGCGTCTGCCCCGATCGACGACCGGGCCCTGCTGGACGCCTATTCCAATGCCGTGATCGACGTGACCGACCGCGTCGGCCCTGCGGTCGTGCGGGTCGAGACCGGGCCAAAGGTCCCGAACGGCCGCGAGCGCGGCGGGCTCGGCTCCGGCATCGTGATCTCGCCGGACGGGCTCGTCCTCACCAACAGCCATGTGGTCGGCTCTTCCAAGGAGATCCGGCTGCGCGATGTCGAGGGTCATGTCGGCGACGCCCGGGTGCTGGGCGTCGACCCTGACACGGACCTTGCACTGCTGCGTGCCAGCGGCGTGCGCGACTTGCCCTATGCCGCGCTCGGCAACTCCCAGAGCCTGAAGCGCGGCCAGCTCGTGATCGCGATCGGCAATCCGCTCGGCTTCGAATCGACCGTGACCGCCGGCGTGGTTTCGGCGCTCGGGCGCTCGATCCGCTCGGTCAGCGGACGTACCATCGAGGACGTGATCCAGACCGATGCCGCACTCAACCCGGGCAATTCCGGCGGTCCGCTGGTGTCGTCGAATGCCGAGGTGATCGGCATCAACACTGCCATCATCAATGGCGCGCAAGGCATCTGTTTCGCGGTCGCCAGCAACACGGCGCAATTCGTGCTGTCGGAGATCATCCGCCACGGCTACGTACGCCGCGCCCATATCGGCGTCGCCGGGCAGACCGCGCCGATCCCGCGGCGGCACGCGGTGCTGGCCGGTGTCGAGAACAAGATGGGCGCGCTGCTCGCGCAGATCGAGCCGGGCGGGCCGGCGGCGAAGGCGGGCCTGTTGCCCGGTGACGTCGTCATCAAGCTCGATGGTGCCGAGATCAACGGCGTCGATGACCTGATCCGCGTGCTCGATCGCGACCGGATCGGCCGGCGGCTGGTCATGGACGTGCTGCGGCTCGGCCGCCTGCGGGCGGTCGATATCGACCCGATCGAGCGAAAGCCGGCGCGCTAGTATTGGTGCCACCGGGCGAGGTATGACGGTGTCATGCCTCGCCCCTGGAAACTGGCCGCATGATGCCGGCGCAAGAGACTTATGACGTCATTGTGGTCGGCGCCGGTGCGGGCGGCATGACGGCCGCAGCGGTCGCCGCCGCCGAAGGCTTGCGTGTGCTGGTGATCGAGAAGACCGCGTTCGTCGGCGGCACCACCGCGTGGTCCGGCGGCATGGTCTGGATTCCCGCCAATCCCAAAATGAAAGAGGTCGGGCTTTCCGACAGCGTCACGGACGCCGTCCAGTATCTTTCGAGCACGGTCCCCGAGCCCGCCAATGCCGGCTTGCGCGCCGCCTTCCTTGCGCGCGGGCCGGAGGCGGTGGCCTATCTCGAAGCCAACACGGACGTCCGCCTCCAGCCTGTGAAGGCCTATCCGGACTATTATCCGGAGCGGCTGGGCGCGATGCCAGGCGGGCGTGTGCTGGAGCCGGTCGCCTTCGACGGCACGCGGCTGGGTGCGGGTTTTGCGCGGCTGCGCGCACCGCTGCCGGAGTTCACGCTGTTCGGCGGGATGATGGTCAATCGTCTCGACATCCCCCATTTGCGCCGGGTCGGAAAGTCGCTGCGTTCGACCCTGCGCGCGGCGCGGCTGGTCTCCGAATACGCGTTGCAACGGCTGCGAAGCCCGCGCGGCACGACGCTGCATCTCGGCAACGCGCTCGCTGCGCGGCTCTATGCTTCGCTATTGGCGCGGCAGGTCGAGGTGCTCTTCAGTGCGGATGTCGCGGACATATCGATGCAGGGCGATCGCGTCAGCGGCGTAGTCATCCGACATGGCTCGCGTGACCGCCTGATTGCCGCGCGTCGCGGGGTGGTGCTCGCGACCGGCGGCTTTTCTCATGATGCCGTCCTGCGCAAGCGGTTCTTTCCGTCTGCGGCGGGCTTGGTCTCGGCGACGAACACGGCCGGAACCGGCGACGGGATTCGGCTCGCGGCGGCCGCCGGCGCCGCGCTCAACACCGATGCGACCAGCCCGGCCTATTGGGTGCCGGCCTCGCTGTTCCGGCGTCCCGATGGCAGCCGTGGCATCTTCCCGCATACCGTGACGGACCGCGCCAAGCCCGGCGTGATCGCGGTCAATGCCGCGGGCCGCCGCTTCGTCAACGAGGCGCTGTCTTACCACGAGTTCGTGCTCGCAATGCTCCGCGACGGCAATGGCGAGCCGGACCGGCCGTTCTACCTGATCTGCGATCGCCAATTCCTGTGGGCATATGGCCTCGGCCGTATCAAGCCTTTAACGCGTGGTGTCCGGCGCTATGTGGCAAGCCGTGAGTTGATCGAGGCGCCCGACATCGCGCAGCTCGCAGAGAAGATCGGCGTCAAGCCGTCCACGCTCTCGGCGACGGTCGCAAGTTACAACATCGGTGCGAAGGAGGGCCGCGATCCCGAATTCGGCCGTGGCAGCACGATCTACCAGCGCCATCTCGGCGATGCTGCACACAGGCCGAATCCTTGCGTCGCGCCGATCCTCCGCGCGCCGTTCTTTGCCATGCGCATCTATCCGGCGGACCTCGGCACCGCGATCGGCATGAAGGTGGATGCGCAAGGACGCGTGCTGCGCGAGGACGGTACGCGGGTCGCGGGGCTCTATGCCTGCGGCAACGACATGGGCTCGATCATGAACGGCAATTATCCGGGGCCGGGGATCACGCTCGGGCCGGCGCTGACGTTCGGGTACATTGCGGGGCGGCATCTGGCGGAGGGGACGACCACAGCGTCGAGTGCAGCGAGGGCATCTGTCGAGTTGTAGTCTCCACGATCACGGTCATTGCGAGCGTAGCGAAGCAATCCAGACTGTCTCAGCGGAAAGATTCTGGATTGCTTCGTCGCAAGGGCTCCTCGCAATGACGCGGGGAGAGAGCCCGCCCTCTCACCGCTACTCCGCCGCCGCTGCAAAGCGGCTGTTCTCCAGCTCCGCCTCCAGCCGCGCCTTCTCGGCGGCGGCCAGCTTGATGTTGGCTTCCTTGACGTGGCCGAAGCCACGGATGGTCTCCGGCACGCGCGCGAGCCTCGTCAGCAACGGGATCTGTGCGGCATTCAGCCCGGCGATCCGCTGATCGATCATCGCATGATAGTCCTCGACCAGCTTCCGCTCGGTCCGCCGCTCCTCGGTTCGGCCGAACGGATCGAATGCTCCTCCGCGCAAAAACTTCAGCTTGGCGAGCACGCGGAAAGCGTGGATCATCCAGCCACCAAACTCCTGTTTCTGGAGATGACCGGTCGTCTTGTCGCGCTGCGCGAAGATCGGCGGGGCGAGATGGTATTTCAGCGTGAAATCGCCGTCGAATCTTTCGGACACCTTCGTGGCAAAGCTGCCGTCCGTGTAGAGCCGTGCGACCTCGTACTCGTCCTTGTAGGACATCAGCTTGAAGAGGTTCTTCGCCACGGCTTCGGTCAGCTCCGTGGATGCCGGCGAGGCCGCATTCTCCGCCTTCCGCACCTGGGCAACGGCCGCGAGGTAGCGGTCGGCGTACGCCTTGTCCTGATAGCCGGTCAAAAACTCCGCGCGGGTCGCGATGATGTCGTCGAGCGACTTCGTCGGCGCGGATGCCCGGCTCTTGAACTGCAGCACGCTGCGCACCCGCGACATGTCGTGGGCGGCGAGGCGCCCCCAGGTGAAGGCGAGCTTGTTCATCTCGATTGCGGCGCCGTTGATCTCGATGGCGCGGAGCAGAGCCTCCAGCGACAGCGGGATCGCCCCCTTCTGGAAGGCGAAGCCGAGCATGAAGGGGTTGGTCGCGATGCTGTCGCCCATCAATGCGGAGGCAATGCCTGTGGCGTCGATGATGTCGAGGTTCTTCTCGCCGATCGCGTCGCGCAGCACGGTCTGCATCGTGCCCATCTCGAAATCGAGATCGGGATTTTGCACGAAGCTCGCGGTCGGCTGCAGGTCGGCATTGATATAGGCCTTGGTCACGCCACGCTCGGCGCGGCTGAGCGCGGAGGGACCTGCCGAGACGATCATGTCGCAGCCGAGGATGACGTCGGCGCCGCCGGTTGTGATACGGACTGCGGAAATATCCTCCGGCTTCTGCGCGATGCGGACATGGCTCATCACCGCGCCGTTCTTCTGTGACAGGCCGGTGAAATCCAGCGCCGAGCAGCCGCGGCCATCGACATGGGCGGCCATGCCGAGCAGAGCTCCGATGGTGATGACACCGGTGCCGCCGATGCCGGTGACGAGGATGTTGTACGGCACCTCCAGCTCGCGGGCAGGCGGCAGCGGCAAATCGGCGAACAACTGTCCGGAATCGACCGCCGACGTCTTCATGCGCTTCAGGCTGCCGCCATGCACGGTGACAAAACTCGGACAAAATCCCTCGACGCAGGAAAAGTCCTTGTTGCAGTTCGACTGGTCGATCTGGCGCTTGCGGCCGAACTCGGTCTCCAGAGGTTGCACCGAGACGCAGTTGGAGGCCTGCGAGCAATCGCCGCAGCCTTCGCAGACCAGCTCGTTGATGAAGGCGCGCTTGGCGGGATCGGGATAGAGGCCGCGCTTGCGGCGGCGGCGCTTTTCCGCGGCGCAGGTCTGGTCGTAGACGACGACCGTGAGGCCCTTGATGTCGCGCAGCTCGCGCTGCACGGCATCGAGCTCGCGGCGGTGATGGATGGTCGCGCCTTGCGGGAAGTAGTTGCCGTCAGGGTATTTGCTGGGATCGTCGGAGACGATCGCCAGACGCTTCACTCCCTCTGCCCAGACTTGGTGCGCGATCTGGGCGACGTTGAAGGCGCCTTCAGCGGGCTGGCCGCCGGTCATAGCGACGGCGTCGTTATAGAGAATCTTGTAGGTGATGTTGATGCCTGCGGCGGAGGCGGCGCGCAGCGCCAGCAGGCCGGAGTGGGTGTAGGTACCGTCGCCGAGATTCTGGAAGATGTGCTGCTCGGTGGTGAAGGGTGACTGGCCGATCCAGTTCACGCCCTCGGCGCCCATATGTGAGATCAGATCAGTGCGACGGGTCGGCATGCTCAGGGCCATGCCGTGGCAGCCGATGCCAGCCATGGCGCGGCTGCCTTCTGGTACGCGCGTCGATGTGTTGTGCGGGCAGCCCGAGCAGAAGAACGGCGTGCGCGCCAGCTTGATTTGCACAGCGGCCGGAACAGGATTGTCGAACGCCTCGAGCCGCGCCAGCCGCTGCTCCAGCAACGGGCTGTGATGACCGAGCTTTCGCAGCCGCGCCAGGAGTGCGGACGCGACGATGGTCGGCGTCAGCTCGCCTTCGCTCGGCAGCAGCGGCGCGCCACGTTCGTCGCGTTTTCCCGTGACGGTCGGTCGCCTGGACGCATCGATATTGTAGAGGATGCGCATCAGCTGGTCTTCGATGAAGCCGCGCTTCTCCTCGACAACCAGCACGTCCTGAAGACCTTCCGCGAAGCGCTTGGCGCCGCTTTCTTCCAGCGGCCAGGTCATCGCGACCTTGTAGATGCGCAAGCCGAGATCCTGCGCATCCTTGTCGGTAATACCGAGGTCGGCGAGCGCCTGGCGCAGATCGAGATAGGCCTTGCCGGTCGCGACGATGCCGAGCCGCGCCGGCTTTGAATCGAGTACGATGCGGTCGAGCTGGTTGGCGCGGGCAAAGGCCTGCACCGCGGCCATCTTCGGGCCGAACAGGCGCTTCTCCGCATCCAGCGGCGGATCGGGCCAGCGGATATTGAGCCCGCCGGGCGGCATCTCGAAATCGTCGGGGAGCTTGATCTGGATCCGCTCGGGATCGCTGTAGATGGAGGCCGAGCTTTCGACGGTCTCGCTGATCGCCTTGAAGCCGACCCAGCAGCCGGAGAAGCGCGACAGCGCAAAGCCATAGAGGCCGAGATCGAGATAGTCCTGCAGCGTCGCGGGATTGATCACCGGGATCAGCGCCGCCGCGAACACCTGTTCGCTCTGATGCGCCAGCGTCGAGGACTGGCAGCCGTGGTCGTCGCCGGCCAGCGCCAGCACGCCGCCGTTCAGCGAGGTGCCGGCTGCGTTGGCGTGCTTGAGCGCATCAACCGAGCGGTCGACGCCGGGACCCTTGCCGTACCAGATGCCGAACACGCCATCGACCTTGGCGCCGGGAAACAGGCCGACCTGCTGGCTGCCCCAGACGGCGGTGGCCGCGAGGTCCTCGTTGAGGCCGGGGACAAAGGCGATGTCGTGCTGCTGGAGGTGTTCCCTCGCGCGCCACAGCGCATGGTCGTACATGCCGAGCGGGGAACCGCGGTAGCCGGAGATGAAGCCACCGGTGTTGAGGCCCTGGAGCCGGTCGCGTTCGCGCTGCAACATGGGCAGGCGGACCAGGGCCTGAGTGCCGGACAGGAAGATCCGCTTCGATTCGAGCCGGTATTTATCGTCCAGCTCGACTTGCAACAGCGTCATTTCGGAAGTCCTCGTCTCTTGTTCGGCGTGGGGTTGCGCTGCGGGAGGGGGAGCGGCTGCGCGACGCGAATTGTGACAGTCAAGAGCATGGGCCAGCGAAGTCAATATCGCTGGCCGCATCCGTGGCGCTCCTGCTAGTCATGGCTTCCAGTGGAGAGCACCATGGCTGCAAACGCATTCGACACCGAAATCACAGAGACGGCCGAGGCGCTGATCGGGCCGTGGCGCCAGCCGCGTCAGATGCTGCAGGCGCAAACTTACGACGCGCACGCGTCCATCCATGACGATGCGACTGCGCAAAAGCTCGGCTTCAAGGGCGGCACCATCGAGGGGCCGACGCATTTCAGCCAGTTCGCGCCGCTCGGCGAGCGCCTGTGGGGACATGCCTGGTTCGAGAGCGGTTGCCTCTCCGCGCACTATCGCAGCGTCTGCTACGAAGGCGAGGAGGTGCAGGCGATCCTGTCGAAGCCGCTGCCCGGCACGAGCCAGTGTCAGATCCAGATGGTCAAGCGTGACGGCACCGAAGTGCTGCGCGGCACCGCCTCGCTCGGTGATCCGTCAGTGCCGACCGCGCTCGAGACGCGTCTGGCCGAACTCAAGCCGCTCGCCGATCCCGTGATCCTGCGCGACGTGAAGGTGGCGCAAACGAGCAAGCGGCGGGCGGTGCGGATGGCGTTCGACCAGACCATGGGCGATCTCTATCCATTCTCGCTGCAGCAGAAGCTCGCCGTCATCACCGAGGCCTCGCCATACTATTCGAGCGCCAACGATTCTTCTTCGAATCCTTGGCGCAAGGCCATCATCCCGATGGAGATGCTGAGCGTGCTGTTCCAGTACCGCTCCAAGGAGGATCCGCTCACGGCCAAGGGTCCGGCGGTCGGCCTGTTTGCGGATCAGGAGATCAGGCTCATCAAGGGGCCGCTCTTCGTCGACGAAGAATACGAGGTCGAGCGCGAGGTGGTCGCGCTGTCCGGCAGTCGACGCACCGAGAGCGCCTGGATGAGGACGCGCGTGTTCGACAAGGCGGGCACGGTGGTGGCGACCATGCTGCTCAACATGGCGACGCTGAAGGATTCGTATGCACCCTATGAGGACGAGCATCGGCGCCTGTACGGAAGTACTGCCCGCTAGGAAAGCGAGCGCCACCGCCGCTCATCCTTTGAGCAATTGCACGTCGCTCAGCCGTCGCACAGGGAATAAGCAGCCGGTAGTTCTCCTTCTAACTTCCTGACAGCACAGCGAATTTCTTCGGAGATTTCGCTCCGCAGCTATTGTACACAATGGCATGGCGCTTGCAGAACTCCTGGCAAAGAGAGTTCTCGCGGGGCCTGCGTCATGTTGAACTCAGCCAAGCCGACACTGGGCGTCATCAGCGCCGAGCCCGAGCCGATCAAGCTCGACTGGCCCGCCACCGCGCTTCTCATCATCGACATGCAGCGCGACTTCATGGAGCCCGGCGGCTTCGGCGAGACGCTCGGCAACGACGTCAGCCAGCTCGCGCGCGCGGTCAAGCCGATCGGTGCCGTGCTGAAGGCGGCGCGCGACGCCGGCATGCTGGTGATCCACACCCGCGAGGGCCATCTGCCCGATCTGTCGGACGCGCCGCCGGCGAAAGTCGAGCGCGGTGCGCCGTCCCTGCGCATCGGCGATCCCGGCCCGATGGGCCGCATCCTCATTCGCGGCGAGGCCGGCCACGACATCATCCCGGAGCTTTATCCGCTCGACAGCGAGGTCGTGATCGACAAGCCCGGCAAGGGTGCGTTCTACGCCACCGAGCTGACGGACGTGCTGGAGAAATACGGTATCGAGAATTTGCTGGTGTGCGGCGTCACAACGGAAGTGTGCGTCAACACCACCGTGCGCGAGGCCAATGACCGCGGCTACCGCTGCGTCGTCATCTCGGACGGCTGCGCATCCTACTTTCCCGAGTTTCACGAAATGGGCCTGAAGATGATCAAGGCCCAGGGCGGCATCTTCGGCTGGGTCGCGAGCTCAGCTGCGGTACTGGAGGCGATGAAGACTTCGGACATTTCAGCTTAGGGGCATCACCATGAGCACAGGTATGACGGGGACGGCAGGCAAATCTGATCTGAGCAAGTCCGAGTTCAAGCCGGCACTTTGGACACCGGGCGACTGGAACGCGTTTTTCGGCTTCGGTACCAACATCCTCGTCAACATGCTGGTGCTCACGGGCCTGTTGCGCTTTGTGTTGAAGATGCCGGACAGTCTGGTGTTCGGCCGCATCCTGCCCGCGCTCGGGCTGATGATGTGCCTCTCCACCTTCTATTATGCCTTTCTCGCTTATCGTCTCGCGCAGAAGACCGGCCGCAACGACGTCTGCGCGCTGCCCTCGGGCGTCAGCGTGCCGCACATGTTCATCGTCACCTTCGTGATCATGCTGCCGATCACGCTCAAGACCGGCGATCCGCTGAAGGGCTGGTCCGCCGGCCTCGTCTGGGTGTTCTTCCAGAGCTTTATCCTGATGATCGGCGGCTTCATCGCGCCGTTCATCCGAAAGATCACGCCGCGCGCGGCGCTGCTCGGCACGCTCGCCGGCGTCTCCGTCACCTTCATCTCGATGCGCCCGGCGCTGGAGATGTACATGACGCCGCAGATCGGTCTGGTCTGCTTCGCCATCATTCTGGTGAGCTGGTTCGGCGGCGTGAAATATTGGCGCGGCATTCCGGCGGGCCTCGTCGCCATCGCGGTCGGCATGATCATCGCCTGGGGCTCGAACCTGTTCGGCCTCGGTCTCGGCGGATTGAGCATCGCCGGCGTCGGCGCAGCTTTTGCCAATTTCGGCTTCTCGGTGCCGATCCCGGCGGTGGGCCACGTGTTCTCCGGCTTCGAATTCCTCGGCGTCATCCTGGTCACGGCCATTCCGTTCGGCATCTACGACCTCGTCGAGGCCATGGACAATGTCGAGAGCGCGGAAGCCGCCGGCGACGAATATCCGACCACGCGCGTGCTCACTGCCGACGGAATCGTCAGCCTGATCGGCTGCCTGATGGGCAACCCCTTCATCAACGCGGTCTATATCGGCCATCCCGGCTGGAAGGCGATGGGCGGCCGCATCGGCTATTCGGCTGCGACCGGCATCATGGTGGTCGTGCTGGCCTGGTTCGGCATCATCTCGGTGCTGCTGGCGCTGGTGCCGGTGGTCGCGATCTCGCCGATCCTGCTCTATATCGGCATGCTGATCGGCGCGCAGGCGTTCCAGACCACGCCGGTCAAGCATGCGCCCGCGATCGTGCTGGCGCTGACGCCGCATCTGGCCGCCTGGGCCAAGCTCCAGATCGACACGATGCTGGGCTCGACCATGAATGCGGCGGCGACCGTCGGCGGCATGGCCGCCGACAAGGCCGACGCGGTCAAGCTGGCTGCGATCGCCGCGCTGCCGCAGCAGGGCGTATTCTATCACGGGTTAGAGGTGATGGGCGGAGGCTCCATTCTCGGCGGCCTCATCCTGGGTGCGATCGGCGTCTTCATCATCGAGCGCGATTTCGAGAAGGCTTCGGCGTTTGCGCTGGTTGGTGCGGTTCTCACCTACTTTGGCTTCATGCACGGCGAAGCCGTCGGCATCGGTGGCGGCTTTGGCGTGACGCCGGCCGTGGCGTTCGCCTACGCGGTGATGGCCGCCGGTCTGTTCGCGGCCAGCAGGCTCGGCGCCAGCGAGCCCTACGTTGCGCATCCGGAGATGCACGCGGCACCGGCGGAGTAGGCAGGCAAAAACGACGCGGCCGAGCGACATGTAACGCCCGGCCGTTTCATTTCAGCCGCCCTTCACAGCTCCAGCCGTGAGCCCGGCAACGATCTGGCGCTGGGCAAATACCGTCAGCAGCAGCACCGGCAGGGTGACGATCAGCGCCGCAGCCGCCAGCGGCCCCCAGCTCAGCTGGTCGAACGAGATCATGTTGTAGACCGCGACGGGCAGGGTGCGCGTCTCGCGCCCGGCCAGCACGATGCCGAACACGAAGTTGTTCCAGGAGAAGATCACGGCCAGGATGAAGGCGACCGCGATGCCGGGCTTTGCGATCGGCAGCGCGACATGGCGAAACACCTGCCAGCGCGTGGCACCGTCGATGAGGGCGGCTTCCTCCAGTTCCATCGGCGTCGTCTCGAAATAGCCGATCATGATCCAGATCACGATCGGGACCGTCACGACGAGGTGGATGATGATCTGCGGCACCAGCGTGCCGAGCAATCCCAGCCATTGAAACAGCAGGAACAGCGGAATCAGGTAGGACAGGCCGGGCGTAATGCGGGCGATGAGGATCACGATCGCGGATTTGTGCGCGGCCATGCGCGCGATGCCGTAGCCGGCGGGGACGCCGACCAGCAGCGCCAGCGCGGTCGCGCTGCCGGTCACGATCAGGCTGTTGACGAAATAGGTCAGGAAACGGTTGGACGCCAGCACGTCGGCATAGTTCTTCCAGGCGATGCGCTCCGGGAAGAACACCGGCGGGTAGGCGGCATTGTCGACCTCGAATTTGAGCGAGAGCGACGCCATCCAGAGGAAGAACAGGATCGCCGGCGACACGATGACGAACACCGAGAGCCAGAGGCCGATCCTGCCCATGACCTGGCGCAGGTTGATCTGTCGTAGATTGGTCTGGCTTGGGTTCATGCGCCGCTCGAGATCTCGGTCCACAGCATGCGCTGACGGGCGTAGAGCATCACCGCCGCAAGCAGGACAATCAGCAGGAAGAACACGACCGCGATCGCCGAGCCGTAGCCGAGGTCATAATAAGTGAAAGCGACGCTGTAGAGGTAGATGTTGATCGTCTCCGAGGCCGAGCCCGGCCCTCCTTGCGTGATCGCGAAGATGATGTCGAAGCTTTTCACCGCGTCGATCATGCGGATCATGCCGGCGATGAACAGGAACGGCATGATCAGCGGCAACGTGATGAAACGAAAGACCTGCCAGAAGCTTGCGCCGTCGATCTGCGCGCTCTCATAAGGCTCGGTCGGAATTGCGGCGAGGCCGCCGAGCACGATCAGCATGACTAGCGGCGTCCATTGCCAGGTCTCGACCAGCACGAGTGAGGGAATCACGGTTGCAGGGTGGAAGACCCAGAGCTGTGCGGGGATTCCGACCAGCGACAGCAGGTAATTCAGGATGCCGAGCTGGGGATGGAACATCATGGTCCAGACCAGCGCGATCGCGACGGGCGTTGCCATCATCGGCATAATGAAGATGCCGCGCAGGAAGCCGCGGCCGGCGAATTTCTGGTGAAACACCACGGCGGCAAGCGTGCCGAGGATCAGGGGCAGCAACACCGACAGGACGGTGTAAACCATGGTGTGGCCCACCGCCTCGAGGAAGCGCGGATCGCTCGTCAGCCGCAGATAGTTGGAGAGTCCAACGAAGGTGGTGGGCGAGCCGACCTTCCACTCGTTCAGGCTCATCCAGATCGTGAAGACCCACGGGAATATAATGATGGTGAGCACGACGACCAGCGCCGGTACCACGAACGGCCAGTAGGACGGCGGCCGCAACTCCTTCTCCGGCGCGGCATCAGACTGTGCCGCGGCCGGAGCCGATTGTGTCAATGCGCTCACGCCTTTTCGCTACGCTCCAGGATCGGCCGGTACTGCTCGTGCGCCTTCTTCAGCTCGGTCGCAGGATCGGCGCCGGCCAGTGTCGCGGTGATGGCAGCACCGACGAGATCGCGGAATTCGGCGACCGGAATCACGACAGGCAGGCCGAGCTTGCTGATCTTGGCAGAATCGATCACCGATTGCAGCCATTCCTTGGGCATTTTCACGCCCTGCTGGACTGCGGGATCGCCAAGGATCGAGTTGCGGAACGGCACGCCGCCGCCGGCTTGCAACAGCCGCGCGCCCTGCTGCTTCGAGACCGCCCACTGGCAGAGCAGATAGGCGGCTTCCTTGTTCTTGCTCGCCGCCGCAATGCCGAGGCCGTCGCCATAAGTGGCCGAATATTGTCCCTTCGGTCCGGCCGGGACGACGGTATATCCGACCTTGCCGACGACGCGCGAGGCGGCCGGATCCTCCAGCGGCGGCGCCCAGCCGACGCCGTCGATCCACATCGCCGAGCGTCCTTGCGTGAACGAGGCCATCGACTCCATCCAGTTGAAGCCGGCCACGCCGGGCGGAGCGACTTTCGTCAGCAGCGTCTGATAGAGCTTCGTTGCCGCAATCGCTTCCGGACCGTCGGTCAGGATGTTGCCCTTGGCGTCGAGGAATTCGCCGCCATAGTCGAGGAAGAAGTTGGTCCACAACGTCATGTTGGCGTTGCGCAGGCCGCGTCCGACGAAGCCGTAGGTGCCTTCCTTGGTATCCGTGAGCTTCTCGGCGGCCGCAACCATCTCGTCGAGCGTCTTGGGGATTGCGACGCCCTTCTTCTGAAACAGCTCCTTGTTGTAGTAGAGGATGAAATAGTCGACCGACCAGGGCAGCGACAGCATCTGGCCCTTGTCGTTCTTGGCGTATTGCAGGCCCGCGGCCGAGAAATCGCTCTCGACGAGATCGGGCGCGGTCAGCGTCGGGTCTTTCATGTAGGGCGTTAAGTCGGCGAGCCAGCCGCCCTTTTCAAACTGCCGCTTCTGCACGTGATAGCTGAGATGGATGACGTCGAAGCTCGGCCGGCCGGAGGTCAGCTCGATCACCACCTTCTGGCGCTGCTGCTGCTCGGGAATCTGCTCGGATTCCACCTGGATGCCGGTGAGCTCGGTAAATTCCTTGATGTACTTTTGCAGATTGTCGCCGCGCGGGCCCTTGGCGAGGATGACCTCCAGCTTGGTCCCGGCGTATTTCTTCCAATTGACCTCGGCGTGCGCCGGCATTCCGGTCAGGCTGAGTGCGCCCGCCGCCGCGGTGCCCTTCAAGAGCGTACGACGTGATATGTTGTGGTTGGTCACTTCAAATCCTCCCTTTGATTCATTCTCTTTGGGAGGGATACTAGCGACCGTGCCGCGTCTGCCTAGTCCTAATCTACGATCAGGGGCGAACGGCCGGTGTCTCCATTGGCAGGCCGCGCGCCCGCGACATCAGGTAAAGCTCGAGCGCGACCAGCTCGGGCGAGCCGTAATCATAGGCCTGGGCGCGAACGCCGGTCATGCAACTGCGCAACCGGCGCTCGATCGACCCCAGTGTCTGCCACTCCAGGCGGTAAAGCGGATAGCCGGTCGGCTGCGCTTGCGTGATCGGCGCGCCCGCGAGGCGCTTGTCGAAATTGTGGTCGTGGCAATTGGCGCAGGCGAGGTTTAGCTGACCCTCGCGCTGCATGAAAAGGTCGCGGCCCTGTTCGAGGAAGGGCTTGAGCTCCGGATCGCCGCCGGCCGTGATCGGAACGCCGCGGGACTGGTGGGCGACAAAGGCGGACAGCGCCAGTAGGTCGCGGCTCTCGTAGGACAGCGGTGTCGCTTTCTGATGATTGCCCCGGCAGAGGTTGATGCGCTGGTCTAGCGTGACGGGACGCGCTAGCGTCTTGTCGAGGGCGGGATAGCGCGCTGCGACGCCTTTCATGCTGCTCCGGGCATCGCCATGGCAATCCGCACAGGCTTTCTCCGCGCTGCCGGTCTTCTTCGTCCAGAGCGCCTCGCCGTCGAGCACGAACAACATGCCCGGATTGGACGTGTCGTCATCCTGCATCGCGCGGCTGTCCGGACCCATGAAGGAATAGCCGGAGCGGCGCTCGTCCGGCGGAATCTCGCCGGCGAGCAGGGCGGAGTTCGTGGCGAGAAGCGCCGCCGCCGCTATCGCGCGCCAGAAAATCATTCGACCGTGATCGATGCCGATGCGCTGGACGAATAGCCGTTGTCGCCGGTCCACTCGAACTCGAACTTGCCGCTTTCTTTCGCAACCGTGAAGAACGACAGATATGGATTCGCCGCGATTGCCGGGAAGAGGTCGGCGCTGAAGATCTCGGTGCCGTTGTAGCGGCAGGTGAAGCTCGTGACGATGTCGCGTGGTACCAGCGCGCCGTCCGCGGTGTGACGGAAGCCGGTTTCCATGATGTGGGAGGTCAGCGTGCGGATCTCGATGATGTCGCCGCGTCTGGCCTTCGCCGGAACGTTGATGAGCGCGGTCATCAGTTCATCTCCTCGGTGCAGGCGGCGAGCGTCACGACGACGTCGGCGGCAACCTGCCAGAAAGTGTCATCGGAGAGGCGTGCGATCGCGATCACCCTCTGGGTGTCGGCAAGCCGGATCCTCGTCGAAACCTGGGCGCGGCCGGCCGAAAGGCCGAGATGGAAATTGCCGATGTTCGGCTGCGGGTTCTTCTCGTTGAAAACGTGGATGCTCTTGACGTAATCATCCGCGGTCATCGGGCTGGCGACGCTCACGGTCATCGGCACCGTGTTGCCGTTCTCGACCAGCGGTGGAATGTCGAGCTTCACCTTGCCGGTTCGTACAGCGGCTTCGCCGACGATGTTGCGTACCGCGGCGGTGAGCATCGCTGGTGTCGCTTGAAGCGGCTGCAGCGTGACGATCGGAATCGCCCCGGCGGCCGTCACGCCTCCGGCAAGGCCCAGGAATCGTCGTCGCGTGGTCGGCATGAACCTAGTCCCGAAGCGTTGCAAGAAAGGCCACGATGTCCTCGATCTCGGCGGCCGACAATATCGGTTTGCCGACAAAATTGCGCCCGACCCGCACGAGCCCGCCATTGCGATAATAGGACGGCATGATGGTCTGTGGGTTGAAGCGCGCCGCATCGACCAGCCGAAGCCGCAACTGGCTCGCCGACCAGCGGTTCCCGGTCCCCCTAAGGTCGGGCGCGAGGTCACCCTGGAACCGCGTTTCCGGGAAGGGGCCGGAATGGCAGAGGATGCAGGTCGTGGTGCGCGCGAGCACCAGCGCGCGGCCGCGCGCGGTATCGCCGGGCGCGCCGGTGAGCGATTGGCCAATTCCGTCGCCGGTGATCCTGTAGGGCACGAGGTCTTGTGCTTCTGCACCAGAGGCAAGAGTGGCGGCGACCAGCGTTGCGATATGGAGAGATGTCCTAGCCAAAGGTATCCGCCGTGATGGTTTGAAACCAGCGCTCGGCCTCGGCTGCCTCGCGGGCGCGCAGTTCTCGCGGGGCGTCGACCGGGCTGGTCGCGCCGCCCTCGACCTCGGCAAAGATATCGCCTTTGGGCTGGTAATTGCCGGCCAGCGAAAAGCCGTAACCGGGCGCGACGGTGTTGTAGCAGACGCCGGTCAGCCGCGGCGCCTCTGGCGTGCGACCCGCGAGCAGACTGACGATGGCAGCGGCGCAGGCCTTGCCCTGCGCGCTTGCGGCTGACGCCGATTTGGGAATGCCGCCGCCGAGACAGGCATCGCCGACGACATGGATGTTTGGGACGAGCTTCGACTCGAAAGTCGCAGGGTCGATCGGGCACCAGCCGGTCGCATCCGCAGCGCCGGCGATCCCGGCGATGAGGCCGGCGCGCTGCGGCGGGATGACGTTGGCGACGTCAGGGGTGTAGTTGCCGAACTCGGTGACGATGGTCTTGGTCGAAGCGTCAACCGAAGTCACGCGGCCGCCTTGCGACAGCGCGATGCGCTCGATCATGTCGCCGTAGAGCTCCTTCCACGCCCTCTCGAATAGCCGCTGCTGGGAGAAAGTGTCCTTGGCATCCAAGACCAGCACCTTCGAGCGCGGCTTGTTGATCTTCAGGTAATGCGCGATCAGGCTGGCGCGCTCGTAAGGCGCAGGCGGACAGCGCGAGGGATTGGCGGGGATCGTAATGGCAACCGTGCCGCCGTCCGGCATTGCCTCCAACTGCTTGCGCAGTAAAAGCGTCTGAGCGCCGGCCTTCCAGGCGTGCGGCATCTTTTCCGCCGCGGCCTCGTCGTAGCCGGGCAGGGCTTCGAAGTGGAAGTCGATGCCGGGGGAGAGCACAAGACGGTCGTAGGGCAGCGCAACACCATCGGCCGTCAAGATGCTGCGCCGCTGCGTCTCGATCGTGGTCACGGCCTGGCCGATCACGGTGACGCCCTGGGCCGCGAGCTTGTCGTAGCCAAACTGCTGCGCGTCGATGTCGCGCAGGCCCGCAATCACCTCGTTGCTGAAGGGGCAGGAAGTGAAGACTGCATTGGGCTCAATCAGGATGACCTGCAGGTTTCCCTGCGCACGCTTCAGCGCGCGAGCGCAGGCCGCGCCGCCAAAGCCGCCGCCGACCACGACGACGCGGCCTGCGGACTGCGCACGCAGGATCGAAGGTACGGCGAACGATGTGGCCGCGGCGGTGATGCCGAGGACGGCATTCCGCCGTGTAACCGGCGCATTCATGGGCCTCATCCGGAAAATGCCGCGGCGGCCGTCGTGGCCGCCGCGGCGTCTCTTAGGCGAAGGTGATGTTCTGGTCGCGCAACGGCACAGAGCGGATGCGCTTGCCGGTCGCGGCGAAGTACGCATTGAGCACCGCCGGCGCCGCGACGCCAATGGTCGGCTCGCCGACACCGCCCCAGAACCCGCCGCTCGGCACCATCACCGCTTCCACCTTCGGCATCTCGTTGATGCGCATCGAGTTGTAGGTGTCGAAGTTGGTTTGCTCGATTTTGCCGTCCTTGACGGTGCAGCCGCCGTAGAACAGTGCGGAGAGGCCGTAGACGAAGGAGCCGGCGATCTGCCGCTCCACCTGCGCCGGATTGACGACGTAGCCTGGATCGGTGGAGGCGACGATGCGATGCACCTTGATCTTGTTGCCGTCGGTCACCGAGATTTCGGCGGCACCGGCGACATAGCTTCCATAGCCCATGACCTGCGCGATGCCGCGATAGACGCCCTGCGGCGCCGGCGTGGTCCAGCCGATCTTTTCGGCCACGGCATTGAGCACCGCCAGATGCTTGGGATGTTTGCCCATCAGCTTGCGGCGGAATTCGAGCGGGTCCTGCCCTGCGGCCTGGGCCAGTTCGTCCATGAAGCATTCCATGTAGATCGCGTTGTGATTGACGTTGACGCCGCGCCAGAAGCCGGGCGGAACGTGCGGATTGCGCATCGCATGCTCGATCAGGAGGTTCGGCACCGAATAGCCGAACGCGGCCTCGCCGGATTGGGCGACGCCCTGGAATGCAGCCGGATCCATGCCGTTCTGCAGCGCTTCGGGGCGGAGCGAGAACAGGATCGACTGTCCGGACAGGCGGTAGTGCAGCGCGACCAGATTATTGTCGGCATCGAACGCGCCGGTCATCTTGCACTGGGTGATCGGATGATACCTGCCGTGCGCCATGTCCTCTTCGCGTGACCACAACAGCTTGATCGGCGTGCCCGGCATCTGCTTGGCGATTATGACCGCCTGGCGGACATAGTCGGTCTGGCCGCGCCGGCCGAAGCCGCCGCCGGGCATCACCTTGTGCACGTCGCACTTCTCGGCCGGCAGGCCGGACGCCTCCAGCACCGCCGCGAAGGCGGCCTCGCCATTCTGCGTGCCGCACCAGGCCTCGCACTTGTCTGCCGTGTAGAGCACGGTGGCGTTCATCGGCTCCATCGTGGCATGGTTCTGGTAGGGGTAGCTGTAGACGGCGTCGATCTTCCTGGCTGCGCCGGCAATCGCGGCCTTGGCGTCGCCGTTCTTGTTGCCGACATAGGCCGGCTGGCCGTTGTCGAGGCCCTCGGCCAGCCATTTTGCAATGGACTCGCTCGAGACCTTGGCGTTGTCGCCCTCGTCCCAGACGATCGGCAGCGCTTCCAGCGCGGTCTTGGCGTGCCACCAGGTGTCGGCAACGACCGCGACCGCGGTATCGCCGACCTTGACGACCTGCTTGACGCCTTTCATGCCGGCGATCTTGGCTTCGTCAAAGCTCTTCAGCTTGCCGCCGAACACCGGGCAGTCCTTGATCGCGGCGTTCAGCATGCCCGGCAGCTTGACGTCGATGCCGTAGATCATGGCGCCGGTGGTCTTGTCGGCGGTGTCGAGCCGCCTCACGCCTTTGCCGATCAGCTTCCAGTCCTTCGGATCCTTCAGCTTGACGTCGGACGGTGGCGTCAGCTTGGCTGCGGCCTCGGCCACCTTGCCGTAGGTGGTGGTCTTGCCGGATGGCGCATGGGTGATGACGCTGTTCGCGGCGGTGCATTCGGACGCCGGGACTTTCCACGCATCGGCGGCGGCCTGGATCAGCATCAGGCGCGCGGTGGCGCCGCCCTTGCGGACATAGTCGTGCGAAGAGCGGATGCCGCGGCTGCCGCCGGTCGAGAAATCGCCCCAGACGCGCTTGCGGGCAACGCTCTGGCCCGGTGTCGGATATTCGGTCGAGACCTTCGACCAGTCGCATTCGAGTTCCTCGGCGACGAGCTGGGCGAGGCCGGTGAGCGAGCCCTGGCCCATCTCGGAGCGGGCGATGCGGATCACGACGGCATCGTCGGGCCTGACCACGACCCAGGCGCCGATCTCGGGCGAGCCGTCGGCCGCGCGCACCACGGCGGGGCCGCCGAACGGGAGATCGAGGCCGATCGCAAGGCCGGTGCCGACCGCGGCGGTGCCGATGACGAAGGCGCGGCGGTTCATCTTGGGAGAGACGTGCTTGTTCATGGGGCGGCTACTTACGCGCTTGCGATCATGTGGATCGCTTCGCGCACCTGTTGGAAGGTGCCGCAGCGGCAGATATTGGTGATGGCCTCGTCGATATCGGCGTCGGTCGGTTTCGGTCTTTCGATCAGCAGCGCCGCCACCGCCATGATCATGCCGCTCTGGCAATAGCCGCATTGCGGAACGTCCTGGGCGATCCAGGCTTCTTGCACCTTGTGCAGCGAGCTGCCGGACGCCAGTCCCTCGATCGTGGTGATCTTCTTGCCCTCGGCCTCAGCGACCGAGATCCCGCAGGAACGCGTGGCGACACCGTCCATGTGAACGGTGCAGGCGCCGCATTGTGCGATGCCGCAGCCATATTTGGTGCCGGTCAGGCCGGCATTCTCGCGGATCGCCCAGAGCAGCGGCGTATCTGGCTCGACATCGAGTGTGAAGGTTTTTCCGTTGATTGTTAGGTTTGCCATCGCAGTCCCCTGATTGGCCCAATCCACCGATTGAACTCAGGGGCGCAATGTGTCGGGCAAATTGGAACTGTTCAAATCAAGAGTCCGCGGGGTGTCGTCGATGATTTTCGCGCTCGCAGGATGATTAAGGGGCGGGCGGTGTTGCGTCCGCCTGTTTTGCGCGAAAACCTCCGCCCCGGGGTCCGCACCCGAGGCCATTCGCCGCGTCCCTTGTACGCCTGCGCACAGCCTCGGACGACGTCTCCTGCTTTGGCGCGCCAGCCACCATGGAACAATCGGCAACAGTTTGTCCCTTTTGCCGGGATGCAAGACCAAGATGCTCTGCTACACTGGGGCGAAGCCAGAAGGGGTTCCATGAACGTACCGAAGCCTTGCAACGTGCTGATGCTCTATCCGCTCTTCACGGCGGAGTCCTTCTGGAGTTTTGGCGAATCCTGCGAACTGATGGGCGTGAAACGCCCCGCTGCTCCTCTCGGCCTGATCACCGTTGCCGCGATGCTGCCGGCCAACTGGACGGTGCGCCTCATCGACTGCAACACGCAGCCTTTCTGCGACGACGATCTCGCCTGGGCCGACGTCGTCTTCACCGGCGGAATGTTGCCGCAGCAGGCCGACACGTTGCGCCTGATCGACGTATGCCGCGCGGCGGGCAAGCCGGTGGTGGTCGGCGGCCCTGATCCCACCTCCAGCCCCCATGTCTACGAGCGAGCCGACTTCCGGGTGCTCGGCGAGGCCGAAAGCGTCATCGACGAATTCATCGCGGCCTGGGACAGCGGCGCACGCGCCGGCGTCTTCACCGCGCCGAAATTCCAGGCCGACGTCACCTCGACGCCGGTGCCGCGCTTCGACCTGCTCAAATTCGAGGACTATCTCTACCTCGGTGTGCAGTATTCGCGCGGCTGCCCTTTCACCTGTGAGTTCTGCGACATCATCGAGCTCTATGGGCGCGTGCCGCGCACCAAGACGAATGAGCAGATGCTCATCGAGCTCGATAGGCTCTACAATATGGGCTATCGCGGCCATCTCGACTTCGTCGACGACAATTTCATCGGCAACAAGAAGTCGCTCCGGCTGTTCCTGCCCCAGCTCGCCGAATGGCAGCGCGCGCACGGCTATCCCTTCGAATTGTCCACCGAGGCCTCGGTCAATCTCGCCGACGATCCTGAATTGCTCGACCTGATGGGAGCGGCCAATTTCTTCGCTGTCTTCGTCGGCATCGAAAGTCCGGATCCCGCAACCCTGGTCGCGATGCGCAAGAAACAGAACACGCGGCGCAACATCGCCGAGAGCATCCACAAGATCTACGCCGCCGGCATGCTGGTCACCGCGGGCTTCATCGTCGGCTTCGACAACGAGAAGGTCTCGATGGCGGAGGCCATGGTCGATTTCATCGAGGAGGCCGCCATCCCGGTTGCCATGATCGGGCTGCTCTACGCGTTGCCGAACACGCAGCTCACGCGGCGCCTTGCAAAGGAAGGCCGATTGCACGCGGACCACGATCTGGCATCGACGACGGGCGGCGACCAGTGCACCGGCGGCATCAACTTCGATCCGGTGCGGCCGCTCCGCGATATCCTGATGGACTACAAGACCGTGCTCGAGCGTGTCTACAGCCCGGCCGCCTATGCGGGCCGCGTCGACAAGTTGATGACGCTGCTCGACCGGTCCAGGCAGCGCCACGAGCTTGCCGAAGGCGACATCCGCGCCAGGGTCGGGGCGATGGAGACCGTTCATCGCGTGGTCACCTCCATCCCCGACGGGCGCCCGCTTTGGCAAACCTTCATGAACTGCGCCAAGCGCGACACGTCATCGGCGCGGATCGCGGTACAGATGATCGCGGCCTATGCGCATCTCGGACCGTTCTCGCGCAAGGTCATCGATGCCATCGACGTGCGCCTGGCTGCGCTCGACGACGAGACGGTCATCGCGGCAGCGGCGACGGTCGACGCGACAGCCGCGCGGCATCTGGCCTGAGGGTCTTACTTCACCGCGAGCCGCAACAAGCTCATGACGCTGCCGAGCGCGGCAAAGCCGGCGCCGAGCGCAAGTGCCACCGTTGCGCCCTGGTGTCCGGCGAGAGCAAAACAGGCCGCGGCGAGCGCGGCTCCCGTCGTCTGTCCGGTCAGGCGCGCGGTCGCGACGATGCCGGAGGCGCTGCCGCTGCGGTGCGGCGGTGCGCTCGACATCACCGCCTTCATGTTCGGCGCCTGGAAGAAGCCGAACCCCATGCCGCAGATCACCATTCGCCAGATGATGTCGGGGATGGCGGGATTGGCCGGAAGCATCGCGAGCAGCGCCATGCCGAGGCCGAGCAGCACAAGGCCGATGCCGCCCAGCAATCCGACGGCATGGCGATCGGAGAGGCGCCCCGCGATCGGCGCCATGATGCCGACCACCAGCGGCCATGGCGTCATGAAGAAGCCGGTCTCGACCTGCGAGCGTCCCAGCACGTCCTCGAAATAGAACGGCAGCGAGACGAAGGCGAGGCCCTGCACGGCGAAGGAGCACACCGCCGTCGCCGCTGACAGCGCGAACATCGGGCGGCTGAACAGGTCGATCGGCAGCATCGGTGCGGGATGGTCGGCGTGCCGGCGCGTCAGGATGAAGCCGAGCGCGAGGGCCGTGACCAGCTCGACGCCGACGACCACCGGCGACAGATTGTGCGCGGCGCTGCCGATGCCCGTGATGAACAGCCCGAGGCAGGCCGACGCCAGCACCGCGCCGAGAAAATCAAAGCCGTGATCGGCGCGCGGCGTCTTCGGCAGCATCGCAAAGCCGATGCCGATCGCGACGAGGCCGAACGGGATGTTGACGGCGAACAGCCACGGCCACGGCCCGAGCGCCAGGATGGCCGAGGCAATCGAGGGACCGAAGGTGAAGGCGGTCGCGACCACCAGCGCGTTGTGGCCGAAGCCGCGGCCCAGCATCCGGCCGGGATAGACGAAACGCACCAGCGCGGTGTTCACGCTCATGATGCCGCTGGCGCCGAGCCCTTGCAGGGTACGGGCGACCAGCAGGCTGTCCAGCGACCACGCCACCGCGCAGAACAGCGAGGCGATGGTGAAGAGGATCAGGCCGCCGAGATAGATGCGCTGGTGCCCGACAATCTCGCCGAGCGCACCGAGCGGCAGCAGCGTCGCCACCAGCGCGATCTGGTAGACGTTGACGACCCAGACCGACTGCTCCGGCGTGACATGCAGATCGGCGGCAATGGCGGGCAGAGCGATGTTGGCGATCGCGGTGTCGAGCGAAGCCATCGCCAGCGCGGTGAAGATCGCGGCAATGGCCCAGCGCCGCTGCGCAGCGGGCAGGCCGTCGGACACTGTGTGGTCGGGCTCGCGCGCGGCGGCAGGTAACGTGATTGTCATTGCCTTGTTATCATGGACTTGCGCGTTGTTTCGGCGGCGTGGCTGAACGGGACTTTCGGCATGTACTACGCCAAAGGCCGCTTCCACAGGCATATGCTTGCATGCTGTGTATGCGCGAAGGCTGGGCGAAGCCGCCGTGCTCCGGCGTATGATCGTTCTGCTGCTGCAATTTGAGGGGACCGCCATGCAACTCGTCGTTTTGCCCGGTGACGGCATCGGACCGGAGATCACGACCGCGACATCGGGCGTGCTGCGCGCGGCCTCCGAGCGCTTCCAGCTCAATCTGCGGCTGGAGGAGCACGCGGTCGGGCATGCGAGCCTGCAGCAGTTCGGCACGACGGTGCGCCCCGAACTGCTCGACATCGTCCGCGCCGCCGACGGCCTGATCCTCGGCCCGACCGCGACCTTCGACTTCAAGGACGAGGCGCATGGCGAGATCAATCCGTCGCGTCACTTCCGCAAGAGCCTCGACCTCTACGCCAATGTCAGGCCCGCACGCACCTATGCGGGGCGGCCCGGCCGGTGTGGGGATTTCGATCTCGTCGTGGTGCGCGAGAATACCGAAGGCTTCTATGCCGACCGCAACATGGAGCAGGGCAATGGCGAAATGCTGGTCACGCCTGATGTGGTGATCTCGCTGCGCCGGATCACGCGCCTATGCTGCGAACGCATCGCGCACGCCGCCTGCCGTCTGGCGATGAAGCGGCGCAAGCATCTCACCATCGTGCACAAGGCCAACGTGCTCAAGATCGGCGACGGGATGTTTCTCGACATCTGCCGCGAGGCGGCGAAAGCTTATGCCGGCCTCGCGGTCGATGACATCCTCGTCGACGCCATGATGGCGCATGTGGTGCGCAACCCGGATCGGTTCGACGTCATCGTCGCCACCAACATGTTCGGCGATATCCTGTCCGATCTCACGGCGGAGCTGTCGGGAAGTCTCGGCCTCGGCGGCTCGCTCAATGTCGGCGACCGTTATCCTATGGCGCAGGCGGCGCACGGTTCGGCGCCTGATATCGCGGGGCAGGACGTCGCCAATCCGGTCTCGTTGATCCTGTCGACGGCCTTGCTGCTCGCCTGGCACGGCGAGACGAGCGGCGCCGTCCGCTACGAGGAAGCCGCGCGTGCGATCGAGGCGGCGGTGGCGAAAGCGATCGGCGAGGGCAGGGCGACGCGCGACGTCGGCGGCAAGCTCGGCACCATCGCGGCGGGCGCCGCGATTGCGGAGATCCTGCAGGCGGAGTGAGTTGTTCGTGCGGGCCTTTGCGCTTTTTTCTCAGGGTCCAAAACTAAAACGTCGAAAAACAACCCCATGCACAGTAGAAGGTCCCTTGAAGGTTAAGGGTTTTTCGAGTCGCGCCGCGGTGACATTCGCTGCCGCGATCAAGTTGACCCGTCGGGCAAAACACTGGCAGAATGCTATCGTGACAGAGGCCCGGGCGAAGACCAGACCGCGTGTGCATGAATGCGCGATGTGCCCGCTCCCAGATGGGGCAGACCTGTGCAGCCGGCTCCGGCATTTCGCCTCCGACTCGTCGCGGTCAAAACAGGTCGGCGATAAAGCGCTGGTTGCGTAAAACCGGAACTAGAACCCTTGGCTTTTTCGATCATGGCTTTTTGGATAGCGGGCGCGGTTGGATTGGTGATCGCCTATCTCTTGGGTTCTACGCCCACGGGCTATCTCGCGGGAAAACTCCTCAAGGGCATTGATATTCGAGCGCATGGCTCCAGATCCACCGGGGCGACGAACGTATTGCGGACCCTGGGCAAGTGGCCGGCGTTGGCGGTGCTTGTCGCCGATGTGTTGAAAGGCGTGGCGGCCATCATCGTTGCCCGCTCCTTCTGTCCCTGGCTCTATACCGAGCTGTCTGCGACCCCGCCGACAGCGTCTGATTTGCAGATATGGGTGTCATGGGCAGTTTGCCTGGCCGGGATTGCAGCGCTGTTTGGGCATAGCCGCTCGATCTGGCTGAACTTTACGGGCGGCAAATCCGCTGCGACCGGGCTGGGTGTGTTGCTGGCGATGTCATGGCCCGTGGGATTGGGGGCTGCAACAGTCTTCGGCGTCGCGCTGAGCATCACCCGGATGGTTTCCGTGAGCTCGATCCTCGCGGCGTTGACGGCAATCGTTCTGGTCTGCGGGTTTGAGCAACCGTGGCCCTATCGGCTGCTGGTGATCGGAGGCGGCATATACGTGATCGTTCGCCACCGCGCCAACATTCAACGGCTATTGGCGGGGACGGAGCCGCGCCTCGGTCAGAGCAGCGCGGATGCGGAAGCGCAAGCCTAGCGCACGCGTGTAGCGGGGCTTCGATAGGGACCGCTTCTGACCGCGGTTACCCCATCCTGGACCGTCGGCGTCCGAGTGATGGACTCAGAATGTTTTCCGTACGCCGCATAATTGATGTAGCCTGATCGCTCAGCCGCCGACGGGTAGTGCCGAACGCCCGTCTATTCTCAGCGGTATCTTGCGGGGTCTATGGTCTTTCGCTCAACGCGGCTTTAGCCGCCTGTTTTTGTTGAGCCCGAAGTAAATCTTGCGCCCCAATTTTCCGAACATTCCCCGACAGGAGGAAGTCACTATGCATTTCTGTATGACAGGGCAATACACCCCAAAATCTCTCAACAGCATCATGGAAAATCCAAAAACCAACCGGTACGAAGCGGCCAAGAACCTCATCGAAGCCGCCGGCGGAAAATTGATATCTATGTACAGCACCTGCGTCTCTAGGTTGGGCTCAGAGCGCGTCAAAGAGCTGAGCCCAACGCCCCTTGATCGACAAGGTATCTTCAGGCGGCGCCGTCGCGACCCTGCGCGTCGCGACGACGTTGACAGGTCGGGCAAAACACCGTCACGATGCTATCGTGGCACCGATGCACGGATGTTCGTTAGGTTCGCGATCGCGTCTGGGATGTCTCGTGGCTGCTCCGCTGGCGATGCCGTTAGTCCGTTTCCTCAGCGCCAGGTCGCTTGCCGCTGCTGACTGGAGACCGGCTTCCTGAGACGGTCCAGCAACCTTCGCGCATCGTCGAGATCAGGCAAATCAATGCCTTCGGTGAATTTACGATAGATCGGCGCCAGCAACTTTCGGGCTTCAGTATCGCGGCCTTCCCCGCTCCACAGGCTGGCCAAGCTATGCGCAGCGCGCAGCTCCCAAAACGTTGCCTTCTGAGTCTGCGCGGATTTCAGCGCTGAGACAAAGCAGTCCTCGGCTCGCCGGCGATCGGTGGGATTTGCGGTGAGCAGGATCGTTCCCTTGAGGCGTTGGGCCTCGGCAGCCCACCAGTGTTCGCCGGACCGCTCGACCTCGCCGATCGCCTGCTCGGCGAAATCGAGTGCGCGTGCATGATTGCCGGCGCGGGCATAGGCCTCCGCGAGACAGGACAGGTTAAACGAACTCTGAAAATTCGCCCCGGTGTCGCGATGTTCCATGAGCGCAGCGTCCATCAGTGAAATTCCCTCCGTGGCCCGACCGCCCGCGACGAGATTGACAGCCTTCAGGATATTGGCGCGGGAAATGTGGTAGGGGCTGCGCTGCTCGGTGGCGATGGCAAATCCCTCTTCGGTCGCGGCGATCGCGGCCTGCAGGTCGCGTGTGTGGAGGAAGAAGCGTGCCGAGGCCAGCAGCGCCGATACCAGGGTAAAGGGATGGAGGCGGCTTCGCGCGTCGCTCACGGCGGCCTCTCTCGTTTCCGTCGCCAGTTTCAGCTTGCCGAGATAAAGGTAAGTAAGGCTGAGCCAGACCAGCGAAAACGTTCGGATATTATTGCCGGCCATAAATGCGACCGGTGTTTCTTCTTCGTAAAGCGAGAGCCCCTTTTCGAGGTGAAGTCTCGCGTCCTCGAACCTGCCGATGTGCAGATAGGCGGTGCCGGCCTCGTAATGACTAACCATCACGCCGGGCGGGTCAACGCGGCGACGAAGGAATGGCTCTGCAAGCTGCAGGAGCTTTGGCGATTCCGACCGGATCAAGTGATAGTTGCACAGGGCACCGAGCGCCCGAAGCGCTTCGATAGGATAGGCGGCTTCATCGAGCAGGGCCCGCGCCTTTGTCAGCGCGGTGGCGACATCGGGCGAGGCAAATCCTCTGGTCATGATAAAGGTGTTGCCAAGCTCGACCTGGATGCGGGCCTCGAATTGCTGACGGGCCGTCTGATCCGTAATGTTCGGCAGCAGCGTCATGGCCTTTTCCAATTGGGCCTCCGCCTCGATGCCGGCCGAACGAGCAAGCGACTTACGGGTGGACTTGAGCCAGTAATCGATGGCCTTGCCGGAGCTTCCCGCCTCGGTGCAGTGATAGGCAAGCACGTCCGGGTTACGTTCCAGCATTTCGGGAAATTGGCGCTCGAAGATCTCGACGATGCGGGTGTGAATCGCGGCGCGCTGGCTTTTGAGCATGGTGCCGTAAGCGGCATCCTGCACCAGCGCGTGCTTGAACGTGTAAACGGCGTGCGGAACGACGCCGCGCTGGTGCACCAGCCCGGAAGCGACCAGCTGCCTGAGCAGCGGCGCGAGCTCGGCATCGCCGAGATTGCAGACCGCCCGTATCTGCGGGTAAGCGAATTCACGTCCGAACGCCGCTCCGGCCTGCACCACCGCGCGCAGCGAGGCGAGCCGGTCCAGCCGGGCGACCAATGAAGCCTGTAGCGTCGTTGGCACGGCGAGAGACGGCAACGACTGCGTAAGCACGTAGCTGCCGTTTTCCTCGCGCATGATGTCGATTTCCAGAACCGACTTCGTCATCTCCTCGATGAATAGCGGCACGCCATCGGTTCGCGCCACGATCTGTTCGAGCAGGATGGGCGGGAAATCCTTGCCGTTCGCGACCTGTCGGATCACTTCGATGTTGTCGTGCCGGCCAAGCCTGTTCAGCGTCATGACCGTCACGTGGGACTGGCCAAGCCACGGCGGGACGAATTCTGGCCGGTAGGTGATAATGAGCAGAACTGGAAGCGTGCGGATGCGTTCGGTCAGGATATCGAACAGTTCCTGCGTGGTCGGGTCAACCCAATGCGCGTCTTCGAGCACGATCAGCACCGGCTTCTCGGCGGCAAGACCAGCGATCTGGCCGACCAACTGCTCCAATAGCAATTCCTTGCGTCGCTGCGGACTGATCGACAGCACGGACGAACCAGTCTGGCACGGAATCGAGAGCAGCTCACCGAAAAGCGCTGTGTCCCTCGCCAAATTTTGCGACGACGGCGCCAGCAACGCTTTGAGTTTATCGAGCTTGGTAGCATCGCTGTCACCGGCCGAAAGACCGGCCGCATGTTCGAGCTGATTAATGACCGGATAAAACGCAGTCTGGACGCGATGGGGCGAGCACTGCAGGCGCAGGCAATGGTGCGGATCCGCCTTGATCTCCTCCCGCAGGGCGAAAACCAAGCGCGACTTGCCGATCCCGGGCTCGCCATAGACCAGGACCAGCCGGCCCTCGCCAGTCTTGATCTGGCTCCAGCGTCGTTGCAACAGCGCGAGCTCTTCCTCGCGGCCGATCAGCCTCACGGGCTCAGCATGCAGCGCTTCGAAGCGGCTGGTTGCCGTGCTTTCCGAAAGCAGTTGCCAGGCCCTGACCGGATCGACGCTCGATTTCAACCCAAGCGATCCGAGATCGCGATAGGTGAACAGCGCGCCAACGAGGCGATGTGTAGTTGCGGAAATCACCAGCGCACCCGGCTCGGTAACCGCCAAGAGACCGGCCGCCAACGGCAGCACATCACCTATTGCTGCATGGTCGGCAGCAATGCCGATCTCGTTCAGATCGCCGACAATGACGAGGCCGGTCGCAATAGCAACGCGCGCTTGCAACGGCATTTTGGCGTGGAGCCGCAACCCTGCGACTTCCTGGATGACCGCAAGGCCGGCGCGCACTGCGCGCTCCGCATCATCTTCGCGCGCGCACGGGTATCCGAAATAAACGACAACCTTGTCGCCCAAGGATTTGCCGATGAAGCCGTCGTGCCCGGCGATCACTGCCTTGATGCGGTCCTGACAAGCGGACATGAGAAACAGGAGGTCTTCAGGGTCCCGGCCCGATAAATGAGTGCGGGCGCCGATGAGGTCGCAGATCATCACCGAGAGTTGCCGGCGTTCCGGCCGCTCCATCTTGCGCGCCGCGTCGGGTCGATCCGTCGGCTGCGGGGGGGCCGCCGCTTCGCCCCCAGGAAGCGGTTCCCGCTCGCATCGTTCCTCGACCTCGCCCACAAAGCGAAACCCCTTGCGAGGCAGCGTGCGGATCAGGATCTGCCGCTCTCCATCGTCACCTATGGCATGGCGAACCGCGTTAACCTGGCTGCTGAGGGTCGATTCCGAAACGATACGGCCGCTCCAAATCGCAGCCAACAGGTCATCCTTGCTGACCACGCGCTCGCGATTTCGAACGAGATAGAGGAGGAGATCAAAGGTCTGAGGCTCGGCGGCGACCAGCGCAGTCGCACGCCACAATTCCCGGCGGTCCGTATCGAGTAGATACTCCTTGAATGCGTAGATCATTACAATCCCGCCAGCGCCTGCCGTTTCGAAAAACAAAACCAGCAAATTCCCAAGGCAAATCCAAGCATATCCCAAAGACGCCCTCTTGCTCTAGCGCTTATAGGAAGCCCGAAGAGCACAGGAGGCAGCCATGGACGTGTTTTTGACCGCAATCGCGATCTGGATCTCCGCCAATTACGCCCTGCCCGCCAGTCTCAATCACCCGCACATCGAGCGGGTAGCCTCAGTCGAGATGGCGGGGCTTCGCACCAAGGGCCTGCTGTCGGCGCTCCAGCACGAGACCACTGCACTCCACGAGCAGGAATCATCCTTCGAAAAGAGGCGGGACGTGGTCGCTTTCTATGATGACCGGACCAGGACAATCTACCTTTCGGATAAATGGACCGGCACGACGCCTGCCGAATTGTCCGTTCTCGTGCATGAGATGGTGCATCATCTTCAGAACCAGGCCGGCGCAGCTTACGAATGTCCGGCCGAGCGGGAGAAGCTCGCCTACGAGGCGCAGGATAAGTGGCTGCACCTGTTCGGCCGCGATCTCGAGGCCGAGTTTGGAATCAACGGCCTTGCACTTCTGGTTTCGACCTCTTGCGCCATGGCCATGGGGCTGTACTGAGTTCGCGGGCAGCTCCGGCGCCCGCCTCGATGCGACTTAAGGCCTATCCGCCGCCCTGCGCGCTGGAGCTGAAGCGGGCGATTGAGCAGAAGACGCCAATCATCTCGAGCAAAGGTGCGAGCGAAGCAATGAAGAGTTCTTGCCGTTCTCAGAAGAGACTTTCCTAGGCGCAAATCGCATCTGACCCGGCCAAGCAGTGATGTCGCCATTGGACCACGGAGCCGATTCTGTCCGCTCAGGCGAGCAGAGCGGACGTCGCACGCTTTCACCAACCGACCGAATCCGCAGCCCGCCCTCAGAACTGATACCGCCGCAAGCCGCCATCCACCGGGATCACCGTTCCCGTGATGTAGCGGGCCACGGGTGATGCCAGGAACACCGCGAGTGCCGCGAGGTCCTCCGGCTCGCCCCAATAGCCGACCGGGATTTCTTCCTCCGCGAAGCGCTCGCGATAATCCGGCGGGTAGTTGCGGCGGATTTGCTCGCTCATGATGCGCCCGGGCGGGATGCAGTTGATGGTGATGCCGTGCTCGCCGATCTCGCGCGACAGGCCCTTGGCCCAGGCGTGCACGGCGGCCTTGGCGGCGAACGCGGCGTTCAGACCCTCCGGCTCGGACTTGCCGGTGATGTTGACGATGCGGCCCCATTTGCGTTCGATCATCTGCGGCAGCAGCGCATGCGTGATGCGGCGGTAGCTGGTGAAGTTCAGCGCGATCGCCTCGTCCCATTTGCTGTCGGGCGCATCGACGGGCAGGGGGCGGCTGCCGCCGGCATTGTTGACGAGGATGTCGACATGGCCGAGCTCCTTCAGCGCGAACGCCGCGATCTTCTCCGCCGCGTCCTTGGCCATCACGTCCTGCTCGAGCGGCGTGATCAGCCCCCCGCCGACCTCCTGCACCAGCTGGGCGAGCAGCTCGGCGCGCCGGGCCACGCCGACGACGCGCACGCCTTCGGCAGCCAGGCCCTTGGCGATGGCGCGGCCGATGCCGATGCTCGCGCCGGTGACGACAGCGGTTTTCGATTTGAGCCCGAGGTCCATGGTCGCACGCTTTCTTGTTTGCTTTTTTGCCTGTTGCCGTTGGTTTTGCTGTTCGTTTCCTGCCCTGTCCCCGTCAGGGTGATTTGCCCGACCGGGACGAGCAGTGGTAACCAAGAGCCGCGTTGAAGGAAACACGAAAAAAGAAAAGGCGCTGAACGATGGTCTGGGACCCGCAGCAATATCTGAAATTCTCCGGCCACCGGCTCCGGCCCGCGGTCGACCTCTTGATGCGGATTCCGGAATTTGGTCCGAGCACGATCGCCGATCTCGGCGCCGGCGCCGGCAACGTGACGAAACTGATCAAGGAGCGCTGGCCGGATGCGACCGTGACCGGCGTCGAGGGCTCGGCCGAGATGGTAGCCGCCGGCCGCAAGGCGGCGCCGGAGGTGCAATGGTCCCATGAGGATCTCGGCCAGTGGCGTCCGGCCAAGTCATATGACCTGATCTATTCCAATGCCGCACTGCACTGGCTGCCTAATCATGCGGCACTCTTCCCCTCGGTGATGGAGAAGGTCGTGCCCGGCGGCATGCTCGCGGTGCAGATGCCGCGCAACTTTCTGGCTCCCTCGCATGTGCTTATCGGCGAGACCGCCCTGGACGGTCCCTGGCGCTCCAAGGTCGAGCATCTCGTGACCCCGCCGCCGGTCGAGGGGCCGGCCTTCTATCATGATCTTCTTCTGCCCCTGTCCCAAAACATCGATATCTGGGAGACCGAATATCTGCAGGTGCTCGAAGGCGATAACCCCGTGAAGGAATGGACCAAGGGGACCTGGCTGACGCGCTACCTCGATGTCTTGCAGGGCGACGAGAAAGCCGCGTTCGAGGCCGCCTACGGGATGCGGGTCGCGAAGGCCTATCCGAAGAATGCCGCGGGGCAGACGCTGTTCCCGTTCCGGCGCCTGTTCATGGTCGCCCAGCGAAAAGGCTGATTGCACTGCTGCAGTGCGACATAAGCGATCGCTCCACAGGAGGGGAGCAAGCGCCGGGTTGCGTCTGCAACGGCCGTCAAGATAGCTTGGCAGCGGCAAATTGGGCTTAGGTCTAGTTGTTTGGCTGTCGGATTGCTGCCACTACTGAAACCGCAAAACAAGAAAAGAACCCGGTTTTAGAAGTTGTTGGGAGGTTACTTCATGCGCAAGCTGCTTCTTGCGGTCGCTGCCGCTGCTATTCTCGTGGCTCCTGCCGTCGTCCAGGCCCAGAGCCCGATCGTCATCAAGTTCAGTCACGTCGTCGCCAACGACACGCCGAAGGGCAAGGGCGCGCTCAAGTTCAAGGAACTCGCCGAGAAATACACCGACGGCAAGGTCAAGGTCGAGGTCTATCCGAACTCCACGCTCTACAAGGACAAGGAGGAGATCGAGGCGCTCCAGCTCGGCTCGGTGCAGATGCTCGCGCCCTCGACCGCGAAATTCGCGCCGCTCGGCGTCAAGGAATTCGAGGCGCTCGATCTGCCCTGGCTGTTCAAGGACGACGAGACCTATGCCCACGCGATGAAGGGCACGGTCGGCAAGTGGCTGTTCCAGAAGCTCGAGGCCAAGGGCATCTCGGGGCTCGCCTATTGGGACAACGGCTTCCACATGGTCTCTTCGAATCGCCCGCTGATGAAGCCGACGGATTTCCAGGGACTCAAGTTCCGTATCTCCGGATCGAAGATTGCCGACCAGTATTTCCGCCTGATGGGCTCGATCCCGCAGATCATGGCGTTCTCCGAAGTCTACCAGGCGCTGCAGACCGGCGTGGTCGACGGCTGCGAGAACACCGCGTCCAACTATCTGACGCAGAAGTTCTACGAGGTGCAGAAGGACATCACCGTGTCCTATCACGCGCATCTGCAATACGCGGTCATCGTCAATTCGAAATTCTGGAATGGCCTGCCGCCTGATATCCGTACCCAGCTCGACAAGGCGATGGCGGATGCGACCGACTACACCAACTCGATCGCGCGCAAGGAGAACGAAGACGCGCTGGCCGAGATCAAGAAGACGGGCAAGACCACGCTGCATTATCTCTCCGATGCCGACCGCAAGGCGTGGCAGGAAGCGATGCAGCCGACTTATAAATGGGCAAAGGGCCGGGTCGGGCAGGAAGTGCTCGATCTCGTCGCCAAGGAACTCGACGTCAAGATGAACTGACGGCGGCGCTCCTTCAAGAACAACCATGAACGGTCGGGGGTGATCGCACTCCCGGCCGTTTCGCTCTTGAACGACCAGCCTATCCTGGGGGGACCAAGTTGCTGCGCGTGCTGAATCGTTTTCTCAATCATCTCGAGGAATGGCTGATCGCGACGCTGATTGCGGCCGCGACGTTGCTCATCTTCGTCGCCGTGCTGCACCGCTACGGGGCGGGGCTGTCGATCGACATTGCTAAATGGGCGGAGGCCCGCAACTTGACTTTCCTCGCCGTGCCCATGCGAGCGGCGTTCGTCTGGCTCGCCGCGCTCGACCTGTCCTGGGCGCAAGAGCTCTGCATCTACATGTTCATCTGGATGGCCAAGTTCGGCGCGGCCTATGGCGTGCGAACCGGAATCCATGTCGGCGTCGACGTGCTGGTCAATGTCCTTCCCGGCGGGTCGCGCCGCCGCGTGATCACCTTCGGTCTGTTGTGCGGCGCCCTTTTCACTTCCATCGTGTGCTATTTCGGCGCCGCGTTCGTCGGCCAGATGTGGCAGACCGGCCAGCAGTCGAACGATCTCGAAGCGCCGATGTGGCTGGTGTATCTCACGATTCCGCTCGGCTCCGGCCTGATGTGCTTCCGCTTCCTGCAAGTCGCCTGGTCGTTCTATCGCACCGGCGAGCTGCCGCATCACGACATGGCCGGCGTCGAGGGCGTCGAGGCAGACCCGGTTCATCCGGCACCGGTCACGCGCAGTCAGGTGGTCCGGGACGAGCGCAGTCCGCTCGGCTGGATCCTGATGCTGCTGCCGGTCCTGATCGTCGCAGTGTGCTTCGCCCATGCGGCCCATTTGATCACGTTGCCGCAAGGCCTGCGGGTCGCCATCGTTTTCGGTCTCCTGCTGTCATTGATGCTCACGGGCATGCCGATCTCGATCGCGCTCGGACTGACCGTGCTCAGCTTCATGTTCACGCTGACCGACGTGCGAACGGAATCGGTGGCGCTGAAGCTGTTCACCGGTATCGAGAGCTTCGAGATCATGGCGATCCCGTTCTTCATCCTTGCCGGCAACTTCCTCACCCATGGCGGCGTGGCGCGACGGATGATCGCGTTCGCGACCGCGCTGGTCGGTCATTGGTATGGTGGTCTTGCCCTCTCGGGCGTGGTCGCCTGCGCGCTGTTCGCCGCAATTTCCGGCTCGTCGCCGGCCACCGTGGTGGCGATCGGATCGGTGATCCTGCCCGCCATGGTCGCCCAGGGATTCCCGAAACGGTTCGGCGCCGGCGTGATCACGACTTCCGGCTCGCTCGGGATTCTCATCCCGCCGTCGATTCCGATGGTTCTCTATGCGGTCTCCACCAACACTTCGGTGGGCAAGCTCTTCATCGCCGGCATCGTACCGGGGTTGGTGCTCGCCATGCTGCTCGGCGCCACGACGTTCTATCGCGCCTGGCAGAATGACTATCCGCGGATGCCGAAGGCGACGTTCATGCAGCGCCTCGACGCGTTCAGGAATTCGATCTGGGGAATCCTGCTGATCGTGATCGTGATCGGCGGCATCTACAGCGGGCTGTTCACGCCGACCGAAGCTGCCGCCGTCAGCGCGGTGTACGCCTTCATCGTCGCGGTGTTCATCTACAAGGATTTGAAGCTGCGAGACGTGCCGCGGGTGCTGCTGTCATCGGCGAATCTGTCGGCGATGCTGCTCTACATCATCACCAACGCCGTCCTGTTCTCGTTCCTGATGACCTACGAGAATGTACCGCAGGCGCTCGCGCAATGGATGATCGACCAGGGCCTCGGCTGGATCGGCTTCCTCCTCGTCGTCAACCTCCTGCTGCTGATCGCGGGCAACGTGATGGAGCCGTCCTCGATCATCTTGATCATGGCGCCGATCCTGTTTCCGGTCGCGATCAAGCTCGGCATCGATCCGATCCATTTCGGCATCCTGATGACGGTCAACATGGAGGTCGGGCTGTGCCATCCGCCGGTCGGCCTGAATCTCTATGTCGCGTCCGGCATCGCCAAGATGGGCATCACCGAGCTCACGGTGGCGGTCTGGCCATGGCTCCTGACCATGCTGGCGTTCCTCGTGGTCGTCACCTATTGGCCAGGTCTGTCGTTGTGGCTGCCTCGTTTGTTGGGGATGTAGCGGAACCAGCCGCGATTGGCGGCGCCAGCGGGGACGCCGAGGGAAGCGTCTCCATCGGCCTCGCCCGAAGGGCGGCAGATGGCTAACGCACGGTAAACCCGCGCGCTCAAATGCAACTGCCGTGCGGTGAACGCCTTTTTACCGATGTGCGGTAGGACGATGCCAGCAGATGGGGCTGGCATGTTGTTCAACAGAATGGAAACAGGGCGGGCGTCGATTTCCGACGCCGTCTATATGGAAGTGATCGCGGGCCTGCACGGCACGACGATGCCTACCATTCTCGCGGCCGCCTGCCAGGCGATGGTCGGCGCCATTACGACCTACGAGACCGGCGACAAGGTGACGGCGGTCTTGACGGTCGCCGGTGTCGCGGTGGCCATCGTTCGCCTGTTCGAAATTTTTGCGTTCCGGCGCCGCCTCGCGCGGTCGCAGCAGCTCGGTCGGGCCGAGGCTGCGATCTGGGAGCGGTGCTATATTGCCGGCACAGTCGCGACGGCCTTCGTGCTTGGTGTGTTTGCCGCGCGCAGCATCGTGCTGGGTGATGCGCTCTGTTGCGTGATGGCGATCGGCATCGGCTTCGGGTTCGGCGCCGGCGTGGTGGCGCGGCTGGCGCTGCGTCCCGTCGCGGCGTTGCTCGATCTCGTCGCGATCGCCGCGCCGGCCGCGATCGTGACGTTCATGCAGCCCGATCTCCGCCATGTCGGGCTTGGGCTCCTCATCCTGATGTATGTGGTCGCGAGCTTCGAGATGGTGCGGCTGAGCTTCAACGCCTCGATCAGCCAGATCACGCTGAAGCGGCAGTTCGAGCAGCTCGCGCGCTCGGACCCCATGACCGGCGTGTCCAATCGCTCGGTGCTGGCCACGGACTTGCCGCCGATGCTGGCGGCGGGGATGGTTGCGGTCCATACGCTCGATCTCGACCGCTTCAAGGAAGCGAACGACAGGTTCGGCCACCCCGTCGGCGACGCGCTGTTGAAGCAAGTTGCAGGGCGATTGAAGATCCTTGCCACAGCCGACGACCTCGTGGTCCGGATGGGTGGCGACGAGTTCGTCCTGGTGCAGCGCGCGGCGGCTGATGCGGAAGCGGAAGCGATGGCACAGCGGATCCTGCAATCGATCAGCATGCCGTATGATGTGGACGGACAGGCGATCGAGCTCGGCGTCAGCGTCGGCGTCGCCGTTGCGCCGGGCGACGGGCGCACCGCGGAAGCGCTGCTGTCGCGCTCGGACAGGGCGATGTACCGGGCCAAGCAGGACCGCGGCGGCTATGTGCTCGCTCGCGCCTTGCGGATGCCTGACGCGACCGCATCGGCCCAGAGGGTCGCCGAAGGGCTGGCTGCATAAGGAGCAGTTGGAACCACAATCGAGATGCGGTTAGATGCCTCCCCAACAAAGATAAGCCGGGGAGAGCCTTATGAGCAGCTTCGAGACAGCTGATATGCCCAAGGACGCCTCGCCGTCCGTCATCGCGCGGCAAACGGCGATGCTGAATGCGCTGCCGTTTTCCGACACCCGGGATTTCGACGATGCCGCGCGCGGCTTCCTCGGCACGATCGAGAACGCGGAGATCACCAATCCGCAGGGAAGGACGGTCTGGAGCCTCAAGCCTTACGGCTTTCTCTCCACTGAGGCGGCGCCGCCGACGGTCAATCCGAGCCTGTGGCGGCAGTCGCGGCTCAACATGCAGCACGGCTTGTTCGAGGTCGTGCCCGGAATCTACCAGGTCCGCGGGCTCGACATCGCCAACATGACGCTGATCGAAGGCGACAGCGGTGTCATCGTGGTGGACACGCTGACCTCGATCGAGGGCGCGCGTGCCGCGCTCGATCTCTATTTCAGGCATCGCGGCGCGCGGCCCGTCGCCGCCGTGATCTTCACCCACACCCACACCGACCATTGGGGCGGAGCGCGCGGCGTGCTGGAGGAGGATGCGCTCGCCAGCGGCCGGGTGCCGATCATCGCGCCGAACCTGTTCATGGAGCATGCCGTCTCCGAGAACATCATCGCGGGACCGGCGATGCTGCGGCGGGCGCAGTACCAGTTCGGGCCGCTCCTCGCCAAGGGCGCGCGCGGGCAGGTCGATTGCGGCCTCGGCAAGTCGATGGCGACGGGCTCGGTCGCGCTGCTGCGCCCGACCGATTTGATCATGGCGACCGGCGACACGCGCGTGATCGACGGCGTCGAATTCGAATTCCAGATGGCGCCGAACAGCGAAGCGCCGGCGGAGATGCACTTCTTCGTCGCGCGCTACAAGCTTCTGAACCTCGCCGAGAACTGCACGCACAATTTTCACAATCTGCTGCCGTTCCGCGGCGCCGATGTGCGCGACGCGCTGGCCTGGTCGAAATATCTGAACGAGGCCCTGCTGCTCTGGGACGGCAAGGCGGAGGCGATGTGCGGCCAGCACCACTGGCCGGTGTGGGGGCGCGAGCGCATCGGCACGATGATCCGGCAGCAGCGCGACCTCTACAAGTTCGCGCACGACCAGACCATCCGCCTGATGAACCACGGGCTGACCGCGGCCGAGATCGCCGAGACGATCCAGTTGCCGAGGAGCCTGGAGGGCGCCTGGCACGGCCGCGGCTATTACGGCCACATCCGGCACAATGTGAAGGCGATCTACCAGAAATATCTGGGCTGGTACGATGCCAATCCGGTCAATCTCGATCCGCTGCCGCCGGTGGAATCCGGCAAGAAATATGTCGAGTATATGGGCGGCGCCGACGCGATCCTCGCGCGCGCGGCTGCGGACTTTGCCAAGGGCGAATTCCGCTTCGTGGCGCAGGCGCTCGGTCATCTCGTCTTCGCCGAGCCCGGCAATCAGGCGGCGCGTGACCTGCTGGCGGACACGCTGGAGCAGCTCGGCTACGCCGCCGAAAGCGCGACCTGGCGCAACGCCTATCTGTTCGGCGCGCAGGAGTTGCGACAGGGCATGCCGAAGGTGCCGCCGCGCCCGCCGATGCCGCGCGAGACGCTGGCCGCGCTGCGTACCTCCCAGATCTGGGACGTGCTCGGCATCCGCCTCAACGGGCCGAAGGCGGACGGCAAGCACATCGTGCTGAACTGGCGTTTTACCGATACCGGCGAGACGTTCGTGCTGAATCTGGAGAACTCTGCGCTCACCTACACCGAGGGCGTGCAGGCGGAAGGCGCCGATGCCAGCTTCACGCTCGCGCGGGCCACGCTCGACGAGGTGATCGCCAAGCTCACCAGCTTTCCGGAGGCGGTGGCCGCCGGCAAGGTCGAGCTCGCCGGCAACCCGATGCGCCTCGCCGAGCTGATGGGCTTGATGGACGAATTCCCGCGGATGTTCGAGATCGTCGAGCCGAAGCGGGCGGCAGTAACGTAGGCCACCGCTTTCTCCCGTCATTGCGAGCGCAGCCAGAGTCTTTCCACGGAGGCGGTCTGGATTCTTCGCTGTACTCGCAATGGCGGCTGATAGAGTGGGGCACTACCTGCAAACGTCAATGGCCGGGGCGAGCCCGGCCATGACGTCTACCATAGGAGTTGTCGCTACTCGGCGCTGCTCACCAGCTTGATCCGCGGCGCCTGTTGCTCGGCCAGGCTGCGATAGGCCGCGAGATAGTCGAGCGCCATGCGCCGTGCCGTGAAGCGCGTCTCGAACTGCTTGCGAATGGCGGAGCGGTCGAGTTGCGCGAGGCGGCCGACGACGCCGGCCGCGCTGAGGACGTCCTCGACGACGAAGCCGGTCAGCCCCTCGTCGATGATCTCGGGCACCGAGCCGCGGTTGAAGGCGACCACCGGCGTTCCGCAGGCCATGGCTTCGATCATCACCAGGCCAAACGGTTCCGGCCAGTCGATCGGCAGCAGAAGTCCGAGCGCGCCGCTCAGGAAGTCGGACTTCTCGTGATCGCCGATCTCGCCGATGAAATCCACCAGCGGATTATTCTCGATCATCGGCCGGATCAGCTCGTCATAATAATCCTGGTCGGCACGATCGACCTTGGCCGCGATCTTCAGCGGAATGCCGCAATGGGTCGCGATCTTGATGGCGCGGTCGACGCCCTTTTCCGGCGCGATACGGCCGAGCACGGCGAGGTATTCCTGCTTGGCGGGCTTCGGCGTCAGCAGATTCTCCGGCAGGCCGTGATGGATCGTCCTCACCCAATTCGCCTGCGGTACCGGCCGCCGCTGCGCGTTGGAAATCGAGATGACGGGGACCTTCGAGAAGGTTTTGAAGACCGGCTGGTGCTCCGGCAGATCGAGCCGGCCGTGCAGCGTCGTCAGGAACGGCGTCGGCTGCCGGTAGAACATTGACCACGGATAGTAATCGAGGTGGAAGTGGAGGAAGTCGAACTCCTCGTCGTCACATTTCTGCCGCACCCGCTCCAGCATCACCATATGCAGCGCATTGGGATCGCGCACGGAACCGTCGAGGCGAAGCGCCCGCGGCCAGGTTGCATCCAGCTTCGCCGATGTCTGCGAATCGCCGCTGGCGAACAGCGTCACGTCGTGTCCAAGGGCCACCAGCTCTTCCGTCAACCAGTGCACCACCCGTTCGGTGCCGCCATAGAGCTTGGGTGGAACAGCCTCCGTCAACGGAGCTACCTGCGCGATGCGCATTTCGCGATCTCCTCTGCGATCATGATCATTGAAACCCCAGCCTCGGCACCGGCATGCCAAGAGTGGAACGTTCTCGCATGTGCGAAGTTCCTCTTGGCGAACGTTACTTCTTCGACACACTGCGGCGTGGTCGCGATGATGCCATCAGCTCTTCTCACATCGTCCGCATCCGCATGTCGTGATGGTCTTGCCCGGGAACCGAGGCGAAGCGGTCGATGTTCGGTCGACAGTTAAGAACAATTGGAATCATCGCGACGGGGTTGCAGTCACATGGATCATCTTTCTGGATACGCGCGCAGGCCATTTGCCTTTGTCTTGCGCTATCTGCGGCGACGTCTGGCCTCACACCTGGTTATCCTGACCGCTGTCGTTGCAGCCGTCGCCTGCTCCGTGGGCACGCAATATGGCGTCAAATCACTGGTCGATGCTCTGTCGGCGGGACCATCGCATGGTGGCAGCGTATGGCTGGCATTCATTCTGCTCATGTCGCTGATCGCCGCGGACAACTTCCTCTGGCGGATCGCGAGCTGGACAGCGAGCTTTACCTTCGTTCGGGTCACGGGCGATTTGCGTCGTGACATATTTCGTCATCTGACCGGGCATGCGCCGAGCTATTTCTCGGACCGGATGCCGGGCATGCTGACCAGCCGCATTACGGCCACATCCAATGCCGTGTTCACGGTCGAGAACATGTTCGTCTGGAATGTGTTGCCGCCGTGCATTGCCACAGTTGCGGCGATCGGCTTGATTGGAACCGTCAGTCCCTACATGGCGCTTGGCCTGATCGTGATCGCGGGCGGCATGGTGGCCGCCATGTTCCGTCTCGCCGCGGCCGGCAAGCCGCTCCACGACGACTTCGCCGACAAGGCCGCTGTCGTCGACGGCGAGATGATCGACGTCATCAGCAACATGCCTCTGGTCCGCGCCTTCTGCGGCATCCGCCATGAGCACGAGCGGTTTGACGCCACTGTGAACCGGGAACTTACGGCGCGAAGCCGCAGTCTGCGTTATCTGGAGAAGCTGCGCCTGCTGCATGCCGCCGTGACCGTGCTGCTGACCGTCGCCTTGATGGCGTGGGCGGTCACGCTCTGGCAACAGGGCGAGGCGACCACAGGCGACGTCGTGCTGGTCTGTACGCTCGGGATTTCGATCCTCAGTGCGACGCGCGACCTCGCCGTGGCGCTGGTCGATGTCACCCAGCATGTCGCGCGCCTGACCGAGGCGATCGCGACGCTGCTCGTGCCGCATGAGCTGCGCGATCATCCCGAGGCAGAGCCGTTGGTCAAGAACGGCGCCGCGATCGCGTTCAACAACGTCACCTTCGGCTATCCCGGCGGCGAGAAGATCTTCGAACGGTTCAGCCTGCGGCTGCAGCCCGGCCAGCGTGTCGGCCTGGTCGGCCAGTCCGGCGGCGGCAAGTCTACGCTGTTCACCCTGCTGCAGCGCTTCTACGACGTCGACGAGGGCAGTGTCACCGTCGACGGCCAGGACATTTCCATGGTGACCCAGCTCAGCCTGCGGGATGCCATCTCCGTGGTGCCGCAGGACATCTCCTTGTTCCATCGTTCGATCCGCGAGAACATCCGCTACGGCAGGCCCAATGCGACCGACGACGAGGTGCTGCGCGCGGCGATCGCGGCGCGCTGCGACTTCATCGACAGCCTGCCGGAAGGCCTCGACACCATGGTCGGCGACCGCGGAGTCAAGGTGTCCGGCGGCCAGCGCCAGCGTATCGCGATCGCACGCGCCTTCCTCAAGGACGCGCCGATCCTGCTGCTGGACGAGGCGACCGCCGCTCTCGACAGCGAATCGGAGGAAGCCATTCGCGAGGCGCTGTCGCGCCTGATGCGCGGGCGGACCGTGATCGCGATCGCGCATCGGCTGGCAACGCTGCGGAATTTCGACCGCGTGGTCGTGCTGAAGGGTGGTAAGATCATCGAGGACGGCTCGCCCGAGCGTCTGATGCAGGGCCACGGGCCCTATCGTGAGCTGGTCACGCAGGAAATGAGCCGGCTCGCGCAAGCGGCCGCGTAAATCGACAGTCGCGTTCGAGTCGTTTGCGTCTTGAAACAAGCGCAGGGGAGCAGCCCATGGCGGCCGAAGCCGTAACACAACTCGTCTCGGTGACCCGGACCTCGGAACAGGTCGCCGAGCAGCCTTTCTATATTCCGATGACGGGGCCATCGGCGCGACCGCGGCGCTCGCTCAAGCATGACGATACGTTCATCGTGCTCGACAGCCACGGCGACATCGGCGCGTCCGCGGGCGGGCCGGACGGCCTTTTCAACCAGGACACGCGCTACCTGGCGAGGCTCGAGCTCGTGCTCGACGATCTCCAGCCGCTGCTACTCGGCTCGAACCTGCGCGACGACAATTCGGCGCTGACCGTCGATCTCACCAACCCCGACATCTACCGCGGTGGCAGCCTGGTGCTGCAGAAGGACCTGCTGCACATCGTGCGCACGATCTTCCTGTGGCGCGGCACGGCCTATCAGCGCATCGGCGTGCAGAACCATGGCGATCGGTGCGCCAGCTTCGAGCTGACGCTGCTTTTCGGCAACGACTTTGCCGATCTGTTCGAGGTCCGCGGCGAGCGCCGTCCGCGCCGCGGCATCGGCTCGAGCCGGCTGTTGGGTCCGACCGACGTGCTGTTCGATTATCGCGGTCTCGATGACGCCGAGCGGACCACCGGCCTGCACTTCGACCCGCGCCCGACCAAGCTGTCGGTGAACGCCGCGACCTGGCAGCTCGAACTCGACCCGCATCAGTCGAAATCACTGTTCGTCGCCGTCTCCTGCAACCGGCCGATCGCGGAGAAGCCGGCGCGCTTTTTCAGGGGGTTGCTCGCCCATCGCCGCGAGATGCGGCAATCGACGATGGGGGCGGCCAGCATCGAGACCTCCAACAACATCTTCAACGAGGTGCTGTGCCAGGCCATGGCCGACCTCAACATGCTGATGACCGAGACGCCGCAGGGGCGCTATCCCTATGCGGGGATTCCCTGGTACTCGACGACGTTCGGCCGCGACGGGCTGATCACTGCGTTGCAGATGCTGTGGGTCGACCCGCGGATCGCCAAGGGCGTGCTGCGGCGGCTCGCGCATTTCCAGGCGAAGGCGGTCGATCCGCTCGCGGATGCCGCGCCCGGAAAGATTCTGCACGAGATGCGTGGCGGCGAGATGGCGGCGCTGCGCGAGGTGCCGTTCGCGCAATATTACGGCAGCGTGGATTCCACCGCGTTGTTCGTCCTGCTCGCCGGCAGCTATTTCGAACGCACCGGCGACGAGAAGACGCTGACCGAGCTGTGGCCGGCGATCGAGGCGGGGCTGGCCTGGATCGACGGCCCCGGCGACCCCGACAAGGATGGCTTCGTCGAATACCAGCGCGCCACGGAAAAGGGGCTCGCCAACCAGGGCTGGAAGGATTCCTTCGATGCGATCTTCCATGCCGACGGCCAGCTTGCGGAGGGCCATCTCGCGCTGGCCGAGGTGCAGGGGTACGTCTTCGCCGCCAAGCAGCTCGCCGCGCGCTGCGCGCTGTGGCTCGGCAAGCCCGATCTCGCCGGCAAGCTCGAGGCGGAGGCCAAGGCGCTGGCGGAGCGGTTCGAGGCCGCGTTCTGGTGCGAGGAACTCGGTACCTACGCGCTCGCGCTCGATGGCAAGAAGCGGCCCTGCAAGGTGCGGACCTCGAATGCCGGTCAGGTCCTGTTCAGCGGCATGGTCAGCGAGGACCGTGCGCGCCTCGTCGCCGCCGATTTGATGCGGCCGCATTTCTTCTCGGGCTGGGGCATCCGCACCGTCGCTGTCGGCGAGGTGCGCTACAATCCGATGTCCTATCATGACGGCTCGATCTGGCCGCACGACAATGCGCTGATCGCGCTCGGGCTTGCGCGCTACGGGCTCAAGCATTCGGTCGCGCATGTCTTCAAGGGGCTGTTCGATGCCGCGACCTACATGGATCTGCGCCGGTTGCCCGAACTGTTCTGCGGCTTCCGGCGCGAAAAGCGGCGTGGCCCGACGCTCTATCCGGTCGCCTGCGCGCCGCAGGCCTGGGCCAGCGCGACGCCGTTCACGCTGCTGGAGGCGGCGCTGGGCATCGAGTTCGATGTGGCGCGCGGCGAGATTCGCCTGCGCAATCCGCATCTGCCGGCGTTCCTGCACGAGGTGATCTTGCGCGACCTGCGTCTGGGCGAGTCCAGCGTGGATCTGCGCGTCAGCCGCCACGGCGACGACGTGGCGCTCGAGGTGTTGCGCACGCGCGGCCGGATCCAGGTCTCGATCGTGCTGGCGCGCTAGCGGCGCGCCGGGAGGAGGGTGCATGCGTACGGGCAGTTGGATCCTGAGCGTGGCGATCGTCGCGGGATTGACGGTCGCCGTATCGCGGGCCGCGGAGGAGCCACCCGCGACCGAAGCGAAAGCGCCGCCGACGGTACAGCCGCCGGCCTCATCGGTGCCCGTCACGCCGAAGGATGCCGCGCCACCGCCGTCGGTGACGATCATCGGCGCGAGCGACGCGCACGGCGTGCTTGGCCGTGACGTGCTCAGCGCGGCGAATGAGGGCATGGGCCGCATCGTCGACGTCATCGTCGATCGGAGCGGGCACGTGCGCGCCGCCGTGATCGACTTCGGCGGCTTCCTCGGCGTCGGCAGCCGCAAGATCGTGGTGGACTGGAACGCGATGCGGTTCGGCAAGATCGTCAACAAGAAGGACAGCATTACGCTGGAATTGACCAAGGCGCAGGTCGCGGCCGCGCCGGAATACAAGGAAGACGCGCCGATGGTGGTGCTCGGCGCGTCCGGCAGCCTGCAGCCGCTGCAAGCGATACAGTGAGGCACGGGGAGGGATGGCGGCCGGTGCTGTTGTCGGGGAAGCCCAAACATGCAGATCGCGAGGGCCGCGTTGAGCAGGACAACGTTTCGGCACCGCGGCCTGCGGGCATTCCGGCGCCGTCGCGCCAGAGCCTGCGCGGCCTCGACTGGTTCATCTTCTTTCTCGCCGACGTCCAGACCGGATTCGGGCCTTTCATTGCGGTCTATCTGACGACCCAGAAATGGACCCAGGTCGAGATCGGCCTCGTGCTGTCGATCGGCGGCATCGTCGCCCTGATCGGCCAGATGCCGGGCGGCGCGATCATCGATGCCGCGAAATCCGAGCGGCTGGTCGCAGGCCTCGCCATCGCGACCATCGGCTGCTGCGCGCTCGCCTATGCGGCGATGCCCATCTTTCCGGTGGTGGTGGCGGCCGCAACGCTGCACGCGGCGGCAAGCTGCGTGCTTGGACCGGCAATCGCGGCGATCAGCCTCGGCCTGGTCGGCCCGTTCGCGATCGGCGAACGTCTCGGCCGCAATGCGCGCTTTGCCTCGCTCGGCAACGGCGTCGCCGCCGCGGTGATGGGCACGGCCGGCTATCTGCTGTCGAGCCGCTCGGTGTTCCTGGTCACCTTCCTGCTTGCGATCCCGACCCTGATCTCGCTGTCGCGCATCCGTGAAGAGGAAGTCGACATCGCGCGCTGTCACGGCGAACTGCCGCGCGAAGCGCCGGTTCCCGGCGACACCAATATCTGGCACCTGATCCGGCAGCGTCCGCTCATCGTCTTTGCGTTGAGCGTTCTGCTGCTGCAGCTCGCGAACGCCGCGATGATGCCGCTGATGGCGAGCGCCGTGACGGCGCGGTCGAGCCAGTGGGCGACGGTGCTCGTCGCCTTTTGCATCGTCGTACCGCAGGCCATCGTGGCGCTGCTGTCGCCGACCGTCGGGCGCAAGGCGCAAGCCTGGGGCCGCCGGCCGCTGCTGCTGATCGGATTCGCCGCGCTGGCGATTCGCGGTCTGCTGTTCGCGACGGTCCGCGACCCCTATCTGCTGGTGCTGGTGCAGGTGTTCGACGGCATCACCGCAGCGGTGTTCGCGGTGATGATCCCGCTGATCGTGGCCGACGTCGCCTTCGGCAGCGGCCATTTCAACCTCGCTCAGGGTATCGTCGGCACGGCAACGGGCATTGGCGCGTCGCTGAGCACGGCGCTGGGCGGCTATGTCAGCGACAAGTTCGGCAACGCCACCGCCTTCATCGGGCTGGCCGGCGTGGCTGGCGCCGGGCTTCTGCTGATCCTCCTCGTGATGCCGGAGACGCGGCGCATGGGCATGATCGCGGCAAAAAAGGAAATGGCCGGCTGAACCAGGTCAGCCGGCCATGAGTGGACGGGGAAGAAGACGTCAGGCGTCGAGATGGTGCAGGCGCTGGCGGTTGCGAAGCACGATCTGGCGGGCGCCGGAGAAACCCAGAATCCCTTGGGCGTGAAGCTGCGACAGCGCGCGCGACACGGTCTCCAGCGTGAGGCCGAGATAGTCGCCGATGTCGCGGCGGCACATCGGCAGCGCCATCATGCCGGCAACCGCGAGGCGGCGGTCCATTTCGAGTAGGAAGGTGGCAACGCGCTCCATTGCGGTCTTGCGGCCCAGGAGCAGCATGTGGTCTTCGGCGTGGCGAAGCTCGCCGGCGGTCATGGTCCATAGCTTGCGGGCGACCTGAACGTCGGTGCCGGCCGCCTTTTCCAGGCTCGCGCGCTTCACGAGGCGCACATTGGTGTCGATGATGGCCTCGGCAGCGAGGCGATGGGTGGGGCCGGATTCGAGGCCGAACACGTCGCCGGCAAGGTGGAAGGCGCCGATCTGGCGGCGGCCGTCGGAGAGGAGCTTGTAGCTGCGCACGGCGCCTGACACGACCTGGTAGACATATTCGGCCGGTTCGTCCTCGCCGTAGATCTCTTCTTCCTTGCGGTAGGAGAACTCGGTGGCGACGATGCCGACATGGCCCGCGATTGCGCCGAACTGGTCGGTGACGGGAAGGGCGGGGGCAATCTTGCCACCGATCTGGGTGTTGATCGCCTGGGTGTTGAGCGTCTGGGTCAGCATCTGCGCCATCTCCGTTGTGATGACGCCTTGGTACGCGGTATCGGGGGCTTCGAAAATTTCGCGAGATATCTTAAGGGGGGGGCCTTACGTAGAATCCCGTAGGTCAGTTTCCGCGCCTGGCCTGGATGGCGTGGCGGATGCGCTTGACCAGGTTTTCGTCGAGAAGCGGCTTCAAAATCACGTCCTTGACGCCCACGGCTGCCGCCCGGACCGAGATATTCCCGTCGGGATAGCCGGTGATCAGGATCACGGGCGTGCCTTCGTCGGACTGGCGCAGCCGGCCGGCGAGCTCGATCCCGTTGATATCAGGCATCTTGTAGTCGATCACGTAGCAGTCCGCTCCGTGCGCGCCGCTGGCATTGAGCAGCGCGGTGCCGCTCCTGAAGGTCCGCACGGCGAAGCCGTCGGTTTCCAGCAGGAACCGCAGGGATCCCAAGACGGCGGCGTCGTCATCGACCACAAAGACCGTGGGCTGTGTGGGGGACGGCAACCGCTCATGGTGCGAGCTGATCTCAATCATGATGCTTGGCTAGCACAGGGCGCGGGAAACGAGTTGACTTGCCTCAATCGTTCAGCATCCCGGCGCGCATGGCCAGCCGCACCAGTTCCGAGAGGCTGTTGGCCTGCATCTTGGTCATCACGTTGGCCCGGTAGACCTCGATGGTGCGCGGACTGATGTCGTATTCGCGGGCGATCAGCTTGTTGGAGAGGCCCGCGATCAGACCTTCCATGACCTGGCGCTCCCGCGGACTCAAGGAGGCGACGCGGGCGGCGATATCCTGGGCGACGGCCTCGTTCTTGGCCGCAGGCTCGGCCTGGCGAATCGCGGCCTCGATCATGGTGAGAAGACGGTCGTCCTCGAACGGCTTCTCCAGGAAGTCGACGGCACCGAGCTTCATCGCCTCGACCGCCAGTGGCACATCGCCATGACCGGTCATGATCAGGATGGGAAACGGGCTCGATTGCGCCTTCAGGCGCTTCAGAAGCTCGATTCCATCGAGGCCCGGCATGCGCACGTCGGAGACGATGCAGCCGAAGGCGAGGCCGGGCAGGGAATCGAGGAAGGCCTGGGCGTCGTCGAACAGGGTGACGCCGAAGCCGGCGGAATCCAGCAGGAAGTTCAGCGAATCCCGCATCGCCGCGTCGTCGTCGATGACGTAGACATGTCCCTTGGTCGTCATTGATCAGCTCTCATCGGCTGCCGGCAAGGTGAATCGGAATGTTGCGCCGCCCGACGCGTTGCTCTCGGCCCACATCCGGCCGCCGTGAGCTTCGATGATCGAGCGGCTGATGGACAGTCCAACGCCCATGCCGGTTTCCTTGGTGGTGAAGAAGGTCTGAAACAGGTTCGGAATGACATCGCCGTGGAAGCCGGAGCCGGTGTCGGAGACCTCGACCTCGATCATGTCGTCGGCGACGCTCGAGTTGGCGACGACGAGCTCGCGCCGCTCGGATTGTGCCATCGCCTCCAGCGAGTTGCGAAACAGATTGACCAGCACCTGCTGGATCTGCACCCGGTCGGCGAGGACGAGATCGGCGCCGGGATCGAGGCTGAAGCGGAGCTGCACGTTCTGCTCGCGTGCGCCGGCGAGCCCGAGCGCGCCGGCTTCCTCGATCAGCTTGGACAGGCTCTCGACCCGCTTCTCGGATTCGCCGCGGGAGACGAAGTCGCGCAGGCGCCGGATGATCTGGCCGGCGCGCAAGGCCTGCTCCGCCGCGCGGTCCAGCGCGCTCTCGATCTTCGGCGTGTTCGGGTCGATGCTGCCGGCCAGGAGGCGCCGCGATCCCTTCATGTAATTGCTGATCGCGGCCAGCGGCTGGTTGAGCTCGTGGGCGAGCGCGGAAGCCATTTCGCCCATCGCGGTCAGCCGCGAGACATGGACCAGCTCGGATTGCAGCTCCTGGAGCCGCGCCTGGGTCTGCTGGTGCTCGGTGAGGTCGCGGACGAAACCGGTGAAATAGGGCTCGCCGCCGGACTGCATTTCGCCAATCGACAGGTGCATCGGAAAGGTGGTGCCGTCGCGGCGCCTGCCGGTCACGATGCGGCCGATGCCGATGATGTGCGGATCGCTGGTGCTGCGATAGCGGGCGATGTAGCCGTCATGCCGGGAGCGGTCGGGCTCCGGCATCAGGATGCTGACGTTCTGTCCGATCGCCTCGTGCTCGGACCAGCCGAACAGGCGCTCCGCGGCCGTGCTGAACAGCTGCATGACGCCGTGGCCGTCGATGACGATCATGGCATCTGGAATGGTGTGGAGGATGGAGCGCAGGTGGCTCTCGCGCGTGCGCAGCGTCTCCTCGACCTGCTTCTCCTCGCCGATGTCGAGAAAGATTCCGCTGAGATGACGCGCGGCGCCGGCATCATCGCGGATCAAGCCGGCACGCGCCCTGATCCATTGTCCCTTGCCGGACGCTCCGGCGATCCGGAAGGAGACGTCAAAGCCGCCGCCGCGTTCGGAGACGCGCCGGATCGCATCCTCGACGCGCTCGCGATCCTTTGGCTCGAGCCGTGACAGCAAGAGCTGGTAGCTCTCTGGCTGGCCCGGCTCGACGCCCAGCAAGGCTCTGGACGTCTCGGACCATTCCAATTCCATCGATTTGAGATCGAGATCCCAGGTGCCGACGCCGAACCCTTCGATTCGAACGCGGAAGTGCTCGCCCCGACCGTCATCTTGCGGATGCGTAACACGGGTCGGCGACAAGCGATTGCTCCCATCTTCGTGCGGTAGCCCGGATGCCGCTACCGCCGATGCAATGTCGCCCAAGGCCGGGCCGGAGGCAAGTTCGGACGTCTTATTCCATCGGCGGATGCCCCCGCGGTGCCGTGCCCGGCACGTTTGATCTATCTCATTCTGCGGAGCGGCGACAGGCCTACAGTCTCACGAAAGCCCATCGCCCCGGAGATTCCCGATGACATATGCGACCGTGATGGTCAGCCTGGCGCTCGATCAGTCCAACGAGGCGCGCCTTCAGGCCGCCGGCGAACTCGCCGAACGATTCGAGGCAGCCATCATCGGCGTCGCCGCGGCGCAGTTCGCACCGCCGCTCTATTTCGCCGACGGCGTCGAGGCGCAAGCGCTCATCGACGAGGGCGAAGCCTCCGTCAAGCGGCGGCTTGACGGTCTGGAGGCGCAATTCCACGCCGCCACAAAGAATCGCGGCGGGCACGCCGAGTGGCGCAGCGCCATGGATTTTCCGGCGCGATTCGTCCTGGCGCAGGCCCGCTGCGCCGACATCATCGTCAGCGGCGGGCGGAGCCCGGCCTTCTCCGACGCGTTCGCCCTCGCAAGCCCCAAGGATCTGGTGATGCAGGCCGGCCGCCCGCTTCTCGTCGTCCCCGACCGGGCCAACTGGCTCGACCTGCGCAGCGTGCTGGTGGCGTGGAAGGACACGCCGGAGGCGCGGCGGGCGGTGGTCGACGCGCTGCCGATGCTTCGCAAGGCGAGAGACGTCACTATCGCCGGGATTCCGGAGCGCGACGATGACCGTTCGGCGGTGATGGCCGGCGTCACCGATGTCGCCGCCTGGCTCGCCCGTCACGGCGTCACCGCGACCGCGCGCGCCCCGGATGCCGTGGGAGGCGAAACCGCCGCCGCACAACTGGAGAAAATCGCCAGCGACGTCGGCGCCGGCCTGATCGTTGCAGGCGCTTATGGCCATTCGCGCTTTCGCGAACTGATCCTTGGCGGGGTCACCGAGTATCTGGTCACGCAATCCGTCCGCAGCGTGCTGCTGTCGCACTAGGCCCCCATAAGGGCGATTCGAGGAGGACCGGTCGTGTACAAGTTTCTTGAAGAGACCGTCGACGGCTACATGACGCGCAACGTCAAGACGGTAAAGCGCGATCAGGATCTGCTCGCGCTCAGCGAGATGTTCGAGACCGACGATTTCAACTCCTATCCGGTCGCGGACGACGGGCAGGTGGTCGGCATCGTCACCAAATTCGACATCCTGAAATGCTTCGCCTTCACGCCGAGCCAGATGCTGCCGCGCTATCACGACCTGATGAGCCGCAAGATCGGCGACGTCATGACGCCCGAGTTCATCTATGTCAGCCCCGACACACGGCTGACGCGCGTGCTCCAGATCATGGTCGAGCACCGCATCAGGAGCATCATCGTGCTCGACGGCGCACAGAAGCTGGTCGGAATCATCGCCCGCGAGGACGTCATCGCGGCGCTCAAGGCAACTGCACGCGACTGACGCCCTGCCTTTGATTCCTGCGATTCGGGGCTCCCGTGGTTTCACGGGAGCGAGCCGTCGTCGCGCGCGCCGCAGAGCATAAGCGATTGATATCGCTCTTTGATGCGCAAGCGCCTCACATTAACAGAAATCCATCTAGCTTGATTTCAATCAATTCCCCGCGAGGGTGAATGTGGTTTCTGGCCCGTGTTCTTTCGAAAGAGAATCCACATGAGCCAGCCCTCCATCTCCAAGTCCATGACGTCAGGTGAAAGCGGCCTGGCGGCGCTGTTCGCGGTCACCGCCTTCCTCTGCGTGATCGCCTCGGCCAAGGCGCTCGATGCGCCCTTCGCCTTCCACGCCGCGATCGGCGCGGCCGCGAGCCTGGCCGCGGTGTTCGTCATCGTCAACCGCTACTTCGATCGTCCCGCGGCGCTGCCGCCGGCGGAGATCAACGGCCGGCCCAACTACAACATGGGACCGATCAAGTTCTCCTCCGTGATGGCGATGTTCTGGGGCATCGCCGGCTTCCTCGTCGGCCTCATCATCGCCTCGCAGCTGGCCTGGCCCGCACTGAACTTCGACCTGCCATGGACCAGCTTCGGCCGGCTGCGGCCGCTGCACACCTCCGCGGTGATCTTCGCCTTCGGCGGCAACGTGCTGATCGCGACGTCCTTCTATGTCGTGCAGAAGTCCTGCCGCGTACGCCTTGCCGGCGATCTCGCGCCCTGGTTCGTCGTGGTCGGCTACAACTTCTTCATCCTGATCGCGGGCACCGGCTATCTGCTCGGCGTCACCCAATCCAAGGAATATGCCGAGCCGGAATGGTATGCCGACCTGTGGCTGACCATCGTCTGGGTCGCCTATCTGCTGGTCTTCCTCGCCACGATCATCAAGCGCAAGGAGCCGCACATCTTCGTCGCGAACTGGTTCTATCTCGCCTTCATCGTGACGATCGCGGTCCTGCATCTCGGCAACAACCCGGCGCTCCCGGTTTCGGTGTTCGGCTCGAAATCCTACGTCGCCTGGGGCGGAATTCAGGACGCCATGTTCCAGTGGTGGTACGGCCACAACGCGGTCGGATTCTTCCTGACCGCCGGCTTCCTCGCCATCATGTACTACTTCATTCCGAAGCGCGCGGAGCGGCCGATCTATTCCTACCGGCTGTCGATCATCCATTTCTGGGCGCTGATCTTCCTCTACATCTGGGCAGGTCCGCACCATCTGCACTACACCGCGCTGCCGGACTGGACGCAGACGCTCGGCATGACCTTCTCGATCATGCTGTGGATGCCCTCCTGGGGCGGCATGATCAACGGCCTGATGACGCTGTCCGGTGCCTGGGACAAGCTGCGCACCGATCCCGTGCTGCGCATGCTCGTGGTCTCCGTCGCGTTCTACGGCATGTCGACCTTCGAAGGCCCGATGATGTCGATCAAGGTGGTCAACTCGCTCAGCCACTACACCGACTGGACCATCGGCCACGTGCATTCCGGCGCGCTCGGCTGGGTCGGCTTCGTCTCCTTCGGCGCGCTCTACTGCCTCGTGCCCTGGATCTGGAATCGCAAGGGTCTCTACAGCCTCAAGCTCGTCAACTGGCACTTCTGGATCGCCACGCTCGGCATCGTTCTCTACATCTCCGCGATGTGGGTGTCCGGCATCCTCCAGGGCCTGATGTGGCGCGCCTACACCTCGCTCGGCTTCCTCGAATATTCCTTCATCGAGACCGTCGAGGCGATGCATCCCTTCTACATCATCCGCGCCGCCGGCGGCGGGCTGTTCCTGATCGGCGCGCTGATCATGGCCTACAATCTCTGGATGACCGTTCGCGTCGGCGAGGCGGAAGTCCAGATGCCCGTCGCGCTTCAGCCGGCGGAATGAGGAGTTCTCCATGTCGTTCTGGACACGCCACCAAATCTTCGAAAAGAACTCGATCATCCTGGTCGTGGGCATCCTGCTGGTGATCGCGATCGGCGGTCTCGTCGAGATCACCCCGCTGTTCTACCTCAAGAGCACGATCGAGGCGGTCGACGGCGTCAGGCCGTATACGCCGCTGGAGCTCGCCGGGCGCAACATCTACGTCCGCGAAGGCTGCTATCTCTGCCACTCGCAGATGATCCGCCCCTTGCGCGACGAGGTCGAGCGCTACGGCCACTTCTCGCTCGCCGCCGAGAGCATGTACGACCACCCGTTCCAGTGGGGCTCGAAGCGGACCGGTCCCGACCTTGCCCGCGTCGGCGCCAAATATTCCGACGACTGGCACGTGACCCATCTGACCAATCCGCGCGCGATCGTGCCGCAATCGGTGATGCCTGGCTACCCGTTCCTGGGCAAGACCGAGGTCGATCCCGACACCATCGCCGACCACATGCGCACGCTGCGGACCGTCGGTGTACCTTACACCGACGACCAGATCGCGAGCGCAGGCGCCGATCTGAAGGCCCAGGCCGATCCGGACAATTCCGGCAGCGACGCCTTCAGCAAGCGTTATGCCAAGGCCGTCGTGCGCAATTTCGACGGCAAGGCCGGCACCCCGACCGAGATGGACGCGCTGATCGCCTATCTGCAGATGCTCGGCACGCTGGTCGACTTCAAGATCTACAACGAGAAAGCCAATCTTCGCTGAGAAGGCATCACCGATGAAAGCCATCCTGACACTCGACAATCTCGCGTCCGGTCTCGTGACCACGATCTGGACGCCGGTGTTCGTCGCGATCTTTCTCGCGATCGTCGCCTACGCACTTTGGCCTCGCAACAAGGCTGCTTTCGACGAAGCGGCGCGCCTGCCGTTGCGGGAGGAGTAAGAGATCATGACCGATCATCATAGCGACATCGATTCCGTCACCGGCAAGTCCACCACCGGACATGAGTGGGACGGCATCAAGGAGCTCAACACGCCGCTGCCGCGCTGGTGGGTGATCACCTTCTACCTCACCATCGTCTGGGCGATCGCCTACTGGGTCGTCTATCCGGCCTGGCCCCTGATCTCCAGCAATACCACGGGCATGTTCGGATACTCGTCCCGGGCCGACGTCGCGGTCGAGCTCGCCAATCTCGACAAGATCCGGGGTGACAAGATGGTGGCGCTGGGCGCGGCCTCGCTCGCCGACATCGAGAAGGATCCGGCCTTGCTGGCGCTTGCGCGCGCCAAGGGCAAGACCGTGTTCGGCGACAATTGCGCGCCGTGCCACGGCTCGGGCGGCGCCGGCGCGAAGGGCTTCCCGAACCTCAACGACGACGACTGGCTGTGGGGCGGCACGCTCGACCAGATCATGCAGACCATCCAGTTCGGCGCGCGTTCCGGCCACGCCAAGGCGCATGAGGGCCAGATGCTCGCCTTCGGCAAGGATGGCGTGCTGAAGGGCGACGAGATCGTCACCGCCGCCAATTACGTGCGCTCGCTGTCGGGCCTGTCGACCCGCAACGGCTTCGACCCCGCCAAGGGGCAGAAAATCTTTGCGGAGAATTGCGTCGCCTGCCACGGCGACGGCGGCAAGGGCAACCAGGAGATGGGCGCACCCGATCTGACCGACAAGATCTGGCTGTACGGCTCGGACGAGGCGACCCTGATCGAGACGATCAGCCAGGGCCGCGCCGGCGTCATGCCGGCCTGGGAAGGGCGGCTCGATCCCGCCACCATCAAGGCGATGGCAGTTTACGTCCACTCGCTGGGCGGTGGAAAATAGCCTGCCGGCGGCAGGCGGGGGCGAACAAAAGCGCCCCCGCTTGAGCTGGATCAACTGACGCGCGCGCGCCGGGTCTAGGTTCAATCGCACCTTTTCGAAAAGCACCAGGCGATGAACAAGACCGTGAATCCGAACGACCTCACATTGGAAGACGACAACGGGCCGCTCTACGCAGCCCGGAAGAAGGTCTATCCCCAGAGTATCTCCGGCACCTTCCGCCGGATCAAATGGGGCCTGATGGCGTTCTGCCTCGGCGTCTACTACTTCCTGCCCTTCGTGCGCTGGAATCGCGGCCTCGGTGCTCCCAGCCAGGCGGTGCTGATAGACCTTCCCAACAGCCGCTTCTATTTCTTCTTCATCGAGCTGTGGCCGCAGGAGGTCTACTACTTCACCGGGCTGCTGATCGTCGCTGCGGTGGCGCTGTTCCTGATGAACTCGGTCGGCGGCCGCATCTGGTGCGGCTATCTCTGCCCGCAGACGGTGTGGACCGATTTGTTCTATGCCGTCGAGCGCCTGATCGAGGGCGACCGGCGCGAGCGGATGAAGAAGGACAAGTCGTCCGACCCGATGAGGCTCGAGCGCATCTCCGAGATCGTGCTCAAGCATTCGATCTGGCTGCTGATCGCGTGGTGGACCGGCGGCGCCTGGGTGCTCTATTTCAACGATGCGCCGACGCTGGTGAAGGAGCTCGTCACCTTCCAGGCGCCGATGATCGCCTATATCTGGATCGGCATCCTCACCGCGACGACCTACGTGCTCGCCGGCTTCATGCGCGAGCAGGTCTGCACCTACATGTGCCCGTGGCCGCGCATCCAGGCGGCCCTGACCGACGAATGGGCGCTGAACGTCACCTATCGCTACGACCGCGGCGAGAAGCGCACCTCGGTCAAGAAGGCGGCCGAACTGCGCGCGCTCGGTCAGCAGGTCGGCGACTGCGTCGACTGCTATCAATGCGTCGCGGTCTGCCCGACCGGCATCGACATCCGCAACGGGCCACAACTCGAATGCATCCAGTGCGGGCTCTGCATCGACGCCTGCGACAACGTCATGACCAAGATCGGCCGGCCGAAGCGGCTGATCGGCTACGACAACGACATCAACATCCAGCGCCGCCAGGACGGCAAGGCGCCGGTCTACAAGATCGTGCGCGCTCGAACCGTTGTCTACAGCGCGATCATCGCAGCCATCGGCGGTTTCATGATCTACACGCTCGCGACCCGCAGCCTGCTCGACGTCAACGTGTTGCACGACCGCAACCCGGTCGCGGTCAGGCTCAGCGACGGCTCGATCCGCAACGCCTACACGGTGCGTCTCCTCAACAAGAGCGGCTATGACCGCGTCGTTGCGATCGACGCGAACGGTCCGGCCAACTTGACGATTCACGTCGTCGGCGTCGATTCCGTAACGCCGGACCGGCCGATGATCGTGATCCCCCGCGATTCCACCAGCGAGCTGCGACTGCTGGTGACCGCGCCTGCAGAGGGCAATCCGGAGAAGTCGATTCCGGTCCGTTTCCACGTCACCGACATCGGGCTCGGCGAAGCCGCGTCCGCCACCGACAATTTCGTCTCGCCCTAGGATCAGGAGACTACCATGGCCTCCAAGCCGCTGACCGGAACCAAGGTGTTCCTGATGCTGGTCGCCTTCTTCGGAGTAGTGATCGGCGTCAACGTCACCATGATGAAGCTGGCGATCGCGACGCTGCCCGGCACCGACGTCGACAGCCCCTATGCCGCGAGCCTCGCCTACGACAGCGAGATTTCGGCGGCGCATGACCAGGATTCACGCAAATGGAAGGTCAACGCCCATATCGAGCGCCGTAACGATGGCGGCGCCGTTCTACAGGTCGAGGCGCGCGATGCCGCCGGCCAGCCGATCGCCGGGCTGAAATTCGGCGGCCGCCTGGAGCGGCCGACCGACAAGCGCGCCGATCTCGCGGTCGAGTTGTCGGAGTCCGGCATCGGCATCTATCGCGGCAATGCCGCGTCGGTTGCGCCGGGCCAGTGGGATCTGGTGATCGAGGGCGAGGCGCGGGGGACCCGCGTGTTCCTGTCGCGCAACCGCGTGATCCTGAACTGAAGGACTCCGTCATGCACGTCACGCGGGATTTCTCGCATTACGTCCGGACTGCGGGCGAAGGCGTCCAGCACATCGACCTCGCGGTCGAGGGCGTGCACTGCGCCGGCTGCATGGCCAAGATCGAACGCGGGCTGTCAGCCATCCCCGATGTCACCCTGGCGCGTGTGAACCTCACCAATCGCCGCGTCGCGCTGGAATGGAAGGCGGGCACGCTCGATCCCGCCCGCTTTATCGATCGGCTCGAAGAGCTCGGCTACAAGGCCTACCCCTACGAGACCGAGAGCGCGGAAGCGACGGAGGTCGCCGAATCCCGCTTCCTGCTGCGCTGCCTCGGTGTCGCCGCGTTCGCCACCATGAACGTGATGATGCTGTCGATCCCGGTGTGGTCGGGCAGCGCCGGCGACATGCTGCCCGAGCAGCGCGATTTCTTCCACTGGCTGTCGGCGCTGATCGCGCTGCCGGCGGCGGCCTATGCCGGACAGCCGTTCTTCCGCTCGGCCTGGCGCGCGCTGTCGCACAAGACCACCAACATGGACGTGCCGATCTCGATCGGGGTGTGCCTTGCGCTCGGCATGTCCGTGGTGGAGACCATTCACCACGCCGAACACGCTTATTTCGACGCGGCGATCATGCTGCTCACGTTCCTGCTGGTGGGCCGCGTCCTTGACCAGAACATGCGGCGGCGGACCCGCGCCGTCGCCGGCAATCTCGCGGCACTCAAGGCCGAAACCGCGGCCAAGTTCGTCGGCCCCGATGAAATATCGCAGGTGCCGGTGGCGGCGATCCATCCCGGCGACATCGTGCTGCTGCGGCCCGGCGAGCGCTGCGCGGTCGACGGCACCGTGATCGAGGGACGCTCCGAAATCGACCAGAGCCTGATCACCGGCGAGACGCTCTATGTCACGGCCGGGCAGGGCACGCCGGTCTATGCGGGCTCCATGAACATCTCCGGCACACTGCGGGTGCGCGTTTCGGCGGCCTCCGAAGCGACGCTGCTGGCCGAGATCACCCGACTGCTCGACAACGCGCTGCAGGCGCGCTCGCGCTACATGCGTCTCGCCGACCGCGCCTCGCGGCTCTACGCGCCCGTGGTGCACGCCACCGCGCTCATCACCATCCTCGGCTGGGTCATCGCGGGCGCCGGCTGGCACGATGCGATCGTTACCGGCGTGGCCGTGCTGATCATCACCTGTCCCTGTGCGCTCGGCCTTGCGATCCCGACCGTGCAGACGGTCGCCTCGGGCGCAATGTTCAAGGCGGGCGTGCTGCTCAATTCCGGCGATGCCATCGAGCGCCTCGCCGAAGCCGACCACGTCATCTTCGACAAGACGGGCACGCTGACGCTGCCGGAGCTCGAGGTCACGAATGCGGCCGACATTCCCGCCGCCATCTTCGATCTCGCCGGCCGCCTCGCGCTGTCGAGCCATCATCCGGTCGCCGCCGCGGTCGCGCAGGCCGCCGACGCGAAATCGCCGATCGTCGGCGCTGTCGAAGAGGCCGGGCAGGGCGTGCGCGCGACTGTGGACGGCGTCGAGATCCGTCTCGGCCGGCCTTCCTTCTGCGGCGCGGAGGCGTTGATCGGCCGCGCCACGCTCGATCCCGAAGCCTCCATCGTGGCCTTCAGCAAGGGGGCTGAAAAATTCGTGCTTTCGGTGCGTCAAGGTCTGCGCCCGGATGCGCATGCCGTGATCGCGGCGTTGAAGATGCGCAATCTCGGCATCGAGATTCTCTCCGGTGACCGTGAGCCCGCGGTGACGGCGGCGGCCCACGCGCTCGGCATTCCGGAATGGCGCGCCGGCGTCACGCCGGCCGACAAGATCGCGCGGATCGAGGAACTGAAGCAGCGAGGCGCAAAGGTGCTGATGGTCGGTGACGGCATGAATGACGCTCCGTCGCTTGCGGCGGCGCACGTCTCGATGTCGCCGATTTCGGCCGCGCATTTGAGCCAGGCGACCGCCGATCTCGTCTTCCTCGGCCGGCCGCTGGCGCCGGTCGTCGCCGCCATCGATTCCGCGCGCAGAGCGCGGCACCTGATGCGGCAAAATCTCTGGCTTGCGATCGGCTACAACGTCCTCGCGGTGCCGGTCGCGATCAGCGGAATCGTGACGCCCCTGATCGCGGCAGCCGCCATGAGCGGATCGTCGATCCTGGTCATGCTGAATTCGCTGCGGGCGCGCAGCGCCTCTCGGGAGGTCGTGTGATGGAGATTCTGGTCATCCTGGTCCCGCTGGCGCTGATGCTCGGTGGCGCCGGTCTCGTCGCCTTCCTCTGGTCGCTCCGGAGCGGCCAGTACGACGATCTCGACGGCGCCGCCTGGCGCGCCATCGCCGACGACGAGCCGCCGCAGGAAGCTCCGGCCAAGCGTTAGCGCTTCAACGCGAATGTGAGCAGGGCGGCGGCCGCGAGAGCTACGCCGATTCCGGTGACGCACGCATGCCAGCCGAAGGCGTCGAACAGGCGTCCGAGCACGGCCGTGCCGACAAGCCCGCCACAGAAATAGCACGCCAGATAGGTGCCGCTGGCGACGCCTCGATTGTCGGCCGCAGCCTGTCCGACGAACCCGGTGGCGACCGCCTGCGCGAAGAAGGTGCCGATTCCGACCAGGATCATGCCGGCGAGCACTTCGCCCAGATGCGGCGCCAGCAGCAGCGGCAGGCCTAATCCAGCGACGGCCAGCGAGCCCCAGATCGTCGGTCGCGTTCCCAGGCGTGCCGCCACCTTGCCGGCCAGCAACGTCGTGACGACCGACGGCAGGAAGACGAAATAGACGAGGCCGAGGTCCATCATGCCGAGCGACAGCGGCGGGCGGACCAGCACGAAGTTGACGAAAGTGAAGGTGCCGATGAAGGCGAACAGGATGCAGAAGCCGATGCCGAAGGCGGCGCGCAGCCGCGGATTTCGCCAATGCGCGATCATGGCGGGGAGCGGTGATCCCGCCGGCATCATCGTGTGCATCGGTTGAACGTGCTTGATGGTGAAATAGACCAGCACGGCGCCGGCGAGATTGAGGGCTGCAAAGAAATAGAAATTCCAGGCGAGGCCCAGACCGTCGGCGACCGCCGCCGAGATCAGCCGGCCGATCAGGTTGCTCGCGACGTTTCCGGTGATATAGGCGGCAAAAGCGCCGCCGGCGTCCATGGCGCTGCATTGTTCGCCGAGATATGCGAGCGTGAGCGCGAAGGCGGACGCCATGCAAAGGCCCTGCACGACGCGCAGAGCGGTAAAGACGGCAAGATTGGGAGCGGTCGCCAGCAGGCCGGTAGGGATCGCCAGAAACAGGAGGCTGAGCAGGATGCCGGTCCGCCGGTTGATGCGCGGACTGAAGAAGCCGACGACGAGGCTCGCGACGGCCATGCCGAAGGTGCTGGCGTTGACGGCAAAGCCCATCGCTGCCGGCGTGACCCCGTAATGACGGGTCAGCGAGGGCAGGATCGCCTGGGTCGCGAACAGGTCGACGACGGTCAGGAAGGCGGTCAAGCCGATCACGAGCGAGCGAAGCGCGAGCCCCGGCGAATGCGCGTCCATCGGTATCCTGATCGGCTTCATCCGTACGGACAGATCGGTCATGGCGTAGCATCTCCGGTGGGGGATGTGGCGCCCGGCATGCCGGATGGCATGGGGATTTCGGACGCCACATCCTGTAACGAACGCGCTGGGGCCTGAGGCGCTCGTCACATGTTGTGGTCGTGCGGATCCTTGCGGACGTCGCCGACATAGAGAATGACCGTCTCCTTGCCGAGGTTCTTCCACCAGTGCGAGGTGCCGTGGACTTCAGGGCGGAGGTCGCCGGCCTTGTGCACGATCGGATCGATGCAGTTGGAGGCGTGTTCGACGATCTCGCCCTGCTGCACGAAGATCAGGGCAGGGCGGTCGTCATGGCTGTGCCAGGGCACGATGCCGCCGGGCGCGATCGTCAGCTTGCGGAAGCGCAACTCGCGGCCTTCGATATGCGCCGGTTGCTTGCCGAGGTCGATGGCACCGAGCGTGACGTCGGTGACGCCGACGGGCTTGTAGTCGACCATCTGTTGCGCGTTCGGCTTGACCTTGTCGGCCGGACACTCGCCGGCGGACGCCGGTTGCGCCGAAACCATGAGGGCTCCGGCAAGCACGATGCTGGAACAGATCACGCGCGATGCGATGGGATGCTTGAACACGGGGAGGTCTCCTTTGTTGGCCGTGACCCCGCTGGTCGCCGGCGATGGCATCAGCTTCGTCGAAGCAGCCCTTGTGCTGAAATGCCCTCTTGCTCTCGATGCGATAGCCCCGCGCTATCGCGGCGCGATAGGCCGCAGCTATCGAACTGATTGGGTATCGGTATTGCCCCTCGACGAAGATTCGCGCTCGGATGGTGGATGCCCCCTTGCGGGAAGGGGCGAACGCAAAAATAATGCGAACTCCTGCTGCCGGAGCGGAAGATGACCTCACTCTCACCAGCGGATGCCGAACGGCTCAAGCTCGCCTTCCAGCGCTGCCGCGACATGGATGGTACGCTGAACGAACAGCTCCGCGCCTACGCCGATGCCAGCCGCGAGGTCTTTCCGGCCTATGGCGAGGCTGTCGATCGCTTGGTAGCGCGACTGGGCGAGAACGGCGGCGGCGCGACGGCGCCGCTCCCGGGCGATGCGATGCCGCCATTCATGCTGCCGGACGAAAGCGGACATCTCGTCACGCTGCCTGCGCTGCTGGAGAGCGGCCCGGTCGCCGTGATGTTCTTCCGCGGCCATTGGTGTCCTTATTGCCGGCTCAATGTCCGCGCGGTGGTCCAGGCGCTGGATCGCATCGAGGCCATGGGTGCGCGGATCGTCGCAGTCATGCCGGAGACGCAGGAATTCACCGGGCAGCTCAAGGCGGAAGCGGGTGCGCCATTTCCGATCCTGACCGATCTCGACAACGGCTATGCGCTGTCGCTGGATCTCGCGATCTGGCTCGGCACCGAGATCCAGGGCCTGTTGTCCTATCAGGACATGAATAAATTCCACGGCAATGACGGCTGGATGCTGCCGATTCCGGCCGTGTTCGTGGTCGGTCGCGACGGGATCGTGAAAGCCCGCTTCGTCGATCCCGATTTTCGCAAGCGCATGGAGATCGATGATCTCCTCGCGGCGCTGGAGAGCGCGAGTCGGGAGAACTGAGCCTGAAGGTTTGATGGCGCGGCATGTTCTTCCCCCCTCCCACAGGGGGAGGAAGGAAGAAGAGCAGCGATCGTTCTACCAGCTACCCCGCGATCGCCCGCCAGTCCGCACCACGCAGCATCCGCATCACGGCATTGGCCACCGCCGTACGTTGCCGGCCGGCGACGCCGTAGAGACTGACCGTGCGGCGCGCGTCCAGCCCGGTGACTGCGGTGCGTTTCAGGCTCTCCGGCACAGGCGAGGTGCGCGGCATCATGGCGATGCCGATATCGGCTTCCACGAGCTCGATCAGGTCGTGCTCGCTTGAAATCTCGTGGCCCTGATCGACGTCAATGCCGTGCTCTCGCAGGCTCGCGGAGATGCGCCGCGAATGCTCGCAGAAGGTTCGGCTGAGAAATTGTTCCGCGTGCAGATCGTCCAGCTCGATTGTGTCGCGCTCCGCGAGCCGATGCTCCTTGCTCACGACGAGCTCGAAAGCCTCGGTGAACAGCGGCCAGACGTCGAGCCGATCCCAGGATTCATCGATCTCGGCGGCGATGCCGAGCTCGGCTTCACCTTTCTTCAGGAGATCGGCGACCTCGCGGCTCGTTCCGCGCAGGAAGCGCAATTCGAGCCGGTTGAACTGCCGCTTGATCTCGCTGAGATGGGGAATGAGCAGGGCCAGATCGATCGAATGCGCCAGCGCGATGCGCAGTGCGCCGATCTCGCCGCCCTTGAACGAGGAGGCGAGCGAGCGCGCGCCGGCAGCGGCGTCATAGCACTGCTTCAGCAGCGGGTGCATACGCTGGCCGAGTTCGGTCAATTGAGACGCCGGCCGCTCGCGACGGAACAGGTCGCCGCCGAGCTCGGCCTCGAGCTGCTTGATCGCGCGTGTCAGCGACGGTTGCGTCACGTTGCATTCCTCGGCGGCGCGCGTGAAGTTCAACAGCTGCGCCACCGCGAGGAAATAGCGGACCTGGTGCATTTCCATGGATCGGCTCCGAGCAAGACCGGCCGCAAATCTAGCCGATCGGGCCGGGGAAAGACATCCCGCCCGCGATAGCGCGCGCGTATGGTTTCGGAAGCCAGCCGGTATTTCCGTTCGAGCCGGCGGTCCTCCAGAGTTCTGCGGAAGCCCGGACTTGCCATCGCTTTGGGCCATCGTCTTGGGCCATCGTCTTGGGCGATCGCCAACGGAGGATCTTGCCATGAACATCCCGGTGAAACTGCAGACGTCCGACCTCGCACGTGCTCTGGCCGGCAAGGTGGCGCTTGTCACGGGTTCGACCAGCGGCATCGGACTTGGCATCGCCAGAGCGCTGGCCGCAGCCGGTGCCGATATCGTGTTGAACGGCCTCGGTGTCGCGGCCGAGATCGGCCGGACGCGCGAGCAGATCGCCGCCGAATTCGGTGTCAGGGCGAGCTATTCGTCGGCGGACATGACGAGGCCGAGGTCGATTGCCGAGATGATGGCGGCCACGATCGCCGAGTCCGGCCGGCTCGATATCCTGGTCAACAACGCCGGCATTCAGCATATCGCGCCGCTCGACCAATTTCCGGTCGAGAAATGGGACCAGATCCTCGCAATCAACCTGTCATCGGCGTTCCACACCACGCGGCTCGCACTACCCGCGATGCGCGAGAACGGCTTTGGCCGGATCATCAACATCGCCTCGGCGCATGGCCTGGTCGGCTCGCCGTTCAAGGCGGCCTACGTCACGGCCAAGCACGGCATCGTCGGCCTGACGAAGGTCACGGCGCTGGAGACCGCCGAGCAAGGCATCACCTGCAACGCGATCTGTCCCGGCTACGTCTACACGCCGCTGGTCGAGGCGCAGATCGACGGGCAGGCCAGGGCGCACGGCATCTCGCACGATCAGGTCATCCGCGACGTCTTGCTCGCCCAGCAGCCGAACAAGCGTTTTGCCACGGTCGAGGAGCTCGGCGCGCTCTCTGTATTCCTGTCGACCGATGCGGCCGGCTCGATCACGGGAATCGCACTGCCGGTCGACGGCGGCTGGACGGCGCATTAGCATGAGCCGCGGTAGCCTGGGCAGGCGTAACAAGACGCAGCGGCCAGCGAATATTCGATCGGTGCAGGCTCACCAGGAGCGAGACATGAACGGCACGCAGGACAATACGCAACACAAGGGTAAGGACTTGCCGGGCCAGGTCGTGCTCGTGCTTCAGGGCGGTGGTGCGCTCGGATCCTACCAGGCCGGGGTGTATCAGGCGCTGCACGAGGCGGGGATCGAGCCGGACTGGGTCATCGGCACCTCGATCGGCGCCATCAATGCGAGCCTGATTGCGGGCAACGAGCCCGGACAGCGACTTGCACGCCTGAGGGAGTTCTGGAAGCGGATGGAGCAGAACCCGGTGTGGAATTTCCGCACCGCGTTTCCCGATTTCAACGAGAAACTTTCTTATTGGTCGACCGTCACCAATGGCATTCCCGGCTTCTTCCGGCCCAATGCTCTGGCGCACGCCGGCGATTCCTATCCGCTCGGCCCCGACAATGCCGGCTTCTATTCGACCGCGCCGCTCGAGAAGACACTGCTCGACCTTGTCGATTTCAGCCTGGTCAATCGTTGCGCGCCGCGGCTGACGGTTGGCGCGGCCCATGTCCGCACCAGCCAGATGCGCTATTTCGACAGCCGCGATGGTGAGCTGACGGTCAAGCACGTGATGGCCTCGGGCGCGCTGCCGCCGGCATTTCCTGCGGTGCGGATCGATGGCGATCTCTATTGGGACGGCGGCATCCTGTCGAACACGCCGACGGAGGCCGTGTTCGACGACAACCCGCGCAAGGACGCGCTGATCTTCTCCGTGCATCTGTGGAATCCCGTCGGCGCCGAGCCGACCACGATGGCGGAGGTGCTGAATCGGCACAAGGACGTGCAATATTCCAGCCGCATCGCAAGCCAGATCGTCCGCCAGCAGCAGGCTCATCGCCTGCGCCACGTCATCAACCAGTTGGCCGCGCGTCTGCCTGAGAGCGAGCGCAACGATCCGGCGGTTCGTGAACTGGCGAGCTATGGTTGCCCGACACGCATGCACGTCGTGCGCCTGCTCGCGCCGCAGCTCGACCGCGAGAACCACACCAAGGACATCGATTTCAGCCCGTCGGGCATCATGCGGCGGTGGGATGCGGGCTATGCTCACACGAGGTCTGTGCTCGAGCGAAAGCCGTGGGTCGGCGAATTCGACCCGCTCGCCGGTGTGGTGCTGCACGAGCATATGGACGTGCTGCCTATTGCGGCGGAGTGAGGGCGTTGTCCGTCATTGTTCTGCGTCGTGACGATTTCACGAGGACGCAGTCCGGGTTATTGTGGCCGCGTCTTCATCGCGAGGCTTGCAATTGGTCGTTGAGAGCGATCTGGAATTAGCCCTCGATATCGTCCGCGCCAACGCGGCGGGACCGGTTGCCGGCGTGTTCGGTCCGACCTCGGTAACCTGGCAAATCGACCGGGAGGCCGTGATCTTTCTCGGCGCCGGCCGTGCGCTGCTGCTTCAACTCGCGCACCCCTGGGTCGCTGCCGCCATCGCCGAGCATTCGAAAACCTTTGCCGATCCGATCGGCCGTTTCCATCGCACCTTCGACATCGTCTTTGCCATGGTGTTCGGCTCGCTCGACCGTGCCTTGCTGTCGTCCCAGCAGCTGCACCGTCGCCATGCCATGATCGTCGGGCAAATGCCCCAGACGGTCGGTCCGTTCGCAGCGGGATCGCGCTATTGTGCCAACGACATCCCGTCGCTGCGCTGGGTCCATGCCACGCTGGTCGAGACCGCGCTGATGGCGCATGACCTGGTGCTGCCGCAGCTTTCGGCGGGAGAACGCGAGCGCTACTGGGCCGAGAGCCGGACTTTTGGTGCGTTGTTCGGATTGACGGCGGATGATCTGCCGGCGGACTGGGCCGGCTTTGCCGCCTACACCGCGGCGATGGTGCAGTCGGATACGCTCACCGTCAGCCCGGCGGCGCGCGAGATAGCGACGCAAATCTTCAGCGGCGCGCGCCCGTGGCTGCGGCCGCCACGGTGGTATCGCGCGCTCACGGCGAGCCTGCTGCCGGAGCGCTTGCGCGCGGGCTTTGGTTTTGAGCTTTGCGAGCGCGATATCAGGTCCGCCGACAACGCACTGAAATGGATCAGGCGCGTCTATCCGAGATTGCCCGATCGGCTGCGCTATGTCGGTCCCTATCAGGAAGCGCAGGCGCGGCTGCGGGGAGAGCCGCAGCCCGACTGGATGACCCGCTGCCTCAACCGTGCCTGGATCGGGCGGCCGCGGATGGACCAGCGCCGGAAGGGGTGAACGGAGAATGTGGAAACGTCTCGGTCTCACGCCGACGCCAGCTTTCGGTACAGCGCGTTGTAGCTGCCGGCCGAGATGCTCCAGGAGAACGACCGTCCCATCGCGCTGCGGCGCATGGTGTCGAGCTGGTCCTGCGCCATGAAAGCCGAGAAGGCGCGGCGAACGCCGCCGAGGAAAGACTCGTGCGAGGGTTTCGAGAACAGGAATCCGGTCTCGCCGTCGGTGATGGTTTCGGCGAGGCCGCCGGTCTGGTGACCGATTGGCAGCGAGCCGAAGCGCTGGGCGTACATCTGGCTGAGTCCGCACGGCTCGAAGCGCGACGGCATCAATGTGAAGTCGCTGCCGGCGAAGATGCGGCGCGCCTGCGCGTCGTTGAAGCCGATCACGACCCCGATGGAGTCGGGACGGCGGCGATGCGCGTCGATCAGGGCCTGCTCGAGCGCGGGTTCGCCGGAGCCGGTGACCACGATCTGCCCCCCGGCATCGACGATCTCGTCGGCCGCCGCCAGCACGAGGTCGATGCCTTTCTGATGCACGAGGCGGGCGACGATGCCGAACATCGGGCCGCGCGATACCGCAAGCCCGAACTGCTTGCGCACATAGTCCGCATTGGCCTTCTTGCCGACCCAGTCGCCGGCGCCGAACTGCTGGGCGAGCTGGGCGCAGGAGCGCGGGTCCCAGCTCTCGTCGATGCCATTCAGGATGCCGGTGAGCTCCGAAGCGTCGGAGCGGACGCGAAGCAGGCCTTCGAGGCCGCAGCCGAATTCATCCGTGGTGATTTCCCGCGCGTAGGTGCCGCTGACGGTGGTGAGGTGCGAGGCGTAAACCAGCCCGGCCTTGAGGAAGGAGAGCTGATCGTAGAACTCGACGCCGTCGATGTGGAAGGAGCTCTCCGGTGCGCCGATCCGCCGCAACGAGTCCTTCGGGAACAGGCCCTGATAGGCGAGGTTGTGAATGGTCAGGATCGACGGCAGCTTGGCGCCGCGCCAGGCGAGGTAAGCCGGCACGAGCGAGGCCTGCCAGTCATTGGCATGGACCAGGTCTGCTGCCCAATTCTTGTCCAGCTTGCCCATGGCAAGCTCAGCGGCTGCCGAGGCGAAACGAGCGAAGCGGATGTCGTTGTCCGGCCAGTCGCGCCCGGACTCGTCGCCATAGGGATTGCCGGGCCGGTCATAGAGTTGCGAGCACAACAGCACATAGACCGGCAGGCCGTCCTTGGTCGCGGCCCGGCCGAGCGAGCAGGCCGGCATCTCCGCCAACGCCGGACAGCGGCCAACGATCTGAATATGCGTGAGTTGCTCGATGATGTCGCGGTAGCCGGGCAGCATGACCCGGATATCGGCGAAGGGGCGGAGGGCTCGGGGAAGAGCCGCGGAAACGGCTCCAAGTCCGCCGACGCGGACGAAGTCGTCCATCTCTGTCGTAACGAACAAGACCCTCAAGAACTGCTGCCCTCATCCGATCCCGTTTGCTGCTATGCAAGAACGGGTCCAGTTGCCCCTGGAATTCTCAAGCCCGCCTGCCTGACGCGTCCGTTCGGTAAAGACTTTCCTACTCAGCCGCCGCCCTCTAGGGTCGGCGCACCAACAATAGAGAACTTCGATAGTTCCTAAGCGACCGAGCACCGGCAAGGACGTAAGCAGGCATGCCACTAGCAGATAAGCATGAGGGGACGACGACAAAGGCCTTCGCGGGCCTCAGGGTTCTGGATTTTTCGACCACCATCGCCGGCCCCCATTGTGCCCGGATGCTCGCCGACATGGGCGCCGAGGTCATCAAGATCGAGACCGACGGCGGCGAGACGATGCGGACCCGGCCGCCGCTGCGCAAGGGCTGCAGCACCGTGTTCGGCCAGCTCAATGTCGGCAAGAAGAGCGTCGTGCTCGATCTCAAATCCGAAGACGGCAGGGAGGCGGTGCGCCGGCTGGCCGCGACCGCCGACATCCTGGTCGAGAACTTTCGCCCCGGCGTGATGCGCCGCCTGCGGCTCGACTACGACGATCTGCGGCCGGTCAATCCGAAGCTGATCTACTGCTCGATCTCCGGCTACGGCCAGAGCGGTCCCTCGGCCGAGCTGCCGGCCTACGCGCCGGTGATCCATGCGGCCTCCGGCTACGACATGGCGCATCTGGCCTACCAGCCCGGCCGCAGCCGTCCGGACTATTGCGGCATCTACCATGCCGACGTCGTCACCGGCACCTACGGTTTTGGCGCGATCGCGTCGGCGCTCTATCAGCGCACGGTCACGGGCCTCGGCCAGCACATCGACGTCTCCATGCTGGAATCGATGCTGACGCTGACAGTGATCGAGTTGCAGAGCTCGCAGTTCACCGTGAAGCCGCCGCCGCGGCCGATGTTCGGGCCGACCGAGACGGCCAATGGCTACGTCATGATCACGGTCGCGAGCGAGAAGACGTTTCAGGGATTGATGGGCGTGATCGGCCGCCCCGAATGGATCTCCGACCCGCGCTTCTCCGTCTACGCCGCGCGGCGCGAGAACTGGGCCGATTTGATGGACGGTGTGGAAGCCTGGTCGCGCCAACTCACGACCGACGCATGCCTCGTCGCGCTTGGCGCGGCCGGCGTGCCGGCCTCGGCCTATCGAACCGTGTCCGAGGCGCTGGCCGATCCGCAACTCGCGCATCGCCGCGCTCTCTCGTCCGTGGAGGACGCAGGCGGCTCGTTCCAGGTCCTCAATCTGCCGTTCCGGATGTCGGGCGCCGACACCGCGCCGGCCAGAACGATGGCCGTGCTCGGCGAGCACACGGACGCATTGCGCCAGGAAATCGGCCTCGCCGACGATGCCCCAATTCCGTCAGGCAAAACGGCCGTTCAGGGCTGAAGCGGGGCTGAAGAGGGGCCCGCTGCGGCGGGCAATGCGGCCTTGCGCGCGGGCGCCTTGCCACCATCGGCCGCCGTCAACTAGACAGAGGCAAGTTTGTCTCGCCCCTCCGGCCATGGCATGGTGGCGCGGCAACAAGAAGCATGCGGGAGGACGCCGATGAAGAGTTTCAAGGTCGCCGATTTCAAGGCGCCGCTGCAGGAGTTCGACGAGGCCACGCCGCAGCCGTCGGGCACGCAGGTGCTGATCAAGGTGAAGGCCGCCGGCGTCTGCCACAGCGACCTCCACATCTGGGAAGGCGGCTACGATCTCGGCCATGGCCGCAAGCCGCTGTCGCTGAAGGACCGCGGCATCAACCTGCCGCTGACCATGGGTCACGAGACCGTCGGTGAGATCCTGGCGTTCGGACCCGACGTGAAGCCGACCGACCAGGGCGATCTCAAGCTCGGCGATGTCGGCCTCGTCTATCCCTGGATCGGCTGCGGCAAATGCGCGACGTGCCTCGCCGGTGACGAGAACATGTGCCTGACGCCGCGCTCGCTCGGCGTCTATTGCGACGGCGGCTATGCCGACCACATGCTGGTGCCGCATCCGCGCTACCTGCTCAATCTCAGGGGACTCGACCCGGCGTCGGCCGCACCCTATGCTTGCTCGGGCGTCACCACCTACAGCGCGCTGAAGAAGGTCGAGCAGTATTTCGACACGCCGATCGTGATGTTTGGCGCCGGCGGCCTCGGCCTGATGGCGCTGTCGCTGCTGAAAGCGATGGGCGGCAAGGGCGCGATCATGGTCGACATCGACGCCAGGAAGCGCGAGGCGGCGGAGAAGGCCGGCGCGCTCGCAACCGTGGATCCCAAGGCGCCGGATGCGCTGGAGCAACTCGCCAAAAAAGCGGGCGGCCCGATCCGCGCAGTGATCGACCTCGTCGGCAATGCCGCGACGACACAGCTCGGCTTCGATTGCCTCACCAAGGGCGGCAAGCTCGTCATCGTCGGCCTGTTCGGCGGCGGCGCGACCTGGGCGCTGCCGCTGATCCCGATCAAGGCGGTGACGATCCAGGGCAGCTATGTCGGCAATTTGCGCGAGACGCAGGAATTGCTCGACCTCGTGCGCGCCAAGAATATACCGCCGATTCCGGTGACGCGGCAGCCACTCGCCAAGGCCAACGATGCACTGGTGCAGCTGCAGCAGGGCGCGGTGGTCGGGCGCACGGTGCTGACGCCGTAGCCAATGCTCTTTCCGCCGTCATTGCGAGGAGCGAAGCGACGAAGCAATCCAGGGTGTCTGTGCGGACGCATTTCTGGATTGCTTCGTCGCAAGAGCTCCTCGCAATGACGCGCTCCTCTTCGCGCAGGAACTCCAATGTCAGCAAACAACGCCTTCCACATTGCCGTGCTCGCTGGTGACGGCATCGGTCCCGAAGTCATGGCGCCGGCCATTGAAGTGCTGCGCAAGATCGAAGCCAAGTCGGGCCTCAGCTTTCGCTTCACCGAGGCGCCGGCCGGCGCCAACAATTATCTCGCGACCGGCAAGTCGATGCCGGATACGACGATCAAGCTGTGCGAGGAGGCGGACGCGATCCTGCTCGGGGCCTGCGGCCTGCCGTCGGTGCGCTACCCCGACAATACCGAGATCGCGCCGCAGATCGAGCTGCGTTTCATCTTCGATCTCTATGCCGGTGTACGTCCGGCGCGGCTCATTCCGGGTGTGCCGAGCCCGATCGTCGGCGCCGACACGCGCGGCATCGATCTCGTCGTGATCCGCGAGTCCACCGAAGGCCTGTTCGCCTCGATGGGCAAGGGCGTCGTTACCCATGAGGAGGCGCGCGAGACCATGGTGATCACGCGCAAAACCTCCGAGCGCCTGTTCGAGTTCTCGTTTCGCCTCGCCGAGCGTCGCAAGGCGCGCGGCAAGCCGGGGATGCTGACCTGCGTCGACAAGGCCAACGTGTTCAAGGCGTTTGCGTTCTTCCGCAGCATCTTCGACGAAATCGAGAAGCGTCATCCCGAGGTGAAGACCGACCGGCTCTATGTCGATGCCTGCTCGGCGATGCTGGTCAAGCGGCCCTGGGATTTCGACGTGATGGTGATGGAGAACATGTTCGGCGACATCGTCTCCGACATCACCGCGAGCCTGATCGGCGGCCTCGGCATGGCGCCGTCAGCCGACATCGGCGACAAATACGCCGTGTTCCAGCCGTGCCACGGCACCGCGCCTGATATCATGGGGCAGGGCAAGGCCAATCCCACCGGTATGATCCTGTCGGCGGCGATGATGCTGGACTGGCTCGCCGACAAGCACGGCGTCGAGAGCGCGGCGGAAGCCGGCGAGACGATCGAGCGTGCGGTGGATCAGGTTTATGCCGGCGGCATCAAGCCGATGGAGTTCGGCGGCAGCAACGGCACGGCTGATATTACGAAAGCTGTGCTCGCCGCGCTGTAGCCAATACATTTAGAGAAAAGGGGCCCAGTGGGCCCCTTCGTCATTCACCAGCGGCGCCAGTGGCGGTGGCCGCCCCAGCCCCACGGACGCGGACCGTAACCGTAGAAGCGTCGCGGGCCACCGTAATAGCCATAGGCGCGGTAATAGTTCGGACGCCACCAGCAGCGGCCCCAGGCATTGCAGACCATGCGCACCTGATCGACATTCGCGGCCGGACCGCTTGCGACGCGATCGGCCTGCGGGATGCCGTTCGGCATCGCTGCGATCGCTTGTCCCGACGCCAGCGCAGCGCTGCCGAGCGCAGCCAGACCGAGAACGGCAAACTTGATTTTCATCGCAATCTCCCTCGTTGGTGGCGGAAGAACTTGCGGGAGATCAGTTGGTTGCTACCGCAGCGAAGCGGCCGGGGAATTTAATCTTCCTGAATGAAAATTCAGCTTCGCGCGTTCGACGTCATTTGCCCTGGAACTGCGGCGTGCGCTTCTCCATGAAGGCCTGCCGGCCCTCGCGGAAATCCGCACTGTCCATGCAGGCCGTGCCGATCGCCTTGATCGCGTCCATGTCGCGCCCGCTCTCGTCCTTCAGCACCTGCGCGATGGTGATCCTGGCGGCCTTGATTGCGAGCGGGGCGTTCTGCGCGATCGTCTCGGCTACTCCCATGACCTCGCCCCAGAGCAGATCCTCCGGAAACACACGCTCGACGAGGCCAATACGCAACGCCTCCGCCGCATCGATCCGCATGCCCGTGTACATCAGAAAGCGCGCCCAGGACGGGCCGACCAGCGACACCAGGTGCCGCAAGCCGTCATAGCCATAGGCAATGCCGAGTTTTGCCGCGGGAATGCCGAACTGGCTGCCGTGGGAGGCGATGCGGATGTCGGCGAGCATCGCGACCTGCATGCCGCCGCCGAGACAAAAACCCTGGATGCAGGCAATGGTCGGCTTGGGGTAGTCGGCGAACAGCGCGCGCTGGGTGGCGCTGCGTTTGGCATATTCTTCGGACGCGGCGGCGTTGTGCCTGACCTTCTCGAACTGGCTGATGTCGGCGCCCGAGACGAAGGCCTTGCCGCCGGCGCCGCGCAGGATCACGACTCGCACGGCGTCGTCGTCGCGCAAGGCCGTCAGCGCCTCGCCAAATCCCTCCCACATCTCCAGCGACATCGCGTTGCGCTTGTCGGGATTGTTGAAGGTGACCACGCCGACGCCGCCGGCCGTGTGCTGGAGGATCTTGCCGTCGGCGTAGGATATTTCGGTCGTGCTGGACATGTCGGGCATCGCGCTCGCTTTTCGTTGGCGAGGCGCGATGTTCGGCCGGGGGGACGCCAGGGTCAACCGCGGCGAGGGAGGCGGCTTTGCATCCGCCTGTGCCGCGATTGCATGGCCGCTAGCGCGTCATATGCGCGGTCAGCGAGTGGCTGCCGGCATTGCTGAAGAATGCCAGTCGACCGAATGCGGGTCGATCGGGTTGTCGTGGGCGTCGAGCACCTCCATGTGCATGCGCGACAGGTAGGTCGGATCCTTGCGCATGTGCGCGGAGATCTCGGTCTTGGCGATCGAGGAGGGCACCGTCCAGGTCGGATTGAGGACCACGCTGGTGATCTGGGCCGTCAGTGTCGGCGAGGGCTTTCAGTCTTGCCGACGATCACGCGATAGCACCGCACCACCACGTCGTTCTCGACCGCCTCGGCGAAGGCCGCGGGGACGTTGACCACCACATAGCGTCGGACGCGCGGTCTCTGGATTGGGTCGCGACAAGGCCGGAATGGGTTCGCGAAAACCGCGGGCGACGGCGGGAAAAATCGTCAACAAAAAGGGGCGGCATCCGCCCCGGGAAAGACCGCGCGCAAGCGCGCGGGTCCGGATGAGTCCAATCATGTACTCGTCCAATCCGGCCGCGTCCCCGTGACGCGGCGGATTGAACAATCGGCCGAACAGGCGCGAACGCCGATCGGCTCAGGCCTCGTTCGCTGCGATCGATTCCATCAGCGAGACCAGCTGCCGCTGCACCGTCTGGTCCTTGATCTTGCTGTAGGCGCGCAGCAGGCGGAGGCTGAAGGCCGAGTCCAGGAAGAGCAGGCTCTCGACTTCGCGCGCCTTGTTGTCGCCGTCATAGAAGAAGGTCACGGGCACGTCGAGGGAGGTGGCGATCTGCTGAAGCCGAGCCGCGCCGACGCGATTGACGCCCTTCTCGTATTTCTGGACCTGCTGGAAGCTCACGCCGAGCTTCTCGCCGAGCTCGGCCTGCGAGATCTTCATCTCGACGCGCCGCAGACGGATGCGTTTGCCCAGCTCAATGTCGGGCTTGCCGGCACTGCGCTGCTTCATTCTCTTCGCCGCTGTTTTCATTCGTTTTCTCATCGTTCTTCGGTTGAAAATCCCCCGAAGAGCTGGGTCAGGGGTTCGCCCATATACGAGTCCTTGAATTCATGCGGGTGCACGAATTCTTCCTTAAACCACGGGAATCGCGCCGGACTGAAGGCTTCGATCAGCCAGTCAATCATGTGCCGCACTCTCGGAATCCGGCCGCTACCGGGATGGTAGGACAACCAGATATCCAGCGGTCTGTTCAGCTCGACCTCCAGTGGAATCAACTTCCCGCCAAGCGCAATGGCGTAGCTCGGGAATACGCCGATTCCGGCGCCATTCGCGACCGCCCAGTAGTTGGCGCTTGAGACGTTGGTCTTCATGACCAGAAGGTCACGCTCCGGAACGCCGGGGAAGAAGCTCTCGAAAGTTTCCTTGGCGGCGAGCTGGTCGGCGAATTGCAGCACTAGGCGGTGCTTGATCAACTCCATCGCCGTGCGCGGCGCGCCATGTTTCGCAATGTATTTCTCGGAGGCCCAGAACATCAGATGCATGCGGCCGAGCCGCACCAGCTTGACGTCGAGCGCCGAAGGCCGCGCCAAATGGATGGCGACATCGGCCTCGTGGCGGGAGACGTCGGCCGAGCGCATCGCGCAATGCAGATCGACCAGGATTTTCGGATAGGCCTGCTGGAATTCGACCAGCCGCGGGGCGAGCCAGAACGTACCAAGTCCCTCGGTCACGGCGACACGGACCTCGCCAGACAGGGCATTCGCAGTCGAATCGCTGGTGCGCAGCACGTCGAATGCAGCTGCCTCCATCTGCTCGACGGCGGACACCACCAGCGCGCCTTCATCGGTCAGATGGGTGCCGTGCACGTCGCGGGTGAACAGGGTGGTGCCCGTCTGGCGTTCGAAATCATCGATCCGGCGGCGGACGGCATTGATCGACAGCGACAGGCGTTCGGCCGCCGAGCGGAAACTTCCGCATCGGACGACTTCCAGGAAAATGCGGGCCGCATCCCAATCGGAGAGGCCGCTGATGTTTGTTTTTGGGCGTTCCTCCAGTGGAACGCCCCTTTCCGCCAAGGAGTGCATACAAGTCCCTTCGGGTCGCTAAACTGGCAGAATCTTGCGGAAACCACAACCACGGCGGGTTGGGGAATGACGAGTTTTGAACGTCATCCTTACTGTGTCTCAAGTGGTATTCGAGTGCTGCCAAGGGCTGGGAATCGGGCAAGCTATCGTCCGTATGAGGGGTGTGGGCGTGAGTTCCGTTATGAGCCGTAACATGGCTGCGGGATCGTCGGCGCTGTCCGCGATGGACCTCCTTGCGCGAGCACCGGTGTTGCTCTCCGGGATGGATCATTCTCAGCAACCCGGGCGTTCTTTTCCTGGCCGTGTCGATAACAGTGGACGGCGCAACGGGGCGGCGTTCGCCGGAACCGCGTTTTCCACGCGGAAACACATTGAAATCATGTTCAGGGGCGCAATGGCCTCGTGCTATTCTCGATCCCCCAAGGGGGCCAAAGAGGTCGTCACAACCACGTCTCACAGGCCGAATTAACGGAAAGAACGCCGGTGTCGCATTCAGACCAACAATTGCAGTCGGTGCTGGAAACGCTCGTGGAGTGCCGCAGGGTTCTCAATGAGAGCAACAGCCGTGAGTCGGCCGAGCTGCTGTCCATTGTCATCCTCGACGTCAGGATGAAACTCAAAGGAATTGACGGTGCCGATCTCAAGGCATTGTGCGACGAAATGCTGCGGAGCGCCGGAAGCGAACCGCAGCCCCCTTCCAAGCAGACGCAGGACCAGCCCCGGCGTCCGCTGCTCCGCGTGGTGAAGTAGCCGCGCCGCCGAGTCTCGCTTTTTGGCGAGATTTGTGCGCGTCCCGATGCCGCATCTGTGATTGCGGACGGCATCGGGAGGAGCCCTGGTTTTGTGCGCCTCTGTTGCGCATTTTCCGGCATCGGCTACACCTGAGCCGGTTCGGCCCCGGGCCGCGCGCATTCCCCGCGCCGCACCGGGGCCTGAGATGGCTCCGACTGCATCATGCAAAATGTCTCGATCCCGGCGGCGCTGATTGCCGGCCTCGTCAGCTTCCTCTCCCCTTGCGTCCTGCCGCTGGTCCCGCCCTATCTGATCTATCTGACGGGCGCCACGATCGAGCACGTCGAGAGCGACGAGCCGGCATCGGCCTCCAAGCGCGCGATCATGATGTCGGCGCTGCTGTTCGTGCTCGGCTTCTCCACCGTGTTCGTGGCGCTCGGGGCCAGTGCCTCGCTGATCGGCGGGCTGATCCGCGCCTGGTCGGCCGAGCTCTCGATCCTCGCCGGCATCGTCATCATTGTCATGGGCCTGCACTTCCTGGGCTTGACGCGCATCGGGTTCCTGATGCGCGAAGGCCGGCTGCCGATCCCGAAGCCCGTCGGGCTGTGGGGCGCCTATATCATGGGGCTCGCCTTCGCCTTCGGCTGGACGCCCTGCATCGGCCCGATCCTTGCGGCAATCCTCTCGGTCGCCGCGGCTGAAGCGACGGTGACGAAGGGCGCGGGCCTGCTCGCGGTCTATTCGGCCGGCCTCGGCATTCCCTTCCTGATCGCAGCCTTGATGATCGAGCAGTTCTCGAAACTGTTCGCGCGCATGAAGGGCCATCTCGTCAATGTCGAACGCGCCATGGGCGTCCTGATGGTCATCACCGGCATCGGCTTCCTCACCGGCGCCGTCTCGAATGTCAGCATCTGGCTGCTCGAGACGTTTCCGGCGTTGCAGACGATCGGCTAAAGCGCGATGAGATTGGGGCGATCGTCATCGCGCTTTACGATATTGTTTGAGCATGATCTTTTCGGAAAACCGCTTCGCACTTTTCCGGATCATGCTCTAGGCACTCACCGCGAACCGCGCCAGCGCTTCGCGATCGACCTCGATGCCGAGACCCGGACCGTCCGGCACGCGCACGACGCCCTTCGCGTGCTCGATCGGCTCCTTCAGAATCGCCTGCCGGATCGGATGTTCGGTGCGGTCGAATTCGAGCATCGGCTCGAGCGGTGCCAGCGAGGTCGGCGTGTGCGACGGCAGCACGGCGAGAAGCTGGAGCGAGGCCGCGATCGCAATCCCGGTGCCCCAGACATGTGGATTGTAGCGGATGCCGAACGCCTCGCTCATGTCGGCGATCTTCTTGCATTCGGAGAGGCCGCCGGCTGCGCAGGTGTCGGGCTGGGCGATGTCGAGCGCATGGGAGGCAAACAGGTCGCGGAAGCCGAAGCGCGTGAACTCGCATTCGCCGCCGGCAATGGGAATGGAGAGCGCGGATTTCACCGCGCGATAGCCTGCGACGTCCTCCGGCGGTACCGGCTCCTCGAACCATCCGATATCATAGCGCTCGATCAGTCGGCCGAGCCGGATCGCAGCGATCGCGTCATAGGCGTGGTTCGCATCGACCATCAGCGCGACATCGGGGCCGATCGCCTCGCGCACCGCGCGCGTCACCGCGGCATCGTCCGCGATGCCGAAGCCGACTTTCAGTTTCACGGCGCGGAATCCTTCCGCGGCATAACCCGCCGCCTCCTCCGGCAGATATTTCAGTGGATCGCCCGACTTGCGCCGGTAGAGACCGGTCGCATAAGCCGCAACCTCCTTGCGCGCGGCGCCGCCGAGAAGCTGGTGCGCGGGCACGCCAAAATGCTTGCCCTTGATGTCCCATAACGCGATGTCGATGCCGCTCAGGCCCTGGATCACGACGCCCTTCTGGCCGTGATCGCGCAAACGCGCGTAGACCATCTGCCACAAGACGTCGGTGCGCAGCGGATCCTCACCGGTCAGCCATGGTTCGATGCTGCGGACCACTGCCGCCGTCATGCGTGCCGGGCCGTAACATTCGCCCCAGCCGACGAGACCGTCATCGGTCTCGACCTCGACCAGCATCGCGGTGCGCGTGTCGTACCAGGCGCGCGAATAGGCGAAGGGCTGCGAGAGCTTTGCTTCGAGGATGTGCGTGCGAACGCTCGTGATCTTCATTGCCATTCCCCGTTCACCGCGCCTCGTCCAGCGTGCAGATCACCGTGCAGACCACGCCGCGCGGCAGGAAGTCGACGGTCGCCTCGCCGCCGAGCTGGTCGCGCGCGCTGCGCTCGATCAGGCGCGAGCCGAAGCCGCGCTGCACCGGCGCCGTCACCGGCGGGCCGCCGATCTCGGTCCAGATCAGGCGCAGCCGCGGCTTCGGCGCATCGGCGATGACCTCCCATTCCAGCGTGACACGGCCGGTCTCGTTGGAGAGTGCGCCGTATTTTGCGGCGTTGGTGGCGATCTCGTGCACGATCATCGACAGCACCACGGCGAGCCGCGGCGACAGCGGCGCGGCGGGGCCGTCCATCCGGATGCGTTCGGGATTGTTCAGCAGGAACGGTTGAAGCGCGCGGGCAATCACGTCCTTCAGCTCGGAGCCTGCCCATTTTTCCTGGCTCAGCAGGTTATGCGCCTCGGCGAGGGCGCCGAGCCGGCCCTCGAATTTCGCCCGCTCGTCGCGGCTGGCGCTGCGGAAGGTCTGCACGGCGATCGCCTGCATCAAGGCGAGCGTGTTCTTGACGCGATGGTTGAGCTCGTCGATCAACAGATCGTGCAGCATCTCGCCGCGCGCGATCGTGGTCGCCATCCTGACCGCGAAGGTCAGGCCGGTCAGCAGCAGGATGCCGCCGATCAGGCTGGTGATCGCGATGTTGCGCCAGAGCGGGGCAATCAGCGAGCTCTCGGCGACGCCGGCGGCCACCGTCCAGCCCGTCAGCTGCGAACGGGTGTAGGCGGAGGCGAGCGGAATGCCGTCGAGCGACACGGTCGAAAGCGATGCCTCGTTGCTCCGGAACATCGCCGCGTAGAGCGAGGGGGAAGCCCGCTTGCCGAATGTCTCGCTCGGATTGGGAGTGCGCGCGAACACGATGCCCTTGGTATCGAGCAGCGATACGGTCCAGAGCTGGTCGGGCCGCTGCTTTTCCACCAGATGCTGAAAGATGCCGACCGGCGGGCTGAAGCAGAGGTCGTAGATCACCTCGCCATCGCGGAGCACCGGGACCTCGACCGTGAGCACCTGTCGCCCGTTGATCGCGCCGGTGAACAGGTCGGAATATTGCGGCGACCTGGTCGCAAATACCTTCTCGATGATCTCGATATGATCGCGCGGCGGCAGGCTTGCGGTGTCCTCCGTCGCGGAGGAGAACAGCAGCCGGCCCTTGCGATCGGAGATCAGCACGAGGCCGCCCTTGCCGTACTGGTCGACGAAACCGAGCGCGATGCGGCGGAAGTTCTCGAAGTCGTCGTTGCGCAGCGAATTCGTCAGCGCAAGGACTTGCAAGCCGCCGGTCATCCGCTGCACCTCGGAGTCCAGCACGAGGCGCATGCTGCGCACGTTCTCCAGCACGCGGCGGGTCGCGTCGTTCCGGTCCTGCTTGTAATTGTAGACGGCAATGCCGACCGCGAAGACGATCAGCGGCAACATCGTTCCCGTGACCAGAAGGGCGAGCCGGACCGGCAGGGTGAGCTTTGACAAACGCGGGCGTCCCGGTTCCGGCGCAGGAGAGCGCCGGATTTATGATTTTGGGAGACCATAGGGGCGGGATATGCGCTGCGCCATGATTTTCGCATCTGGGCGAGCCGCCCAGCGGCGGGATATTGCAGCGCAGTTCGGGCGCCTGCGCCTCAGCTCAGCTCATGCTGAGTGCGGTCAGTAGGAGACACATGGCGTAAACGGCCGCCAGGCTGAGCCCGGCGATCCGGGCCTCTCGATGCGATCTCATGCGGTCAACTCCGGGGAAGGCGGCCGCCTTGGAGGTGACCGCCCTCGCGCCTTGATCAATCGATTTCCTGAACGACCGTGCGCGAGCCGGGGTCGACGAGCATCACGCGTTCGCCGGAGTAGACATAGCGATACCTCGTGAGGGACGGACCCCAGTCTGCCGGAACGGCCTCGAGTTCGACATCGCTCGGCACTGTCGCGCCGACGATGATCTTTTGCTTCGTCGTCACCGGACGGAGATGGTGCTCGGTGACATAGGATTTGATCCTGGTCCGGTATTGCGGCTCGATCTGAACCGCTGCCGCGTGACCGGTTCCGGTCGTGGTCACCACGGTGGATTGCGCGAAAGCGCCGGTCGACATCAGGACGACAGCGGCGGATAGCAGGAACAGCTTCTTCATATTCTCCTCCTCATACGGATCAGGCGCCGCATCAACATCTCACCGTGCGCGACGTTCCTGCCCACAGGAACAAATTGCCGATTTTTCCCGTTGGTGAATCGACCGGGCCGGAAAGCCCGGCAACTGGAGGAGGAGAGTATGAAGCTGAAAGTAGCGACCGCAGCGCTGATGCTCGCTGCATTGTCCCTGCCGGCGTTCGCGGCCGACGAGTTCTACGTCGTCCAGGACGTCAAGACGAAGAAGTGCACCATCGTCGACAAGAAGCCGACGGACACGACCACGACCGTCGTCAGCCCCTCGGGCACGATCTACAAGTCGCGCATCGAGGCTGAGAGCGGCATGAAGACCGTCAAGGTCTGCACGTCAAACTGAGGAGGATGACAAATGCCGGTTCTGATTCTGTGGGCCGTGCCGGCCGTGCTGGTCATCGGCGGCGGCATCTATCTGATCGGCCACCTGCACTAAGCCGCAGTGGAAGGCGAGCGGGTCTGTGCGTGCAACGCACAGACCCGCAAGTCTTTCGTATCCCAAGTCGTCCGCCTCTTGCTGAATGGGAGGGCCCCCGTAGCCTGCCGCGCGCCGGCGGGAGCGCGAGTTGCAGTGCAACAGCCCGCGCAGGAGCGGCCCCTGCGACGAAGAGTACCTCCCGCGCGCGCGAAATGACTTCCGTCCCGCCGATGTTTTCCCTACGCTTCCCTTTCGCAAGCCGCATACCGGCTGCGCTCACGGCCCGGCTACAGGGCCGGAGCATCAAAGGGAGGGCAGAGGATGAAGCGAAGATCATTTCTCGCTGGGCTCGGCGCGACCACTGCGACGGCCGTGGTCGGCATGCCGTCGATCGCCAGGGCACAGGCGCCGATCACGCTGAACGGTGCGGTCCAGTTCAACGACGACCACGCCTTCAACCGGGCACTGATCCGGTTCGAAGAGCTGGTCAAGAAGTACTACGGCAAGCCGGTCAACTTCACGCTGCACAAGAACTCCTCGCTCGGCCTCGAGAAGCAGTATTTCGAGTACATGTCGCAGGGCAAGGCGGTCGACTACGGCATCGTCTCGCCGGCCCACATGTCGACCTTCGCCAAGGCGGCCCCGTTCATCGATGCGCCCTTCGTGTTCAAGGGCATCGAGCACATGAACAAGGTCGTCGAAGCCAATATCCTGGCGCCGATCGCCGACGAAGTCGCGGCGAAAGCCGAGGTCGTTCTGATCGGGTATGCCGGTGGTGGCATCCGCAACATCTTCGCCAACAAGCCGCTCAAGAATCTCGCCGATCTCAAGGGCCTCAAGGTTCGCGTGCAGGGCGCGCCGATCTGGTCGAAGACCTTTGCGGCGGTCGGCATGAGCCCGACGGTGATCGCCTATAACGAAATCTACAACGCGATCCAGAACGGCGTGATATCGGCCGGCGAAAACGAGGCGGCAGGCGTCGAGGCGATGAAGTTCTACGAAGTGGCCCCGCATCTCAACCTGACACAGCACGCGGTGTCGATCCGGCCGATCTGCTTCTCGGTGAAGACGCTGAAGACCTTGCCGAAGGATTTGCAGGACGCGATCATGAAGGCCGGCAAGGAGGCCGGCGACTACGGCCGTCAGCTCGAATCGAGCGAAGAGGTCGTCAAGCTCGACACGCTCGAGAAGGCCGGCAAGCTCAAGCGCGTTCCGTTCGAGGAGCGGGACGCCATGAAGAAGCTCGCCGACCCCGTGATGGCCGCCTACGCCAAGGAAATCGGTGCGGAAGGCATTTTCGAGAAGATCAACGTCGCCTGAGGTCGTTGCGTCCGTCGACAACAATCCGGGCAGGCCCCGCTTCCTGCCCGGACGCAGCGGACGAACTGCCGCACGGAGCCCAAATGTCTGAAATGCCCGTCCCGTCCGCACCGCTGTGGCGTCGCGTAACGGCGGCCTATGCGAGATTGCTGGAATTCCTGCTGGCCGCCTGCGTCGGCGTCCTCGTCATTCCGGTCACGCTGCAGATCATCTCACGCTACACGCCGTTCATTCCATCCTACATCTGGACTGAGGAAATGGCGCGGTTCCTGTTCATCTGGACGATCATGATCGGCGCGATGGTCGGTGTGCGGGAAGCGCAGCATTTCGAGGTCGACGTGTGGCCTGACCTGTCGCGGCGTGCGGAGGCCACGGTGCGGATCCTCGCGCGGCTCGGTGTGCTGGCCCTGGCGCTGGTGTTCGTCTCCGCCGGCATCGAGTTCACGCGCTTTGCCTGGAACAGAACTTCGGAACTGGCCGATCTGCCGCTTTGGCTGATCCACGTCGCCTGGCCGGTGACCGGCGCGACGTGGATCGCGTTTGCCGGCGAACAGATCGTCGATGAAATGCGCATTCTGGCTGGGGCGGAGCGATGAGCGGCAATGTGCTTTCCGCCGGACAGGCCGCGATGGTGCTGTTCGGGGTCTTCGTCGGCCTGCTCATCGTGCGTGTGCCGGTCGCCTTCGCGCTCGGCCTTGCCTGCGTGCCGATCCTGCTGATCGAGCCGCATCTGTCGCTGATGACGCTCGCGCAGGAAACCTTCAACGCCTACAATTCATTCATCCTGCTGGCGGTGCCGTTCTTCCTGCTGACGGCGAACCTGATGAGCATCGGCGGCATCACCGACCGGCTGGTGGCGTTGTCGCGCTCGATGGTCGGGCACTGGCCGGGGTCACTGGCGCAGATCAACGTCGTGTTGTCGGTGTTCTTTGCCGGCATCTCCGGCTCCTCCACCGCGGATGCGGCGAGCCAGTCGAAAATCTTCATCGACGCCCAGACCAGGGAGGGCTACGACCTTTCGTTCTCCATCGCCATCACTGCGGTTTCTGCGGTGCTTGCAGTCATCATTCCGCCGTCGATCCTGATGATCGTGTGGGGCGGGCTGATCTCGACCTCGATTGCGGCGATGTATCTGGCCGGCATCGTGCCGGGCCTGCTGATCGCGGGCGCGCAGATGGCGACGGTGCACATCTATGCGGTGCGCCGTGGCTACCCGACCTATCCGAAGACCACCTGGGTCGAGATGCGATGCGCCATCTGGCAGTCGATACCGGCGCTGATGACGCCGTTCATCATCGTTGGCGGCATTCTGCTCGGGTGGTTCACGGCGACCGAGTCCGCCTGCGTCGCGGTGCTCTATTCCGTGGTGCTCTCGGCCTTCTTCTATCGCGAGACGGGTCCACGCGAACTGTACAAGGCCTTGCTAGACACCGGGCGTCTGGCCGGTGTCGCGCTGTTTTGCGTGGGCACGGCCAGCGCGTTCGGCTGGCTGCTCGCCTACTACAAGATTCCGCAGGAGCTTCTGGCCAATGTCTCGACATGGGGGATGGGCACCGTCACGGCCGGCTTCTTCATCGCCTTCTGCTTTCTGGTGGTGGGCTGCTTCCTCGACGCCATCCCTGCGATCATCATCGTCGGCACCGTGCTGGAGCCGCTCGCCAGGTCCGTAGAGCTCCATCCGGTCCAGTTCGCGATCATTTCCATCGTATCGCTGGCCTTCGGACTGGTGACGCCACCCTATGGCTTATGTCTGATGATCGCTTGTTCGATCGCCGGCGTGCGGCTGCGTTACGCGCTGAAGGACACGGTGATCATGCTGATTCCGATGCTGCTCGTGTTGGCGGCAGTCATCATCTGGCCAGGCGTGTCGCTGTTCTTGCCGCGTCTGATCGTGCCGGAGATGCTCAAATGAGGGCGCGATATCGCGATCCCGCGGCCGTCGGCCGCGAGATCGATTCAATTGGTTACAGATTGCTCTCGGTGATCGCGGCGTAGACCATGCTGCGCAGCTCGCGCCGGAGCGGATAGGCGCTCGACGGCAGCACCTGCGTCATGAAGATCGCGATCAGCTCCTCGGCCGGGTCGATCCAGAACGACGTCGTGGCCGCGCCGCCCCAATTGTATTCACCGGGGCTGCCGGCGATCAGCGTCTCCGCCGGGCGCATGGTCACGGCGAAGCCGAGGCCGAAGCCGATGCCGTTATAGGTCGCTTCGGAGAACAGCGAGCGCGATACCTCGGGGAGGAAGCGGCCGCCCGGAATGTGGTTGGTCGTCATCAGCGCCAGCGTCTTCGGCCCGATCAGCCTGACGCCGCCGAGCTCGCCGCCATTGAGCAATGCGCGGCAGAAGGTGAGATAGTCGGCGACCGTCGAGCACAGGCCGCCGCCGCCCGAGATGAAGGAGGGCGGGGAGAGGAACGAGCTCTTGGTGGGATCGTCCTGGAGCGTCAGGCCCTCGCGGCGCTGGCCGGCATGGAAGGTCATGCCACCGCCCGGATCGGCCGAGTAGCAGGCGGCGAAGCGATGGGCTTTCGAGGCCGGCACGTGGAAGTCGGTGTCGGTCATGCCGAGCGGATCGAGGATCCGTGTCTTGAGGAACTGCTCGAAGGGAATACCGGAGATCTTGCCGATGAGGTAGCCGAGCACGTCGGTCGCCACCGAGTAGTTCCAGGCTTCGCCCGGCGAGAACTCCAGCGGGATCTTTGCGAGGCTCTCGATCATGGTCTGGAGGGTGCCTGCCTTCTCGACCTCGCCGATCTTTTCAGTGCGATAGGCGGCATCGACGTTGGAGCGCTGCTGGAAGCCGTAGGTGAGGCCGGAGGTGTGGCGCAGCAGGTCGACGATCAGCATCGGCCGCGCCGGCGGCCGGGTCAGGAAGGCCGGCGCGGTGCCGGCGACGAAAACGCCGAGATCCTTCCATTCCGGAATGTATTTGGCGACGGGCTCGTCGATCGCGACCAGCCCTTGCTCGACCAGCATCATGAAGGCGACGCTGGTGAGCGGCTTGGTCATGGAATAGATGCGGTAGATGGTGTCGTCCTTGACCGGCAGCTTGCGCTCGACGTCGGCAAGGCCCTGCACCGAGCTGTGGGCGATCTTGCCGCGGCGATAGACCAGCAAATGGGTGCCCGGGAAGCGGCCGGCATCGATGTAGCGGCTCTTCAGATGCGCATCGACGCGGTCGAGCGCGGCCTTGGACATGCCCACGGATTCGGGCGAGGCGGGGGTAGGGGCGAGCATCGGTTCCTCCGGGCAGTTTTGTCCGACGTTGATAGCCGAAATGGCGGTCTCATTCCAAGCCGGTCGCGCTTAACGCCGGCCGGCCGGTTGGTGTAGGCTCCAGCCTGGAACGCCTCCAAGCAGCCCCAAAGATCCCCAATGGGGCCAACGAGAAAACGCAGGCAAACGCACCATGACCCAGTTCAACGAGACCGAACTCACCGCAGCAGTGGTCGAAAGCTTCGACAAGACGCCGAACCCGCGCGCAAAATTCCTGCTCCAGGAATTGGTGAAGTCGCTGCACGATTACGTGAGCAAGACCGGTCTCACCTTCGAGGAATGGGAATACGCCATCGATTTCCTGACCCGCACCGGCCAGAAATGCACCGACACCCGCCAGGAGTTCATCCTCTTGTCCGACGTGCTCGGCGTCTCCATGCTGGTCGACGCGGTCAACCACCGTGAGCGCGAGGGCGCCACGCAGACGACGGTGCTCGGCCCGTTCTATGTGGGCGAGCACAAGGTGACGGCCCACGGCACCGACATCTCGCCGAACAACCAGACCGGCGAACGGATGTTCGTGCAGAGCCGCGTCACCGATCTCAAGGGCAAGCCGCTCGCAAATGTCCCCGTCGACGTCTGGCACGCCGACGATGACGGCTTCTACGATTCACAGAAGCCGAACTATGACGCGGTCGGCGCCTCCGCGCGGGCGCGCTTCATCACCGACGGCGACGGCCGTTTCTTCTTCCGCACCATCCTGCCGTGCAGTTACCCGATCCCGACCGACGGTCCGGTCGGCGAGATGATCGTGCAGACCAACCGCCACCCGATGCGCCCGGCGCATGTGCATTTCCTGGTCAATGCCAAGGGCTACGAGCCGCTGATCACCCACGTCTTCATGGACGGCGACAAATATCTGGATTCCGACGTGGTGTTCGGCGTCAAGGACGATCTCGTCGCCAAGGTCGAGCCGCGCAACGATCCGGCGATGCCCGACGGCACCAAGGCGAACGGGCAGTGGCACCTGATGAGCTACGAATTCCATCTCAAGCCGGGCGGCGGCATGGCGCCGAAGCCTCTGGGGGTGAAAAGCGAGGAGCCGGCCTGACGATCAGGCGAGCCGCATGCGCCGCCTCTCATGTGCCGAGATAGGCGGCAAGCTCGTCAGGCGTACCCATTGGAAAGGCTTCCTTCAAAAAGTCGAGGAAGGCGGATACGCGCGCGCTGAGCAATCGCCGCGATGGGTAGAGCGTCCACAACGTGATCTCCGGTCCATCGACGTCACCCCAATGCACCAGCGTGCCGGCGGCGATGTCGTGGCTGACAAGAGAAACCGGCAGACATCCGGCGCCGACCCCGGCCCGGACAGCATCGCGGACCATGACCAGCGATGACAGGCGAAGGACAGGATCGACCGCGATGCGGGATCTTCCGACGGGGCCCGTCACGTCCCAAGCCTTAGTCCGATCGCCTGCCCCGCGAACGACAGCGGGAGCCACGACATTGTCCGTCGGTCGTTCCAGGTCAGGGCTCGCCACGACCACCAGCCGGTCGCGCAGAAAAATCCTTCCGACAAGGCTCTCGTCCGGATCCGGATTGACCCGAATGACGAGGTCATAGGCTTCCTCCACCATGTCTACGGCCCGGTCTTCCGTCGTGATCTCGAGCCGGACCTCGGGGTATCTCAGCGCAAACGCAGCGGCGAGCTTGCCCATCGCGGTCTGGGAGAACAGCAGCGGTGCGCTGATCCGCAAGCTGCCCCGCGGCCTGTTGCCGCCCGAAGCGATCGCGGCTGCCGTCTCGTCGAGCTCGGTGAGCAGTGCGCCCGTCCGCTCGTAGAGGGCGCGTCCTTCCTGGGTGAGTTTCAGGGCGCGCGCGCCGCGCTCGAACAGGCGCAGGTCGAGCGCGGCCTCCAGCTCGGCGACCCGCCGGGACAGGGTGGCTTTCGGGCGCCCGGCGGCCCGTGCGGCCCGTCCGAACCCGCCGTGCCGGGCGACGAGATTGAAATCGGCGAGTGCGAGCAGGTCCATCGTTCCACCAGTGAGACAGTCTGTCTAGATATATCATCTATCGGTTCAAATGTGGATCGCTAGTTTCCCGGATGTCTTCTGACCCCAACCCGGAGTGATCCCATGACCATCCTCGTTACCGGCGCAACCGGCACCATCGGCCGTCACGTCGTCGAACAGCTCGTCAAGCGCGGCGCCGATGTCCGCGCCCTTGCCCGCGATCCCGCCAAGGCAAACCTGCCGGCGGGCGTCACCGTCGTGCGGGGCGATCTGCTCGACGTCGACTCGCTCCGCGGCGCTCTCTCGGGTGTCTCCACCCTGTTTCTGCTCAACGGCGTTGTACCCGATGAATTCACGCAGGCGCTGATTGCGCTCAACCTGGCCCGCGAGGCTGGCGTCGAGCGGGTCGTCTATCTCTCGGTGATCCACAGCGATCGCTACGTGAACGTGCCGCACTTTGCGGGCAAGTTCGGCGTCGAGCGGATGATCGAGCAGATGGGCTTCAACGCCACCATCCTGCGCCCCGCCTACTTCATGAACAACGATGTCACGATCAAGGATGTGGTGACCGGCTACGGGATCTACCCGATGCCCATCGGGAGCAGGGGGCTGGCCATGATCGATGCACGCGACATCGGCGAGATCGCGGCCATCGAGCTCCTCCGTCGTGAGCGAGCCGCAGCGCCGCTTCCACTCACTCGCATCAATCTCGTCGGTCCCGAGACGCTGACCGGCGCGAAAGCCGCCGCGGTCTGGTCGGAGGTGCTGGGTCGCGCGATCTCCTATCCCGGTGACGATACCGCCGCCTTCGAGAAGAATCTCAGGCAGTTCATGCCGAGCTGGATGGCCTTCGACATGCGGCTGATGAGCGAGCGTTTCCTCACCGAGGGAATGGTCCCCGAGGCCGGCGACGTCGAGCGGCTGACCGCGCTTTTGGGCCGTTCCCTGCGCTCCTATCGCGACTTCGTCTCCGAGATCGCGGCCTCTGCCTGACGCGGCAAGTGTCGATCACATCAACAAGGATTACGATCATGATCTATTCGACCGCCACCGTTCCGGTGAATCCGCAAGGCGAGACGCCGCTGACCCGCGCGCAAGTCTGGCAAGGCCTGGTTCTCAAGGCCCGCGATGCGCGGCTGTTTCTTCCACCCGATCTTTGCACCCGCTGTGAGGTGGTGGAGGAGAGCGCGACGCACATCGTGCGCGAAGCCACGATCGCAGGCGACGATCTGCGCGAGATCATCAGCTTCGAGCCGGAGCGCAAGGTGACCTTCTTCCAGGCCGCCGGTCCGCGCGAAGGCGCGATCGTCAACGAGCTGTTCGAGGGCGAAGCCGGCGCGCTGCAACTGCGGTTCTATTGCTACACGGGCCTGCGCGGCAAGAAGCCCTTCGGCCCCGAAGAGCAGGCCGAACAGGCGCAGTTCGACAGCGACACGGGCTACAAGGCCGCCCTGCTGTCGACGCTGAAGCGCACACAACAATTGCTCGCCGAAGGCAAGCTCTGATCATCACAACAAACGTGAGCCACGGGACTGCCTCTCCGGAGGCAGCCCGAGGCCACACCCTTGATCAGCGCGCGTGCAGCAGCGCAAGCAGGACGACCACGACGCAGGCGAGCGCCGCCGTGGTCAGCTTCCAGAACATCAGCGGGCTGCGCTCCAAGAGCGGCGTGATCCGCGTGTCGAGATAGGCCGGATTGGGCGTGCGAAGCTCGAAGACGAATTCGGACAGATCCTGGTGCCGCTTGTAGGGATCCGGGTTGAGCGCGCGCCTGAGCGCGCCGTCGACCCACGCAGGCACGTTGCGGTTGTCGTCGGCCGAACGGTACTTGAGCCTTCGCACGTCCGGCTTGCGCCGGATCCTGGCGACCTGCGTGCCATAGGGAAGCTTTCCCGTCAGCATCTGGTAGCAGATCACCGCCAGCGAAAACATGTCGGAGCGCGGCGAGCCGCCCTCGCCGAGAAAATATTCCGGCGCCGTGTACTGAACCGTACCCAGGATGTCGTCGGCCTCGCCCGGCGGCGCGGCCTCTGCGACGCCCGCCACCCTGACCGATCCGAAATCGATGATCTTCGCGGTGCCGGTCTTGTCGATCAGGATGTTGTCGGGCCTGAGATCCTGATGCAGCATCTCCATGCGATGGAAGGCGCGCAGGCCCGATGCGATCTGCTCGATCAGTCCGCGCACGGTTTCGAGATCGGGGCGCGGATTGTCGGTCATCCACTGCCTCAGGGTCTGGCCTTCGACGAATTCGGTTGCGACATAGAGATAGCTGCGCCGCCGCGACTGTGACAGCGGCTTCAGCACGTGCGGACTGTCGATCCGGCGCGCAATCCATTCCTCCATCAGGAAGCGTTTGAGATAGGCGGCATTGTCGCGCAAATCGATCGACGGCAGCTTGAGCGCGACCGGCTGCTCGGTCTCGGCGTCGACGGCAAGGTAGATATGGCTGCGGCTGCTGCCGTGGATTTCCCGGACGATCCTGTAGCCGTCGAACATCGCCCGCGGCTCCGGCAGCGGAGGCAGCGGCAATTGTGAGGTCTGATTGAAGATGCCGGCCGGCTCGCGCTGCGGTACCGCATCGATACGGAGGATCTGGACGGTGATGTTGTCGTCGCTGCCGCGCCGGTAGGCTTCCTCGACGATCGCCTTCGCCGCCCCGTCGAGCTCGGCTGCATGCTCGCCGAGCGCGTTCGTGATGAAGCGCGCATCGACGAATTCATAGGCGCCGTCGGTCGCCAGCAGGAACGTGTCGCCGGCCTCGATCTCGAAACTCTGGTAATCGATCTCGAGCTGCGGATTGATGCCGAGCGCGCGGCCGAGATAGGTCTGCTCTGAGGAGACGATGATCCGGTGATCGTCGGTCAACTGCTCGAGCGCCTTGCCGGCGACGCGGTAGACCCGACAGTCGCCGACATGGAAGATGTGCGCGGTGGTCGCCTTGATGACCATGGCGCTCAGCGTGCAGACGTAGCCCTTGTCGCGGTCATAGGCGTATTGGCTCTTGCGCGTCTGCGCATGGAGCCAGGAATTGGTCGCATCCAGAACGCGGCGCGCGGAGGTCTTCACCGTCCAGGATTCCGACGTGCAGTAATAGTCCATCAGGAAGCTCTTGACCGCCGACTCGCTGGCGATCTGGCTCACCGTGCTGCTGGAGATGCCGTCGGCGAGGACGGCCGCAATGCCCTTCAGGCTGAGCATCGGCTCGTCCGGAATCAGGACGCCGTGAAAATCCTGGTTGACGGGCTTGCGACCCTTGTCGGAATGCTGGCCGACCGAGATGTGAAGTCCGCGGGTCATCGTCATCACCGGCAGAAGGGAGCCTCACCCTGCTCGGGCGAGGCTCCCCTGTCGAGACGTTGTTTGATCAGGCCGCGACGCGGGGATGCGTGGCCTTGCCGGGCTGGCGCTTCGGCAGGGTCATGACGTGCGTGGCGTAGAGCGTCATGCCGGTGAAGGCGAGACCGCCCACGAGGTTACCCAGCACGGTCGGGATCTCGTTCCAGATGAAGTAGTCCATGATCGAGAACTTGGCGTGGAGCATCAGCCCCGACGGGAACAGGAACATGTTCACGACGGAATGCTCGAACACCATGTAGAAGAACACCAGGATCGGCATCCACATCGCGATGACCTTGCCGGGGACCGACGTCGAGATCATGGCGCCGACGACACCGGTCGAGACCATCCAGTTGCAGAGCATGCCGCGAATGAACAGCGTCGCCATGCCGGCCGCGCCGTGCGCTGCATAGCCGAGCGTTCGGCCTTCGCCGATATTGCCGATCGCCGCGCCGACCTTGTCCGGGTCCTGCGTGAAGCCGAAAGTCGTGACGAAGGCCATCATGAAGGCCACCGTAAGGGCGCCCGCGAAATTGCCGATGAAGACAAGACCCCAGTTCCGCAATACGCCGCCGACGGTAACGCCCGGGCGCTTGTCGATCAGCGCCAGCGGCGCCAGCACGAACACGCCGGTCAAAAGGTCGAAGCCCAACAAATAGAGCATCGAGAATCCGACCGGGAACAGCAACGCGCCGATGATCGGCTGGCCCGTGTTCACGTTGATGGTGACGGCGAACCAGGCAGCGAGCGCGAGGATGGCGCCGGCCATGTAGGCCCGAATGATGGTATCCCGGGTGGACATGAAGATCTTGGATTCGCCCGCATCCACCATCTTGGTGACGAATTCCGAAGGCGCGAGATACGACATCAATGGTTCCTTTTGCTCGTGTGAATAGATAGCGCGGCGGTTTCGGACGGTACCGTTGTCAGGCCACTGCCTCCGCACGAGCCGGCGAACCGGGAATCTGCGGGCCAAAGGAATTCGGAATCTCGCTTGGGATCGCGTGACGACGACTGCGCCAAAACGGGCCCAGCGAAGCAATATTGCTCTCCCCGAGTTTCAGCCTTTGGAGGCCTCAACATGTCGGCGGACCGCAGTCGTCGTTGACTGAGTGGTTATTCTGGAAGCAATCCATGTGCCAGATGATGGGCCGGGGATCGCGACGGCCTGCTGGCGCGGTTGTGGCGCGTTTTGGCCACCCTTGCATGCCGAGCGGAGCACCGACGGACCAAGGTTCAGAAGAGACGAAAAGTCAGGTCTGCCTAATTGTTGTGCGGTGCACAAAGACTGAGCGGTTAGCCGAATTTGACGGCGCGCCGAGATTTGTCACCAACAGCCTCCTCGGCACAACGCTCTGTTTTTGCTTGGTATTGTCGAATTGTTCGCTCTGGCACGCTTTTTGTTTGAGAAGGCGCGACGCCATCGATGCCGTCCCTCGAAGATCTCCATCCGAATTGTGACTTCCGCCATCCGGGGCCTCCCCGGAGACGTGCCGCCGTGCGCGTCGTGTGGTCGGCATGTGCGGATGGTCGCTCCGGTCACAAAGGATCACCACATTCAATGACGAAGCCAACTGATCAGTCCTCGCGCAGCGGTCGTCACGGCCACCATCTTGGGGGAGCCAGCGCGAACGCGCTTATGCTGCTCGACCGCCGCACGTTCCTCGCCGCAGGCACCGTCGCCGCGGCGTTTGCTGTCGCTCCCGGCCGCGTCCGCGCCGCCGCGCTCAAGCCCGAAAAGGACGAACTGAAGCTCGGCTTCATCAAGCTCACTGACATGGCGCCGCTCGCCGTCGCCAAGGAGAACGGGTACTTCGAGGACGAAGGTCTATTCGTCACGCTGGAGGCGCAGGCCAACTGGAAAGTTCTGCTCGACCGCGTCATCAGCGGCGAACTGGATGGCGCGCACATGCTGGCGGGCCAACCGCTGGCGGCCACGATTGGCTTCGGCACCAAGGCACACATTATCACGCCGTTCTCGATGGACTTGAACGGCAACGCCATCACGGTCTCGAACGAGATCTTCGCGATGATGAAGCCGAACATCCCGAAGGATGCGAGCGGCAAGCTCGTGCATCCGATCAAGGCCGATACGCTGCGCCCGGCGATCGAGAAGCTGAAAGCCGACGGCAAGTCCTTCAAGATGGGCATGGTCTTCCCGGTGTCGACCCACAATTACGAGCTGCGCTACTGGCTTGCGTCGGGCGGCATCAATCCCGGCTATTATTCGTCCGGCGACGTGACCGGAACGGTCGCGGCCGAAGCGCTGCTGTCGGTGACGCCGCCGCCGCAGATGCCGGCGACGCTCGAAGCCGGCACCATCAACGGCTACTGCGTCGGCGAGCCCTGGAACCAGGCCGCGGTGTTCAAGGGCATCGGCGTTCCCGTGATCACCGACTACGAGATCTGGAAGAATAATCCGGAGAAGGTGTTCGGCATCACTGCGGCCTTTGCCGAGAAGAATCCCAACACCGTGCTGGCCCTGACCAAGGCGCTGATCCGTGCCGCGATGTGGCTGGACGAGAATGCCAACGCCAATCGCGCCAAGGCCGTCGAGCTGTTGTCGAAGCCCGAATATGTCGGCGCCGACAAGGCGGTCATCGCCAACTCGATGACCGGCACCTTCGAATACGAGAAAGGCGACAAGCGCTCCATTCCCGACTTCAATGTGTTCTTTCGCTATTTCGCGACCTATCCCTACTATTCCGACGCCGTCTGGTATCTGACGCAGATGCGCCGCTGGGGGCAGATCGCGGAGGCCAGGGACGACACATGGTACGAGGCAACGGCCAAAAGCGTGTACCGTCCGGACATCTATCTTTCCGCGGCCAAGCTCCTGATCGCCGACGGCAAGGCGAAGAAGGAAGATTTCCCCTGGGAGAGCGACGGTTATCGCGCGCCGACCGCGGAATTCATCGATGGCCTCAGCTACGACGGTCGCAAGCCCAACGCCTACATCGACAGCCTGAAGATCGGTCTGAAGGGCAAGCAGAAGATCGACGGCGCCAAGGTCATCGACGGCTGACGCGCATGAGCCGGGCCGCCGTCAGGCCGGCCCGGCCTCCTTACTCGAAGTCGGGCGATGAACGCCGGGGGACAAGGCTATGGCAGTGGTTACCGACTACATCGACCTGAGCGCAGAGGAACGCAAGCGCGCCCGCCGGGAGCGGGTGTTCGCGCGCATCAACGCGGCGGCGATCTATCTCAACATCCTCGGACTGGGATGGCTCGTGCCGCTGGCACGCATCGCGGCCGGCGACAGCGTCAAGCCGCAGTTGAAGGAGCTGCGCCAGGGATTGCTGGTGCCGTTGATCGGCATCGGCGTCTTCCTTCTAGCGTGGGCCTGGGCCGCGCCGCGGGTCAAGACGTCGCTCGGCGCCATCCCCGGGCCGGCCGAGGTCTGGACGCAGGCCGGAAACCTCTACGCCGATCATCTGGCCGAGCGCGCCAAGCAAGCGGCCTTCTATGAGCGCCAGGACGCACGCAACGCCAAGGTGGTGGCCGACGGTCATCCCGAGGATGTCCGGCATCGCGGCTATGCCGGCAAGCCGACTTATTTCGACCAGATCCTGACCAGCCTCCTGACGGTGGCGCTCGGCTTTGCCGTAGCGACGCTTGTCGCGGTGCCGCTCGGCATTCTGTGCGGCCTCTCCCGGACCATGAACGGTGCTCTCAACCCGCTGATCCAGATATTCAAGCCGGTATCGCCGCTTGCGTGGTTGCCGATCGTGACCATGGTGGTCTCGGCGCTTTACGTGAACCCGTCGGAATTGCTGCCGAAGTCGCTGGTCATCTCCGCCATCACGGTGACGCTGTGTTCTTTGTGGCCGACGTTGATAAACACTGCGCTTGGAGTGGCTTCGATCGACAAGGACCTGCTCAACGTCGGGCGCGTGCTGCAGCTGCCGACATGGCGCACCGTCACCAAGCTGGTTCTGCCAAGTTCGCTGCCGCTGATCTTCACCGGATTGCGACTCTCTCTCGGCGTGGGCTGGATGGTGCTGATCGCGGCGGAAATGCTCGCGCAGAATCCGGGCCTTGGGAAGTTCGTCTGGGACGAGTTTCAGAACGGCTCGTCGCAGTCGCTGGCGCGGATCATCCTGGCTGTCCTGACGATCGGTATCATCGGCTTCCTGCTTGATCGCGTGATGTACGCGCTCCAGTCCGCTTTCACCTTTTCCAGCCAGCGCTGAGGCCCCGATGTCGTTCCTGTCGCTGAAGGGGCTCTGCAAGGGCTACGGTGCCGGCGCCAAGCGCACCAACGTGCTGTCGAACGTCAATCTTGAGGTCGCCGAGGGCGAATTCATCGCCATCGTGGGCTTCTCGGGCAGCGGCAAGACGACGCTGATCTCGGCGATCGCCGGGCTGGTGCAGCCGGATGCCGGCGAGATCACGCTCAAAGGCAAGCCGGTCGCGGGGCCCGGGCCGGACCGCGGCATCGTGTTTCAGTCGTACTCGCTGATGCCGTGGCTTACGGTACGCGGCAACATCGCTCTCGCTGTCGATCAGGTGTTTGCCCGCGAAAGCAAGGCTCAGCGCGCCGGCCGCATCGACCGCTACATCGATATGGTCGGGCTGTCGCACGCGGCGACCCGCCTGCCGGTGGAGCTGTCCGGTGGCATGCGCCAGCGCGTCGCCGTTGCGCGTGCGCTCGCAACCAGCCCTGAGATCTTGCTGCTCGACGAGCCGCTGTCGGCGCTCGACGCGTTGACCCGCGCGAAGCTCCAGGACGAGATCGTTGACATCTGGTCGCGCGAGAAGCGCACCGTGGTGCTGGTTACCAATGACGTCGACGAAGCGATCCTGCTCGCCGATCGCATCATTCCGTTGTTGCCGGGTCCGAACGCCACGCTCGGCCAGCAGTTCAAGGTCGACATCCCGCGCCCGCGCGACCGGTCCTCGATCAACGAGGATCCGCATTTCAAGCGGCTGCGGCAGGCCGTCACCGGCTATCTCCTGGACGTCGTGAACGAGCGCTCGGCCAATGCCGATGCGACGGTTCGTACCCTCCCCAACGTTGTGTCCATCACGCAGATGGACAAGCCGCCGACGGCCTATCAGAAGGCGGCCACTGCGGTCACGTTCAATACAGATCGCTATCTCGAATTCTCCCAGCTCTCGAAGGTCTATCCGACGCCGACGGGGCCGCTGACCATCGTGGAGAACTTCGATCTCAAGGTTCGCAAGGGCGAGTTCATCTCGGTGATCGGTCATTCCGGCTGCGGCAAGTCGACGGTGCTGTCGATGACCGCCGGTCTCAACGAGGTCTCGCTCGGGGGCATCATTCTCGATGGCCGAGAGGTGACGACGGCCGGTCCCGACCGTGCGGTCGTATTCCAGGCGCCTTCACTGTTTCCCTGGCTCACGGCACGTGAGAACGTTGCGCTCGGTGTCGACCGCGTCTATCCGCACGCCACGCGGCGGCAGCGCGACGAGATCGTCGACTATTACCTCGAGCGGGTTGGGCTTGCGGATTCATTCGACAAGTCGGCCGCGGCGATGTCCAACGGCATGCGCCAGCGGGTCGGCATTGCGCGCGCCTTCGCGCTGTCGCCGAAGTTGCTGTTGCTGGACGAGCCGTTCGGCATGCTCGACAGCCTCACCCGCTGGGACCTCCAGGAGGTGCTGATGGAGGTCTGGAAGCGCACGCAGGTGACGGCGATGTGTGTGACCCATGATGTCGACGAGGCGATCCTGCTTGCCGATCGGGTGGTGATGATGACCAACGGGCCGAACGCCCGGATCGGTCACATCATGGAGGTCGACATTCCACGGCCGCGCACGCGAAAGGCCCTGCTCGAGCACCCCAACTACTACCGATATCGCCGCGAGCTGCTCGATTTTCTCGAGGCTTACGAGCATGGAGCCGTGTCAAAGGCGCCGAAGACACAAGCCGTCAATCCAGAAGCGGCGTGAGCAGGCGCGCATGCACGTTCAAATCATTTGCACCAAGCTCAATCCTTGTGCGTCGCACAAGGATTGAGCGAATCGCAAAATTTGCATGCGAAATTGGCCTGCAAACATTTCGGGCAATTCGAACAAGCCTCTGAATTCCCTGTATTTCCCGATAACGCGCAACTGGCACGGAAATTGAAATGCTTTAGCGCGACGCCAACGACGACGTCCCTCAACATCATCAATCAGCATCGTAACTCGCCACCGGGGTGAAGCCCCGGAGCGCGCCTCCGTGGCCGGAGGCTGAGCCTGCAACGACGCAGCGGTGAGACTGGAAGGGATATTCTTCAATGACCAAGAGTCCGACTGGAAATCAAACCTGGATTTCTGACTGGCGCCCCGAAGATGAGGCGTTCTGGAATGCGACCGGCAAGACCATCGCGCGACGCAACCTGATCTGGTCGATCGTGGCCGAGCATATCGGCTTTTCGGTCTGGCTGATCTGGAGCATCGTCACCACGAAGCTGCCGCAGGCGGGCTTCCATTACACCACCGACCAGCTGTTCCAGCTCGTCGCCGTGCCGGGCCTGATCGGCGCGTTGATGCGCTTTCCCTACACCTTCGCGGTGACGACGTTCGGCGGCCGCAACTGGACCATCTTCAGCGCGGCGATCCTGTTCATCCCGACGCTCTCGCTCGCCTATTTCGTGAGCCAGCCGGATACGCCGTTCTGGCTGATGCTGCTGATCGCCTCGACCGCCGGTCTCGGCGGCGGCAATTTCGCCTCCAGCATGACCAACATCTCGTTCTTCTTCCCCGACAAGATGAAGGGATGGGCGCTGGGCCTCAACGCAGCCGGCGGCAATATCGGCGTCTCCAGCGTGCAGCTGCTGACCCCGATCCTGATGACGCTCGCGGTCATCAACCTGTTCCAGGCCACGCCGGTCGACGGCGTGTTCCTTCAGAACGCCGGCCTGATGTGGGTGCTGCCGATCGCGATCGCGGTGTTCGGCGCGGTGTTCTTCATGAACAACCTGACCACGGCGAAGTCGTCGATCAGGAACCAGCTCGCGGTGGTCAAGCGCAGGCACACCTGGATCATGGCATATCTCTATATCGGCACGTTCGGATCCTTCATCGGCTACTCGGCCGCGTTTCCGCTGCTGATCAAGACCCAGTTCCCGCAAGTCACGATCGCGATCGCGTTCCTGGGGCCGCTGGTCGGCTCGCTGTCGCGCCCGTTCGGCGGCTGGCTCGCCGACAGGATCGGCGGCTCGGTCATCACGTTCTGGAATTTCATCGTGATGGCAGGCGCCACGGTCGGCGTGCTCTACTTCGTCGGGCAGAAGGATTTCATCGGCTTCCTGTCGATGTTCCTGATCCTGTTCGTGACGACGGGCATCGGCAACGGCTCGACCTACCGCATGATCCCCTCGATCTTCCGCGAGCAGAATTTGTTCAGGGTGCGCGGCAAGGGCGATGCGGAGCGCGCGATCGCGTTGAAGACGGCGAGCATCGAGAGCGGCGCGGCGGTCGGCTTCATCGGCGCGGTCGGCGCCGTCGGCGGCTATCTGATCCCGAGCGGCTTCGGCAAGTCGATCGCGCTGACCGGCGGCCCGCAGCTCGCGCTGGCGATCTATCTCGGCTTCTACGCCTCCTGCCTCGCACTGACCTGGTGGTTCTACCTGCGTCGCAGCCCGCAGGGCGAAGGCGCGCCAAGCCTTGCTGGAGCAAGGGTGTAACGCTTGGTACGAATCTCGCTTCTCCCCGTACGCGGGGAGAAGCATTGCCCGACAGTTTGACCATGAACCTGGTTCGCAATGGCGCGCACCAAGGCAAACCCAACAGGCAGGAGAATATCATGACGCCAGAACAGATCACCCTCGTCCAGCAGAGCTTCGCCAAGGTCGCGCCGATATCGGAAACGGCCGCGGTGCTGTTCTACGACCGCCTGTTCGAGGTGGCGCCGTCCGTGCGTGCGATGTTTCCCGAGGACATGACCGAGCAGCGCAAGAAGCTGATGGGCATGCTCGCCGCCGTCGTCGGCGGCCTGTCGAACCTGGACTCGATTCTTCCCGCGGCCTCGGCGCTCGCCAAGCGTCACGTCGCCTATGGCGCCAAGGCCGAGCACTATCCCGTGGTCGGCGCGACCTTGCTGTGGACCCTGGAGAAGGGGCTCGGCGAAGCCTGGACGCCCGAACTCGCCACGGCCTGGACCGATGCCTATGGCGTGCTGTCCGGCTACATGATGTCCGAAGCCTATGGCGCCAAGGCGCAGGCTGCCGAATAGGAGATGCCTTGTGAGTGAACCGCTGGTCATCGTCGGCAACGGTATGGCGGCCGCGCGTCTGGTCGACGAGCTCGCCAAGACCGCGCTCGGCCGCTACGCGGTCGCCGTGATCGGCGAAGAGCCGCGGCTCGCTTACAATCGCGTGCTGCTCTCCTCCGTGCTGGCCGGCGAGACCGGCTCGCACGAGATCGAGCTGCGGCCGGCCGACTGGTGGCGCCATCGCGGCGTCACGGTACGCTACGGCTATCGCGTTACCGAGATCGACACCGGCCGCCGCGAGCTCAAGATCGAAGGCGAAGAGAGCATGGAATATTCCAAGCTCGTGCTCGCCACCGGCTCGACCCCGCTGCGGCTCAACGTGCCGGGCGCCGATCTTGCCGGCGTGCACACTTTTCGCGACACCCGCGATGTCGATCTGCTGCTGACGCTCGCCGCGGCCAGGAAACGCGTCGTCGTGGTCGGCGGCGGTCTGCTCGGGCTTGAAGCGGCTTACGGTCTTGCCAAGGCCGGCGCCCCGGTGACGCTGCTGCACCTGATGGACCGGCTGATGGAGCGTCAGCTCGATGCGCCCGCGGCCGATCTGCTGAAGACGCTGGTCGAGCGCAAGGGCATCCGCATCCTGCTCGATGCATCGACTGCCCGTATCCATGGCGAACGTCACGTCGAGGCCGTCGAACTTGCCGACGGCACGCGTATCGAGGCCGATGCGGTCATCTTCGCCGCCGGCATCAGGCCGAATGTGGCGCTTGCCAGGGATGCCGGTATCGCGGTCAACCGCGGCATCGTCGTCAACGACGAGATGCAGACCGCCTCGCCGGACATCTACGCCCTCGGCGAATGTGCCGAGCATCGCGGCACCTGCTACGGCCTGGTCGAGCCCGCCTACGAGCAGGCGCGCGTGCTGGCGCGGCATCTTGCCGGTCGGCCCGCCGCCTATCCGGGCAGCGTGGTCTCGACCAATCTGAAGGTGTCGGGCGTCAGCGTGTTCTCGGCCGGCGATTTCATGGGCGGGGAGGGCAGCGAGAGCCTCGTGCTGTCAGATCGCAGGCGCGGCACCTACAAGAAACTCGTCATTGCCGACGGCCGGCTCACCGGCGCCGTGCTGATCGGCGATACCGTCGATGCGCTCTGGTATCTCGAGCTGATCCGCAATCGCGACAAGGTGACGGCGATCCGTACCGACATGATGTTCGGCCGCGCGCTGGCGCGTCCTTCCAAGGCGGCTTGACAAGGCGGGTTGATATGACAGCGATCGATCCCACGCTCCGCACCACCAAGACGACCTGTCCCTATTGCGGCGTCGGCTGCGGCGTGCTGGCGACCCCCGACGGCAGGGGCGGCGCGGCGGTCGTCGGCGATCCCGATCATCCCGCCAATTTCGGCCGGCTGTGCTCGAAGGGGTCCGCGCTCGGCGAGACCGTCGGGCTGGAAAGCCGTCTGCTCTATCCGATGATCCGCTGCAAGGGCGCGCTCGAGCGCGTTGCCTGGAGCGATGCGCTTGACCACATCGCCCATCGCATGCAGCACATCGTCGCGCGCGACGGCGCCGACGCGGTCGCGTTCTATCTCTCCGGCCAGCTCCTGACCGAAGACTATTACGTCGCCAACAAGCTGATGAAGGGCTTTGTCGGCACCGCCAATGTCGACACCAATTCGCGGCTCTGCATGTCGTCCTCGGTCGCCGGTCATCGCCGCGCCTTCGGCGCCGACACCGTGCCCGGCTGCTATGAGGATCTCGACGAGGCCGATTTGCTCGTGTTCGTCGGCTCGAACGCGGCCTGGTGCCATCCGGTGCTGTTCCAGCGCATGCTGAAGAACCGGCAGGAGCGCGGTGCGCGCATGATCGTGATCGATCCGCGCCGCACCGATACCGCCACGGACGTCGACCTTTTTCTCGGTCTCAAGCCCGGCACCGACACCGCGCTGTTCTGCGGCCTGTTCGTGCATCTCGTCGACCATGGTGCGCTCGATCAGGACTACATCGCGCAATACACCTCGGGCTTCGACGACGCGCTGGCGCGCGCACGCAACATCGCCGGCAGCGTCACCGCGACTGCGCTGGCGACGGGGCTGTCCGAGCAGGACATCGCGACCTTCTTCAAGATGTTCCGCGACACGCCGCGCGTCGTGACGCTCTATTCGCAGGGTGTCAACCAGTCGGCGCAGGGGACAGACAAGGTCAACGCGATCCTGAACTGCCATCTTGCCACGGGCCGTATCGGCAAGCCCGGCGCCTCGCCGTTCTCGCTCACCGGCCAGCCCAACGCGATGGGCGGCCGCGAGGTCGGCGGCCTCGCCAACCAGCTCGCCGCGCACATGAACTTCACGCCGCCCGACATCGACCGTGTCAGGCGATTCTGGAAGGCGCCGCGCATCGCCACCCATGAGGGATTGAAGGCGGTACAGCTGTTCGAGGCCATCAATCGCGGCGAGGTCAAGGCGCTGTGGGTGATGGGCACCAATCCGGCGGTGTCGTTGCCCGACGCCGACTTCGTGCGCGAAGCGCTGAAGAAGCTCGAGCTGTTCGTGATCTCCGAGAACGTGCTCTCCAACGACACGGTCGAGGCCGGCCCGCATGTGCTGCTGCCGGCGCTTGCCTGGGGCGAGAAGTCGGGCACCGTCACCAACTCCGAGCGCCGCATCTCGCGCCAGCGCTCGTTCCTGCCGGCACCGGGCGAGGCGCGGCCGGACTGGTGGATTCTCAGCGAGACCGCCAAACGTCTCGGCTTCGGCGACAGCTTCAATTACAAATCCGCCGCGGATATTTTCCGCGAGCACGCGGCGCTCTCGGCGTTCGAGAACAATGGCAGCCGCGACTTCGATATCGGCGCGCTCACTGCGCTGTCCGATGATGGGTTCGACGCCTTGGACCCCGTGCAGTGGCCTGCCCGCGAAGGCGAGGCACCGGGCGAGCGCTTCTTTGCCGGCGGCGGCTTCTTCACCAATGACGGCAGGGGCCGTTTCGTCGCGCCGGAAGTGCCGGCGCTGCGCGGCGAGACCGGGCCGTCGCGGCCGTTGCGGCTCAACACCGGCCGCATCCGCGACCAGTGGCACACCATGACCCGCACGGGCCTCAGCCAGCGGCTGGGCGCGCATCTGCCCGAGCCGTTCGTCGAGATTCATCCCGACGACGCCAGCAAATACAGCATCGCCCATGACGGCTTCGCCCGTATCACCACCGATTACGGCCAGTGCATCCTGAAGGTCGTCGTCAGCGACCGCCAGCAGCGCGGCACGCTGTTCGCGCCGATCCACTGGAGCGCGATGAATGCCTCGCACGGCCGCGTCGGCGCGCTGGTCGCACCGTTCACCGATCCGTTCTCGGGGCAACCGGAATCCAAGGCGACGCCGGCCGCGATCGCGCCGTATGAATACGTCTTCCGCGGCTTTGCGCTGTCGCGCAAGCAGCTCGATCTGCCGCCGAACCTGATGTGGACCCGCGTCACCGTGAGCGGCGGCTTCGGCTATCTGTTCGCCGACAATGCGGATCTGTCGCGCTGGCCGGCCTGGCTCGACAGCGTTGCCGGCGAGGACGTCGCCGACTATCGCGATTTCGGCGGCGGCGTCTACCGCGCGGCGTCGTTTGTGGGCGACCGCATCGAGACCTGCCTGTTCGTCGGCCCCGCGCATGATGCCGGCGATTGGGAGGTGGTGAAGAGCCTGTTCGTGGCCGACCACGTCACCGACGAGCAGCGCCGCATGCTGCTGTCCGGCAAGTCCAGTGAGGGCGCAGCTTCGACGGGTCCCGTTGTCTGCGCCTGCTTCGGCGTCGGCCGCGGCACCATCTGCGACACCATCGTCGCAGGCGCCCGCACGGCCGCCGAGATCGGCGCAAAGCTCAAGGCCGGCACCAATTGCGGCTCCTGCATCCCGGAGCTGAAGCGCCTGATCGCAACGACGGAGGTTGCGCCGGTGAAGCAGGCCAAGCTCGCGGGCGCCGCGGGCTAGGCGCTGCTCTCGCCGTCGTCATTGCGCGCCAACGGGTCCGCGCGAAGCGCGGCCCGATGACGGGCTCCGTGAAGCAATCCGGAGTTCCTCCGCGGTGGGCAGTCTGGGTTGCTTCGCCTCCGCCTTCGCTCTTCGAGCTACGGCGGACAGGGCGCTCGCAACGACGGGGTTGATGGAGGCGTGCTTCCTATCTTTCCGTCGTCGTCCACCCATTGCCCCGATCAGTTGCTGAAGCGCACCGCCGCCACCATCTACTGCGGCAACATCTCCCTGTGGTAATGGGTCCTGGCTTTCGCCAGGACGACATAGATTTCGGAGACGAACATGAACACACATGCCTTCGGCAAGACCGGCGCCAACGTCTCCGTCATCGGGCAGGGCACCTGGTATCTCGACCACGGCGACCGCAAACGCGCCATCGCTGCGCTTCAGCGCGGACTCGATCTCGGCATGACCCATATCGATACCGCTGAAATGTATGGCGATGCGGAACTCGTCATAGCCGATGCGATCGCGGGCCGGCGCGACGACGTGTTCCTGGTTTCAAAGGTGCTGCCGAGCAACGCCTCGCGGCGCGGAACCATCACCGCGTGCGAGCGCTCGCTGAAGCGGCTGAAGACCGATCGTCTCGATTGCTATCTGCTGCACTGGCGCGGTTCCTATCCGCAGGAAGACACCGTGGCCGCCTTCGAAGAGCTGGTGAAGGCTGGCAAGATCAAATCGTGGGGCGTCTCCAATTTCGACGCAGACGATCTCGACGAGATGCTCGATGTCGCCGGCGAAGGCCGGATCGCCTGCAACCAGGTGCTCTATCATCTGAAGGAACGCGCGATCGAGCATGCGGTGATCCCGTGGTGCGCGCAGCATGGTGTCGCCGTGGTCGCCTATTCGCCGTTCGGTCATGACGATTTCCCAGCTGATGGCAGCAAGGGCGGCGCCGTGCTGGCGCGCATCGCAGAGGCGCGTCGTGCGACACCGCGTCAGGTCGCGCTGAGCTTCCTCACCCGTGCGACTACGGTGTTCGCGATCCCGAAGGCATCGTCTTCGGAACACGCCGGCGAAAATGCCGCGGCCGGCGATCTCATGCTGACGAAAGAGGAGATTGCTGCGCTGGATGCGGCGTTTCCGCGCGGTCCGAAGCCGCGCGGCCTACCAATGCTGTAGTGCAGCAAACGGGCAAATTAACGGAGTATTGACGCGCGCGGACCTCAGCGCATATCGGCATCCTGTTTTCGGAAGTTGTGAAACCGGCGCATTTGTCGTTTTTTAAGGCCGTCCCCGATTCGCATTTTCCAGAGTTCCAGCCGTGACTCCGCCGCCCGCCGCAGCCGTTAGGCTCGACAGTATTTCCGTGCCCATGCCCGAGAAGAAGAGCGTCGGCCGTCGTGCTCCTGCGCGCGTCGATCATCCCTTCAAGGGTATCGCGCTTGTGCTGCTGTCGACGATCTTTCTAGGTTGCTCCGACGTCACCGCGAAATATCTGTCGACGAGCCTGCCGTCGATCGAGATCACCTGGATCCGCTTCGTGACGTTCGCGCTGATGTTCACGCCGGTGATGCTGCCGGGCTCGCCGCTGCATGCGATGCGCACCGAGCGCCTCGGCCTGCAACTGATGCGCGGTGCCGCGCTGCTCGGCTCCTCGCTGTTCTTCATCACGGGCCTGAGCTTCCTCCCCATCGCGGAAGCGTCCGCGACCGGCTTCGTCTCGCCGCTGTTCGTCACCGCGCTGTCGATCGTCTTCCTGAGCGAGAAGGTCGGTATGCGCCGCTGGATCGCGACCGCGATCGGCCTGACGGGCGTGCTGATCATCCTGCGGCCGGGCTCCAGCGCGTTTCACGTCGCCGCGTTCTTCCCGATCATCTCGGCATTCTGCTGGGCCGCGGCGCTGATCCTGACACGCATGATGAGCGGCCGCGAAGCCGTCCTCACCACCATGGCCTATTCCGCGCTCACGGGTCTTGCGATTCTCAGTGTGATGGTGCCGTTCGTCTGGGTGACTCCGACCTGGACTGCAATCGGGCTTGGCATCGTGATCGGCGTTGCCTCGACCGTCGGCCAGTGGATCATCGTGTTGGCCTATCGCTACGGCGACGCCTCGGTGCTGGCGCCGTTCTCCTACACGCAATTGCTCTGGGTCAGCATTCTGGGCTTCTTCATCTTCGGCGAAGTGCCTGATGTCTGGACCGTCGTGGGTGCGGCCTTCATCGTCGCCAGCGGTCTCTACATCGCCCACCGCGAGCGCGTCCGCCGTGCCCAGCTCCTGGTGCTGGAAGAGCGTTCCCCAAACGCCTGAAGCAATATCACGGCTTCCGCTTCGTGCTATCAACGGCTCCAACAACACGGGAGGAGCCGGATGCGCGCTGCGATCTTCAGGAACGGTGAGATTATCGTCGACGAAATGGCCGAGCCGACGCCGGGCAACGGCCAGGTGCTGGTCAAGACGCTCGCCTGCGGCATCTGCGGCTCCGACCTGCACGCGCGCCAGCACGCCCATCGCATGGTGGAGATGGCGCGAAAGACCGGGCGCAAGCCGATGGACCTCACCCGCGACGTCGTGTTCGGCCACGAGTTCTGCTGCGAGATCGTCGACTACGGCCCCGGCACCGCGCGCAAGCTGAAGCCCGGCACACGCGTCTGCTCGCTGCCAGCGCTCGTGACGCCGCAGGGCATCGAAGGCATCGGCTATTCCAACGACAATGTCGGCGGCTATGCCGCGGCGATGCTGCTCAGCGAGCCGCTGCTGCTCGAAGTACCCAATGGACTTGCGCCCGAACATGCCGCGCTGACCGAGCCTCTCGCCGTCGGCGTCCACGCCGTGGCGAAAGCCAACATAAGCGGTGGCGAAGTGCCGCTCGTGATCGGCTGCGGTCCGGTCGGGCTGGCGGTGATCGCGGCGCTCAGGATCAGGGGCCTGCATCCGATCGTCGCCGCCGACTATTCGCCGGCGCGGCGCGCCCTCGCGGCCAGGCTCGGCGCCAATATCGTGGTCGATCCAAAAGTGTCGCAGCCCTATGCGACCTGGGCCGAGCATGCGCAGATGTCCGAGGCCGAGAAGGCGGCGCGGCCGCCGCTGCAGGCGATGCTGCCCGCACTCAAGCCCGCGATCATCTTCGAATGCGTCGGCGTGCCCGGACTGTTGCAGCAGGTGTACGAGGGCGCGCCGCGCGATGCCAGGATCGTCGTGGTCGGCGTCTGCATGGAAAGCGACAAAAGCGAGCCGATGCTCGGCATCATGAAGGAGCTCAACGTCCAGTATGTGCTCGGCTACACGCCGGACGAGTTCGCAGCTTCATTGCGCCTGATCGCCGAAGGGCAGGTGGATGCGGCAGCGATGGTGACGGCGCAAATCGGCATCGATGGCGTCGCAAAAGCCTTCGCCGACCTCGCCAATCCCGAGGCGCACACCAAGATCATCGTGCAGCCGTGGCGGTGACGGTCCTGTAGGATGGGCAAAGCATAGCGTGCCCGCCATTCCCATCACAAGCGCGGACGCATGGTGGGCACGGCGCTACGCGCCTTTGCCCACCCTGCGAGATCTTCTTCAGTACTTCGACGGCACGTACATCTCCGGCGGAATTGGGCCGCGGTGATAGTCCGGATTGCGGACGCGCGGCGGCAGCACCACCGGCACGCGTGCGACCTCCTGGTACGGCATCTGGCTCAGGAAGTGAGCGATGCAGTTGAGCCGGGCGCGCTTCTTGTCCACGGCATCCACGATCCACCACGGCGAATCCGGCAGGTGCGTGTGCTCCAGCATCGTCTCCTTGGCCTTGGTGTACGCCTCCCAGCGGCTGCGCGCCTCGACGTCCATCGGGCTCAGCTTCCACTGCTTCAGTGGATCCCTGATGCGCATGCTGAAGCGGAACTGCTGCTCGTCGTCGGTGATCGAGAACCAGTACTTGACCAGGACGATGCCGGAGCGGATCAGCATCCGCTCGAACTCCGGCACCGTCTTGAAGAACTCCTGGTACTCGTCCTCGGAGCAGAAGCCCATCACCCGCTCGACGCCGGCGCGATTGTACCAGCTGCGGTCGAACAGCACGATCTCGCCGCCGGCCGGCAGGTGCGAGACGTAGCGCTGGAAGTACCATTGCGTGCGTTCGCGCTCGCTCGGCGCCGGCAGCGCGGCGACGCGGCAGATCCTGGGATTGAGGCGCTGGGTGATGCGCTTGATGACGCCGCCCTTGCCGGCGGAGTCGCGGCCCTCGAACAGCACGACGACCTTCTTCTTTTCGCTCTGCACCCAGTCCTGGAGCTTCACGAGCTCGCCCTGGAGCCGCAGCAACTCCTTGAAATAGAGCCTGCGATCCACCGTCGGACTGAGCGTGTCGTTCTCGTCCAGGAGCTCGTCGAGCCGGCTGTCGTCCAGCTCGAGCTCCAGCTCCTCGTCGAGATTGTCGGCCATTTCCTGGTAGATGCGCTCGCGCATGGCGGTGGTGGGGCGATCGGCTGCGGTCATGGGTCATTCTCTCGGCTCGGGTGCCAATCCCCACGACCATCGATGGGGTTTATTGCGCCCATGTGACACCGGCGGCCGGCCGGTTCCGAAATGGGCCGGGCAAGCCGTCACACCGGCAATGCGATCGAATATTTGACCTGGCTCAGCGCAAAGCTCGACTCGATCGAAGCGATGCCGTCGAGCCGGGTCAGCTTGGTCTTCAGGAATGTCTCGTATGACGCGAGGTCGGCCGCGACCACGCGCAGCAGGTAGTCGCGGTTGCCGGTCATCAGATAGCACTCCAGCACCTCGTCCCATTTCGAGATCGCGCGCGCGAAGCGGTTGAGGTCCTCCTCCTTCTGCCGCGCCAGCTTGATCGAGATGAACACGCTGACATGCAGCCCCAGCGCCTTCTGGTCGACGGTCGCGATGTAGCGCGAGATCACGCCGCGCTCCTCCAGCAGCTTGACCCGGCGATGGCAGGGCGAGACCGAGAGCCCGACCTTGTCGGCGAGTTCCTGCATGGTCAGTCGGCTGTCGTTCTGGAGCAAGGCGAGGATCTTGCGGTCGATGGCGTCGAGGTCCGGCATTGGGATGAAACCTGTATTCTGTGGGCATGCTTTGGTAAATTATCCCAATATCAGCGGGTATGGCGCGAAAAATTGAGAAGTTTGGCGCGCTCCGCAGGGGTATGATCGGGGCCTTGTTTTCCGGAGCATCGCCATGCCCGTTGAGTCCGCTCGCCTTGAAACCCTGACCGCGCTGGCCCGCAAGGCGCTGTGGCTGTCGTCATGGACCATCCACCACGCCAACCACATCCGCCCGAACTCGGACGGCCTGAAGGTCGGCGGCCACCAGGCCTCGTCAGCCTCGTTGGCAACCATCATGTCGGCGCTGTATTTCCACGTGCTGAAGCCCGAGGACCGCGTCGCGGTGAAGCCGCATGCGAGCCCGGTGTTTCACGCCATCCAGTATCTGTTCGGTCGCCAAACCCGCGACAAGCTGGAGAATTTCCGCGGCTTCAAGGGCGCGCAATCCTATCCTTCCCGCACCAAGGACGTCGACGACGTCGACTTCTCGACCGGCTCGGTCGGCCTCGGTGTCGCGCAGACGCTGTTCGCCTCGCTGGTGCAGGACTACGTCAAGGCGCATGGCTGGATGAAGGATCGCCGCGAGGGGCGGATGATCGCGCTCGTCGGCGACGCCGAGATGGACGAGGGCAACATCTTCGAGGCGCTTGCGGAGGGCTGGAAGCACGGCCTGCGCAATACCTGGTGGGTGGTGGACTATAACAGGCAGTCGCTCGATGCCGTCGTCCGCGAAGGGCTCTGGGAAAAATTCGAGACCATGTTCCGCAATTTCGGCTGGGACGTGGTGATCGTGAAATACGGCCGCCTGATGCGCGAGGCCTTTGCCGAGCCCGGCGGCGAGGCGTTGAAGCGCTGGATCGACAATTGCCCGAACGCACTCTATGCGGCGCTGTGCTTCCAGGGCGGCGCGGCCTTCCGCAAGCATCTGCACGACGAGATCGGCGACCAGGGCCCGATCACAAGGCTGATCGACAAGCGCAGCGACGACGAGCTACTGGCACTGATGTCGAATCTCGGCGGCCACGACATGGCGAGCATGCTGGACGCCTTCGAATCCATCGACCACGACCGCCCGGTCTGCTTCATCGCCTACACCATCAAGGGCGTCGGCCTGCCGTTCCAGGGCCATAAGGACAATCATGCCGGCCTGATGACGGTCGCGCAGACGGAGAAGTATCGCGAGAGCCAGAATATCCGCCCGGGCCACGAATGGGACAGATACGAGGGCCTCGCGCAGGATGCCGCCGAGCTCGACGCCTTCCTCGCGCGCGTGCCGTTCAACCAGGATGGCCGCCGGCTGACCGCGCCCGTGGTCGAGGTGCCCTCGCAGCTCGCGTTCAAGCCATCGGCGCAGATGTCGACCCAGCAGGGCTTCGGCCTCGTCCTGAACGAGATCGCGCGCGACGACAGTGAACTCGCCAGCCGCATCGTCACGACCTCGCCCGACGTCACCGTCTCGACCAATCTCGGCCCCTGGGTGAACCGCCGCGGCCTGTTCGCGCGCGGCGAGAAGGCGGATTTATTCCGCAGCGAGAAAATTCCCTCCACCTTCAACTGGGACTTCTCGCCCAAGGGCCAGCATCTCGAGCTCGGCATCGCCGAGATGAACCTGTTCATCATGCTCTCCGCACTCGGCCTGTCGCACCAGATCAACGGCGAGCGGCTGCTGCCGGTCGGTACGCTCTACGATCCCTTCATCGAGCGCGGGCTCGATGCGCTGAATTACGCCTGCTATCAGGATGCCCGCTTCATGGTGGCGGCGACGCCGTCCGGCATCACGCTCGCACCGGAAGGCGGCGCGCACCAGTCGATCGCGACGCCGCTGATCGGCATGGCGCAGGACGGCCTTGCCTCGTTCGAGCCGGCCTTCGTCGATGAGCTCGCCGTGATCATGGGTTGGGGTTTCAACCACATGCAGCGCGATCCGGGCGAGGGTGGTTCCGTTTACTTGAGGCTCTCGACGCGCAGCATCGAGCAGGCGCAGCGGATCATGACACCGGAGCTGGAGCAGGGCATCACCGACGGCGCCTATTGGCTGCGCAAGCCGGGCCCGAATGCCGAACTCGTGATCGCCTATACCGGCGCGGTGGCGCCCGAAGCGATCGAGGCGACCGGCTTCATCGGCGAGAGCCGCCGCGACATCGGCCTGCTCGCGATCACCTCGGCCGATCGCCTGCATGCTGGCTGGACCGCCGCGCGAAAATTGCGGCGCGATCGGCGCGGCGTGCAGCATCTCAGCCACATCGAAAAGCTGCTGGCGCCGCTGCCGCGCGACTGCGGCATCGTGACCGTGATCGACGGCCATCCGGCAACCCTCGGCTGGCTCGGCAGCGTTCGCGGCCACCGCGTCGAGGCGCTCGGCGTCGAGCAGTTCGGCCAGACCGGCACCATCGCCGACCTCTATCGCCACTACGGCATCGACGCCAACGCCATCATCGATGCGGCCGAAAGCCTCACCACCGGCGCGCCGGTGCTGCATCGGAAGATGGCAGTGTAATGGAAATAACGGGGTCGTCATTCCGGGGCGCGCGAAGCGCGAGCCCGGAATCCATAGCCACCATCGGGAGTATGGAGTCCGGGCCCGAGCCAAGAGGGCGCGTCCCGGAATGACGACCGAGGGAGCCTTGCCTCGTTCCCGCCATCGGCTCATATAACCTCCGTCCGCCGCAACGCTGGCCCCGCATATGGCGGGTTCAATTGTCGGCGCTTTCGTGCAAGGATGCCTGCCGAAACGCCCCCCAAGCCCCCAAGAAGAGGTTAACGATGGTCAATCGCATGCAATTCTACATCGACGGCGCCTGGGTCGATCCCGCCGTCAAGAAGTCGACCGCCGTGGTCAATCCGGCGACGGAAGAGGCGATGTACGAGGTTGCGCTGGGCTCCAAGGCCGACGTGGACAAGGCCGTTGCCGCCGCCAAGCGCGCCTTTGCAACCTTCTCCCAGACCAGCCGCGAGGAGCGTGTCGCGCTGCTCACGAAAGTCATCGAGATCTACAAGGGCCGTCTCAAGGAGATCGGCGCCGCCGTGTCCGACGAGATGGGGGCGCCGCTGCCGATGGCCGAGAAACTCCAGGCCGGTGCTGGCCTCGGCCATCTCATGACTACGCTCGACGTGCTCAAGAACTATCATTTCGAGGAGCCGGTCGGCACCGCCATGGTGCTGCGCGAGCCGGTTGGTGTGGTCGGCATGATCACGCCCTGGAACTGGCCGCTGAACCAGATCGCCTGCAAGGTCGCGCCCGCGCTTGCCGCCGGCTGCACCATGATCCTGAAGCCGTCGGAGTTCACGCCCACCTCGGCGCTGATCTTCGCGGAGATCCTCCATGAAGCCGGCGTGCCGAAGGGCGTGTTCAACCTCGTCAACGGCCTCGGCCCCGAGGTCGGCGCCGCCATGAGCGAGCATCCCGACATCGACATGATCTCGTTCACGGGCTCGACCCGCGCCGGCATCGACGTTGCCAAGCGCGCAGCGCCGACCGTGAAGCGCGTCAGCCAGGAACTCGGCGGCAAGTCGCCGAACGTCATCCTCGAAGGCGCCGACCTCACGAAGGCGGTGACCGGCGGCGTGATGCACATGTTCAACAACTCCGGCCAGTCGTGCAACGCGCCCTCGCGCATGATCGTGCCGGCCTCGAAGATGAAGGAAGTCGCCGCGATCGCGAAGGCCGTCGCCGACAAGACCAAGGCCGGCGATCCCCGCGCCGAAGGCACCACCATCGGCCCCGTGGTCAATCGCGGCCAGTGGGACAAGATCCAGGGCCTGATCAAGAAGGGCATCGACGAGGGCGCAACGCTCGTCGCCGGCGGCCCGGGCCTGCCCGAGGGCGTCAACAAGGGCTTCTACGTCCGTCCGACCATCTTCGCCGACGTCACCCCCGACATGACGATCGCCCGCGAAGAGATCTTCGGACCGGTGCTGACCATCATCGGCGCCAAGGACGAAGCCGAGGCCGTGCAAATCGCCAACGACACGCCCTATGGGCTCGCGGGCTACGTCACGGGCGCTTCGGTCGAGGACGCCAAGCGCGTCGGCCGGCAGATCCGCGCCGGCAACGTCAACCTGCAGGGCGTGCCCAACGACCGCACCGCGCCGTTCGGCGGCTACAAGCAGTCGGGCAACGGTCGCGAGTGGGGCAAGTACGGCCTCGAGGACTTCCTCGAAGTGAAGGCGGTCGCCGGCTTCAACGCGGCGTAAGCGTTAGCTCCTGAACAGACAGACGCCGGAGCGGGAAACCGCTCCGGCGTTTTTCGTTCCGGCATCTCTAACCGCCGTCATTGCGAGCGAAGCGAAGCAATCCAGAATTGGTCCGCGGAGACAGTCTGGATTGCTTCGTCGCAAGCCCTCCTCGCAATGACGAGAGGCGTGACGACCGAGAACCTATCCCCCCACCGCGCCCTGCGTGTTCACATACAGCGCGTAGATCGACTGGCTCGCGGCCATGAACAGGCGGTTACGCTTGACGCCGCCGAAGCAGAGATTGGCGCAGCGCTCGGGCAGCGCGATGCGGCCGATCATGACGCCATCAGGTGCGAACACCACGACGCCGTCGAGCTCGGGATCGCCCATGCCCCAGCCGCACCAGAGATTGCCGTCGATGTCGCAGCGCATGCCGTCAGGCGTGCCGGGGCCCGCATCGATGTGCACGCGCTTGTTGGAGATCGTGGTACCATCCGCCGAGACGTCATAGGCGAGGATTTTGCGGTTCGGCACGCCCCGCGATTCCACGACGTAGAGGATTTTCTCGTCCGGCGAGAAGCACAGCCCGTTCGGCCCGAGCACGCCCTCGGCGACGATGGTCGCCTTGCCGGTCGCGGGATCGAGCCGGTAGACGTTCGGATCGATCTCGGGCTCGGCCTTGTAGCCCTCGTAATTGCCGAGCAGGCCGAAGGTCGGATCGGTGAACCAGATCGAGCCGTCCGATTTGACAACGACATCGTTCGGCGAGTTCAGCCGCTTGCCGTTGAATTGATCCATCAGCACGGTGATGCTGCCGTCGTACTCGGTGCGGGTCACGCGCCGTCCGCCATGCTCGCAGGTGACGAGCCGGCCCTGGCGATCCCTTGTGTTGCCGTTGGCGAAATTGGAAGGCTTGCGGAACACCGAGACCGCGCCCGTCTCCTCCTCCCATTTGAGGATGCGCTGGTTCGGGATGTCGCTGCACAGGAGGTAGCGCCCGTCGCCGAACCAGACCGGTCCTTCGGCCCAGCGCAGGCCGGTCGTCAGCCGTTCCACCGCCGAAAGCTTCAGCCAGTATTTTTCGAAGCGGGGATCGAGTGCGTGAATGGCCGGATCTGGATAGTAGCTCGCCGGCCGCCAGCCTGACCGCTCCTGGGTGTGGGACGATGCCTCATTCATGTCGGTTCTCTCGTTTCGTTCCCTCTGGACAATGCTGCTATCATTAGAGACACGTGACGGCAAATCGGTTGAAGCAGCGAGGACTGACATGCGCATCTTGATGACGGGAGCTTCGGGCGGAATCGGAACGCGCCTGCGCAAATTGCTGCCGCCGATCTATCCGGATCTGCTGCTCTCCGATATCCGCAAGCCTGCTGATCTCGGCCCGAACGAGCAGTTCAAGGCGGCGGACCTGTCCGACATGGCGCAGGTGGAGGCGCTCTGCGAGGGCGTCGACGGCATCATCCATTTCGGCGGCTATTCGGTCGAAGGCCCCTGGGACGACATCCTCCAGGCCAACATCATCGGCGGCTACAATCTGTTCGAGGCCGCCTACCGCAAGGGCGTCAAGCGCGTGGTGTTCGCGTCCTCGAACCATGCCGTCGGCTTCTATCCGCGTCACCACAAGATCGGCACCGACGTCACGCCGCGCCCCGACGGCCGCTACGGCGTCAGCAAGGTGTTCGGCGAAGCGCTCGGCGCGCTCTATGCCGACAAGCACGGCCTCAAGGTCACCTGTCTGCGCATCGGCAATTTCGGCGACATGCCGCTCGACCAGCGCCGGCTCGCAATCTGGCTGAAGCCGGAGGATCTGGTGCAGCTCTGCCAGATTGGGCTGGAGCATCCCGACATCCATTTCGAGGTGTTCTACGGCGCCTCGCTCAACGAACGCGCCTGGTGGGACAACCACCGCGCCTACGAATTCGGCTACCGCCCCACCGGCCGCGCCGAGGATTTCCGCGACCACGCGCTGGCCGAGCAGGCCAAGCTGAAGCCCGACCCGGTCGGCGACCACTTCCAGGGCGGCGCATTCTGCAGCAACGAGTTCGACGGCGATGCGAGCCGCATCATCGACTGGAACAAGCGGTAGGCGCTTGACCGGATAGCTGAGCTGCCGCCGCGCTCCCTCCCCCCGTTCTTACGGGGAGAGAGTGGGGTGAGGGGCTGTCTCCGCGGGGACGGTGAGAGGCGAAAGAGGCCCGGCGCCCTAAACCACGCGTTTGCCGGCCTGGGCCGCAATCGGCCGCTGCACGAAATACATCAGGATCAGGGAAATCACCGCCGTCGTCACGACGACGTATCCCAGCCGGTCGAAGTGCCGCAGCGTACCGTCGGCCTCCTGCGCAATGAGCGCGGCGGCGAGCACGGAGCCGAGCCCGCCGGAGAGCTGTTGCAGCGAGGCGCCGACCGCGCTGAAGGAGCCGCGTTGCGCCGGCTCGGGGATTGCGGAAATCAACGCCTGCGACGGGATCATGCGGGAAAAGATGCCGACGAACATCAGGACGTTGACCAGGATCGCGACCGTCAGGCTCACCTCGCCGAGATGGGTGTAGATCAGCACCATGACGATGGACATCGCGCTGCCGAAGACGAAGGTGGGGTATTTGCCGAAGGCATCGCTCGCGCGTCCCACCAGCGGGCCGATGAAAATGCTGAACAGTCCGGAGACGAGATAGATCGTCGGCAGATGCACGATATCGATGCCGAGGTTGTGCACGGTGTAGGCGCTGCCGAATGGCATCAGCATGTAGCCGCCGGTCGCCAGCAGCGTCGTCACCGAAAACGCCATCCAATAGCGTGGCTGCGCGAGTGTTGCGATCAGATGCCGGAACGGATTTCTGTCCTGCTTCAGCGCGAGATGGCCGTTCACCGGCTTCATCAGGAACATCACGGCGGCCATCCCGATCACCGACAGGCCGACCAGTGCGCCGAACGCGACTTGCCAGTTCCACTGGTTGGCGAGGAAAAGACCGGCCGGGATGCCCAGCACCTGGCTTGCGGCGAAGGCGGTTTGCACGAAACCCATGACGCGGCCGCGCAATTGCAGCGCAAACAGATCGGTCACGATGGCGAGCACGACCGAGCCGATCACGCCGCCGAACAGGCCGGTGACGATTCGCCCGAACAGCAGCACGTGATAATTGGGCGCCATCGCGCACAGCGCCGTTCCAAGGGTGAAGCCGGCGTAGAAAAACAACAGCAGCCATTTGCGGTCGAACCGGTCGGCAAAGCCGGCCGCCAGGATGCCGGAAACTCCCGCGCTGAATGCGTAGGCCGAGACGGCCACTCCGAACTGTGCGGCCGAAATAGCGAGCGCCGGCATCATGATGGCGCCGAGCGGCGACATGATCATGAAATCGATGATGATCGTGAACTGGACCAGCGCCAGCAGCGCGACGAGGATCGACCGGTAGCGCGTAAAGCCGCGGGACAGCTCTTGCCGCTGGTCGATCGGCTCGGTCAGGGTTTGTTCGGTCATGCCAATTCATTCGGGAGGAAGGAGGGGAGGATTTGCGATTCGGGGTCGGGCGCCGGTCCCTATCTATTTCCGGCCGCGCGCGATTTCGATGGCTTGACAACCAATTTTGATACCGATCTCGACGCGCTGCCTCAGCTCATAGAGAACGAGCGCGTGCAAGGGCCGAGCTCCGGTTTTGGCCGTCCCGCCCATTGATCCAGGTCAACCTTGCTCTCGGCATCTGGGTCTCGATCTGTGCGATCGCGATTCGGCAACCGGTGCCTCGATCGCGGTTCAACGGCGGCAGCGAGGGTCACGACAATGAAAATCAAATTTTCAGCCGTCGTACTGCTCGCGATGATCGTGTCAGGATCGTCGCGAGCCGCAACGCTCAGCGACGCCGAGGCGACGTTTCTCGACCAGCTCGTCACCGCGTCCGCGGTGCTCGAACAACGATGCGTCGGCTACGAGGTCAATGGCGCGGGCAGCGTTCAACTCGGCGCCCGGCTTCTCGGCGGCCCCGAGGCCGCGATGGCCATGATCGACGCCTATGCTGCGGCCATCAAGGCCCGCGATGGCGAGAGCTATGATCCGGGCAAATTCCGCCCCGAGGTGTCCGAGGCGGCCGGCAAGGCGTTCAAGCGCGTGCGGGCGGATTTGATCAAGACCCCGACAAGGGCTTGCGCCGCTTACGGCGATGCCAGCGTGGATCGCGGTCTACTGAGGCGGTACTGAACCGGGACTTGAGGGATTTAGATATCCGCAAACGAAAGGGCCGTCTCGAAAGACGGCCCTTGGTTGTTATTCGACGATCTCGACGATCCGGTGTGTTCGCGGTTCGACCAGCACGGTGCGACCGTTCACCACCGTATAACGATACTCGCGGGCGCCGTACTCGGCCGGCACCTCGTAATAGGTCACGCCCTCTTCAGGAAGAACCGCCCCGACTCTCACGTCCTCGCGATACTGATAGGAAGGGCGTCGCTGTTCGACGACGTAGGAGTGAAAGCGAGGACGCTGATCGACACCAAGGACTCCTGCCACGCCGCCAACGACGCCGCCGACCACGCCACCCACAACCGCCCCAACCGGGCCTGCCGCTCGCTCGCCATCCCGCGCACCGCGTTCGACACCTCCGGGTACGCCCTGGGCCTGGGTCGTTACGGGAAGCAGGACGGCGACGGCAACAGCGGCGGCTCCGACAAAACGGCAAATCATGGCAGCTCCTATGGTGGGGGATTGGTGCAAGACAAGCACCAAGCCGACCATAGGTTCCCCAGCAATGTGGACTGCGGGCGTTATCGCCGGAATGGGCTCGTACGGCCTGCAATTGCAAGCAATCCAGCGCGCTTTACCGCGTACGCTGCACCAACCTTGCTACGGGCTCGCCTGCCGCGAGGGATGTCAAGCACGCAGCCCGATCGCCGGCCGAAATGGCGGATCGTCATCGGACCGCGATATTGCGGCATAGTGGTCAAAGCGCATTGTTTGCGTGGCGAGCCGGTCATCCGGGAGTTTTTGTTGATCATCCCTGCGGCTTGACTGGCGTGTCGGCAAACGCCTTTCGAAGAGCATGCAATCGTTCTGCTAGCGCCATGTTTTCAGCGGCTCGCTCCAGATCACGCCAAAATCCGCCTTTGGCTGAGGTGAGGTGGCCAAGTTGTTCCAAAATGTCGAGCGCCAGCTCCAGTTCGTTGTGATCGAGGAATGCTTGGTATTGAGCCATGAGTGCTACGCGCTCTTGCTCGTGCTGCGGGATGGTCTCAGGCAGGGCGCGCCGCGCGCGCTCAAGCAGCGTCTCGGTAGTCTTCCAGCGTTTGATAAGTTCTGGGTCTGGCATCGAATTATTCCAGTGTGCGGCCGTAGTGTCACCTTGCTCTGGTGTCAGCTCTCCTCCCCCGCAATCCTTGCCAGATAATCCTTCTTGCTGAACTGCATGTGATCGACGCAGAGCTGGGCCAGCGCCCAGCTGTCACGGCCTTTCAACAGCTCGATCATAAGCTCGTGCTGGCGCCGTGACTGCGCGAGGCCGTCGCGGTCGGCGAGATTTTTCGCGCGCATCGGCAGCGTCAGGTTCATGTAGTCCTGCAGCGAGCGCACCAGATAGGGATTGCCGCAGGCTGAAAAGAGGGCGAGGTGGAAAGCGTCGTTGGCCTCGTGGATGCCGCGCAGGTCCTGCACGTCGGCTCTCGCGCAATATTGCCGCTGCAAGGCAGAGAGCTCGTCGATCAGGCCTTGCTGTGCGGGCAGGGGGATCATCAGCGCGGCCTGCCGGGTCAGCATCTCCCGGACCTCGTAGATCTGCCCGACCTCCTCGGCCGAGTAGAACCGCACGGTGGCTCCGACATTCTTCTCGCGGCGGACGATGCCGCGCCGCTCGGCATCCACCAGCGCCTGGCGCACGAAGTGGCGCGAAGTGCCGTAAGCCGACATCAGCGCGTCCTCGGTCAGGCGCGCGCCGGGCGCGAGGCGGCCGAAGATGATGTCCTCCTCGAGCCGCGCGACCACGTCGTCCGGATCGTCGCGCCGGACCGTCATGGCGTCTGCGGTGTGAATGTCGGGCATCCCTCAGCCTCCGGCTCCGCGCCGGTGCCTCCTGTGGAGCAGGGAAGGCCAGGATTGTCAATAATCTGTTCCTTTGGCGGTGCGGCAATGCAGAAATTGCCGGTTGGACGCCTATCTTATTGACAATCGGGGAGCAGACTGTACGACAATGGCATGGTGATTGGAGTGGCATGATGACGAGTGGCTTGCGCAAGGGTCTGACGAGCTACGGCGATGCCGGCTTCTCGCTGTTCCTGCGCAAGGCGTTCATCAAGGCCATGGGCTATTCCGACGACGCGCTTGAGCGCCCGATCGTCGGCATCACCAACACCTACAGCGACTACAATCCCTGCCACGGCAACGTCCCGCAGATCATCGAGGCCGCCAAGCGCGGTGTGATGCTGTCCGGCGCGATGCCGTTCGTGTTTCCGACCATCTCGATCGCCGAGAGCTTTGCGCATCCGACCTCGATGTATTTGCGCAATCTGATGGCGATGGACACCGAGGAGATGATCCGGGCCCAGCCGATGGATTCGGTGATCGTGATCGGCGGCTGCGACAAGACTCTTCCCGCGCAGGTGATGGCCGCGATCAGTGCCGATTTGCCGACCGTGGTCATTCCCGTAGGCCCCATGGTGGTCGGCCATCACAAGGGCGAGGTGTTGGGGGCCTGCACAGATTGCCGCCGGCTCTGGGGAAAATATCGCGCCGGCGAGATGGACGATGCGGAGATCGAGGCGGTCAACGGCCGTCTCGCGCCATCGGTCGGCACCTGCATGGTGATGGGCACGGCCTCCACTATGGCCTGCATGATCGAAGCCATGGGCCTGTCGCTGCCGATGAGCGCGACGATTCCGGCGCCGCATGCCGAGCGCTTCCGTCTTGCGGAGGCCAGCGGCAGGGTGGCCGCGGAGATGGCCAAGACCAAGGGCCCGAAGCCGAGCGAGGTGCTCACGCCGGCGTCTTTTAAAAATGCGCAAGTGGTGCTCCAGGCGATCGGCGGCTCGACCAACGGCCTGATTCATCTGACCGCGATGGCGCATCGCTCGCCGCACCGGCTCGATCTCGCGGTGTTCGACCAGATCGGCCGCGAAGTGCCGGTGCTGGTCGATCTCAAGCCGTCCGGCGAGCATTACATGGAGCATTTCCATCACGCCGGCGGCGTGCCGAAGTTACTGGCGCAGCTCGGCGACCTCGTCGATCTCGATGCCGGGACCATCAGCGGCCAGACGCTGCGCGACATCGTTGCGAATGCGGAAGACGTGCCCGGCCAGGACGCGATCCGCCCGCGCGACAATCCGATCAAGAAGGAGGGCGGGCTCGCCGTCCTGCACGGCAATCTCGCGCCGCGCGGCGCGGTGATCAAGCAATCGGCCGCGAGCGCTAAACTGTTGCAGCACACCGGGCGCGCGGTGGTGTTCGAGTCCGTCGAGGACATGACGCTTCGCGTGGATGATCCCGATCTCGACGTCACCGCCGACGACGTGCTGGTGCTGCGCAATGCCGGCCCGAAGGGCGCGCCCGGCATGCCGGAGGCGGGCTATCTGCCGATTCCGAAGAAGCTCGCGCGCGGCGGCACCAAGGACATGGTGCGCATTTCGGATGCGCGCATGAGCGGCACCGCGTTCGGGACCATCGTGCTTCACATCACGCCGGAATCCGCCGTCGGCGGACCGCTGGCCCTGGTGAAGAACGGCGACATGATCCGCCTCGACGTTGCCAAGCGAAGCATCGAGCTGCTGGTCGACACCGCGGAGCTGGAACGGCGTCGCGGCGCATTGAAGCCCGCGGCTGCGCCGGACGAAGCGCGGCGCGGCTACGCCTGGCTGTTCAACGAGACCATCATGCAGGCCGACGAGGGCTGCGACTTCGATTTCATGCAGAGGACTGGGAAGAAGACCGAGACAGGCTGACCGAGCAACGAACGCCCAGACCGCACAAGCGGCGGGCGATAACACAGGGGGAAACGATGATTGCACGATCCATGCGTGGGTTGGTGGCCATGGCCGCCATGCTGTTCGTCACCGGGGCCGGGGCACAGGAGGTGAAGCATTATCGCTTCGCCTACGACCAGCCGCGCAACACCGGCTATTCCATCGCGGGCGACCTCTTTGCCGACAAGCTCAAGGAATTGAGCAAGGGCACCATGATCATCGACCAGTATCCGGGCGCGCAGCTCGGGCAGGAGCCGCAGGTGCTCCAGCTCGTGAAAGCCGGAGATGTCGAGTTCTCGATCATCTCATCGGCCAACACCGCGACGATCTCGCCGCAAGCCGGCGTGATGTCGCTGCACTATCTATTCCGGGACGAGAACCACGTGGTCAAGGGGCTGGCGGATCCCCGCGTGTTCGAGGCGCTCAAGACCATGATCGACGAGACCACGCAGGGCCTGCATGTGATCGCGACCGGCTCGCAGGGCGTGCGCCACATGTACTCCAAGAAGGAGATCCACAATGTCGGCGACATCAAGGGCCTGAAGATTCGCGTGCAGGCGACCGCGACCGAGGACACCATGTTCCCGGCCTACGGCGCCCAGACCGTGCACATGCCGTTCGGCAGCGTCTACACGAGCTTGCAGACCGGCGTGGTCGACGTCGCCGAGAACAGCATCAACGTGTACCTCGTCAACAAGCACTACGAGGTCGCCCCGGTCCTGAACATCACCGAGCATGAGGCCAACAACGCGCTGGTGTTCATCTCCGACAAGCTCTGGCAGAGCCTGTCGGCCGAGCAGAAGGGGTGGGTGCAGACCGCGGCCAACGAGATCAGCACCAAGGAGCCGCAGAAGGCATTCGACCTCGAACGCACCGCGGCCGACAAGCTGAAGAAGATGGGCGTCAAGATCGTCGACAACGTCGACAAGAAGAGCTTCGCGGCGATCGCCGATCCCTATCTCGACAAGCTCGCCAAGGAACTCGGCCCGCACGCCGAGAAGATCAAGGATCTGATCCGGTCGATCAATTAGGTCGGCGGCCATCCTTCGAGACGCCCGCCTGCGGCGGGCCCTCAGGGTGAGGTCGCGTTTCGCGGCGAGATATCAGACCCTCATGGTGAGGAGCCGGCTGAAGCCGGCGTCTCGAACCATCGAGGCCGAGCACGATCGGCAGCTTCCCAGCTGTCGCAGGCGATAGCTCCGGGACGACGAGGAAGTAGATGGCCATCGCCGACAAGCTGCTCGTTCAGCGCCAGCGCCACCTCAAATGGCGCTGGCTTGACTGGCTCGAGCTCGTGCTGATGATCCTCTGCGGCGTGCTCTGCTTCGGCTTCTCGCTGTCGGTGACCGCCGACATCGTCACCCGCACGATTGGTCATCCCTGGCTGTGGCTTCAGGAGGTGACGTCGACCCTGTTCATCTACGCGATCTTCGTCGGCACGGCGGCAGCGACGCGGCGTAACGACCATCTCTATCTCACCGCGATCTCCGAGGCGATGCACGGCACGCCGCGGCTGATCGTCGAAGTGATCATCCGCCTCGTCGTGCTCGGCGTCGCCTTCTGCCTGATCTGGTACGGCTATCAGAACTATCTCCGCGGTTTCGGCAGCTTTCGCCTGCCGTCGGGCACGCCGATTGCCTCGCTCTATGCGATCATCCCGCTATCGGGCGTCTTGATCGGCCTGTTCACCATCGAGCAGCTCGTCAACGGCCTGCGCAACGGCTTTGACCATTCCGAGCCGCCGGAGGAGGACGGCGCACCCGTCATCACCGACGCGCAGATGAGGGCACAGCCGTGAGTGCACCCATCGTCCTGGCCTTGATGACGATCTGCTTCCTGTCGTTCGGCTATCTCGGCGTGCCGGTGCCGTTCTCGCTGATGGCCGGCGTCTTCATCGGCGCGATCCTGTCGGACGTTTCGCTCGCCGCGATCATCCAGAAGATATTCGACGGCGTCGATTCCGAGGCGCTGCTCGCGATCCCGTTCTTCCTGCTGGTCGGCGAGCTCATGAGCTCGGCCAACGTGGTGGTGCGAATAGCCAACCTGTCGGTGTCGCTGGTCGGGCACATCAGGGGCGGGCTGTCCCAGGTCGTGGTCGTCTTCAGCATGTTCTTCTCGGAGATGTCGGGCTCGACCACCGCCGACGTCGCGGTGATGAGCCGTGCGCTGGGCGGCCCGATGAAGCGCGAAGGCTACGAGCCCGCCTTTATCGCCGCCATCATCGCCTCGGCCTCGACCATCGCGGCGCTGGTGCCGCCGAGCATCACCGCCGTGGTCTATGGCGCGGTGGGCAACGTCTCGATCGCCGGCCTGTTCATGGCAGGCGTCGTGCCGGGCCTGATGATCGGCTTCGGCCTGATGATCTACTGCTATTTCTTCGGCCCCTCCGGCCTGCGCAAGCCGCGCGCGCCGCTGCGGCAGGTGGTGTTCGCGGCCGGCGATGCGGCGTTGCCGCTGATGATCCCGGTGATCCTGCTGGGCGGCATCCTGACCGGCTGGTTCACGCCGACGGAAGCCGGTGTCGTCGCCGTGGCCTGGATCGTCTTGGTCGTGATCCCCGCGCTCAACCGCGGGCACATCAGCAAGATCCCGTATGATTTCTGCCTTGCCGGGCTGATCTTCTCGCTGCCGCTGATCACGATCGGCGCTGCCAATGCGTTCGGCTGGATGCTCGCTTACTTACGCGGTGCGAGCTACATCGCCGACGTCATCACCTCTATCGCCGGCAACGATCCGCATCTGATCATGCTGCTGATGGTGCTGCTGTTCACGGTGGTCGGCGATTTCATCGAACCGGTCCCGACCATCATCATCTTCATGCCGCTGGTCAACACGCTGACGGAAGCCGGCGACATCAACGGCGTGCATATGGGCGTGGTGCTGATCGCCACGCTCGCCTTCGGCCTGATCACGCCGCCTTATGGCCTGGTGCTGCTGATGGCGTCGAAATTCGTCGGCGTCAGTTTCGCAAAAGCGCTCCGCGCGGCACTGCCGATCTACCTCGTGTTCTTCGCGACCATCGCGTTCGCGATCTACTTCCCGAGCGTGGTGCTGTGGCTGCCGCGGCAGGTGCTCCCCGAATCGGTCGGCTGCTTCAAGTCGCCGGCGGGCACGGGGTACATCTGTCCGCGGTGAAGGGCTACTTGCCCTTGCTCGTGAACTTCTTCACGGCGACGCGAAACTCGTCCGTGTTCATCGCCATGATGATCCTGTGCTCCTCGGCGTCGAGCTGCTGCTTCACCGGCGTGGTGGCGGCCTGATAGACCAGCGATTTGGTCCCGGCGATCGCGGCGAGCGGATTCTGTGCCAGCCGCTCGGCGAGCTGCCGCGTCGCCGCCTTCAGCTCGGTCGCCGGAACGGTCTTGGCGACGAGGCCCCATTCGAGGGCCTGCTGCGCGGTGAAATTGTCCTCGGACAGGAAGATCTGCAGCGCGCGGCGGGAGCCGACCGTGCCGACCATGCCGACCGTCGAGCCGCCGTCCGGCGACACCCCGATCTTGGCATAGGCCGGCGTGAACTTGGCGTCGTCGGCGGCGATGCAGAGATCGGTGACGAAGGCGAGGCCCATGCCGGCGCCGGCGGCCGAGCCGTGCACGCTCGACAGCGAAATCTTCGGCATGCGCCGGATCATCTCGATGAAGGCGTGGTAGTGCTTCAGGAGCTCGCCGACGACAGGCGTCACCGTGCCCGCCTCGGCGGCGGCCCCGATGGTCTGCAGATCGCCGCCGGCCGAGAAGGCGCGGCCTTCGCCCTCGATCACCACCACCTTGATGTCGTCGGCGCCCTCGAGATAGGCCGCAAGCTGCTCGAGCTTTTGCGCGATTGCAAGGTTGATTGAATTGAACGCGGCGGGCCGGTTCAGCGTGATGGTCGCGATCGGGCCGTCGATCCGCAGCAGGGCGGGATCATCGGGTCGGGAGACGGGAGCGGTCATTGGAAAATCCCCGGCAGGAGGTCATTTCTGCAACTAAATCGCAGAAGGCGAGGGGTGACAATCCCCGGCGCGAGCGGCCGGCGGAGGCTCTTGCGTCGGCCGGAACGATAGGGTCAAATGCACTGCCTTCGTTGAGGGACGGACACGAGCGCCGGCTCCTCCTGGGCAAGCAAAGCCAAAATCAGCGAGAGAGGAGACGACATGGGTGACGCTCGTGTCTCCGGAAATGGGCTGTTCCAATGACTGATGGTCCGGTGATCATCGTCGGGGCCGGCCATGGCGGCTACCAGGTCGCGGCATCCCTGCGCCAGGCGGGATTTTCCGCTCCCATCTGCCTGATCAATGACGAGGCGCATCTGCCCTATCAGCGGCCGCCGCTGTCCAAGGCCTATATCAAGGGCTCGGCCGGGCCGGAGAGCCTGATGTTCCGGCCGGAGAAATTCTACCATGACCAGACCATCGAGCTGATCGCGGACCGCGCGGTGTCGATCGACCGCGCGGGACGCAAGGTCCTGCTCGCTTCGGGCAAGACGCTGCCCTACGGCCATCTCGTGCTGGCGACGGGCGCGCGCAACCGGCTGCTCGATCTGCCCAACGCGAACCTTCCCGACGTGAAATACCTGCGCATCCTCGACGAGAGCGAGGCGCTGCGAAGCATCATTCCGTCGAAGACCCGCGTCGTGGTCATCGGCGCCGGCTTCATCGGGCTGGAATTCGCGGCCACCGCCCGCATCAAGGGCCTCGAGGTCGACGTGCTCGAGCTCGCCCCGCGCGTGATGGCGCGCGCGGTGACGGCCGAGGTCTCGGAATACTTCCAGCAACGGCATCGCGACGCCGGCATCCGCATTCATCTCGGCGTGCAGGCAACTTCCATCGAGGCCGACGGTGGCAAGGTCACCGGTGTTTCCTTGAGCGACGGAAGGCATCTGCCCGCCGATCTCGTCGTGGTCGGCGTCGGCGTGCTGCCCAATATCGAGCTCGCGGCGGAGGCGGGGCTTCCCGTTGCCGCCGGCATCATCGTCGACGAATTTCTTGCGACGGCCGATCCCGACATCTCGGCGATCGGCGATTGCGCGTTGTTCGCCAGCCCGCGCTTCGGCGGATCGCTGCGGCTGGAATCGGTGCAGAACGCCACCGACCACGCCCGCTGCCTCTCGGCGCGGCTGACCGGCGACCGCAAGGCCTATGACAGCCATCCCTGGTTCTGGAGCGACCAGGGCGAGGACAAGCTCCAGATCGCCGGCCTCACCACCGGCTACGACCGCGTCGTGCTGCGCGGCAGCCCTGCGAACAAGGCGTTCTCCGCGTTCTGCTACAAGGGCGACAATCTGCTCGGCATCGAATCGATCAACCGCGCCGGCGATCACATGTTCGGCCGCAGGTTGCTCGGCATGGACCGCTCGATCACGCCGGCGCAGGCCGCCGACGAAAGTTTCGATCTGAAGAGCGCGCTGGCGTGATCAGCCGGCGCTGAGCACCGCCGCCACTTCCGCAGCCGTCGGCATCGACGGCCCGGCGCCCATGCGCTGCACACTGATCGAGGCAGCGATGTTGGCATAGGCGAGTGCCGCGCGCAGCGGCGCGCCATCGGCCAGTTGTGCGGCAAGCGCGCCCACGAAGCAATCGCCGGCGCCCGTCGTGTCGACCGCCTTCACCACGCGGCCGGGCACCGCAAGCTCATCGCGTCCAGCGAGCGCGAGCAGGCCGCGCTTGCCGAGGGTGACGCAGATGGTCTGGTCATCTCGTGCCTGAAGCTGCCGCGCCACGGCGATGATCCGCGCGGCCTCGTCGCTCTCGGAGAGCTCGGCGCCGGCGAAGAAGCCGAGCTCGGTCTCGTTCAGCACGAGGATGTCGACGAGCGCGAGCAATTCGCTCGACATTTTCTGCGCCGGGGCCGGGTTGAGCAGCGTGATCGCACCGGCCTCGCGCGCCCGATGGAAGAACGCGGCGATCGTGGGCAGGGGAATCTCGAACTGGCTGACGGCGACGTCGCCCTGCACGAGCGGCACGACACGGACATCCTCGGCGCTGAGCAGCGAATTGGCGCCGGGGATGACGACGATGGTGTTGTCCGCCTCCGCCACCGTGATGATCGCAGTGCCGGTGTGGGCCTGGGGGGTCTGCTGGAGATAGCCGAGGTCGATGCCCTGGTCGCCGAGAAATGTCCTCAGCTCGGCGCCGAACGAATCCTGGCCCAGCCGTCCGATCAGCGTGGTGCCGGCACCGAGCCGCGCCGCCGCCACGGCCTGGTTCGCGCCCTTGCCGCCCGGGAAATACAACACCTGCTTGCCGGCGACGGTCTCGCCCACCCTGGGGTGGCGATCGGCCGTCGCCACCACATCCATGTTGATGCTGCCGGCGACGAAGACGCGCCCCATGCGAGACCTCAGCGAACCCTAAACCCTGATTTCGAACTCGTGCCGGACCTTGGCGATGTCGACAAGCGTCGGCAGGCCGGCCTCGTTGCCGAGGCGCTGGATCTTGAAGGTGGAGGCGGCGCGGGCAAAATCGAAATGTTCGCGCCAGCTTTTGCCGGGATGGGCAAGGTAGGAATAGACATAGGCGCCGTGGAAGACGTCGCCGGCGCCGTTGGTGTCGATCACGCGCTCGCGCGGGATCGGCATCGCCGGCATGACCTCGACCGCGCCTGTCTCGTTGTACCAGAGCAGGCCCTTCTCGCCCATGGTGATGCCGCCGATCTTGCAGCCGCGGCTCTTGAGGTAGTCGAGCATCTTCTCCGGCGTCAGGTCCATCTGCTCGCACAGGCGCTCGGCGACGATGGCGACGTCGATGAATTCGAGCAGCTCGTGCGTGTTGGTGCGCAGGCCGCCGCCGTCGAGCGAGGTCAGGATGCCGGCCTCGCGGCAGACTTTTGCGTAGTGGAGCGCGGCATCCGGCTGATGGCCGTCGACATGCAGCACGCGGCAGCCGCCGAGATTGAGCATCGGGAATGGGTGGATGTGATCGTCGTCGCGGCAGCGGACGATGGCCCGCTTGCCGTCCTTGGGCATGATGAAGGAGAGCGAGGACTGGTTGACCTTCCGCCCATGCAGCGAGATTCCGTACTTTGCGCACATGTCCATGAACATGCGGCCGAGCCAGTCGTTGGCCGCGGTGGCGATGAGATCGGGCACGATGCCGAGCTTGGCGCAGCAGAACGCCGCCGTGACCGCATTGCCGCCGAAAGAGACCGCGTAGTCGGTCGCCACGTGCTTCTCGTCGCCGGTCGGCATGTGGTCGGTAATGAAGACGACGTCGATATAGGTCTGTCCGATGAAGAGAGCCTGCATTGCTTGTCCGTGATGCGCTTTGTGGTCCCGGCCGGCGCGCTTACTGTAACACCGGTTCCGCCGAGGGGCCGCTGAAATTATTCGCAAAACCGCCGCCCGAAGCGCTTGAGGTCGGCATGGGGCCGGAATACGACCATGACAGGGCAATGCCAAGCCCGGGCAAACGCCGTCTTTCGGTCCATGGTTCCGGGTCGATCAACGGGGGGAAAGATGATCACCGGTCTCGATCACGTCGTCGCTCTGGTCAGGGACATCGGTGCGGCCAGGGCGGCCTATCAGACGCTGCTCGGACGGGCGCCGGCCTGGCAGAATTCGGGCGAGGGCGCCGACCGGGTGCTGTTCACCCTTGCCAACATGACGATCGAATTGATGGCGCCGAGCGGCTCCAGCGTCATCGCCGACCGCATGCGCGCGCTGCTGGACGACCAGGAAGGCATGCTCGCGAGCCTGTGCTTTCGTGTCGCGGACATGAGCAGGATGCACCGGCGGCTGGAGCGGGTGGCGCTCAAACCGGATCCGGTGGCTGAGGTCGAAAGCGGCGACGCGGAGAGCGGCGCGGTCCTGCACTGGAAACGGACGCGCGCGGCCACCGAGTTGACGCGCGGGTTGCGCATGTTCTTCCTCGAACTTGCCGACGAGCGCCCACTCTCGCCCGCGACCGACATCGCGCCGATCGACGCGCTCGACCACGTCGTGATCACCACCGAGGATTCCGAGCGTGCCGCCGCGCTCTACGGCGCGCGGCTCGGGCTTGATCTGGCGCTCGACCGCTCGCATCAGGACTGGGGCCAGCTGATGTTCTTCCGCTGCGGCGATCTCGTCGTCGAGGTGGTGCGCCGCCCCGTCGCGGGCGGCGACCTCACGCGCGACCGTCTCTGGGGCCTGAGCTGGCGGGTGGCCGACATCGACGCCACGCGCGCCCGACTGATCGCCGGCGGCCTCGACGTCACCGAGGTCCGCAACGGCCGCAAGCCGGGCACGCGGGTGATGACGGTGCGGAGCGGCACCTGCGGCATCCAGACCGTGCTGCTGGAGCGCTCGCCGAAGCCGGTGGATTGAGGCCGGTCTCTCCGCTCGTCATTGCGAGCGTAGCGAAGCAATCCAGCATCCCTCACCGGAGACAGTCTGAATTGCTTCGTCGCAAGGGCACCTCGCAATGACGGCGCGCGCGTGTTACACGGCATCCTGACAGCACCCAGCGAGCGACCGGTTTGGCGATAGCGAAGGCAAAGCGAACTCTGAAATGGCAGCGCGATCCCGAGGGGATGCGGCTGCGCATTCTCGAAGCCGCCAAGCAGGAATTCTCGGCTCACGGGCTCGCCGGCGCCCGCGTCGACCGGATCGCGGCCAAGGCCGGCGCCAACAAGCGCATGCTCTACTATCACGTCGGCAACAAGGACGAGCTCTATCTCACGGTGCTCGAAGGCGCCTATGACAAGATCCGCAGCGAGGAAAGGGGGCTCGATCTCGAGCATCTCGATCCGCCCGAGGCGATCCGGCGCCTGATCGAGTTCACCTGGAATTACTTCCTGCGCAATCCCGAGTTCCTGTCGCTGCTGCAGACCGAGAACCTCGCGCGCGCAAAGCACCTGAAGCGCTCGACCAAGGTCAAGTCGATGCACTCGCCCTTCGTCGAGATGATCCGCACCGTGGTGCGGCGCGGCGTCGACAGCGGCGACTTCCAGGTCGCGGTCGATCCGGTACAGCTCTACATCTCGATCGCGGGACTTTGCTTCTTCTATCTGTCGAACTCGGCGACGCTGAGCGTGATCTTCGGCCGCGATCTGCTGGACAAGAAAGCCAAGGACGAGCGGCTCGCCCACATGGTCGGCCTCGTGCTGGCGGCGCTGACGGGGCAGTCGACCGCGCTGTTCGACGTGGTGAAAGCGCCGAAAAAGCGCGCGACGGTGGCGCAGACGGTTTAGCGGCGCAATTCGCGCGCCGCCCAACGGGTACGCTCCCGCCTCACCAATCTCTCACCGCGCCCGCGAAAGCGGGCGATCCAGTATTCCAGACACGGTGAAGGAATACGGATAGGCCGCGGCGTCCTGGATTGCGCCTTCGCGGGGAATGACACCGAGGATGCGGCGCCACCAACGCATCCTCCGAATCCCGGAACCCCGGCGCAAACGTCACAGGGAAAGGGCTGGACAGTATTTATCCAACGGGTTAATTTCTCCCCAGAACGAACAAGAATGCCGGGAGTGAGACGTGGCTGAGTTGAAGCCGCAAAGTGCGGTGTCCAAGATGCTGAATGCGGCCTGGGTTCGGCCGTTCTTGTTCCTCGTCTTCATCGTCGTCGCCTGGGACCTGGCGATCCGGCTGTTCAGGATCCCCGCCTACCAGATCCCGTCGCCGGGCGATGTCCTTGCGGTGCTGCGCACCGACTGGCCGGAACTGCTGCGGCAATCCTGGCCGACGACCTATGCGACCGTCTGCGGCTTCCTGCTGTCGGCGCTGTTCGGCATTCCGGTCGCGATGCTGATCGCGGGGTCGAAGACGGTGGAGAGCTACGTCTATCCGCTGCTGGTGTTCTCGCAGTCCGTGCCGAAGATCGCGATCGCGCCGCTGTTTGTGGTGTGGTTCGGCTTCGGCATCATTCCGAAAGTGATCTCGGCGTTCCTGCTCGGCTTCTTCCCGGTGGTGGTTTCCGCCGTCCAGGGCTTCAAATCTGTCGATCCCGATATGGTCGATCTCGCCCGCGCCATGCAGGGCAGCCGTTTCCAGGTGTTTTGTGCCGTGAACCTGCCGCATGCGCTGCCGGCGATCTTCTCCGGCCTCAAAGTATCGGTGACGCTGGCCGTGGTCGGCGCCGTCGTCGGCGAGTTCGTCGGCTCCAATTCCGGCATCGGTTATGTGATGCAACGCTCGATCGGAACCTTCGACCTTCCGACCATGTTTGCAGCGCTCGTGATCCTGGCGCTGCTCGGCGTGATGCTGTTCTGGATCGTGGACCGGATCGAGAAGCTGGTCATTCCCTGGCATGTCAGCCAGCGCGAGGACGTGATTTTCGCAGCATAATTAAAGCAACGAGCGGCCAGCAACGGCCCAAGCAACAGAACATAAGTAACAGCACATAAGCAACAACGACAAGGGAGAGTGACGATGAAGCGGTGGATAGGAGCTGTCTCTGCGGCGCTGATGGTGTTCGCGGCCATGCCGGCGCAAGCGGCCGACAAGGTCGTGCTGATGCTGAACTGGTACGTCTATGGCGAGCACGCGCCGTTCTATTACGGCAAGGCCAAGGGCATTTACGCAGCCGAAGGCATCGATCTCGAGATACAGGAAGGCCGCGGCTCCGCTGCGACCACGCAGGCGGTCGCCGCCAAGACCGCCGACTTCGGCTATGTCGACGTGCCCACCATGATGCGCGCCGCGATCAAGGGCGCACCTGTGGTCTCGACCGGTGTGCTGCTCCAGACCAGCCCGATGTCCGCGATGGGCTTCGTCGACAAGAACATCAGGAAGCCCGAAGACATCAAGGGCAAGACGGTGGCGATCACGCCGGCCGACTCCATGACCCAGATCTGGCCGCTGTTCCTGAAGAAGACCGGCCTCAAGGAAAGCGACTTCCAGACGGTCGCCGGCGACGGCCAGACCAAGCTCAACGCGGTCATCAACGGCCAGGCCGATCTTCTGCTCGGCTACGTCATGGACCAGTCGATGAAGATCAAGGACGCCACCGGCAAGGATGTCTATCCGATCAAGTTCGCCGACTACGGCATCAACATGGTCTCCTCGGGCATCATCGCCAACTCCGACTACGTGAAGGCCAATGCCGACCTCGTCCGCCGCTTCATGTCGGCGACGACCAAGGCGGTCGAGGCCGCCGAGAAGGAGCCGAAGGCGGCGGCGCAGTCGATCCTCGATGCCAACCCCAAGGGCGGCAAGATCGATACCCTGACGCAGGGCTTTGAGCTGACCGTTCCGCTCTACCGGACCCCCGAGACCAAGAGCAAGCGGCCATTCCAGGTCACCGACCAGAACATGACTGATACGGTCAACCTCATGGTCGAATATGGCGGGCTCGATGCCAAGGCCAAGGAGAACCCGAAAGCCTTCTACACCAACGACTATCTGCCGAAGAGCGGCTCGTGAAACCAGCGACTATATCGAGTGACACCGTGCAGCCGGCCGCGCATCTGAGACTGGTGAGCGACCGGGCTGCCGGCGATGCGTCGGGCATCAGGCTATCAGGCGTGTCGAAGACCTACCGGACGCGCGACGGCGATGTGCCGTCGCTGCGGCCGCTCGACTTCCACATCAACGACGGCGAGTTCTTCGTCGTGGTCGGCCCGTCCGGCTGCGGCAAGTCCACGCTGCTCAAGCTGATCTCGGGATTGCTGCCGCCGACGGCGGGCGAGATCCTGGTCGAGGGCGAGAAGGTGACGGCGCCGCACGGCAATGTCGGCATCGTCTTCCAGAACGCGCTGTTGCTGCCATGGCGCAACATCCTGTCCAACGTGATGCTGCCGATCGACATGAAGCGGCTGCCGCGGCAGACATATCTCGACCGCGCCAAGGCGCTGTTGAAGCTGGTCGGGCTGGAAGGCTTCGAGAAGAAGCTGCCCTGGCAGCTCTCCGGCGGCATGCAGCAGCGCGCCTCGATCTGCCGCGCCCTGGTGCATGATCCCAGGATCATGCTGATGGACGAGCCGTTCGGCGCGCTCGATGCGCTGACGCGCGAGCGCATGAATGTCGAGCTGATGCGGATCCAGCGCGAGACGAAGAAGACCGTGCTGCTGATTACGCATTCGATTCCCGAGGCCGTGTTCCTCGCCGACCGCGTGCTGGTCATGACCGAACGGCCCGGCGCGGTCGCCGCGATCTACGACGTGCCGCTGCCGCGCCCGCGCTCGCTCGACGTGATGGCCGATCCGGTGTTTACCGAGCTCGTGCAACGCATCCGCAAGCACTTCTTTTCACAGGGTGCATTGGACTAGGTGGTTATGGTGTTCTCTGAACGGGCCATATGCGCGGTGCGCTCCCTCCCCCGCCTGCGGGGGAGGGCTGGGGAGAGGGTGTCTCCACTCGCGAGAACCCCCAAGGGAAGAAAGCCCTCACCCGGCGCTGCGCGCCGACCTCTCCCGCAAGCGGGAGAGGTGCACTGCCACCTGAGTCACATCTCGGGAGCCAGGTAACACCATGGCCCCCCGCCTGAAGCTGCGAGGCATCGCCTTCTTCGAACGACCCGTGCATTTCGCGCGGCCGTTCCGCTTTGGCGCCATCACCATCAACGCGACGCCGCAGCTGTTCGTGCGGGTCGAGATCGAGGTGGAGGGCAGGGGCAGTGCGGTCGGCGCCAGCGCCGAACTGCTGGTGCCAAAATGGTTCGACAAGCGGCCGGAGCTGTCGCCGGCGCAGACGGTCGACGGCCTGCGGCGCTCGCTTCAGATCGCACGCGGTCTTTATCTGGCGCGCACTGGATTTCAGACCGCGTTCGATCTGCATGCCGCGTGCCTCGGCGCCCAGGTCGCGACTTGTGCGAAGAAGAACATTCCGGCGCTCGCGGCGGCTTATGGCCCCGCGGAAATCGACAAGGCGATCCTCGATGCGCTGCTCCGGGCCGCCGAGACCAGCTTTTTCGACGGCATGGCCGGCAACATTGCCGGCATCGATGCGCGGCTTTCGCCAGACCTGAAGGAAACGGATGTTACGACGTTTCTCTCCGCCCGGAAGCCGCTGCCGCGCGTTGCTATCAGGCATACCGTCGGCCTCGACGACATCGTCGAAGGCAAGGGCGGCGTTGCCGATGTCCATGAGAACGCCGGCGCGAGGTACTTCAAGCTGAAGCTGTCGGGTGACCCATCGGCCGATGCGACGCGGCTGGCACGCATCGGCACGGAGCTCGAGGCGCTTGGTCATGACTATAAGGTGACGCTCGACGCGAACGAGCAGTACGCCGATCTCGACGCACTGCATGCCCTGGTCAATCGCCTCGATCATGACGCCGCATTGCGGCCGATCGCCTCGCGCCTGCTCTATGTCGAACAGCCGATGCCGCGCGACATCACCCGGCAGTCGCCGCTCGGCTCGCTGGCTGCACGCGGCTTCATCATCGACGAGGCGGATGATTCCTATGACGCCTTCCCGGCGGCGAGGGCCCTCGGCTATCACGGCATCTCCTCGAAATCCTGCAAGGGCCTTTACAAGTCCATCGTCAACGCAACGCGCGCGGCGAAGTGGAGTGAGGGCGGAGAGAGGTTCTTCGTAACCAGCGAGGACCTGACCTGTCAGCCCGGCCTTGCCGTCCAGCAGGATCTCGCGCTTGGCGCTCTGATCGGCGTCACCCATGCCGAACGCAACGGCCATCACTATGTCGATGGCTTTGGCGAGGCGCCCGCCGCCGAAGCGCAGGCCTTCGCGGCCGCACATCCCGATCTCTACGCCGATGCCGGGCAGGGCATCCGGCTCTCCATCCACGACGGCGATCTCCTGACGGGATCGCTTCACGCTGCGGGGTTTGCGACGTCGGTCGATCCGGACTGGCCGGCGCTCCGCCCGCTCGAACAGCCAACATCACTTCAGGAGCAATTGGCATGACCACCCAACGCCTCGGCCTCATCATGAACGGCGTCACCGGCCGCATGGGGCTCAACCAGCATCTGATCCGCTCGATCGTCGCGATCCGTGAGCAGGGCGGCGTCCGCTTGAAGAACGGCGACCGCATCATGCCCGATCCGATCCTGGTCGGCCGCAGCGCCGAGAAGGTCGAGGCGCTTGCCAAGCGCTACAACATCACGCGCTGGACCACCGACCTCGACGCCGCGCTCGCCGACAAGAACGATACCATGTTCTTCGACGCCGCGACCACGCAGGCCCGGCCCGGCCTGTTGACCCAGGCCATCAATGCCGGCAAGCACGTCTATTGCGAGAAGCCGATTGCGACGAACTTCGAGGAGGCGCTCGAGGTCGTCAAGCTTGCCAACGCCAAGGGCGTCAAGCACGGCACGGTTCAGGACAAGCTGTTCCTGCCCGGCCTGAAGAAGATCGCCTTCCTGCGCGATTCCGGCTTCTTCGGCCGCATCCTCTCGGTGCGCGGCGAGTTCGGCTATTGGGTGTTCGAAGGCGGCTGGCAGGAGGCGCAGCGGCCGTCCTGGAATTATCGCGACGAGGACGGTGGCGGCATCATTCTGGATATGGTCTGTCACTGGCGCTACGTGCTCGACAACCTCTTCGGCAATGTCCAGAGCGTGGTCTGCATCGGCAATACCGACATTCCCGAGCGCTACGACGAGCAGGGCAAGAAGTACAAGGCGACGGCAGACGATTCCGCCTATGCAACCTTCCAGCTCGAGGGCGGCGTCATCGCCCATATCAACATGTCCTGGGTGACGCGCGTCTATCGTGACGACCTCGTCACCTTCCAGGTCGACGGCACGCTCGGCTCCGCGGTCGCGGGTCTCTCCGATTGCATGATTCAGGCGCGGCAGGCGACCCCGAGGCCGGTGTGGAATCCCGACGAGAAACGGTTGCACGATTTCTACGGCGACTGGCAGAAGCTGCCCGACAACGTCACCTACGACAACGGCTTCAAGGAGCAGTGGGAGATGTTCATCCGCCACGTCTACGAGGATGCGCCCTACAAGTTCACGCTGCTCGAAGGCGTCAAGGGCGTACAGCTCGCCGAATGCGCGCTGAAGAGCTGGAAGGAGCGGCGCTGGATCGACGTCGCCCCGATCAAGGTCTGAGGAGGCAGACATGAACAAGCCCGTCCTGCCAATGTCGTCCCTATCGCTGAAGCTGCCGAAGGCCGATCGCTCGATCGAGACCTACCGGCTCGCGGCGTCGCGAACGTTTCCGGCCAAGCTCGAGGGCCCGCTGAACCGCATCGCGTTCTCGGCCGTCCATACCGTGACCGATCCCTTCGCCGACAACGATCCCTGGCTCTCCGCCGCGGTCGACTGGGACAAGACCATCGCCTTCCGCGAGCACGTCTGGGACCTCGGGCTTGGCGTCGCCGAAGCCATGGACACCGCGCAGCGGGGCATGGGGCTGGACTGGCCGACCTCGCTGGAGCTGATCACGCGCTCGGTGTCCGCCGCGAAGCGGCGCAACGCGATGGTGTTCTCCGGCGCCGGCACCGATCATCTCGCGGTCGAGGATGCCAAGAGTCTCGACGACGTGATCCGCGCCTATGAGGAGCAGATTTCGGCGGTCGAGAAGGTCGGCGGCCGCATCATCCTGATGGCGTCGCGCGCGCTGGCCAAGCTCGGCCGCAACGCCGACGATTATGCAAGAGTCTATGACCGGGTGCTGTCGCAGGTTCGCGAGCCCGTGATCATCCACTGGCTCGGCGACATGTTCGATCCGGCGCTGACGGGATATTGGGGCACCAAGGATCTCGACGGGGCGATGGACACCGCCGTGGCCATCATCAACAACAACGCCGCCAAGGTCGATGGCGTCAAGGTCTCGCTGCTCGACAAGCAGCGCGAGATCGACATGCGCCGTCGCCTCGACAAGCGCATCAAGATGTATACCGGCGACGACTTCAACTATGCGGAGCTGATCGCCGGCGACGAGCAGGGCTTTTCCCATGCGCTGCTCGGCATTTTCGATGCGATCGCACCGGCGGCCTCCTACGCCCTGTCGCGGCTTGCGGCGGGTGACGAAGCCGGCTTCCACGACGTGCTGGGGCCGACGGTGCCGTTGTCGCGCCACATCTTCAGGGCGCCGACACGCTTCTACAAGACAGGCGTGGTGTTCATGGCCTATCTCAACGGCCATCAGGACCACTTCACCATGGTCGGCGGGCAGGAGAGCACGCGCTCGACGCTGCATCTGGCCGAGCTGTTCCGGCTGGCCGACAAGGCCGGGCTGCTTGCCAATCCGGAGCTGGCGACGCGGCGGATGAAGGCGGTGCTCTCAACGCACGGAATCGAATCCTGATGCGTGATTTCTCGTCCGACCATCGCTGGCTGTCGCTGAACACGGCGACGGTCCGCAAGCAGGGTGACCTCGTTCAGATCATCGATGCCTGTGCAAAGCACGGCATCCGCGCCATCGATCCCTGGCGCGACCAGGTCGCAGCCGTCGGTCTCGATCGCGCCGCGCGCGCGGTGCGCGAGGCCGGCCTCGAACTGTCGGGCTATTGCCGCGGCGGCATGTTCACCTCCGACGCGTCGCGCCGGGGCGAGGTGCGCGACGACAACCGGCGCTGTGTCGATGAAGCCAAGGCCATGGGTGCACCCTGCATCGTGCTCGTCGTCGGCGGCCTGCCGCAATATTCGCGGCCGGGCAGCGAGGTTTCGAAAGATATCGTGGCGGCGCGCGGGCAGGTCGAGGATGCCTTGGCCGAGATGCTAGACTACGCGAGGCAAGCAAAACTGCCGCTGGCGATCGAGCCGCTGCATCCCGCCTATGCGGCCGACCGCGCCTGCGTGAACACGACAAAGCAGGCGCTCGACATCTGCGACCGGCTCGACCCTGGCCGCAGTGGCATGCTCGGCGTCGCGCTCGACGTCTATCACATCTGGTGGGATCCGGAGCTGATGGGTCAGATCGCGCGCGCCGGCAAGAACCGCCTGCTCGCGTTCCATGTCTGCGACTGGCTGGTGCCGACCAGGGACATCCTCAACGACCGCGGCATGATGGGCGACGGCGTCATCGACATCAAATCGGTGCGCGCCGCGGTCGAGGCGCAGGGTTTTGCCGGCTTTTCGGAGATCGAGATTTTCTCCAACGACTGGTGGGGCAAGCCGATGGATGAAGTGCTGCGCACCTGCATCGAACGGCACAAAACGGTCGTTTAGCCTTCCCCGGTATCCATCGCGCGCAGCGCCGCTGATCGCCTGAACTATCAAACGGTTGCACGGAGTCGCCGGGGCATCTCGCGGCGACCGCCGCCTACTGTGCATGGGGTTGTTTTCGACTTTTTTGTTGTGGGGCCTCAGCCGATCGCGCAGGGCACGCTCAAAAACCCGCGGAACCGCACCCGTCCGCCCCGCACCGGCCGCCCGCTGACGGCATAATCCGGGAAGCGCGCCAGGAAGCGCGAGATCGCGATGGCGCCTTCCAGCCGCGCCAGCGCCATGCCGGCGCATTGATGCGCGCCGGTGGCGAAGGCGAGATGCCGGTTCGGCGACCGCGCGACATCGAAGCGTTCGGGATCCGGAAACTGCGCGGGGTCGCGGTTGGCAGCTCCAATGCACAGCGTCACCGACGTGCCGGCATCGAGCACGACGCCGCCGAGCTCGACCCGTTCGGTGGTCATGCGGTTGCCGAGCTGGTTCGAGCTTTCATAGCGCAGCATCTCCTCGACCGCGGTCTTGATCAGATCCGGGTTGTCGATCAGCCGCTGCTTCTGGTCCGGATTGCGGTGCAGCGCCACGAGGCCGTTGCCGATCAGATTGGTGGTGGTCTCGTGACCGGCATTGAGCAGGAAGATGCAATTGTGCAGCAGCTCCTTCTCGGTCAGCCGCTCGCCGTTCTCCTCCCCCTGGATCAGGCGCGTCAGCACGTCGCGCTCGGGATTGCCGGGCTTCTCGCGCCGGCGCGCAACCAGCGTTTCGAGATAGGCCAGGAAGTCCTTAACCGCCGTGTTGCCGCGCGCCGCCACTTCGCTGGACACCACGGGTTCGAGCGCACCGAGGATCGCCAGCGACCAGTCGCGCAGTGGCGTGCGCTCGTCATGGGGCACGTCGAGCAGATTGCCGATCACTTCGATCGGGATCGAGGCGGCGAAATCCTCGATCAGCTCGCAGGCACCCTTGGCGGCAATGGCGTCGAGCAGGCCGTCGACCAGCCTGACGATATCAGGCTCCATCCCCGCGATCGCGCGCGGTGACAGCGCGCCCATGATCAGGCGGCGCACGCGCGTATGCGCCGGCGGATCGTTGAAGACGAGGCTGGTGGTGTGGTGCTCGTAGAGCGGGGTGTCGCCGTATTTCGGCGCGAACTCGCGCTTCTTGTCCGAGCTGAAAGATTTGGTGTTCTTGTAGGTGGTGACGAGGTCGTCGTAGCGGGTCAGGAACACGGTGCCGTTGGGGAGGCGCTTGACCGGCTCGTTCTCCCGCAGTGCACGATAGGTCGGGTAGGGATCGTCGTAGAATTCCGCCGTCAGCTTCTCCAGATCAAAATGAGCCGCCAGTTCTTTCGCATCTGCGTTCATGCCGCCATACTCGCCGGTTGAGACCGATATGCTGTTTTCGCTCTTTCGAGCGGTTGGGATCACCGTCTACAGTCGGGTCCTGATTTGCAAGCCGACCGGACAGGAAAATGCACGCCCGCGCTGACGCTGCCGAGACGACGGCGCCGACATGGCCCGACGATATCTTCGCGACCTTGCAACGCTTCGATGTCCGGCAGGTGCCTTACGTGCCCGACGCCGGCCATTCCAGGCTGATCAACCGCGTGCTGGCTTCATCCTCGATGCGCGGCATTCCGCTCACGACGGAGGAGGAGGGCGTGGCACTTCTCGCCGGTGCCTGGACCGGCGGACAGCGCGGCGTCCTGTTGATGCAATCGAGCGGGGTCGGCAATTGCATCAACATGCTGTCGCTGATCCCGATCCTGCGTTTTCCGTTCCTCACGCTCGTGACGATGCGCGGCGAGTGGGGCGAGTTCAATCCGTGGCAGGTGCCGATGGGATCGACCACGCAGGGCGTGTTCGAACTCTCCGGGGTCAAGGTGCTGCGCGCCTCCGATGCGGCCGAGGTGCCGGCCGTGCTCGAGGCGGCGTCGGCGCAGGCCTACAACGCGCTCACGCCCACCGCGGTCCTGCTGTCGCAGCGCCTGATCGGCGCCAAGGTCTTCACCAAATGAGCAAAGCCAATCTCCTCGACCGCCGCCAGGTGGTGTCCTCGTTGCTTGCGCACCGCAAGGATGTGGTTGCGATCGGCGGCCTCGGGGCCTCCACCAACGACATGTGCGCGGCCGGCGATCACGCCCGCAACTTCTATCTCTGGGGCGGCATGGGCGGCGCTGCGATGATCGGGCTGGGGCTCGCGCTGGCGCAGCCGAAGCTGCCGGTGCTGGTCATCACCGGCGACGGCGAGATGCTGATGGGCATGGGGAGCCTTGCCACCATCGGCCTGCAGAAGCCGCCCAACCTCTCGATCGTCGTGCTCGACAACGAGGCCTATGGCGAGACCGGCGGCCAGACTAGCCACACCTCGGCGGCCGCCGATCTCGTTGGCGTCGCCAGGGCCTGCGGCATCGAGGACAGCCGATCCGTCACGACCATGGCCGAGGTCGAAGCCTTCGCCAAAGCCGTCCACGACGTCGCGGCGGGTCCGCGCTTTGCCAATGTGAAGATCGACAGCGCCAATCTGGAGCGGATCTTGCCCAGCCGGGACGGGACCTACATCGTCAACCGGATCCGCGGTGACCTCGGCTTCCAACCGATCTAGGTGCGCGTTCCGGCGCACTGGTCTGCACGGTGGCCGTGCAGGCGAGGCCGATTTCCACTGAAACTACAACGCACTCAGGTTGCGATGCAGCATAGTGCTTGACTTTTGCGTGGGTGAGTGCTTACTCACCGCGCATGAGCTCACTGCGAATGACGAGCGACCTGAGGCGTCAATTGATCCTCGGCGCCGCAAAGCGCTGCTTTGCCCGACACGGCTATACCGGCACCACGACGAAGAGCGTGGCGGCTGCGGCTGCCATTTCCGAGGCGCTGCTGTTCAAGCATTTCCCGTCCAAGGCGGCGCTCTACGCCGAGATTCTCAGCGACGAATGCGAGGCGGACCCGGCATTGATGGAGTTGCTCGAGCGGGAGCCCTCGACGGCCACCCTGGTCGAACTGATCCGCGGCATGGTCCAACATTTCCTCCACATCGCCGACGGGCCCGACCAGGAAGAGGCCCAGCGCCTGCGACTGATGGCCACGAGCCATTTGGATGACGGCGAATTCGCCCGTTTGCTATACGCCAAGATCGAGACGCTGATCGGGGCTGTTTTCGTCGCTTCGCTCGAGCGCGCCGTTGCCGCCGGGGACGCGCGGCCGTGCGCTGGCGATCCGCTCAACCTGTTCTGGTTCGCGCATCATTCAGTGATGACGGCTGCGCTGACCAGGCTGCCGGCCACGCCCTGCCTCGCCTACGGCAGGGCGAACGATCTCGAGCGGCAGCTGTGTGAGTTTCTCCTGAGGGGTATCGGACTTAACGACGCCGCAATTGTTTCGCATTTGGGCCGCAATCAGGCCAGTTGTGCGGGCAAGACGGCGATTGCAGAAAGTGCATGACATGAACATCGTAACCGAACACAAGATTTCGGGCGAACCGATCGACAACAAGGCTCCCAAGCGTCCGGTCCGGCCGGTGCTCTGGTTCATCATCGTCGGCACGCTCCTGGGCGTGCTCGTGGGCGGCCTCGTCTGGTTCAATTATTTCCGCGGCCAGATGATCAAGCAGTTCTTCGCCAACAACAAGCCGCCGCCGACGGCAGTCAGCGCGGCCGAAGCGAAGTCCGAGGTGGTGCCGAACCTGCTCACCGCGGTCGGCTCCCTTGTCGCCGTCCACCAGGTCGATGTCAGCGCCGACGTCAACGGCCGCGTCACCGAAATCAAGTTCGAACCGGGTACCCATATCGAAGCCGGTACGCCGCTGGTGCAGCTGTTCGACATGCCGGAGCAGGGCGACCTCGCCAATTACAAGGCGCAGGCGACCGTCGCGCAGCTGTCGCTCGACCGCGCCAAGCAATTGGCCTCGCGCCAGTTCGGTCCGCAGGCGACCGTCGACACCGCGCAGGCCGCCTACGACCAGGCGCTGGCCGGCATCGCCAAGACCGAGGCCTTGATCTCGCAGAAGCTGGTCCGCGCGCCGTTCTCCGGCGATCTCGGCGTCCGCAAGGTCGAGGTCGGCCAGTATCTGACGGCCGGCACGGCCATCGTGTCGCTGACCGATCTGTCGGAGCTGTGGGCCAACTTCACGGTGACGGAAAAGGATTCCGGCAACCTCAAGGTCGGTCAGGTCGTCAGGCTGAGGGTCGACGCCTATCCGGGCCGCACCTTCGAGGGCAAGATCACCACGATCGAGCCGCAGATCGCGACCGATACCCGCAACATCCGCGTGCAGGCGACCATTGCCAATCCGGAGAAGATCCTCAAGCCCGGCATGTTCGTGACCACCACCGTGGTGCTGCCGGACAAGCCGGCGGTGATCACCGTGCCGGAAACGGCGGTCGACTACACGCTGTACGGCGACTCCGTGTTCGTGATCACCGAGAAGAAGGATGCGGACGGCAAGACCAGCCTTTCCGCGGTGCGCACCTTCGTGCAGACCGGCAACCGGGTCGAGGGTCGTGCTGAAATCCTCAAAGGCCTGAAGCCGGGCGACAAGGTCGTCGCCGTCGGCCAGCTCAAGCTGCAATCGGGCGCAGCGGTGTCGATTTCGACCGACCCGGCTCCGGCAATCCCGGCGCAACCGCCGCGTTACTGACATGTGCTCGCGTGATCCGGCCTGGCCGGATCACGTTTCTTGAGACAAAGAGATCGAGATCGACGCGATGCGCTTTACCGACATTTTCATCAAACGACCGGTGCTGTCGGTCGTCGTCAGCCTGCTGATCCTGCTGATCGGCCTGCGCGCGGCGATGGTGCTGCCGATCCGGCAATATCCGAAGCTTTCGAACACGGTCATCAACATCACGACCGTGTATCCCGGCGCGTCCGCCGACCTGATCCAGGGCTTCATCACCACGCCGATCGAGCAGGCGGTCGCCTCCGCCGAGGGCGTCGATTACATCACCTCGTCCTCGGTGCTCGGCACCTCGACGATCCAGGTCTACATCAAGCTGAACTTCGATCCGAACCAGGCACTCACCGAGGTGCTGGCCAAGACGAACTCGGTCAAATACCTGATCCCGAAGGAATCCAACGATCCGATCGTCACCAAGACGACGGGCCAGACCACGGCCGTGATGTATCTCGGCTTCTCGTCCGAGGAACTGTCGGGATCGGCAATCTCCGACTATCTGACGCGCGTGGTGCAGCCGGTGCTGTCGACCGTCGACGGCGTCGCCTCGGCCGACATCCTCGGCGGCCAGACTTTCGCGATGCGGCTGTGGCTTGACCCGGTAAAGATGGCCGGCCGCAACGTCTCGCCGGCCGATGTGGCGGCGGCGATCGCCGCCAACAACTTCCAGTCCGCGGCGGGCCAGACCAAGGGCTACCTGATCGTCTCGAACATCTCGACGAATACCGGCCTCACCGACGTCAACCAGTTCAAGAAGATGATCGTCAAGGCCAAGGACGGCGGCTTCGTACGGATGGAGGACATCGCGACCGTCGAGCTTGCGGCTCAAAGCACGGACGCGAGCGTCGCCTTCAACGGCGAGCACGCGATCTTCATCGGTGTCCAGGCAACCCCGCAGGGCAACCCGCTGACGCTGGTCAAGGGTGTGCGCGCGCTGTTCCCCGAACTCGAGCGCAATTTGCCGCCGTCGATGAAGATGAAGGTGGCCTACGATTCGACCAAGTTCATCCAATCCTCGATCGACGAGGTCGAGAAGACGTTGGGCGAAGCCGTGATCATCGTGATCGTGGTGATCTTCCTGTTCCTGGCGTCGTTCCGTTCGGTCATCATTCCCGTCGTCACCATTCCGCTGTCGATGATCGGTGTCTGCACGCTGATGCTGGCGCTCGGCTTCAGCTTCAACCTGCTGACGCTGCTTGCCATGGTGCTCGCGATCGGCCTAGTGGTCGACGACGCCATCGTCGTGGTGGAGAACATCCATCGGCATCTGGAAGAGGGCAAGACGCCCGTGCAGTCGGCCTTGGAGGGCGCGCGCGAAATCGTCGGTCCGGTCGTCTCGATGACGATCACGCTCGCGGCCGTGTACGCGCCGATCGGCTTCCTGGGCGGCCTGACCGGTTCGCTATTCCGCGAATTCGCCTTCACGCTTGCCGGCTCGGTGATCGTGTCCGGCGTGATCGCGCTGACGCTGTCGCCGATGATGTGCTCGGTGCTCCTCAAGAATGCCGAAGAAGGTCGTTTCGCCAAGCTCGTCAACAGGGTCTTTGGCGCGGTCACGCGGTGGTACGGCCGCAGGCTCGACCGCTCGCTCGACTACAAGGCCATTACCGGCCTGTTCGCGGTGACCATCCTCGGGCTCGTCGGCTTTCTCTACATGCACACCTCGAAGGAGCTGGCGCCGGAGGAAGACCAGGGCATCGTGTTCGCGGTGACGAAGGCGCCGAAATACGCCAACATCGACTATGTCGATTTCTATGGCGAAAAGCTCGACAAGGAGTTCCAGAAATTCCCCGAGACCGATCTGCGCTTCGTGCTGAATGGCATCAACGGCCCGCAAGGCGGCATCGCCGGCATGCTGCTGAAGCCGTGGGACGAAAGGAAGCGTTCCTCGATTCAGCTGAAGTCACTGGTGCAGGCCGAGCTCTCCAAGATCGAAGGCGTTCAGGCCTTCGCGTTCAACCTGCCGCCGCTACCGGGCGGGCCGGGCGGCCTTCCCGTGCAGATGGTGATCAACTCGACCGCGGGCTTCCAGGCCGTCTTTGAGCAGATGGAGAAGCTGAAGGACGCCGCCCGCAAGAGCGGCATGTTCATCGTCTCCGACAGCGATCTCGCCTATAATCAGCCGACTGTAACGGTGAAGATCGACCGCACCAAGGCTCAGGATCTCGGCGTCAACATGCAGAACGTCGGCAGTGCGCTCGCCGTGCTGCTTGGCGGCAACTATGTCAACCGCTTCAATCTCGAGGGTCGTTCCTACCAGGTGATCCCGCAGGTGCCGCGCGGCCAACGGCTCTCGCCGGAAGCGCTCGGCGGCTTCTACGTGACGACCAATACCGGTCAACAGCTTCCGCTGTCGACCCTGGTATCGATCGAGACGAAGACCGCCCCCAATTCGCTGACCCACTACAATCAGCTCAACTCGGCGACCTTCTCGGCGGTGCCGATGCCGGGCGTGACTGTCGGCGCGGCGGTCGACTTCCTCGAAAGCGAGGCCAAGAAGCTGCCACAGGGATTCAGCCACGACTATCTCGCAGACAGCCGGCAGTATGTGCAGGAGGGCAACCAGCTCGCGATCACGTTCGGCTTCGCACTCGTCATCATTTTCCTGGTGCTGGCGGCGCAGTTCGAAAGCCTGCGCGACCCGCTCGTCATCATGATCTCGGTGCCGATGGCGATCGTGGGCGCGCTGATCCCGCTGTTCTTCGGCGCAGCGACCATGAACATCTACACCCAGGTCGGTCTGCTGACGCTGGTTGGTCTGATCACCAAGCACGGCATCCTGATGGTGGAGTTCGCCAACGAGCTCCAGGTCAACGAGCGGCTCGACCGCCGCTCGGCCATCGAGATGTCGGCTCGCATCCGGCTGCGGCCGATCCTGATGACGACGGCCGCGATGGTGACGGGCCTGATCCCGCTGCTGACCGCGACCGGCGCGGGTGCGGCCAGCCGTTTCTCGATCGGTCTGGTGGTCGTCGCCGGCATGTCGATCGGCACGCTGTTCACGCTGTTCGTGCTGCCTGCGGTGTACGTGGTGCTGGCGACCGACCATCGCGCGGCGGCCGATTCCGAGCGGAATAAGCAGGTCAACGATCTCGATCTCGGCAACAAGGCGCTGCGGCCGACCTGAGGTCACAGATCAGCGAACCGGAGGGCGGCGGCGGCCAACCCGTTGCCGCCCTTTTTCGTTATCGCCCGGGGTCATCCGCGGTTCCGCCGGCGAGACAAGGAGCGGCCTTCTTGCTAGGTTTGGCAGGATGAGCCTTTCCCTCCATCCCGATACCTCGCAAGCGAGGACGCTGCCAAGCGCGGCACCGGATGGCGCCGCCTCCGGAGCGGCGGCGGGGCAGGGGATCAGGACGCGACTTTTCACCAAATATGTCGCGCTGTTCGTGGCCGTTGTCGCCATCGCGCTGCTGGCCAACGGCCTGTTCGAGGTCTTCTTCTACTATCGCGAGCACAAGGCCGCTTTGATCCGGGTCCAGCATGAGCAGGCCGAGGCGGCAGCGGCCAAGATCGGCCAGTTCGTCAAGGAGATCGAGAGCCAGCTCGGCTGGACCACGCAACTGCCCTGGTCGGGGGGCTCGATCGAGCAGCGCCGGTTCGACGCGCTGCGGCTCTTGCGCCAGGTGCCTGCCATCACCGAGCTCGCTCAGGTGGATTCGACCGGCAAGGAGCGATTGCGGGTCTCGCGGCTGGCGATGGATGCGATCGACAGCGGGATCGACCTGTCGGGCGATCCGAAGTTCACCGAGGCGGTTGCGCACAAAGTATATTACGGGCCGGTCTATTTCCGCAGGGAGTCGGAGCCTTACATGACGCTGGCGCTCGCCGGCCCGCGCAAGGATGCGGGTGTGAGCATCGCGGAGGTGAACCTGAAGCTGATCTGGGACGTCGTGTCCCAGATCAAGGTCGGCGAGCACGGACATGCCTATGTGGTCGGCCCGGAGGGACGCCTGATCGCACATCCCGATATCAGCCTGGTCCTGCGCAACACCGACATGTCCGGCCTCGCGCAAGTGCGCGCTGCGCTGGCCGGAGCTACCGTGGACGCGCTCTCCGAGGCGCGCAACATCCAGGGACAGAAGGTGCTGACCGCGTCGGCGCCGATCGCGCCGCTGCACTGGACCATGTTCGTCGAGCTGCCGGTCGAAGAGGCCTATGCCGCACTCTATGCCGCGTTGCAGCGGCTCGCGATCGTGCTGCTCGCAGCCTCGATCTTCGCGGTGCTCGCCGGGATATTTCTGGCGCGTCGCATGGTCGGGCCGATCCAGGCGCTGCGTCGCGGCGCCGAGCGGATCGGGGGCGGCGATTTCGCCCAGCGTATCTCGATCAAGACGGGCGACGAGCTCGAAGGGCTCGCCGACCAGTTCAACGACATGGGCGCGCGTCTGCAGGAATCCTATGCTGACCTCGAGAACAAGGTCGAGCAGCGCACCGCAGAACTCCGGCAATCTCTGAACGATCTGCGCGCCGCGCAGGATCGTCTGGTCCAGACCGAGAAGCTCGCTTCGCTCGGCCAGCTCACGGCGGGCATCGCACACGAGATCAAGAACCCGCTCAATTTCGTCAACAATTTCTCCGCGGTCTCGACCGAGCTGATCGACGAGCTCAACGAGGTGCTCGACGCGGCAAAGCTCGACGGCAAGACGAAGCAGGAGGCCGATGAGCTGACCGGCATGCTCAGGGGCAATCTCGAGAAGGTGGTGCAGCACGGCAAGCGCGCCGATTCCATCGTCAGGAACATGCTGGTGCACTCGCGCCAGGGTTCCGGCGAACATCGCTCCGTCGATATCAATGCGGTCGTGGAGGAGAGCCTCAATCTGGCCTATCACGGCGCGCGCGCCGAGAAGCCCGGCTTCAACGTCACGCTCGACCGCGACTTCGATCCCGCTGCCGGTATGGTCGATATCTACCCGCAGGAGATCTCGCGCGTCTTTCTCAATCTGGTCTCGAACGGCTTCTATGCCACCGCCAGGCGCAAGGAGAGGGCCACGGACGGTTTCGAACCCACCCTGCGCGCGACGACGAAGAATCTTGGCGACAAGGTCGAGGTCCGCATTCGCGACAATGGCACCGGCATTTCACAAGAGGTGAAGGAGAAGATGTTCAATCCCTTCTTCACGACCAAGCCGGCCGGCGAGGGCACCGGGCTCGGCCTTTCCATGAGCCATGACATCGTCGTGAAGCAGCACGGCGGCACGATCGACGTGAACACCGAGTCCGGTGTATTCACCGAATTCATCATCACCCTGCCGCGCATGATGGCGGCAGACGGAACTACTGGAGACAAGGCTTGAACGTTTACATCCTGGTCGTCGATGACGAGCCTGACGTCGAGGCGCTGTTCCGGCAGCAGTTCCGGCGCGATCTGCGCGCCGGCCGTTTCCAGATGGAATTCGCGCCGTCCGCGCCGGATGCGCTGAAGCTCGCCGCCGAGGTGCGCGATCCTTCGCTGATCCTGATTCTATCCGACATCAACATGCCCGGCATGAGCGGGCTCGACATGCTGCCAAAGGTGCGTGACGCGCACCCGAACGTTCCCGTCATCATGATTACGGCCTATGGCGACGCGGAGACGCGCAGGAAGGCGATCGAGCGCGGCGCGGTCGGACTTCTCACCAAGCCGATCGATTTTGCGCTGCTGCGGCAGGAAATCGACACGCGGCTCGAGCAGGCCGCATGACCGCCACCATCCTCTTCGTCGACGACGAGCCGGATCTCGAGGCGCTGGTCCTGCAAAAATTCCGCAGACAGATCCGTGATGGGCTCATCGACATCATGTTTGCTCGCGACGGTCTCGAGGCGCTGCAATCGCTCGAGCGGAATCCGCATGTCGACATGGTGGTCTCCGATATCAACATGCCGCGGATGGACGGGCTGTCGCTGCTGGCGAAGCTCCAGGAAGCCGAGGACAAGAAGTCCACCATCATCGTCTCGGCCTATGGCGACATGAGCAACATCCGCACGGCCATGAACCGCGGTGCGTTCGACTTCCTGACCAAGCCGATCGACTTCGTCGACCTGGAGATGACGATCCAGAAGACCGTTCGCCATATCGAGATGCTGCGGGAGGTTCGGCGCCGACAGATGGAGGCGGAGCGCGCTCATGCTGCCCTGTCGCGCCATTTCTCGCCCGAGCTCGCCAAGCGTCTGGCGGCGGGGGGCGAAGGTGAGGGCATCGAGGTGCAGTGGCGCGACGTCGCGACCATCTTCACCGACATCGCCGGTTTCACCTCACTGGTCGAGAGCGCGCCGCCCGAGATGCTGGGAGAGCTCCTCAACGAATATGTCGGCGGGATGACCGAAGTCGTCTTCGCGCATGAGGGGACGGTCGCAAAGATCATCGGCGATGCGATCCAGGTGCTGTTCAACGCGCCCGGCGACCAGCCCGACTATGCGACACGCGCGGTCGCCTGCGCCCATGATCTCGATGCCTGGGCGCAGGGCTTTTGCGCGCGCCAGAAGGCCAAGGGTGTGAATTTCGGCACCACCCGTATCGGCATTCACGCCGGGCCGGCGCTGGTCGGCAATTTCGGCGGAAACCGGTTCTTCGACTACACCGCGTATGGGGATTCGATCAACATCGCGGCGCGGCTGGAAGGCGCCAACAAGCATCTGGGGACACGCATTTGCGTCAGCGCAAGCGCCGCCAAGGCGGCCGAGAATTTTCAAGGCCGTCCCGTCGGTGAGCTGATGCTGCGCGGACGCAGCGAGCCGTTGCGTGCATTCGAGCCGTTGCCGCAGGAAAAATTCGAGGCGCCGGAAACGGCGCTCTATTCCGAGGCTTTCGGCAAGATGGAGGCGGGCGACGTCGCGGCCATGCCGGCCTTTGCCGCGCTGGTCGGCATGCACGCCGACGATTCCCTGGCCGGCTTTCACCTGAAGCGCCTGCTCAATGGCGCCAAGGGCATTCGCATCCAACTGGACTAGGAGTTCAAGATGAATCGTGACTTCGCCGCCGGCAATTATCGTTTCATTCCGTCCGTGTTCCAGTATTCGGCCGGTGCGGCCGCGGACGATGGCTATGAGATCGAGCGCGTCCGGTTCGACCGCCTGGTGCCGCTCGCCGAGGGATTTGCGCTCGCGGCAAAGTACATCCAGGAAGCGGGACGGCCGCTGACGGCCTTCTGCGCCTGCGAACTGCGCTCACCGGCGGCCTTCAGCGAAGAGGGCTTTCGCGCGTTCAACCTGCACTATGTGAAGACACTGTCCGAATGGGGTATCTTCGACGGCAGCACCAATCCGGTGGCACGCAGCAATGTCTGCCCCGAGATCGATCCGCCGTCCGAGCCGTCGTTCTATGCCTTCTCCTTCACGCGGCCGACAAGCTCGAAGGCACCGAGCTTCGTCATCGCCGGCGGTGCCGAGGCGCGCGAGGGCGGCGGGACCTATGTCGAGCGCACGGTGCGCTACCGCGACCTCAGCCCGGAGGGCCTTCGCGAGAAGGTGCGCTTCACCACGACGTCGCAGATGGAAAACCGGATGACGGCGTTCGGCTTCGGCTGGAAGGACACCACCGGCGTACAGGCCTATTCGGTGCACGACTTCCACCACGCGCTGGTCGACGAACTGGTCCGCCGCGGCGCGCTGCGGTCCGGCCTGACCTGGCACTTTGCTCGCCCGCCGGTGGTCGATCTCGAATACGAGATGGATTGCCGCCGCGTGCTGCGGGAGATCGTGATTTGAGGTCCTCATCCTGAGGAGCGGCCGTCAGGCCGCGTCTCGAAGGATGGCTCCAGGTGACAGTCGGGCCTTCATGGTTCGAGACGCGCGTAAGAACGCGCTCCTCACCATGAGGGAGATCTAAAGCGCGATGAGATTGGGATGAATCGTCATCGCGCTTTAGGTTCTTGTTTGAGCATGATCTTTTCGGAAAACCGCTTCGCACTTTTCCGGATCATGCTCTAGCGCTGGCGCGGGTCGAGGGCGTCGCGCAGCCCGTCGCCGAGCAGGTTCAGCGACAGCACCACGAGGAAGATCGCAAGCCCCGGCCAGATCGCCATCCACGGCGCCTGGGTCAGGAAGCGTTGCGCCGCATTGAGCATGCTGCCCCAGGACGGCGCCGGCGGCTGCTGGCCGAGGCCGAGGAACGACAGCGCGGCTTCGGCGATGATGGCGGCCGCAATCGACAGCGTCGCCTGCACCAGCAGCGCAGGCAGGATGTTCGGCAGGATATGCGAGAATGCGATCCGCCACGGTGGATTGCCGAGCGCGCGCGCCGCCTCGACGTAGTCCTCGGCCTTGACGACCAGTACCTGGCCGCGGGTCAGGCGGATGAAGATCGGCGTTGCCGAGATGCCGATCGCGATCATGGCATTGCCGAGGCTCGGCCCGAGGAATGCGGCGAGCGCGATCGCCAGGATCAGGAACGGGCAGGCCAGCATCGCGTCCGTGATCCGGCTGATCAGCGCGTCGGTGAAGCCGCCGCGATAGCCGGCGACGAGGCCGAGCGGCACGCCGATGCCGAGCGCGATCGCAACCGAGATCAGGCCTGCGAGCAGCGATGCCCGCGCACCATGGACGACGCGGCTCAGGATGTCGCGGCCGAGCTCGTCGGTGCCGAACCAGTGTGCCGCGGTCGGCGGCTTGCGCACCAGGCTCCAGCTCGTTGCAATGGGATCATAGGGCACGACAAGCGGCGCGAGCAGCGCGAGGGCAATGAACATCGTGATCACGACGAGTCCAAACACGGCGGCCTTGCGCTTGAACAGCCGCCGCCGGGCGCGGCGTGCCGGGCTGTCGAGCTCGTAGGCTTGCGTGGCGGGGCTGGCTGGCAGCGCAGCGTCTGTCATCGCCTAACCCCTCAGCCGCGGATTGACGAGGACATAGGCGACGTCGGCAACGAGGTTCAGAGTGATATAGATCGTGGCCGTCACCAGCACCACGCCCTGCACCACCGCATAGTCGCGGTTAAACACGGCGTCCACGATCAGCTTGCCGAAGCCGGGAATGGAGAAGATCTGCTCGGTCAGCACCGCGCCCGACAACAGCGTGCCGAGCTCGAGCGCGCCGAGCGTGATGATGGGCGTCAGCGCGTTGCGCATGGCATGCTTGAGGATCACCGAGCGCTCGGACAGGCCCTTGGCGCGCGCGGTGCGGACATAATCGCTCTCCAGCACCTGGAGCATGGCGCTGCGGGTATGCCGCATCAGGACCGCGGCGATCGCGTTGCCGAGCACGAAGGCGGGCATGATGGTGGCCGCCAGGCTCGCGCGCCAGTTCTCGGTGAGCGGCACGTAGCCGGAAGCCGGCAGCCAGCCGAGCTCGATCGAGAACAGGAAGATCAGCATGATCCCGAGCCAGAAGTTGGGCATCGAGATGCCCCACAGCGCAAACAGGTTCGCGCCGTAGTCCCAGGCCGAACCCTTCTTCACGGCGGCGACGATGCCGGCGGGAATGCCGATCAGGAACGCGATCACGATCGCCATCGAGCCGAGCTGCAGCGTCACCGGCAGCTTCTGTGCGATCAGCTCGCGCACCGGCATCTTGTTGCGCAGCGACTCGCCGAAATCGCCCGACAGTACGCCCTTGATCCAGTAGGCGTATTGCACGGGGACGGGTTGATCGAGCCGGTACTGGTGACGGATCTGCTCGATTACCGCCGGATCGCGCTCTTCGCCCGCCATCACCAGCGCGGGATCGCCCGGCAGCAATTGCTGAAGCGAGAAGATCAGCACCGAGACGAAGAACAGCGTCGGTACGATCTGCGCAAGGCGGCGGGCGATGAAGTTCAGCATTCTCGCGGCGTCACTTCAGCTTGAGCCCGATGACGCGGACGAGGCCGTCGGGCATCTGCTTGTAGCCTTCGAGCCTCGTCGTATGCGCGATGATGATGCGCCGGTGGTAGAGGTACAGCAGCGGCTCTTCCTCCTGGACCAACTTGGCCAGGGTCTCATAGCTGGCCTTGCGCTTGGCGGGGTCGGTGATCGATCGCGCGTCCTCCAGCGCCTTGTCGGCCTGCGGATTGTTCCACGCGCCGTAATTCTGCGGCGCGCCGCTGTGCAGGAAGACGTAGGTGTTGCCGTCGGGATCGACGCGCCCGCTCCAGGCGAGCATGTAGGCCTGGTAATCGCCGGCCTCGGCCTGCTTGAGCCCGGTTGCGAATTCGGTGACGCGGAGCTTCATGTCGAACCCGGCTTCCGCCGCCATCGACTGGATCACCTGCGCCGGCGTCTCGGTCTCCGCGCCCTTGGGCACCAGAAAGTCGACGCTGACGGGCGGTGTCACGCCGGCTTCCTTTAGCAGCGCCTTGGCCTTCTCGACGTTGCGGGGACGGACTGGAAGCGATTTTTGGTAGTAGGGATGATCAGGGTTGACCCATTGATTGCCGACTTGAAACTCGCCGTTGAACACAACCTGGTTGATCGCGTCGCGGTCGATGGCGAGGTCGAGAGCCTGCCGCACCTTGGCGGACTGGCTGAGCGGCCCCTTGGCCTTGTCCTTGCCGATGTTGAGGGTGATGCCCTGATAGCCGAGCTCGATGGCGGTCGCGACCTTCAGCCGCGAGTCGGCTCGCACCTCCTTCAGATCGGTGGCGAGCACGCGCTCGATCAAATCGAGGCCGCCGGACTTCAGGTTCGCGAGCCGCACGGTGGCGTCGACGATCGGCTGGAATACGATCTTGTCGATGAAGACGTTGTCCTTGTTCCAGTAGTCGGCGAATTTCTCGAACACGATGCGATCCTGCTGCACCCGTTCGACGAATTTGTAGGGGCCGGCGCAGACCGGGCGCAGGCCGAACTTGTCGCCGGCCTCTTTCGCCGCTTTCGGCGACATCATCATGCCGGCGCGGTCGGTGAGCTGGGCGAGCAGCGGCGAGAACGGCGACTTCAGGACCAGCTTGATCGTGAGCGGATCGACGACCTCGATATGATCGACCGAGGCCAGCTCCGGCTTGCGGAACGAACCGGGCAACGTCAGATGCCGCTCCAGCGAGAATTTGGCGGCTTCAGCGTCGAAGTGTTCGCCGTCGTGGAATTTAACACCGGGCCGCAGCTTGATGACGAGGCCCTTGCCGTCGTCGACGGTTTCGCTCGACAGCGCGAGCTGCGGCACGATGTTGAGCTTCTCGTCGATGTCGAACAGCTTGTCGCAGAACGCGGAGAACACGATGCGGCCGACATAGGTGCGCGCCATCGTGGGATCGAGGATGTCGGGGTCCTCGGCGAGGCCGATGCGCAGCGTGGTCTGGGCCTGTACGGCTCCGATCGACAGCAGGACGGCGGCGGCCGTTACGGCCAGGCGAAACATCTTCATCGGACAATCCCCATTGCTTCGGCTATTTCGTTGTGGACGCGGCGCATTGTATATTAACCCCGGCCGGGCGCCCGCCTTCCGTCTTTCGGCTGAAGGCGGCGACCAATTTCGACAGCGTCGGCGAAAATCCGCCGTCGGTCGGCAGAATGGCGTCGGCAGACGGCAGCTCCGCCGTGCGGTGGCAGGCGGTGGCGTGGCCCGCGCCGTCAGCCAGGAGCGCAGGCGCTTCGCTGCGGCAGCGCTCGACAACGAAGGGGCAGCGGGTATGGAAGCGGCAGCCGGCGGGCGGATTGAGCGCGCTCGGGATCTCGCCCTCCAGCAGCACGGTCGCGCGCTTCGCCTTCGGCTGCGGCAGCGGGATCGCTGACAGCAGCGCCCGGCTATAGGGATGGCGCGGTGATGCGAACAGCGCATCGGCCTCCGCCGTCTCGACGATCTGGCCGAGATTCATCACCGCCACGTGGTCGGCGATGTGCTTGACCACGGCGAGATCATGCGAGACGAAAATGTAGGCGAGGCCGAGCCGGTCCTGCAGCTCGCGCAAAAGGTTGAGGATCTGCGAGCGGATCGAGACGTCGAGCGCCGAGACCGGCTCGTCGCAGATGATCAGTTTTGGTTCGACCGCGAGTGCCCGGGCGATGGCGATGCGCTGGCGCTGGCCGCCGGAGAATTCGTGCGGGTAGCGCCGGGCCAGCCGAGGCTCCAGCCCGACCAGCCGCAAGATTTCCTCGACGCGTTCGCGCCGCCGCGCAGCCGGCACCAGATCGTGCAGCGCCAACGGCTCGGCCAGGATCTGGCCGACCGTCATGCGCGGATTGAGCGAGGCGTAGGGATCCTGGAAGATGATCTGCGCCTCGCGGCGGAACGCGCGCAGCGCTCCGGCGTCGAGAGCAAGCAGATCGCGGCCTTCGAAACGGATTGCACCTGCATCCGGTTCGATCAGCCGCAGCACCAGGCGGCTGACGGTGGATTTGCCGCAGCCGGATTCGCCGACCAGTGCCAGCGTCTTGCCGGCTTCGAGTGAGAAGCTGACGCCATCGACGGCTTTGACATGCGCCAGCGCCCTGCCGAACAACGAGCGCTCGGCAACGAAATGCTTGACCAGGCCTTGGACCTCGAGCAGCGCCATCACGACACCAGAAGTTCGAGCGGCGCGCGGATGCAGCGCGAGAGGTGGCCGGCGCTGATTTCGACGAGCGGCGGCGGCGTCCTAGTGCAGGCGTCCAGCACGAAAGGGCAGCGTGCACTGAACCGGCAGCCCGCCGGCGGCTGCGCCATGTTCGGCACCATGCCCTCGATCGTCGCGAGCTGCTCGGCGCGATGGTCGAGCCGCGGGATCGAGCCGAGCAAGCCGACGGTGTAGGGATGCTGCGGCGCGGAGAACAATTCGTCCACCGTCGCGCGCTCGACGATCTCGCCCGCATACATCACCGCGACCTCGTCGCAGACCTCGGCGACCACGCCGAGATCGTGGGTGATGAGGATGATCGCGGCGCCGCTCGCCGCCTTCAATTCCCGCATCAGTTCGAGAATCTGCGCCTGCAGGGTGACGTCGAGCGCAGTGGTCGGCTCGTCCGCGATCAGCAGCTGCGGGTCGCAGGCCAGCGCCATCGCGATCATCACGCGCTGGCGCATGCCGCCGGAAAGCTTGTGCGGGTAGTCGTCGATCCGCCGCTCGGCCGAGGGAATGTGGACGCGGCGCAAGAGCTCGATCGCACGCTCGCGGGCGCTCTTTCGCGAGCCGCCGCGATGACGCAGGATCGTCTCGATGATCTGGTCGCCGATCGTGAAGCTCGGATTGAGCGAGGTCATCGGCTCCTGGAAGATCATCGCCAGCCGGTTGCCGCGGAGGTCGCGCAGCGTCTGGTCCGAGGTTTTCAGCAGGTCAAAACCGTCGAAGCGGATCGCGCCTGAGATCTCCGCGTTCTGTTTCGGCAGCAGGCCCATGATTGCGAGTGACGTCACGCTCTTGCCGCAGCCGGATTCGCCGACGAGGCCGAGCGTGGCGCCATTGGCGACGCTGAGATCGACACTGTCGACCGCATGGGTGACGCGGCCGTCGTCGCCGTGGAAGCGGATGCGCAGATCCTCGATCTCGATCAGTGGGCTCGTGCTCATGATCGTCTTGCACGCGCTGCGGCGATGCTGGCGTCGATGACGCTGCGATCGGTGTTGCCGGCCGGGTTCTGCCGCGTCGGCATGGAGGCGCGAAAATGCACCCAGAGTTCCTGGCTGACCCCTTCGAGCCGCTCGAGCTCGCCGAGCGGGTCGGGATGATCGTCGGAGCGAATGTCCAGCGCCGCCCATTCCTCCTCGCCGTGGATCAGCAGCGCCGCCGATTGCTTGCCGCGCTTGTCGCCGCCGGCCGCTTCGCCCGCGCGCATGGCAGCGAGCAGGCGGCGCGGGAAGGGCAGGCTGTCATTGGCAATGTAGGTTTTTGCGGTCTCGTCGAGCACGTCAGGGCCGGCCAGCATGTTGCCGGCGATTGAGAAGCCGCTCCCTGCGATGTGGCCGCACCAGTCGACGCAGTCGCGGCCCGTATGGGCGGCGATCTCGCCGCTCGCATCCATGAGGTGGATTTGGCGGCTCTCGCGGCCGTCGTCGGTCGCGAGCAGCGCGGCAAGCACGTCATGCGCATTCAGGCCCTCGCGCAGCAGCTTGACGCCGTCGATGCCATAATAGGGATTGACGAAAGCTTGCGTCGCGATGGCACCGAGGCCGGCCGCGATATAAGGGACCCGTGCGCCGACGGCGAAGAAGCGCGTGGCGACGGCGATGCCGAACTGGCCGGTGGCAGGATCGCGCGCGATGATCGACCAGGTCATGTGTTGCCTTCAACGCCCCGCGGCGTAACCTTGCATGCCGCGCGGGTTGGCCGCGGCGCGCCGCCGCACTCCGACGCGCGAAGCCGCCGTGAGACGGCCTTCCGACCAGTCGGGGCCGACTTCCACGATATGTCCGCGTTCGCGAAGATTCTCGATCGTCGCCTTCGGCACGCGGTTCTCGACCACGAGCACGCCGGGGCGTGCGGTGCGCGGCCAGAACGAGATCGGAAAATGCTCGGAATGCCAGGCCGGCGCGTCGATCGATTCCTGGAGATTGAGATTGCAATGGACGTGGCGCAGGAAGAATTGCGTGATCCACTGGTCCTGCTGGTCGCCTCCGGGCGAACCCCAGGCGAGATACGGCTCGCCGTCGCGCAGCGCCATGGTCGGCGACAGCGTGGTGCGCGGCCGCTTGCCCGGCGCGAGCGCGGCGGGATGGTCTTCCTCCAGCCAGAACATCTGAGCGCGGCTGCCGAGGCAGAAGCCGAGCTCGGGTATGATCGGCGACGATTGCAACCAGCCGCCCGACGGCGTCGAGGACACCATGTTGCCGGCCTTGTCGATGATGTCGAAATGCACGGTGTCGCCGCGTACCTCGCCGAATCGCCCGACCGTCGGCTCGCCGGCGCCAAGCGCGCCGACCGCCTCGCGTTGCCCCTCGGCGCGGCGCAACTTCACCACACCGCCAAAACCTTCGACCGAACCGGGAAGGAAGTCGAGCGAGGCCTTGTCCGTGACGAGCTTGCGGCGCTCGTCGTTGTAGGTGTCCGACAATAGCGTCGCGATCGGGATCTCGGTGAACTTGGGATCGCCGTAGAATTTTTCGCGGTCCGCAAAGGCGAGTTTTGCGCATTCGATCTGGAGATGGATGAACTCCGGTCCGGTCGGATCGAGTCCGTCGAGCGCAAAGCCCTTCAACAGCGCGAGCTGTTGCAGCGTCACGGGACCCTGGCTCCAGACGCCGGCCTTGCAGACGGTGTAGCGGCCATAATCGTAGGTCAGCGGCGCCTCGACGGTCGGTTGCCACCGCGCCATGTCGTCGGCCGAGAGCACGCCGCGATGTGGCGAGCCGCTGACGTCCATCACGTCCTGGGTGCGGCAGAACTTGTCGATGGCTTCCGCAACAAAACCCTGCGACCAGGATTTTCGTGCACGCTCGATCTCGGCGTCGCGGCCTCCGCCGCCGCTCTCGGCTTCGCTCAGGATGCGGGCGTAGGTTGCCGCCAGCGTCTTGTTGGTGAACAGCGTACCGGGCTTCGGCACTTCGCCGTTCGGAAGATAGACCGCGGCAGAGGTCGGCCAGTGCTTGCGGAACAATTGTTCGACGGTCTGGATCGTGGCGCAGGCGCGCTCGACCAGCGGATAACCGTCGCGGGCATAGGAGATCGCGGGCTCCAGCACGTCGCGCACGCGCATCGTTCCGTAGTCGCGGAGCAGCATCATCCAGGATTCGAAGGTGCCGGGCACGCAGGCGGCGAGCAGGCCGGTGCCGGGCACCATGTCGAGACCCTCGTTCTTGTAATGCGCGATGGTGGCGCGCGCCGGCGCCGGACCCTGGCCGCAGATCACCTCGGTGCGGCCGCGTTTCACGTCGTGCACGATGATCGGGACGTCGCCGCCGGGGCCGTTCAGATGCGGTTCGACCACCTGCAGCGTAAAAGCGGTGGCGACGCCGGCGTCGAAGGCATTGCCGCCCTTTTCCAGAATGGCCATGCCGACGGCCGTCGCGATCCAGTGGGTGGTGGCGACGACCCCGAAAGTGCCTTCGATCTCGGGCCTCGTCGTGAACGGATCGGGATTGACGTTGCTGGCCATGGGTTACCTCAGTTGCGGCGCGCGCAATTGATCACAGGGAATGCCGGGTCGCCAATGCGCTGCTAGCATGGCACGCGCGCGTCACGCAGGCACCGGCGCGGTGTTGACGGCGTGGCAGGCGATGCCGTCGATCAGTGCCGGGACTTCCTTGCGGCAGAGATCGAACGCCAGCGGACAGCGCGGGTTGAAGGCGCAGCCGGACGGCGGATTGATCGGGTTCGGGATCTCGCCCTTGACCGGGATGCGCTGGCGACCGCTCATCGCAAGATCGGGCACGGCGCCCAGCAGCATCTTGGTGTAGGGCATGCGAGGACGGGCGAACAGTTCACGCCCCTCGGCGATCTCGACAATGCGGCCGAGATACATCACGCCGACCCGGCTCGCCATGTGGCGGACCACGGCGAGGTTATGGCTGATGAACATGTAGGTCAGGCCGAGCTTGTCCTGGAGGTCGCGCATCAGGTTCAGGATCTGCGCCTGCACGGAGACGTCGAGCGCGGAGGTCGGCTCGTCGCAGACGATGAACTCGGCGTCGGAGGCGAGTGCCCGCGCAATCGCGATGCGCTGGCGCTGGCCGCCGGAGAATTCGTGCGGGAACTTCAAGCGGTCGTCGGGATGCAGACCGACGAGGCTGAGCAGCTCGCCGACCCGGGCCTGGATGTCGCGCTCGCCCTGGATCAGGTCGAAGGCACGGATCGGCTCGGAGATGATGGCATCGACCCGGAAGCGCGGGTTCAGGCTCGCATAGGGATCCTGGAAGATCATCTGGATGCGGCGGCGCAGCTTTCGCCGCGCTTGGGCCTGCCGCGGATCGGTCATCGAGATGCCGTCGATCAGGACGTTGCCGGAACTCGGCGGCAGCAGGCCGACGACCATCCGCGCCACCGTGGTCTTGCCCGAACCGGATTCTCCGACCAGCGCAAAAGTCTCGCCCTTCCTGATGTCGAAAGTGACGCCGTCGACGGCCTTGAGATATTCGAGATGGCCGCCCTCGAGCACGCGGTTGAGCCAGGGCTTTGAGACGTCGAAGACGCGGCGCAGATTTGTGGCCTGGACGAAGGGAGTGCTCATGCCGCGCTCTCCGCCGGCACGCTGTCATAGAGATGGCAGGCGACGGATTGCGTGCCGCGCGGCAGCGGCTCCGGCCTCTCCACGCGGCAGCGATCGAAAACGAATGCGCAGCGCGGATTGAACGAGCAGCCCCGCGGGATCGCCGACAGCCGCGGCATGGAGCCGGGAATTTGCACGAGACGCTTGTCGTCGCCGGCAAGCGTCGGGATCGCGCCCATCAAGCCCTTGGCGTAAGGGTGCAGCGGATTCCTGACGACGTCCTGTACGGGGCCGATCTCGGCGACGCGGCCGGCATACATCACCGCCACGCGGTCGGAGGTCTCGGCGATCACGCCCATGTCGTGGGTCACCAGCATCACCGCGGTGCCGTGGTCGCGCCCGAGCCGCTTGATCAGCGAGATGATCTGCGCCTGCACGGAGACGTCGAGCGCGGTGGTGGGCTCGTCCGCGATGATCAACTCCGGCTCGGCGCAGATCGCGAGCGCAATCACCACGCGCTGCCGCATGCCGCCGGAGAATTCGTGGGGATAGCCGTCGATGCGTTTCTCCGGCGCTGGGATGCCGACCTCGGCAAGCAGGTCGATGGCACGACGGCGTGCAGCTGTCTCGGAGAGATTCAGATGCGTTCTGATCGTCTCCACGATCTGGTCGCCGACCCGGTACAGTGGATTGAGCGAGGTGAGGGGATCCTGAAAGATCATGCCGATGCGTTTGCCGCGAATACGGCGGATCTCCTCCGGCGGCAGATTGTCGATGCGCAGGCCTGCGAGACGAATCTCGCCGCCGGCGATGCGGCCGGGCGGATCGATCAGGCCGATCACCGAAAGGCCGGTGACGGATTTGCCGGCGCCGGATTCGCCGACTACGCCGAGCACCTCGCCCTTGGCAATGTCGAAGGAGACGTCGTCGATGGCGCGCAGCGTGCCGCGGCGGGAGGCGAACTCCACCTTGAGATTGCGTACGGAGAGAACAGGTTCGGTCATGGGCGACGCACACTCATCGAAGTTTTGGGTTGAGCGCGTCGCGCAGCCAGTCGCCGAGCAGGTTGATGGAGAGGATCAGCGCGGCGAGCGCGAACCCCGGGAAGGCGACGATCCACCATTCACCAGCGAACAGATAATTGTTGCCGATGCGGATCAGCGTGCCGAGCGAGGGCATGGTGTCGGGCAAGCCGACGCCAAGGAAAGACAGCGTCGCCTCGGTGATGATGGCGAGCGCGAGATTGATGGTGGCGATGACGAGGATCGGGCCCATTGTGTTCGGCAGCACATGCCGCAGCATGATCACGGGGGCAGGCAGGCCGATCAGCTGCGCAGCGGCCACGTAGTCCTTGTTCTTCTCGACCATCACGGAACCGCGCACGGTCCGGGCGTACCCGACCCAGAAACTCAGGCCGATCGAGATCACCAGCACCACCAGCATGCTGGTGGCATCCAGCCGGTTGCCGAGGATCGATTTCGCGATGCCATTGACCAGCAGCGCGATCAGGATGGCGGGGAAGGTGAGTTGGACGTCGGCGATCCGCATGATCACGCTGTCGACCGCGCCGCCGAAATAGCCGGCCATCAGGCCGAGCGCGATGCCGAGCGCACCGGCGAAGATCACGCCGGCCATGCCGACGGCGAGCGAGATACGCATGCCATAAAGGATGGCGGAGAATACGTCGCGGCCCTGCTCATCGGTGCCGAGCAGGAACGGGCTCTGGCCGTCGGCTGTCCATAGTGGTGAAATCCGCGAGTTCATCAGCTGAAGTTGCGCCGGATCGAACGGGTTCTGTACCGCAAGCCATGAGGCAAAGATCGCAAGCAGGAAGAACAAGACCGTGATGGCGGCCGCAACCATGGTGAGCTTGGAGCGGCGGAAAGAATAGAAGACGTCGCTGTCGAGCGCGCGGCTGAGCCAGCCGCGGGCGGCATGCGCCGGCGGCGCGCCCTGCTTGTCGGAATTGGAGACGACTGCGTCGGACATGCAGGCTGCCTTACGTGGCGCGGCCGACGGTCGAGCGCAAGCGCGGATCGACCACGGTGTACAGGATGTCGACCACCAGATTGATGGTGACGAAAATCAGCGAGACCATCAACAGGTAGGCGGCCATGATCGGGATATCGACGTTTTGCACGGCCTGAACGAACAGAAGTCCCATGCCCGGCCACTGGAACACGGTTTCGGTGATGATCGAAAATGCAATAACCGAGCCAAACTGGAGGCCTGCTACCGTGATCACGGGAATGAGCGTGTTCTTCAGTGCGTGGCCGAAATGGATGGCGCGTGTGGTCAACCCCCGGGCGCGCGCGAAGCGGATATAGTCGGTTCGCAGCACTTCCAGCATCTCCGCGCGCACCAGTCGCATGATCAGGGTCATCTGGAACAGGCCAAGCGTGATCGAGGGCATGATCAGCGCCTTCAGGCCCGACAGCGTGAGCAGGCCCGTGGTCCACCAGCCGAGCTTGACCACCTCGCCTCGGCCGAACGAGGGCAGCCAGCCCAATGTCACCGCGAACAGATAGATCAGGAGGATGCCGATCAGGAACGTCGGCAGCGAGATGCCGATCAACGAGACCGCCTGGAATAATTTGGCGAGCGCGGTGTCGCGCTTGAGCGCCGAATAGACGCCCATCAGGATGCCGAACACCATTGCGAATATGGTCGCGCAGATCGCGAGTTCGAGCGTCGCGGGCATGCGCTCCATCAACAGCGTCGAGACCGGCTGGCGGAATTGGTAGGAGACGCCGAACTTGAACTGCGCGGCGTCGCCGAAATAGCGCACGAACTGCACCGGCACGGGATCGTCAAGGCCGAGCGACTTGCGCACGGCTTCGCGTTCGGCCGCCGACGTGTCGATCGAGACGATCTGGTTCACGGGGTCGCCGGCGAAGCGGAACATCGAGAACGCGATGATGCCGACGGCGAACATGACGCCGATGGCCTGAAGGGCGCGGCGAAGAGTGAAAGCGAGCATGCCTTCCACTATCCTTGGGTGTGCGTACGGCCAACGTGCCTGTCAGCCGAAAAAAGGAAAGGTCCCGGAAGCCTGACGCCGCCGGGACCTCGTGATCAACGGACGCTATTCCTTCTTGGTCGCCCCGCGGAACATGACCAGATTGTCGGCGCGCTGCGGCAGGTCCACCTTCTTCGATACGCCCCAGGCGAGCGCCTGCTGGTGTAGCGGGATGTAGGCCCAGTCCTTGATGCTGATCTCATAGGCTTGCTTGATCAGCTGGTTGCGCTTGGCGGCGTCGGTCTCGACCAGCACCTTGTCGGTGATGGCGTCGAACTCCTTGTTGCAATAGCCGCCGAGATTGGCCTCGCCCCGCGAGGATTTCGCATCGTCGCGGCAGCCCATGATGTCATAGAGCACGTTGTGGGAGTCCATCGTGCTCGGAGTCCAGCCCAGCAGGTAGAACGAGGTCTGGTAGCCGCCCTGCTTCAGCACCTTGGCGAAGTACTGCGCCTTCGGCTGCGCCAGCAGGTTGATCTTGACGCCGATGCGGGCGAGCATGCCGACGACGGCCTGGCAGATCGCGGCGTCGTTGACGTAACGATCGTTCGGGCAATCCATCGTGACCTCGAAGCCATCCGGGTACCCGGCCTCGGTCAGGAGCTTCTTGGCGCCATCGGGGTCGAATTTCGGCCGCGTGAACTCCTTGGACAGCGCGTACAGCTCCGGCGCGATCATCAGTGCCGACGGCGTCGACAGCCCGCGCATCACGCGCGTCTTGATCAGCTCGATGTCGATCGCCTTGTAGAACGCCTCGCGGACGCGGACGTCCTTGAACGGGTTCTTGCCCTTGATGTTGGAGTAGAGCAGCTCGTCGCGAGTCTGATCGAAGCCGATGAAGATGGTGCGCAGCTCCGGCCCCTTCAGCACATGGGCATTCGGGCTGGAATCGACGCGGGAAATGTCCTGGACCGGCACCGGCTCGATGACGTCGACCTCGCCCGAGAGCAGCGCGGCGACGCGGGTGGCGTCGGAGGCGATCGGAGTGAAGATGATCTCTTTCAGGTTGCCTTCGACCTTGCCCCAGTAGTTGGGATTGGCCTTGAACACCGTCTTCACGCCGGGCTGATGGCTTTCGATGATGAAGGGACCGGTGCCGTTCTCGTGGAGCGAGGCGTAGCTCGGCGTGGTCGCCGCCACCGGCGTCGGATCGACGACGTTGTTCTCCTCGGCCCATTTCTTGTCCATGATGTACCAGACGTCCCATGCCGAATGCAGGATGGGATTGGGCGAGGGCAGGATGAAATCGACGGTGTAGTCGTCGACCTTGACAACCTTGACGTCGGGCGCAAGGCGGGTCTGCATATTGGACCCCTTCTTGCGGACGCGATCGGCGGAGAACAGCACGTCGTCGGCCGTGAAGGGGTCGCCGTTGTGGAACTTCACGCCCTTCCGCAAATGGAAGCGCCAGCGGGTCGGCTCCAGGGTCTCCCAGCTCTCCGCCAGCGCCGGAATGATCTTTAGATCCTTGTCGCGGGCGGTGAGGCCTTCATAGGCGTGACCGAGATGGGCGTGGGTGGTGCTCTCGTTGAGCGTATAGGGATCGAGCGACTTCAGGTCGCCCTGGTTGGCATAACGTAGCGTCTGGCTCGACGCCGGCGAGACCGCCAACGCAAGCATACCGGCGAGCGTCGCCGCAAACAGACTTCGACCGACTGACATTCTTGACCCTCTCCACTCTGCCGCGCCGTGATTTTTGATTGTTCGGCGGGCGTCCCAATCCATGTTGCCCAGAGTTCTCGACCCGTGCAAGCGCCATTCCAGCAAGGAACGCGCCAAGTTGCACCGCTTTGCAGCAATGCTGACCGACAATTTAGCGGCGAGAGGCGCACGGGCGACATTCGACTTTCGACCTGCGAGGTCCCGGCATAACGAGGGAAATCGCCCCGCAGGCGCCCGGCGGGCATGTACATGGCGAAGCGTTTTGATTGACCATATCCGCCGATAGCCAAGTCCGGCGCCCGTCCGTCTGCCTCAGGTCGCTTGCGTCACATGCCATGTCGCGGCGATACTGTGCCAGGCCGCTCGAATCTCAACCGGAGGGGACATGAAAGTTAACATCGAAATCGACTGCACCCCCCTCGAGGCCCGCCAGTTCTTCGGATTGCCGGATGTCTCGCCGATGCAGGTTGCCGTCATGGAAAAACTGCAGCAGCAGGTCTTGAGCAATATCGACAAGGTCTCGCCGGAATCGCTGATCCAGAGCTGGTTCACCTTCGATCCCAAGATCGCCGAGCGGTTTCAGGACATGTTCGTCACCATGGCCGGCCTCGGCGGCACGCGCAGCGGCGACAAGAAGAAGTAATGCCGTCCGGGCCGGACGGGCCGCAGACCTCAGACCGGCTGCGGCCGCCGGGCCTTGGCTTGCTGCTCGCGGAGGCCCGTGGGCTCTTCGAATTCAATGCCAGCCTGCTGCTGTCGCCGGTCCTGATGCGCGCGCCCAAAGGCGATGGCCATCCGGTGCTGGCGCTGCCGGGCTTTCTCGCCAGCGACCTCTCGATGGCGCCGATGCGGCGTTATCTCAGCGAACTCGGTTATGGGGCACATGCCTGGCGGATGGGCCGCAATTTCGGCGGGCTTGGACGGATACGGGATTCGCTCCGCGCCCGTCTCGCCGAAATCCACGCTGCGAGCGGACGCAAGGTCAGCCTGGTCGGTTGGAGCCTTGGCGGCGTCTATGCGCGCGATCTCGCGCTCCAGGCGCCGGAGATGGTCCGTTACGTCATCACGCTCGGTAGCCCTTTTGCCAACGATGTTCGGGCGACCAATGCGACGCGGCTCTACGAGGCGCTGTCCGGAGAGCAGGTGGAGGATTTTGCCGAACTGCGCGCGGCGATCGCGGGCGATCTGCCGGTGCCGGCGACGTCGATCTATTCGCGCGCCGACGGTGTCGTGAACTGGCGGACCTGCCTGCTGCGTCCTTCCGACCGTGCCGAGAACATCGAGGTGCACCTGGCGAGCCATATCGGGCTCGGGGTGAACCCTGCGGCGCTGTGGGCGGTGGCGGACCGCCTGGCGCAACCGGAGGGGGAGTTCTGGCCATTTGACCGGGCAGGGCCGTTTGCCATTGCATATGCCCCGCCGGAACAGGCAATATCGGCCTGACGAGAAGCGCCGGGAAAGGCGCCCGTCAAAACTCGCGGAGGGAACCATGGCCGACGGTAAGAAGCTGTCGTCGCTGGACGCATCATTTCTTTATCTGGAAACGCCGGAAATGCCGATGCATGTCGGCAGCATGGCGATCTTTCGGTTGCCCGACGACTACAAGGGCGACTTCTTCGAAGACTTCAAGGCGATGATCGTCTCGCGCCTGCACATCGCGCCGATCCTGAGGGCGCGGCTGGAGAAGGCGCCGCTCGACATCGATCATCCGTCCTGGGTCGAGGACGACCAGTTCGACATCGACCGCCACATCTTCCGCGCCAGCCTGCCGGCGCCGCACGATCGCGCCACGCTCGAGCGCATCGTCGGCTGGATGCACGCCAAGCTCCTGAACCGCGCCCGCCCGCTCTGGGAGTTCTACGTGTTCGAGGGCATGAAGGACAACGAGGTCGGCCTCTATTCCAAGATGCATCATGCCGCCATCGACGGCGGCGCCGGCGCGGCGCTGACCAACATGATCTACGACATCTCGCCGATCCCCCGGAAGGTCGATCCGCCGACGGCAGGAGCCAAGCCCGGGCAGGAGCCGCGCGATATCGCCGCGAACCTGCTCGATTCCTATCAGCAGCTCTTCACCCAGCCGCTCGATGCCTCGGCGGCCGCCAAGAATCTCCAGCTGCCGCGCACCGGCAAGAGCGACATCGGCTCGATCCTGTTCGACAACGCGATGTACCAGATCGAGAGCGCGGTACGTTTTGCCGGCAACATCCCGACCATGGTCAAGAGCGTCTCCGACGTGCTCGGCAAGATTTCCGATCCGAAGTCGCGCGAGAGCCTGGCCAGCATGGTGTCGCCGCCGACCATGCTCAACAAGTCGATCTCGTCCGAACGCAGTTTTGCCGGCGTGTCGATCTCGCTGTCGCGATCCAAGGCGCTGGCCAAGCAGGCCGGCGGCAAGCTCAACGACGTGGTGCTCGCGCTCGCTTCCGGCGTGGTCCGGCGCTACCTTCAGCAATACGGCACGCTGCCGGCGAAGTCGCTGACCGCGGCGGTTCCGATTTCGTTGCGCGAAGAGGGCAACACCGAAGCCAACAACCAGGTGTTCGGCATGATCTGCTCGATCGCGACCAACATCGACGATCCCAAGGCGCGGCTGGAAGCCATCATCGCGCAATCGACCAAGTCCAAGGAAATGTCGCATCCATTGCGTGCCTTGATGCCGCAGGTCTCCAACATCTCGATGCTGGGTGCGCCGATCATCGTCCAGATCATGGCGCTGCTCTACAGCCGCTCCGACCTGTCGGACGTGCTGCCGCCGGCGGCGAATATCACGGTGTCCAACGTGCCGGGACCGCGGCAGACGCTCTATGCCGCCGGCGCCGAGCTCTTGCACATCTTCCCGGTGTCGATCTCGACGCACGGGCAGGCGCTCAACATCACCGTGCAGAGCTATCGCGATCAGCTCGATTTCGGCTTCATCGTCGGCGCCAACGTCATTCCGCATGTGCAGGTGATGTGCGATATGCTGCCGGAAGAATTCGCCGCGCTGGAGGCGGCCTATGCGCCGCCGGCGGCGGACATCAAGGGCGCCGCGGAGTAGGAATGTGTCGATGATCGAAATGCCGCCGCTCCAGTTCGCGCAGACGAACGGAATCCGCATGGGCTACTACGAGGCGGGCCCGGCCGATGACAAGCCGCCGATCGTGCTGTGCCATGGCTGGCCCGAGCTCGCCTTTTCCTGGCGTCACCAGATCAAGGCGCTGAGCGAGGCCGGCATCCGGGTGATCGCGCCGGACCAGCGCGGCTATGGCGCGACCGACCGGCCGGAGCCGGTCGAGGCGTATGACATAGAACATCTGACAGGCGATCTCGTCGGACTGCTCGATCATCTCAACATCGATAAGGCGATCTTTGTCGGTCACGACTGGGGCGGCTTCATCGTCTGGCAGATGCCGCTGCGGCACATCGACCGGGTCGCCGGCGTGGTCGGCATCAATACGCCCCATACCAACCGCGCCTGGGCCGATCCGATCGAGCTCCTGCGCGCGCGCTTCGGCGACAAGATGTACATCGTGCAGTTCCAGGACCCGGCGCGTGAGCCTGACAGGATCTTTGGCAGCCGCGTCGAGCAGACCTTTGACGCCTTCATGCGCAAGCCGGCGCCGCGCCCGGCAGATGCTCCGGCGGAGGAAGTCGTCGCTGGTGTCGGTGCCTCGCCGCGGCTGAACCTGGCATTCCCGCAAATGATCGCGGGCTATGATGCCAAGCACGATCCCCGGACGCCGATCCTGTCGGCGGAGGAGAAGAAAGTGTTCGTCGATGCCTTTACCAGGACCGGATTCACCGGCGGCATCAACTGGTATCGCAACATGTCGCGCAACTGGGTGCGCTCCGAGGGGCTCGATCATACGGTGCGCGTGCCGTCGTTGATGATCATGGCCGAGAATGATGCGGTGCTGCCGCCGTCGTCCGCCGATGGCATGGAGAAATTCATTCCCGATCTGGAAAAGTACCTGGTCCGCGACAGCGGCCATTGGACGCAGCAGGAGAAGCCTGAGGAGGTCAGCGCCAGGCTGATCGAATGGCGTAGAAGGCGGTTCGGCTAATTCGTCATTGCGAACTCGTCATTGCGAGGAGCGAAGCGCCGAAGCAATCCAGACTGCTCCGCGGATATATTTCTGGATTGCTTCGCTTCGCTCGCGATGACGACATTGAGGCAGGGGGACTACATTTCGATGTCATCCAAGAACCGTCTGGATCCGATCCCGCAGCCGCCGACCAAGCCGGTGGTCGGCAACATGCTGTCGCTGGACTCGGCCGCCCCCGTGCAGCACCTGACGCGGCTTGCGAAGGAGCTGGGCCCGATCTTCTGGCTCGACATGATGGGCTCGCCGATCGTCGTCGTCTCCGGCCATGATCTCGTCGACGAGCTCTCCGACGAGAAGCGGTTCGACAAGACGGTGCGTGGCGCGCTGCGGCGCGTGCGCGCGGTGGGCGGCGACGGACTGTTCACGGCCGACACCCGGGAGCCGAACTGGAGCAAGGCGCACAATATCCTGCTCCAGCCCTTCGGCAACCGCGCCATGCAGTCCTATCATCCGAGCATGGTCGACATCGCCGAGCAGCTCGTCAACAAATGGGAACGGCTCAACGCCGACGACGAGATCGACGTGGTCCACGACATGACGGCGCTGACGCTGGACACGATCGGCCTGTGCGGCTTCGACTACCGCTTCAATTCGTTCTACCGGCGCGACTACCATCCCTTCGTCGAGTCGCTGGTGCGCTCGCTCGAAACCATCATGATGACCCGCGGCCTGCCGTTCGAGCAGATCTGGATGCAGAAGCGGCGCAAGACGCTGGGCGAAGACGTCGCTTTCATGAACAAGATGGTCGACGAGATCATCGCCGAGCGGCGCAAGAGCGCGGAAGCGATTGACGACAAGAAGGACATGCTGGCCGCGATGATGACCGGCGTCGACCGCTCGAGCGGCGAGCAGCTCGACGACGTCAACATCCGCTACCAGATCAACACGTTCCTGATCGCGGGCCACGAGACCACCAGCGGCCTGCTGTCCTGCACCCTCTATGCGCTGCTCAAGCACCCGGACATCCTGAAGAAGGCCTATGACGAGGTCGACCGCGTCTTCGGCCCTGATGTCAATGCGAAGCCGACCTACCAGCAGGTGACGCAGCTCACCTACATCACGCAGATCCTGAAGGAGGCACTGCGGCTGTGGCCGCCGGCGCCCGCTTACGGTATCTCGCCGCTCAACGACGAGACCATTGGCGGCGGCAAGTACAAGCTCCGGAAGGCCACGTTCACCACCATACTGGTGACGGCGTTGCATCGCGATCCCTCTGTCTGGGGACCGAACCCCGACGCCTTCGACCCCGAGAATTTCAGCCGCGAGGCGGAAGCCAAGCGGCCGATCAATGCCTGGAAGCCGTTCGGCAACGGCCAGCGCGCCTGCATCGGCCGTGGCTTCGCCATGCACGAGGCCGCGCTCGCACTCGGCATGATCCTCCAGCGCTTCAAGCTGATCGATCACCAGCGCTACCAGATGCACCTGAAGGAAACGCTGACGATGAAGCCGGAGGGCTTCAAGATCAAGGTGCGTCCGCGCGCCGATCGCGAGCGCGGCGCCTATGGCGGGCCCGTAGCGGCGGCTTCGGCGCCGAAGGCGCCGCGTCAGCCGACCGCGCGTCCCGGCCACAACACGCCGATGCTGGTGCTTTACGGCTCCAACCTCGGCACCGCCGAGGAACTCGCGACGCGGATGGCCGACCTTGCCGAGATCAACGGCTTTGCCGTGCAACTCGGCCCGCTCGACGATTACGTCGGCAAGCTGCCGCAGGAGGGCGGCGTGCTGATCATCTGCGCCTCCTATAACGGCGCGCCGCCGGACAATGCGACGCAGTTCGTCAAATGGCTCGGCGACGATCTGCCAAAGGATGCCTTCGCCAATGTGCGCTATGCCGTGTTCGGCTGCGGCAACAGCGACTGGGCGGCGACCTATCAATCGGTGCCGCGTTTCATCGACGAGCAATTGTCGGCGCATGGCGCGCGCGCAGTCTATCCTCGCGGCGAAGGCGATGCGCGCAGCGATCTCGATGGCCAGTTCCAGAAATGGTTCCCGGCGGCCGCGCAGGTCGCGACCAGGGAATTCGGCATCGACTGGAATTTCACCCGCACCGCCGAGGACGATCCGCTCTACGCGATCGAGCCGGTGGCGGTGACCGCGGTCAACACCATCGTAGCCCAGGGCGGCGCGGTGGCGATGAAGGTGCTGGTCAATGACGAGCTGCAGAACAGAGGTGGGTCCAATCCGTCCGAGCGTTCGACGCGTCACATCGAGGTGCAGCTGCCGTCCAACATCACCTACCGCGTCGGCGATCATTTGAGTGTCGTTCCGCGCAATGACCCGACACTGGTGGATTCGGTCGCCCGCCGCTTCGGCTTCCTGCCGGCAGACCAGATCAGGCTTCGCGTCACTGAGGGCCGCCGTGCGCAATTGCCGGTCGGCGATGCCGTGTCGGTCGGCCGCCTGCTCAGCGAGTTCGTCGAGCTGCAGCAGGTGGCGACACGAAAGCAGATCCAGATCATGGCCGAGCACACCCGCTGTCCGGTCACCAAGCCGAAGCTGCTGGCCTTCGTCGGTGAGGAAGCAGAGGCGGCCGAGCGCTACCGAACCGAGATTCTGGCGAGACGCAAATCGGTGTTCGACCTGCTGCTCGAATACCCGGCCTGCGAATTGCCGTTCCACGTCTATCTGGAGATGCTCTCGCTGCTGGCGCCGCGCTACTACTCGATCTCGTCCTCTCCGTCGGTCGACGCGTTACGTTGCAGCGTCACCGTCGGCGTGGTCGAGGGGCCGGCCGCCTCCGGGCGCGGCACTTACAAGGGCATCTGCTCGAGCTATCTCGCCAACCGGCGCACGGGCGATGCGATCTACGCCACCGTGCGCGAGACCAAGGCCGGCTTCCGGCTCCCGGATGATTCGTCCGTGCCGATCGTCATGATCGGCCCGGGCACGGGACTGGCGCCGTTCCGCGGCTTCCTCCAGGAGCGCGCCGCGCGCAAGGCGAAGGGCGCCACGCTCGGCCCGGCCATGCTGTTCTTCGGCTGCCGCCATCCTGATCGGGATTTTCTCTACGCGGACGAGCTGAAGGCGTTCGCGGCCGATGGCGTCACCGAGCTGTTCACGGCCTTCTCGCGCGCAGATGGACCAAAGACCTACGTGCAGCACGTGCTCGCCGCGCAGAAGGACAAGGTCTGGCCGCTGATCGAGCAGGGCGCCATCGTCTATGTCTGCGGCGACGGCAGCAGGATGGAGCCCGACGTGAAGGCGGCCCTCGTCGCGATCCACCGCGAGAAGAGCGGCAGCGACGCCGTGGCGGCTGCGCGCTGGATCGAGGAGATGGGCGCGACGAACCGGTATGTGCTGGACGTCTGGGCGGGAGGGTGATTGTTGGTCCGACCGTGCTAAAGCTCTCGCATGATTCCCTGGGAAAAGATCGATACCGCGAAAATCCCCGGCTCCGACGAGGAGCTCCGCCTGATGCGGCGCGGCAAGGAGTTTTCCATCAAGCTCGGCACCAACGAGCTGATGAACAACCGACTGTCGGGCTCGGAAGCCGCACTCGCGACGCTTGCGGCGAAGCAGATCGAGATGGTCGCAAAACCTGTCGTTCTCATCGGCGGCCTCGGCATGGGTTTTACGCTGCGCGCGGCGCTCGCCGTGCTGGGAGGCAAGGCGAAGATCGTGGTGTCCGAGCTCGTGCCGGCGGTGGTCGCCTGGGCGCGAGGCCCGATGGCGCAGGTTTTTGGCGATAGCCTCGATGATCCCCGGGTGAGCATCCGGGAGACCGACGTCGGTGAAATCATCCGGGCGCAACGCTCGACCTTCGACGCGATTCTCCTCGACGTCGACAATGGGCCGGAGGGACTGACCCGCAAGGGCAATGACGCGCTCTATAGTGCGAGCGGATTGAAGGCGGCGAAGACCGCGCTGCGGCCGGGCGGGGTGCTGGCTGTCTGGTCCTCTGGGCCCAACCCTGCATTCGCCAAGCGGCTTGGAAGCGCCGGCTTCGACGTCAACGAGGTCAATATCCGCGCCACCGGCAGGGGTGGCGGCGCGCGTCATGTGATCTGGATGGCGAAAAAGAGCTAGGCCGCCTGCGCAGTCCCCAGTTCGATCCGTCAGAACATCGTGTTGCTGTTGGCGGGAATTTCGGGGACGGCCTGGACGACGTCCCAGTGTTCCACGATCTTGCCGTTCTCCAGCTTGAAGATGTCGACAATCGCATTGCCCCTGGTGCCGGGTTCGCGAACCGCGTGAACGTGCAGGATGACGTAGTCGCCATCCACGAAGCTGCGCTTGATCTCGCTGTGCGAGTTCGGGAATTTCTCGCGCAGGAAGCCGATGAACTTTCGGAAGCCGTCCGGACCGTCGGCCGCGTTCGGATTGTGCTGGACGTAGCGGTCGCCGACATAGGCGAGGGCTGCATCGGCGTCCTTCTGGTTGAGGCCCTTCTCGTAGAAGGCAAGCACGGCGGCGCGGTTGGCTTCTTCCTGCGCGCTGGCGGCGATCGCGGCGCCGTTGCCGAGGGACAGCATGAGAATGGAAGCCGCAATCATTGCGACGGACCGGACGATGAGACGCATGTGAGCTCCGAGAGGCCGCGGCCTCTGTCTTGCGATTGAGGGAGGCCTGTATAGCTTTCGTGCCGGCCTGCGTTAAGAGAGTAACCGGAAGCTCACATGGTTACCGCGAGGAGACCTCCGCCGGTCTACGCCGCCTGCGCTGCCGCACCATGCGCGTGCTTGTCGATGGCACCGATGATCTCGGGCCAGAAGCGCATCGGCAGCGCGTGGCCCATGCCTTCGATCATCAACAGCTTTGCGCCGGGAATTGATGCTGCCGTGTCCTTGCCGCCTTCGGGATGGACCAGGGGATCGACCGTGCCGTGGATCACCAGCGTCGGCGTCTTCACGCCATGCAGCCGCTCCTTGCGGCTGCCGGAGGCGAGCACCGCGCGGAGCTGCCGGCCGACGCCGGCGGGATTGAGCCCGCGCGCGAACACGCGTTCGGCACGGCCGGGGTCGAGCGCCTCCTCTTCCGGGAAGGACCCGGCGCGCAAGATGTTCCAGGTCTGGCCGTAGCGGACGATGAACTCCTCCTTGCTGCGCGGCGGCGGCGCCATCAGCATCGCGGCGGCCTCGCGTGTCGGCGGCGGCACGCGCGGATTGCCCGTCGTCGACATGATCGAGGTCAGCGAGCGCACGCGCTCGGGAAACGACAGTGTCACCTCCTGCGCGATCATGCCGCCCATCGAGGCGCCGACCAGATGCGCCGACTTGATGCCAAGTGCATCCATCAGCCCGACCGTGTCTTTCGCCATGTCGATCAGCTTGTAGGTTGCCGCGACGGGAATCTTGAGGAAGCGCAGCTTCAATAGCTCGAGCGGCGTCAGGCGCTTGCCGCCGGTGAGGTGGCTCGACTTGCCGATGTCGCGGTTGTCGAAGCGGATCACGCGAAAGCCATGCGCGGCGAGCTGCTCGCAGAACGCATCGTCCCAGTGGATCATCTGGGCGCCCAGCCCCATGATCAGCAGCAGCGGCTCGGCATTGTCGTTGCCGAAAATCTCGTAGCAGATATCGATGCCATTGGCGCGGACGGTCTGGGGCGGCTGATGGGCGGTCACGGATGCGTTCCCTCGGCTTTTGATCGATTGTGTATCGCACGGTTTCCCGCCGCAATGAAGCATGCGCGACACCGCGCCGCCGCTTGCCGGTTGACCGGCACCTCGCAACGGTGTGGTATGACGGAAAAAGAAGGGCGTCGAAGCTCTCGATTTCAGGAGGACGCCGATGACCGACAAGACCAACGACCCGGTCGCCATGTGGCAGAAGATGATGGGCGAGATGGAGAAGGGCTTCAACTCCTTCGCCAACCAGGCCATGTCGTCGCCCGAGTTTTCACTAGCCATGAACCGGGCCGGCGGCGTTGCTGCAGGTGCTCAGAAGCAGCTTGGCGAGCTCATGGAGAAGTATCTGGTCTCGATGAACCTGCCGAGCCGGGAGCAGGTCACGGCCCTTGCGGAACGGCTGCAATCCATCGAAGCCCAGGTCGGCGAGATGAAGTCGATGCTGAGCCAGATGGCGGCGAGTTCCGGCATCTCGCAATGCCTCGACGGGGCGCCGAAGCCGCCGCGGACGAAGCGTCCGCCCTCGGAAAACGGAGGGCAGACATGAACGCGCCGGCGGGACTTGATTTGGCGTCGATCCCGGAGCGCATCCAGTCCGAGGTGCAGCGCGCGATCCAGCGCAGCATCAAGGGCGTCGAATATTTTTCGACCTCCGGGCCCACCCTCGGCTCGACGCCGAAGGACGTGCTGCATTCGCGCGGCACGATGAGCCTCTATCACTACCGGCCGATGTCGGACGAGATCTACCGCGTGCCGGTGCTGATCGTGATGGCGACCACCAACCGCGGCTACATTCTCGACCTCGTGCCGGGCCAGAGCTTCATCGAGTTCCTCTTGAAGCGCGGCTACGACGTCTACATGCTGGACTGGAGCGCGCCGCGGCCGGAGGAAAAGAGCCTGCGGATGGAAGACTATGTCCTCGACTTCATCCCGGACTGCGTCCGCCGCGTGCAGCAGGATTCCGGCGAGCAGGACGTCTCCGTGATCGGTTACTGCTTCGGTGGCGTGCTGTCGTTGCTCTACGGCTCGATCTTCATGGACGGGCCGATGAAGAATTTGATCTGCTTCACCACGCCGATCGACTTCCGCGAGATGAAGCTGTTCTCGAATTTCTCCGACCGCCGTTATTTCGACGTCGACCGCCTCGTCGACAGCGTCGGCAACGTGCCGCCGGAGATGATCCTGTCGTCGTTCGAGATGCTGCGCCCGGCCTCGCGCGCGGTGAGCCAGATCCAGCTCTGGGAAAACATCTGGAACGACGAGTTCGTCAAATCCTACCGGATGTTCGACCGCTGGGCGACCGACACGCTGCCGCTGGCTGGCGAATATTTTCGTACGATCACCAAGGACCTGATGTGGGACAACAAGCTGTTCAACGACACCATGTCGGTTGGCGGCCGCGCGGCGAAGCTCGCGAACATCAAGGTGCCGTTCCTGCATGCGGTCGCCGAGCACGACCACATCGTGCCCTATGACGCCGCAAAGCACCTGATCGCCAAGATCGGATCCGGGGACAAGGAAGAGGTGATGCTGAAGGGCGGTCACGTCTCGCTCGTCGCCGGCGCCAATGCGGTGAAGCGGCTGTGGCCGAAACTGGATTCCTGGCTTGGGAAGAGATCGACATGAGCGAGCAGCGTTCCTATCCGCGTCACGTCAAGACCGATGCCGGAGATATCGAGATCCGCCTGATGTCGCCCGCGGACGAGGCCGCCGTGCTCGCCTTCGGCAAGGGCCTGCCGACCCACGATCTCCTTTTCCTGCCTCGCAACATCAGCGAGCCAAAAGTGCTCTCGGCCTGGGTCAAGGAGATCGAGCGCGGCGCGATCACGAGCCTGCTCGCGGTGAAGGACGGCAAGGTCGTCGGCTGCGGCACGCTGGTGCGCGATCCTCACTCCTGGTCGCCCCATGTCGGCGAGATCCGGATGGTCGTCTCGCTCGACGTGCGCGGGAAGGGGGTGGGGCGGGCGTTGTCGCAGGAGACCTTTGCGCTCGCGCTCGGCGCCGGCCTCGAAAAGCTCTCGGTCCAGATGACGGTCGACCAGCAGGCGGCGATTGCCGTGTTCGAAAGCCTCGGCTTCAAGGCCGAGGCGCTGCTGCGCGACCACGTCCGGGACGTCGACGGCAAGACGCACGACATCGTCGTGCTCGGCCACAACATTGCGCAGGTCCAGGCACAGATGGAAGCCTATGGGCTTCCGGGCGCCGTCCAGCACTAGGTTCCCAGCGGGGCCCGACTGGCTACGAAGGCACCATATTGCCTACCCTGAAGGCTATTCACGATTTCGTGATATCGCAGCGCAATATGAATATTGCATCGCACAATTAACTATGCCATATAAGCAGTGCCCCGGGCCAATGAGGACGGGGTGAGCCCATAGCTCAACCAATGAGGATGGAGAAAACCCCATGACCACCGAAACCAACACCGCTTTCGAGGGCTTCAAAGACGCTTTCAAGAACATCCAGAACCTGGAAGTTCCCGAGGCTGCCCGCGAATTCGTCAAGAAGTCCGCCAGCACCGCCAAGGATCGTGCTGCCGAAGTGTTCGCTGGCTCCGAGCGCGTGACCGCCGCCGTCGAGAACGCGGTGACCGAGTCCGTCACTGAAGCCGGCAAGATCAGCCGCAACATCCAGCAGGCGATCTTTGAGGACGCCGAGGCGTTCTTCTCGGGCATCGACAAGCTGGCGTCCGCCAAGTCGTTCAGCGAAGCCGTCGAGATCCAGTCCAGCCTGCTCCGTGCACGCGGCGAAGCCTTCGTCTCGCGCGCCAAGGCGACCACCGACTATCTCGGCAAGCTCGCCACCAACGGTGCGAAGTCCGCTCAGGACAATTTTGCCAAGGTCTACAACAAGACCGCCTGATCTGTCTGGACGAGAAACTGAATTTGAGGCCCGCTTCGGCGGGCCTTGTTTTTTGCCTTGCCGTCATTGCAAACGAAGCGAAGCCATCCGGACTCTTTCTGCGGAACGATTCTGGATTGCTTCGCTTCGCCTGCAATGACGGGTACTGTGATGCAGTCATGACTCCATCGGGCAGCTTCTCCTTCGACTCCCCCGGCGATGCCGAACGCGCGGCCGAACTGCGCCGAGTGAAGGCGCTGGCTACGCTGGTGCTGGCCTCGACGCTTCTGCTGTTCGTCGTCGCGAAATGGCTTCTCCCCGTGCATCCCGTATTCGGCTTCATCGCCGCCTTCGCGGAAGCTGCGACCATTGGCGGGCTCGCCGACTGGTATGCCGTGGTCGCGCTGTTCAAGCGTCCGCTTGGCCTGCCGATCCCGCACACCGCGATCATCCAGAGCAACCAGGCCCGCATCGCCGACAAGCTCGGCGAATTCATCCAGGTGCATTTCCTCGAGGCCGGTCCCGTCGAGGCCAAGCTGCAGGAGATCGACTTCGGCTCGTTCGTTGCGGACTGGCTGCGCGATCGCAAGCGCAGTGACGACCTGGCGCGCTTTGCGTTGCGCCTGCTGCCCGAGGCCTTCTCCGCGACCGAGACCTCCGGCCTGATGACCTTCATCATCCGCCGCATGTCCTCGCAGCTCCAGGCGATCGACCTGGCGCCGCTCGCGGCCGGCACGTTGCGCGGCTTTGTTGCGGAGGGGCGGCACCAGATCCTGTTCGACGATCTCCTGCGCGTGATGCACGAGACGCTGAACCAGAAGGAGACGATGGCGATAATCCGCGACAAGGTGCGCGCGGAGTTGCCGACCCTGCTCAGGCTCTATCGTGCCGACAAGTTTCTGGTGAACAAGATCGTTGCGTCGGCGACCGCCTTCTTCAATGAGGTGCGCAGCGATCCCAAACATCCGTTCCGGAGTGAGTTCGACCGTATGGTGCTGAGCTTCGTCGACCGGCTCGGCACCGACCAGGCCTATGTCGAACGCATCGACGGCTTGAAGCGCGACCTGCTCGCACGGCCCGAGCTTGCCGATCTCGCCCGCACGGTCTGGGCCAACACGCGGTCCTTCATCGAGCGAAGCGCGAGCGGCGAGACGCAGGTATTGCAGCATCATCTCGCCGGCATGTTCGTCGCCGCCGGCGAAGCGCTCGCCGGCGATGCCGAGCTGCGCGGCGAGATCAACAAGGGCCTGGTGGCGGTGCTGCGCAGTTTCGTCGCGGACCAGAAGAGTGGCGTCTCGACCTTCATCTCCGACCAGGTCAAGGCGTGGGACATGGCGCAGCTGATTTCGCTGATCGAGATCAACATTGGCCGCGACCTGCAATACATCCGCTTCAACGGTTCGCTGATCGGCGGGCTCGCTGGTCTTGCGCTCTACTCCGTAGAATTCCTGCTTCGATTGTTGTGACTTTTGCGTCACGCACGTTGGCATTCACGCGCCGGCCTATTGTGGCCTTTGGCTTCACCCGCTTGAATGTCGGGAACCGGCGCCCTAGCTGATTCATGTTGCGCTGCGGAACGTTCGAGAAGCCGGCGTGTTGGAATTCAACCCATTTGCCGGCATCGCAGCCGGTGACCTTTTCAGCAATTCTTCCGAGGGACCATTGATGACCGCTACTGCCCAGACGCTGCGTCCGCCGTCCCGTACTCTGATGTTCCTGGAAGGGCGCGCGATCCACGAGTTCGGTGCATTCCTCGGCTCACTGCCGCTGCTGAGCCTTGCGTCGCGCGGCGATGGGCATCCGGTGCTGGTGCTGCCGGGCCTTGTGGCCTCCGACACGTCCACACGCGCACTGCGCACGTTTCTGGCGGGCAAGGGCTATGCGGTGAGCGGCTGGCGCCAGGGCCGCAACTATGGCCTGCGCGAGGGCGTGCAGCACGCGATGGTCGATCTGGTCCAGGAGCTCAGCGATACCCATGGCCGCAAGATCAGTCTGGTGGGCTGGAGCCTCGGCGGCCTCTACGCGCGCCAGCTCGCCAAGATGATGCCGGAGCGCGTGCGCCAGGTGATCACGCTCGGCAGCCCGTTTGCGGGCAATCCCCATTCCACCAATGCCTGGCGCGTCTATGAATGGGCGAGCGGGCGGAAGTCCGACGAGGTCGATCCGCAGTTCGGCGGCGAGCTCGCCGTGCCGCCGCCGGTGCCGACCACCGCGATCTTCAGCCGCACCGATGGCGTCTGCGCCTGGCAGGGCTGCATGGAGAAGGCGGGCGCGCAGACCGAGAGCATCGAGATCGAGAGCAGCCATTGCGGCATGGGTCATCATCCGGCCGCGGTCTATGCGGTCGCCGATCGCCTCGCGCAGAAGGAAGGCCAGTGGCGGCCCTTCGACCGCAGCGGCTGGCGCAGCCTGGCCTATCCCGACCCGCATCGGTAGTGCACGTCCTCACCTCGCCCCGTGACAACGGGGAGAGGGAGAGCAACAGCGTCGCTCCCGTCCATTGTCGCGCCAGCACCAAACGCGCTATGCCTCGCGCATGGCGCATCCGTTGTCCCGCATCATCGACCAGCTCAAGCGCGAGCCGTCGCGCACCGGCTCCATCGTCATCACCGTGTTCGGCGACGCCATCGTGCCGCGCGGCGGCTCGGTGTGGCTCGGCACGCTGCTGGAATTCTTCGAGAGTCTGGCCATCGACAGCGGCGTGGTGCGCACGGCGATGTCCCGGCTCGCAGCCGATGGCTGGCTGACGCGCGAAAAGGTCGGCCGCAACAGCTTCTATCGCCTGGCCGATAAGGGGCAGCAGACCTTCGCGGCCGCCACGCGTCACATCTACGATCCGCCGCCATCTGACTGGACCGGACGCTTCGAGCTGCTCCTGATCGGCAATGGCGAGGATCGCGACGCCTCGCGCGAGGCGCTGCGCAACGCCGGCTTCGGCAGCCCGCTGCCTGGTGTGTGGGTTGCGCCGTCGGGCGTGCCGGTGCCGGACGAGGCCGCGGGCGCGATCCGGCTGGAAGTCTCGGCCGAGGATGACAGCGGCCGCCGTCTGCTCAGCCAAAGCTGGCCGCTCGACCGTACCGCGGACGCCTATCTGAAATTCATGAAGACGTTCGAGCCGCTGCGCGGCGCGCTCGCGCGCGGCACGAATTTGTCCGGGGCCGACGCGTTCACCGCGCGCATTCTCCTGATCCACTATTATCGCCGTGTCGTGCTGCGCGATCCCCTGCTGCCCCAGAGCCTGCTGCCGCCGGACTGGCCGGGGCGGGCTGCACGCGAACTCTGCGGCGAGATGTATCGCGCGCTGCTTGCCCCGTCCGAACAATGGCTTGATGGCCATGGAACCAACGAAAGAGGGCCATTGCCGCCGGCCCGGAAGCTTCTGGAACGCAGATTCGAGGCCTGATCGACATGTTACAGAAATATCTTGCATGAGATAATTCTTGTTATATATTGCCTCCCAATAAAACGGGAGGATGCGCATGTATACCCAGGCGCTGAACACGGCCGAGGCGGATGACCGCAGCCTCGAGGACGTAGCCAAGGCGGCCCAGTTCCAGGCCCGCATCGACGCCGAGGAGCGCATCGAGCCGAACGACTGGATGCCGGCGGCCTATCGCAAGACGCTCACCCGTCAGATCTCCCAGCACGCCCATTCCGAAATCGTCGGCATGCTGCCCGAAGGCAACTGGATCACGCGCGCGCCGACGCTGCGCCGCAAGGCGGCGCTGCTCGCCAAGGTGCAGGACGAGTGCGGCCACGGGCTCTATCTTTATGCCGCCGCGGAGACGCTTGGCGCCTCGCGCGAGGAACTGGTCGATGCGATGCTTGCCGGAAAGGCCAAGTACTCGTCCATCTTCAACTATCCGACGCTGACCTGGGCCGACATCGGCACCATCGGCTGGCTGGTGGACGGCGCCGCGATCATGAACCAGATCCCGCTGTGCCGCTGCTCCTACGGTCCCTATGCGCGCGCGATGATCCGCGTCTGCAAGGAGGAATCGTTCCACCAGCGCCAGGGCTACGAGATCATGCTGACGCTGTGCCGCGGGTCGGACGAGCAGAAGGCGATGGCGCAGGATGCGCTGGATCGGTGGTGGTGGCCGGTGCTGATGATGTTCGGCCCGCCCGATGCCACCAGCCAGCATAGCGACACCTCGACGAAGTGGAAGATCAAGCGCTTCTCCAATGACGAGCTGCGTCAGAAATTCGTTGATGCCACCGTGCCGCAGGCGCAATATCTCGGCCTCACCATTCCCGATCCCGGCATGACGCAGGACGCAGACGGGCACTGGCGCTACAGCGCGATCGACTGGACCGAATTCAAGCAGGTGCTTGCCGGCAACGGACCTTGCAACCGCGACCGCATGGCCGCGCGCCGCAAGTCGCACGACGAGGGCGCCTGGGTGCGCGAGGCTGCCGCTGCCTATGCCGCAAAGCGCGCGCAGCGTCAGACCGCACAAGCTGCGGAATAGGGAGATCACGATGACCACGCCGAACACGCCGCTGTGGGAAGTCTTCATTCGCAGCCGCAACGGGCTTGCGCACAAGCATGTTGGCTCCCTGCATGCCAGCGACGCCACCATGGCGCTCCAGGCCGCCCGCGACATCTACACCCGCCGCGGCGAGGGCCTGTCGATCTGGGTCGTGCCGTCGACCGCGATCACCGCCAGCGATCCCGCCGAGAAGGGGATGATGTTCGAGCCGGCGGAATCGAAGATCTACCGGCATCCGACGTTCTATGAGGTGCCGGAAGAAGTGGGGCACATGTGATGCCTGTCGCCAACATCCAGGTCTCCGAAACACCGCTGGTGCTCTATGCGCTGCGCCGCGCCGACGATGCGTTGATCCTCGGTCATCGGCTGTCCGAATGGTGCGGGCATGCGCCGATGATGGAAGAGGACATGGCGCTCTCCAACATCGCGCTCGATCTCATCGGCCAGGCGCGCGAGCTCTACACCTACGCCGCCAAGGCTGAAGGCAACGACAACGACGAGGACAAGCTCGCCTACCTGCGCGATGTCAGGCAGTACCGCAATCTGCTGCTGGTCGAGCAGCCGAACGGCGACTTCGCCCAGACGCTGGTGCGGCAGTTCTTCTATTCCGCTTTCGCCGACCTCTATTGGCGCGCGATGATGACATCGCGCGACACGACGCTCGCGGCGATTGCCGCGAAGTCGGAGAAGGAGAGTGCCTATCACCTGCGGCACGCCTCGGAGTGGATCATCCGTCTCGGCGACGGCACCGAGGAGAGCCATGCCCGTGCGCAGGCCGCGATCGATCATCTCTGGGCGTTCACCGGCGAGATGTTTGCCGTCGACGATGGCGAACGCGCCTTGATCCATGCGGGTATCGCCGTCGATCCGGGTGTTCTGCGCGGCCGCTGGCTGAAGATGCTCTCCGATGTCGTCAGCGAGGCCACGCTTGAGCTGCCGCAGAACGACTGGATGCAGCAGGGCGGCCGCGTGGGCCGGCACAGCGAACATCTCGGCCATCTCCTGTCCGAGCTGCAGTCGATGCAGCGCACTTTCCCGGGGCTGGCATGGTGACGGTGCTGGAATGCGATAGCGAGCTGCGCCAGCGTGCCTGGGACGCCGCGGCCAGCGTTGTCGATCCCGAAATTCCGGTGCTGAGCATCGCCGATCTCGGCGTGCTCAGAGACGTCGTTCTCGACGGCGATCATGTCGAGGTCGCGATCACGCCGACCTATTCGGGATGTCCGGCCATGAACATGATCGCGCTGGAGATCGAGGTCGCGTTGGAGCGCGCCGGATTCCGTGGCTCAAAGGTGCGCACGGTGCTGTCGCCTGCCTGGACCACCGACTGGATGAGCGATGAGGGTCGGCAGAAGCTGCGTGCCTACGGCATCGCCCCGCCGCAGGCCTCCAACTCGCGCCGCGCGCTGTTCGGCGAACAGGCCGTCGCTTGCCCGCAATGCGGCTCGGACAATACCGAACTGTTGTCCGAATTCGGCTCGACTTCCTGCAAGGCGCTGTGGCGCTGCAAGGCCTGTCGCGAGCCCTTCGATTACTTCAAGTGTCATTGAGTTGAACGAGATGCCAGCCACATTGTCATTGCGAACGCAGCGAAGCAATCCAGACTGTCTCCGCGGAAGCAGTCTGGATTGCTTCGTCGCAAGAGCTCCTCGCAATGACGGCGGTGAGGCCGATGTAGGGTGTCCATGATGTCCGCAGCCGCCCCCCGCTTCCATCGTCTGGCCGTCAGCGATCTCCGCCGCGAGGCGTCCGACGCCGTCTCGATGACCTTCGCGATCCCGCGCGAACTCTCCGATGACTATGCTTTCAACCCCGGCCAGTATCTCACGCTCCGGACCATGCTCGATGGCGAGGAAGTGCGCCGCTCCTATTCGATCTGCTCCGGTCCCGATGACGGTGAAATCCGCATCGCTGTGAAGAAGATCGACGGCGGCGCGTTTTCGAGCTGGGCCGCCGATGAACTCAAATGCGGCGACGAACTCGACGTGATGACGCCGACCGGCCGCTTCGGCGTGGTCGCGCCGGCCGATACGGGGCGGATCCATGTCGGCTTTGCCGCAGGTTCCGGCATCACGCCGATCCTGTCGATCGTCAAGGGCATCCTCGCACGCGAGCCGGACAGCCGCTTCTTCCTGTTCTACGGCAACCGCGCGACCGACAACATCATGTTCCTCGAAGCACTCGAGGAGCTCAAGGATCGCTTCATCGACCGCCTCTCGATCTTTCACGTCATCTCCGGTGAAGAGCAGGACATCCCGATCCTGCATGGCCGGCTCGACGGCGACAAGGTGAGGGTGCTGCTGCGCTCGCTGGTGCCGGCGGCAAGCGTCGATCACGTCTTCATCTGTGGTCCGTCCGGCATGAGCGAGGACATCGAGGCGACCTGCCGTGATCTCGGCATCGCGGACGAGCGCATCCACGTCGAGCGCTTCGTCTCCGAGTTCGGCGGCAAGCCGCGGCCGAAGAAGGCCGTCGCCCCGGATGCGCCGCCGAAGGCGATCGCATCGCTGATCATCGACGGCAAGCGCCGCGACGTGCCGGTCGCCGAGGACGAGGCCATCCTCGATGCCGCGCTTCGCGCCGGCGTCGATCTGCCCTTCGCCTGCAAGGGCGGCATGTGCTCGACCTGCCGGGCAAAACTGGTCGAGGGCGAGGCACCGATGGACATCAACTATTCGCTGGAACCCTGGGAGCTGAAGGCCGGTTTCGTCCTGACCTGCCAGGCAAAGCCTTCGTCGGCGCGGGTCGTCGTCGATTACGACCACGTTTGACAGTGCGAGCCAACCAGAACAACATCATGAGCAAGCCATTGGCCGGGAGAAGCGCGTGAACGTCAAAGCCGCCCTGTCGCCTGAGGATGTTGCCCGTGCCTGCGCCGACGCGATGTGGGCGGAGGACGATGCTTCCAAGGGCCTCGGGATGGAGATCGTCGAGATCGGCCCAGGCCTTGCAACGCTCGCAATGACGGTCCGGCCGGACATGGTCAATGGCCAGCGCATCGCTCATGGCGGCTTCATCTTCACGCTGGCCGATTCCGCTTTCGCCTTTGCCTGCAACTCGCACAACGACCGCGTCGTCGCGGCCCAGGGCCAGATCACCTTCATCAAGCCGGGCTTGCTCGGCGACCGCCTCGTTGCGAGAGCAAGAGAGATTACTCGGAGCGGCCGCTCCGGCATCTACGACGTGCGCGTCACCGCCGGCGATACCGTCATCGCGGAATTCCGCGGACATTCGCGCGTCATTCCCGGCAATTGGCTGCCGGCACACGACGAATAAAGAAAAGAACAGATCAATGCGGGGAAACCAGGATGGCTCTGACGAGGCTCAAGGCAGGTGGCGACGCCTATAGCGCCGAGACGGACGCGCACGAGCGCGCCTCGCGCGACGAGATCATGGCGCTCCAGAAGGAGCGGCTGGCCTGGTCGCTGAAGCACGCCTATGACAACGTCGCGCATTATCGCAAGGCTTTCGACAAGGCCGGCGTGCACCCGTCCGACTTTCGCGAACTGTCCGACCTCGCGAAATTCCCGTTCACGGTGAAGACGGATCTCCGCGACAACTATCCCTTCAACATGTTCGCAGTGCCGCGCGAGAAGCTGGTACGCGTACATGCCTCCTCCGGCACCACAGGCAAGCCGATCGTGGTCGGCTATACGCAGGCCGACATCGATACCTGGTCCGCGGTGATGGCGCGCTCGATCCGCGCCGCTGGCGGCCGCACCGGCATGATCATCCACAACGCCTATGGCTATGGGCTCTTCACCGGGGGGCTCGGCGTCCACTATGGCGCGGAGAAACTCGGCTGCACCGTGGTGCCGATCTCCGGCGGCATGACCGAGCGGCAGGTACAGCTCATCAACGATTTCCGGCCCGACATCATCACGGTGACCCCGAGCTACATGCTGGCGATCCTCGACGAGTTCAAGCGCCAGAAGCTCGATCCGCGCCAGTGCTCGCTCAAGGTCGGCATCTTCGGCGCCGAGCCCTGGACCAATGCGATGCGCGGCGAGATCGAGGACGCATTCGACATGGACGCGACCGACATCTACGGCCTGTCCGAGGTGATCGGCCCCGGCGTCGCGCAGGAATGCATCGAGACCAAGGACGGCCTGCACATCTGGGAGGATCATTTCTATCCCGAGGTGATCGACCCCGAGACCGGCGCGGTGCTTCCCGACGGCGAGAAAGGCGAGTTGGTTTTCACCTCGCTCACCAAGGAAGCCTTTCCGGTGATCCGCTATCGCACCCGCGACCTGACGCGGCTGCTGCCGGGCACGGCGCGGCCGGGCATGCGGCGCATGGAGAAGGTGACCGGGCGCTCGGACGACATGATCATCCTGCGTGGCGTCAATCTGTTCCCGACCCAGATCGAGGAGGTGTTGCTCGCGACCGACTGGTGCGGCGGGCATTTCATCATGGAGCTGACCCGCGAAGGCCGCATGGACGAGCTGACCATCATTGCCGAAGCGCGGCCGGAGAGCTGGGACGGCCGGGGTCTGGTCGACCACGCGGACCGGATCTCGACCCACATCAAGAACACCATCGGCATCAGCTCCCGGGTGCAGGTGGTCGCGCCGGCCACGCTGGAGCGTTCGCTCGGCAAGGCCAAGCGCCTCTACGACAAGCGGCCGAAGGATTGACTTGACCATCCGTAAGGGCGACAAGGCCCGCGAGAAATCGCGGGTCTTTTCCATGTCACCAGCCGATAGCAAAGCCGTCGAGGCGCGCTGCGTGCGCCTCAATGCCAAGGCCGAGAGCGCCGCGGCGCTTGCGCCCGCGGTCGAGCGTCAGAATTTAACACGCGGTCCAGGCGACCTCCTGATCGAGGTGAAGGCAGCCGCCGTCAATCCGTCCGACATCAAGGCCGCGACCGGGCTGATGCCCTATGCCGTATTCCCGCGCACGCCCGGCCGCGACTACGCGGGCGTGGTGATCGATGGGCCGGCCGATACGATCGGCCGCGAGGTGTTCGGCTCATCCGGCGATCTCGGCATCCGCCGCGACGGCACGCACGCAAGCCATCTCGTTGTGGAAGCCGACGCGGTGGTGGAGAAGCCGAAGGCGCTGTCCTGGGAGGAGGCGGCCGGCATCGGCGTGCCTTTCGTCACCGCCATGGAGGGCTTTCGCCGCGCCGGCGTGCCGAAGAATGGCGAGATCGTTCTGGTGTTCGGCGTCAACGGCAAGGTCGGTCAGGCTGCGGTGCAGATCGCGACCTGGCAGGGCGCGCGCGTCATCGGCGTGGTGCGCAAGGCGGAAGCCTATGAAGGCCATGCCAATGGGCCCATCGAAGTGATCGACGCTTCCGCGACCGATGTCGCGACGCGCGTGCGCGAAGTGACCGGCGGCAAGGGCGCCGACATCGTCTTCAACACGGTCGGCGATCCCTATTTCCAGGCGGCGCACAAATCGCTCGCACTTCGCGGCCGCCAGATCCTGATCGCCGCGATCGACCGCATCGTGCAATTCAACATCCTCGAATTCTACCGGGGCCAGCACACCTATGTCGGCATCGACACACTCGGCCTGTCCTCGGTGGCAACGGGCGCCGTGCTGCGCGATCTCGGCCCCGGCTTTGCGAGCGGCCATCTTAAGCCGTTTCCGATTAGGGCGAATGCCGTCTATCCGCTGGAGCGCGCCAAGGAGGCGTATGTCGCGGTTGCCGGCTCGTCGCGGGATCGCGTGATCCTGAAGCCGTAACACGTCGTCATTGCGAGCGCAGCGAAGCAATCCAGAAATGTATCCGCGGAGACAGACTGGATTGCTTCGCTGCGCTCGCAATGACGGAGAATGACGAGAGATCTGAGAACAGCCGATGGAATCCACCCAACTCGTCATCCTCGCCGGCCTCGTCATCGGCCTGATCTATGGCGCCGTCGGCCTGCTCAGCGGCTTCTGCCTGATGAGCAGCATGCGTGGCTGGCTGGCCGGGGGAGACGGGCGGCTGGTGCGCACTTATGCGCTGGCGATCGCGGTTGCGATCGGCGCGAGCCAATTCCTCGCCGGCAGCGGTATGGTCGATCTCGGCAAGTCGATCTACCTGCAACAATCCTTTTCCGCTCCGGTGCTGTTCCTCGGCGGCCTGCTGTTCGGTTATGGCATGGTGCTGTCGAACGGCTGCGGTTCGCGTGCGCTGGTGCTGCTCGGCCGCGGCAATCTCCGCTCCTTCGTGGTGGTGATCGTGCTTGGTATTGCCGCTCAGATGAGCCTCAAGGGGCTGATCGCGCCAGCGCGCATTGCGCTGGTTCAGGCTACGCAAACCACTGTCGCCGCCAATTCGCTGCCGTCGTTGCTGGTGACGTTCGGTCCGGGCGACGCGGTCTCGCGCGTGCTGGCCGCGACCGTGATCGTCGTTGGGCTGATCCTGTTTGCTTTCGCGCATCCAAAGTTCCGGCGTTCGCCGGGCCAGATCGCGGCCGGCGCTATCGTCGGTGTCCTCGTCGCCGCCGGCTGGTTCGTCACCGGCTTTCTCGGCGCCGACGACTTCAATCCCGTGCCGGTGACCTCGCTCACCTTTATCGCGCCGATCGCGGATGCGCTGCAATACGCCATGCTCTCGACCGGCCTGACGCTCAATTTCGGTATGGCGACGGTCGGCGGCGTATTCGCCGGCAGTCTCGTGACTGCGCTCGCGACGGGCAGCTTTCATCTCGAAGGCTATTCTTCGCCGCGCCACATGCTGCGCTCGGCCGGTGGGGCCGCGCTGATGGGCATCGGCGGGGTGATGGCGTTCGGCTGCTCGATCGGGCAGGGGCTCACAGGCGTATCGACGTTGGCGCTGGGCTCGTTCGTCGCGGTTGCCGGCATCCTGCTCGGCACGACGGCTGGCCTGCGCGGAAGCTTGCGCGTTCAGCCCCTCGCGGTCGCCTGACCGCGCAGCAGCCGGTCGCCCAGCGTCGCAAGGCCGATACCGGCGACGATCAGCCCGGCTGCGACAGCAAGACTGATGTCGATCGGCTCGCCCAGCAGGATCGCGGCACTGGCGATGCCGACGAGCGGTGTCCCGGTGGTGCCGAGCGACGTCGTCAGCGCCGAGATGCTCTTGTTGACCATCGACATCGCCCAATAGGCCAGCGCCGTCCCGATCAGTCCGGAGTACAGGAACAGCAGGACGAGCCGCCACGACCATTCCGCATGCGGCAGGCCGTCCGTGACGGTCGCGCTGACGGTCAGCACGATCGTTGCGACGAGTACCTGCCAAATCAGCAACTGGAGCGGGGATGCGATCCAGCGATGCGCGCGGATATAGATAATGTTCGCGGCCCAGGACATCGCGGCCAGGATGACCATGCCGGCGCCGAGCACGACGTTGCTATTGGTCCAGTCGATCGATGCCGGGTTCAGGATCACGGCAAGGCCGATCAGTCCGAGCAGGGCGCCGGCAAGTTTTGGCGCGGTCAGCGTATCCTTCCCGAGCAGGGGCGCAGCGATCGCGACCCAGAGCGGCGTGGTGTAGCCGAGCACGATGGCCTTGCTCGCGGGCAAGAAGCGCACGCCGGCCGCAACCAGGACCGAGAACACCGTCATGTGCAGCAGCGCGACGCTCAGAACCACAGGAATGTCGCGACGCTCCGGGATCACCAGATTGTTGCTCAGTCCCAGGATCACGAACAATCCGGCCAGCGCGATCCAGCTTCGGATCGCCGACGTCCACAGCGGCGGAAGGAACTGGACGAGCTGCTTCGTCACCGACCAGTTCACGCCCCAGGCCAGCACGACGATGAGGAACAGGCCGACGGCCGTGCGGGGTGAGAGGAAGTTCATCGCAAAATCCTTGAAGCAGTCCAGCCCGGCGGATAGCATCTCGATTGGCACCAGAAAAAGTGCCAGATCGGAAAGGAATAAGGTGCCAGTTTCGGAAAGCATGATTTCTGCCCTGATCGACCTGAGGCGGGCCGATGATGACGGGCTGGTGGCTCAGTTGACCAGCCAGCTCCGAGGCCTGATCGCGACCGGCCGTCTCCACAAGGGTCGTGCGCTGCCGTCGAGCCGCCGGCTGGCGAGCGATCTCGGCGTTTCCCGCAACACGGTCACCTACGCGTTCGAACAGCTCGCCGCCGAGGGATATCTCGAGGCATCGCATGGCCGTCGCCCGGTGGTGACGGTCGACGGCGGCGCGCACGGTGAAGGGGTGGGGGCGTTCGTATCCGGCGTGCGCTCCGCAAAGCCGCGGCTCTCCCCGTGGGCTTCGAAGCTCAAGCAGACGGACTGGCCGATGTCCTATCAGGCACCGCTCAAGCCGTTGCGTCCGGGGCATGGCGATTTCAGGGAGTTTCCGAGCGAAGTCTGGGCCCGCTGCCTGCGCCGCAGCGCTGTGCGCGCGGCCAAGCGTGAACTCGGGCCGGTCAACCGGACCCGCCTGCGCGAGGCGCTGGCGCATTATCTGGCGACCAGCAGGGGCGTTCACGCCACTGCGGACCAGATCATGATCCTGCCGAGCGCGCAGGCTGCGCTGACGTTGATTGCGGCGTCGCTCATCGCGCCCGGCGATGACGTCTGGGTCGAGAATCCCGGTTATCCCGGCGCCACGGCTGCCTTCCTTGCGTCCGGCGCACGCGTCACCGGCATGAGGCTGGACGAGCAGGGTATGCAGCGAATGCCCGGAATAGCCACGCCAAAGCTCATCTTCATGACACCATCTCACCAGCACCCGACCGGGCGGCTGATGTCGCTGGCCCGCCGCACCGAGTTTCTCAGGTTGAGCCGGCCCGGCAAGACCTGGATTGTGGAGGACGATTACGACGGCGAATTCCACTATGACAGCCGGCCAGTGCCGGCCTTGCAGGGCCTCGATGCCCATGGCCGCGTGTTCTATGTCGGCACGTTCTCGAAGGCGATGACATCGGACATCCGGCTTGGCTATCTCGTCGTGCCGCCGGCGCTGGTCGGGACCCTGGAAATCGCGCAACGGCACATCGGGCTGATTGCTTCCAGCCATATCCAGGAAGCGCTCGCCGAGTTCATCGCCGACGGGCATTTCCTCGCACATCTGCGCCGCGTGCGCCGGCTCTATCACGCACGCCGCGATCATCTCGTCGAGGGCCTGGAGCGCCATCTTGGTGGGGCGCTTTCGGTCGAGGTCCCCTCGGGCGGCATCCAGCTCGTCGCGCGCCTCAAGCGCGGCCGCGCTGATCAGGCGGCGGTCAAGCTGCTGGTCGAAGCGGGCGTCGAAACGCGTGCCTTGTCCAGCCTGTCGTTGGGTCGGCCGCGCGATCACGGCCTGCTGCTCGGCTTTGCGGCCTGGCGCGAGAACGAGATCAGCGCGGCACTGCGGACGATGGCGGCGTGCTTCTAGAGCATGATCCGGAAAAGTGTGAAGCGGTTTTCCGAAAAGATCATGCTCAAACAATAGGGCGCTAGTCCACGGCCTTGGTCACGATGCGGATCTCCGAGGTCAGCGTCCGGTGCACCGGGCACTTGTCGGCGATCTCCATCAACTTCTTTCGCTGTTCGGCATCGAGCGCGCCGTCCATGGTGATGTCGCGTTCGATCTGGTCGAGCATGCCGTCGCGTGTTTCGCACTCCTCGCAGTCCTTGGCGTAGATCTTGGAGTGCTTCAGCGTGACCGTGACGCGGTCGAGCGGAAGCGACTTGCGTTCGGCATAGAGGCGCATGGTCATGGATGTGCAGGCACCGAGACCGGCAAGCAGGAAGTCATAGGGGCCGGGGCCGGCATCCTCGCCGCCGGCGGCGACGGGCTCGTCCGCCACCAGATGATGCGGCCCGACCGTGATGATCTGGTTGAATTTGCTCTTGCGCGTCTCCTGCACCACGACCTGGCGCGGCGCCTCAGGGAGATCCATCGCCTTCGCGGGTTTGGCCATCTCGATGTACCGGCTCGCCCAGGCCGCGATCACGTCGGCCGCATAGAGCGCGTCGGCGGGCTTGGTCAGGAGATGATCGGCGTGGTCGAGCGAGACGAAGCTCTTGGGGTGCCTGGCTGTAACGAAGATCTTGGTCGCATTGTCGATGCCGACGGTATCGTCGACCGGTGAATGCATCACCAGCAGCGCCTTGTGCAGGCCGGTGACGTCCTTCATCAGCTCATGCTCGGCGACGTCGTCGAGAAACTCACGCCTGATCCGGAACGGGCGGCCCGCGAGCGAAACCTCGACTTCGCCTTGGGCGCGGATGCTGTCGAGATGCTCCTTAAACAGGCCGGTGACGTGCGCGGGATCGGAGGGCGCTGCGATGGTCGCAACTGCCTTGGCTTCGGGGATTTGTCCGGCTACCGCCAGGACCGCGGCGCCGCCGAGGCTGTGACCGATCAGGATCGACGGCGCCTTGCGGACGCTACGCAGATGATCGGCGGCGCGCACGAGATCGGCGACGTTGGAGGAGAACGTCGAATTGGCGAAATCCCCCTCGCTGGAGCCGAGCCCCGTGAAGTCGAAGCGCAGCACCGCGATGCCTCGGGCTGCGAGCGCGACCGAGATGCGCTTGGCCGCCAGCGTGTCCTTGCCGCAGGTGAAGCAGTGCGCGAACAGCGCAAAGGCCGCTGGCTCACCGTCCGGCAGTTCGAGTGCGGCCGAAAGCTGATGGCCGCCTTCACCCGTGAACTGAAAGCGTTCCGTCGACATGGGCTTTCCCCCCGTTTCCAAACTCTAATCGTCGGAGTAGCGCTGTTCGGCCCAGGGATCGCCGCGGTTATGATAGCCGCGGACTTCCCAGAAGCCCGGCGCATCCTCGGTCAGGAATTCGATGGCTTGCAGCCATTTGGCGCTCTTCCAGAAATACAGATGCGGCACGACCAGCCGCACCGGGCCGCCATGCTCTTCGGTCAGCGGCTTGCCGGACCAGCTATGGGCGAGCAGCGCGTCCTCGGCGGCAAAGTCTTCCAGCGCGAGGTTGGTGGTGTAGCCGTCATGGGAATGCAGCACGACGAAGCGTGCATCGTCGCGCGGCTGGCAGGCCGCCAGCAGTTCGCGCGTCGCAAGCCCTTCCCATTGGTTGTCGTAGCGCGACCAGGTGGTGACGCAGTGGATGTCGGAGGTGAACTGCACCTGCTTCTGGGCGGCAAACTCGGCAAAGGTCCAGAACACCGGGTTCTCGATCGCACCGTAGACGTCGAGCCGCCAGCGCTCGCGCGAAATCGGTGGCATGACCCCCAAATCGAGGACCGGCCAGTCCTTGGTGAGATGCTGGCCGGGCGGCAGCCGCTGGTCCTCGGGACGCGTGGTCCTACCGGTGAGGAAGCGGCCTTCGCGCGCCCATTTCTCCTTGGTGCGCGTCAGCTTGCTGTCGGGCGGCTCGTTGTCGTCGGCCATGACCTACTCGTGGCGGTGCATCGCGGAGGCGTGCTTGGTGTCGCGCATGGTGGAATAGATGATCAGCGACAGGCAGATGATGCCGGCAAGATAGTAGTAGAACCACGCCTCATGCCCGATGCTCTTGAAATACAGCGCGATCGCGGGAGCGGTGCCGCCAAAGATCGAAACCGTGATCGCATAAGGCAGGCCGACGCCGAGAGCGCGGACGTTGGTCGGAAACAGCTCGGCCTTCACGACGGCGTTGATCGAGGTGTAGCCGGCGACGAACAGCCATGCGGCGCAGATCAGGATGAAGGCCATGAAGGGCGACTTCGACTCCTTCAGCGTCATCAGCAGCGGCACGGTCGCGAGCGTGCCGGCGACACCGAAGAAGATCAAGAGCGGCTTGCGCCCGATCTTGTCGGAGATCGCGCCATAGATCGGCTGGAGGATGGTCGCGAAGATCAGCGTGCCGAAGATCACGAAAGTGGTCTGGTCCTCGGTGAGCCCGACCGAGAGCTTCACGAAGGTCTGCATGTAGGTGGTGAAGGTGTAGAACGCCGCGGTGCCGCCGGCGGTGAGGCCGACCACGAGCAAAAGCTCCCGCGGATATTTCAGCAAATTGGCGAGCGAGCCGGTCGGCTTCACGACCTTCCTGGCTTCCTCGAACGCCTCGGTCTCGTGCAGGCCGCGCCGCATCACCGCCGCGAAGATCGCGAGCGCCGCGCCGATCGCGAACGGGATGCGCCAGCCCCAGGCCTTCAGTTCTTCGGGCGTGAGGAAGACCTTTTGCAGGAGCAGCAGCACGATGATCGCGGTGAGCTGGCCGCCGATCAGGGTGACGTATTGGAAGCTCGAATAGAAGCCGCGGTGCTTGGGATCGGCGACCTCGCTGAGATAGGTCGCGCTGGCGCCATATTCGCCGCCGAGGCTCAGGCCTTCGATCACGCGGGCAAGCGCCAGGATCACCGGCGCGGCAAAGCCGATCGACGCATAGGTCGGCGTCAGCGCAATGATCAGCGAGCCGAAGCACATGAAGACGACCGACAGCGTCAGCGAGATGCGCCGGCCGAAATGGTCGGCGATATAGCCGAACAGCCAGCCGCCCAACGGGCGCATCAGGAAGGTCGCCGCGAACACCACGGCGACGTTCAATTGTTGCACGACGGGGTCGTTGCCCGGGAAGAAGGCCGGGGCGAAATAGAGTGCAAACGCCGTGTAGGCGTAGAAATCGTACCATTCGACGAGATTGCCGATCGATCCGATGAAGATCGCCTTGATACGGCGCTTGGCGTCGGCGATGTCAATGTGGTCGGAGGCCAGTTGGGTAGCTTGCTCAGTCACGTCCGGCCTCTCCGCATCGCTGTTTGGAGAGGCCTACATCGCCTTTCCGAGCAGAAATGGCAACTGGCGGGGGCCTCTCACCGTGCCCTGCGACCAGGTCACGGTGCCTGCCGGATCGAGGGCGAAGTCCGGAATCCGCTTCAGCCATTCCTCCAGCGCAACCTGCATCTCCATCCGCGCCAGGTTGGAACCGACGCAGCGATGGATGCCGAGGCCGAAGGCGGCGTGTCGGTTCTCGCGGCGGTCGATCACGACTTTGTCAGCGTCCGGAAACACGCTGGGATCGCGGTTGGCAGCCGGGAAGGACAGCAGCACCATGTTGCCCGCCTTGACCGGGCAGCCGGAGATCGTGGTCTCCTTGACCACCTCACGCGCCATCGTCACCGGCGAGTAGGCCCGCAGCAGCTCCTCCACGGCGGTCGGGATCAGGCCCGGCTCGGCGATGAGGCGCTCGCGGTCGGCCGGCGTCTTGGCGAGATGCCAGAGCGACGAGCCGATCGCGCTCCAGGTGGTATCGATGCCGGCGATCAGGAGCAGGCGCAGCGAGCCCAGCACGTGGGACTCTTCCAGCGGCTGGCCTTCCTTGTCCCTGGCATTCATCAGATAGGAGATGAGGTCGTTGGTCGGCCTCGATCTGCGTTCCTCGATGTGTGTCCTGAAATAGGCGCTCATCTCCTGCACGGCTTGGAGCAGCTTGGTCTCGTCCTTGATGCCGAGCTCGAGGATCATGTGGATCCAGTTGACGAAAAGGTCGCTGTCGCTCTCGGGAATGCCGAGCATGTGGGCGATCGCGCGCACCGGAATGTGCTTGGTGTAGCGCGCTGCCGCGTCTACCCGGCCTTCGGCGATGAAATCGTCGATCAGCTCGTTGCAGATGGCGCGTACGCGCGGCTCGAGCTTCTTCATTGCGTCCGGCGTGAACGGCGGCAGCAGCAATTGCTTGGCCGGCTTGTGCACGGGCGGATCGGAGGTGATCGGCGGTGCGGCGTTCCTGGCGACCTCGGGCCGGACGTCGCGGACGATGATGCGGCGTGAGGAGAAATGCTCGGTGTCGTTGGCGATCTCGCGCACCGCCTCGTAGGTCGTCGGCATGTAGCATCCGAGAAAACGCTCGGTGTGCACGATCGGGCTCGCGGCGCGCAAATCGTCCCAGATCGGGAAGGGATCCTCCGTCCATTGCGGATCGGTGTGGTCGAAATCATGGATCCAGTCGGTCACGGGCGGATGGGCGGCGGGCTGGCTGACGTCGGACATGGCAGGAAATCCCTTGGGGCTCGTTCGGGAAAGGCACGTGGGGCGCGGGCAGGGGCTGCGCTACTCTTCGATCACGTCGATTGCGATTTCCGGACAGTTTGATTTGGCAAGCCAGGCCTTGTCTTCGAGGCCGGGCGGGACCGTGCCGTCGCCGGCTTCATGGGCGTTGCCGTATTCGTCGAGCTCGAACAGCTCCGGCGCCAGCGCCTTGCAGCGTGCGTGTCCCTGGCATTTGTCGGGATCGACGCGAACCCTCAGTCGCTCTGTCATGGCGGCTTCCTCGGTCGTATGCACGCTGGCCCGGAAGGCGGCGCGTTCCTCTTGTCAATCTTTTGTCCACGGCATTTGCCGCTGGTCTTAAGTTATATGCTATTACATTCGTCGCAGGCTTCCCCTGTCAAGTGCAAACTTATAGGCTCGGCGCAACATGCGTTCACAACTTGCCCGCAAGCCAGGGAATCCCTACCACCATGGCGATCTGCGCGACGCCCTGATCAAGGCCGCGCTGCGCGAAGCGGAACAGGGTGGGGCCGAGGCGATCAGCATCAAGGCGCTGGCAAAGCAGCTCGGCGTCTCGCAGCCGGCGCCATACCGGCATTTTGCCGATCGCGAGGCGCTCCTCACGGCGATAACGGCAGAGGCGTTCCGGCAGTTCAGCGCGATCCTGCGCGAGGCGATGGCGAAGCCGTCCAGGCAATCGAAACTGTCGCGATTGGCGCAGGCGACGCTCGATTTCGGGCTGCGTCGCAACGGTATCTACCGCTTGATGTTCGCGTCCCGCACCGTGTCATGCGCCGCCAAGGGCAGCGAGCTGCACGAGGCGACGCGCGAGACCTTTGCGCTGGTGATCGAAGCTTTGGAAGCGCCGGCCGTCGGTTTCTTGCGCGAACGGCAGGCGCTGAAGATCTGGGCGGCACTGCACGGTGTGGTGATGCTGGCCGAGCAGGGCCTGTTCACCGGCGAGGCCGCGCATGCCACGCGCGAGGAGCTGGTCGAGGATTTCGTCAGCGAAACGAAGGCAGCGCTCGCGGTCGCGATCCGGGGCGCGCGTCAGAAGCCAAAGGTCCGCGCCTAGGCCTTCGCCGCAAGCAGCTTCATCAGCTTCTGCACTGCGCTGTCCGGCGTGGTCACGACGGGGCGGCCGGTGGTCTCAGCAACCAGCGGAGCCGTTGCCGCGATGCTGAACTGCGCCAGCGCGACGACGTCGCAACCGCGCAAGTCCTTTGACGCTTCTGCAATCAGCCGGTCGTGCGTGGCGCGGTCGCCGCGGTCGAGGGCGGCCAGTGCGCCTTCGGCAAGTTTCGGCACGACCTCGACGGAGGCGGGAAACTCGGGCGGCATCGAGGCCAGGGTCGGTGGGAAGGTGGAGAGCAGGCCGATCCTTTTGCCCATCGTCACCGCCTGCTCGATCATGGCTTCGTTCGGCTTGAGCACCGGGATCGGCGCATGCGCCTGCGCGACCGCCTCGATGCAGGGGCCGAAGGCCGAGCAGGTGAACAGGATTCCGTCCGCGCCCGTTGCTGCCGCATAATCGCCGAGCGCGAGGAAGCGATCGGTCATGGCATCGCTGAGCGCGCCGTCACGCGCCAGATCCGCCGACAGACTGTCGTCGAGCAGGTTCATCAGCCGCGCCTCTGGCCACGCCTGCGCGAATGCCGCCTCGATCGGCGCGATGGAATGCTTGAGGGCGTGGATCAGGGCGATGCGCATGGGGTTTCTCTTTGTCCTCTCCCCGCAAGCGGCCGCAAGCGGGGAGAGGTGAACTTCCTACTTGAACGGCACCGCGTACATCAAGCCGCCCTTGGTCCAGAGGCCGTTGAGGCCGCGGTCGAGCTTGAGCGGGCTGGCCTTGCCGACATTGCGCTCATAGATCTCGCCATAATTGCCGGTAGCCTTGATCGCCGTGACCAGCCATTTGTTGTCGAGCCCGAGCCGCGAGCCGAGATCGCCGGAGGCACCGAGCAGCCGCTGGATCGCGGGTGTCTGCGACTTCGCCATCTCGTCGACATTGGCCTGCGTCACGCCGAGCTCTTCGGCCTCGATCAGGCCGTAATGCAGCCAGGTGATGATGTTGCTCCAGACCTCGTCGCCGTTGCGGGTGAAGGGGCCGAGCGGCTCCTTGCTGATGGTCTGAGGCAGCACGACGTAGTCGGCCGGATTTGGCGCTGCGGTCGTCACCGCGCCCGCGAGGGCGGAGGCGTCCTGGGTCATGGCATCGCAGCGGCCGCCGAAGAAGGTCTGGTACATGGTGTCGACGCGGTCGAACACCAGCGGCTTCCAGTCGATGCCGTTGGCGCGGCCGTAATCGCCGAGCGTAACCTCGTGCGTGGTGCCCTGCGCGACGCAGACGGTGGCGCCCTTGAGGTCCTTGATCTCCTTTACGCCGAGGTCCTTCTTCACGACAAAACCCTGGCCGTCGTAGAAATTGATCGGCCCCTGCTGCAGGCCCAATGTCACGCCGCGCAGATAGGTCTGCGTCGAGTTGCGATAGAGCACGTCGATCTCGCCCGATTGCAGCGCGGTGAAGCGGTTCTGCGCGGTCAGCGAGACGTAGCGCACCTTGCTGGCATCGCCCAGCACGCCGGCCGCGAGCGCGCGGCAATAGTCGACGTCGAGTCCCTTGTAGTTGCCCTGCGAATCCGGCGCGGAGAACCCGGCAAAGCCGGCGCTGACGCCGCATATCAGCGTGCCGCGGCTCTTCACCGTGTCGAGCGTCGCTGCCTCCGAGACCACCGCAGATGCCGCGAGCAGGCCCGCCGCAAGAACCACTTTCCTCATCATGATACTCTCCCCTCAGTGATTGACACTACGCAACACGTTGTCGACGGCCGTGCCGAGCTTGTCGACGATCTGGTCGATCTCATCAGTCGAAACGATATAGGGCGGCGCCAGCAGCACGTGGTCGCCGCGGACGCCATCCACCGTGCCGCCGCCGGGATAGCAGCCGAGCCCGTTGGCGAAGGCCTCTGCCTTGATCTTCTGGTTCAGCTTGAGCGCCGGATCGAATGAGGTGCGGCTGGCGCGATCGGCGACGAGCTCGATCGCCCAGAACAGCCCGCGTCCCCTGATATCGCCGACATGGCGGTGATTGCCGAAGCGGTCGATCAGGCGCTGTTCGAGCTGCTTGCCGCGCTCCTTGACGCGCTCGAGAAGACCGTCCTCGCGGATGACATCCTGCACCGCGAGCGCGGCTGCGCAGGCGAGGGGATGCGCCAGGTAAGTGTGGCCATGCTGGAACGCGCCGGAGCCGGCGCGGATGGTGTCGATGATCCTTCCGCTTGCGAGCATCGCACCGATCGGCTGGTAGCCTCCGCCGAGACCCTTGGCGATCGCCTGGATGTCGGGCGCGATGCCTTCCTGCTCCCATGCGTGCGTGGTGCAGGTGCGGCCCATGCCGCACATGACCTCGTCGAGGATGAGCAGCGCACCGTGCCGGTCGCAGATCTCTCGTACCGCCTTGAAGTAGCCGTCCGGCGCGGTTACCGCACCGGCGGTGGCGCCGACGACGGGCTCGGCGAGAAACGCTGCAACGGTGTCAGGGCCGAGCCGCTGGAATTCGGCCTCGAGCTCGGCGGCGAGCCGCGCCACGAATTGCGCATCGGACTCGCCATCGTGCTTCTCGTGATAGGCAAAGGCTGGCGTCACATGGCTGAAAGCGCCGGAGAGCAGCGGCGCATAGGGCGCGCGACGCCAGGCGTTGCCGCCTGCCGCGAGCGCGCCGAGCGTGTTGCCGTGATAGCTCTGGCGCCGCGCGATGAAATGCTGCCGCTGCGGCTCGCCGCGCTCGATGAAAAATTGCCGAGCGAGCTTGATGCTGGCTTCGATCGCCTCGGAGCCGCCGCTGACGAAATAAGCGTAGGCGAGACCGCCGGGCTCATGGCCGACAAGCGTCTCGGCCAGGGCTTCGGCCGGCTCGGAGGAAAAGAAGGCGGTGTGCGCATAGGCCAAGGTCGAGGCCTGCTTCGCCATCGCCGCGATCACGCGCGAATGCTGGTGGCCGAGGCAGGAGACCGCAGCCCCGCCGGAGGCGTCGATCACGCGCCGTCCGTCCTCGGCAAAAAGATAGACGCCTTCGCCGCCGATCGCCTTGGGCGGCGTCTCACGCAACGAGCGGTGCAGCACGCGGCTGGTGCGAGAGGCCATGGATTAATCCTTCTCCGAGACGTAGGTGGAGGCCGCGGCGAGCCGCGCCTCGGTATTTTCCAGGCGCTTCTTCGCGGCCGTGCCGCCGAGCGAGAACGTCACCGCGGCGAGCGACTGCGCGATCGCGATGGCGCCGGTCAGACTCGGGAAGAAGCCGGGCGAGGCGGCGGCCTCGAACAGCAGCACGTGGTCGGCACCCTCTGCCATCGGTGCTGTCACGCTGTCGGCGATCGCGATCAGCTTCGCGCCGGCGCGATAGGCGGCCTGTGCGACGCGAACGCTCGCATGCGTATAGGGCATGAAGCCGATGACGATGACGATCTCGCCGGGACGGATCGCGCCGAGATCGAGATCGTCGGGGCCCGATGCACCGACGATCTGCACCTGTTCGGGACGGAACAGCCGCAGCTCGTAGTTCAGCAATTCCGCGACGCTACGGCAACTTCGGTAGCCCGCAATCCAGATCCGCTTTGCGTCGTGCAGCATGCGGGCCGCTTCCGCGATCGGAGGCACCGGGATGCGCGGAAGGCCCGCGGCCTCGGCCTCGAGCTTGTCGGTGACGAGCGTGACGTCGGCATTGGGGCCGTGGCGGCGGCCCTTGGCGCGGATGGAGAAGGGCGCTATCTGCGCCGGCCGCCGCGCCTCCGTCAGCGCCGCGCGCAATTCGTCCCAGCCGGAATAGCCGATCGCCTTCGCAAGCCGCGTGAAGGCCGCAGGGTCGGCGCCAGCAACCGCTGCGAGATCGCGCATCGAACGGGTGGTGGCGTCGTAATCATTGGCGGCGACGAAGCGTCCGACCTCCTGCAGCCGCATCGGGAGCGATGGCAATGCAATGCGCAGTTCGCTCAGCGGCGAGGATTTAGCGGGCTCGGCCATGAAACATTTGTTGCACGATTTGAAGAATGGTGCAACAGTTGACGTGCGCCGCCGGAAATCGTTGTCTTGAGAAGGATTTTTGTGCTGTGACTTCGGACGCTCCAAGACCGCCGCCGCGCCGCCGCTTCTTAGGCGCCTTCGGGCGCCGCGAGCTGCAAGGCCTGTTCTGGCAGGTCCTGGTGGTCGGGATCGTAGTCGGGGTCATCGTCTTCCTCTGGTCCAACACCGTCACCAACCTGTCGGCCCGCCGCATCACCACCGGTTTTGCCTTTCTGGGCCGCGAGGCCGGCATGCCGATCGCGGACAGCCTGCTCACCTACAATCCGAGAAACACGTATCTGTGGGCCTTCGTCGTCGGCATCGCCAACACGCTGCGCGTCGCGGTGATCGGCATCGTGCTTGCAACCATTCTGGGGACGCTGATCGGCATTTCGCGGCTGTCGGCCAACTGGCTGTTGTCGCGGCTGGCAGCCGTCTATGTCGAGACGCTCCGCGACATCCCGCTGCTGCTCCAGCTGCTGTTCTGGTACGTGCTGATGCAGACGCTGCCCGCCGCGCGCGCGGCGTTCCGGCCCGTTGAGGGCGTGTTCCTGTCCAATCGCGGCCTGATCCTGCCGGCGATCCCGATCGGGGCGCCGCAGCTCTGGGTGCTCGGCACGGCAGTGCTCGGGCTTGTGGCGTACTTTCTGATCCAGCGATGGCTGGTCGCTCAGCAGATGCGCGATGGCAAGCCGCGGCCGGCCTGGCCCTTTGCGGTCGGCCTCGTCCTCGCGCTGCCGACGGCAGTATCCGTGGCGCTCGGCGTGCCCTGGGCGATCGAATGGCCGGAGTTGCGCGGCTTCAACTTCGTCGGCGGGTTGACGCTCGCGCCGGAATATTTCGCGCTGCTGATCGCGCTCGTCACCTACACCTCGGCCTTCATCGCCGAGATCGTGCGCAGCGGCATCCAGTCGGTGCCGCGCGGCCAGTGGGATGCCGCCAATGCGCTCGGACTGCGTCGCAGCTTCATGCTGCGGCAGATCATTCTGCCGCAGGCGTTGCGCGTCATCGTGCCGCCGATGACGAGCCAGTATCTCAACCTGACCAAGAACTCTTCGCTGGCAGTGGCGATCGGCTACCAGGACGTGGTCTCGATCGCCAACACCACGCTGAACCAGACCGGGCAGGCGATCGAGGCGATCGCCCTGATCATGGCGGTGTTCTTGACCATCAGCCTCGGCATCAGCTTCTTCATGAACTGGTACAATTCGCGCATCGCGCTGGTGGAGCGCTGACCATGACGGCGATCACCGACATGCCGGAGTTGCCGCGCGCGGCCCGCCGCCCGCAAATCGGAAACCCGGTGCTGCGCTGGCTGCGCGCCAATCTGTTCTCGTCGATCCCGAACGGCATCCTCTCGGTCGTGCTGCTGGCGGTGCTTGCCAAGGGTATCTTCAGCTTCGTGCAATGGGGCATCGCCAATGCGGTCTGGTTGACGCCGGCAAACGATTCCAGCGCTTGCCGGGCGGTGCGCGGCGTCGGCGCCTGCTGGGCGATCATCCCCGAAAAATATCGCTTCATCCTGTTCGGCACCTATCCGTTCGACGAGCAGTGGCGGCCGGCGCTGTCGGTGCTGGTTTTCATCGCGCTGTTCTATCTCTCCACGCGCCGCGCCCTGTGGCGGCGCGAGCTGGCCTATCTCTGGATCGGGGCGCTGGCGCTGATCAGCATGCTCATGTGGGGCGGTGTGTTCGGTCTGTCCTTCGTTTCTCAGGACCGCTGGGGCGGCTTGCCGGTGACGCTGATCCTGGCGACCTTTGGTCTGGCCTTCGGCTTCCCGCTCGGGATTCTCGTCGCGCTCGGCCGGCGCTCAAGGCTGCCGGCGATCCGCTCGCTCAGCGTGCTCTATGTCGAATTGATCCGCGGCGTACCGCTGGTGAGCCTGCTCTTCATGGCGAGCGTGATGTTTCCGCTGTTCATGCCGAACGGATTCAACATCGACAAGCTCTTGCGCGCGCAGATCGCGATCATCCTGTTCGCAGGCGCCTATCTGGCCGAGGTCATTCGCGGCGGCCTCCAGGCGGTGCCGCGCGGGCAGTATGAGGCGGGCGATGCGCTCGGGCTATCCTACTGGCGCAAGCATCGCCTGATCGTGCTGCCGCAGGCGATCCGCCACGTCATTCCGCCGCTGGTCAACACCTTCATCGCCTTCTTCAAGGACACCAGCCTCGTGCTGATCATCGGCATCTTCGATCTGCTGACGACGGCGAAGACGGCGATCATCGATCCGGCGTGGCAGCAGTTCTCGGTCGAGGTCTACATCTTCGTCGCCGCGATCTATTTTGTCTTTTGCTTTGCGATGTCGCGGTACAGCCGCAGCCTGGAGGCGACCAGCGGGAGGTGATCCTCCGCCTCTCCCCGCAAGAGCGGGGCGAGGGAGCGCACCGAGTGCGTGGCGTGCCGATTGTCTTACTTCTTCACCTTCGGGTCGATCGGCGTCGTTTCGCGCAGGCCCAGAATATCCTCCAGCACCTTCGCGCCCGCGATCACCTGCGCATCCGCGCGGGGCGCCCCGACCACCTGCACGCCGACGGGCAGGCCCGAAGCCGTGAAGCCGCAGGGCAGCGACAGCGATGGGCAGCAGGCCAGCGTGATCGCATAGACGATGCCGAGCCATTCGACGTAATTGTCGAACTTCTTGCCGGCGCATTCGGCGACATAGCGGTGCTCGATCGGGAAGGGCGGCACGATCGTGGTCGGCACCAGCAACAGATCGTAGGTCTTGAAGAACTCGATCGCGCGTGCGGTCATGCCGACGCGCTGCGCCTCGGCGCGCTCGAGTTGCTCGACGGTGAGCTTGAGACCCTCCTCGATGTTCCAGATCACTTCGGGCTTGAGCAGGTCGCGCTTGGTGCGCAGCAACTGCGCCTTGCTGATGGCGAAGTCGAAGGCGCGCAGCACGTGGAAGCACTCATGCGCCTCGCGCCAGTCCGGATGCGCCTCCTCGACGATCGCGCCGGCTTCCGCGAAGCGTTCAGCCGCCTTGCGCGTGATCGCCTTGACCTCGGGATCGACCGGCGTGATGCCGAGATCGGGCGAATAGGCGATGCGCTTCGGCTTGTTGCCCGAGCGCGCCGCCGACAGGAACGAGGTCGCCGGCGCCGGCAGCGACAGCGGATCGGCCGCGTAGTCGCCGCTCATGGCATCCAGCAGCAGCGCGAGATCCTCGACGTTGCGCGCCATCGGGCCGAGGACGCCGAGATTGCGGTCGATCGCCGCTTTCGGCGTATGTGCAACCCGGCCGATGCTTGGCCGCATGCCGGCGATGCCGCAGAAAGCTGCCGGGCTGCGCAGGCTGCCGCCCATGTCCGAGCCCTGCGCGAGCCAGGCCATGCCGGTTGCGAGCGCCACGGCGGCGCCGCCCGAGGAGCCCGCGGCGGACTTGGATGTATCCCAGGGATTGAGGGTCGCGCCGAACACCTCGTTGAAGGTGTTGGCGCCGGCTCCGAACTCCGGCGTGTTGGACTTGGCGTAGACCACCGCGCCGTTACCTTCGAGGTTCTCCACCATGAGGTCGGACTGTTTGGGCACATTGTCCTTGAAGATCGGCGAGCCCTGCGTGGTCAGAACGCCCGCAACGTCGGTCAGGTCCTTGATGGGCACCGGCAGGCCTGCGAGCAGCCCGCGTGCGCCGGCCGGCTTCTGCATCAGCGCCTTGGCGCTGTTCCGCGCGCGATCGAAGCACAGCGTCGGCAGCGCATTGACCTTGCCGTCGACGTCGCTGATGCGTTTCTCCAGCACATCCAGCAGCTCGAGCGGCGAGACGTCGCCGGACCGCAGCTTGTCGACGACGGCGCATGCGGTTTCACGGATCAACTCTTGAGACAATTATTCTACTCCTACTCTTGCAAAAGGTCGGAAATACTAACCCCATCCCGCGCTGATCCCGCCGTCCACCGTGTAGATCACGCCCGACGTGTAGCCCGCGCGGTCCGACGCCAGGAACGCCATGAGATCGCCGATCTCGCGCGCATGCGCAGGCCTGCCGAGCGGCAGGCTCTTCTGGAATTCCTTGTAGCGGCTCTCGTCGCCGAACTGGTGCTTCGCACGCGTCTTGAGCAGCGTGACGTGACGGTCGGTCCCGACCGGGCCGGGGTTGATGCCGACCACGCGGATGTTGTCGGCGAGGCTCTTGCCGCCGAGCGCGCGGGTGAAGGCCATCAGTGCGGCATTGCCGGCGCTGCCGCAAATGTAGTTCGCGTCGAATTTCTCGCCGGCCGCGCCGATGTCGTTGACGATCACGCCGCCCCCCTTCGCCTTCATCTGCGCGTAGATCTGCCGCGTCAGGTTGATGTAGCCGAACACTTTCAATTCCCAGGCGTGCCGCCATGTCGCCTCGTCGATCTTGTCGATCGAGCCGCCCGGGATGTCGCCGGCGTTGTTGACGAGAACGTCGATGTCGGCGGCTTCCCTGGCGAGCCGCGCCAAATCCTCGGCCTTGCGCAGGTCCACGATGCTGGTCGCGGCATCGATCTTCTGCGCGGAGCGCAAGCGGTCCGCCAGCGCCTTGAGCTGCTCGCCGTTGCGGGCGGCGAGCAGCAGATGCGCGCCTTCCTCGGCAAATGCCTCGGCGGCGGCTGCGCCGATGCCCTTGGACGCGCCCGTGATCAGGACGCGCTTGCCACGCAGATGCAGATCCATGGGATGTACTCACTCGGTGGGAACGGAATGAAATCAGTAGGCGGTCGGCCGCGCCACGGTCAACATTGCAGTGCAGCGTTGCACTGTCGCCGCGTTTGGTCCATTGCAGTGCGGTCAAAAGGACGGCGGTTGCCGGACCAAAAAGGGACGTTCTCGATGAGCAAGAAACAATACCGGATCGCGGTCATACCCGGCGACGGCATCGGCAAGGAAGTGATGCCCGAGGGACTGCGTGTTTTGGAGGCTGCCGCCAAGAAACATGGCGTATCCCTGCATTTCGACCATTTCGACTTCTCGTCCTGGGACTATTACGAGAAGCACGGGCAGATGATGCCGGATGACTGGAAGGAGAAGATCGGCAAGCATGATGCGATCTACTTCGGTGCGGTCGGCTGGCCGGCCAAGATTCCGGATCACGTCTCGCTGTGGGGGTCGCTGATCAAGTTCCGCCGCGAGTTCGATCAGTATGTGAATTTGCGCCCGGTGCGTCTGATGCCCGGCGTGCCGTCGCCGCTGGCGGGCCGCAAACCCGGCGACATCGATTTCTGGGTCGTGCGCGAGAACACCGAAGGCGAGTATTCCTCGGTCGGCGGCCGCATGTTCCCGGACACCGACCGCGAGTTCGTGACGCAGCAGACGGTGATGACCCGCGTCGGCGTCGATCGCATCCTCAAGTTCGCGTTCGAGCTCGCCCAGTCGCGGCCGAAGAAGCACCTGACCTCGGCGACCAAGTCGAATGGCATCTCCATCACAATGCCCTATTGGGACGAACGCGTGGAGGCGATGGCGAAGAAGTTTCCGGGCGTGAAGTGGGACAAGTACCACATCGATATCCTCACCGCGAACTTCGTGCTGCATCCAGACTGGTTCGACGTCGTGGTCGGCTCGAACCTGTTCGGCGACATCCTCTCCGACCTCGGCCCCGCCTGCACCGGCACGATCGGCATCGCGCCTTCGGGCAACATCAATCCCGAAGGCGATTTCCCCTCGGTGTTCGAGCCGGTGCACGGCTCGGCGCCCGATATCGCGGGGCAGGGCATCGCCAACCCGATCGGCGCGATCTGGTCGGGCGCGATGATGCTCGAGCATCTCGGTGAGAAGGAAGCCGGCCGGTCGATCGTCGATGCGATCGAGCGCACGCTGGCCGAACGCACGCTGCGTACCAAGGATCTCGGCGGCAACGCCGACACCACCGCCTGCGGCAAGGCGGTCGCGGACATGGTGGATTAGTTCGCTGTTTTACCCTCTCCCCTTGTGGGAGAGGGTGGCTTCGATGCGAAGCATCGAAGACGGGTGAGGGGGGTCTCTCCGTGGAGACAGCGCTCTCATTTGGGAAATTATTCGTCGCGGAGCGAACCCCTCATGCGTCGCTTCGGGCCACCTTCTCCCACAAGGAGAGAAGGGGAAGCAGCACGTCGCATCAGGCCAATCAACCTGCGATCTTCTCGATCGCAGCCTGATCGAGCCCGAACTTCTTCCCGGCTTCAAGAATCTCCTGCCACGTGGTCGGGTCGACCGGGATGCCTTCAGCCAGCCGCTTCTTCTTGGTCTCGCGCTCGGGCTCGCCGGCGATCCTCACCTTGTCGACGCCGGGGGCGGGCGGCGAGCCGGTGTGCCAGGCGACGAAGCTCTCGACTTCGCGCGCCAGGTTCTCGCCGGTGCCGAGCTTGCCCGGATCGATGATGATCGAGAGCATGCCGTTGAGGACGTTGTGCTTGCCGTCGGACGGGCCCTTGACCGCCTGCCCGCCGGAGAGCGCGCCGCCGAGGATTTCGCATACCAGTGCGAGCCCCGAACCCTTGTGCTCGCCGAACGGCAGGATGGCGCCGTGCGGCGAGATCACGGTGTAGCGCGGATTGACGGTGGGCTTGCCTTCGTTGTCGATGATGGTGCCGGGCTCGAGTTCGACGCCCTTGTTATGGGCGACGCGGGTCTTGCCCTGCGCGATCCTGCTGGTGGCAAAGTCGAGCACGATGGGGTCCTTGCCCCTGCGCGGGATGCCGACGCAGAACGGGTTGGTGCCGTGGCGCGCATCGCTGCCGCCCCAGGGCGCCACGATCGGGCGCGAGATCACGTTGACGAAGTGGATCGAGACCAGCCCGTGGTCGATGCACTGCTCGGCCCAGTGGCCGATGCGGCCGATATGGTGCGAGTTCGAGAGGCCGACGAGACACACGCCGTTGCGCTTGGCGCGCTCGGCCGCCAGCTCCATCGCTTCATGACCGATCACCTGGCCGTAGCCGGTGAGGCCGTCGAGGGTGAGAAGCGGACCGGTGTCGAGCACGATCTTGACGTGCTGGTTCACGGCGAGGCCGCCCGTGGTGACGCTCTGGACATAGCGCGGGATCATGCCGACGCCGTGCGAGTCGTGCCCCTTGAGATTGGCCTCGACGAGGTTCGTCGATACGAGCTCGGCCTCGCGGTCCGAAGATCCGCCCGCCTTGACGATTGCGCGGATGGCGTTAGTGAGGGGCTCAGCCCTGATGGTGCGGTAATCGGCCATTGTTGTTGCTCTTATCCCTTCACGATCCGGCGGCAGTGGACCAACGCCGCTTCAATCAGGTTTTCGCTCGCCTCCGGTGTGCGGAAGGCCGAATGCGCGGACAGCGTCACGTTTGGAATCTTCGTCAGCGGGTGGTCCGCAGGCAGGGGCTCGATGTTGAAGACGTCGAGGCCGGCATGGCGGATGTGGCCGGACTTCAGCGCGTCGATCATCGCGGCCTCGTCCACGACTGCGGCGCGGGCGGTATTGACGAGGATGACGCCGGGCTTCATCGCAAAAATCTTCTCGCGGGTGATCATGCCGCGGGTCTCGTCGTTGAGCAGCAGATGCAGCGACACCACGTCGCTACTTGCCAGCACCGCGTCGAGATCGGTGAACTCGACGCCCGGAAAGCTCTTGGGCGAGCGGTTCCAGGCGATCACCTTCATGCCGCTGCCCGATGCGATGCGCGCGACCTCGGCGGCGATGCCGCCGAAGCCGATCAGGCCGAGCGTCTTGCCGGTGAGCTGCATGCCGTCCTCGCGCAGCCAGTTGCCGCCGCGCATCTCGCGATCCATCATCGCGATGACGCGGGCCGAGGCCCACATCAGTGCGATCGCGGACTCCGCCACCGCGGTGTCGCCATAGCCCTTGATCAGATGCACGGAGATGCCAAGCTCTGCCAACTCTTCCGGGTTCATGTAGCTGCGCGCGCCGGTGCCGAGAAACACGACGTGCTTGAGCCCAGTGCACTTCTTCGCGACCTCGGTGGGAAGCGCCGTGTGATCGACGATCGCGATCTCGGCGCCATCGAGGATGTCAGGATATTGCTCGGGCTTGATGTCGGGGTCCCTGTGGATCCGCACTTTGGGGTCCCCGGGCCGCTCCAGCCGCTCCATGATCACGGCGAGGGCTTCGTTGGCATCGACGAAAACTCCGCGCATGGTCTTTCTCCGGTCAGGATGCGACGCCGGCGATCGCCAGCACCGTGTGCATGAGAACGTTGGTGCCTGCGGCGCAGTCGGGCTGCGTGGCGTCTTCCAGCTCGTTGTGGCTGATGCCGTCCTTACAGGGCACGAACACCATCGCAGCGGGGATGATAGTGTTGAGATTGCAGGCATCGTGGCCCGCGCCGGAGGTGATGCGGCGAGAGGAATAGCCGAGCGTCTTTGCGGCATTCTCGACTGCCGCAATCAGCTTGGGGTCGAAATGCGTCGGCGGCTTGCGCCAGACGAGGTCGATCTTGACCTCGACCTTGCGGCGCGCGGCGATCTCGGCAATGGCGGCACGGAGGTCGCGGTCGAGCGCATCCATGATCGCGCCATCCGCACTGCGGCAATCCATGGTGAAGGCGATCTCGCCTGGAATGACGTTGCGGGAGGGATTGGCGATCACGGCCTCGCCGATGGTGCCGACCGCTTTCGGCCCGTGCTTCTTCGCAATAGCTTCCATTGCCAGCACGATCTCGGACAGTGTCGCCAGCGCATCGCGCCGCAGCGGCATCGGTGTCGAACCCGCATGGCTTTCGAAGCCGGAGATCTTGCCGTCGTACCAGAGCACGCCCTGGCCGGAATCGACCACGCCGATGGTCTTGCCCTCGGCTTCCAAAATCGGGCCCTGCTCGATGTGCAGCTCGACGAAGCAGCCGAGCTTCTGGAAGCCGACCGGCTTGTCGCCGCGATAGCCGATGCCGTCGAGCGCCTGACCGACGGTCGTGCCTTCGGCGTCCTTGCGCGAGAGGATGTCGTCGGTGGTGAAATCGCCGACATAAGCCGCGGAGGCCATCATCGCCGGTGCGAAGCGCGAGCCTTCCTCATTGGTCCAGTTGACGACGCAGATCGGCGCCTCGGTCTCGATGCCGGCGTCGTTCAGCGTGCGGATCACTTCCAGCGCGCCGAGCGTACCCAGAATGCCGTCATACTTGCCGCCGGTGGGCTGGGTATCGAGATGCGAGCCGATGCCGACGGGCAGCTTCGACATGTCGCGTCCCTTGCGCAGGCCGAACTGTGAGCCGAGCGCATCGGTGTGCACCTCGAGGCCGGCCTCCTCGCAGGCCTTGCGGAACCAGTCGCGCACCTGCTTGTCTTCCGCGCTCAGGGTCAGCCGCCGCACGCCGCCCTTGGCCGTTGCGCCGAATTGTGCGGTCTCGTGGATGGAGCCCCAGAGGCGGGCGGAATCGATTTGCAGATTGGTGGCGGCTCGGCTCATGCGGTCGGTCTCTCGATTGTCCGGCGCCTGTTTCAATGACGCGCCGGCGCGGCCTCGTCAACCGCGAGGCTGCTCTGCGCAATCTGCCGTGCAAGCTCGGCGACGCGCTCGATTGCCACGACGTCGGGTGAGGCGAGCCAGCTTGCCGTGAAGGTCAGCGGCGCGATGGTGAGATCGGTGTCGAGCAGCTGCAACCGCCCGTCGGCGAGCTCGTCCTCGACGATGGCGTCGGGGATCACGGCGATGCCGAGCCCTTCGACCGCCATGTGGATGACCGTTGCCAGCGAAGCAGAGGCGTGCAGACGGATCGGCGGCAGCTCCGGCCGGTCGAACACTTCGCGCACGACTTCGTAGGGCCGGGTCTTGCGCGGGAAGGTGATGATCGGAAACCGCGCCAGCTCGGCCCTGGTCACCGGGCCGCTGCCGAACCCGAGCGAGGGGCTTGCGAGAAAGCCGATCGGATAGTCGGCGAGCACGCGATTGTGCACGCCGGAAGTCGACAGCGGTCCCACCACGAAGGCCAGCTCGATCTCCTGCGCGAGCAGGCGTGCGGTGAGGTTCGGCGTGATGTCGACCTCGATCTCCAGCGACAGGTTCGGGTAGACCTCGTTCATGCTCTTGACGAGCCGCGGCAGCCAGGTGTGCACGATGGTCTCGGCGACACCGAGCCGCATCACGCCGCGCATCGCCGAGCGGTCGCCGATCTCGGCTATCATCGCGGCGCGCAGGCCGATCAGCTTCTCCGCATAGACCATCATCTGCCGGCCGCTCGGCGTCGGCGACGCCACGCGATGATCACGGTTGAGGAGTTTCACCCCCATCTCGCGTTCGAGCTGAGCGATGCGCTGGGAGATCGCGGGCTGGGTGGTATTGAGCCTTTGTGCGGCGCCGCGAAAGCTGCCGAGCTTCACAACCCAGAGGAACGTCTCGATTGACCGGAAGTCCAGCATTGGAAGGATTTTCCTGTTCGATAAACAAAATTTATCGATCTTGATTAGAAACGACGATTAGACTTTATAACACGCTTGGTGTTGGCTTGTCTTTGTCGAGTTTATAGGCAGGTCGATCTCATGACTGTTTTGGTGGCAGCGCAGCAAACTGAAACGCCCGACACGCTCCCGAGCCGTACGGCGCGGCTCGCCTACCGCGAGGGGCTGGTCGCCTCCACCGCCGGCGTTGCCTCCGGCTTCGTCCAGGGCAATCTGGCGATCCTTCCGGCGGAATATGCCAGCGCCTTTCACCGCTTCTGCCAGCTCAATCCCAAGCCGTGCCCGATCATCGGCATGTCCGATATCGGCAGTCCGCACATTCCGGCGCTGGGCGCCGATCTCGACATCCGCACCGACGTGCCGCGCTATCGCGTCTGGCGCGACGGCGAGGTCGTCGACGAGCCGACCGATGTGACCAAGCATTGGCGCGACGATCTCGTGACCTTCGTGCTCGGCTGCTCGTTCTCGTTCGAGGAGGCGCTGCTCGACGAGGGCATGCCGATCCGTCACATCGAGCAGAACGTGCGCGTGCCGATGTACCGCACCAACATCGCTTGCGGCGAGTCTGGTCCGTTCGCGGGTCCCATGGTGGTGTCGATGCGTCCGTTCAAGCCGGCGGATGCGATCCGCGCGGTGCAGATCACCTCGCGCTATCCCGCCGTGCACGGCGCGCCCGTGCACCTCGGTCATCCGCATCTGATCGGCATCAAGGACATCGCCAGGCCGGACTACGGCGACCCGGTGCCGGTTGCCGAGGACGAGATCCCGGTGTTCTGGGCCTGCGGCGTGACGCCGCAATCGGTCATCAATGCCGCCAAGCTGCCGTTCGCGATTACGCATTCGCCCGGTCTGATGCTGGTGACGGATCTCAAGAACAGGACCATGGCCGTGATTTAGTAGGCAGCGTTTGCTGCTTGTTCGGGCTTTACCGCATCCATCAATCGCTTCATTCGATCAGCCGAAATTCAGAAACAGGGGACTATGCCATGACGATTACTCGCCGCGACGTGTTGTTGGGAGCTACCGCCACTGCCGCGCTGGTGCCGCTGGCAGCGCGGGCACAGACTTCGGAAGTCGTTATCGGCGTGATCTACCCGTTCTCCGGCGGCAGCGCGCAGCAGGGCGTCGACGCACAGAAGGCCTATGAGACCGCGCTCGAGGTCATCAACAAGGACACCGATTTCGACCTGCCGCTGGCGAAGGGCGAGGGCTTGCCGGGTCTCGGCGGCGCCAAGATCCGCCTCGTGTTCGCCGATCACCAGGCCGACCCGCAGAAGGGCCGCGCCGAGGCCGAGCGCCTGATCACCCAAGAGAAGGTCTCCGCCATCATCGGTACCTATCAGAGCGCGGTGGCCGTCACCGTCAGCCAGATCTGCGAGCGCTACCAGATCCCGTTCGTCTCCGCCGACAACTCGTCGCCGAGCCTGCATCGCCGCGGCCTCAAATATTACTTCCGCGCGTCCCCGCACGACGAGATGTACTCGGCCGCGATGTTCGACTTCTTCGATGCCATGAAGAAGAAGGGCGCCAAGATCGAGACGCTGTCGCTGTTCCACGAGGACACCATCTTCGGCACCGATTCGGGCAACGCCCAGGCCAAGATCGCCGGTGAGCGCGCCTACAAGATCGTCACCGACATCAAGTACCGCGCCAACTCGCCGTCGCTCTCGGCCGAGGTGCAGCAGCTCAAGACCGCCAATGCCGACGTTCTGATGCCCTCGAGCTACACCACCGACGGCATCCTGCTGGTCAAGACCATGGCCGAGCTCGGCTACAAGCCGAATGCGATCGTGGCACAGGACGCCGGCTTTTCCGAGAAGGCGCTCTACGACGCCGTCGGCGACAAGCTCGAAGGCGTGATCTCGCGCGGCACCTTCTCGCTCGACCTCGCGCAGAAGCGCCCCATGGTCGGCAAGGTCAACGACATGTTCAAGGCGAAGTCGGGCAAGGATCTCAACGACCTCACCTCGCGCCAGTTCATGGGCCTGATCGTGCTGGCCGACGCCATCAACCGCGCCAAGTCGGCCGACGGCGAGAAGATCCGCGACGCGCTGGCCGCGACCGACATCCCGGGCGAGCAGACCATCATGCCCTGGAAGCGCATCAAGTTCGACGAGACCGGGCAGAACAACGATGCTGACCCGGTGCTGCTGCAATATGTCGGCGGCAAGTTCGTCACCATCTTCCCGCCGCAGGCAGCGATTGCCGAGGCGATCTGGCCGATGAAGTAAGCGTTTTCGGAGAGCGGGAGCACAGACGGCAGCTCCCGCCCTCATCCTGAGGAGCGGGCGCAGCCCGCGTCTCGAAGGACGAGGGCTGGGCCATCCTTCGAGACGCGCGCTTGTGCGCGCTCCTCAGGATGAGGATGAATTTCGGGGGACAGACTTTTGACAGCCCAAGCCATTATCCAGAGTCTCGCGAGCGGCCTGCTCATGGGCCTGCTCTACGGACTGATTGCCGTCGGCCTCGCGCTGATCTTCGGCCTGATGGACGTCACGAACTTCGCTCATGGCGAGTTCCTGATGATCGCGATGTACCTGTCCTTCTTCCTGTTCGCATTCTTCGCGATCGACCCCCTGCTGTCGGCGCCATTGGTCGCCGCGGCCATGTTCGTGTTCGGAGCGGTGGTCTATCTGCTCGTTGTACGCTTCGCCATGCGGGCCAAGGCCAATGCCGGCATGGTGCAGATCTTCACCACGTTCGGCCTTGCCATTCTCATGCGCGGCCTCGCGCAGTTCTTCTTCACGCCGGACTATCGCAGCATTCCGCAGTCCTGGGCCGGCGGCAAAACCGTCTCGGTCGCCGGCATCTTCCTGCCGGAGCCGCAGCTGATCGGCGCGGCGGTCTCGATCGCCGCCTTTGCCGCCCTCTATTTCTTCATCCATCGCACCGATTTCGGCCGCGCGCTGGAAGCCACCCGCGAGGATCCTGGCGCGGTCGCACTGGTCGGCATCGACAAGAACCGCGTGTTCGCGTTCGGTTGGGGCCTCGGCGCCGCGCTGGTCGGTCTCGCCGGCGCGATCATGGCGGTGTTCTTCTACATCTATCCGGACGTCGGCGCGTCCTTTGCGCTGATCGCCTATGTCACGGTGGCGCTCGGCGGTTTCGGCAGCGTGTTCGGCGCGTTTGCCGGCGGCATCATCGTCGGCCTCGTCGAAGCGACCACCGCTTTGGTGCTGCCTCCCTCTCTGAAATCGGTCGGCATCTACGCGGTTTATCTGCTGGTCGTCTTCATCCGGCCGCGCGGCCTGTTCGGGTCAATGTGATGGACAAGACTTTTGCCGCGCGGCGCCGCCGCGACCTCATCATCGCCGCGGCTCTGGCCGGGCTCGCAGCGCTCGCGCCGCTGTTCATCAAGGATGTCTACGTCCAGAACATCCTGATCCTGACCCTGATGTACGCGGCGCTGTCGCAGAGCTGGAACATCCTCTCCGGCTATTGCGGGCAGATATCGCTGGGACACGCGCTCTATTTCGGCATCGGCGCCTACACCACCGAGCTTCTGTTCACCAAGTTCGGCGTGCTGCCCTGGTTCGGCATGCTCGCCGGCGGCGTGATCGCGGCCGTGATTGCGATGGGGCTCGGCTATCCGTTCTTCCGCCTGCGCGGCCACTACTTCGTGATCGCCACCATCGTGATCGCGGAGATCGGGCTGCTCCTGTTCCAGAACTGGGAATGGGCAGGAGCCGCGATGGGAATCACCGTTCCGGTGCGTGGCGACAGCTGGCTGAAATTCCAGTTCATGCGCAGCAAGCTGCCATACTTCTATTTTGCGCTGGCGCTGTGCAGCCTCGCCTGGTTCGTCACCTGGTGGCTCGAAGACTCCAAATGGGGCTTTTGGTGGCGCGCGGTGAAGGACAATCCGGACGCCGCCGAAAGCCTCGGCGTCGTCGTGTTCAACTCCAAGATGGGTGCGGCTGCCGTCTCCGCTTTCCTGGTCGCCATCGGCGGCGCCTTCTATGCGCAGTTTCTCGCTTATATCGATCCCGAGAGCGTCATGGGCTTCCAGTTCTCGCTGCTGATGGCGCTGCCGGCCGTGCTCGGCGGCATCGGCACCTTGTGGGGGCCGGTGCTCGGCGCTGCCATCCTGATCCCGATGACGGAGCTGACGCGCTCTTACATCGGCGGCTCCGGTCGCGGCGTCGACCTCATCGTCTATGGCGCACTGATCGTGGCGATCTCGCTGGCCCTGCCGCAGGGACTGGTGAGCCTGTTTTCCCGTTCAAAGGCGAAGGGAGCCACGCGATGACCGCGCTGCTCGAGACCCGCGGCGTCTGGCAGCGCTTTGGCGGCCTCGTCGCCAACAGCGACGTCTCTATCTCGGTCGGCCGCGGCGAGATCGTCGGCCTGATCGGCCCCAACGGCGCCGGCAAGTCGACGCTGTTCAATCTCATCGCCGGCGTGCTGCCGCCGACGCAAGGCTCGATCTGGTTCGACGGCAAGGATGTCACCAGCCTGCCGGCGGCCGAGCGCTGTCAGCGCGGCGTCGGGCGCACCTTCCAGGTCGTCAAGAGCTTTGAGACCATGACGGTCATCGACAACGTCATCGTCGGCGCGCTGGTGCGCAACACGGTGATGCGCGAGGCCCGCCGCAAGGCGCATGAGGTGCTGGAGTTCACCGGCCTTGCCGCGCGCGCCGACGTGCTCGCGAGCGATCTCGTGCCGGCCGAGAAGCGCCGCCTCGAAGTCGCCCGCGCGCTGGCGACCGAACCGAAGCTGCTGCTGCTCGACGAGGTCCTCACCGGCCTCACGCCGACCGAGGCGCAGACTGGTGTCGCTCTGGTGCGCAAGGTGCGCGATGCCGGAATTACCGTGCTGATGGTCGAGCATGTCATGGAGATCGTGATGCCGCTGGTCGACCGCGCCATCGTGCTCGACCTCGGCAAGGTGCTGGTCGAGGGCAAACCCGCCGACGTCGTTCGCGATCCCAAGGTGATCAGCGCATATCTGGGGGATCGTCATGCTGTCAGTGCATGAAGTCACGACCGCCTATCAGGGCCTGGTCGCGATCTCCGCGGTCTCGATCGAGGTCCAGAAGGGCGAGATCGTCTGCGTCGCGGGCGCCAACGGCGCGGGCAAGTCGACCCTGCTGAAATCCATCGCCGGCGCCGAGCGCCCGCGTTCGGGTACGGTGACGTTCGACGGCAAGCGCCTCGACGGCATGGCGCAGCATCACATCACGGCCACCGGCATCGCCTATGTGCCGGAGAACCGCCGCCTGTTTCCGCGCCTGTCTGTGCGCGACAATCTTCGCCTCGGCAGCTATCTCTATCGCGGCGAGGCCGACCGCGAAGCGCCGCTCGATCTCGTCTTCACGCTGTTCCCGCGTCTGTCCGAGCGCCTCGAGCAGCGCGCCGAGACTCTCTCCGGCGGCGAGCAGCAGATGCTCGCGATCGGCCGCGCGTTGATGACGCGCCCGCGGCTTCTGATGCTGGACGAACCCTCGCAGGGCATCATGCCGAAGCTGGTCGACGAGATATTTCAGGCGGTGCTGCGCATCCGCGATGCCGGCATGACCGTGCTGATCGTCGAGCAGCGCATGGCGGAGTGCCTCGAGATTGCCGACCGCGCCTACATCCTGCAAACCGGCCGCGTGCTGATGCAGGGGCCGGCGGCTGAGATCAGGGGTAATCCGGACGTGCGCAAGGCGTATCTGGGGCTGTAAGGCACATTGGCCGCTCCGTCATTGCGAGCGAGCGAAGCAATCCAGAGTCTTTCCGCGGAGGGATTCTGGATTGCTTTGCTGCGCTCGCAATGACGAGGTTGGAGCCAGGATCAATGCTCGTGCCCATGCTCCGGCAACGCCACCCCGAACACCTTCATCAAATCCGTCACCTGTTCCGGCGACAGATAGCGCGGGTTCATCCCGCGTAGCAGCAGATACAGCTTCGCCGTCTCCTCCAGCTCCTCGGTCGCGAACACCGCCGCTTCCAGCGTGTCGCCCGCAACGACCGGCCCGTGATTGGCGAGCAGCACGGATGAATATTTCCCCGCCAGCCCCTTGATCGCATCCGCAACCGCCGCATCGCCGGGGCGGTAATAGGGCACGAGCGCAGTGGCGCCGCATTTCATCAAATAATAGGCCGTCATCGGCGGCAGCGCGGCCCGCGGGTCGATCTCGGGCAGCATCGAGAGCGCGACCGAATGGGTGGAGTGCAGGTGCACGATCGCCCGTGCGCTCTCGCGCGTGTCGTAGAGTGCGGTGTGCAGCGGAACTTCCTTGGTCGGCGCGTCGCCCGAAACCAGCAGGCCTTGATCGTCCAGCCGCGACAGCCGCGCCGGATCGAGGAAGCCGAGCGAGGCGTTGGTGGGCGTCACCAGCCATCCGCCATCGTGCATCTTGACGCTGATATTGCCGGAGGAGCCCGGCGTCAGCCCGCGCTCGAACAGGGACCGTCCGAAGCGGCAGATCTCCTCGCGCAGCCTTGTCTCGTTGCTCATGGCCGTCATGCCCGCTTGTCTCACGCTTTGGCAGCGCGGCCAAGCCGTGTTATTCGAGATGACGAGCTGCCGCAAAGGGCGGCCGCCCGGGAAACGTTCGCAAGGATCAGTTGCATGTCCGCCTCCACGTCACAAAATCAGCGTATCGCCGTCATCGGGCTCGGCTCGATGGGCTATGGCATGGCGACCTCGTTGAAGCGCGCCGGCCATGCTGTCACTGGCTGCGACGTTTCGGCTGATGCGGTGGCACGGTTCGTGACGGATGGCGGCGCCGGCGCCAACACGCCGGCCGAAGCGGCCAAGGGCGCCGATATCGTCGTCAGTGTCGTCGTCAACGCCGCGCAGACCGAAACGATCCTGTTCGGCAAGGACGGCGTCGCCGAGACCATGCCGAAGGACAGCGTCTTCGTATCTTCCGCCACGATGGACCCGGATGTGGCGCGTCGCCTTGCAAAACAGCTGGAGGCGAGCGGCAGGCTCTATCTGGATGCGCCGATCTCCGGCGGGGCGCAACGCGCTGCGCAAGGCGAGCTGACGATCCTCGCCTCCGGCAGTGCGGCCGCGTTCGCGAAAGCGCGGCCCGCGCTCGATGCCATGGCCGCAAAGCTCTACGAGCTTGGCGATGCCGCAGGCCAGGGCGCTGCGTTCAAGATGATCAACCAGCTGCTCGCCGGTGTGCACATCGCCGCCGCCTCCGAGGCGATCGCGTTCGCCGCAAAACAGGGCCTCGACATCCGCAAGGTCTACGAGGTGATCACGGCATCGGCCGGCAATTCCTGGATGTTCGAGAACCGCATGCCGCACGTGCTGGACGGCGACTATTCGCCGCGCAGCGCGGTCGAGATCTTCGTCAAGGACCTCGGCATCATCCAGGACATGGCGCGCAGCGCCAGATTCCCGGTGCCGGTCTCGGCCGCCGCGCTCCAGATGTTCCTGATGACATCGGCCGCCGGCATGGGCCGCGACGATGATGCGTCGGTGGCGCGGATGTATGCGCAGGTCACCGGCGTCAAGCTTCCCGGCGACAAGTAGAAGAGGATTCCAATGCCCCGTTTCGCCGCCAATCTCTCGATGATGTTCACCGAGGTGCCGTTCCTCGATCGGTTCGATGCCGCCGCGGCAGCCGGCTTCACCGCGGTCGAATTCCTCTTTCCCTATGAGCATCCGGCCGAGGCGGTCGGCGAGCGGCTCAAGCGCAACGGCCTGACCCAGGCGCTGTTCAACCTGCCGCCCGGCGATTGGAATGCGGGCGAGAAGGGTTTTGCTGCGCTCCCGGCGCGCTTCGCCGATCTCAAGGCCAGTCTCGAGACTGCGCTGCCTTACGCCAAGGCCACCGGCGTCAAGCGGCTGCACCTGATGGCGGGCCTCGCCAATCGCGGCGAGCGCGTCGCGATCGAGGCGTTCTACAAATCGGTGGCGTGGGCGGCTGAGTTCTTCGGGCCGCACGGCATCGACATCGTGATCGAGCCGATCAATGCCCGCAACGTGCCCGGCTATTTCCTCAACGATTTCGGCTTCGCGCGCGACCTGATCCAGGAGTTGCGGCTTCCGAACCTCAAGCTCCAGTTCGATATCTATCACTGCCAGATCATCCATGGCGACGTCACGATGCGGCTGCGCGAGATGATGCCGATCGTCGGCCACATCCAGGTCGCCAGCATCCCCTCGCGCAACGAGCCCGATGGCGAGGAGCTGAACTATCCGTTCCTGTTCGACGAACTCGACCGGCTCGGCTATGCCGGCTTCGTCGGCTGCGAATATAATCCGCGCGGCAAGACCACCGACGGCCTCGCCTGGTTCAAGCCTTATGCGGGAGTAAAGCCGTGACACTTGCGTTGGGCTGCATCGCCGACGACTACACCGGCGCCTCCGATCTCGCCAACACGCTGACGCGCGCCGGCCTGCGCACGGTGCAGACCATCGGCGTGCCCGCCGACGACCTCGCACTGCCCGAGGTCGACGCCGTCGTAGTGTCCTTGAAGAGCCGTTCAATCGAGGCCGGTCTTGCCGTGTCGCGCTCGCGCGCGGCGGAGACATGGCTGCGCGGCCGCGGCGCGAGCCACGTGCTGTTCAAGATCTGCTCGACCTTCGATTCCACCGATGCCGGCAACATCGGCCCGGTGATGGATGCGTTGCGCACCTATGGCGGCGAGGGTGTCGTTCTGGTGACGCCGGCCTTCCCGGAGACCGGCCGCACCGTCTACCAGGGCAATCTGTTCGTCGGCGCCGTGCCGCTGAACGAGAGCCCGCTGAAGGACCATCCGCTCAACCCGATGCACGATTCCAACCTGGTCCGTGTGCTGGCGCGCCAGAGCAAGACGCAAATCGGCCTCGTCGACCTCGCGACCGTCACGCGCGGTGCGGAGGCGGTACGGGCACGCCTTGCGGAATTGTCGGGCAAGGGCATCGGCGCCGCCATCATCGACGCCGTGTTCGACCGCGACCTCGAAACCATCGGCCTCGTCGCCGCCGGGCACCGGCTGTCTGTCGGCGCCTCCGGCATGGGTCTTGGGCTGGCGCGGGCGCTGGTGTCGACAGGCAAGGTCAAATCGACGGCGGCGAGCAGCGAGGCGGGGGCAGCGGTCGGCGGACCTGCGGCCTGTCTTGCAGGGAGCTGTTCGCAGGCGACGCTCCAGCAGATCGCCAATGCCGAAGGCGTCATGCCGGTGCTGCATCTCGATCCGGACCGTATTATTGCGGGCAAGGACGAGGTGCAGCGCGCGCTGGCCTGGGCGAAGCCGCGACTCGCCGACGGTCCGGTCCTGATCGCATCGAGTTCGACGCCGGATCAGGTCGCAGCGCTCCAGGCGCGCCACGGCCGCGACGCGGCCGGTCATGCCATCGAGCAGGCGATGGCGGATATCGCCGAGGGTCTGGTGCGGGCCGGCGTCAAGCGCCTGATCGTGGCCGGCGGCGAGACATCCGGCGCCGTGGTCGATCGGTTGAGAATTCCCGGATTTCTCGTGGGGGTCGAAATCGCGGCGGGCGTGCCGGTGTTGCGCGCGGTCGGCGCAGAGGCAGGCGAGATGTTGCTCGCCTTGAAGTCAGGCAACTTCGGTGGCGCGGCGTTTTTCACGGATGCGCTTGGACTCATGCGCTGAGCGCAGGGCATTCTTAGCGCCACGTTCATTTGTTTCGGGCTTCCGTACTCGTACGGAGTCGTAGTTAACATCTGCTCAGGTGCCCTGGTGTTGGATGTCGGTGCTGCTCCCTTTGGTTGATTCGTAAAACCTCGGCCGCGCCGGCGCGCCAGCACAAAGAGACCCGATTATGCTCACCACCATTTCCATCCGCGCCAAGATCATCAGTGTCGTGGCGTTCCTGCTGGTCGCGATGGCCGGCATGGGCCTGCTCGCCGTCATGAAGATGCGGGCCATCAATGCCAACACCGTCGACATCACCACGAACTGGATGCCCAGCGTGCGTGTGATCGGCGACCTGCGCGCCGGCGTCATCACCTACCGCAACGTCATCCGGGAGCACATGCTGGCGGAGACGCTGGAGGAGAAGCTGGCGGCCGAGAAGACGCTGGCGACGGTGGTCGAGGCGAACACCAGGTTTCGCAAAGCTTATGAGGCGATGATCACCTCGCCCGACGAGAAGGCTCTTTACAGTCAGTGGTCCAAGAGCTGGGAAGACTACAAAAAGGGCACCCAGGAAGTCATGGCGCTGTCGCGTCGGGATGCAGGCAAGGTCCCGCATGACGCGCATGAGCTGAACTCCAAGACGGTCAACAAGATCGGGCTCGAGGCTGACACCATCCTGGCCAAGGACATCGAACTCAACACCAAGGGCGGCGATCAGGCCTCCGCCGACGCCTCCGATACCTATTATTACGCCTTCATGCTGGTCGCGATCATTCTCGGTGCGGCCGTTGTCATCGGGATCGGGGTCGGCTTCTATCTCGTCCAGGACGTCTCCAGCGGCATCAACTCGATCGTCGAGCCGATGCAGGCGCTGGGCAAGGGCGACCTTTCCGCCGAAGTCCCGCACCGCGGCGAGAAGACGGAGATCGGCGCCATGGCCGACGTGCTCCAGATCTTCAAGGAAGCGCTCATCGCCAAGAAGGCCGCCGACGAGGCCGCCGCCGCTGATGCCGAAGCCAAGATCGAGCGCGGCCGCCGCGTCGACAACATCACCCGCGAATTCGAAACGATGATCGGCGAGATCGTCCAGACCGTGTCGTCGGCTTCGACCCAGTTGGAGGCCTCCGCCTCGACGCTGACCTCGACCGCCGACCGTTCCCAGCGGCTGGCGACCACGGTTGCCGGTGCGTCGGAGGAAGCCTCGACCAACGTGCAGTCGGTAGCCTCGGCGACCGAGGAGATGGCCTCGTCGGTCGGCGAGATCAGCCGCCAGGTCCAGGAATCGGCCCGCATGGCGGGCGACGCCGTCGGCCAGGCCCGCGCCACGACCGAGCGCGTCAGCGAGCTGTCCAAGGCCGCCTCGCGCATCGGCGACGTCGTCGAGCTCATCAATACCATCGCCGGCCAGACCAACCTCTTGGCGCTGAACGCGACCATCGAAGCCGCCCGTGCCGGCGAAGCCGGCCGCGGCTTTGCGGTGGTGGCCTCCGAAGTGAAGGCGCTCGCCGAGCAGACCGCGAAGGCGACCGGCGAGATCGGCCAGCAGATATCCGGCATCCAGGCGGCGACCAACGATTCGGTCGGCGCCATCAAGGAAATCTCCTCGACCATCGAGCGCCTGTCGGAAATCTCCTCGGCCATTGCGGCTGCGGTGGAAGAGCAGGGCGCGGCGACCCAGGAGATCGCCCGCAACGTGCAGCAGGCGGCGCAGGGCACCCAGCAGGTCTCCTCCAACATCACCGACGTGCAGCGCGGCGCAACCGAGACCGGCACAGCCTCGTCTCAGGTGCTGTCGGCGGCGCAGATGCTGTCGAACGACTCGGGACGGCTGAAGAGCGAAGTCGGCAAGTTCCTAACCAACGTCCGCGCGGCGTAAGCTTCCGCGCCAATCACCCATCGACGAAAGAGCGGCGCCGCAAGCGCCGCTCTTTTTTGTTGCGGCGGTAGCATGATGTCGCCTGCAGGTAGCATCGTGAGGTCTTGCCGTATTCTTACGGGAAGGCCGTTTCATCGATAGTTAAATTCGGCTTACAAGAATAGGCCAAGGACCGCCGGTAGCAGCCCTGATTGGAATCATCTCACACTCATCCGTCTTTGGGGGCCTCGATGCGCAAGAATTTTCCTGTCACCACGGTCGAATATCCCGTTAGTGACGAGACGCTGATCGTCTCCAGGACCGACCTCAAGGGCAAGCTCGCCTACTTCAACGACGACTTCCTTGCTGCTGCTGGCTTCACGTCTTCGGAGCTTATGGGGCAGCCGCACAATATCGTCCGTCACCCCGACATGCCGCCGGAGGCGTTCGACAACCTCTGGGACACGCTGAAAGCCGGCAAGCCGTGGCTCGGCGCGGTCAAGAACCGCCGCAAGAACGGCGATTTCTACTGGGTGCTGGCAACTGCATCGCCGATCCGCGAGAACGGCCAGGTCACCGGCTATACATCGATCCGCACCAGACTGCCGGCCGACCAGCGCAAGCTTGCCGAGGAAGTCTACGCCGCGATTCGCGACAAGAAGCCCCATGGCTATCGCATCGACGGCGGCATCATTCGCCGGCGCTCGCTGCTCGACCGCTTCAGCGTCTTCACCAGGACGGTGAAGGCGCGCCTCGTGACCACGATGGTCCTCCAGCTGCTCTTCGTGCTCGCGCTCGGCATCGGCGGGGGGCTCTCGACCAGCGGTTCGACCAGCCTGAGCCTGGCGCTGCTCGCCGTCGCCGGAGCTGCCGTCCTCGGCTTCGCCGGATTTGCGACCATGCGCGCCATTCAAGGGCCGATGCAGCAGCTCAACGACACCCTGGTCAATCTCGTCCAGGACAAGCTGGACAACCGCATCGTCGTCGAGCGGGACGACGAGATCGGCGAGGCGCTGCGCAACCTCCAGACGGTGCAGACCATCATCCGCTTCAGCCGCGACGAGGTGCAGGCGGTGCAGCGCCGCGCCGAGGGACAGCGCAAGGCCGACATGACCAAGCTTGCCGATGGCTTCGAGGCCGCGATCGGGGAGATCGTGGAAACCGTATCGTCGGCCGCGACCGAGCTCGAAGCATCGGCCTCGACGCTGTCGTCGACCGCCGGCCGTGCGCAGGAACTGGCGACCGTTGTTGCCGCCGGCTCCGAGGAAGCCTCGACCAACGTTCATTCGGTGGCAACGGCTGCCGAAGAGATGTCTTCCTCGGTCCACGAAATCAGCCGTCAAGTCCAGGACTCCGCGCGGATCGCCGGCGAGGCCGTCAGCCAGGCACACGCCACCACCGACCGAGTCAGCGAGCTGTCGCGGGCCGCATCCCGGATCGGCGACGTCGTCGAGCTCATCAATGCCATCGCAGGTCAGACCAACCTGCTGGCACTGAATGCCACGATCGAAGCGGCGCGCGCCGGCGAGGCCGGCCGCGGCTTCGCCGTGGTGGCATCCGAGGTAAAGGCGCTGGCCGAGCAGACCGCGAAGGCGACCGGCGAGATCGGCCAGCAGATTGGCGGCATCCAGGCGGCGACGCAGGATTCGGTCACCGCAATCAGTCAGATCAGCGACACCATCGCGCGCCTGTCGGAAATCTCCTCGGCGATTGCGGCTGCCGTGGAAGAGCAGGGTGCCGCGACCCAGGAGATCGCCCGCAACGTGCAGCAGGCGGCCAACGGCACCCAGCAGGTCTCTTCCAATGTCGGCGACGTCCAGCGCGGCGCATCCGAAACCGGATCGGCGTCCTCGCAGGTGCTGTCGGCGGCGCAGATGCTGTCCCGCGATTCCAACCGCCTCAAGCTCGAGGTCGGCAAGTTCCTGAATTCCGTCCGCGCGGCGTGAGGCGCTCGGCCGCATAGCTGCGATGCCGATTTCGCAGTGCGGTAGCAGGGAAGTGAAAGCAGGAAAGCCGCCGGTCATTAGCGTTTCCGGCGGTGCTCGGGTAAAGGGAAAAGAGGATCCCCGCGGGGGCGGATTCCGTATCCCTGCCTGACCTGGAATTGCCTGGCGAATGATTGCTCTGGTCCGTATTGCCCTGAGCCGGCCCTACACGTTTGTCGTGCTCGCGCTCCTGCTCCTGATCATCGGACCGCTGGCGGCGCTGCGGACGCCGACCGACATCTTTCCGGACATCCGCATCCCCGTGATCGGCGTGGTCTGGCAGTACACCGGCCTGCCGCCCGACCAGATGTCGGGCCGCATCACCACGCCATTTCAGCGCGCGCTGACGACGACAGTCAACGACATCGAGCACATCACCGCCAACTCCTATAACGGCTTTGGCATCATCAAGATCTTCTTCCAGCCCAATGTCGACATCCGCACCGCCAACGCCCAGGTCACCGCGATCTCGCAGACGCTGATCAAGCAGATGCCGCCGGGCGCGACGCCGCCATTGATTCTGAACTACTCCGCCTCGACCGTGCCGATCATCCAGGTGGCTCTGTCGGGCGATGGCCTCACCGAGCAGAACCTCGCCGACATCGGCATCAACCAGCTCCGCACGCCGCTGGTCACCGTGCCCGGCGCGGCGATCCCATACCCCTTCGGTGGCAAGCTGCGTCAGGTCCAGATCGACCTCGACCCGACCGCGCTCCAGTCTCGCGGCCTGTCCGGACAGGACGTCGCCAACGCGCTCGCCGCGCAAAACCTGATCACGCCGGTCGGCACCCAGAAGATCGGCCAGTTCGAATACAACATCCAGCTCAACAACTCGCCGCTCAAGATCGAAGAGCTCGGCAATCTGCCGATCAGGACCGTCAACGGCGCGATGGTATATGTGCGCGATGTCGCGACCGTGCGCGACGGCAATCCGCCGCAGACCAACATCGTCCACGTCGACGGCAACCGCTCGGTGCTGATGATGGTCTTGAAGGCGGGCGCGACCTCGACGCTCGACATCATCGCCGGCATCAAGCAGAAGGTGATCGACGTCAAGGACCAGCTGCCCGACGCGCTGAAGATCGGCTTCATCGGCGACCAGTCGGTGTTCGTCCGCGGTGCGATCGAAGGCGTCGCGCTCGAAGGCGTGATCGCGGCGCTGCTCACCAGCGTCATGATCCTGCTGTTCCTCGGCAGCTGGCGCTCGACCGTCATCATCGCGGTCTCGATTCCGCTGTCCGTGCTCGGCGCCATCATCATGCTGTCGGCGATCGGAGAGACGCTCAACATCATGACGCTCGGCGGCCTGGCGCTCGCGGTCGGCATCCTCGTCGACGACGCCACCGTCACCATCGAGAACATCAACTACCATCTGGAGCAGGGCAAGCCGGTCGAGCAGTCGATCCTCGACGGCGCCAACCAGATCGTGACGCCGGCCTTCGTCTCGCTGCTCTGCATCTGCATCGTGTTCGTGCCGATGTTCTTCCTCTCCGGCGTCGCCCGCTTCCTGTTCGTGCCGATGGCCGAAGCGGTGATGTTCGCGATGATCTGGTCGTTCATCCTGTCGCGCACCCTGGTGCCGACCATGGCGAACTACCTGTTGCAGGCGCATGTCCATCACGAGGGCGGACCGCCGAAGTCACGCAATCCTTTCGTCTGGTTCCAGCGCGGCTTCGAGGCGCGGTTCGAGCGCATCCGCGGCGGCTATCATGACTTTCTCGGCCTCGCACTGGCCCATCGCGCGGTGTTCGTGATCGGCTTCCTCTGCGTGGTCGGCGCGTCCTTCGCGCTGGTGCCGTTCCTCGGGCGCAACTTCTTCCCCGCGGTCGATGCCGGCAACATCCTGATGCATGTCCGCACCCAGGTCGGCACCCGCGTCGAGGAGACTGCCAACCAGCTCGCCGACGTGCAGAAGGCGATCCGCAAGCTGATCCCGGGCGAGATCGAGACGCTGACCGACAACATCGGCATGCCGATCTCCGGCATCAACATGACCTACAACAACACGGGTGTAATCGGCCCGCAGGACGGCGACATCCAGATCAAGCTGAAGGAAGGCCACAAGCCGACCGAAGAGCATGTGCGCGTGCTGCGCGAGCAGCTGCCGCGGCTGTTCCCGGGCGTCAGCTTCGCCTTCCTGCCGGCCGACATCGTCAGCCAGATCCTGAACTTCGGCGCGCCGGCGCCGATCGACCTGCAGGTTCGCGGCGCCAATATCAGTGCCAATTTCGCTTATGCCAACAATCTGCTGGCCAAGGTCCGCAGGATTCCCGGCGTTGCCGATGCGCGCATCCAGCAATCGCCGAACAATCCGACCTTCAACATCGATGTCGACCGCACTCGCGCGCAATTTGTCGGTCTGACCGAGCGCGACGTCACCAACAGCCTCGTGGTCAATCTCGCCGGCTCCTCGCAGGTCGCGCCGACCTACTTCCTCAATCCGGACAACGGCGTGTCCTACTCGATCGTGATGCAGACGCCGCAATACCAGATCGACTCGCTCAGCGCGCTCCAGACGCTGCCGATCACCGCGGCCGGCAATGCGCAGTCGCCGATCCTCGGCGGCATCGCCGACATCAAGCGCTCGACGTCGAGCGCGGTGGTCTCGCAATACGACATCCAGTCGATGGTGCAGATCTTCGCCACGACCTCGGGGCGCGATCTCGGCGCGGTCGCGACCGACATCCGCAAGCTGATCGCCGATACCGCCAAGGAGGTGCCGAAGGGCTCCTCCGTCGTGCTGCTCGGCCAGGTGCAGACCATGAACAGCGCCTTCACCGGCCTGCTGTTCGGCCTGCTCGGGGCGGTCGTGCTGATCTATTTCCTGATCGTCGTGAACTTCCAGTCCTGGTCCGATCCCTTCGTGATCATCACGGCGCTGCCGGCCGCGCTCGCCGGCATCGTCTGGATGCTGTTCGCGACCGAGACGACGCTGTCGGTACCGGCGCTGACCGGCGCCATCATGTGCATGGGCGTCGCCACCGCCAACAGCGTGCTCGTGATCTCGTTTGCTCGCGAGCGCTACGAGGAACTCGGTGACCCCGTCGCCGCTGCCCTCGAAGCGGGATTCGTCCGGTTCCGCCCGGTGCTGATGACCGCGCTCGCCATGATCATCGGCATGGCGCCGATGGCGCTGGGGCTCGGCGAGGGCGGCGAGCAGAATGCACCGCTCGGCCGGGCCGTGATCGGCGGCCTGATCTTTGCAACCTTCGCCACGCTGATGTTTGTTCCCGTGGTGTTCAGTATGGTACACAAGAAGCAAGGCGCCAAGGCCGCCTCCCCCTCGGAGACCCCGCATGTCACCCACTGAATCCCGCTCCCCGGTGTCGCGCCGGAAACTGGGCATTTTCGGCGTGGTGGTGCTGATTGCGGCTGGCTTCGTCGTGGGCACCGGCATCCGGGCCCGCGAGGAGCAGGGCTCCAAGCTGAAGGAATGGACCGACGATCAGGCGGTTCCCAGCGTCGCGGTCACGCTGCCCAACGCCAGGGCTCTTAACGCCAACCTCGACCTGCCGGGCCGGTTGGAGGCCTATTACCGTGCCCCGATCTTCGCCCGCGTATCCGGTTATTTGAAGAGCTGGAGCGCCGATATCGGCGCCCGCGTCAAGGCGGGTCAGGTGATCGCCGAGATCGAGGCGCCCGACCTCGATCAGCAGCTCTTGCAGGCCCGCGCCGATCTCGCCAGCCAGCAGGCCAGCGCCCGGCTGTCGGAGGCAACGCTCAACCGCCGCAAGACGCTGGTCGCCTCCAATTTCGTCTCCGCGCAGGAGATCGACGAGCGTACCGCCGATCTCTCCAACAAGAACGCCGCCGTGCATTCGGGGCAGGCCAATGTCGAGCGGCTGGAAGCGCTGGCCGGCTACAAGAAGATCACGGTGCCGTTCGACGGCGTGGTCACCGCGCGCGACACCGATGTCGGCGCGCTGATCAATGCCGGCGGCGGCTCGGGCCCGGCGATGTTCGTGGTCTCCGATATCACCAAGCTGCGCGTCTACGTCAACGTGCCCCAGAACTACGTGCCGGCGATCAAGATCGGCGCCAAGGCCACCCTCGTGATGCCGGAATATCCGAACCGGACCTTCCAGGCGACGGTGGAGGCCTCCTCGCAGGCCGTCGACGTTGCCTCCGGCACCACGCGCATGCAGCTTGGGCTCGACAATTCCAGCGGCGAGCTGATGCCCGGCGGCTATGCCAGCGTGAAGCTGAGCCTCCAGCGCGATTCCACCCCGCTCAGTATCCCGGCAAGCGCCCTGATCTTCAACGGCAACGGCTTGCGCGTCGCGACCGTCGGCGCAGACGACAAGGTCTTGTTCAAGCCGGTGACGATAGCGCGCGACCTTGGCCGCGAGATCGAGCTCGCCTCGGGCATTGCTCCCGACGACCGCATCATCACCGCCCCGCCGGACGGCCTGTCCGACGGCGACCCGGTCCGCGTGACCGGCGCCAAGGGCAAGCCGGCCACGGCGTCGGAGAAGCAGGCGCCGAAGGGGTAGGGCTGTCTTGTAGGGTTGGGCAAAGCGAAGCGTGCCCATCACTCTATGCGATCCCGAAAATCATGGTGGGCACGGCGCAAGTGCGCCTTTTGCCCACCTACGAGCGCTACGCCACCCGCCACTCCGGAACGCCATCGGCGGCCATCGCGATCTCTCCGAGCGAGCCGACCGGCGTGCGGTCCATATTGAGCAGATGCGCCAGCGTCGCCGTGTCGCTCGCCGGAATCCGCGCCAGCGTGCGCCGGTCGTCTTCGGTGCGCAGCATCACCACGCCGTGCTCGACATCGCCACCACGGCCGTAGAGCACCGTAAAGCTCTCGACCTTACCCTTGCCGCCGGCGTCCGTGACGAACTCCGGCACCGCGCGCTTGTTGCGGTCGGCGTCCGCCTGCACGCTCGTCTCCTGCGCCAGCGCCTGACGCGGCGGCATCTTTGAAACCACCAGCGCGTGATGCTTGGTAACGAAGCCGCCCTGGCCGTAGAGCAGGCCAAGCCTTGCGCCGTCGCGCAGGCGCCGCACCATCGCGCAGGCCGCATGCGTCATGTAGGTGTTGAGCGGCGCACCGAAGAAGGTGAGGCCGCCGGTCACGGTCGGCTGCACGTCGGCGGATAGGCCCAGTGTCCGACGCGCCATCTTGGGCACGCACGGGAAGCAGCTGTACAACTCGATCGCGTCGAACGCCTTGCCGTCGCCGCCGGCAAGGTCCATCGCAGCCTTCAAGACGGCGTTCTGCGGATGGCTCTCGAAAAACTGGTCGCGCAGCAGATAGTCGCGCGGCTCTTCCGCCGAGGCGCCGCCGAGCGGGTAGACGAGCTTGTCCTCGGCAATGCCGGCCGCGCGGGCCTTGGCGAGGCTGGTCAGCAGCAGCGCACCGCCCATGTTGACGCTTGGGTTGGCCACCATCAGCTTGTTGTAGGGCCACGCGATCAGGCGGTTGTCCGCGGTCGGCGTCGTGATCTCGTCAGGCGCATAGCGCCGCTTCAGCCAGGCATTGGGATTTTGCGCGGCGGCTTCCGAATAGCGCGACCACAGCGTTCCCGATTCCGCCATCGCTTCGCGCGGCGTCTGGCCCCAGTGCGCGGAGGAGGCCGCCTCATAGAAGGGATAGACGGTGACGGGGCGGAACACGCCGAGCGTCACGGCCAGCGGTTTCTGGAACGCCGCGCCGCGCTTGGGCTCCTCGACGTCATGGGCAAACGGTGTCCATGGCAGCTTCGCGCCTGCGCGCTCCGCCTTGGTCGCGGTCGACTGCGCTTCCGCGCCGCAGATCGCGGCCACCGTGCATTCGCCGCGCGCGACGCGCTTTGCCGCCTCGTGGATGTAGCGGATCGGGCTCTCGCCGCCGACCGGGCCGTAATAGCAATGCGCAGGCGCAATGCCGAGCCGCTGCGCCAAAAGCTTCTCCGGATCGCGATAGCGCCAGCTCAGGAAGTTGACGACGTCGAGCGACTGCACCTCGCCGAGCAGCTTTGCGCCGGCATCCTGCTCGGCGCGCCGCAGCGCCTGTTCAAGCAGGTCGAGCGGCTCGAGGCCCGCGGTGATCTCCTTCGGGCGGTCGACGATCTCGCCGATGCCGACGATGACGGGGATGCGGTCTTCGGGGATATTGGTCTTGTCGGTCATGGCCTCAATTCACGATATCGGTTGTTTCGTCATTGCGAGCGAAGCGAAGCAATCCAGACTGCCTCTGCGGAAGGACTCTGGATTGCTTCGATGCGCTCGCAATGACAGAAGGGATCACTCCGCCACCAGGGCATTCATGTGCTCGACGGCCTCGGCAAAATCTTCCTTGAACTCCTGCACCACGGCACCGGCCGACCTCACGCTGTCGATCAACCCGACGCCCTGGCCGACGAAGTAACTCACGAGATCGCGCGCCCTTGCATTGCCGCTCGCCGCCGCGCGGTCGATCGAGTTGAAGGCGTCGCGGCTGATGATGCTCTGCAGCGGCATCGGCAGCGCGCCGGGACTTTCCGGCGCGCGGTCCCAGGCATCGGTCCAAACCGAGCGAAGCTGCCGCGCCGGCTTCCCGGTGCGGCCCTTCGAGCGCACCGCATCGCGCGAGGACGCCGCAATCATCTTCTCGCGAAAGATCTCCGTGGTCTCGGCTTCGACGGTCGCGAGCCACACCGAGCCGGTCCATGCACCGGCGGCGCCCATGGCCATGCAGGCCGCCATCTGCCGACCCGTCATGATGCCGCCGGCGGCCAGCACCGGCACGTCGCGGATCGGCTTGATCGCCTTGATCACCTCCGGCACCAGCACCAAGGTCGAGACCTCGCCGCAATGGCCGCCGGCCTCGGTGCCCTGCACGACGAGGATATCGACACCGGCTGCAACCTGGCGCAGCGCGTGCTCCTTGGCGCCGACGAGCGCGGCAACCGGCACGCCATGCGTCTTGCCCATCTCGATCATCGCCTTCGGCGGTACGCCCAGCGCATTGGCGATCAAACGGATCGGATGGTTGAAAGAGACCTCCAGGAGTTGCAGCGCCGTCTTCGCATCGAATGGCTGCGGCTGGTTGTCGGCCACGTTGGTTGCGGTCAGCTCGATGTCGTACTTCTTAAGGAGGCCTCGCGTGTAGTCGCGGTGCTCCTGCGGCACGCGCGCCTCCAGGCTCTTCCACGTGACGTCCTTCTCGCCTGCGGTCGAGATGTTTTCGGGGATCAGCACGTCGACGCCGTAGGGCTTTCCGTCGACGTGCTCGTCGATCCATTTCAACTCGCGCTCAAGCGTATCGGGCGTGTGCACGGTCGCGCCGAGCACACCAAAGCCGCCGGCGCGGCTGACGGCGGCGACGACATCGCGGCAATGGCTGAAGGCGAGCAGCGGGAACTCGATGCCCAGCATGTCGCAGATTGGCGATTTCATCGTTCTCTCCCGGCGGCCTCGCGTTCTTGTTGCTTGCGCTGGCGAAGCAAAGGCGACGCTAGCCTATCGCCGCTCGCGATGCCATTCCGGATTCGGCCGAGCATCTTGCGTGTAGACGCCGCGCGGTACGCTGGCCGTTCCGCCGCGCAAAATAAGCAGGGCAGCAGGCGCCGATAAGCCTCTTGCGCTTTCGCCGACCTGAGAGAATGCTGGTGCCAACAACAGAAAACAACAAGGGAGCGCCAGCCGATGTCGTCAGCGCAAGCGAGTCCGGTCCAGGCCACGGAAGCCTATGACGTGGTCGTCGTCGGCGCGGGTTTCGCCGGCATGTACATGTTGCACCGCTTGCGCGGTCTTGGCTTCTCGGTGCGTGTCTACGAGCGGGGCGGCGGCGTCGGCGGCACCTGGTACTGGAACCGCTATCCCGGCGCGCGCTGCGATGTCGAGAGCATGCAATATTCCTACTCGTTCTCGGACGAGCTGCAGCAGGAATGGGACTGGAGCGAACGCTACGCGCCGCAGCCCGAGATCCTGAAATACGCCAATCACGTCGCCGACCGTTTTGATCTGCGCCGCGACATCCAGTTCGACACCGGCGTCGAACGCGCGGTGTTCGACGAGCATGCGAGGCGATGGGCGGTGACGACAGCCGACGGCAAAACGGTTCAGGCGCAATTCGTCGTGCTCGCGACCGGGTGCCTCTCGAATGCGCGCAAGCCGGACATCGAGGGTCTCGAGACCTTCAAGGGCGCTGTCTATCACACCGGCAGCTGGCCGCACGGAGGCGTTGACTTCACCGGCTTGCGCGTCGGCCTGATCGGCACGGGATCATCGGGGATTCAGTCCGCACCAATCATCGCCGAGCAGGCCAGGCACCTCACGGTGTTTCAGCGCACGGCCAATTTCTCGATTCCTGCCCGCAATGCCGCGCTGACCGACGAGGAGCGCACCACGTTCCGCGACAACTATCCGCAGATCCGCCGCTTCGCCCGTGAAGTCGCGCGCAACGGCATTTTCGCCGAGCAGCCGGACTGCGGGGCGCTCGACGACAGCGACGATGCCAGGCTCCGGAAGTACGAGGCCCGCTGGGAGCGCGGCGGACTCACCTTCATGTATGTCTACAACAATCTCGGCCTCGACCGCGCAGCGAACGACACCGCGGCGAATTTCGTCCGCGGCAAGATCGCCGAGATCGTGAAGGCCCCCGAAACGGCAAAGCTGCTGCAGCCGGATAGCCATCCGATCGGCACCAAGCGCATCTGCATCGATACCGGCTATTTCGCGACCTTCAACCGGCCGAATGTCTCGCTGGTCGACATCAAGGCCAATCCGATCCAGGAGATCACGGCGAACGCGGTCCGTGTCGCGGAGGAGGACCACGAGGTCGACGCACTCGTGCTCGCGACCGGCTTCGACGCCATGACCGGATCCGTCGCGAAGATCGACATTCGCGGCCGTGGCGGGCAGGCGCTGAACCAGAAATGGGCGGAAGGCCCGAAGACCTATCTTGGGCTGATGAGCGCCGGCTTTCCAAATCTCTTTATCATCACCGGGCCCGGCAGCCCCTCGGTGCTCTCCAACATGATCGTGTCGATCGAGCAGCATGTCGACTGGATCGCCGATGGCCTCGTCCACATGCGCAAGCAGGGCCTTGCCACGATGGAGGCGGGCAGGGATGCCGAGGAGAAATGGGTGACCCATGTCAACGAGGTCGCCCATGGCACGCTCTATCCGCAGGCCAATTCCTGGTACATGGGCGCCAACATCCCGGGCAAGCCGCGCATCTTCATGCCCTATATCGGCGGAGTCGGGGTCTACCGGCGGATCTGCGACGAGGTCGCGGCGAAGGGCTATGAGGGATTCGTGATGGAGCGGGCGGAGCAGCCGCGCAGGGTGGTGACGGGTTAGGCCAGATGCATGACGCCGGCCTGAGGCCCGCGCCGGACGCAGAGCCGGCAGGACTTGTCATCGGCCAATCGCGGGCTAATTAATGCAGGCGCATCTTTCCGCCGGAGCCCATCGCATGACCGACACCCCTTACGTGCCGCCCAAGGTCTGGACCTGGAACAAGGAGAACGGCGGGCAGTTCGCCAGCATCAACCGCCCGATCGCCGGCCCCACCCATGACAAGGAGCTGCCGGTCGGCAAGCACCCCTTCCAGCTCTATTCGCTGGCGACGCCGAACGGGGTCAAGGTCACCGTGATGCTGGAGGAACTGCTGGCGCTCGGGCACAAGGGCGCCGAATACGACGCCTGGCTGATCAGGATAGGCAATGGCGACCAGTTCGGCAGCGGCTTCGTCGACATCAATCCGAACTCCAAGATTCCGGCGCTGATGGACCGCTCCGGCCCTGAGCCGATCAGGATATTCGAGTCCGGCTCGATCCTGCTCTACCTCGCCGAGAAGTTCGGCGCCTTCCTGCCCAAGGACATCAAGACCCGCACCGAGGCGATGTCCTGGCTGTTCTGGCAGATGGGCAGCGCGCCCTATCTCGGCGGCGGCTTCGGCCATTTCTACGCCTATGCGCCGACCAAGATCGAATACGCCATCGACCGTTTCGCGATGGAGACCAAACGCCAGCTCGACGTGCTCGACCGGCGCCTCGCCGACAACGAATATCTCGCCGGCAGCGAGTATAGCATCGCCGACATCGCAGTGTGGCCCTGGTACGGCGCGCTCGCCAAGGGGCTGGTCTATGGCGCCGGCGAATTCCTGTCCGTGCAGGACTACAAGCACGTGCAGCGCTGGACCGACCAGATCGCCAAGCGCCCGGCCGTCAAGCGCGGCCGCATGGTCAACCGCGTCTCCGGCGATCCCGCCAGCCAGCTCCACGAGCGGCACGATGCGTCCGATTTCGAGACCAAGACGCAGGACAAGATCGCGCCCGCGATGTAGGGCGGTGCCGCTTCATCTCGCCCCGCTTGCGGGGCGAGGGAGCGCGCCTTCGCCGCGACGCGCCTACTTCCCCTTCGCGCCTTCGGCCGCCGGAAACACCACGCGATCATCCGTGCGGCAGTAGCGGTCGGCGAACATGCGGCCGATCGGGTGATAGCGGTCCATGTGCACCCGCATCGCCTTGTCGTCCCACAGCTCGTCGCGGATGTGGAAGTGGATGCCTTCGCCCATGATCAGGCGGCGATCGTCGTTGACGTCGATCATCTTCCAGAGCTTGCACTCCATCGCCCAGGGCGTGTCGGCGAGCCGCGGCACCGCGATCTTGCTCGAGGGCGCGAGCTTGAGCCCGAGATAGTCGGGCTCGCCGATGTCGGGCGGAAAATCGCCGCTGCTCTCGTGCATGGCCTTCGCCAGCGGTTCGTCGGCGATATTGACCACGAACTCACCGGTGCGCTGGATGTTGAGGAAGGTGTCCTTGTCCTGTCCGTTCGGCTTACGGTTCGCCGCGAACATGCACAGCGGCGGATCCTCGCAAAACGCGTTGAAGAAGCTGAAGGGGGCGGCGTTGACCACGCCGGTCGGCCCGACCGTGGTTACCCACGCGATCGGCCGCGGCAGGATGAAGGACGTCAGCACCTTGTAGCGCTCGCGTGGCGTCAGATCGCTGGCGGCGTAATCCATGGTGGCTCCGTGGAGGTGAAACTTCGTAGGGTGGGCAAAGCGAAGCGTGCCCACCACTTCTTGCGATCTCGCGATGGTGGGCACGGCGCGCGAAGAGCGCGCCTTGCCCACCCTACGCCTCTTCCCGAGCGGGAAGAGGCGAGACCTCACGCCATGCTGAGCTCGTGGCGTCCCACCACCATCCAGTGCACCTCGTCCGGACCATCCGCGAAGCGCAGATGGCGTACGTCCTGGTACATCTCCGCGAGCGGGGTCCAGTGCGAGATGCCGGTGGCGCCGTGCATCTGGATCGACTGGTCGATGATCTTGCAGGCGCGCTCCGGCACCATGGCCTTGACCATGGACACCCAGACGCGGGCCTCCTTGTTGCCGAGCACGTCCATCGCCTTGGCGGCCTTCAGCACCATCAGCCGCATCGCCTCGATCTCGCAGCGCGCTTGCGCGATGATCTGCATGTTGCCGCCGAGATGGGCGATCTTCTTGCCGAAAGCTTCGCGGGTCAGGCCACGCTGCACCATCAGATCGAGCGCTTTCTCCGCTTTGCCGATGGTGCGCATGCAGTGATGGATGCGGCCCGGGCCGAGGCGGAGCTGCGAGATCTCGAAACCGCGGCCTTCGCCCAGCAGAATGTTCTCCTTGGGCACGCGCACATTGTTGAAACGCATGTGCATGTGGCCGCGCGGGGCGTGGTCCTGGCCGAACACGTACATGGGCCCGAGCACCTCGACGCCGGGCGTGTCGCGCGGCACCAGGATCTGTGACTGCTGCTTGCTCGGCGCCGCATCCGGATTGGTCTTCACCATCACGATGAGGATCTTGCAACGGGGATCGCCGACGCCGGAGATGTAATACTTCTCGCCGTTGATGACCCATTCGTCGCCGACGAGCTTTGCCGTGGTCGAGATGTTCTTGGCGTCGGAAGAGGCGACGTTCGGCTCGGTCATGACATAGGCCGAGCGGATCTCGCCGTTCATCAACGGCTTCAGCCACTTCTCCTTCTGCTCCTTGGTGCCGACGCGCTCCAGCACCTCCATGTTGCCGGTGTCCGGCGCCGAGCAGTTCATGGTCTCGGAGGCCAGCGGGCTCTTGCCGAGCTCGGAGGCGATATAGGCGTAGTCGAGGTTCTTCAGGCCCTGGCCGGTCTCGTCATCGGGCAGGAAGAAGTTCCAGAGGCCTTCCTGCTTGGCTTTGTTCTTGGCCTTTTCCAGCACCTCGAGCTGCTTGGGCGTGAAGCTCCAGCGGTCTTCCTTGGCCTCGCCGGCCTTGGCGAACTCGATCGACATCGGCTCGACGGTTTCGCGGATGAACTTCCTGACGTGATCGTAGAGCGGCCGGACCTGGTCCGACATGCGGAGGTCGTTGAGCTCGTCGCCGGGGTTGAGGGTGTAATTGGTAGTGCGGGGAATATAGGTGTGTTTTGTCATTGTTCCTCCCGGGTCGCTGAGATCGTGCTGGACGACAGAATAGTCGCAGCGCGGCAAAAGTGCGAGCGTGCATTTCCCCGCGCGGGCCATGCCACGCGATGGAATTTCGCGAGGGCGTTTGAAATGTTGTTTGAACGCCGTCGCGTCGTGCGTCAGCTCGCCATCCGGTGCATCGCGCAGATCTTGTTGCCGTCAAGGTCGCGCAAGTAGGCGATATAGAGCTTGTTCCCCGCGCCCTCGCGGATGCCGGGCGGATTCTCAATCGGCGTTCCGCCAGCAGCGACGCCGGCGGCGTGCCACTTGTCGACCTGCTCCGGCGAGTTGCAGGCAAAGCCGATGGTGCCGCCATTCGCGCACGTCGCCGCTTCGCCGTTGATCGGCTTCGTCACCGAGAACACGCCGGTCTTGGTGATGTAGAAGATGCGATGGCCGTCGACCCTGGCCGGCCGCACCTCGAGCGTGCCGAGCAGCGTGTCATAGAACGTCTTGGCCTTGTCGAGGTCGTTGGTGCCGATCATGATATGGGAAAACATTTGCCCGTCCCCTTTTGCGCTTACGAAATCAGACATCGTAGGGTGGGCAAAGCGCAGCGTGCCCACCACCACAATTGCTTATGGTGGGCACGCCGCAAGCGCGGCTTTGCCCACCCTACGAATTTAAAACGCCGTATAGCCGCCGTCGATAACGAACGTATCCGCGGTGTGATACGATGACGCCTTGCTCATCAGATATACGGCAATGCCGCCGAAATCGCTGGGCTCGCCGAAGCGCCGCACCGGAATGCGCGGCATCACGTTGGCGACAAACTTTTCGTTGGCCATGATGCCTGATGTCATGTCGCTCTTGATCCAGCCGGGCAGGATCGCATTCGCGGTGACGCCGTGGCGTGCCAGTTCGACGCCGAGCGCGCGCACCAGCGCGTTGATCGCGGCCTTGGTCGCCGCATAGTGCTCGTTGCGCGCGGTGCCGAAGATCGAGGCCAGGCTCGATGTCGCAACCAGCCGGCCGAAGGGATCGCCCGCATTGGCGCGCTCGGTCATGTGCTTTGCGGCCGCCTGGAAGGCGTGGAACACGCCGTCGAGATTGGTCGCGAACATGGTGCGCCATTCTTCCTCGGTGCGCTCGATGAAGGAACGCCGGCCGCCGCCGCCGATGCCGGCATTGGCAAAGCAGCCGTCGACCGGGCCGAAAGTGTCGAGCGTGGCCTTCATTGCGGCATTGACCGAGGCCGGATCGGTGACGTCGCAGACGCGGGTATCGACCTTGCCGGAGAGGCCTGCCATGCTCGCGGCAGCAGCCTTGTTCTTGTCAGCATTGCGGCCCCAGATCGAGACGTTGCAACCCTGGCCGGCTAGCGCCTGCGCGATGCCGAGCCCGATGCCGCCATTGCCACCGGTGATCACGGCGACACGGCCAGTGAGGTCGAAAAGGTCCATGGCGCGTGTCCTGCTTTTGGTATGCGTCGCATCAGCCGCTGCGCGCAAGATTGCTTGCTATGCTCCGATCACCATGGACAAGACCGCGCCAAAAATCAAATATGCGCCCCGGCAAAAGCAATTCCGGTCTGCGAAACGTCGCTGGCCGCAACTGACGAGGAAACCATGCAGTTCAAACACGTCACGCTCGATCTCGATGGCTCGGTCGCGATCCTCAAGCTCGACCATCAGGAGGTGATGAACGCGGTCTCCGTGGACATGCTCGGCGGTCTCGCGCAAGCGCTCGACGCGATCGAGGAGAGGAAGGACGAGGTGCGCTGCGTCGTGCTGACCGGCGCGGGGCGTGCGTTCTGTACCGGCGCGAACCTCCAGGGCCGCAACGACCAGTCGAAGAAGACCAAGGCCGGCTTGACGCTCGAGACCGGTTTCCACCCCTTCCTGCGCCGCATCCGCAATCTGCACTGCCCGATCGTGACCGCCGTCAACGGACCGGCCGCGGGCGCTGGCATGAGCTTCGCGCTGCTCGGCGACATGATCCTGTGCGCGCGATCCTCCTACTTTCTGCAGGCGTTCCGCCGCATCGGCCTTGTGCCGGATTGCGGCTCGACCTGGCTGCTGCCGCGGCTCGTCGGCCGGGCGCGCTCGATCGAATTGTCGCTGATGGGCGAAAGGCTGCCGGCCGAGAAGGCGCTGGAATGGGGTCTCGTCAACCGCGTCTATGACGACGGCGTGCTGATGGAGGAGGCGATGAAGCTTGCACGCGAGCTCGCCAGCGGGCCGACGGTCGCGCTGTCGCTGATCCGCAAGCTCTACTGGGACAGCCCGGAAAATTCCTTCGAGGACCAGCTCAATCTCGAATTCCAGTGCCAGCTTCGTGCCGGCGACACGCAGGACTTTCGCGAAGGCGTCGGCGCGTTCCTGGAGAAGCGCCCGGCGCAGTTCAAGGGCAAATGATCGAGACGCAACTCTCCCGCAGCGTCGCGCGCTGGTGCCCGGGCGCGACGGGCGTTACCGGAGCTGCAAGACTGTCCGGTGGCGCGAGCCAGGAAACCTGGCGCTTCGATATCGTGCACCCCGATGGGCCGATCGGCGCGATCCTGCGCCGCTCGCCGAAAGGCTATGGCGCGGCGCCGACGCGCGCGGCAGGGCTTGGGGCCGAAGCGCAGCTGATGCAGCTCGCTTATGAAGCGGGCCTGCCGTCGCCGCGGGTGATGCATGTTCTGGTGCCCGAGGACGATCTCGGCACCGGCTTCATCATGCAGCGGGTCGATGGCGAGACCATCGCGCGCAAGATCCTGCGCGACGACGAGTTCGCTGCGGCGCGGCCGCTTCTCGCGCGGCAGATCGGCGGCGTGCTAGCGGGGCTGCACGGGCTGCCGCAGGACAAGCTGCCCGAGCTGCGGCACATGTCGGCGGCGAAGGAGATCGACGAGTTCGAACGTGACTACCGCAGCCTGAACTGGCCAAAGCCGGTGTTCGAGCTGGCGCTGCGCTGGCTGCGCGGCCACGATCCGGGTCCCGCCGCCGAGACGACGCTGGTGCACGGCGATTTCCGCAACGGCAATCTCATCATCGGCGCCGACGGCGTCCGTGCGGTGCTCGATTGGGAGCTCGCCCATCTCGGCGACCCCATGGAGGATCTCGGCTGGGTCTGCGTCAACTCCTGGCGTTTTGGTGAGATCGACAAGCCCGTCGGCGGCTTTGGTTCGCGCGAGGAATTGTTCGCGGGCTACGAAGCCGCGGGCCGCAAATGCGAGCCTGCGCGTGTAAAGTTCTGGGAAGTGATGGGCACGCTGCGCTGGGGCATCATGTGCGGCGGCATGATGCAGCGGTTTCGCGAGGGTCCGGACCATTCCATGGAGCGCGCCATGATCGGCCGCCGCGCCAGCGAGACCGAGATCGATCTGTTGCGGCTGCTCGCGCCGCGAGGGAGTTGACCATGCAGGACGAACCGACCCCGATCGAGCTGACCAGGACGGTCGCTGATTTCTTGCGCAATGACATCGCGCCGCTGGTCTCTGGCCACCAGGCCTTCAAGCTGCGCGTGGCCATCAACATCCTTGATCTCGTGACACGGCACCTGACGCTGGAGCAGGGGAGCGATGCGAAAGAGGTGGAGCGACTGCGTGCTCTGCTGGGTGGTGATGGTTCGGTCACCGATCTCAACCGCGCGCTGGCCGAACGCATCGCCAAGGGCGAGGTAGATCTCGCAACGACCGGTCTCGCCGAGCATCTCTGGCAGACCACGATGGACAAGCTTGCCGTGGATCAGCCGAACTACGCATCGTACAAGCGCGAACTGTCGCGAGACGGCTAAGCGTTCCCACTGTCTCCGTCATTGCGAGCGCAGCGAAGCAATCCAGAGTCGCTCCGCGGAGACAGTCTGGATTGTTTCGCTGCGCTCGCAATGACGAGGGGAGGGACCTCCTACTTCCCCACCCATTTCGGCGGCCGCTTCTCGGAAAATGCCTTCGGGCCCTCGATGTAGTCCTGCGACGCCACCATCGCCTTCACGGCCGGATAGTCCCGCTGCTCTTCAATTGCCTGCTCGAGCGACACACCGAGCCCCTTCTGAATGGTCTGCTTCGAAGCCCGGATCGACATCGGCGAGTTCTTGGTGATCATCTCCGCCCAGCGCAGTGCGCCCGCCAGCGCCTCGCCCTGCGGCACCACCTCGTTGACGAAGCCGAGCTCGTGGCCCTCTTTGGCGCTGACATGGCGCGCGGTGAGGATCATGCCCATGGCGCGCTTGAGCCCGATCTGGCGCGGCAGCCGGTGCAGGCCGCCGGCGAGCGCGGCCAGCCCGACGCGCGGTTCGGGCAGCGCGAAGGTCGCATTCTCTGAGGCAATGATCAGGTCGCAGGCCAGTGCGATCTCGAAGCCGCCGCCCATCGCCACACCGTTGACCGCGGCGATGATCGGCTTGTCGCAGTCGAATCGCGCAGTGAGGCCGGCAAAGCCGCCCTTGTCCCAGCCGCGCTTTCCGCCCGCCGCCTGCCATTTCAGATCGTTGCCGGCGCAGAACGCCTTGTCGCCGGCACCGGTGACGATCGCGACCCACTGCTCGGGATCGGCGGAGAAATCGTCGAAGACCCTTTGGAGCTCGAAATGCGCGTCGGTGTGCAGCGCGTTGTAGACCTCGGGCCGCGACAGCGTGACGATCGTGATTGGCCCCTTGCGTTCCACTTTGGAAAATTTCAGCTCCATCGCTCGCTCCCGCATTTTCTCGTGAAGGAATATTGGCGGCATACTACCGCGCCTCAGTGCTTGGGCACCATCGAATTGCGCAACGCGCCTTGCGCGGCCGGCACGCCTCGCATTGCTTGACTTGAAGGCGCTCTTCTCACCTTAATCGTGCGAAGCAAAACGCGCCTAGCGCCTTAACGCAAAACGATAAAATCATTCGGGAGAGAACCTGTGGATTTTTCACTGCCTGCCGATCTCGCCGCCTATCTCCGAGAGCTCGACGGCTTCATCGAACGCGAGATCAAGCCGCTGGAGCAGGCCGACGACAACATCCGCTTCTTCGATCATCGCCGCGAATGGGCGCGCACCGATTTCGAGAACGGCGGCCTGCCGCGCCATGAATGGGAAGCGCTGCTGCGCAAGGCGAAGGACCTTGCCGACGCCGCCGGCCATCTGCGCTTTGCGGTCTCGAGACAGTATGGCGGCAAGGACGGCTCCAACCTCTGGATGGCCGTGATCCGCGAGCATTTCGCCGCCAAGGGCCTCGGCCTGCACAACGACCTCCAGAACGAGCATTCCATCGTCGGCAATTTCCCCGTCGCGACGATGCTCGACCGCTACGGCCGCGACGACCAGAAGGCGATGATCGACGGCTCGATCAAGGGCAAGTATCGCATCACCTTTGGCCTCACGGAGCCCAATCACGGCTCGGATGCGACCCACATGGAAACGCGGGCGGTGCCGGCGACCCGCGACAACGTCAAGGGCTGGATCATCAACGGCGAGAAGATGTGGACGACCGGCATGCACGTCGCCACGCACTGCGCGCTGTTCGCGCGCACCAGCGGTAATGACGGCGATGCGCGCGGCATCACCTGCTTCCTGGTGCCGGCCAAGAGCCATGGCGTCAAGATTGAAGAGTACATGTGGACCTTCAACATGCCGACCGACCATCCGCGCGTCAGTTTTACGGATGTGTTCGTCCCGGAGGATGCGCTGTTCGGCGAGGTTGGCCGCGGCCTGGCGCTGGCGCAATGTTTTGTCCATCAGAACCGCATCAGGCAGGCCGCGAGCTCGCTCGGCGCCGCCGTCTACTGCATCAACGAGAGTGTGAAGTACGCGCGCGAACGAAAGCCGTTCGGCAAGGCGCTCGCCGAGAACCAGGCGATCCAGTTCCCGCTGGTGGAGCTGGCCACGCAAGCCGAGATGCTGCGCCTGTTGATCCGCAAGACCGCCTGGGAGATGGACAAGCTCAACGAAGAGCAGATCGAGCGCACGCTCTCCGACCGCGTCTCGATGTGCAACTACTGGGCAAACCGCCTCTGCTGCGAATCCGCCGATCGCGCCATGCAGGTCCATGGCGGCATGGGCTACTCACGCCACAAGCCGTTCGAGCATATCTACCGCCACCACCGCCGCTACCGGATCACCGAAGGCAGCGAGGAGATCCAGATGCGCAAGGTGGCGGGGTTCCTGTTCGGCTATATGGGGCCGGGGAAGCATTAGGGGCATTGCGCGTTATCTCTCTCCGAGTCGTCCCCGCGAAGGGCGGGGACCCATAACCCAAGCGAGAAGTTGTGTATGAGCTGGCAACTCTGAGTCGTCGCCAAACTTGATCTAGTGGTTATGGGTCCCGGGCTCACGCTACGCGCGCCCCGGGACGACGATGTGGAGGCAGTCGCGGCTAATTCACCCGTCGGTCCTTCCCCGCCCAATACGGCTCCCTCAACTGCCGCCGCAGGATCTTGCCTGAGGGATTGCGCGGCAGCGCCGGCAGGAACTCCACGCTCTTCGGCGTCTTGAACCCGGCGATGCGCTCGCGGGTGAAGTTGATGATGTCGGTGGCGGTCGCCTCCTTGCCCGGCTTCATCACCACGACCGCCTTCACCGCCTCGCCCCATTTGTCATCGGGCACGCCGATCACGGCGGCTTCGGCGACGTCAGGGTGATCGCACAGCGCGCTCTCGACCTCGGCGGGGTAGATGTTCTCGCCGCCGGAAATGATCATGTCCTTGATGCGATCGTGGATGTAGAGATAGCCGTCCTCGTCCATGTAGCCGGCGTCACCGGTGCGCAGCCAGCCGTCGGCGCGCAGTGTCGATGCGGTCGCCTCCGGCAAATTCCAGTAGCCTGCCATGTTCGAGCCCGAGCGCGTCGCGATCTCGCCGACCTGGCGCGGCGGCAGCGGCTTGCCGTCCGCGTCCAATATCGCGATCTCGACGCCCGGCAGCGCCTTGCCGGCCGAACGCATCCGTTCCAGCCCCTCGACGTGATCCTCCGGCGGCAGCGCGACGATGGTCCCGGTCGTCTCCGTCATGCCGTACATCTGCACAAAACCGCATTTGAAGATCTCGATGCACTCCTTCAGCAGCGCGGCCGGAATGGGAGATGCGCCATAGAGCATGTATTTCAGCCGCGAGAAGTCGACGGTTTTCGCACGCGGCTGCCGCACCACGAACTGCATCGCCGCCGGCACCATGAAGAGCTTTGTGATGCCCGACTGCTCGAAGAAATCCAGCACCTTGGTCGGATCGAACTCGCGTGCGATCACGCCGCGGGCGCCGTGATAGAGCCCCATCACGCCCCAGCCGGAGCCTCCGATATGGAAGATCGGCATCGCCACCAGCGATACGTCGTTGGTTGACCACCGGTTCCACTCCGGCTTGTCCGCGGCGTTTCCGGTCTGCACGAGATTGAGGAAGTTCGCATGCGACAGCATCGCGCCCTTCGGCTTGCCGGTGGTGCCCGATGTATAGAGCTGGATCGCGATGTCTTTCGTGTCGATCGGCACTTTCGGATCATCGCCGCTCTGCGCCTCGCGCCAGGCCGTGAAATCCTGCCATTCCGGCGCGCCGCCCTCGGTCGTGATGACAGTGCGCACGCCCGGCAACTGGTCCTTGATCTGGCGAACTTGCGCAATGAACTCCGGCCCCACGAACAGAACCGGTGCCTTGCAATCCGCGACGATGAAGGCGACCTCGGGCCCGGCGAGCCGCCAGTTCACCGGCGCCATCACCACGCCGGCCTTCATCGCACCCATCAGCAGCTCGAAATAGAGGTCGCTGTTCTTGCCGAGATAGGCGATGCGCTCGCCCTTCTTCACGCCCGCCGCCAGAAGCGCGTTCGCGACCTTGTTGGTCTTGATGTCGAACTCGGCAAAGCTGGTGATGCGCCCTTCGAACTCGTAGGCGATGGCGTCGCCGCGGCTCTTGCCGCGCTCGCGCACCATGTCGGCGAGGTTCGCCAATGGCTGTGTGGTGGACATGTTTCTCCCGTAGGCGTTTTGTTTTTATGCCGCGGAGTGTGGCGTCATCCGCGGGCAAAGACAATACGGGAGAGAGCGAGCTAGCCCCGCTTCGCCCGGTCCTTTTCGTTCTGCGCCATGATGCTTTCACGCGCGGTTTTCCAGTCGTCGTCGCTCCAGTCGCGGAGCTGGTAGAAATTGCCGCCCATCGCGAGCGCCTGGGCGCCGTCCATGGCGATGGTCTCGCCTGAGATCCAGTCGCAGCCGCCGGAGATCAGGAACACGGCGACGTTCTGCAACTCCTCCATGGTGCCGACCCGGCCCATCGGGTTCATCGCCTTGGTGCGCGCGCCGGCTTCATCGCCGGGCTTGATGCGCTTGCTCATGCCCTCGGTCGGGATCTCGCCCGGCGCGATGGTATTGAGGCGGATGCCGTATCGGCCCCATTCGGTCGCCAGCGACATCGTCATGGCGTGGATCGCCGACTTGCTCATCGCCGACGGCACCACATAGGGCGAGCCGTTGCGCACCCAGGTCGTGGTGATCGAGACGACGTTGCCCGGCTGCTTCAAGGCGATCCAGCGCTTGCCGACCGCGTGCGTCACGTAGAACGTGCCGTGCATCACGATATTGGCGACCGCATCGAAGCCGCGCGGCGACAGCTCTTCGGTGCGCGAGATGAAATTGCCGGCGGCGTTGTTGATGAGGTCGGTGAGGGGACCGTCGCGGAAGATGGTCTCGATCATCTCCTCGACCGCGAGCGCATTGCGGATGTCGACCCCGTGGCTGCTGACGCGGCCGCCATACTGGTCCATCAGCTCGGTCGCGGTCTCGTCGCAGACGATCTTGCGCCGGCCGCAGATATGCACCTCGGCGCCGAGCTGGAGAAACCGCGCTGCCATCGACTTGCCGAGCCCGGTGCCGCCGCCGGTCACGAGGATGCGCCGGCCGGCCAGAAGATTTTCCTTGAACATGGGTGTTTCCCCCGTAGGGATTGTCAGTTAATTGGTCGATTGACTAAATCCGGCCGCCGTACTCCTGTAAAGCGGCACCGAACAAGAACAGGCAGGAACCAGGGGAGAATTCATCCATGGAAGAGCGCGTCTCGATCTCGATCTCGGAAGGCGTCGCCGACGTGCGCCTGGTGCGCGCGGACAAGATGAATGCGCTGGATCAGGCGATGTTCGAGGCCCTTGTTGCCGCAACGGATCGGCTTTCGAAGGACAAAAGCGTGCGCGTCGTCGTGCTGTCGGGCGAAGGCCGCGCCTTCTGCGCCGGTCTCGACATGGGGCGTTTTGCCGCCATGAAGGAGAAGGGCGGCAACGGAATTCCGGGTGGCGAAAATCGCGACCTCACCGCGCGCACCCACGGCCAGGCGAATTTTGCGCAGCAGGCGGTGTGGGGCTGGCGCCAGCTTCCGGTGCCGGTGATCGCAGCCGTCCACGGCGTTGCCTTCGGCGGTGGCTTCCAGCTCTCGCTCGGGGCCGACATGCGCTTCCTCTCCCCCGATGCGCGGATGTCGGTGATGGAGATCAAATGGGGCCTGGTGCCCGACATGGCGGGCACGCCGATCCTGGCCTCGCTCGTGCGCGACGACATCTTGCGCGATCTCACCTATACGGGGCGCATCTTCTCCGCGCAGGAGGCGATGACTTATGGCCTCGCCACGCGCATCTGCGACGACCCGCGCGCAACTGCCCTCGACGTCGCACGCGAGATCGCCGGCAAGAGCCCCGATGCGATCCGCGCCGCCAAGCGCCTGCTCAACAACCTTTCGGTCGATCCAGGGCCCGCACTGCTCGCCGAATCCGTCGAGCAGCAGAAGCTGATCGGCAGCGCTAACCAGACCGAAGCGGTGCGGGCGAATCTCGAAAAGCGCGCCCCGAAGTTCGCGGATTAGCAATCTTCCGTCATTCCGGGGCGATGCGTAGCATCGAGCCCGGAATCCATAACCACGATCGTGAGTATGGATTCCGGGCCCGCGCCTTCGGCGCATCCCGGAATGACGACCACGGTTATGACTGAGATCTCAAACCCGACGAAAGATCGGACAGCAAAAATGAGTGAAATGTCAGAATTCCTCGGCATCGTCTCGGGCGATCGCCGTCGCACCCACGCCGAGGTCGCGAGCCGCGCCGATCGCATCGCTTCCGGTCTCAGCAAGATCGGCGTCAAGCAGGGCGATTGCGTCTGCATGCTGATGCGGAACGACATCGCCTTCCTGGAGGCAGCCTATGCCGCGATGCGGCTCGGGGCCTATGGCGTGCCGATCAACTGGCACTTCAAGCCGGAGGAGATCAACTACATCCTCGCCGATACTGGAACGTCCGTGCTGATCGGCCATGCCGACATGCTGCATGCCTTGCGCGATGCGATTCCGAAAGGCGTGACTGTGCTCAGCGTGCCGACGCCGCCGGAGATTCTCTCCAACTACAAGATCGATCCGGATCATCTGAAGACGCCGAACTTCGCGATCGATTTCGAATCCTGGCTCGCGGCATTGCAGCCCTATGACGGCCCGGTCGTGCCGCAGCCCATGAACATGATCTACACCTCTGGCACGACGGGGCACCCCAAGGGCGTGCGGCGCCATGCGCCGACGCCGGAGCAGGCGGCGGCCGGCGAGCGCATGCGCGCGATGATCTACGGGCTGAAGCCCGGGGCGCGCGCGATCCTGCCGGGCCCGCTTTATCACTCCGCGCCGAACTCGTTCGGCATCCGCGCCGGCAAGCTCGGCGGCGCGCTGGTGCTGATGCCGCGCTTCGAGGCCGAGGAGTTCCTGGAGCTGATCGAGCGCTTCAAAATCGACACCATCTTCATGGTGCCGACCATGTTCATTCGCCTGATGAAACTGCCGGAGGCGGTGCGTCGGAAATACGACGTCTCTTCGCTGCGCCACATCATCCACGCCGCGGCGCCGTGTCCGGCCGACGTCAAGCGCGCCATGATCGAGTGGTGGGGGCCGGTGATCTACGAATTCTACGGCTCGACCGAATCCAGCGCCGTCACCTTCGCAACTTCGCAGGACGCGCTGAGCAAGCCCGGCACGGTCGGCAGGATTTCGCCCGGCGCCGAACTGCGCTTCCTCGGTGAGGACGGCCGCGTGCTGGGCGTCGGCGAGATCGGCGAGATCTATTCCCGCATGGCCGGGATGGCCGATTTCACCTATCACAACAAGCCGGAGAAGCGCGCCGAGATCGACCGTGACGGCTTCATCACATCAGGCGATGTCGGCTATATCGACGCGGACGGTTACGTCTTCATCTGCGACCGCAAGCGCGACATGGTGATCTCGGGCGGCGTCAACATCTATCCGGCCGAGATCGAGTCGGTGCTGCATGCCGTCCCCGGCGTGCATGATTGCGCGGTGTTCGGCATCCCCGATGCCGAGTTCGGCGAAGCGCTGATGGCGGTGGTCGAGCCGCAAGCCGGCATCACGCTCGATGCCGCCGGCATCCGGGCCCGGCTAAAGGCTTCGCTCGCCGACTACAAGGTGCCAAAACACATCGAAATCCGCGCCGGGCTGCCGCGCGAAGATTCCGGCAAGATCTTCAAGCGCCTCCTGCGCGATCCCTATTGGGAGCAGGCGGGACGGAAGATTTGAGAAGGAATCCCTAGGGTGGGCGAAGCGAAGCGTGCCCACCATGACGACCGATTGTGCCGATGGTGGGCACGGCGCAAACGCGCCTTGCCCACCCTGCAAGGGAACTGACAGGGAAACATTCGTCATGAGCGATGCTACCAGCGAAGTCCTCTACGAGGTCGCCGACCACATCGCGACCATCACGCTGAATGCGCCGGAGCGCATGAACACGATATCCGGCCCAATGCTGAACGATCTCGCGCGGCTGCTCACCGAGGCCAATGAGGACAAGAACGTTCGTGTCGTCATCCTCACCGGGAAGGGCAGGGCGTTCTGCGCCGGCCTCGACCTGCGCAAGGAGCGCGACGGCAACGGTCTCAGCGCGGCATCCTCGCCGACCACGATCAATTTGCGCAACACGCCGCCGACGGTGTTGCAGGCGATGGACAAGCCGACCATCTGCGCCGTCAATGGCGGCGCCGCCGGTTACGGCATGGACACCGCGCTCGGCTGCGACATCCGCATCATGGCGGAGTCCTCGAAGCTCGCCGCCGCCTTCGTCAAGCGCGGCGTGGTGCCGGAATCCGGCGGTACCTGGCTGTTGCCGCGCATGCTCGGCTGGGCCAAGGCCTCCGAGCTGATTTTCACCGGCCGCACGCTGAGCGCACGCGAGTGCCTGGAATGGGGGCTCGCCAACGAGGTCGTGCCGGACGCCGAGCTGATGACCCGCGCCACTGCCATCGCCCGCGAAATCGCCGCCAATGCGCCGCTCGCGGTGCAGGCCTCCAAGCGCATGATGCGGATGGGCCTGAACCAAAACTTCTCGGACCATGTCCACCACGTCTATCTCCAGCTCCTGCCGCTGTTCAAGACGCAGGACATGGCCGAGGGCATGAAAGCCTTCATGGAGAAGCGCGAGCCGAAATTCGAGGGCCGCTGAGCGCGGCCGAGCGGAACTGCGGCGTCATGCCGGGGGTCACACGCCGACGAGCGCGGACGTGATCGACCATGACGTCGCAGCTCGTGCTATAGGAACGGGGTCACTAACCGCGGATTATGCCATGACCCCCGTTTCCATCCTGCTCAACATCCTCTGGATCCTCATCGGCGGCGCCTGGATGGCGTTCGGCTGGCTGGTCGCCGCGGTCATCATGGCCGTGACCATCATCGGCCTGCCCTGGGCGCGGGCGGCGTTCAACATCGCGGTCTACACGCTGATGCCGTTCGGCTCGCGGGCAGTCAATCGCTACGAGGTCACCGGCGTCGAGGATATCGGCACCGGCCCGCTCGGGGTGATCGGCAACATCATCTGGTTCGTGCTCGCCGGCTGGTGGCTGGCGCTCGGCCATCTCCTGACGGCGCTGGTCCTCGCGATCACCATCATCGGCATCCCCTTCGCATGGGCGCATCTGAAGCTCGCAGGCATCGCGCTCTGGCCGATCGGCAAGGTGATCGTGCCGGCTTAAGGCGCGAACACGTAGGAAGCGTAAAGCGGCAGCGAAACCATTCAATCGGTCCGCGCGAGACGAAGCATGATGGGTTTCACAAGGGTTCAACCCATCCTACGCGCATTTCTTGCCCTCCCCTTTGGAAGGCGCCAGGCGGGATGAGCAAGCAATCGTAGCTCGTCGGTTGCTACTTCTGCTGAACACGACTCAGGTAATCGACAACAGCGTGGATGCGTTTTCGCACGACGACTTCCGGGCTTTGCTCCGGCCCGGCCATCTTCCAATAAGACGGATCAACATAGTGAGGCAATTTCACAATAGGGTTGAATCGTTCCCCCCAAATTGGCATTTCACGAGTGCCGTGAGCGGGAATTGTTTTCAATCCCTCTATGGCTTCATAAACTGCGTTCGCGGGAAAGTCCCCGTGGTTGTTCCTGGCCAACATCGTCAAATCGGGAGGCGGTGTCTTGAGCTGGTCGCTGACCGGTCCTTTGCCCTTTGCATCCGCGCCATGACAACTCGCGCAGGAAGACTGAAATTCTGACTTGCCGATGTCGAGGTCTTCAGCTCGGGCCGAAGCAGCGAAGCCAGCGGTTAGACCGGTGATCGTCAACCATACACCGAATTTTATCATGTCGCGCTCCGACGCCGGCTAGAAGACCTTTACCACTAGCCGGTTTGCCCTCCGAACGATTGACTCACATCAAGACGGGCTTTCGGCTCAGGGACGAGGCTTCAAGAAAATTGCGACGAACGTATCGACACCCGATTGTTTCAGCCGCCCATGCCGAAAATCATCCGAATGTTCGCGCCCGGGAGTGTGCACTTGCTGGCGATCTTGCCCGTCCCGACGAGATGATCGCATAACGGTCATTTTTGCTGCGGTGCATGAATCCGGTTGTGGCCCAAGCTCGCAGGATGGGTAGAGCGAAAGCGAATCCCATCAATCCATCCGCCGGAGACGAGGCATCATGGGTTTCGCAAGCGCTCAACCATTCTACGCGTGCTGCGCCCGTTGCGATGTCAGCTGCTTGGCCGTTGCCGACCTAACGCGGCGGAATGCGTGTCGGCAGCTTCTGGACTCGAAGCCGACAGAAAGTTGGGTCCGCCGCCGTTGATCTAGATCAACTAGGGCACTCGCCAATAAGGGCGATTAGTTATTGGGGTCACGAGATGCAGATCTTGTGATCATATTAAATCACGAGTGACCTGTCGGTCACCCGTTACTGGGGAGGTCATCACAATGAGATGCAGGTTGATTATCCTCACGTTCGTCTCAATTGTCCCGGGGTTCGCCAGTGAGGCGCTTGCCACGACGGCCGATATTCGCAGCATCACCTGTAGCGAATATCTCGCCATGCCGGCTGCACCGTCGAGCAAGTTTTCGGCTTGGATGACCGGCTGGTTTAGTTATGAAAGTCGGAGGACGTTTGTAGATTTTGACCTGCATCGGACAAATGTCGCAAGCGTAAGAGGGTGGTGCCAATCCAACCCGAGTGCGAGTGTGATGGTGGGGCTGGAAAAGTCGATCGGCGTAACTGCGGTGCCTAACGCTACGCTGGATTTTAACAAGATCACTTGCGGAACTTGGTTGGCGTACGGTCCAGAGGATCAAGACTTTGTAAGATATTTCATGAGCGGCTACTACAACGCGGCGGCAAGCAACAGCGTATTGGATTACGATCGCCTGCAGAGGAATTCCAGAGCGGTCGTCGCGTATTGCAAGAAGAACAAATCCCGCACTCTACCAACGGCCATTCAGAACAGAGCTAGCTAGGCTGGACCAGTTTCCAGCCGCTTACGAGCGACGGAGAGCGCCTTCCGAATGCATACGAACTCGGCCATTAGCATGGCTTCTGCGAATGGCCCGTCAGAGAAGTAGCGGCGCAGTTTCATTGAGGTTCGCTCAGTGAAGCATGTCGGATTAGGTTTGCTAAGGTTGAGTTCTTCGCATTTCGACCCCACTCGGACACCGAAAAGTAGCAAAGGCCAGAAAATTCATATCCACAAAAAAGCCCCGGCGAGCCGGGGCTTTGGTTTGCGGAGATGTGTGCGATCAGTATCTGGCTGCGACCGGTGCGCCGTATCCACCGAAGCGGTAGTTCAACCGAAGCGTGACCATGTCCACGTCTTGGCTGACCCCGCTGCCGGTGAGGGTGAACCCTCCGGGAGTAACCACGCCTGCGAAGCCGGCATTGTCACGCCCCATCCAGAGATGGTCGTATTCGATACCGAACGACCAGTTCGGCGTGAAGCCGTATTCCCAGCCAACACCCAGAGCGCCGCCCCAGCGCGTGTGGCCTGCCGACGCCAGGCCGACCCCGGTTACGTTGTTGAATATATCGAAGCGATTGCGTGTCACGGCGGCGCCGCCCTTCACGTAGAACAGCGAGGCGTTCCACGCCCAACCGAGTTGCGCCGTGAAGAGTCCGATGGCGTCAATCTTGCCGGTGGTCGAAATCAACGGATCGATCAGACTGACGCGCGTGTTCTTGATTTCGGCCCAATCTCCCTGCGCTTCCAGGCCGAGCACAAACTGATTGGTTTGCCAGCGGTACCCGATCTGTCCGCCCGCGAGGCCCCCGGAGCGATCGGCGCAACCACCTGCGACTATCCCTGCCGGCGTCACGAAATCCACACAACCGTGGCTTTGCCCCCAACCTCCGTTGGCGCCGATGTAGAAACCGGTCCAATCATAGATTGGCGCGACCACCGGGGGCGGGGCCTTGACGTAAGGTCTAGCAGCCAGATCAGCCGCTGACGCGGGTGCCGCCATGCTCACTGCCAGCAAGGCCATGCCACTTAACAAAATCTTCTTCATTATTTTCGCTCCATCCACGTTTCACCCGAACGATGCCGGTTCTTTTCTGGATGTCCGGCATTCCAACTCGAACCTAGCTGATCCGACCAGCATGAGGTGTGCCTACGCCGCAACAGTCGGGAAAATTAGGTAATATGCGCGCTCGAGTTGCGTAAGTGCCATTGACCAATCAACTAAGGAAGTTGCATCTTGGAATTTTGCGCCAGCGATGTCTGTTGTTGGCCCCCGTTTCGGACATGCCTCGTCGCGCTGACGATGTCCGTTGACAGGACAACAGCAGACCTTGCGATTCCAAGCGCTGGGCGTGAGGAAACGATGATAGCGGCTTGCCTGAGTCCATCGTTGGCGGGCGCATGCCTCCAGGTTGATCTGGATCAACACGCACTCTCCGGAACTTGGGCGACCTGCGAGAGGGCGGGAAGACCGGAGTTTGAACGGCGTCAGGAGCGACGGACAGGGCGCACGGAGCGGCGCGAACAGCGGAATGAGGGTGCTGCCGAAGAGAAAAAGTAGCCGCGCGCCCCAGCACGTCGCAAGAAACCAATTAGGAGCAAGAGCATGAAAAGATCAACGATGCTCGGAGCGGCCCTCGGTGCAGCAATATTGTGTTTGGCTCCGGTGTCGCTTCACTGGTCACCAGCCGGGACTGTCTCCATCTCCGTCGACAAAGCCGACGCTCGTGTCGGTCGCCCGCTCACACCTGGCAGCATTGCGGGGGTTAATAGGCGAGTGCATCGGCGCGCGTATCGGCGCGGGTACTATGGAGCTGCTGTAGGCGCAGCTGCCGTCGGAGCAGCGGCCACGGGAGCGTACTATTACGGCCGACGCTGCGGTTATTATCCGTATCCGCCGTGCTATTGAGCGCGGCGTCGTTTGCGGGGCTCGACCGTTGGCATCAGCACTGCCGAGAAGCTTGACGCGCGTTGGACGTCGCCGATGCAATTGGCCTCATAGCCGATGCATTGCCGCGCACCATCGGTAGGCGTGTTGCGCGCCTGCATCGGCATGATCGAGCGAAGTCCGTTTCGCATTTTTGAAAGATGCAGCCGCCTCAATTGCGGCAAGGGACTCAGCTATTGATTCGCTCGGTAATCCAGCGTTCGTCGGCCTGGTCCACGATCCCTTAGAACTCACACCTGGATCGGCCAACGATGGGGGTGCAAGGGCGCTTGGTCCCCATCCGGGCGCCCTTGTGCTGAGGCACGCCTAGGCTCCGCGCCAGACGCGCAACACGCCCTCGCGAAAGCCGCCGACGAAATGGTCGGACGTATCCGATGGCAGAATTTGGCTGAGATCGTCGAACGAGCCGCTCACCATGGTCGCAAGCTCATGTGCTGAAGCATGCTCCGCCCATCGGCGCCCCAGCTCTAAACCCCGTTTGCGATCTTCCTCTGCGTCCATCGTCTCGGCTATCTTGCGCGTTAGCCGGCCCCGACGAAGTTGCTGACCGCGCCGGGGCCTTCTACGTTCTCGCCAAACTTAGGAAGCTTGGGGGCTGGAAAGATCGGCGAGGCGTATCGCAGAGAAGCACAATCCCGGTGCGTGGCTAGTGCACTTTGTGCCAATGCGAAGCGGGTGACCGGCATCCGTCGTTTCTATTGGCTGCCTCCAAGGGTACGCCCCAGTCGTTCCAGTTCCAGCGTGACGCAGAATAGCGCGAATAGCGACGCCACCAGTTGCAGCCCGCGACGGAACATGAGCCAGAGATCGGCGCCTTGATTGATCTCGGGCAAATGTCTGAAGAACACGACGCCGAACAGTGAGCCACCGAAAATGAAAGCAAGGCGCCCCAGAAAGAGAAACAGGTGGCTCAGGATCGGATTCGAGCGCTGAGGGGGAAGCGGAACGCATCGAAGGCGATACCAATAGGCGACTTGCATCGCAACGATCATGATTGGCGCTGCAAGATTGTCAGACCGTTCGTAAGGCAGCTGCTCACCGGGATAGGTCATCAGGTGCCTGAATTCGGGCAGCCCGTCCAAGATTATAAAGAGCGCTCCTGTCAGTTGACCCAGGAGAAGAAGCAAATAGAGGGCTCTCGATTTCAAGTTCGTCATGCCAAATACCCGTGAAAGCTTACTGTCAGCGCGGCTGTGCACGTAGGCGTCCTGTATTGGGTTTGGTGACGGCCCGCCGCGCTAAATTGGCACAAACTGCATAGCGCAAAGTCACATAGCTGCATCGCGGCTTCCCCTGATTGTGTCGACTTCCAAACAAGTGTGATGATCGTCTCATCGCCATCGGTCACGACCGGGACACTGATGAGCGCATGGGGACAACGTGCCTACAGCTGAACAATGCCGCGCTTATGCCGTCGATTACAAACTACTTGCCGCTGATCCGAGGAATTCCGCCCGTCGAGCGACCGTGCTGACGAACATCTCACGGAGCTGGGCAGGGCTTGCGAGTCAGCTTGAGAACCTTGCAGAGATCGCGAGGTCGGAAGGCATGTGAGATCGCCTTGCGTCAAAGGGGGCTGGTCGGCGAGTCTCCATCCGCACTTGGCGGTTGTCTCTTCGTGAGCGGGTTCTTGAGTGCTTTGCGCATCGCCGTCCCGTCCGCGATGAATTGGTAGCGACGACCAAGGCTCGCGCGGTTTTCGCAGGAGCTTGAACCATCTGCTTCGTGTTGGCGACCAAGAGCCAATCATGTTCGACGATCTGATGAATCTCTTGATTATTGTGTCTTTTGGCTTTCCCGCCATGCCATGGTTGTTTGGTGCGCGATGGGGGGCGAGAGGAGTTTGGCTCAGTACAGGATTGGCCGTAGTCATCCTGCTGTGTTTTTTTCCAATATTGTTTTGGGTTGCATGCGGTGCCTGTGGGCAGGGTGCGATAGCCATTTTTGTGCTGGGGCCGATCTGGATTGCATCGGCATTGCTTACAGTCACTTCGGCGGCGGTCGCTTACTACAAATTCGCGCGCTAATTTCCACAAGACCGCGAGGGCGCTGGGGTGACGATACCGCCCACGCTGGGCATCGCAGATGAAGTGATTGAGTAAGGCATCGCACACAATTCCTCGCACTGCCCGACGGGCAAAACACGCCACATGCAGGTCAAGGGACAGGCCCGCAAATATTCTGATTGATCGAATTCTTAGCTTCGGGTAAACCGTAAAACATCCCGGCCCGCCAAAGGGGCGTTTCGCGATCGTCACGATACGTGAGCCGGAATGCGATGGACGCGGCAGCGCCGGCGCGTGACGAGGTGGCAGGGCGGGCTACGCCTGTGAGCCATCGCGATCCGCGTGAACGACCCGGCGCGGTCACAGCGTTTCTTTTCGGCTTCGGGAGCGAGCACGCGCAAGCTTCCGGATGTCCGGGGAGGGACGTCCGCGGACGGCAAAAGCGTGTGGTCCTGACGCCCGGGGTCTGTGCGTCAAGGCTTGCGGTGGTGTGAGCAATAGTGCATCGCTCCCCGGGGAGAGCGCGCCATAAGCCGTAAAACCATTGCGCAGGGAAGGCTGGGATGTCCCGGCATCACCTGTGGTCACCCCGCGTGCGTTTCCCGCGTGCGGACCCTGGGTGCCAGCCGGCGCCCGGCCTTCCCTGCGCCCTTTTTTCTCGATGAGGGCGAAACGGATCGCAAAGCTCGGGCGCCTGCGCCGCGAGACCGCGGAGGGGCGTGCGCCCGTCAGCAAGGTGCATTCCAGCCCACGACCGGTGGCGTTGCCGCGCCGCCCCCAACTTCATCTTGCGCTGCGGCAAAAAACTTGCACACTCGGTTGAGCCGGGCAGCCAAGCGAGCTCGAACCAGGGGAGCGAGCCATGTCCCTCCAGACATTACCATCCGACACCGCAGATCAACGTCCCAACCGCCCCGAGGACGCCCAGGCGCTGGAAGCGGATGTGCGGCTGCGGGACGACATCCGCCTGCTCGGGCGCATCCTCGGCGATACCGTGCGCGACCAGGAGGGTGCCGATGTGTTCGACCTGGTCGAGCGCATCCGGCAGACCTCGATCCGGTTCCACCGCGATGAGGACCGGACCGCCCGCCGCGAGCTCGAGCAGATCCTCGACAGCATGTCGACCTCGGAGACGGTGCGGATCGTCCGCGCCTTCAGCTATTTCTCCCACCTCGCCAACATCGCCGAGGACCAGAACAACATTCGCCAGATGCGCGCCAACAAGGGGGGCGGCTCCGGCGTGCTGGCCGAGACGCTCGCCCATGCCAGGGCCGCGGGCATCGACCCGGACGCCTTGCGCAACTTCTTCAAGAGCGCGCTCGTCAGCCCGGTCCTGACCGCGCACCCGACCGAGGTTCGCCGCAAGAGCACGATGGACCGCGAGATGGAGGTCGCCAGCCTGCTCGACCGCCGCGAGCGCGTCGCGCTGACGGCGGACGAGACCGCCGCCAGCGACGAGCAGCTTCGCCGCGAGGTGCTGACGCTGTGGCAGACCAATCTGCTCCGCCGGACCAAGCTCACCGTGCTCGACGAGGTCGCCAACGGCCTGTCGTTCTACGATTACACGTTCCTGCGCGAGGTGCCGCGGCTGGTCAACACGCTGGAGGACCGGCTGGAGGAGGGCGGCGAGCAGGCCGCCGGCGAGCTCGCCTCGTTCCTGCGCATGGGCAGCTGGATCGGCGGCGACCGCGACGGCAATCCCTTCGTCACCGCCGACGTGATGCGCGGCACCCTGCGGCTGCAGTCGAGCCGGGTGATGCAGTTCTATCTGAACGAGTTGCACGTGCTCGGCTCGGAGCTGTCGATCGCGGCGCATCTTGCCGATATCTCCGAGGAGCTGCGCACGCTGGCGGAGCGCTCGCCCGATACCTCGCCGCACCGGAGCGGCGAGCCCTATCGGCTCGCGGTCTCCGGCATCTATGCGCGCCTGACTGCGACGGCCGAAATGCTTCAGGTCGAGATCACGCGCCGGCCTGTCGGCAAGGGCAAGCCTTACGAGAGCGTGAAGGAGCTGCAGGCCGATCTCGACGTGCTGCACCGCTCGCTGATCTCCAACAACGCCCGCGTCATCGCCCGCGGCCGACTGCGGCTGCTGCGGCGCGCGGTGGACTGCTTCGGCTTCCATCTGGCGCGGCTCGACATCCGCCAGAACTCGGCGGTGCACGAGCGCACCATCGCCGAGCTGATGGACGCCGCCAATCCCGGCATGTCCTATCTCGCACTGGGCGAGGAGGCGCGCATCTCGCTGCTCACCAACGAGTTGCGCTCAACGCGCTCGCTGGTGTCGCCGTTCGTCAAGTACAGCGACGAGACCATGGGCGAGCTCAACGTGTTCCATGCCGCCGCGGAGGCGCATGCGAAGTTCGGCTCCGACGCCATTCCCCAATGCATCATCTCGATGTGCAAGAGCATGTCCGACATGCTCGAGGTCGCGGTGCTCCTGAAGGAGGTCGGCCTCGTCCATCCCTCCGGGCGCAGCGCCATCAACATCGTGCCGCTGTTCGAGACCATCGAGGATTTGCAGGCCTCCTCCGGCATCATGGACCGGATGCTGTCGCTGCACGATTACCGGCGCCTGGTCGACAGCCGCGGCAGCGTGCAGGAGGTCATGCTCGGCTATTCGGACTCGAACAAGGACGGCGGCTTCGTCACCTCGGGCTGGGAGCTCTACAAGGCGGAGATCAATCTCGTCGACGTGTTCGAGCGGCATCACGTACGCCTGCGCCTGTTCCACGGCCGCGGCGGCTCGGTCGGTCGCGGCGGCGGCCCGAGCTATGATGCCATCATCGCGCAGCCCGGCGGCGCGGTGAACGGGCAGATCCGCATCACCGAGCAGGGCGAGATCATCTCGTCGAAATATTCCAATGCCGAGGTCGGCCGCAACAACCTGGAGATCTTGGCCGCCGCGACGCTGGAGGCGAGCCTCTTGCATCCGCGCCAGAGCGCGCCGCGACGCGAATACCTGACCGCGATGGACGAGCTTTCGAATCTCGCCTTCAAGGCCTATCGCGGCCTCGTCTACGAGACCGATGGTTTCGTCGATTACTTCTGGGCGTCCACCGTGATCAACGAGATCGCGACGCTGAACATCGGCAGCCGTCCGGCCTCGCGCAAGAAGACCCGCGCAATCGAGGATCTGCGCGCCATCCCCTGGGTGTTTTCCTGGGCGCAATGCCGCCTGATGCTGCCGGGCTGGTACGGCTTCGGCAGCGCGGTCGAGCAGTGGATCGCCGAGCATCCCGACAAGGGCATGCCGTTCCTGAAAGAGCTCTACAGGGAATGGCCGTTCTTCCGCATGCTGCTGTCGAACATGGACATGGTGCTCGCCAAGAGCTCGATCGCGATCGCCTCGCGCTATGCCGAGCTGGTGCCGGACGAAGCCCTGCGCGAAAAGATTTTCGGCCGCATCCGCCGCGAATGGCATTCCTGCATCGAGACGCTGCTGGACATCATGGGCCAGGATCGCCTGCTGCAGGGCAACCCGCTGCTGGAGCGCTCGGTGCGCCACCGTTTCCCCTATCTCGATCCGCTCAACCACGTGCAGGTCGAGCTGCTGAAAGAGCATCGCGCGCAGAACCCGGATGAGCAGGTGCTGCGCGGGATCCAGCTCACCATCAACGGCATCTCGGCGGGCTTGAGGAATACGGGGTAAGTGTTCACCTCTCCCCGCAAGCTGGAGAGAGGTGAAGCCAGGTCAGACCGGATCCCAGGGGAAGATGTCGGCGGAGCGGTCGAGCTTGTAGAACGAGCCCTTCAGCGCCGGCATGCCGTGTTCCGCGATCGATTGCGGCGTCCAGCCTTCGCTCCGATGCACCGAGCGCAGCGGCCTGTTCTGGCTGAACAGGAACAGCTCGTTCATGCGTGCGCCAAAAATCTGCCCGCTGACGTCCTTGGCGGCATCGGAGAGCAGATAGGCGCAGATCGGCGCGATCTTCTCCGGTCCCATCTGCTTGATCTTCTCGACGCGCGCCTTCTCGGCTTCGGTCTCGGTCGGGATGGTGCCGATCATGCGCGTCCAGGCGAACGGCGATACGCAGTTGGAGCGGACGTTGAAGCGGCCCATGTCGAGCGCAATGGATTTGGAGAGTCCGACGATGCCGAGCTTGGCGGCGGCGTAGTTGGCCTGGCCGAAATTGCCGATCAGGCCCGAAGTCGAGGTGAAGTGCACGAAGGAGCCGCTCTCCTGCTCGCGGAAAATGCGCGCCGCGGCGTGGCTGACATAGAACGAGCCCATCAAATGGACCTTGATGACGGCCTCGAAGGCTTCCACGCTCATCTTGTGGAAGATCATGTCGCGCAGGATGCCGGCATTGTTGACGACGCCGTCGAGCCGGCCGAAATGATCGGTCGCGGTCTTCACGATCTTGCTCGCGGGGATCGCTTCCGCCACCGACTCGAAATTGGCAACCGCGGTGCCGCCGCGCTTCTTGATCTCCTCGACCACCTCCTCGGCGGGCGTGGCGCTGGTGCCGGCGCCGTCGGCGGCGACGCCGGGATCGTTGACGACGACCTTGGCGCCCTCGCCCGCGCAGAGCAGCGCGATCTCGCGCCCGATGCCGCGGCCTGCGCCGGTGACGATGATGACCTTGTCTTGCAGTGATTTCGTCATGTGGATTCTCCGCTATGCGTTCCAAATTCCGCCGTCATTCCGGGATGCGCCGAAAGGCGCAGGCCCGGAATCCATAACCACGATCGGGAGTATGGATTCCGGGCTCGTAGCTTCGCGTCGCCCCGGAATGACAGGCATTACCTCTCGTTCGTAAACACGATCGTGCCGCTTGCGGCGAACATGCCGCCGACGCCGTGGCACACCGAAATCTTCGCGTTGGCGATTTGCGCCGGCGCGATGCCGCGCATCTGGCGCACGCTCTCCTGAAGCGCGTACATGCCGTACATGCCCGAATGCATGTAAGAGAGCCCGCCGCCATTGGTGTTGAGCGGCAGCTTGCCGCCGGGGCGCGTGTTGCCGTCGGCGATGAACTTGCCGGTCTCCTCATGCGGCATGAAGCCGAGGTCGCCGAGACCGAACAGCGGCAGATGCGCGAACGCATCGTAGATCATGAGATGGTCGACGTCCTTGTGCGCGATGCCGGCCTCCTTGAAGGCGAGGGGGCCCGCGGTCTTGAACGCGCGCGAGGAATTGAAGGTCTCCATCTGGCTGACCATCGGCGTCTCCACGCTCTCGCCGGTGCCCATGATGTAGACGGGCTTGCGCGGAAAGTCCCTGGCGCGGTCGGCCGAGGTCAGGATCAGCGCGCCGCCGCCGTCGGTGACGAGGCAGCACTGCAGCAGTCGGAACGGATAGGCGATCATGCGCGAGTTGAGCACGTCGGCGACCGTGATCGGGTCCTTCATCATCGCGCGCGGATTCTTCGCGGCCCATTCGCGCTGCACTACGGCCACCGAGGCAAGTTGTTCGTGGGTGATGCCGTAGGTCTTCATGAAGCGCAGCACGGGGATCGGGAACATGCTGGGCGGGCCGTAGACGCCGAACGGCGCCTCGAACTGGCCTTGCAGGCTGTCGGCGGGGATCGAGCGCGGCGCCTTGCCGATCATCGACTTGCCGCTCTCGGCATGGGTGATCAGCACGGTCTTGCAGAGGCCGGCCTCGATCGCCGCGGCGGCATGGCGGACGTGCAGCATGAAGGAGCAGCCGCCGACCGAGGTGCCGTCCACCCAGGTCGGCTTGATGCCGAGATAGTGGCAGACCTGCTGCGGCGTCTCGACCGCGGTGGCGAAACCGTCGATGTCGGACAGCTTCAGCCCGGCGTCCGCAATGGCATTGAGCGCCGCATCCGCGTGAAGCTGGAGCTGCGACACATTGGGGATGACGCCGAGTTCGGTGGTCTCGGCCGCGCCGACGACGGCAACCTGGTTGCTGCGCATGGCCTATCCCTTCGCCGGACGGAAAACGGGGAGGGTGATCTTGTCGTCAAGTGCCTCGAAGGCGACTTCGAGCTTCATGTCGAGTTCGAGTGCCTCCGGGGTCTGCGGGCAGTCGATGATGTTGCTCATCATCCGCGGCCCCTCGGCGAGCTCGACCACCGCGATGGCGTAAGGCGGCGTGAAACCGGGCGCGGCGGGGCGGTGGTTGATCACGTAGCTGTAGAGAAAGCCCTTGCCGCTCGCCTTGAAGATGCTGACCTTGCGCGAGGCGCAGGACGAGCAGAACGGCCGCGGCGGGAAGTAGACATGCGCGCAGGCGTCGCAGCGCTGCAGGCGCAATTCGCCCGCCTTGGTGCCGTCCCAGAAATGCTGGGTCTCCGGCGTCGGTTTCGGTCGTGCGCGTTGCGGTTCGGCCATGTCGGCAGATCCTCCCAAAGGCTCAGGTTTCAGACCTGCCTGTTTCAATCTTGATGCGACAATCGACCATGGCGCGTCAACGGTCCAGCAATGCGCATGCATGCCATCATGCGCACAATGCTTGTGTCGAACTGAGGCCGCGCTATAGATTGCGCGCAAATATTCCGTGAGACAGACATGCCCGATTTTCCGACACTGGCGAAGCTCGCCGAAGACCTCGAAAGCGGCCACACGACCTCCCGCAAGCTGGTCGAGGCGTGCCTCGCCAAAATCGCCGATCCCGCCGGCGAGGGCCGGCGCACCTTCGTTCATGTCGACAAGGAGGCCGCGCTCGCGGCGGCGGATGCCATGGACGGCTTGCGCAAGGCGAAGGCCACGCCGTCGCGCTATGCCGGTATCCCGGTCTCGATCAAGGATCTGTTCGACATCAGGGGCCAGGTGACGCGCGCCGGCTCCCGCGCGCTCGACGATTCTGCGCCGGCCGAGCAGGATGCCGCCACGGTGGCGCGGCTGCGCAAGGCCGGCTTCGTGGTGATCGGCCGGACCAACATGACCGAGTTCGCCTATTCCGGCATCGGCATCAATCCGCACTATGGCACACCGAAGGGCGGCTGGAACCGGGCTGCGGGCCACGTCCCCGGCGGCTCGTCGTCGGGCGCCGCAGTGTCCGTGCTCGACGGCATGGCGCATGGCGCGCTCGGCACCGACACCGGCGGCTCCTGCCGGATTCCGGCCGCCTATAACGGCATCGTCGGCTACAAGCCGACGCAGCGCCGCGTGCCGCTCGACGGCTCCGTGCCGCTGTCGTTCTCACTCGACAGCATCGGGCCGCTGGCGCGATCGGTCAGTTGCTGTGCCATTCTCGATGCCGTGCTCGCGAACGAGCCGATCGCGCCGCTGAAGCCGCGGCCGGTCCGGGGTATGCGGTTGGCCGTGCCGACCGCGATCGCGCTCGATGACCTCGATGCAGCGGTTGCCGAAACCTTCGAGCGCGCGCTCAAGACGCTTTCCGATCATGGTGCGATCGTCGAGCGCATCGAGATGGCCGAGTTCCACGACATCGGCCCGATGAATGCCAAGGGCGGCTTCGCGGCCTCCGAGAGCTACGCCTGGCATCGCTATCTGATCACGGCCAAGGGCGACGTCTACGACCCCCGCGTGTCCGTGCGCATCATGCGCGGCGAGGCGCAGAGCGCGGCCGACTATATCGATCTCCTCAACGAGCGCCGCTCGCTGATCGCGCGCGTCAACGCGCGCATCGCGCCCTATGACGCGCTGGTGCTGCCGACCGCCGCCAATACGCCGCCGAAGATCGCGGATCTTGCCGACGACAAGGCATTCACCAGGGAAAACCTGCGGGCGCTCCGCAATTGCACCCTGATCAACATGATCGACGGCTGCGCCATCTCGCTGCCTGCACATCGCGAAGGCGACGTTCCGGTCGGCCTGATGCTGGCGGGTGCGGGCGGGGCGGATCGTCGTATTTTTGAACTAGCTGCCGGCATGGAGGCCGTAATTCGTGTTTGACCTGACTTTCATCGTCGACGCCCAGGACACCACCACGCCGCTGACGCTGGCGATCGACCAGATGGTCATCGCCGGCTGGACCGGCCGCGACACGATCGCGCGCGACAAGCACATCGCCGAGCTGGAGGCCATGGGCATCGCCCGGCCGGCCACGACGCCGATCTATTATCGCGCCTCGGCGCGGCGGCTGACCATGCAAGACCGCATCGAATGCTGCGGCGGCGACTCCTCCGGCGAGGTCGAGTTCGTGCTGATCGGCTGGCAGGGCCGCACCTTCGTCGGCTGCGGCTCCGACCACACCGACCGCAAGGTCGAGGCTTACAACGTCACTGTCTCAAAACAGATGTGCGACAAGCCGATCGCCTCGACGCTGTGGGAGCTCGAGGACGTCATCGGCCATTGGGACAGGATGATCCTGCGCTCCTGGGCCACGATCAATGGCGAGCGCGTGCTGTATCAGGAGGGCACGCTGGACGCGATGCTGCCGATCGCGGACCTCGTCGCGCGCGGCTTCGAAGGTGGGAGGCTGCCAGACGGCTGCGCCATGTTCGGCGGCACCTTTGCGGCCAAGGGCGGAATCCGTCCGGCTGACCGGTTCGACTTCGAGCTTGAGGACCCCGTGCTGAAGCGGACGATCAAGCACGGCTACGACGTGACGACGCTGCCGGTGAGGGGCTGATCTGCCTCCGCACCGTCATTACGAGCGAAGCGTAGCAATCCAGGCTGATTCCGCGGAGGGATTCTGGATTGCTTCGTCGCAACGGCTCCTCGCAATCACGGGGAGGCAGTCGGAAATCGGGTGGCGCAAGGTCGATCGATCCTGCGAAGGTCGTGGCCATGACAGCAACAGCACGCAAATCGCCTCACAACCCGTCCGCCGACCTCACCGCCCATGTCGATGCCCTCGACTGGGCCGAGATCACCACCGAGCTCGACTCCCAGGGCTGCGCCGCCCTGAAAGGCCTGCTCACACCGGGCGAATGCCGCGCCGTCGCCGAGCTCTATCCCGACGATGCCAACTTCCGCAGCCGCATCGTCATGGGCCGCCACGGCTTTGGCCGCGGCGAATACAAATATTTCACCTATCCGCTTCCCGATCTGATCGCGCAGTTGCGCCCGGCGCTCTACGCGCACCTGCGAGGCGTCGCCAATCGGTGGAACGAGGCGATGGGGATCGACATCCGCTACCCCGCCGGGCATGCGGCGTTCCTGAAGCGCTGCCACGAGGCGGGGCAGGCGCGGCCGACGCCGCTGCTGCTGCAATATGAGGCCGGCGACTTCAACTGCCTGCACCAGGACCTCTATGGCGAGCACGTGTTCCCGCTCCAGGTCGCGATCCTCTTGTCCGAGCCGGGGCGCGATTTCACCGGCGGCGAGTTCGTGCTGACCGAGCAGCGCCCGCGCATGCAGTCCCGCGCCGAGGTGGTGCCGCTGGCGCAGGGCGACGCCGTCGCCTTCGCTGTGCATCATCGCCCGGTGCAGGGGACGCGCGGCACCTACCGGGTTAATCTGCGCCATGGCGTCAGCCGTATCAGGTCCGGCCAGCGCCACACATTGGGTGTGATTTTTCATGATGCCAAATGAGCGCAGGCGTTGACGGCTGATCTGTTCGACAGCGTTGCCGAGGCGCAGCCGTCGCGTGAGGAGATCGCCGACGGTGCCGTGTTGTTGCGCGGGTTCGTCAAGCCGATTGAGGACGAATTGATCGCCGCGGTGCGTGCGATCGTGGCACTGTCGCCGTTCCGCCGGATGACGACGCCGGGCGGCTACCAGATGTCGGTGGCCATGACCAATTGCGGCGAGCGCGGCTGGATCACCGATCACACCGGCTATCGCTACGATCCCATCGACCCGAAGACCGCCGCGCCCTGGCCGGCGATGCCGCCCGTGTTCCGCGATCTCGCGCGCCGCGCGGCGGAGCAGGGCGGCTTCGAAGGCTTTGCGCCCGATGCCTGCCTCGTCAATCGCTACGAGCCCGGCACGCGGCTGTCGTTGCATCAGGACAAGGACGAGCTGGACTATTCGGCGCCGATCGTCTCGGTCTCGCTCGGGCTGCCCGCGACCTTCCTGTTCGGTGGCCTGGCGCGCAGCGACAAGCCGCGCCGCTTCCGGCTCGTGCATGGCGACGTCGTGGTCTGGGGCGGGGCTAGCCGGCTCGCCTATCACGGTGTGGCGCCGCTTGCCGACGGCGAGCATGTGCTGCTCGGGCGGAAACGGATCAATTTGACCTTCCGAAAGGTCCGTTGACGCGTTTTCTCACAGCCCTCACTCGTCTAAGCTTGGGGGCGGGGGAGGCCGCGACATGGCGACTAGACAGATATCGGCCGACACCGGGACGGCCAACCGCACGGGCCTGTATCTGGCTGTGCTGCAGCTGGTGTTCACGCTGGGGTGGACCACTTACGTCATCTATCTGCCAAAACTCGCGGCTGAGGTCGGCATTGCACCCTCCGCTGTCATCCTCATCCTGATGCTGGACCAGGCGATCTTCACAATTGCCGACACCGCGATGGGGGTCGCGGCCGACAAGATCGCGCCCTATGTCGGCAGGCTTGGCCTGTTCGTCGCGCTCGTGGCCGCGATCTCGTGCGGCGCGTTCGTGGCGCTGCCCTTCGTCGCCGGAGCAGGCGTGGCCGCGCAGGGTTGGTTCATTGCGCTGATCGTGGTGTGGTCGATCGCGTCCTCCGCGCTACGCGCGCCGCCGCTGACCTTGCTCGGCAAATACCGCGCCAGGCCTCAGGTGCCGTTCCTTGCGGCGCTGGCCCTGCTGGGCTATGGCGTCGCCGGCGCCGTCTCGCCCTATCTGGGGGTGGTGCTGCGCGAGCACGATGCGCGGCTGCCGTTCGTGATCTCCAGCGTCGCGCTGCTGCTCACGGCGCTCGCGATGTCGCGGATCGAATACGATGTCGCGCGCGACACGCCGCCGCCGACACCGGCCGAGGCGGCAAAGCCGCTCGGCATCACGTCCATCATTTTCATCGTTGCGACGGTCGCGCTGGCGCTCGGTTATCAGCTGCACTTTGCCATGAACAGCGCGCCGTTTTATCTGCGCTTTGCCAGGCCTGACGAGCTGCAATGGCTGATGCCGGTGTTCTGGATCGGCTTCAACATCGCGATGTTTCCGGCGAGCCTCGTCGTCAAGCACCGTGGCGGCCTGATCGTGATGGGCGCCGCCGGCCTGTGCGGCGCGGTTGCGATCGTGGCGGCGGAGCTTGCCGGCAGCCTCGACACGCTGGTCGTCGCTCAGTTTCTCGCCGGAGCCGCGTGGGGCTGCATGCTGATGAGCGCGATCTCGGCCGCGCTTGCGATCGGCTCGACCGGCGCGGAAGGCAAGGTGACGGGCCTCGTGTTCTCGGCGCTGGCCCTCGGCACCTTCGCACGGATGGCCGCGGTCGCCGGCGGCTTGCAGAAGATGCCGGACTACGCACCGCTGCTGCACTGGGCCCCGGTCGCCTGCTGGTCGGTCGCAGGCGCCGGCTTGCTGGTGATTGCGGCCGCGCGACTTCAGGGAACGCCCGGCCTCAAGGCTTCGGCGGGTGGATGAACGTCCACGGGCTGACCTCGGAGTCCCGCGGCACCTCGACCGAGATCAGATACGGCCCGCCATGCGCGAGTGCCTTCTCCATCGCCGCCTTGAACTGGTCCGGCGCCGTCACGCGCGCTGCTGCCACGCCAAATGACTCCGCGAGCTTGACGAAATCCGGGTTGACCAGATCGGACGCCACCACGCGGCCGTCAAAGCGTTCGCGCTGGTCGCGGCGAACGTTGCCATAGGCGTTGTTGTTGAACACCAGCGTCACCACGCCGATGTTGAACTGCACGGCCGTGGCAAGCTCCTGCACGCCGAACATGAAGCCGCCGTCGCCGGTGATCGCCACCACCGGCCTGTCGGGATTGGCGACCTTGGCCCCGAGCGCGGTCGGGAAGCCCGAGCCGAGCGTGCCCTGATAGCCCGAGGTGATGAAGGTGCGTGGCTCGTAGATTGGAAAGCCGTACCAGGAGGCGAAGCCGAACTGCGACAATTCATCGGTGACGATCGCGTTCGCCGGCAGCACCTCGCGCAGGATGTTGAGATACGCCATCTGCGGCTGGACGCGCTGGATCTCGGCTTGCGCCGTCGCGGTCGCCTCGCGGATTTCTCCCCGCCGGCCACTGGTCCTGGCATAGCCGGCCTTCGTCACGGCTGTGACGAGATCGGCCGTGCCGGCCTTGGCGTCGGCGACGATGGCGGCATCGGAGGCGAGGCGGCGCATCTCGGCCGGGTCGATATCGACGCGAATGGATTTCAGCCCCTGCGGCTGATACGGCCAGCGGAAGCCCGATGCCGGCAGCTCCGCGCGGGTGCCGATTGCGATCATCAGATCGGTCTTCGGCCACAGTCGGTAGGCCGCCGCCATGGTCAGGCCGAGCTCATGCGCATTGGAGACGATGCCGCGGCCGCTGCGGAAGGCGACGACTGGCGCATCGATCATCTCGGCGAGCTCGAGGATCTCCTCGCGCGCCTCGATCGCGCCGCTGCCGACGAAGATCATCGGCGCCTTGCTGTTCCTGATCAGCGTAGCTGCCTGCTTGACCAAATCAGGATCGGGCCGCGGCGCGGGCAGGGGCTCCAGCACTTGTGCCGCCGCCGTATCGGCTCGCTGGGTAAAGATATCCCACGGCATCTCGACCGAGGCGGGGCCACGCCGTCCGGATGTCATCTCCTGGAACGCGCGCGCCACCACCGTCGGCGCGTTGCCGGGATATTCGATCCGGTCGGCCCATTTCACATAGGTGCGCAAGGTCGCAAGCTGATCCGGCATCTCGTGCAGATGGCCGCGGCCCTTGCCCAGGAACTGCGTCGGCACCTGGCCGGTGACGCACAGCACCGGCTCGTTGCAGCCGAAGGCGGTCAGCAGCGCGGCGCTGGCATTGAGCACGCCGGGGCCGGGCACCACGCTGAACACGCCGGGCCGGCCGCTCGAGCGCGCATAGCCGAACGCCATGTAGCCGCAGGCCTGCTCGTGCCGCGCGCCGATCACCTTGAGCTGGGCCTGGTGGAAGGCGTCGAACAGGCCGTAGACCTGCGCGCCGGGCAGGCCGAACACGGTGTCGACGCCATGGGCGACAAGGCCGCTTACGATCGCTTCGCCGCCGGTGAGGGTAGTCATTGCACTATTCCACTTCGATGGTTCTTCAGGCTTCGTCGGCGACACCGTTGCGCAATTTTCCGATGCCCTCGGCCGCGACCTCGACGACGTCGCCGGGCTTCAGATAGCGCGGCGGATCGAACCGCGCACCTGCGCCGGTCGGCGTGCCCGTCACGATGACGTCACCGGGAACGAGCGTTGCGAAGGTCGAGATATAGCTGATGAGATAGCGGAACGGAAACATCAGCCGGCTGGTACGGTCATCCTGCCGCAGCTCGCCATTGACGTGGGTGGTGAGGCGGATGTCGGCAAGTTGAGATTCCCTCGTGTACGGCACCAGCCACGGGCCGAGGCTGCCGCTGGAATCGAAGTTCTTGCCCTGCGTCACGTTGAACTTGGCGTGGCGCAGCCAGTCGCGTACCGAGCCCTCGTTGCACAGCGTCAGCGCGGCGATGTGATCGAGCGCAGCACTTTCCGGGATGTGCCGGCCGGCTTTGCCGATCACCAGCACGATCTCGCCCTCGTAGTCGAGCTGCGCCGAGGCGCGCGGGCGCACCAGCGGCGTGTCGTGGCCGACGAAGGAGCGGGGCGAGCGCATGAACATGCTCGGATATTTCGGCGCGTCCTGGCCGTCCTTGTACTCGGCATTACGGTCGGGATAGTTGACGCCGATGCAGATGATTTTTTCTGGCGCGGGTATCGGCGGCAGCCAAATGATATCGCCAGGCGCATGGTCCGGCGCGCGGCCGGCGGCTTCTTCGGCAAGGCTTGCGAGCTTTCCAGCCGCGATCACCTCGCGCAGCGTCGGATAGTGTATGGCGTGGTGCGGGGAGAGATCGACGATGCCGTTCTCCAGGACGGCGCCGTAGCGGGTTTCACCCTTGACGGAGTAGGTGGCGAGGCGAGGTAGCTTCATCGCCTAATCCGCCACCAGCACGTCGGCCACGAATTTCGGCTCGCGCACGGCCTGGCCTGCGAACGGCGAGCCCTGCTCGAACCAGGAACGCGGGGCAGGCGCGCCCCACAGCGTCTGACGGCGCGGATCGCGCAGCGACCAGCGCAGCGGCTCGTGGTCGTGGTCGCCCGTGAAGTAGTCGCTAGTGTAGAGCTCGAGGCGGTGGCCGTCGGGATCGCGCACATAAAGGAAGAACGCGTTCGAGATGCCGTGGCGCCCCGGGCCGCGCTCGATGTTCTTGACGAAGCCTTGCGAGGCCATCACGTCGCAGAGATGGATGATGTTCATCGCCGTCGGCGTCCAATAGGCGAAGTGGTGCAGCCGCGGGCCCTTGCCGTTGGTGATCGCGAAATCGTGGACATTGCCCTTGCGATGCATCCAGGCCGCGGCGATGCGCCCGTTCGGTCCGTCCTCCTCGGCATATTCGGTGAGACGGAAGCCGAGCCGCGCATAGAATTCGACGGTGTCCTGCACCTCGGCGGCGAACACGTTGAAATGGTCGAGCCGCTGCGGATGACATCCCCTGTAGAGGTCGTAGCGACGAAGCAGATGCGGGCGCCGCTCCATCGCGGCATACAGCTCGATCTGGAAGCCGAAGGGATCGGTAAGTTGAAGGGTGCGGCCCTGGAACGGCTGGTCGACGAAGGCGTAGCCAAGGCCGTTCTCGGACAGGAAGCGGGCCGCCTTGTCGAGATCTCCGTCGTTGCCGACCTTGAAGCCGAGCCGGTTGCAGGCGGGCGCGGCGGCTTTCCGCAGCACCAGCGAGTGATGCTGGTGCTCCTCCGCGGCGCGCAAGTACACGACATTGTCGTCGGCGTCCTCGACATGCAGGCCGACGGTGGTCTCGTAGAACTCGCGGCTCAGCTTCAGATCGGTCACGTCGAGCACGACGTGACTGGAGCGGATGATGTTGAACGGCGGTTCGAAGATGTGTTGCGGTACGGGCATTGCGTTTCCCCTCTCTAGACCCTGCCACTCTGGAGTGACGTTGTGCTAGATTCCCAGTTTCTGGATCTTGTGCGTGCCCCGCGCCAGCGAGACGTGCTTGGTTTCCATGTAGAAGTCGAACGAATAATCGCCGCCGTCGCGGCCGATGCCCGAGGCCTTCATGCCGCCGAACGGCGTCGGCAGATGGCGGACGTTTTCGGAGTTCAGCCAGATCATGCCGGCCTCCAGCGCGTCGGCAACGCGCAGTGCGCGGCCGACGTCGTTGGTCCAGACATAGCCGGTCAGGCCATAGCGGATGTCGTTGGCGATCTCGATGGCGTCGGCCTCGTCGCGGAAGGGCAGCACGGTGAGGAACGGGCCGAACACCTCCTCCTGCGCCACGCGCATCTTGCCGTGCGCACCGGTGACCAGCGTCGGCTCGACATAGTGGCCGCCGCCGGGGCCGTCATGGGCCTTGCCACCGACCGCGATCGTCGCGCCGTCCTGGCGCGCGACGTCGAAATAGGAGCAGACCTTTGCCAGGTGCCGCTCATGGATCAGCGGCCCGATCTCGGTTGCGGGATCGAGGGGATGGCCGACCTTCAGCGCCTTCACGCGCGCGGTCAGCTTCTCCACGAATTTTTCCGCGATGCTGGCCTGGATCAGCAGGCGGCTGGACGACGTGCAGCGCTCGCCGTTGAGCGAGTAGATCATGAACACGACGGCATCGAGCGCGCGGTCGAGATCGGCATCGTCGAACACGATCACCGGGTTCTTGCCGCCGAGCTCGAAATGCACGCGCTTCAGCGTGGGCGCGCCCTGGACCATGATCGCCGATCCGGTCGCGCTCTCGCCGACGAAACCGATCGCCTTGATCGCGGGATGCTCGGTCAGCGCCTTGCCGGCCTCTTCGCCGAAGCCGTGCACCGTGTTGAGCACGCCGTCCGGCACGCCGGCTTCCTTGACGAGCCTTGCCAGAACGGCGGCCGTGACCGGCGACCATTCGGCCGGCTTGTGCACGACGGTGCAGCCGGCGGCCAGCGCAGGCGCGATCTTCCAGGTCGAGAGCATGAACGGCGTATTCCACGGCGTGATCACGCCGACGGGACCGATCGGCACGCGCGTCGAGACGTTCCAATGCTCGTCGCTCGGCGTGTTCTGGCCGTCGCGGGCTTCCGCGCATTTGTCGGCGAAGAAGCGAAAATTTTCGGCGGCGCGGATCGCGGCCTTGGCCATGAAGCGATAGGCCTGTCCAGTGTCGATGCATTCCAGCACCGCGATGTCTTCGGCATTGTCCTCGATGGCGTCGGCGACCCGATGCAGCAGCTTCTTGCGCATCGCCGGCCCCATCTCGCGCCAGGACTTGAAGGCAAGCGCAGCGGCCGTTGCCGCGCGATCGATGTCCTCGGCATTGCCGCGGGCGACGCTCGCAAGCGTCGCGCCGTCGACCGGCGATTTGGTCTCGAAGGTGTCGCCCGAGATCGACGGGACGATCTTGCCGTCGATCATGTGGCCGATGCCGTCGGCCCGCAGCGTCTTCAGCAGCGGCGTGACGCGATCGTGGTTGGCCTGGAACACATCGGCTTTCGGCGTGGGCTTATCCATTTGCGGCCTCCACTTTCAAGGCGTCGTGGATGTTATTGCGCTTCCAGCTGGTGTCCTTGTCGTTGATCTGCATGTCGAACGACAAAGCGAATTTGCTGGCGGCGAAGACGGGATCGAGGTGTTTGGACAACGCCTGGAAGATTTGCTCGCCGGCCTTCTTGCGGGTCGGCAGGTCGCGGCCCTCGCCGATGCGCAGCACCATGTCGAGAAAGCCGTAGTCCTGCCGCGCATCGGCGATGGCATAGTGCTCGCACTTGATCGCGCGGACCCGGATGCCGCCGAGCGGGAAGATGCCGGTCTCGACCGCCGCCTTGCGCACGACCTCGCATACCAGAGCCATGTCGAGGCGGCCATCGAGATTGGCCGAATATTCAATCGTGAAATGCGGCATCGCGGTTTCACTCCCTGTGTCGTCTTGCAGCGTGTTCTTGTTCGCCTAAGCGAAGTAGCAGCTTACCGAGCCGTAGGCGCCATAATCGGCCTGGATTGTGTCGCCCTTGCGGGTCTCGATCGGACGGATGAAGGAGCCCGCGAGCACGACCTGGCCGGGCTCCAGCGCAAGGCCGAGCGGCGCGATCTTGTTGGCGAGCCAGGCAACGGCGGTTGCGGGATGGTTGAGCACGCCTGCGGCAAGGCCGGTCTCCTCCAATTGGCCGTTCTTGAAACACAACGCACCGATCCAGCGTAAGTCGGCGTCGAGCGGGCGGATCGGCCGGCCGCCGAGCACGATGCCGGCATTCGCCGCATTGTCGGCGATGGTGTCGAAGATCTTTCGCGTCGCCTTGGTCTGGGGATCGACGCGCTCGATCCGGGTGTCCAGGATCTCCAGCGCCGGCACCACGAAGTCGGTGGCGTTGAGCACGTCGAACATGGTGCAGTCGGGGCCAGCGAGACGCTTGCTCATGACGAAGGCGAGCTCGGCCTCGACGCGTGTGGCGATGAAGCGCCCGGTCGGGACGAGGCCGCCATCGGCAAAGAACATGTCGTCGAGCAGCACGCCGGAATCCGGCTCGTTGATGTTGAGCGCGCTCTGCATCGCCTTCGAGGTCAGGCCGATCTTGTGGCCTTTGACGATACGCCCCTCGGCGATCTTGACGTCGACCCAGGCCTTTTGAATCGCGTAGGCATCGGCAATGGTGATGTCGGGAAAATCCTGCGAGAGCTGCCGGATCTGCGTGCGGGTCTTCTCCGCCTGGTGCAGACGCCTCGCGCAAGCTCGGATATCGTCGTCGGAAAGCGCCATGTGTGATCTTGCAAATCGTGGTGCCCGGGAGATACTTAACATGTTAAGTGAATGCGTCAAACAGAATTTGGGCTTGCTGCACTGCAAACGTTTTGCGGCTTGAAAGGGCGTCATGGCGAAGAGACCGGCCGATCCCGCGAACGGAAGCGAGCCCGCCGCACGGCAGGTGGTGCCGATGCGCGACTTCTCGCGTTCGTTGCCGATGTCGCTGCTGCGGGCGCGCGAAGCGGTGATGCGGCAGTTCCGTCCCTCGCTGCGCGAGCACGGATTGACCGAGCAGCAATGGCGCATCCTGCGCGCGCTCGCGGCGATCGAGGCTGCCGAGGTCACGGAACTCGCGCGCACGGCGTTCCTGCTCGGACCGAGCCTGTCGCGCATCCTGCGTGATCTCGAGGCGCGCAATCTGATCGAGCGCAAGACCGCCAAGGCCGATCTGCGCCGCAGCATGGTCTCGATCTCGAAAGAGGGCGTGAAGCTGATGGCTTCCGTGGCGCCGTCCTCCGAAGCGATCTATGCGGAGATCACGCAACGCTTTGGCGCACGCAAGCTCGCAGAACTGCAGGAGATGCTCGGCGAGCTCGAACAGAGTCTGGCGGAGCTGGGCGCGGGCGAGGAGGCAAGTGCCGAGGAGTGAAAGCAGATATGCGCGAGCGCGCGGCGACAATCATGGACATGGCCGCGTTTTTTGGCTCAAACTGCCTCCCAAGCCGATCGCTGCAAAATCGGCGCCGGGTAGAGGCAAACAGACCCTCATGGTCACCGTTCAGGTTCAGAGGCTGATCGACTTCGTCGCCGAAGTCTTCGCCCATGCGCAGTCCTCGCCGGAAGAGGCGAAGCGGATCGCGACCTATCTCACGACGGCCAATCTGACCGGTCACGACAGCCACGGCGTGATCCGCGTCCCCGTCTATATTCGCTGGCAGAAGACCGGCGCGGTCGTGCCCAACCAGAACGCCGAATTGGTGCTCGACACGCCCTCGCTCGCGGTGGTCGACGGCAAGTTCGGCTACGGCCAGACCGTGACGCCGCAAGCAGTCCAGATCGGCATCGACAAGTGCAGGAAGGCCGGGCTTGCCGCGGTGGCGCTGCGCAACGCCGGCCATATCGGCCGCGTCGGGGACTGGGCCGAGATGGCCGCGGCCGAAGGTCTCATTTCGATCCACTTCGTCAATGCCGCAGGCTCGCTGCTGGTGGCGCCGTTCGGCGGCGTCGAGAAGCGGCTCTCCACTGCGCCATATTGTGTCGGCATTCCCCGCGAGGGCCAGGACCCGATCGTGCTGGACTTTGCGACCTCGGTCGTGGCCGAGGGCAAGGTGCTGGTCGCCAGCCGCGGCGGCAAGAAGCTGCCGAAGGGCGCGCTGGTCGATTCCGACGGCAGCCTGAGCGAGGACCCGGTCGTGCTCTACGGCCCCTTCACGCCCGACGGGCCGCGCGATCACACCCGGGGAACGGGCGCGATTCGCGCCTTCGGCGAGCACAAGGGATCGGGCCTTGCCTTCATCTGCGAGCTGCTCGGCGGCGCGCTGACCGGAACCGGGGCCACCTCGGGCGGGCGGCGCTTTGCCAACGGGATGCTGGCGTTCTATGTCGATCCGAAGGTGGTCGACACCTCCAGCCTTTTCGATGAGGAGGTATCGCGCTATGTCGATTTCATCCGCGCCACCAAGCCGATGGCCGGGGTCGACCAGGTGCTGATTCCCGGCGATGCCGAGCGGAAAACCCGCATTGAGCGGACCCGAAACGGCATCCCCTTGCCGGATGACACCTGGGCGGCAATAGTGAATACCGCACGCGAGGTTGGCGTCAGCGAGGTCAGCATCCAGCGCGCGACCGCATAGGCGCTGCGTCATTGCAAGCGTAGCGCGGCGCTCCGGTTCGCGGTAACAGCGGGGCGTGCTGTCGCGGCGCTCGTCATGGTGACGATGGATAACGCGGTCCAAACAGCACGGTCCAAACAACAAAGAAGGAAGGCAACGTGGCGAACAAGGTCAAGGAAATCTGGAAGTCGGGCAAGGCCGTGGTCAACGCGTGGCTCGCGATTCCCTCCGGCTTCTCGGCCGAGATGATCGCGCAATGCGGCTTCGACAGCGTCACCGTCGACATGCAGCATGGCGTGCAGGACTATCTGTCGATGGTGCAGTGCTTCCAGGCCATGGACAAGCATCCGGTGACCCCGATGGTCCGCGTGCCCTGGAACGAGCCCGGCATCATCGGCAAGGTGCTCGACGGCGGCGCCTATGGCGTGATCTGCCCGATGGTCAACACGGCGCAGGAAGCCAAAAATCTCGTTTCCTATTCGAAATATCCGCCGCAGGGCGTCCGTTCCAACGGTCCGATCCGCGCCGGCATGTACGGCACCGCGGGCTCCTATCAGAAGACCGCGAATGCCGACACCATCCTGCTGCCGATGATGGAGACCAAGACCGCGGTCGAGAACATGGAAGCCATCCTCGACGTCGAGGGCATCGACGGCGTCTATATCGGCCCGTCCGATCTCGGCTTCTCCTACGGCCTCGAGCCCAAGCTCGATCGCAGCGAGCCCGAGATCCTCGCGATCTACGACAAGATCATCAAGGAGTGCGGCAAGCGCGGGCTGAACCCGGGCATCCATTGCAGCGGCGCCGAAGGCGCCGCGCGTGCCATCAACATGGGCTTCAAGCTGGTTACGCTCTCGAACGAGGTCGGCCTGATGACGACCTACGCCAAGATGCAGGTCAACGCGACCCGCAAGGACGCAGGCGGCAAGGCCTGAACTCGCCCCTCTTTCCCTCTCCCCGTTCTTACGGGGAGAGGTGAAGCAAGACCCAAGGAGACCTCGCATGACCATCAGCCCCGTCATCCGCCTGCATCCCGATGATGGCGTGCTGATTGCGCGCGCCAGCCTGCCGCCGGGCACACTGGTGGCTGACGGCGTGACGACGGTCGAGCGCATTCCCTCCGGCCACAAGGTCGCGATCAAGCCGATCGCGGTCGGCGAGCCGGTCAAGCGCTACGGCCAGATCATCGGCTTTGCAACGGTGCCGATCGCGCCCGGCCAGCACGTGCACGTTCAGAACTGCGGCATGGGCGATTTCGCCAAGGACTACGCCTATTGCGCCGACGTCAAGCCGACGCCGAATTTCGACCTGCCGGCGACCTTCGAAGGCATCCGCCGTCCGGACGGCCGTGTTGCCACGCGCAACTATATCGGCATCCTCACCTCGGTGAATTGCAGCGCGCATGTCGCAGGTCTCGTCGCCGACGTCTTCAAGAAGAATCCCTTCACCGGCGACAATCCGCTGGCCGATTTCCCCAATGTCGACGGTGTGGTCGCGCTGACCCACAAGACCGGCTGCGGCATGACGCAGAACGAGCCGCTGGCGCTGCTCCGCCGCACGCTCGGCGGCTATGCGCGGCACGTCAATTTCTCGCACGTCATCGTGCTCGGCCTCGGCTGCGAGGTGAACCAGATCGGCGGCCTGATGGAGGAGCAGAAGCTCGCCGGCCGCCTGCGCGCGATGGACATCCAGGAGGTCGGCGGCACCCGCAAGACGGTGGAGGCGGGCATCGCCTTCGTGCGCGAGGCACTCGCCGATTCCAACAAGGTCAAGCGCGAGTCCGTCCCGGTGAGCGAACTGACCGTGGCGCTGCAATGCGGCGGCTCCGACGGCTATTCCGGCGTGTCCGCCAATCCGGCGCTGGGTGCGGCGAGCGATCTCATCGTGCGTCACGGCGGCACCGTGATCCTGTCGGAGACGCCGGAGACCTATGGCGCCGAGCATCTGCTGACGCGCCGCGCGGTCAGCCGCGAGGTCGGCGAGAAGCTGGTCGATCTCATGCGCTGGTGGGACGAATACACCGAGCGCGAAGGCGCCGAGATGAACGCCAATCCGAGCCCCGGCAACAAGGCCGGCGGCCTCACCACAATTCTCGAGAAGTCGCTCGGCGCGATGGCGAAGGCCGGCACCACCAACCTCGTCGATGTGCTGCGCTACGCCGAACCGGTAACGAAGCGTGGCTTCGTGTTCATGGACACCCCCGGCTACGACCCCGTCGCCGCAACCGGCCAGGTCGCCGGCGGCGCCAACCTCGTCTGCTTCACCACGGGCCGCGGCAGCGTGTTCGGCTGCAAGCCCGCGCCCTCGATCAAGCTCGCCACCAACACGCCCATGTACAAGCGCATGGAAGAGGACATGGACGTCAATTGCGGCACCATCCTCGAAGGCGAGGAGAGCGTCGAGCAATGCGGCCAGCGCATCTTCGATCTCATCCTGAAGACCGCGTCCGGCCGGCCGACCAAGAGCGAAAGCTTCGATTTCGGCGGCGCCGAGTTCGCGCCCTGGGTGCTGGGCGCGACGATGTAATGCGCGTGCAGCCCGTGCCGTAGGCACGGTCTGCCCGTTGTTAGTGCTTGATCGCGCTGACATCAGGTGTTCTGCTCAAAAAAGCTGCTGGAGCACCGTACCCCGTGTCGATCTACGTCGCATTACACCACGTTACGCACTACAAATACGACCGCCCGATCGATCTCGGCCCGCAGACCATTCGTCTGCGGCCGGCGCCGCACACGCGCACGCCGGTCCTGAGCTATTCGCTCAAGGTCACGCCATCCAATCATTTCGTGAACTGGCAGCAGGATCCGCAGGGAAACTGGCTCGCGCGCTACGTCTTTCCCGAGAAGACCACCGAGCTGAAGATCGAGGTCGATTTCACGGCGCAGATGACCACGGTCAATCCGTTCGACTTCTTCGTCGAGCCCTATGCCGACAGCTTTCCGTTCGACTATCCGCAGGACCTCAAGACGGAGCTCGCGCCTTATCTCGAGACCGTCAAGCCGGATCGCCTGTTCGCGAAATATCTCGACACGATCCCGCACGAAGCCCCGAACACCGTCAACTTCCTGGTCGATCTCAACCGGGAGCTGCAACAAAGGATCGGCTACGTCATCCGCATGGAGCCGGGCGTACAGACGCCGGAGGAGACGCTCACCTCCGCGGCCGGCTCGTGCCGCGATTCCGCATGGCTCCTGATCCAGACCTTCCGTCATCTCGGGCTCGCCGCCCGTTTCGTCTCCGGCTATCTGATCCAGATCCGTCCCGACATCGATCCGATCGAGGGACCGCCTGAGGTCGAGAACGACTTCACCGATCTGCACGCCTGGGCCGAGGTCTATCTGCCGGGCGCAGGCTGGATCGGTTTCGACGCGACCTCGGGCATGCTCGCGGGCGAGGGGCACATCCCGGTTGCCGCCACGCCACACTACCGCTCGGCGGCGCCGATCTCGGGCGGCGCCGGTTTTGCGGAAGTCGAATTCGACTTCGACATGAGCGTCAAGCGCATCCGCGAGGCGCCGCGCATCACAAAACCGTTCTCGGACGAATCCTGGACACGGCTCAACGACCTCGGCGAGCAGGTTGACGGCGATCTTGCGGCGCAGGACGTGCGTCTGACCATGGGCGGCGAGCCGACCTTCGTCTCCGTCGATGATCTCGAAGGGGCCGAGTGGAATACGGACGCCGTCGGTCCGACCAAGCGCGGGCTCGCCGATGATCTGATCCGCCGCCTGCGCTCGCGTTTCGGGCCGGGTGGCCTGCTGCACTTCGGTCAGGGCAAATGGTATCCCGGCGAGAGCCTGCCGCGCTGGGCGTTCGGCCTGTACTGGCGCAAGGACGGCGTGCCGATCTGGAAGAATGCCGACCTCATCGCCAGCATCGAAAATCCGCGGCCGGCGCAGGCCAAGGACGCCAAGGCGTTCGTGGAAGGCGCGGCGTTGCGGCTCGGGCTCGATCCCGGCTACATCATGCCGGCCTATGAGGACACCGCGTACTGGCTTCAGAAGGAAGCCGAGCTTCCCGTCAACGTCGATCCGTCCGACTCCAAATTGTCCGATCCGGAGGCCCGCGCGCGCATGGCACGGGTGTTCGAGCACGGGCTCAACAATCCTCGCGGCTTCGTGCTGCCGGTGCAGCGCTGGAATGCGCCGCCACGCTGGCGCAGCGAGCGCTGGAAACTCAGGCGCAATCATCTTTTCCTGATGCCGGGCGATTCGCCGCTCGGCCTGCGCTTGCCGCTCGACTCGCTCGGCTACGTCCCGCCCGATCAATATCCCTACATCGTCGAGCGGGATCCGATGGAGGCCCGCGGCAAACTGCCGGTGTTCAGCCTCCCGGCGCGTCCGGACGCGCCGGAGCGAGTCGAGCCCGAGCAGCTCAACACCTCCGTCCCGGTTCGCACCGCGATGTCGATCGAGGTCCGCGACGGCGTGCTCTGCGCCTTCATGCCGCCGGTCGAGCAGATCGAGGATTATCTCGAGATGATCGCGGCGCTCGAAGCGACGGCCGAGGAGATGCAGCTCCAGGTCCATGTCGAAGGTTATCCGCCGCCGTTCGATCCGCGCGTCGACGTCATCAAGGTGACGCCTGATCCCGGCGTGATCGAGGTCAACGTCCAGCCGGCAAAGAACTGGCGCGAGGCGGTCGACATCACCGCCGGCCTCTATGAGGATGCCGCCAAGACACGCCTCGGCGCCAACCGCTTCCTGGTCGACGGCCGCCACACCGGCACCGGCGGCGGCAATCACGTCGTGGTCGGTGGCTCCAGCCCGCAGGACTCGCCGTTTCTGCGGCGGCCTGATCTGCTCAAAAGCCTTGTGCTGTACTGGCAGCGGCATCCGTCGCTGTCCTATTTCTTCTCCGGCCTGTTCATCGGGCCGACCAGCCAGGCGCCGCGCATCGACGAGGCCCGTCACGACAGCATCTACGAGCTCGAGGTCGCGCTCACGCACGTGCCGCCGCCGGGTTACCAGGCGCCGCTATGGCTGGTGGACCGGCTGTTCCGGCATCTGCTCGTCGACATCACCGGCAACACCCACCGTGCCGAGATCTGCATCGACAAGCTCTATTCGCCCGACGGGACCACCGGCCGGCTCGGCCTCGTCGAATTCCGCGCGCTCGAAATGCCGCCCGATCCGCGCATGTCGCTGGCGCAGCAGCTCCTGATCCGCGCGCTGATCGCAAAATTCTGGCGCGAGCCGCAAGCCGGAAAATTCGTGCGCTGGGGCACGGCGCTGCATGACCGCTACATGCTGCCGCATTTCATCTGGGAAGATTTCCTGGACGTGCTCTCCGAGCTCAAGCAGTCCGGCTATCCGTTCGAAGCGGAATGGTATCTGGCCCAGCTCGAATTCCGCTTCCCCGCCTTCGGCCGCGTCCATCATGGCGGTGTGACGCTGGAGTTGCGCCAGGCGCTGGAGCCCTGGCACGTGCTGGGGGAGGAGGGCTCGGCGGGCGGCACCGTGCGCTATGTCGACAGCTCGGTCGAGCGGCTCCAGGTCAAGGCGGAGGGGTTCGTCGAAGGTCGCCACATCGTGACCTGCAACGGCCGCCGCCTGCCGATGACCTCGACCGGACGCTCGGGCGAGGCCGTGGCCGGCGTCCGCTTCAAGGCCTGGCAGCCAGCCTCGGGTCTGCACCCGACCATTCCGGTCCACGCGCCCTTGACGTTCGACCTGATCGACACCTGGAACGGTCGCTCGCTCGGGGGCTTCGTCTACCACGTTGCCCATCCGGGCGGACGCAGCTACGACACCAAGCCCGTCAACACCTATGAGGCCGAGGCGCGGCGGCTGGCGCGCTTCCAAGACCACGGCCATACGCCGGGGCCGATGCAGCCGCCGCCCGAGGAACGCACAAATGAGTTTCCGCTGACCCTCGACTTGCGGACCCCGCTCCTGCAATGAGTATGATGCCGGGGCAGGGAGAGGCGCATGGGCGAGGGCGCAGCCGAAGAGGACGACAAGGCGGGTAAGGCGCAAAGTCAGCGCGAAGGCCAGCGCCGCCTCGCGCAATGGGTCCGCGACTATCGCCGCCTGCCGGGCATCCCCGACGAGTTCCTGGGGCCGGACGGCGCCCCCCGCGCGGTCTGGAGCCGCTTTTTCGACGCCTTCGGCGCGCTCGCGCCCGACGAGGTCGAGCGCCGGTTCGGCATGGCCGACCGTCATTTGCGCGAGGCCGGCGTCACCTATCGCGCGCCCGGCGACAGCGCCGACCGTCCCTGGTCGATCAGCCATCTGCCGCTGCTGATCGACGAGGCCGACTGGAAGCAGCTGTCCGCCGGCATCACCCAGCGCGCCGAGCTGCTCGAGCGCGTGCTGGCCGACATCTATGGCGAGGGCCGGCTGGTTGCGGAAGGCGCGCTGCCGGCGGCCGCGATCGCCGGCAGTCCCGAATATCTCCGGCCCGTCTGCGGCGTGCCGCCGCCGGGCGGGCGCTATCTCTCGCTCTATGCCGCCGATGTCGGCCGCGGGCCCGACGGCCGCTGGTGGGTGCTCGGCGACCGCACGCAGGCTCCCTCGGGCGCGGGCTATGCGCTGGAGAACCGCCTGGTGCTGTCGCGCGCCTTCTCCGATCTCTACAAGTCGATGAACGTGCCGCGCGTCGCGCCGTTCTTCGAGGCGTTTCGCGACAGCCTGCGTGCGCGCGCCGACCGCGACGAGCCGCGCATCGGCGTGCTGACGCCGGGCGCCTTCAGCGAGACTTTTTTCGAGCACGCGACGCTCGCGCGCTATCTCGGCTTCCTGCTGGTCGAGGGCGACGATCTCGCCGTCAGCGACAACCATATCCACATCCGCACCGTCGCGGGCCTCAAGCGCCTCGACGTGCTCTTGCGCCGGGTCGATTCCAATTCGCTCGATCCGCTCGAGCTCGAAGCCTCGTCGCGGTTGGGGGTGCCCGGCCTGATCGACGTGCTGCGCAAGGACGGCGTCGTCGTCGCCAACATGCCGGGCTCCGGCGTCCTCGAAGCGCGCGCGCTGCTCGGCTTCCTGCCGGCGCTCAGCCGCCGCCTGCTCGGCGAAGAGCTGAAGATGCCGCACATCGCGACCTGGTGGTGCGGCCAGCGCTCGGCGCGCGACGAGGTGCTGTCGCGGCTCGACGAGGTCGCGATCGAGGGTGCCTATCGGCGTGGCGTGCCCGGCTTCGACAGCAACGGTCCGGTGCTCGCGAGCGAGCTCGACGCCGGCGGACGCAAGCGCCTGGTCGACGCCATCGCCGCGCGCGGCATGGACTATGTCGGCCAGGAGGTGGTGCGGCTCTCGACGATGCCGGTGTGGGAGCAGGGCCAGATCACGCCGCGTCCCTTCGTGCTGCGGGTGTTCGCGGCTGCGACGCCCGACGGCTGGGCCATCATGCCCGGCGGCTTCTGCCGGATCGCCGAGCAGCCGGATGCGCGCGCGGTGTCGATGGGCGACGGCGCGCGCTCCGCAGACGTCTGGGTGGTCTCGGGCAAACAGGTGCCGACCGCGACGCTGCTGCCTGCGACCGACAAGGTGCGCATCCGCCGCATCGCAGGGGTGCTGCCGAGCCGTGCCGCCGACAATCTGTTCTGGCTCGGCCGCTATCTCGAACGCGCCGAGGCGACGCTGCGGCTGGTGCGGGCGCTCGGCTCGCCGAGCGGGCCCAACAAGGGCACCGCGGCCTCGCTGCAATCGGCCGAACGCATCCAGCGCCTGCTGGTGGCCTGGGGCGCGATCTCGCAAACCTCGCGCGCGGCGCCCGGCCGCATCGTCGCGGAAGCGCTGCAGAGTCCGGAGCGTTTCGGCTCGGCGCTGTCGCTGGTCCGCGCGGCGCAGCGCACGGCGACCTCCTTGCGCGAGCGGCTGTCGCCCGATGCCTGGCAGGTCATCACCGAGATGGCCGAGCGGCTGGCCTGGGAGGTCGAGGACGACGACAGCGTGCTGAGCGCGGCCGAGCTGACCTTGCAGGAGCTGGCGAGCTTTGCAGGCCTGGCGCACGAGAACATGAACCGCGCAGCCGGCTGGCGCTTCCTCGACATCGGCCGCCGCACCGAGCGCGCCATCAACACCACGCGCTTTGCCCGCCAGTTTGCCTATGACGAGGCCGGCGACGAGGATCTCGACATCCTGCTCACGCTGGTGGATTGCCAGATCACCTATCGCTCGCGCTATCTGCTGGCGCCGATCCTGGCGCCGGTGCGCGACCTCGCCGTGCTCGACCCCTACAATCCGCGTTCGGTGGCGTTCCAGGTGGCGACGCTGAACGAGCACATCGCGGCGCTGCCGAGCCTGAAGGAGCACGGTCTGATCGAGAAGCCGCAACGGGTCGCGGTCGCGATGCAGGCGATGCTCGCCACCGCGGAAGCCGAGAAGCTCGAGGTCAAGACGCTGTTTTCGCTGGAGCAGGATCTGCTCAGCCTCGCCGAGGCGGTCGGGCAGCACTACTTCCCGCACGGCCCCAATGCCAGCCGGCCGGAAAAGCTGACGGGGCTGGCGTGATCTACGACATCCGGCACGTCACCACCTACGAATACGAGAGCGCGGTCAGCTTCGCACGCTGCACGCTGCGGCTGGAGCCGCGGAGCGGAGGCGGCCAGGAGCTGATCTCGCACAGCGTCGAGATCCGTCCGCGGCCCGCCGAGCGCCATGTTCGCCGCGATTTCTTCGGCACGCTGACCGAGAGCATCGTGATCGAGGCCGCGCATCGCAATTTGCGGATCGACTCGCGCTCGCGCGTCTCGGTCTCGCGCCGGCCGCCGGCGCGTGATGCCGTCAGCCCGCCCTGGGAAAGCATTCGCGACATCGCGTTTGAAGCAACCAGCCTGGGGCCGTCCTCGCCGGTCGGCTATGTCTTCGCGAGTCCGCTGGTGCCCGTGCTGGGTCCGGTCAGCGCCTATGCGGCGGCGAGCTTTGCGCCTGACACCGGCATCCTCGCCGGTGCGGTCGATCTCATGCATCGCATCCGCGACCAGTTTCGCTACGACCCCAAGGCCACCGTGATCTCGACGCCGCTCGACGAGGTCTTCGCCAAGCGCCACGGCGTCTGTCAGGATTTTGCCCATGTGATGATCGCAGGGCTTCGCGGCCTCGGCCTGCCTGCGGCCTATGTCAGCGGATATTTGCGCACCATTCCGCCGGCGGGCCAGCCGCGCCTGCAGGGCGCCGACGCCACCCATGCCTGGGTGTCGCTGTGGTGCGGAGCGGAGCTTGGCTGGGTCGATTTCGATCCGACCAACGACCTTATGGTCGCTGGCGACCATATCGTGCTGGCGGTCGGCCGCGACTTTTCCGACGTCTCGCCGGTCGACGGCATCATCGTCGGCTCGCCGAAGCAGAAGCTCGACGTCGCCGTGGACGTGCTGCTGGTGGAGTGACCGTAGTTTCACGGTCCAGGGCGCACGAGACGATGCAGGCGCATGCGTCCGGCTGCGGTCCGTTCCGGTGATCTCTCATCGAAGTCCGACGAAGCGGATTTGATTTGTGTCCGGCGGCCGCAACCCTGCCCGGTCCGCCCGGGCGGTGTATCGCGCGGTCACCTCAACCGCGATGCCGCAGCACGCAACTGCAACATAATTCCGTATTTTTGTTCCGGGGTTTGGTCACCCGGCCCAAGATGGGCTATGCTGATGCCTGCGTCGAGGACAACAATGAGACGTCGGGAGTTGGCATGGGACACCACCGACAGACGGGGCTGCATCCATGATGACGTTACCGAGACTGGCGGCGGAAACCCTGGAGAAGATGCTGGGCTCGTTCATGCGTCGCCGGTACGACGAGTCCTCTGCCAGGGTGCTGGAGGGGTCGACGCGCACCGCGATGGAATGCATCGGCAACAGCGACGCGTTGTACCACAACATCGAGCATACGATGTTGGTGACTCTGGCCGCTCAGGCCATCCTCACGGGACGTAATCTCCATGCCCATCTTGCGGCGGAGGACTACCTCCATATCCTGATCGCCTGCCTTGCGCACGACATCGGCTATGTCCGCGGCCTGTTTCCGGAGGATGACGAAGACGGTTTCATCATCGACGAGGCGGGGACCAAGGTGTCGCTGCCGCGGGGCGCGTCGGATGCCAGCCTGATGATGTATCACGTTGATCGCTCGAAACTTTTTGTGCGGCGGCGGCTGCCGCCGATCCGTGGTATCGACAGCGAGCGCGTCGCCCGCGCCATCGAGGGCACGCGCTTCCCTGCGCGCGAGGGGCAGGACTACGACGACGAAGCCTCGATCCTGCGCGCCGCCGATTTCATCGGCCAGCTCGGCGATCCCAACTATCTGCGCAAGGCCAATGCGCTCTACTACGAGTTCGAGGAGGTCGGCATCAACCGGCAGCTCGGCTACGACTCGCCCGCCGACATCGTGAACCGCTATCCGCAATTCTACTGGAATAGCGTCGCACCGCACATCCAGACCGAGATCGGCTATCTCAACAAGACCGAGATCGGCCGGCAATGGATCGCCAATCTCTACAGCAACGTTTTCCGTGCCGAGCGCGACATCACGCTGTCCGGGCCGCAGAAATAAGTCGGGTGCTCGTAGCCCGTGTTTCGCTTCGCCCCATCCCGGATCGCCGGCGAACGAACGGCCTGTCACACCTCCCGGCCGTGCAGTTTCCAGAGTTCGTAAACACTTTCCCAGTCGGGAGTCTCGTCGCAGGCATAGCCGAAAACCCGCCCGGTTCCGAGTTTCCGGGAGTTCTTCATGGCCTGGAGATGCGCGCCGCTTGAAACGAAGCGGCGCATGCTGGCCGGATCCGCCCATGCCGTCAGGGTGAGATAGATACCCCCTGACACTCTGCCTGCGGTGAGCAGATTGCCGGGCGCGCGCCGGGCCTGCACGAAGGACCACGTCGTTCTCCACCAGAACATCGGCAGCTGCACGACGCCTTTCGGGCGAAAGCCGGTCATGGAGACGTAGACCATATCGATCCCCGCGATTCATTCGATTGCAGGCAAAACGAAAATCGCGAGGGGATGGATCACCGCCATCGTTGCCTTTATGCTGGCGCGGTCAACCAGGTGCGCGGCATGCGAGAAAAATCAGTTAGCACCGACGTCCTCGACATCGCCTATCGCGAATACGGCGCACCGGAGGGCTGGCCCTGCATCATGGCTCACGGCTTTCCCTACGATGCGAACGCCTATGCCGAGACCGCGCCGATGATTGCGCAAGCCGGCGCGCGGGTGCTGGTGCCCTGGCTGCGCGGCTACGGGCCGACACGGTTTCGTTCCGCGCAGACGTTGCGCTCCGGCGAGCAGGCGGCGCTCGGTGCCGATCTCCTCGCTTTCATGGATGCGCTTCACATCGCGCGCGCGGTCGTCGGCGGTTATGACTGGGGCGGGCGCGCGGCCTGCGTGGTCTCGGCGCTGTATCCGGAGCGGGTGATCGCCCTCGTCTCCGGCAATTCCTACAACATCCAGAACATCGCCCGATCGATGGAGCCGGCCTCGCCGCCGGAAGAGGCGGCGCTCTGGTATCAATATCTCTTCCACAATGAGCGCGGCCGCCGCGCGCTGGAGCGCAACCGGCGCGGCTTCGCGCGCCAGCTCTGGGCGATGTGGTCGCCGACATGGGCATTCGACGACGCGACGTTCGAGACAAGTGCAATGTCGTTCGACAATCCTGATTTCGTCGATGTCGTGATCCACTCCTACCGCCACCGCTACGCGCTGGTCGCGGGCGATCCGGCCTATGCGGCGATCGAGGCGAAGCTCGCCGCGCAGCCGCCGATCCGCGTTCCGACCATCGCGATCGACGGCGACAGCGACGGCGTCAATCCCGGCACCGCCCACCATGCGCGCAAGTTCGAAGGCTTTTTCGAGCGGCGCGTGTTCACGGGCGCGGGCCACAATCTGCCGCAGGAGCGGCCGGCCGAATGGGCGCAGGCCGTGCTTGATGGACGGAAGGCTGCGGCCGAACCATCCTGATTTTCGCCGATCGTGGGAACTTTTCGCTGACAACGCCGTCCGAATCCTGAGCTGAGCGTGAGCTGCGAGGGAGATGACCATGAGCCAGGACAGCAAGCCGAGCAGGCCCGACCTGACCAAAGGTGTGCCGCTGACCGGATTCAAGGACGGCAAGCTGCTTGGCCATGTCGGCGACGAGGATGTGCTGCTGGTGCAGGCGGGCAGCGAGATCTTTGCGATCGAGCCCGCCTGCAGCCATTACCACGGCCCGCTCGCCGAAGGCCTGGTGGTGGGCGAAACCATCCGCTGCCCCTGGCATCACGCCTGCTTCTCCCTGCGCACCGGCGAGGCCACCCGCCCGCCGGCGCTGAGCGCGCTGGCGGTCTGGGAGGTGACGCGGGATCGGGACAGGATTTTGGTCCAGCGCAAGCGCGAGATGCCGAAACCCTCGGCGCCTCACCGCACGGCGCCGACGCCGGAAAGATTCGTCATCGTCGGCGGCGGTGCGGCGGGCTTCGCGGCGGCCGTGACGCTCCGGCGCGAGGGCTTTGCCGGCGCCATCACCATGCTGAGCAATGAAGGTGCGATGCCGGTCGACCGGCCGAACCTCTCCAAGGACTATCTCGCCGGCAACGCGCCGGAAGACTGGCTGCCGTTGCGAAGCGAGGATGACTATCGGGATGCCGGCATCGACCTCGTGCTCAACACCAACGTTTCAGCCGTCGATCCGAACGCACGCAGCGTGACGGTGGGCAACGGCGACAGATTGCCGTTCGACCGGCTGTTGCTGGCGACCGGCGCCGAGCCGGTCAAATTGCAAATTCCGGGTGCCGACCAGCCGCACGTCCACACCTTGCGGTCCGTCGCCGACAGCCGTGCCATCATCAGCGCGGCGGGCAGCGCGAAGCGCGCGCTGGTGATCGGCGCCAGCTTCATCGGCCTCGAAGTCGCGGCCTCCTTGCGGGCCCGCAAGCTCGAGGTGCACGTGGTCGCTCCCGACGAGCGGCCGATGCAGCGCATTCTCGGCTCCGACATGGGCGACTTCATTCGCGCCCTCCACGAGGAGAACGGCGTCAATTTCCATCTCAGGGACACGGTGGAGAAGCTCGACGGCACGCGCGCGACGCTGAAGAGCGGCGCCGTGATCGAGGCCGAACTCGTCGTGGTCGGCATCGGCGTCAAGCCGCGCCTTGCACTGGCCGAGCAGGCCGGGATTGCGACCGATCGCGGCGTGTGCGTGAATGAATATCTCGAAACCAGCGTGTCGGGCATCTTCGCCGCCGGCGACATCGCGCGCTGGCCCGATCCGCATTCCGGGCAGAACATCCGTGTCGAGCACTGGGTGGTGGCGGAGCGGCAAGGCCAGTCCGCGGCACGCAACATGCTCGGCAAGCGCGAGCGCTTCGACGCCGTGCCGTTCTTCTGGTCGCAGCATTACGACGTGCCGATCAACTATGTCGGCCACGCCGAGAGCTTTGACGACATCGCGGTCGACGGCAGCATTGCCGGCAAGGACTGCCTGCTGAAGTACCGCAAGGGTGGACGCGTGCTGGCGGTCGCGTCGATCTATCGCGATCTCGACAATCTCAAGGCCGAGCTCGACATGGAGCGGTCGCGCGCCTGAGGCGCCGCATTCGACCTTGATTTGCGTCAATGTTGCTGCAGGCGGGGGCTGCTCTGCTGGCTGTTGTCCCGGCGCGGCCCGTGCTATCGTGGGCGGGCGGGCTTCGCATGCAGGAGTGGCCGCCATGACGAGTGCTTCGGATACGTCCCATCATTCCAGCCTGGGCTCTGGCATCGCGGCGCTGCATGCCAAATGGGGCTGGATCGTCGCTCTCGGCGTCGTCTATCTCATCGCGGGTTTCGTCGCGCTCGGCAGCGTGGTGATGGCAACGGTGGCGAGTGTGATCGTGGTCGGCGCGATGATGATCGTCGCCGGCATCGCCGAGATCATCGGCGCGTTCCAGATGAAGAGCTGGGGCAAATTCGTGATCTGGGCGTTGCTCGGCGTGCTCTATGTCGTCGCAGGCTTTCTGACCTTCGAAAATCCGCTGTTCGCGGCAGTGTTGCTGACGCTGTTCCTGGGTGCCTCGCTGCTCGCCTCGGGCGCCGTGAGATTGTTTCTCGCTTTCAGCATGAAGCGCGAAAGCCCGTGGGTGTGGGTGGCGCTGTCGGGTGCGATCACCCTGCTGCTCGGCCTGTTGATCATGGCGCGCTGGCCGGTCAACAGCGTCTACATTCTCGGCCTGTTTCTCGGCATCGACCTGATCATGGCGGGTGCGGGCTGGGTCAGCCTGGGCTTCAGCCTGAAGCGGCGCCACTGACCAGCAACTCGACGCAAGACCATTTTGCGGAACTCCGCTGATCTGACGCGCTGACAAAAGCAGCACGCCGCGTGTCTGCCGCGCGGACGATCATCACCGGGGAGACGCCATTGGTGGTCCTGCTCAAGCAGTGCAAGGACAAAATCTGACGCGCGGGAACATCATGGCGCAGGCCGCCAATCTGAAGAGTGTGCCGCTGTCGCTGCTGATGCCCGGCATCACGCTCAACACCACCCCGCAGGATTTCCGCCCGATCAAGGACGGCTATATGCTGCAGTTCGACGGCAACGACTGGATCGTGGCAAGCGAGCTGTTGGGCGGGACGTGATGGTGCGGCCGGCTGTTGCGGTTGATGACGGCGCATCCTTCGAGACGCCCGCTTTCGCGGGCTCCTCAGGATGAGTGCGGAATGCGCAGCGGCAGGCTCAACAGGCGCGCATGCCGCTTAGCCTCACCCTGAGGAGACCGCGGAGCGGGCGTCTCGAAGGGCGAGGCGTGCGCTCCAACTACCACGGAAAGCAAAGCACGTTCACCCTCGGCGAACAGGAGAGCAAAATGGACTTTCAACACTCCGCGCGTTCGCTGGAGCTGCAGGAACGCGTCCGCCAGTTCATGCGCACGCATGTCGAGCCGGTCGAGGAGCTCTATTACGAGCAGGTGAAGCCTGAAGCGTCTCGTTACAAGACGCCGCCATTGCTACAGGACCTGAAACGCCTGGCGCGCGAGCAGGGGCTCTGGAACCTGTTTCTCTCCGGCGAGCACGGTCCCGGGCTGACCAACCTCGAATATGCGCCGGTGAAGGAGATCATGGGCCGCATCCTCTGGGCGCCCGAGGTGTTCAACTGCTCGGCGCCCGACGTCGGCAACATGGAGGTGCTCGCAAATTACGGCACCAAGGCGCAGCAGGAGCGCTGGCTGAAGCCATTGCTGGAGGGCCGCATCCGCTCCGGCTTCTCGATGACGGAGCCGCAGGTCGCTTCCAGCGATGCCACCAACATCCAGTGCGAGATCAGGCGCGACGGCGCCGACTACGTCATCAATGGGCGCAAATGGTTCACGTCAGGCGCGATGAACGAGGATTGCGAGATCCTGATCGTGATGGGCAAGACCGCGCCCGACGATCCCGACCGCCATCGCCAGCAATCCATGATCCTGGTGCCGAAGGCGACGCCCGGCGTGCGCATCGTCCGCGACATGCTCACCTACGGCTATGACGACGCGCCGGCCGGACACCCCGAGATCGTCTACGACAACGTCCGCGTGCCCGCGGAGAACATCCTGCTCGGCGAGGGCCGCGGCTTCGAGATCGCGCAAGGCCGGCTCGGCCCCGGCCGCATCCACCATTGCATGCGGCTGATCGGCTGCGCCCAGCGCGCGCTGGAATTGATGTGCCGGCGGTCGGTCTCCCGTGTCGCCTTCGGCAAGCCGCTCGCCGAGCAGGGCTCGGTGCGCGAGGACATCGCAAACTCCTTCTGCGAGATCGCGCAGGCGCGGCTCTTGACGCTGCAGGCCGCCGACAGAATGGACCGCGAAGGCAACAAGGCCGCGCGCGACCTGATCGCCGCCGCCAAGATCGTGGTACCCGGCATGGCCGCCCGCGTCATCGACCGCGCCATCCAGATCCACGGCGCCGCCGGCGTCTCGCAGGATACGTTCCTTGCCCGCGCCTACGTCTATGCCCGCTTCATCCGCATCGGCGATGGCCCGGATCAGGTGCATCTCGCCGCCGTCGGCAAGGAGCTGATCAAGCGCGGCGGGGTGATGGCGGGGTAGTGCTGCCAAGGGAAGAGGCCCGGTTGGGGTCTTCAGTCAGATTTGCTGCCAAACTTCGCAACTCTGCGGGCGTGTTCCCACAGCTCGACCTGACTGAAGTCCGTCAGCTGCTCAGCGCGTCTCTTGGCCGCGTCATCGTCGACGCAATCAAGATCGACAGCTTTAATATGGTGACCGTCCGGAGAGATAAGGTAGGCTTTATAGTTTGACATAACCAATGCTCCTTGATGAGGCGGGAGCATGCAGCACTCTCTGTCACCGATAATAGCCAATAACGGACGGTGATGAGGTCAATGTGCTCCGGCTTTATGTTCAGAACGCGACCGAGCCCGATCGCGGCGCGGCCTCTGGGAGGTTCCCAAGGACGAGCGGAAGATTACCTTCGAAATACTGTCCAGGAATATTCACCCCGCCGATCTCGAGAGGGGTCAGGACGGCCATTGACAAGGCCGTGCAAAAATTGGTGCTCGCATCTGGTCAAAAGGTAGCGTGGTATGCTTTGGTGGACCGGGTTATTTGGTGCGTCTCTGCCGACGTTGTTGCGCTCGGCACATCAGCGAGCAGGTCAACAATGTACAGTTTCGTCCCGAGCAGCCGGACTTCCGGCGCGCGGTCCATCGCGGCAATTTTCGCCTCCATCCTGGCGATCCTGATCATCTGTAGCGGCCGATCCGCGCTCGCGGCAGTCGAGCCCTTTCCCGCGGATTTCAGAATCGAGCGCATTTCTGTCAACGGCGTCACCCTGCATGTCCGCGTTGGCGGACGTGGACCGGCGGTCGTACTCCTGCACGGCTTCGCAGACACAGGCGATATGTGGGCCCCGCTTGCCAAGGCCCTTTACAAGGACCACACCGTGATCGTTCCAGACCTGCGCGGTATGGGGCTGTCGTCCCAGGCCGCAGGCGGTTACGACAAGAAAAACCAGGGCGTCGACATCGCCATGGTCATGGACAAGCTCAATGTCCAGAAGGCCGATCTGGTGACTCACGACATCGGCAACATGGTGGGCTATGCGCTCGCGGCGCAGTTTTCCGATCGCATCACCAAATGGGTCGTCATCGACGCACCGCTGCCCGGCATCGGGCCCTGGGACGAAATCCTGAAAAGCCCCATGCTATGGCATTTCAATTTCCGCGGCCCTGACGTCGATCGCCTGGTCAAGGGCCGCGAGCGCATCTATCTCGACCGGTTCTACAACGAGCTGTCGGCCGATCCCAAGGCCATCGACGAAGCGACTCGCAACCATTATGCGAAACTGTACGCCCGGCCCGGCAACATGCATTACGCCTTCGAGCAGTTCGCCGCATTCGGGAAGGACGCCACCGACAACAAGGTTTTTGCCGGTACCAAGCTGAATATGCCGATCCTTGCCCTTGGCGCCGAAAAGTCCTTTGGCAGTCAGCAAGCGGCGATCATGCGCGAGGTCGGCACCAAGGTCGACGGCGGCATCATCACCGGCTCCGGACATTGGATCATGGAAGAGCAGCCGGCGCAGACCGTGAGCAAGGTGCGCGCTTTCCTCGACGGGAAATGACCGGCAAGCGCTTCATCCGCATCGGTGACGCTGATCCGAAGCGGTCAAGGCTGCCGAGACTTGGCAGCGTCCCGCAGATCGAGAATCAGCTTTGCAAGGTCACGATCTTCCGGCTCGAGGATCGCAAGCCGCTCTGCGTAGCCGATCGCCGCCGTTCTGTCTCCGGCCATCCGACTGAATGAGACGAGGGCTTGAAGGATCTCGCGATTGTTCGGATGGTCGCGCAACGCTTCCCTCAAGACCGTCATGGCGTCGTCTGGCCGGCCGCCGGAATGCAGGGCGATGGCATAGACATAGGCATAGCGCGGCAGGTCCGGCTCGAGTTCCGTCGCTCGACGCAATTCAACGAGCGCGTCCTGCGCACGCCTCAACCTCGTGAGGGCCAGCCCGAGTGCATGATGAAGAGCTGCATCGCGTGGCGAAGCCGCAATCGCGTTACGAAGGGTGGCTTCGCCTTTGTCATCCCGGCTGGTTTGCCGATAGAGGTCGGCCAGGTTTGTTGCTGCCGCCGCATTTGTCGGGCTGAGCCTGATGGCGGCCTGGTATTCGGTTTCGGCCGCCTGCATCAGTCTACGCTGTGCCAGGAAATTCCCGAGCGAGATGTGCGCCTCGGGCCGCTCGGCATTGGCATGCTGGGCAGCGATGAACTCGGCCGCCGCTTGATCAAAAGACGCGCGGTCCTGTGGAGGCTGGCTTGCGGTTGGCAGGGCGGCCAGCAGCGAAGCAGCCCTGATGCGAACGCCGCGGACGGGGTCGGATAACAGCCGGGATGCGAACGGCCAGGCCTGATCGGCGGGCACGCTCTCCAGCATGTCGAGCGCGCCGATCCGCACCATCGGATCGGGATCGGCGAGGGCGATGCGGGCTGTTGCGATATTGGCGGGAGTCACGCGCGAGGCAAGTTCGCCGAGCGCGCTGGCGCGCGCCACCGCCGGCGCTTGGCGATCCGACGCAAGACCGGAAAGAAGCGCGGCGGCATCGGCTCGATCGGTGCGGGCGGCATCAAACGCCGGCCCATAGGTCTGAAAACCCTTTCGGGCAGGCCCGAACCATTCCTCGATCACCTTGGCCGCCCATTGGGACGGTTTGTCGCGGTGACAGTCGTTGCAAGCGTTCGGCGTTGCCAGTGCGGCGGAAAGGTCAGGCCTCGGAACTCGAAAGGTGTGGTCATGCCTGGTGTCGACCACCATGTAGGTTCGCTGCTGCATATGGCACGACATGCAAGTCGGCGCCGGATCGACACCTGCATGGTGGCGATGCTGCACATCGGCATACTTGTCCCCTGCGTGGCATTGCAGGCAAACGCCCTCGCCCGGGCTGCGCAGTCTTGCGCTATGCGGCTCGTGGCAGTCGCTACAGGTAACGCCGGCCGCAAACATCTTGCCCTGCTTGAACGGCGTATAGTTATATGGCTCCTCGACATCGCGGATCTGACCGTCGGCGTAATAGGTGTGACGCGCCAGCGCTTCGACCGCATGGGTCTGCGACAACGACTGTCCGGGTATCCAGTCTTCATGGAATGCCTCCCGCCGCGCGTGGCAGAGGCCGCAGGTCTCGACTTCCTTGCGCAACGTTGCCGGTGCCGCGGAGCGTTGGGCATTTCCCCTCCTTGGATCGACCGGCCAAGTGACGCCCCGGCGTTCGTCAAAACGCACCAGCAAGCCCTTGCTGTCGTCTTCGCGGCGGCCAAAGGGCCACCAGCTCTGCTGCTCGCGCGCCCAGGCGGTGTGGCGCGAGCCTTGCCCATGACAGCCCTCGCATCCGACACTGATTTCCGCCCAACGCGTCGCGAAGCGATCGGCCTCGGCATCGTAGTTCTTGCGCAGGCCGGTCGAGTGGCATTCCGCGCACATGAAATTCCAGTTCTGGTTCAGTTTCGTCCAATGAAGGATATCGTCGTGCCTGATCTCTTCATTGGGTGAGAGATGAAACCAGCGCTGGCCGCCCCTCTCTGCCGGCCGGCTGTCCCACGCGAGCGACAACGCCTGAACGCGGCCGTCGGGAAATTCCACAAGGTATTGTTGCAGCGGATCGACGCCGAATGTGTACTTCACCTCGAACACGGCAAGCTTGCCGTCGGCGCCATCGGTCTCGACCAAGAACCTGCCGTCCTTGCGGAAGAAGCGGGACCTTACGCCATAATAGTCGAAGCCCGCGTCGTCGAAATTCCCGAGCACGGTCTTGTCGGTGGCGTGCTGCATCGCCGCCTTGTGCTGCGAGGAATTCCACAGCTTTGCTTCGGCTTGGTGGCAGCCAGCGCAAGTCTCGCTGCCGACGAAGCTTACCGCGGACGAGGGCCGCGCCGTCGGCGCCGACGGGCTGCGATTGAGGAGCTGAAAGGCGAGACCAAAGGCAAAGACGGCGATCCCCATGATCGAGGCCATCGCCCAGAGCCGACGCTTCGACAGCGATGCGGCTTCCACATTGCGGTTGGCGGGCTCCCGTGCGGACATAACTTGGGGAATGCCGTCCGCGGAATCCCTCCGTGGCATGGCCTTGCTGCCGGATTTCCGTCGCTTGCGTGCCAACGGATCGCCCCTCAGCGCTGAAATCGCCCAACCACAATCGAGCGAGCCTCGATCGGGCGATTTGCGCATCATCGGCTCGACTTCCATCAAGTCAAGTGCAGCCGCCAGTAGGAGCGGTGATGGGGACCTATTTGTTGCGGTTCTTGCTCGCGCCTCTCAGCTTGGGCGCGGTCGAAGACGATTTTGCCCAATCGGCCATCTGTATGCAGGTGAGCAGGTCGACGTAACCGTCGCTCCCACCCGCAGTCGCCTCGCCTTCGCATCTGTTCTTGAGTTCGGCCGAATTCGAGAACCAGATGGTGCCGAGTTGCTGCTGAGCGGCGCTCTCGTCGCGCAGGCAATCATCGAAGCTCTGGGAAAGTTTCAGCCCCATCGCCTTGCCGGTTGCCACCGTCGCCTTGCATGTCGCTTCGACATCGAGCTGGGGCACGCGATAGCCGATGGGGATCACCAGTTGACTTCCAAGCATTGCCATCGATGGCAGCGCGATCTTCATTGGGAAGCTCCCCGTGAACGGCTTCTCGTGGAATTCAACTGCTGATCTTCAGCGCAGTCTGACGTTGGGAGATCGAGGCCTCCCGCCGGAGTACGTTGACATGGATCAACGCGAGACCTGCTCGATGCCGAGAGGCTGGCGGTTTCCAGTGCGTACCATCCCACCGGGAGTTCGCCATGAAAGCAATTTGCAGCGCACTCGCGGGTGCATGTCTGATCGCCCTGAATTTTGGCACGGCATCGGCTCAGCAGGTTACCGGCACCCCCGGTTCGGCCGGCGCCACCACCACGATCGACGGCAAGCAGCTCCCGCCGCCAGATCCGAAATTCGGTGGCGTGATCAAGGAGAAAGCCTCGGAGTCGAAGCCCTGGTGGGCCCCACGCGTGGTGCCGCCGGAGGGCGCACCGAACGTGCTGTTGATCATGACGGACGACCAGGGTTTCGGTGCGCCGGGCACGTTCGGCGGCGTTATCCCGACGCCTGCCATGGATCGCATCGCAAAAGCCGGTTTGCGCTTCACGAATTTTCACTCGACTGCACTCTGCTCACCGACGCGGGCGGCACTCATCACGGGACGCAACCATCATTCGGTAGGCTTCGGAGTGGTCGGCGAAATCGCGACGGGATTCCCGGGGTACGACTCGATCATCCCAATCGAGAAAGGCACGGTCGGTACGGTCCTGAAGGCGAACGGGTACGCGACCTCATGGTTCGGCAAGAACCACAACACGCCTTCTTACCAGTCGAGCCAGGCCGGACCATTCACTCAATGGCCCAACGGCATGGGGTTCGATTATTTCTACGGCTTTGTCGGCGGTGACGCCAGCCAGTGGCAGCCGAACCTGTTCCGCAACACGACGGCCATCTATCCGTTCGAGGGTAACCCCAAGTGGAATCTCGAGACGGCGATGGCGGACGACGCGATCCAGTACATGAAGCAGCTCAAGGAGATCGCACCGGACAAGCCGTTCTTCGTTTACTACGTCCCGGGGGCAACCCACGCGCCCCATCATCCAACGCCCGAGTGGATCAAGAAGATCAGCGACATGCACCTGTTCGACGACGGATGGAACAAAGTGCGTGAGACCATCTTCGCCAACCAGAAGCGATTGGGCATCATGCCCGAGAACGCCGATCTGACGCCATGGCCGAAAGAGCTGCCGGAGTGGGATACCCTCAGCCTCGAAGAGAAGAAGCTCTTCATCAAGCAAGCTGATGTTTACGGCGCTTACCTCGCCTACGCCGACCATGAGATCGGACGGGTTATCCAGGCCGTCGAAGACCTCGGCGAGCTCGACAACACCTTGATTATCTATATCGGCGGCGACAACGGCGCGAGCGCCGAAGGTATGCTCAACGGCACACCGAACGAGTTCACGACATTCAATGGCATTCCCGTGCCGGTCAAGGATCAGTTCCTCTGGTATCCGTTCTGGGGATCGGAACGGACATTCCCGCACTTTGCGGCACCGTGGGCCTGGGCGCTGGACACGCCATTCAAGTGGGTCAAGCAGGTGCCATCGCACTTCGGCGGCACATCGCAGGGCATGGTCATGTCCTGGCCCGGCCACATCAACGATTTGGGCGGCATCCGCCGCCAGTTCCATCACGTGATTGACATCGTGCCGACCATCCTTGAGGCAACCGGCATTCCGCAACCCGACACGATCAACGGCATCAAGCAGATCCCGATCGAGGGGGGCAGCATGACGTACACGTGGGACAAGGCAAACGCCAACGCGCCGACCAGGCACACGACGCAATATTTCGAAATGCTCGGCAATCGGGCGATCTACCAGGACGGATGGGTGGCGGCGACGACGCCGGCGACGCTCCCCTGGGAGCTCAGCTCGGCCACGCCGCCGGATGTGATCAGCGGCTACAGCTGGGAGCTCTACAACATCGACCAGGACCCGACCCAGTCCAGCGACCTGGCGGCCAAAATGCCGGACAAGCTCAAGCAGATGCAGGCTCTCTTCTATTCGGAGGCCGCCAAATATAACGTGCTGCCGCTCGACAACTCGTCGCTCGCCCGTTGGAATACGGCGCGACCGAGCCTCACGGCGGGACGGACGCTGTTCACCTATTCGGGCGAACTGAGTGGCGTGCCCGCAAGTGCGGCTCCGAGCATCCTGGGCAAGTCCTACACCATCACCGCCGAGGTGACGATTCCCGACGGCGGTGCCGAGGGCATGATCGTCACGGAAGGCGGGCGCTTTGGCGGTTACGGCCTGTTTCTGAGCAAGGGCGACTTTGGTATCGACCGCGGCAAGGTGGTGTTCCTCTACAACCTGCTCGACCTCAAGCGCACGATCTGGGAAGGCCCGGAGCTGGCAGCCGGCAAGCACACCATCGTCTTCGATTTCAAATCCGACGGTCCGGGTTTGGGAAAAGGCGGGACAGGTGCCCTCTCTGTGGACGGAAAGGAAGTGGCCAGGAATTCGATGGAGCACACCATCCCTGTCACCTTCCCGGAGGACGAAACCTTTGACGTCGGCCTGGACACGCGCACCGGCGTCGCAATGGTCGAGTATCGCTACGAGCCTCCGTTCAAGTTCACCGGAAAGATCGACAAGCTGACCTTCAAGCTCGAACCCTTCACACCGGAGCAGGAGGCGAAGGCAGCAGCGGCCGACCAACCAGTAGGGTCCGCCCCATCGGTGGGGAAGGCGAAATGACGTGGAGGGCCGTCGGCGGCTCTCCGCCGGCACCGTCCACGACCTGGAATGACCAATTGGCCGTCTTGATCGATAGGAGACTTCGATGACCACGAAGGACGACCCCGGCGCATTGCTGTGTCGGCCTTGCGTTGGTGCGCTCGCATTCGGCGCAAGCGCCTTTCTGCCGAGCCCGCTCGGCCAATTCAATCTCACGATTGATGTAACCGTTGGGAAGGGAGTGCGCTGACGAGTGCGTTGCAGGTTGCCCTGAGGTAAAATGTGATGAAGTGGGTTACCACAGCCGTCGCAGTTGAAATCGCCGCTACGGGGTTGATCCTGCTGATCGGACCGGGGCTGTTCGGGCGGCTGATTTTCGGAACCGAATTGTCCGAGCCAGGCCAGGCGCTCGGCAGACTCACGGGCATTGCACTGCTGGGCTTTGCGTTGACGTCCTGGCCGCCCCCCTCCGCGCGACCCGTCGCGAAAGCCATGCTCACCTACAATCTGCTCGCGACCGTCTATCTTGGCTGTATCGGCCTGGCGGGACAGTTGGTCGGTGCGCTGCTCTGGCCCGCTGTTGCTCTGCACTTCCTCTTCACGGGTCTGCTGGCTGCAGAGCGGATCACGGGCGGAGGAGCCTGACGATTGGCGAGCGGAGCCGGTACACGACGCTCCGACCGCGACGCATGATCCATATCAATGTGAGGGGCGCGATTGAGCATAGCGTCGGAACCAAACAAGGGAGGGAAATGAGATGAAAATGTCGATCGCAATGTCGGCGCTTCTCGTCGCTGGCTTCGTTGCCATGAGCACTGAAAAAGCGGCCGCGATAGTTTACTGCCAGTATGTCGAATATCCCGTCGGATGCGTCGCCCGGGCCGGCGTCGTCCTGCGGCCCCGGCCAGTGGCACGCGCCGTCGCAACGCCCGGCGTCGGCGTCGCCGGAACGCCGATGAATCGAGGCGGCCCGGTCAATCGCGTTGGCAGGCGCTAACTGAATTCTTTTCATCGATATTCGCCACACAGAGCAGAAGAAGCCAATGACGATTATCCTGGCGCTCTAGTTCTCGTGGTGTCGCTTCGCTGACATTGTTTTCAACTTTGGAAGGGGGGGCCAAATGGCGAAGTTCGAGTCGGAAATTGAAGACGTGACCAGTGATGTTGGTCAATCGCGTGCCGCCCGCGACGGCGGCGGATGCAGCTTTTTTTGGCGCGGAATGAGTCGCACGTTTTCTCAAGGTTGCCGATCGCAGCAACGCCAGGGAGTGTCTCCATGAAAGCGCATTTGTCCGCCTTGATCGTCTCAGGCGCCGCGTTGCTGGTTTCGGTTTCTGCGCCCGCTCAGCAGGTCAATGGCGTCCTCGGTTCTCCCAGCGCCAGCTCCACCATCATTGGAAAGCAACTCCCGCCGCCCGACCCGAAATTCGGCGGCGTCATCAAGGATGATTCACTGCAGTCGAAGCCGTGGTGGGCCCCGCGGGTCGTGCCGCCGAAGGGTGCGCCCAACGTATTGCTCATCATTACCGATGACGCTGGCTTCGGCGTCCCCAGCACTTTCGGCGGCGTGATCCCGACCCCGACGATGGATCGTCTTGCGAGCGAGGGCTTGCGCTATAACCGGACCTTCTCCACCGCGCTGTGCTCGCCGACGCGGGCAGCCTTGATCACCGGGCGCAATCATCATTCCGCGGGCTTCGGCGTCATTTCGGAGCAATCGACAGGCTACCCCGGCTACAACAGCATTCTCGAGAAGGACAAGGCCACGATCGGCCGTATCCTGCTCGACAACGGCTACGCGACGTCGTGGTTCGGCAAGGACCACAATGTGCCGGCCTTCGCGGCCAGCCAGGCCGGGCCCTTCGACAAGTGGCCAAACGGCATGGGATTCGAATACTTCTATGGCTTCATCGGTGGCGACGCCAATCAATGGCAGCCGAACCTGTTCCGCAACACGACCCAGATTTATCCGTTCGAGGGCAAGGAGGCGGGAAGCTGGAATCTGGTGACGGCGATGGCCGACGATGCCATCGACTACATGACGCGAATGCACCAGATCCAGCCGGACAAGCCCATCTTCATCAAGTATGCGCCCGGTGCCACGCACGCGCCGCATCACCCGACGAAGGAGTGGGTCGACAAGATCAGCAAGTTGAAGCTGTTCGACGAAGGCTGGAACAAGGTGCGCGAGCGCATCTTCGACAACCAGAAGCGGCTCGGCGTGATTCCAATGGACACCAAGCTGGCGCCATGGCCGAAGGATGTCCTGAAGGAATGGGACCAGCTGAGCGCAGATGAAAAGAAGCTGTTCATTCGACAGGCTGAAATCTTCGCCGCCTACGCTGCCTATAGCGACCATGAGATCGGGCGCGTCATCAAGGGCTTCGACGATCTCGGCAGGCTCGATAACACGCTGATCATCTATATCAACGGCGACAACGGCACCAGTGCCGAGGGTGGCCCGATGGGCACACCGAACGAGGTCGCCTTCTTCAACGGTCTCAGCGAGTTGCCGATCGACGTGCAGATGAAGTTCTACGATGTCTGGGGCACCGACCTGACCTACAACCACATGTCCGCCGGCTGGTCCTGGGCGTTCGATGCACCGTTCCGCTGGTTCAAGCAGAACGCCTCGGCGCTCGGCGGCATCAACCAGAACATGGTGGTGTCGTGGCCGGCGCGGATCAAGGACAAGGGCGGCCTGCGCGAGCAGTTCGTTCACGTCATCGATGTCGTGCCCACCATATTGGAAGCCGCGGGCATCAGTGCCCCTGACGTCGTCGACGGCATCAAGCAGAAGCCGATCGAGGGTATCAGCTTCGCCTACACTTTCGACGCCAAGAACGCCAAGGTGCCGACGCGGCACAAGACGCAGTATTTCGAAATGATGGGTCAGTGGGCGCTGTACGACGACGGCTGGTTCTTGAGCACCAAGGTCAACCGCGCGCCCTGGGAAGCATTCGGTCCCGCCAACACCGATCCCCTGAACAATCAGAAGCTTGAACTCTTCAACCTGAACCAGGATTTCAGCCAGACCGACGATCTTGCGGCGAAGAACCCGGAGAAGGTCAAGGAGATGAAGCAGAAGTTCATCGCCGAGGCCAGGAAGTACCAGGTGTTCCCGATGGATGCCTCTGTGGCGGCTCGAGTCATTGCGCCGCGGCCCAATATCACCGCCGGACGCAGCGAGTTCGTCTACAAGCGACCGATGGTGGGTCTGCCACAGGGCGATTCGCCGCTGCTTCTGAACACGTCCTACACGATCACTGCCGATATCGAGGTGCCCGATGGCGGCGCCGAGGGCATGATCCTCACGTCAGGTGGACGGTTCGCTGGCTACGGCTTCTACCTGCTGAAGGGCAAGCCTGTATTCCTTTGGAATATGGTCGATCTGGAACGCATTAAGTGGGAAGGCGCGGACGCGCTATCGCCGGGTCGGCACACCGTCGAATTCGACTTCAAGTATGAGGGAATCGGGGTTGGTACGCTTCAGTACAACAACTTCAGCGGCCTCGGCCAACCCGGCACCGGTACCCTGAAGGTGGACGGCAAGGAGGTCGCGACCAAGCGAATGCCGAAGACGCTGCCCATGATCCTGCAATGGGACGAAAGCTTCGACATCGGCTCCGACACCCTGACCGGCGTCAACGACGCCGACTACACGCCGCCGTTTACGCTCACCGCCAAGCTCAACAAGCTGACGGTCAAGGTGGATCGGCCGCAACTGTCGCCCGCCGACGTCAAGAAGCTGGAGGCGGCGATGAACGCGAAGATAAAGGCCGATTGATTGCGGCCTCGGTGCAAGACTTCAGGGCTGAAGAAACAGTCCGAGTGCAACGCCTTGCGTGACGGGATGTTTGGGAGGAGCGGATGGCTCGAGAAAGGTCTAACTGGATCTGCCTTTTGGCAGCAACCGCGGGTATGGCATTCTTGCCTCAGGTATCCCGCGCGGACGAAAGCGGCATCTCGTTCTGGCTGCCCGGTTTATACGGCAGCCTCGCCGCAACGCCCGCCACGCCAGGCTGGTCGATCGCTGCGATCTACTATCATACGAGCGTGAACGCGTCCGGCGCAGCCGCAGCGTCGCGGGAATTCCAGGTCGGGCGCTTCTCTCCGACGGTCAACATCGATCTCAACCTGGCGCTCGGCGGCCAGGCCGATCTGATGTTCATCGCGCCGACCTACACGTTTGCGACGCCGGTCCTCGGCGGCCAGTTGTCGGCGACGCTTGCCAGCGTTTACGGCAGAAATTCCGCGAGCCTTGCCGGCACCTTGACGGCCGCGGCGGGGCCGATCGTAACCACGCGTAACGGGTTTCTCGAAGACGCGCTGGTCTCCTATGGCGACCTCTACCCGACGTTGAAGCTGAAGTGGAACAACGGCGTCCACAACACCATGGTCTATGCCGCGGGCGACATTCCGGTGGGCGACTACAACCCGAACCGGCTCGCGAATATCGGCATCGGTCATGGCGCCATCGATCTCGGCGGCGGCTACACTTATCTGAACCCAGCGACCGGTACGGAATTCTCCGGCGTTGCCGGCTTCACCTACAATTTCAAGAACCCCGATACGCAGTACCAGAGCGGCGTCGATTTCCATCTCGACTGGGGCGTGTCGCAGTTCCTGTCAAAGCAGGTGTTTGCCGGATTCGTCGGCTACGCCTATCAGCAGGTCACCGACGATTTCGGCCAGCCAGCTGTACTCGGTGGCTTCCGTTCGCGCGTCCTCGGTGTCGGTCCGCAGATCGGTTATATCTTTCCGATCGGGAGCAATCAGGCCTTTCTTGGCCTGAAGGGATACGGCGAGTTCGACGCTGCCAACCGACCTTCGGGTTGGAATACCTGGCTGACGTTTTCGATCTCGGAGGCGGTGCCCGCCAGCACGGTGACGCCAACCAAGCACCTGATGCGGAAGTAGAGGTCTGTCCGGCGACGTCTACTCCGCCATGATGACATCATGCCGGTGTTTTGCCCGACGTGTCAAATTTAATTCGTAAAATCCGCAGATTCCGCGCCGGCAGCCAAGCCATTGAGATCGCTGCACCCGGCTACTGTGCATGGGGTTGTTTTCGCGTTTCTTGCCTGCAGCGTGCCTGCCGCCAGCTTCGCAGCAGTGAACGCGCTGCTATCCCGCCTTGGCGGCGCGGGAATCCGACCGCAGGTTCTGGAAGAACTTCTCCACCTCGCGCGACAGCGTGTCCGCCGTCGCGGTCAGGCTGCTTGCCGCCGTCAGCACCGAGGATGCCGCCGTGTCGGTCTCGCCGATGGCGTCGCGCAGCGAGGTGATGTTCGCCACGAGCGTCTCGTTGCCCTGCGCGGCCGATTGCGCGTTGGAGGAGATCTCGCGGGTGGCGGCGTCCTGCTGGCCGACGGCGCCGGCGATCGCCGAGGTGACGTCGTTGATCTCGCGGACCGCGCCGCCGATCTCGCGCACGGCGTCGACCGCATTGCGGGTGGAGGCCTGGATCTGGCCGACGTTCTCGCCGATCTCGGCCGTCGCCTTGGCGGTCTGGCCGGCGAGCGCCTTCACTTCATGAGCGACGACGGCGAAGCCGCGGCCGGCATCGCCGGCGCGCGCAGCCTCGATCGTGGCGTTGAGCGCGAGCAGATTGGTTTGCTCGGCGATGGCCTGGATCAGGCCGAGCACGCCGTCGATGCGCTGCGTGGCCGCGGCAAGGCTCTCGATCTCGGCGATCGATTTCTCGGTGCGCTGGCCGGTCTGCTCGACCGCGCTTGCGCTCTGCCGCACCTGCCGGCCGATCTCAACCACCGACGCCGACAGCTCCTCGGCCGCGCCCGCCACCGCCGTGACGTTGTGGGAGGCCTGCTCGGTGGCGTTCGCCGCCGTGCCGGCGCGGCTGCTTGCGTCCGCGGTGACGCGCGTGATGGTCTGCGCGGTCTCGCGCATGGTCGAGGCGTTGTCGGCGAGGCCGCGCATGACCGCGCCGATCGCATCGCGAAACTGCTCGACGGATTGTTCGATGTGGCGGGCGCGCTCCTCGCGCGCGGCGGAGTCCTGCGAGACCTGCGAGGCGAGGTTGCGGTTGCGCCCCATCGCGTCCTGGAAGATCTGGATGGCGCGGGCCAGCGCGCCGATCTCGTCGGCGCGGTGGCTGTGCGGCACCACGACGTTCTCGGCGCCGTCGGCGACCTGCTTGATGGTCGCGGTGATGGCCGAGAGGGGGCGGGCGATCGAGCGGGCGATGATGACGATGCCGATCACGACGAGGACGAGCGCCACGCCGGCGAGGCATGTCAGGACGAAGGACAGAATGCGATTGGTCTCGGTCTCATGCGCGATTTGCCTCGCGCGCTCGGTATAGACCTTGGACAGCGCCTCGAGATCCTTGTTCAGTGCCGAGCGGACGGCGCGATTGGCGTCGTTGTCGCCCCATTCGCGGCCCGCGGCCGCGTTGATCTCGACGCCGCGGCGTACCAGCTCCTTGCGGAACTCGACGAACTGCTCGATGCGCTTCTTGAAGGTGGCGAACTGCTCGGCATCGTCGGCCTTGACGATGGTCTCCCAGCGCTTCACGACGCCGAGGATCTGTGCGTTGAACTTGAGCAGGCCGTCGCCGAATTTCTTCACGACGGCGGGCTCGGTCGACATGTAGACGCCGCGCGATTCCATCACGACCGCGTAGACCAGCGAGTTGACCCGCTCGACGTTCAGCGCGGCGGCGTTCGCCGTCTCGATCGCGCTGGTCAGTTCGGCGCCGCGACGGCTGTTGTAATTGGACAGCATCGCGATCGCCGCCGTCAGCAGCGCGAACAGCGCGAAGATCGCGTAGAGCTTGGTCGCAAGCGTGAAGCGGCCCGACAGGCCGGCGGCATTCCCAGATTGGTCGGTTGTCATGGTTTTCAGGAGTCCGAATGGCCGGGAGCGGCCGGAAAGCGCGGTCTTGTAAAAATCTATGCAAAACTATGCAGAAGGAAGATGGACACAGCGTTAACGGGCCGGTCCGCGGCGCCTGCTGCGGGCCGAAGGAAAGCCGTGCTATCTCAGCCATTTGGAGCAGTGTTGTCCGTTTCCAGCAATTGGCCGCCGAGGGACGGGCGGGATGCCCCAAACATCGGCGTGCACCGGGGCCGCCAAGCGCGTATTCCCTGATGCCGGGATCGCCTTCAAGATCGCCTTCAAGATCGCCCTGGACTCGGCCTCTGGCCGACGAGACCCGGAGAGACCCTTGCTCTACCGCCACACCATCGACGCCACGACCTACGCATTCCCGGATCTGCGCGACCTGCTCGCCAAGGCGACGCCGCCGCGCTCCGGCGACCGGCTGGCCGGGATCGCCGCCGCCAGCGCCGAGCAGATGATCGCGGCGCGGATGGCGCTCGCCGACGTCCCGCTGGGGCAGTTCTTGCAGGAGGCCGTTATCCCCTACGAGGCCGACGAGGTCACCCGTCTCGTCATCGACAGCCACGACACAAGAGCCTTCGCACCGGTGGCCTCGCTGACCGTCGGCGCCTTCCGCGACTGGTTGCTGTCGGATGCCGCGACGCCCGACGTCCTGCGCAAGCTGTCAGGCGGCATCACGCCGGAGATGGCGGCCGCGGTCTCGAAGCTGATGCGCAACCAGGACCTGATCCTGGTCGCGCGAAAATGCGAGGTCACCACCGCTTTTCGCAACAGCATTGGCCTGAAGGGCCGGATGAGCACGCGGCTCCAGCCCAACCACCCCTTCGACGACGCGAGGGGCATCACCGCCTCCATCCTCGACGGCATCCTGCTCGGCGCCGGCGATGCCTGCATCGGTATCAACCCGGCCAGCGACGATCCGGCCGTGATCGGGCAATTGCTGCGCCTGCTCGACGAGATCATCGCGCGGCTGAAGATCCCGACACAGGCGTGCGTGCTGACCCATGTCACCACGACGCTGTCGCTGATCGGGCAGGGCGTGCCGGTCGACCTCGTCTTCCAGTCGGTCGCGGGCACCGAAGCCGCCAACCGCAGCTTCGGCATCGACCTCGCGCTGCTGAGGGAGGCGCAGGAGGCCGGCCTGTCGCAGAAGCGCGGCACGGTCGGCGAGAACGTGATGTATTTCGAGACCGGGCAGGGCTCGGCGCTGTCCGCCAACGCCCATCACGGCGTCGACCAGCAGACCTGCGAGGCCCGCGCCTATGCGGTCGCCCGCGCCTTTGCGCCATTGCTGGTCAACAGCGTGGTCGGCTTCATCGGCCCGGAATATCTCTACGACGGCAAGGAAATCATCCGTGCCGGGCTGGAGGACCACTTTTGCGGCAAGCTGCTCGGCCTGCCGCTCGGGATCGACATCTGCTATACCAACCATGCCGAGGCGGACCAGGACGACATGGACAACCTCCTGACGCTGCTCGCCGCCGCCGGCGTCACCTTCATCATGGGCGTCCCCGGCGCCGATGACGTCATGCTGAACTACCAGTCGACGTCTTTTCACGACGCGCTCTATGTCCGTGACGTCTTCGGTCTGCGCCGCGCGCCGGAATTCGACGACTGGCTGGCGCAGTCGGGCATTGTGGGCGCTGACTTCCGTCTTGCCGCCGATGCAGGCCTGCTGCCCGATTTTGCCTCCCGGCTGATTGCCTGACGGGCTGCAGGCGCTCAGCCTCGGTAGAAGTCAAGGAAACCATTGGCCCCCTTCGTGAATTAGAATGATGCCACAATGTTGAGAAATTTCGGCGGCAGCGTTACGCTATATGTCCGGCTATTCCGCACCATATACCGAACGTGGCTGGGGGAGCTTTGATGCGAGCTGAATGCAACGGTACGTCCCGGCGGATCCTCTGCGTGTTTCCGCGTTACACGTCTTCGTTCGGTACATTCGAACATTCCTATCCGCTGACCGATGGCGTCCGGGCCTTCATGCCTCCGCAGGGGCTTTTGCTGCTCGCGGCCTATCTGCCCAGGGAATGGCAGGTCAAATTCGTCGACGAGAACCTTCGCCGCACGACGAGGGAAGAGTTCGAATGGGCCGAGGCGGTCTTCGTCAGCGGCATGCATATCCAGCGCCAGCAGATGAACGACATCTGCCGCCGTGCCCATGAACTCGACCTTCCGGTCGCGCTCGGCGGTCCCTCGGTCAGCGCCTGCCCGGACTATTATCCGTCGTTCGACTATCTCCATGTCGGCGAACTCGGCGACGCCACCCATCAGCTGTTCGAGATCCTGTCGCGCGACACATCGCGTCCGGAACAGCAGGTCATCCTCACGACCAAAGACCGCGTGCCGATGACGGAGTTTCCAATCCCGGCCTACGAACTCGCCGACGTGAAGAAATACTTCCTCGGCAGCATCCAGTATTCCAGCGGCTGCCCTTACCAGTGTGAGTTCTGCGACATCCCCGGCCTCTACGGCCGTAATCCGCGCATCAAGTCGCCGGAGCAGATCATCGCCGAGCTCGACCGCCTGCGCGAATGCGGCATGACCGACACGGTCTATTTCGTCGACGACAATTTCATCGGCAACCGCAAGGCGGCGATGGACCTGTTGCCGCACCTGATCGAATGGCAGAAAAAGACCGGCTACGTGGTCCGGCTCGCCTGCGAGGCGACGCTCAACATCGCCAAGCGGCCCGAAATCCTCGAGAAGATGCGCGAGGCCTATTTCATCACCATCTTCTGCGGCATCGAGACGCCCGATCCCGACGCGCTGAAGGCGATGCACAAGGACCACAACATGATGGTCCCGATCCTCGAAGGTGTGCGTACCATCAACTCCTACGGCATGGAGGTCGTGTCCGGCATCATCATGGGGCTCGACACCGACAAGCCGAAGACATCCGATGCGCTGCTCGCCTTCGTCGACGAATCCCAGATACCGCTGCTCACTATCAATCTGCTCCAGGCGCTGCCGAAGACGCCGCTATGGGACCGGCTGGAGCGCGAGGGCCGCCTGATCGAGGACGACGGCCGCGATTCCAACGTCGACTTCCTGTTGCCCTATGACGATGTCGTTGCGTCCTGGAAGCATTGCATGGGCGCCGCCTACGAGCCCGAGAAGGTATTTGCCCGCTTCCAGTACCAATGCGACCACACCTATCCCCACCGCCTCAAGATGCCGGTGCCGGACGAGATGAAGACCTGGGCCAATATCAGGCGCGGCCTCGTCATGCTGCGCAACATCTTCTGGAAGGTCGGCGTGCTTGGCGACTATAAGCGCGTGTTCTGGAAGTTCGCGCTGGGCCGCATCAAGCGCGGCGATCTCGAAGGGCTGATCGGCTGTACCCTGATCGCGCACCATCTCATCACCTTTGCGCGCGCGGCTTCGACCGGCCAGCAGAACGCATCGAACTATTCGATCCGGCTGCGCGAGGCTTCCGTTCCCGCCGAATGATGCGACATGTCTGATCCGGCCGTCCCGCGCCGCCCGACCCTCGATCTGCGGTCGCTCACGCCCGCGCGCGTCGCGCTCGGGCGTAGCGGCGCGAGCGTGCCGACGCGCGCGCTGCTCGATTTCACGCTGGACCATGCCCGCGCCCGCGATGCCGTGCATGCCGTCTTCGACGCGCCGCGACTGGCCGCCGATCTCCGCGAGCTTGGCCTCGTCGTCACCGAGGTCAGGAGCCAGGCAGTCGACCGCAGGGACTATCTGCGCCGGCCGGATCTCGGACGACAGCTCGATGGTGGTTCGGCCGAACTGCTGGCACGCAGTGCCGTGGCGCCGTGCCAGCTTGCGGTCGTGATCGGCGACGGCCTGTCGGCGGCCGCGGTCCACGCCCATACGGCGGCGCTGGTGACGCGCCTGCTGACGTTGCTCGCAGCCGACGACGGTGTCGCGATCGGCCACGTCGTCGTCGCCTCAGGCGCGCGCGTCGCGCTCGGCGACGAGATCGGCGCCATTCTCGGTGCGCGCATGGTCGTGATGCTGGTCGGCGAGCGGCCGGGCCTCTCGGCACCCGACAGTCTCGGTGCCTATCTGACCTTCGCGCCGAAGCCGGGCCGCACCGATGCCGAGCGCAATTGCGTGTCGAACATCCACAAGGCCGGCTTGAGCCATGACGAGGCCGCCTTCAAGATCGCCTGGCTGGTCCGCGAGGGTCTGGCGCGAGAGGCAACCGGCGTGGCGCTGAAGGACGAGAGCGCGGACCGTGCACCGCGTCGAATTGGCACGGCTCTGCCCGAATGACGGGCATTCCGGCAAAATCGCCGCATCTTGATCGGTTTGGCCACCTTCCGCCTGCTTGCGAAAAGGGTGATTGACCTGCTAAACCCCTCGCGGCGATTTTCCACACATTTTCAAAGGACAAGCCTCCCATTGGTATGGCGTTTTCAAGCCGTTCGCGGGGCGCAATAAGCTCACAGACCGAGCCGATTTAGGAACTGGACAAGGCATGCTCGAAAAGCACAGCGAGAGTGAGGTTCATGTCGACAAGGTCGAGCAGGGACCTGCGTCTTCCATCGCCTTCGGGCTGGAGCGCATCGGGCTGATCGCCGTCCGGGCGCCGATTGTGTCCTGCATCGTCCTGCTCGTGCTGATCGTCGGCGCCGTGTTCGGCATCCACCGGATCAAGATCGACGATTCGCTGTCGCAGCTATTCCGCTCGAACACGCCGGAATTTCGACAGTATGAAGCGGTGACCAAGAAGTTCCCGGCCGAGGAATTCGACGTTCTCGTCGTGGTCGAGGGCAAGAATCTGCTGGCGAGGAACAACCTCGAGAAGCTGCGCGACTTCGTCACCGACATGCAGCTCGTCGAAGGCACGCGCGGCCTGGTCTCGCTGTTCTCGGCGCGTCAGGCGCCGGCGCCGGGCAAGCTGCCGGCGGCACTGTTCCCGCCCGATCTGCCCGAAGGCGCCGCCTACGACAAGTTCATCGAGACCGTCAAAAACAACGAGATCATCCGCGGCAAGCTGCTGTCGGAGGACGGCACGCTCGCGCTGATCGTGCTCTCGCTCGATCCGGAGGTCGTCGCGTCCAGCAAGCTGACCAAGACCGTCGGCGACATCCGCGCCCTGATGAAGGAAGACCTCGGCGATACCGGACTCAACGTGCAGCTCTCCGGCGTGCCGGTGATGCAGCTCGAGATCCGCAACGCGGTGGAGCGCGACGGGCTCACCTACAACATCCTCGGCATTCTCGCCGGCTGTGTCATCGCCATCATCTTCTTCAGAAAGATCTCGTTCATGGTGGCGGCGGCGTTCCCGCCGATGATCGCGATCCTGCTGGCGCTCGGCGCGCTCGGCTGGGCCAATTTCAATCTCAACATGTTCCTGAACGTGATGACGCCGCTCATCATGGTCATCAGCTTCTCGGACTCGATGCAGCTCACCTTCGCCGCGCGTGACCGGCTGATCGCAGGCCAGGACAAGTTCACCGCATTCAAGAACGCGGTGCTGGTGGTGGGACCGGCCTGCGTGCTGACGCACGGCACCGCCGGCATTTCCTTCATCGCGCTCCAGTTCTCCGACTCCGACCTGATCCGAAAGTTCGGCGAGGCTGGTCTCGCCGCCACCATCATCGCGCTGGTCGCGGTGCTGTCGCTGGTGCCGGTGTTCGGCGTGCTGCTGGTGCGCAACGAGAAGGTCTTTGCGACCAAGTTCCAGAGCGCGGATGCCGGCGTCCAGGCGCTGCGCAATTTCTGCTATTGGATCGCGGTGCGCATGGTGGGCCGTCCCGGCCTGTTCAGCCTGATCGCGGTGGTGTTCGTCGCCGGCCTCGGCGTCATCTACGCCAATCTGGAGCCGCGCTACCGGCTCGCAGACCAGGTGCCGGACAAGCGCCAGGCGGTCGCCGCCAGCGACCGGCTCGATGCCAAGCTCACCGGCGCCAATCCGGTTAACGTGCTGGTCCAGTTCCCCAAGGGTGAGACGCTCTATTCGCCGGAGACGCTGCAGACGATTGCGGACGTGCACGCGACCGTGGAGAAGGCGGCCGGTGTCGGCAACGTCTGGTCGCTTGAGACTCTGCGCCGCTGGCTCGCGGAAAAGGCCGGCGGCGCCGACGTCGCGACGCTTAAAGAGTATGTCAGCGTCATTCCCGAGCATCTGGTGCGGCGCTTCATCGATGCCGAGCAGGATGCGGTCGTGGTCGCCGGCCGCGTGCCGGACAAGGATTCCAGTCAGCTGCTGCCGATCGTCGACAAGCTCGATTCCGAGCTTGACGCCGTCCGCAAGAAGCATCCCGGCTACGAGATCGCCGTGACGGGCCTTGCCGCGATCGCCGCGCGCAATTCGGCCGGCATGATCGAGAAGCTCAACCGCGGCCTCACCGTCGAGTTCGCGCTGGTCGCGATCTTCATCGGCCTGGCCTTCCGCTCCTGGGTCGTGATGTTCGCCTGCATCCTGCCGGGCATTTTCCCCGTGGTGATGTCGGGAACGGTGCTGTGGGCGATGGGCGAGGGGCTGCAATTCGCCAGCGTCGTCGCGCTGACCGTCTCGTTCGGCCTGGGCTTGAGCGCCACCATCCACTTCCTCAATCGCCTCAGGCTGGAGAGCAAGCCGGGCGTCGGCTCGGCGCTTGCGGTGGAGCGCGCGACCGTTCTGGTCGGCCCGGCGTTGATCCTGACCACGCTGGTGCTGGCCTGCGGCCTCGTCGTCACCGTGTTCTCCGACCTGCCGTCACTGCGGCTGTTCGGCTGGCTCAGCGCCTTCTCGATGGTGATGGCTCTCGTCGCCGACCTCTTCATCCTGCGGCCGACGGCGATGTGGCTGATCAATCTGCACGCCAGGCTGCAGGGTACCGACAAGCCGGCGATCTGAGTAGCGCGGCTTGATCCGCGTGGAGCATGGACCCGACGCAGGCGTTTGCCGGTAGATCCAATCAGCAAAAAGCCCCCGGCTCGCGAGAACCGGGGGCTGTGTTGCTTTCGATCGAGCAGGGAATCAGCTCTTCGTCATCGTGATGTTGACGCCGCGGATCTCGCCCTTCGAGGAGATCTGCACGGTCTGCTTGGTGCCATTGGTGCGCAGCGACAAATTGGCGGCAAAGCCGTTGGCCTCGACGAACACTTCGATCTGGCCGCCGCCGGCGGTGCCTTGCAAATTGCCGAAGATGTTGCGGCTGGCCTCGCTCCAGTTGCCGGAAATGCGCTCGCCCTGGCTCGTCACGTCGCTGGTGAGGTCGAACTTGTAGCTGTCGGACGCGCAGTGCAGGGCCTGCTTGAGGCTGAGACCGCTGCCGGCGACCTTGTAGTCCGCCTTGCAGCGGATGCGCTCGGTGGAGCCGTCGGACAGCGACACGGTACCGGTGCCGGTCCACGCGCCGTCGAAACCTGCAAACGGTCCGGACGACTGAGCCTGACTTGCCGAAACTGAGAACAGCAGCATAGCCCCGATGCCGGCCGCCTTGATTGCCAGTTCAGATCGCCCAAAGAATTTCATCTCAAATATCCCGTTTTGGAACGACGTCCGCTGATCATCAAGAACGTCTCGCCACATCGAAGGTTTAGTGCTTCGAGCCCCTGTCAGGTTCAAAGCGTGAGCGCCAGAGATGGCGGTTCACAGCCCCTCGCGCCATGTTCCGGGCTCGCGATTTGCCGTGTTTCGATATGTTTCTGGCGGGAAAAGCGGGCTTCAGCGATGCAGCGCTGCAACAGGTGGGCAGCAAAACGCGGCCTGTCTAAATTATGGCGTAGTATCAAGCTCTTACATCTGCCAATGAAGGCCCAGGGAAGACCTGATTTGGTGGGTGCGGCGCCAATTTGGCCGCATTTTCCAGTGCTTGTGCCTTCTCCGAGGCCGCACGTTCCGCGGCGACTTGCCATCAGACCAATCCGTTCCCGTCTGCCCTGTGTTGTCCGGGATCGGTGCGATTCTGCCGTCAGAATGAAGGAATACAATGCGTAAGCTTCTCGTCGCTCTCACCCTGCTGTCGGCATCCCTCTCCACGGCTGCGTTCGCCCAGCAAGGCCGCGGCACGGATTCCGAGCAGAAGGCCTGCACGCGCGACGTGCAGAAGTTCTGCCGTCCGGTCATCGATCAGGGCGATTTCACGATCCTGGCCTGCCTCAAGGAGAACCGGGCCAAGATCTCCCAGGCCTGCGACCAGGTCCTGAAGAACCACAGCCAGTAAGCTCGGCCACTGGCCCACAAGGGCGGCCCCCCGGGCCGCCTTTTCGGGTCCGATCCGCGAAGGGCAGCCATCGAGAGACAGGATTGGTTTTGCGGCCGTATTCCCCTATATGGGGGCCGCGGCGGCATGAGCCCGCGCGAGCGAAAAGCCCTTCCTGTCCAAACGATTGTAGACCAGCCCTCGATGACCTCTGCGAGCGAATTGCGATCCGGCAAGGGTGACCGCGACGAGAATTTTCCCGTTGCGTCCTGGATCATCCATCCGCGTCATCGCGCCCTGATCCTGGCGTACTACAATTTCGTCCGCACCGCCGACGACATTGCCGATCACGCCACGCTGCCGGGCGACGAGAAGCTCGCTTATCTCGATCTGCTGGAGGCGGAACTGCTCGGCACCGGCGACACCCAGGCCGAAGCCGTCAGCTTGCGGCGCGCGCTGGCCGAGCGCGGCATGGCGCCGCGACACGCGCTCGACGTCCTGGTCGCCTTCCGCATGGACGTGACCAAGCTGCGCTACGAGAATTGGGACGAGGTCATCCACTATTGCCGTTACTCGGCGATGCCGGTCGGCCGCTTCATGCTCGACGTCCATGGCGAGAGCACCTCGACCTGGGCCGCATCGGACGCGCTCTGCGCGGGCCTGCAGATCAACAATCACCTCCAGGATTGCGGCAAGGATTTTCGCGAGCTCAATCGCGTCTACCTGCCGCGCGACGCGCTGGCCGCGAGCGGCGCATCGGTCGAGCAGCTCGGGCTCGCGCAGTCGCCGCCGGCGATGCTGGCCTGCCTGCAGGGGCTCGCAATCCGCAACGAGGCGCTGCTGGGCGAGGGCAGGTCGCTGGCTGCGGAGATCAGGGATTTCCGGCTCGGCCTCGACGTCTCGGTGATCCAGGCCTACGCCGACCGTATCGTGCGCCTGTTGAAGGTGCGCGATCCCCTGCGCGAGCGCGTGCACCTGAACAAGTTCGAGCTTCTCACCTTCAGCGTCGCCGGCATGATCGGCGAAGTCGGCCGCCGCGCGATCGGACGCAAGGCCATTTCCAGACCGGGGACTGCACATGACGCTTGAGGCGGCCGCGCCCGGCGCCAGTTATGGCTCGACCGCATCCGGCAGCTCGTTCTACGCCGCGATGCGCATCCTGCCGCGCGACCAGCGCGAAGCGATGTTCCAGATCTACAGCTTCTGCCGTCAGGTCGACGACATCGCCGATTCCGATGGCCCGCGCGACGAGCGGCTCGCCGCACTTCAGCAATGGCGCAACGACATCGACGCGCTCTACCAGGGCCATCCGCCGCCGCGGCTGAAGGACTACGTCGCCTCCGTCAAGACCTTCGGGCTGAAGCGCGAGGATTTCCTCGCCATCGTCGACGGCATGGAGATGGACGTGCCGCAGGACATCCGCGCGCCCGACATGGCGACGCTGGATCTGTATTGCGATCGCGTCGCCAGCGCCGTGGGGCGGTTGTCGGTGCGGGTGTTCGGGCTGCCGGAAGAGGATGGCATCCAGCTCGCCCATCATCTCGGCCGCGCGCTCCAGCTCACCAACATCCTGCGCGACATCGACGAGGACGCCGGCCTCGGCCGGCTCTATCTGCCGCGCGAGGCGCTGCTGCATGCCGGCATCACCTCCGACGATCCGAACCGCGTGATCGCCGAGCGCGCGCTGCCGAAGGTCTGCCTGCCGCTGGCGCAGCGCGCGAAGGCGCATTTCGAGACGTCGGACGAGATCATGAACCGCAACAGGCGCCGCGCCGTGCGCGCGCCGCGGATCATGTCGAAATACTATCATTCGATTCTGGACCTCCTGATCGCGCGCGGGTTCAACGCGCCGCGCGAGCCGGTGCGTGTGTCGAAGATCACACGCATCCTGATCCTGCTCCGCTACGCTTTCATCTGATGCAAAACACAGCTCACATCATCGGCGCTGGAATTTCCGGCCTCTCTGCCGCCGTGCGGCTCGCCAATGCCGGCTTCAAGGTCGCCGTGCACGAGGCGACGCACCAGGCCGGCGGCCGCTGCCGCTCCTATTTCGACGGCGCCACCAATCTCACCATCGACAACGGCAATCATCTGCTGCTGTCCGGCAACAGCCATGCGCGCGCCTATGCGCGCTCGATCGGCACCGAGGCCGGCCTCGTCGGCCCCGATCGCGCGCAGTTTCCCTTCGTCGACATCACGACCGGGCAGCGCTGGCAGATCGATCTCGGCGATGGCCGGCTGCCGACCTGGGTGCTCGACGAGAGCCGTCGCGTTCCCGACACCGGGCTCACCGATTATCTCAAGCTGGCGCCGCTGATCTGGGCCTCGGAGCAGACGCTGGTTGGCAAGTCCATTCCCTGCGAAGGCGTCCTCTACCAGCGTCTGGTGCAGCCGCTGCTGCTGGCTGCGCTCAACGTCGATCCGCCCGAGGGCTCGGCCGGGCTCGCTGGCGCGATCGTGCGCGAGACGCTGCTTGCAGGCGGACAGGCGTGCCGTCCACTGATCGCGCGCGACGGCCTCAGCGCCGTGCTGATCGAGCCGGCCGTCAAATTCCTGACCGAGCGCGGCCACACCGTTCAGCTCGGCCATGAGCTGCGCTCGTTTACGGCCGCGGACGGCAAGGCCGGCGCGCTGAATTTCGGCGGCGAGGACGTGATCCAGCTCGCCGACGGCGACGTCGTCGTGATGGCGGTGCCGCCGCGCGCCGCCTCCAGCCTGCTGCCGGGTCTGAAGACGCCGACTGAATTCCGCGCCATCGTGAATGCGCATTTCCGCACTGAACCGCCGCCGGGCTCGGCGCCGATCCTGGGCGTGATCGGCGGCGTCGTGGAATGGCTGTTCGCGTTTCCGAACCGGCTCTCCGTCACCATCAGCAACGGCGACCGTCTGGTCGACATGCCGCGCGAGGAACTCGCGCAGGCGATCTGGAACGACGTCTGCAAGGCCGGCGGCGTGTCCGGCGATCTGCCACCGTGGCAGATCGTGCGCGAGCGCCGGGCCACTTTCGCCGCCACGCCGGCGCAGAATGCGCTGCGTCCGGGGCCGGTCACCGCGCTGAAAAACCTGTTTCTCGCCGGCGACTGGACTGCTACGGGATTGCCGGCAACCATCGAGGGATCGGTCCGGTCCGGTGATCGCGCCGCCGATCTGGTTCTGGCCGCCAAAGGATCCTGAAGAGCGGCCCTGACGGGCAAATGTCCCGGTCAATTTCAATCGACTATCGGAGCAATCGAGCGAGATGGATTCCGTGAACCCGACCAGCCGCGAAGCCCAAGAACCCGGGATCCTGGAATCAAGGACCTTGGAATCGAGCATTGCGTCGGCCACGGAAGGCGTCATCGGCTTCCAGCAACCGGACGGCCATTGGGTGTTCGAGCTCGAGGCCGACTGCACGATTCCGGCCGAATACATCCTGCTGCGCCATTACCTCGCCGAGCCCGTCGATACCGCGCTCGAAGCCAAGATCGGCAACTATCTGCGCCGCATCCAGGGCGCCCATGGCGGCTGGCCGCTGGTGCATGACGGCGAGTTCGACATGAGCGCCAGCGTGAAGGCCTATTTCGCGCTGAAGATGATCGGCGATTCCGTCGACGCGCCGCACATGGTGCGCGCGCGCGAGGCGATGCACGCACGCGGCGGCGCCATCAACAGCAATGTCTTCACGCGCTTCATGCTGGCGATGTTCGGCGTGGTGACCTGGCGCGCGGTACCGGTGCTGCCGATCGAGATCGTTCTGCTGCCGTTCTGGTCGCCGTTCCACCTCAATAAGATCTCCTACTGGGCGCGCACCACCATGGTGCCGCTGATGGTTCTCGCTGCGCTCAAGCCGCGCGCGAAGAATCCGAAGAGCGTCGGCATCGACGAATTGTTCCTGCAGGATCCGCGTTCGATCGGCATGACCGCCAAGGCGCCGCACCAGAGCATGGCCTGGTTCGTGCTGTTTCGCGCGCTCGACGGCATCCTGCGCGTGGTCGAGCCGATGTTTCCGAAGAGCCTGCGCAAGCGCGCGATCGACGCGGCACTCGCCTTCACCGAGGAGCGCCTCAACGGCGAGGACGGCATGGGCGCGATCTATCCGCCCATGGCCAACATCGTCATGATGTACGACGCGCTCGGCAAGGACGAGAATTTTCCGCCCCGCGCGGTCACGCGCCGGGGCATCGACAAGCTGCTCGTGATCAAGGACGACGAAGCCTATTGCCAGCCCTGCGTCTCGCCGGTGTGGGACACGACGCTGACCGCCCACGCGCTGCTCGAGGCCGGCGGCGACAAGGCGGTGCCGGCGGCCAGGCAGGGCCTCGACTGGCTGATCCCGAAGCAGGAGCTCGAGGTGAAGGGCGACTGGGCGGTGAAGCGGCCCGACGTGCGCCCGGGCGGCTGGGCCTTCCAGTACAACAATGCCCATTACCCCGACCTCGACGACACCGCCGTGGTGGTGATGTCGATGGACCGGATGCGCCGGGAGCACGGCGTGACCGGCTATGACGCCGCGATCGACCGCGGCCGGGAGTGGATCGAGGGGATGCAGAGCGACGACGGCGGCTGGGCCGCCTTCGACGTGAACAACCTCGAATATTACCTGAACAACATCCCGTTTTCCGACCATGGCGCGCTGCTCGACCCGCCGACCGAGGACGTCACCGCCCGCTGCATCTCGATGCTGGCCCAGCTCGGCGAGACCGCCAGGACCAGCAAGCACGTCGCCGAGGGCGTTGCCTACCTCCGCAAGACCCAGCACCCGGAAGGGTCCTGGTACGGCCGCTGGGGCATGAACTTCATCTATGGAACCTGGTCGGTGCTCTGCGCCCTGAACATGGCCGGCGTCAGCCACGACGACCCGATGATGCGCAAGGCCGCCGCCTGGCTGGCCTCGATCCAGAACAAGGACGGGGGCTGGGGCGAGGACGCCGTCAGCTATCGCCTGGACTACCGGGGATGGGAAGCCGCCCCCTCGACCGCCTCGCAAACGGCATGGGCCTTGCTTGCCCTGATGGCTGCAGGCGAGGTTGATCACCCGGCCGTCGCCCGCGGGGTGGAGTACCTGATTGCAACACAGAACGAAAAAGGACTGTGGGACGAGCAGCGGTACACCGCCACGGGCTTTCCCCGTGTATTCTATCTACGTTATCATGGTTACCCAAAGTTCTTCCCGCTGTGGGCGTTGGCGCGGTATCGGAACTTGCGGAACACCAACAGCAGGGTGGTAGGGGTCGGAATGTGACTTTGGGGATGGGGGACTATCTTACCGCGGGCAATGCCATTGATCCGCGACCGATACTCATTGTGACCGGTCTGGTTCAGGAGGCCCGCATCGCGGCCGGGCCCGGAATGGCGGTCATCTGCTCGTCCAGCAGCCCGACCCAGTTGCGGGCGCTGCTGACCGTGGTGGACCCCGAGACGATTCGCGGCGTGATCTCGTTCGGCGTGGCCGGCGGGCTCGACCCGACCTTGCGCTCCGGCGACGTCGTGCTGGCGACCGAGGTGCTTTCAGGCGACACCCGCTGGGCCGCCGGCCTGTCGCTCGGCGACGATTTGATCGACCGCCTGACGTCGGGACGTCGCCGCGTGGTGCGCGGCAGCCTTGCCGGCGCCGAGGAAGTGGTCACCGGGCGCTCCTGCAAGGCGGCGCTGCATTCGGAGACGGGAGCGGCCGCCGTCGACATGGAAAGCCACATCGCGGCCGCGTACGCCGCCGAGGCCGGGCTGCCCTTTGCCGCTGTCCGCGTCATCAGTGATCCCGCCCACCGCGCGCTGCCCGCGCTTGCCCGCGCCGCCATCAAGCCGAACGGCCAGATCGACCTTGCCGCCGTGCTGCGCGGCATCGTGCGCAATCCGGCAGCGCTGCATGGACTGGTCTCGACCGGCATCGACTTCAACCGCGCGCTGCGTAGCCTGCGAGGCTGCCGCGATTATTTGATCGGGACGGAGCTCGTCGGCAGCGAGGTTCTGGTGTCCGAGACGGCCTGAGCGGTTTCCTCGAGCTGACAAAAGAAAAGGCCCGGTCGCGATGGTGACCGGGCCTTTTCTTTTCGACCGGTAGAGCTTGGATGGAGCGGACCGCAATCCGGGTTCATCACCCAGCACCGTCACTGCAATTACCGTTGGCTCACTTAAGGGGGCGGTCCAGCACTGTCACCGTAATTCTGTCACCGTAATTCACCAGCGGTATTTGTCCCTTAGGATGAGGACGAACGTACATGGATGGTGAAAGATGACTTCGAAGCTTTCCTTTGAGCAGGCCAACGCGATTTGTCGCAATTGGATCTCCATAGGCGAGAATGCGCCCAACTACTCTGACCACCTGAAGAAGAAGGGTTTCTCGGCCTTTTCGATTCGAAGCGAATTTGTTGAGTCGTTTGCTCAAGTGGATGAAGACATCGTACTCCACCGCCAATGCGTCGTTGAGAGTATCAAGGAACGACTAGGTCAACCTGGCAACTTTCCAATTCCTGACGAGAACTTCAAGGATCTCTATTTTTCACCGCTCCTTCAGGAGCTAAGACAGAAACGCGATATTGAGAACGGTTGCCCGGAAAGAGATCTGAGCAGCCGCTTTGGTGGCGGCGAAGCCGCTTGGCGGCGAGAGGTGGATCCGTGCCGAAGAAGACTCGTTCAAGACAGTGTCATGCGGAGGTCCGATCACGAAAGACAGCTACAGGATATGTGGAGATGCGAGAGGAAATTGGCTGAAAACGAGGCCGATATCCACGCAAGTGAAATGGTGCGAGGGAAAGGACACTCGTTTGACGAAGGAGAGCGTTACTCGTTTTTCAAAGCCATTATGGAACGCGATGCGGCAACATTTGGCTTTCATTTTGACAAGGCCAGATCGCGAAGCGATCGTCCGGTATTTTCGAAGGCAGTCGCAGGCGACTGGAGTCTTTATTGGTTTATCGACGATCGAAGATTTTTCTACTTTTCCCCACAAGAAGGACGTTTCGCACCTAGCTTATACCTAAGGAGTTCGCAGGCAAGAAAGTCGAAGATTGAGCCAGGACAAATTCTATCTATCAACTATGCAAGCGTAGTCGATGGCTTGTCGGTTGCATACTGGAATTTCAGTAACTTCTGTCAGCTTGAGCGAGCTATCGCGGCGCACTCGCTATTGTATGGGTTGATCTCCTCGAAGATTGAAGAAGGTATCCAGAAGGTCTTGCCGAACCGCTAACTGATATTTAGTTGCGGGAGCTATGGTGGCACCCACTGGCTAGAGGTAGTCAACAGCGCGTAGATCGTTTTTTTGGCGGCGTCAGCCGCCAATCTGGAGCATTCCATTTGGTCGCACGGCAGCTGGCTTCGAATCGCGCCCGTTTCTTCCTGGAATTACGTTGCAGTCCAGCACTGTCACCGTAATCCTCATGGGAGGCGTCGGGCCAGTTGCTCTGCGGGCTGGCGCCATGGGAGGCGTCGGGCAAAACACCGCAACCCCCGTCAACCCCTCTTCGCAAAAATATTCCACTTTCCCGAATTTCGGATTTGCGGCATATGTCCGCCATCCCGGCCCTGCCAGAGGGGCGCTTCGCGATCGTCACGAGATGCGGGTCGGGGTGCGGTGGACGCGGTAGCGCCGGCGCGGCAGGCGATGACAGGGCGGGCGACCGTGAGTCAGGCGCGACGCGATACGACACGGCGCGGTCACAGCGGTTTCGGCCGTCGTCGGAGGTGAGCACACGCGAGCTCCCGGCGATCAGGTCAAACCGTCCGCGGACGGAGAAGTCGTGTGGTCCCGACGCCCCGGGGTTCTGGCGTCAAACTTCGTGGTGATGCGGCGGCCGACCGGCACGCGCGTCGATCAGCGAATTAGTGGACTTGCACAATTGCGAGCGCAGCGAAGCAATCCAGAATCTTTCCGCGGAAGGATTTTGGATTGCTTCGTCGCAAGAGCTCCTCGCAATGACGACGTGGAGAGAGCGAGCAACACACTCGCGCCTCGTACCCCGGCCGCCGCGCAGCGCTTCTTCAGCGGTGCGCTGCAGAGCCGGGGCCCATTTATCGACACGGCGCGTGGCTGCTGGGTCCCGGCTCTGCGCAGCAACGCAAAGAGCGCTGCAGAGCGTCCGGGACACGGGCCGCTCCTCTGGCGGCACAACGGCGCAAAGAAAAGGCCCGGTCGCGATCGCGGCCGGGCCTTCGTCGTGAGAGTTGATTGCGTCCGATTACGCGGCGGTCGAAGCCTTCCGCGCGGCCTTCTCCTGCGCGGCGTCGGCCTCGTCCTTGCGGATCTCCGACAGGCGCTTCTGCACTTCCGCCGAGAAGATGTACTGCGCCGGACGCTGCTTGCTCATGTCGATCTCCGGCGCCATCGGGCCGGTGGTCCTGATGCCGCGCAGCGACACCCACATCGCCTTGATCGGGTTGTTGAGGGCTGCGGTCGCCGCGGTCGGCTCGTAGCCGCAATGGGCCATGCAGTCGGCGCACTTCTCGTACTTGCCGGTGCCGTAGGTTTCCCAGTCGGTGGTGTCCATCAGCTCCTTGAAGGTTTTTGCGTAGCCTTCACCGAGCAGGTAGCAGGGCTTCTGCCAACCAAAAATGTTGCGCGCGGGCATGCCCCACGGCGTGCACTCGTATTCCTGGTTGCCGGCGAGGAAGTCGAGGAACAGGCCGGAATGCATGAAGTTCCACTTCTTGCCCTTGCCCATCGCAAAGACGTCGCGGAACAGCTTCTTGGTCTTGGTGCGGTTGAGAAAGTGCTCCTGGTCCGGCGCGCGCTCATAGGCGTAGCCGGGCGACATCGAGACGCCGACGCCGAGCTCGACGGTGAGGTCCAAGAACTTCGCGATCTCCTCGGCCGGATGGCCGTCGAAGATGGTGGCGTTGACGTTGACGGTGAAGCCGCGCGCCTTGGCCGCCTTGATCGCGGAGACGGCGCGGTCGAACACGCCCTTCTGCGACACCGCCTTGTCGTGGTGCTCCTTCAGGCCGTCCAGATGCACCGAGAAGAACAGGTAGGGCGAGGGCTCGAACAGGTCGAGCTTCTTCTCGAGCAGCAGCGCGTTGGTGCAGAGCGAGACGAACTTCTTGCGCGCGACGAGGCCGCGCACGATCTCGCCGATCTCCTTGTGGATCAGTGGCTCGCCGCCGGGAATCGCCACCATCGGCGCGCCGCATTCGTCGGCGGCGTCCCAGCACTCCTGCGCCGTCATGCGGCGGTTCAGGATCGCATCGGGATAGTCGATCTTGCCGCAGCCGACGCAGGCGAGGTTGCAGCGGAACAGCGGCTCCAGCATCAGCACGAGCGGATAGCGTTTGCGGCCAAGCAGTTTCTGCTTGAGCAAATAGCCGCCGATACGCATTTCCTTGAAGAAGGGGATAGCCATTACGAGTTTCTTTCTGGGCTTGGAATTGGGGTGGGTCAGCTCGCAGCCAATTGGGCCGGAAGCCGGAATTCGATGTTTTCCTCGCGGCCCGGCAGCACCTGGACCTTGACCGGTCCGATCCGCCGCATCGCTTCGATCACGTCATCCACGAGTACCTCGGGCGCCGAGGCGCCGGCCGTGACGCCGACGGTCCTGGCATCTTTCAACCACTCCGGATTGAGCTTGCTGCCGTCGGCAATCAAATAACTCGCGACACCGGCTTCAGTGCCGATTTCGCGGAGCCGGTTCGAGTTCGAGCTGTTGGCAGCGCCCACCACCAAGATCACGTCGACCAGCTTGCTCAAGTCCCTTACCGCAGATTGGCGGTTCTGTGTCGCATAGCAGATATCCCGGATATCCGGGCCTTGAATATCTGTAAAGCGGGCTTGGAGGGCCGCAATGATGTCCCTTGTGTCGTCGACCGACAGGGTGGTCTGGGTAATGTAGGCCACTGGCGTATCCGCCTGCAGCGTCAAGGCGTTAACCTCTTCGACGCTCTGGACCAGCAGCACGGAGGCGGGAACCTGGCCCATCGTGCCCTCGACCTCGGGGTGGCCGGCATGGCCGATCAGGATCAGGGTACGGCCCTTGGTGATGTAGCGCTTCCCCTGATTGTGAACTTTCGTGACCAGGGGACAGGTGGCATTGAGCACCGGAAGGTCGCGCGCGGCGGCCTCTTCCTCGACGCTGCGGGCGACACCATGGGCGCTGAACACGGTCACCGCCTTCGGCGGAACCTCGGACAGCTCCTCGACGAAGATCGCGCCCTTGTTCTTCAGGCTCTCGACGACGTACTTGTTGTGCACGATCTCATGGCGCACGTAGACGGGCGGGCCGTACTTCTCCAGCGCCCGTTCCACGATCTCGATCGCACGCACCACGCCCGCGCAGAAACCGCGCGGTTGCGCCAGATAAACTTCCATTGGACGCCCATCACGCAAGTTGCACCAATCCGCTTCTCAAGTCCCCGGCGGCACCCCGATACTGACCAATGAGCTGCAATATCCGCACCATCGGCTTCTCGCACGCGGTAACTGCCCACCCCTGTCGGGGCTCCGGTGCATGGAGGCGCAATACTTTGTGTCAAAAAATCGGCAGCAAGGAAAGACCGAATGAACTTTGGTTCCCTGCTGGATCAATTTATCGGTATCATAGTAGAGGGCATCTCCGTGAGCAAATGGGCGTCATTTGTGCCCACTCCTTCGTCACGTTCCCGCCTCAACTGACCGGCTATACCGACCGACCCGCATGATTTTGCCGCAGTCTGTCGCTGTTTACCTCGAACCTCCTTGCGGCGAGAACCACTCAAAACAGCAATAGGTTTCGCCCGGGAACTCCGATAAACAGCGGGCGTTTCCGGCAAGCCGTTAACCGCAGAAAGAAAAGAAGTGCTGCAAAGCGTAGTCGTTGCCGTCGTCAGGGCCTGCACCCGGTTTGCCTCCCTCGTCGTCATTCTCGGGCTCCTGCTGGCGGTGGGGGCGGGCTACTACACGTCCCAGCACTTCGCCATCAATACCGACATCAATTCGCTGATTGCCCAGAATCTGGACTGGCGCCAGCGCGACCAGCAGTTCGATCGCGCCTTCGACCGCGATGCGACGATTACGGCGGTCGTCGAGGCCAAGACGCCGGAGATGGCGACCGCGGCTTCGGACGCGCTCTTTGCCAAGCTGAAGGACGACAAGACCAACTTCCAGTCGATGCAGCAACTCGGCACCGGCGAGTTTTTCGAGAAGAACGGCCTGTTGTTCCTGCCGACCGAGGAAGTCAGCAAGATCACCGGCCAGTTCCAATCCGCAGCGCCCCTCATCGAGATCATGGCGGGCGATCCCTCGATCCGCGGCCTGACCGGTGCCCTTGAAACGGGACTCGCCGGCGTCAAGCGCGGCCAGGTCAAGCTCGACAATACCGAGCGACCCTTCAACCTGATCGCGCAGACGGTCGAGACCGTGCTCAACAAGGGCAATGCGAGCTTCTCCTGGCGCGAGCTCGTCAGCGACGAGCCGCTGACGGATTCGGACAAGCGTGCTTTCATCGAATTCAAACCGGTCCTCGACTACAACGCGCTGGAGCCCGGCAAGGGCGCCACCGACGCGATCCGCAAGGCCGCGATCGATCTCGATTTTCCGACCAAATACCAGGCGCGGGTGCGGCTGACCGGTCCGGTCCCGATCGCCAACGAGGAATACGCCACCGTGCAGGAAGGCGCCGTCGTCAACGGCATCGGCACGGTTCTCGTCGTGCTCCTGATCCTGTGGCTGGCGCTGCATTCGGCGAAGATCATCTTCGCGGTGTTTATCAATCTCTTCGTGGGCCTTGCCTTGACGACCGCAGCCGGCCTGATGATGGTCGGCTCGCTCAATCTCTTGTCGATCGCATTCGCGGTGCTGTTCGTCGGCCTCGGCGTCGACTTCGGCATCCAGTACAGCGTCCGCTACCGTTCGGAGCGCTACAAGCACAACGATCTCTCGGGCGCGCTGGTGCTGGCGGCCAAGCGCTCGGCGATCCCGTTGTCGCTGGCGGCGATGGCGACCGCGGCCGGCTTCCTCTGCTTCATCCCGACCGACTACAAGGGTATTGCCGAACTCGGCCAGATCGCGGGCGTCGGCATGCTGGTCGCCTTCGTCTCCTCGATCACCATCCTCCCGGCGCTGCTGAAGCTGTTGAATCCGCCCGGCGAGAAGGAGCCGGTCGGTTACGCCTTCCTGGCGCCGCTCGACTATTTTCTGGAAAAGCACCGCGTGCTGGTGGTGGGCGGCACGCTGCTGCTGGCGGTCGCCGGCCTGCCGCTGCTCTACTTCATGAAGTTCGACTTCAACCCGATGAACCTGCGCAACCCGAAGGCCGAATCGATCGCGACTTTCCTCGACCTGCGCAAGGATCCCAACACCGGCGCCAACGCTATCAACGTGATGACAACGTCCGAGGAGCAGGCGAGGCAGGTCGAGACGAAGCTGGAGAAGGTCCCCGAGGTGCTGCGGGTGATGTCGCTCAACAGCTTCGTGCCGGAGGACCAGCCGCCGAAGCTGAAGCTGCTTGCGCAGGGCGCCAAGGTGCTGAACCCCGCGCTCAATCCCGACCAGATCGACGCTGCGCCTTCGGACCAGGAAAACGTCGATGCGCTGAAATCCTCGGTCGACAATCTGCGCCGCACCGCGGGTGATGCGAAGGGCGCGGGTGCGGTCGCCTCGCGCCGGCTGGCGGACGCGCTCGAAAAGCTCGCCAATGGCGACGAGGCCACGCGCAACAAGGCGCAGGACGTGTTCATCACGCCGCTGAAGATCGCGTTCGACCAGCTCAGGAATGCGATGCAGGCCGACACGGTGACCCTGAAGTCATTGCCGCCCGACCTCGTCAACGCCTGGAAGAGCAAGGACGGCATCATCCGCGTCGAGGCGCTGCCCAAAGGCGATCCCAACGACAACGACACGCTGCGCAAATTTGCGGCGGCAGTGCTCGTTGCCGAGCCGACCGCGATCGGCGGGCCGGTCTCGATCCTGAAATCCGGCGACACCGTGGTGAGGGCGTTCATCCATGCCGGCATCTATGCCCTGCTGGTGATCGGCCTGTTGCTGTGGATCACGCTGCGCAGGTTCGTTGACGTGCTGATGACGCTGGTGCCGCTCCTGGTCGCCGGCGCGGTGACGCTCGAGATCTGCGTGCTGATCGGCCTGCCGCTCAACTTCGCCAATATCGTCGCGTTTCCGCTGCTGCTCGGCGTCGGCGTCGCCTTCAAGATCTATTATGTCGTGGCCTGGCGCTCGGGCAGGACAAACCTGCTCCAGACCAGCCTGACACGCGCGATCTTTTTCAGCGCGCTGACGACGGCGACCGCGTTCGGCAGTCTGTGGCTGTCGAGCCATCCTGGAACGTCCAGCATGGGCAAGCTGCTCGCTCTCTCGCTGGTGACGACGCTTGCCGCAGTGCTGCTGTTCCAGCCGGCCCTAATGGGCAAACCCCGCAATCTCAGGGAGTAGGCAGATGTCGCCGACCGGGTCGGGGGCACTCTTCTGACCGGGCTTGGCTGCGCCGGCGGCCTTCGGGGCTGCTGACGCAGGCGCCGCGGCCATGGCACCCGTCGTTGCCTGGGCTTTCGGCGCCGCGCCGGTGGACTTCGGCATACCCTTGGCCATGGCGTTGGCGGGGCTCAGGGGAATCGGCGGCCCGACCCGGGTCCAGGTCTCGCCGCCGCAGAGGAAGCCCATCACGCAGCCCTTGATCTCGAGCTGATCGGTCCCGGCCGGCGTGATGGTTGCGCTGTAGAGCTGGCCGTCCTTGGCGTTGTAGACCTGTCCTTCCCACTGATCGACGCCGGGCTTCTTCTTCATGTCGATCAAGGTCGGCATGCCCAGCGTCGGCCTGTTCTTTTTCGAGGCATCCGGGTTGTTCTCGTCGCGGCCGCCTGGCTGTTTCTCCCAGGAAACCGCGCCCCACATGCTGCCATTGCATTGGGCGACACGAATGTTGGCGACGCCGTCGGCGACCCGCCAGTCGCCGGTAGGATCGGCGGCGAGCGCCGGGGTCAGGCCGGTGAAACCGCCAACCAGTATTAGTCCGGTGTAAAGGGCTAAACGCATGATAGTTCCTTGGCAGTGCAACATGTCCTAAAGCTGTGCTTGCGAAGATGGTCCGAAAAAGGGCAAAAGGCCGCACAGACCGTTTTCAGCAACGGTCCCTTTTCAGTTGACGAGACTGCCCTCAACCGAAGTATGTAGCGGATGCCCAGCCCAAATCCAGACATGTCTCAGCTATTCGCGGACCGTCAGGCCCAGCGCAGCGCCCTGCATAATCGGCATCTGAACGAGCAGTTCGTTCGGGTCCTCAAGACCATCGGTTACGACGTCGGCTTCCAGAAGGGGCAGGGGCAGTACCTCTACGACCGCGACGGGGCACGCTATCTCGACCTGTTGTCCGGCTTTGGCGTGTTTGCGATCGGGCGTAATCATCCCGTCATGCGCGAGGCGCTCAAGAGCGTGCTCGATGCCGACCTGCCCAACCTCGTCCAGTTCGACGTCTCGGTGCTCGCCGGCGTGCTCGCCGAGCGGCTTCTGAAGTACGTCCCCTATCTCGACAAGGCGTTCTTCGCCAATTCCGGCGCCGAATGCGTCGAAGCCGCGATCAAGTTCGCCCGCGGCGCCACCGGCCGGCCCGGCATCGTCTATTGCGCCCACGGCTATCATGGCCTGACCTATGGCGCGCTGTCGCTGACTGGGGATTCGAACTTCCGCACCGGCTTCGAGCCGCTGCTGCCGGGCTGCACCTCGATCCCGTTCAACGATCTGGCCGCGCTGGAAAAGGCGCTGGCCTCGCGCGAAGTCGCAGCCTTCGTCGTCGAGCCGATCCAGGGCAAGGGCGTCAACATGCCCACCGACGATTTCCTGCCGGGGGCGGCGGCGCTCTGCAAGAAATACGGCACGCTGTTCGTCGCCGACGAGATCCAGACCGGCATGGGCCGTACCGGCCGCTTCCTCGCGGTCGAGCACTGGAACGTCGAGCCCGACATGGTGCTGCTGTCGAAGTCGCTGTCCGGCGGCCACGTGCCGGTCGGCGCGGTACTGACGCGCAAGAGCATCTTCGACAAGATTTTTAATCAGATGGACCGCGCGGTTGTGCACGGCTCCACCTTCTCCAAGAACGACCTCGCGATGGCCGCCGGCATCGCCACGCTCGACGTCATGGAATCCGAGAAGCTGATCGAGTCCGCCGCCAAGCGCGGCGCCGAGCTGCGCCTGGCGCTGACGCGCATGGTGCCCGGCTACGAGCTGATGAAGGAAGTGCGCGGCAAGGGCCTGATGATCGGCGTCGAGTTCGGCCCGCCGAAATCGCTGAGGCTGCGGGCTTCCTGGAACGTGCTGGAGGCCGCCAACAAGGGCCTGTTCTGCCAGCTCATCACCGTGCCGCTGTTCAAGGATCACAAGATCCTGACCCAGGTGGCCGGTCACGGCAGCCATACCATCAAGCTGTTGCCGCCGCTGACCATCACCGAGGAAGATTGCGGCTGGATCGAGCGCGCCTTCGACGACGTCATCGCCGGCAGCCACAAGGTCCCCGGCGCGATCTGGTCGCTCGGCAAGACGCTGGTGGACAACGCGGTGAGACGTTCGGCCTGATTTTTTGCCGAGACGTTTCCGCAATCGTCATTGCGAGCGAAGCGACTTGTCCGCCGAAGCCTTTGGCGAAGGCGGAAGCAATCCAGACTCTGTTCGCGGAGGCAGCCTGGATTGCTTCGTCGCTTCGCTCCTCGCAATGATGTTGTGGGGTAGAGCTATCCCTCCACATTCGCCTTCATCGCCGCGTCGAACTTGTCGACGAACTCGGCGAGTTCGTCGTTGCCGATGTCGCTGACGGCCCAGAAGTTCAGGCCGCGCTCGCCCCAGCGGCGGCAGTTGAAGCCCTGCATGGTCTGGGTCTTCGGCGGCCGGTGTTCGGTGCTCGAGGTCTGCGATACGAACAGGTTGATCACGTGCTGCCGGCGCTTGTAGACGACGGCGCCGATGGCGCGGGCGTCGATATAGTCGAGCCGGCCGCCGACAAGCGTAAAGCCCTGCGCGGTGAGATCGATCACGGGCGGGGCGACATCGAGCTTGCCGTTGAACCACGGCTTGACTGTGTGCTGGTCCGTGGAAACCACGTCGATGAGATGACCGGCCTGGAGCGAGCGCAGATGCGCGGAGACGACTTCCGACAGGATGCGCTGCTGGTCGTCCTGGCGCAACACCACGGCGAAGACGCCGGAGGCGGCGAGCGCGGAGACCGCCGAACCCATCGCAAAGCCGCGCAGCACGGAGCGGCGGGTCGGCTGACGGCGCTCAGGCTGCGGCATCGAGGCCTCGATGCGGGCGCGCAGGCTCGCGGGTGCGGCGTAGCGTAAATTCGTATCGGCGAGCACGCGCTGCATGTCGCGCTGTGCTGCGAGCTCGGCGGCGCAGGCCGGGCAGCTGGCGACATGTGCTTCGACCTCGCGCGCGTGGCCGGCATCGAGCTCGTTGTCGAGCAGCGCGTGAAGCAGGATCCTTGCTTCGTCGCAATTCATCTTGCTTGCTCCTCTTCCGCCGTCCAGGCCGCGCGCAGCATGGCGCGGGCGCGGGCGAGGCGGGACATCACGGTGCCGACGGGCGCGCCGACTGCCTCGGCGATTTCACGATAGGACAGGTTGTTGATCTCGCGCAGCACGAATGTCTCCTTGAACGGCTCGGCCAGCGCGTCGATCAATTTGCGGATCGTGCCGGCATCGCGGCTGCGCAGCACTTCGGTTTCCGGGCTTGCCTCGGTCTCCTGCCATATCGGCGTCTGCTCGGCGGCACCGGGCATATCCTCGATCGCGCTGGGCCTGTGCGCGCGCCGCGCATATTCCGCGTTGCAGACGTTGCGCAGGATCGCGAACAGCCAGGGCTTCATCGCCGGCCCACGATAGCTGTCAAAGTGCTTCAGCGCGCGCAGATAGCACTCCTGCACCGCATCTTCAGCGTCGGAGGCATCGCGCAGCAGATAGCGCGCGAGCGTGTAGACGTCGTCGAGATAGGGCAGCGCCGCCTCGCGGAAGCGCTGCGCCTTCTGCAAATCTTCGTTGGCGGGCATCGCTCCTCGCTTTGCCTCTTGTTCTGCTCGTCGCGTTGTTTCGTCCCTGAGCGTGACCGAAGGCACACGCGCCCGGCCGGCGTGGGACCACCGGCCGGGCAGGACGTTGATGCCTTGGTTTGAGATGTTACTCAACCTTGATCATCCCCGTCATGTGCGGGTGCAGCGAACAAAAATACTTGTAGTCGCCCGCATTGGTGAAGGTGAACGAGAACTTGTCGTCGGTGTCCAGGGTCTTGGACCTGAACTTGCCGGCCGACACCACGGTGTGGGGAATGTCGTCCCGGTTGGTCCAGGTCACGGTGGTGCCGACCTTGATCTTGAGTTCGGCCGGCTGGAAAACGAAATTGTCGATATGCACGTCCATGTCGTCGGCACGGGCAGCTGTTGCGGGCAACAGGATGGCCGCGGCCACAGCGACACCGAAGTCGCGGCGATTGAGTGTCTTCATTGTCAGCTTCCGTTCAGCCCTGGACTCAGCCCTGCAGCGGCGTGTCGATGATCGCGAGCCGCTGCTCGTTCTGCTTGAAGTTGACGCTGGCAACGCCGAGCATCGAGCGGAGCCTGGCGTCCTCGACCTTCATCGGCCCGGGCGAGGGAGCCGCCCCGGGCGCCGGCTGCGGGAAGGCCGTTGAGCGCGCGGTGTGGAAGGTCACGTTGCCCTCGACCTTCTGCATCACTTGATGGATGTGGCCGTTCAGCACGGTGACCGAACCGAAGCCTTTCACCTGTTCCAATGCGCGGCCGCCGTCCTCGGTGCCCCAGCCCCATTCGGGATAGACCGTCCAGAGCGGGATGTGGGCGAACAGCACGATCGGGGTGGATTTCGACTTGCCCCGCAGATCGTCTTCGAGCCAGGCGAGCTGCTCGGCGCCGAGATTGCCGAGGCCGCCGGCCTTGAGATCGACGACGTTGACGAGGCCGATGAAGTGCACGCCGCCGGCGTCGAAGGAGTACCAGCCCGCACCCTTGGTGCCGCGGCCGTAGCGCTCGCGATAGAACTTCACCTCCTCGTCGAGGAAGTCATGCTCGCCGGGCACGTAATGCACGTCGAGCTTGCTCTGCGAGATGATGCGTTCGGCATTGTCGAACTCGGCGGCCTTCGACAGGTGCGTGATGTCACCGGTGTGGATCATGAATGACGGCTTGACCGGCATCGCGTTGATCTTGCCCACGGCTTCCTCCAGCGTGCCGAGCGCATTGGGATTGGCTGGCTTGTCGAAGCCGACATGGCTGTCGCTGATCTGGAGGAAGGTCATGCCGGGCGCGGCCGCGGTCGCGGCTTGCGCGGAATCGATGATGCCGAGCGAGCGCGGCACCCCGCCGGTGATGGTCCAGAGCACGCCAGTGCCGGCCCAGGTCATGCATTCCAGCACCTTGCGGCGACTCAAGCCGTCGTCGCCGTGATCGTGTCCGCTCATCGCGTATCTCCACTTCGCCCGGAATTGGGCTTCGGAGAGGTGATTGAGGGAGGGGTGGGTTTATTCGCGGGAGGCGATGACGTTTTCGTGAAGTGGTGGGAGCGGGGCCCGGATTTCGCTGCGAGACTGGGCTACGCGTTCAACGCGCATCCTCCAAAATCATCGCGGCGCCTTTCTCCGCAATCATCGCCGTCGGCGTGTTGGTGTTGCCCGAGGTGATGGTTGGCATAATCGAGGCATCGACGATACGCAGGCCGTCGAGCCCGTAGAAGCGCAGGCGCTCGTCGACCACCGCCATTGGATCGTTTGCCGCGCCCATCTTCGCGGTGCCGACGGGATGGAAGATGGTGGTGCCGATATCGCCGGCGGCTTTGGCAAGCGAGGCGTCGTCATCGCCGACGGAGGGGCCGGGCAGATACTCGCTCGGGCGGTACTTTGCGAGGGCCTTCTGCTGCATCAGGCGGCGGGTGGTACGGATGGCATCGGCGCCGACCTGGCGGTCGTCGTCGGTCGACAGATAGTTCGGCGCGATGATCGGCTTTTCGTCTGGGCTAGCTGCGCGCAGGCGCACGGTGCCGCGCGAGGTCGGCTGGAGATTGCAGGCGCTGACCGTGATCGCCGGGAAGCGGTGCAGGGGATCGCCGAACTTGTCGAGCGACAGCGGCTGCACGTGGAACTGGATATTGGCGCGCGCGCGAGTCGCATCGGAGCGTGTGAAGATGCCGAGCTGCGACGGCGCCATGGTCAGCGGGCCGCGGCGGCGGAAGGCGTAGTCGAGCCCCATCAGGCCGCGGCGGAACAGATTGTAATAGGTTTCGTTCAACGTGCGCACGCCGTCGACCTTGTAGATCGCGCGCTGCTGGAGGTGATCCTGAAGATTGCGACCGACACCGGGCTTGTCCATGACGATGTCGATCCCGAGCGGCGACAGCCAGTCGGCGGGCCCGATGCCGGAGCGATGCAGCACCTGCACCGAGCCGATCGCACCCGCGGAGAGGATTACCTCACGTTTTGCACGCGCTTCCATGACCTCGCCATTCTGGATGAAGCGTACGCCGACGGCGCGACCCTGCTCGATGATGAGGCGCTCGACCAGCACGTGCTTCTCGAGCCGCAGGTTGGGGCGGTTCAGCGCGGGCTTGAGGAAGCCGCGGGCCGACGACCAGCGCCGGCCGCGCTTCTGGTTGACGTGGAAATAGCTGGTGCCTTCGTTGTCGCCCGTGTTGAAATCCGGGATGCGCTTGATGCCCATCTCCTCGGCGGCGTCGCCGACGGCATCGAGAACGTCCCACGACAGCCGCGGCGCCTCGATGCGCCAGCCGCCGCCCGTGCCGTGATGTTCGCTGGCGCCGAGGAAGTGATCCTCTAGCCGCCTGAACAGCGGCAGCACGTCGTCATAGCCCCAACCGGTCATGCCGAGCTGGCGCCAGTGATCGTAGTCGGCGGCCTGGCCGCGCATCGAGATCATGGCGTTGATCGCGGAGCAGCCGCCGATCACCTTGCCGCGGGGATAGGCAAGCGAGCGGCCGTTCAGGCCCGGCTCGGCCTCGGTCTTGAACATCCAGTCAGAGCGCGGATTGCCGATGGCGAAGAGATAGCCGACCGGAATGTGGAACCAGATCCAGTTGTCGTCGCCGCCGGCTTCGAGAATGAGGACGCGGTTTTTCGGATCGGCCGAGAGCCGGTTGGCGAGGATGCATCCCGCCGTGCCTGCCCCGACGACAATGTAGTCAAACTCACCTTCGAGCCGGCTTGGCATTCTGTTTCCACCCAATAAGCGCATCATGTCCGGGCTTGTCCCGGGCATCCACGCACTTTCCGTCCTAATAGTCAGACGCGGACGGCCGGGACAAGCCCGGCCATGACGAGAGGACAGGGTTACCCTCGGCCCGCGGCAGTTGGGTGGACTGGCGCTTGCATGGTAGACAGTCCTGCATTTTCAACAAAGCTTGAGACCCTCCATGCCCATCGTGAACCGCGTCGCCGACCTTCAACCCGATATTCAGGCCTGGCGCCGGGACATCCATGAGCATCCTGAGCTGCTGTATGACGTCCACCGCACCGCAGCATTCGTCGCGGACCGGCTGCGCGAATTCGGCTGCGACGAGGTCGTGACCGGCCTTGGCCAGACCGGCGTGGTCGGCGTGATCAAGGGCAACAAGCCGGCCGGCGAAGGGCTCAAGACCATCGGCCTGCGCGCCGACATGGATGCGCTGCCGGTCGAGGAACAGACCAACCTGCCTTACGCCTCGAAGATTCCGGGCAAGATGCACGCCTGCGGCCATGACGGCCACACCGCGATGCTGCTTGGGGCGGCCCGCTACCTCGCCGAGACCCGCAATTTTGCCGGCGATGCTGTCGTGATCTTCCAGCCGGCCGAGGAGGGCGGCGCCGGCGGCGCGGCCATGGTCAAGGACGGGCTGATGGAACGCTTCGGCATCGAGCAGGTCTACGGCATGCACAACGGCCCGGGCATCCCGATCGGCTCGTTCGCGATCCGCCCGGGTCCGATCATGGCAGCGACCGACGAGGTCGACATCATGATCGAGGGCCTCGGCGGTCATGCCGCGCGTCCGCACAAATGCATCGATTCCGTGCTGGTCGGCGCACAGGTGATCACTGCATTGCAGTCGATCGTGGCGCGTAGCGTCGATCCGCTGGAATCGGCCGTGATCTCGATCTGCGAGTTCCACGCGGGAAATGCCCGCAACGTCATTCCGCAAACTGCGACGCTGAGGGGCACCATCCGCACATTGTCGCCGGAGGTGCGCAAGCTCGTCGAGAAGCGCGTGCACGAGGTTGTCGCTGGCGTGGCGCAGATCACCGGTGCCAAGATCGACCTGCACTACAAGCGCAACTATCCGGTCGTGAACAACCACGCCGCGGAGACCGAGGTGGCGCGGCGTATCGCAAGGCAAGTTGCGGGAGATGCCAATGTGCACGAGATGCCGCCGCTGATGGGCGGCGAGGATTTCGCCTACATGCTGGAAGCGCGCCCCGGTGCCTTCATCTTCTGCGGCAATGGCGACAGCGCCGGCCTGCATCACCCCGCCTACAATTTCAACGACGAGGCGATCGTGTTCGGCACGTCCTACTGGGTCAAGCTGGTCGAGGAATCGCTGGCGGCGTCGTAGGGCTGAATCCGAGCACAAATGATAAGGGCCCGTGCATCGCACGGGCCCTTTGTCCTCGAGTGATACGATTGTTCAGAACACCCGCGAGAACATGTAGTACAACGCTCCCGAGATGATCATCGCTGCCGGCAGGGTGAGCACCCAGGCCATCGCAATGTTGCGGATCGTCGCCCATTGCAGCCCCGAGCCGTTGGCGGCCATGGTGCCGGCGATGCCTGACGACAGCACGTGCGTTGTCGAGACCGGCAGACCGTAGCCGTCGGCCGCGGCGATGGTGGCGGCCGCGGTGATCTCGGCGCAGGCCCCTTGCGCGTAAGTCAGGTGCGTCTTGCCGATCTTCTCGCCGACCGTGACGACGATGCGCTTCCAGCCGACCATGGTGCCGAGGCCGAGCGCAATGGCGACCGCGATCTTCACCCAGCCCGGGATGAATTTCGTGGCGCTATCGAGCGAACCCTTGTAGGCGTTGAGCACGCTTACTTCGTCGGCGCTGAGTTCGGCTTCCTTGTCCTTCATCAGAAAGCGGAGCGCTTCCGAGGCGAGGTACATGTCGTTGCGGGTGTTGCCGACTGCTTCTGCCGGTACCTTCGCGAGCGAGCCATAGGTGGTGACCTGCTTGGCGATATCACGCACGAGAACGGCAAGTGACGGGAAGGTTCCACCGTTGACCTCGTGCTGAGCCACATAATTGGTGACGGCCGGCCGCGGGTTGCCGATCACGTTGTAGCCGGCGGCTTTGGCTTCGATCACCTTGCTGGCAGCGGCCGAGTTATTGACGAACGCCTCGATCTGTGTTTCCGGCAGCGCGCGGTTGAGCGCATAAGCCGTCGGCACGGTACCGATCAGGATCAGCATGATCAGGCCCATGCCCTTCTGGCCGTCATTGGAGCCGTGGAAGAAGCTGACCAGCGTGCAGGTGAGTATCAGGATGCCGCGGATCCACAACGGCTGCGGCTGGTCACCTTTGGGTTCACCGAACAGGGCAGGCGTGGCGCGCAGGAGCACGCTGCGCAGGATCAACAGCAGGACGGCAGCAAGCGCGAAGCCGAATAGCGGCGAAAGCAGGAGTGCCTTGCCGATATTGGTTGCCTGCGACCAGTCGACACCCGATGTGCCGCTACGGCCGTGCAGCAGCGCGTTCATGATGCCCACGCCCATGATCGAGCCGATCAGCGTGTGCGAGCTTGAGGCCGGCAGTCCAAAGTACCAGGTACCGACGTTCCAGATGATGGCCGCGATCAACAGCGCGAACACCATGGCGAAACCGGCGCTGGAGCCGACCTGGAGGATCAACTCGACCGGCAGCAGCGAGACGATGCCGAACGCGACCGCACCGCTCGAGAGCAGCACGCCGAACAGGTTGAACATGCCGGACCACACCACGGCGACATGGGCGGGCAGCGAGCGCGTGTAAATCACGGTCGCGACCGCATTGGCCGTGTCATGGAAGCCGTTGACGAACTCGAAGCCGAGCGCGATCAACAGCGCGACGAACAGAAGGATGAAGGGCGCGTAGGTCTTAACCTGTGTACCGGTGGCATCGACGTCGACCCAGATGCTGTAAGCAACGAACAGCAGCGCCGCAGCGATGACGCCCAGGTACACGATACCGGTGAGCGGATGAAAGCCGCGATCGAGGTCCGGGCCCCTGCCCAAGGCCGGTTCGATGGAGCCGGGCAAAGCAACGTCACTCATTGAAAATTTCTCCTGTCCCTGTGCTTCGATTTTGCGCGAGGCATGTGACAGGCGGTTGAAATGGGCGACTTGAAATGAGGGGACTTCTCGGTCGCATGGCGCCCTGCAGCAGGGCGCAGGTCAGGCCGCGCGTACGGCTTTCTTCTGCAACGACCCGGCGATCTTCAGATCTTCGACAAAGAGCTGATATTCCAGCGCTTTGTCTTCCGGATCGGGCAGCCGCAGCAAGTAAGATGGGTGCACCGTCACCAGCGCTTTGCGTCCGTCGGGAAGGTCGATGAGCCGGCCGCGGGTCTTGCCGATGGGGGTGATCCTGCCGAACACGCTTTGCGCGGCGGTAGCGCCCATCGCCACGATCAGATCGGGCTGGATTGCCGAGACTTCCCGTTCGAACCATTGCCGGCACGCTTTGATTTCAGGCGTATTCGGCTTCTGGTGCAGGCGGATCTTTCCGCGCGGCACGAATTTGAAGTGCTTCACCGCGTTGGTGACATAGACCTTCTTGCGATCGACACCGGCCTCCTCCAGCGCACGGTCGAGCATCTGGCCGGCCGGGCCGACGAAGGGATGACCGGCGAGGTCTTCCTTGTCGCCGGGCTGTTCGCCGACCAGCATGATGTTGGCGTGCTTCGGGCCCTCGCCGAACACGGTCTGGGTCGCGTCCTTGTAGAGATGGCAGGCGCGGCAATGCGCGGCTTCCTCACGGAGAGCTTCGAGATCGTTTGCGGAAGTCTTGCGAGTCATCGGAGCCTCCGGCCGCTTTTGGGGCTTGTGCGGATCGGTTGCGGCATTGGCGATCATGGCGCCGGTCATGCGCTCGGCGTCCTCGATCAGAGGCTTAATGATCGAAGCCTCGGGCAGGTTCCTCCAGTATTTCTTCGGCATCTCGGCCTGCATCGCCTTCACCTTGAGCCGGGCGGGATTGAAGATGCTGGCGTAGTAGCGCCGCCAGGTTTCCTCGAGCCGGTCTTCGCCCGGTGCCTCGCTCTTGCTGACTCCCGGCGTGAACGAGAGCGCATGGCCGTCCCAATGCGCACAGAGGTCCGGCGTCAGGATCGACCAGGGCATGTCGGCAAAGCGCTTGGCGAAGAATGGCGCGGCGAGTTCGACGATGTGATGCTCCGGCTCGAACCAGGCGACATAATGCGCTTCGCGTTCGCGGCCGATCTCGCGAAAGCGCACGAAGGCATGCATCTTGTGCTCGTCGCGATGGACGGCTCGGGCCATCGCAATGACCAGCGCGACGTCAGGATCGATCGCGACCTCGATCAGATCGTGATCGTCTTTCAGGCGCCAGAGCAGGCGATAGAGGATCGCAAAGCGTTCGGGATCGCGATGCAGGATCGCGGCCTTGGCGAGATCGACGAATTTGCCTGATACGTTGAAGGTGCCGTCGTTCACCGCGAGGATCGGAGACGGCGCTTGCGGCGCGAATAATTCTGCTTCGCGGCCTTGCACGGTCCAGGCGACATCGGTGGGCTGCACATGATGAAGCACGAGGCTGCGCGCAGCTTTGCGCCAGCCGTCGAAATCGGTTTCGTGATCGAGGATGATGTAGTGCATCAGAAGCCAAACCCCAGTTGTGTTGCCTTCGGCCTGAACCGCTCGATCAGCCCGGCGGCATCGAGGCGATGCGGCGAGGGGCGGTGGTCGCTGAGAACGATGAACGGCAGCGCCTTGTTGCGGGGCACGTGCAGCCGGGCGAGATCGGCGAGGCGGATTGTGGTGGTGCGCCGCGTCGCGATGATGCGTTCGACCGCCCTGGTGCCGAAGCCCGGCACGCGCAGCAGCTCCTCGCGGCTGGCGCGGTTGATGTCGAGCGGGAAGCGCTCGCGATGGCGCAGCGCCCAGGCGAGCTTCGGATCGATGTCGAGCGGCAGCATCGCGCTGTCGTCGACGATCTCGCCGACATCGAAGCCGTAGAACCGCATCAGCCAGTCGGCCTGGTAGAGCCGGTGCTCGCGCAGCAGCGGCGGCTGCACCAGAGGCAAGGCGCGGCTGGCGTCGGGGATCGGGCTGAAGGCGGAATAATAGACGCGCCTTAACTTGTATGAGCCGTAAAGATTGGAACTGGTGTGGAGAATGGTGTGGTCGGAGGCGCTATCGGCGCCGACGATCATCTGCGTGCTTTGGCCGGCGGGCGCGAAGCGTTGCGGCCTGGCCTTCGTCTTTGCTTTGCGGCTGTCCTCGGCCTCGTCCAGCTTCAGCCGCAGCCGGCCCATGGTACGGCGGATCGCGCGCACGTCCTTCTCCGGCGCAAATTGCTGCAGGCTCGTCTCCTCGGGCATCTCGATGTTGATGGAGAGACGATCGGCATATTTGCCGGCCTCCGCGATCAGCGCGTCGTCGGCCTCCGGAATGGTCTTCAGGTGGATGTAACCGCGGAAGTGATGCTCCTCGCGCAGTTTGCGCGCGACGCTCACCACCTGCTCCATGGTGTAGTCGGGGCTCCGGATGATGCCGGAGGAGAGAAACAGCCCTTCGATGTAATTGCGCCGGTAGAAGTCGAGCGTGAGCTTGACCACCTCCTCGACGGTGAAGCGGGCGCGCGGCACGTTGGAGGAGGCGCGGTTGACGCAATAGAGGCAATCGTAATTGCAGGCGTTGGTCAGCAGCACCTTCAGCAGCGAGATGCAGCGTCCGTCAGGCGCGTAGGAATGGCAGATGCCCATGCCGGGCGCGGTCGAGCCCATGCCCTTGCCGTCGCTGGAGTCCCGCTTCTCGGTGCCGCTGGAGGCGCAGGACGCGTCGTACTTGGCAGCGTCCGCCAGGATTTCCAGCTTGCGTTGCACGTCCATGTTTGAATCCCTTTGATTCCGCTCATGAATCCGACAGAGCGCCAATTCGATTGACTCCAGGGGCGCCGTTAGTTTTATATTAGAACATATCATGAACAATTGAGCCAGCCGCGGGTTCTTATTTTTGAGAGCCACCGGCAATCACCCCTGAAGGAGCGGCGACCATGAGCGGCGCACGCATCAGCGCGCTTGCGACCTTGCGCGGCCAGATCGAGCGCATCGAGACCGCGGAGGTCGTCCATCAGCGCGATCGCGTCGCGCTCGGCCATGGCGAGGTCGACAGCGCGCTGAAAGGCGGGCTCGCGCGCGCGGTGATCCACGAGGTGTTTTGCGAGGGGCGCCAGGGGACGGCCGCGACGGGTTTTGTCAGCGGGCTTGCGGGGCGCGTGACCGCGCGCAAACCGCTGCTGTGGGTGCGGCAGGATTTTTCGGAAATTGAAACCGGCGCGCTGTCGATGAGCGGGCTCGCCGAGCTCGGCCTCGATCCGCGCCGCGTGGTGATGGTGCGCGCCGCCGATGTCGAGAGCGCGCTACGCACGTCGGCCGATGCGCTCGCCTGCGATGCGCTGGGCGCCGTCGTGCTCGAGCTTTGGGGTGAGACGAGACAGTTCGATCTCGTGGCGAGCCGCAAGCTGACACTGGCTGCGCAAGGCTCCGGTGTCACCGGCCTGCTGCTGCGGATGGCCGCGCAACCGCTGCCGTCGACCGCCGAGACCCGATGGATGCTGCGGGCGGCGCATTCGCCGCCGGGGGTCGCGTGGAGCGCCTGGGGCGCGCCGCGTTTCGATGTTGAACTCTTGCGCAATCGTCACGGCCCATGCGGCCGGTGGATCATGGAATGGAAATGTGATGAGTGCCAGTTCTCTGAACCGTCGACGTATCCTCAGCCTGTGGCTGCCGCGCCTGCCCATCGACCGGATCCAGCGGTTCTTCAACGACGTCGGACTGGGTAATGACAAAGCGTTTTCAAGCGAAGTGGGTACCGGTTTGCGTGAAGGAAACGCGTCGAAACAAAAAGACGATCCCAGCATCGTCGTCATCAAGGACAACAATGCGCTGGTGATCCATGCGCTGGACGAGGCCGCCGAGCGCCTCGGCCTGCATATCGGCCAGCCCCTGGCCAATGCCCGGGCGATGTGCCCGGACCTGCGGGTGTTCGACGCTGATACCGTGGCCGATGCGAAGACGCTCAGCGACATCGCCGACTGGTGCGACCGCTTCACGCCGCTGGTGGCGCTCGATCCGCCGCATGGGCTGTTTCTGGACATTACCGGCTGCGCGCATCTGTTCGGCGGAGAAGCGGCACTGCTGCAGACGCTGGTCCGCGCGCTCGGCCGACAAGGCTTTGCCGTCAGTGCGGCAATTGCAGGCACCTCGGTCTGCGCGCGTACGCTGACGCGCCAGACCACGGGCACCATCGTTGCCGATGGCGGGGAGGCGGCGGCGATCAGCCGGTTTCCGGTGTCGGCGCTCGGCGCGGGCGAGGCCATCACCACGGGCTTGCGCCGCGCCGGCCTGAAGACCATCGGCGATGTCGCTTCCCGCGAACCACATGAAATCACGGCGCGGTTCGGCGCACGGTTCTCCACGCTGCTCGCGCATGCGCTAGGGCAGGGCGATGCGCCGATCAACCCGCGAAAACCGCTGCCCGACTACATCGTGGAAAAACGCTTCGCCGAGCCGATCGCAACCGACACCATGATCGCGATGACGCTGTCGCGGCTCGCCGACACGCTGATCGCGTCGATGGAGAAGCAGGGCAAGGGCGCGCGCCGGCTGGAAGCCGCCTTCTTCCGCACCGACGGCGCGGTGCGTGCGATCATGGTCGAGACCGGGAGGCCGGTGACGCAAGGCAAAGTCATCGATCGTCTGTTCCGCGAGCGCCTCGATGCGCTCGCCGATCCCCTGGATCCCGGCTTCGGCTTCGACATGGTGCGGCTGTCGGCGAGCCGGACCGAGATCGTGGTGCAGGAGCAGCGCGATCTCGACGCCCACGTCCACGACAATGACGAGCTCTCCGCATTGATCGACCGCATTGCCGCGCGCATCGGCGGAAAGCGCGTCGTCGTGCATCTGCCGCAGGACACCCATATTCCCGAATGTGCGGTGCTGGCCGCGCCGGCGCAGCATCATCTCGCTGCCGCCATGCAGGCCGAATGGCCCGCGCGCACCGAGAGTGAGCCGCCATTGCGTCCCTTGCGGTTGTTCGACAGGCCCGAACCGGTCGCGGTGCCGTTCGCGACCGTGCCCGACGGGCCGCCGCATCAATTCACCTGGCGGCGCGTGCAGCATGCCGTGGTACGGGTGGAAGGGCCCGAGCGCATCGCGATGGAATGGTGGCGGCAGGACGGCAGGCAGCTGACGCGGGATTATTTCCGCATCGAGGATGCCGAGGGCCTGCGCTTCTGGATCTTTCGCGATGGTCTCTACGAGGGGGAGTGTTTTGACGACGACGGCAAGCCTGTTCCTCCCGGCTGGTATGTGCACGGTCTCTTCGCATGAATGCGCCCGCTTATGCCGAGATCGGCATCACCACCAATTTCTCCTTCCTGCGCGGCGGCTCGGATCCGCGCGCCTATGTGCATCAGGCAAGCAAGCTCGGCATTCCCGTGATCGGCATCGCCGATCACAACACGCTGGCCGGCGTGGTGCGGGCCTACAAGGAGCTCGACAATGACAAGGTGCGACACAAGCCCAAGCTGCTGATCGGCACGCGCATCGTCTTCATCGACGGCACGCCCGACATTTTTGTCTATCCGCGCGACCGCGCCGCCTATGGCCGGCTGTGCCAGCTTCTCACCAGAGGCAAGCGCGGCGATGACATCACGCGGATCGAAAAGGGCGAATGCCATCTCAGGTTTGCTGACCTTCTCGAGTTCTCGGAAGGCCAGCTCCTGATCCTGACGCTGCCGCACCGTTTCGATGCGGCGCAGGCGCAGGACATTCTCGCCAAGCTGAAGACAAGTCGCGCCGGGGGCGTGTGGCTGGCGGTGAGCCTGATCTACCGCGGCGACGACCGGCGCCGCCTGGTGCGGCTCGATGATCTCGCCGCAAAAGCAAAAGTGCCGCTGCTCGCGACCAACGAGGTGCTTTATCACGATCCCGGCCGCCGTCCGCTTCAGGACGTGCTGACCTGCATCCGGGAAAAGACCACGATCGGGGCGGTCGGACGCAAGCTTGAGGCCAATGCCGAGCGCTTTCTGAAGACGCCCAGGGAGATGTCCCGGCTGTTCCGCGACTTCCCCGAAGCGGTCGCGGAGACCATGCGCTTTGCGGACAGGATCGAGTTCACACTCGACCAGCTCAAGTACCAGTATCCGGACGAGCCGGTGCCGCCGGGCAAGACCGCGCAAGGGCATCTGGAGGATTTGACCTGGGCGGGCGTGCAGACATATTTCGCCGGAAAGATCGATGAGAAGCTTCGCGCGACGCTGAAGAAAGAGCTCGCGCTGATCGCCGAGCTGAAATACGCGCATTATTTCCTCACCGTGCACGACATCGTGCACTATGCGCGCAGCCAGAATATTTTGTGCCAGGGGCGGGGATCGGCGGCGAACTCGGCCGTGTGCTACGTGCTCGGCATCACCTCGGTCGATCCGACCAAGGTCGATCTGCTGTTCGAGCGCTTCATCTCCAAGGAGCGGCTGGAGCCGCCGGACATCGACGTCGATTTCGAGCATTCACGGCGCGAGGAGGTGATGCAATATGTCTATCGCCGCTACGGCCGCCACCGCGCCGCGATCATCGCGACCGTCATTCATTATCGCCCGCGCAGCGCCATCCGCGACGTCGGCAAGGCGCTGGGCTTGACCGAGGACGTCACCGCCGCACTCGCCGACACCGTGTGGGGAAGCTGGGGCAAGGGCCTCAACGACATGCAGGTCAGGCAGGCCGGGCTCGATCCGAAAAATCCGATGATCAACCTCGCAGTCGAGCTTGCGACCGAACTGATCGAATTCCCGCGTCATCTGTCCCAGCATGTCGGCGGCTATGTGCTCACGCAAGACCGGCTCGACACCTATGTGCCGATCGGCAACGCCGCGATGGACGAGCGTACCTTCATCGAATGGGACAAGGACGACGTCGACGCGCTCAGCATGATGAAGGTCGACGTGCTGGCGCTCGGAATGCTGACCTGCATCAGGAAATGCTTTGATCTGATCGACCGGCACAAGGGTGAGCGCTGGGTGCTGGCGAGCGTCCCGCAGGACGATCCAAAAGTCTACGACATGCTGTGCCTCGGGGAATCGCTCGGCGTGTTCCAGGTCGAAAGCCGCGCACAGATGAACATGCTGCCGCGGCTGAAGCCGCGGACCTTCTACGATCTCGTCATCGAAGTCGCGATCGTGCGTCCCGGTCCGATCCAGGGCGACATGGTGCATCCGTACTTGCGGCGGCGGAACGGTCAGGAGGAGGTTCGTTATCCCTCGCCATCGCCCGAGCATGGTCCAGCGGACGAGCTCTACAAGGTGCTACACAAGACCAAGGGCGTGCCTCTGTTCCAGGAGCAGGCGATGCGTATCGCGATCGAGGCGGCAAAATTCACCTCCGAGGAAGCCAACGGCCTGCGTCGCTCGATGGCGACATTCCGCAATGTCGGCACCATCGGCCAATACGAAGAGAAGCTGATCGGCAACATGGTCGCGCGCGGTTACGATCCCAACTTCGCCAGAAGCTGTTTCGACCAGATCAAGGGTTTCGGCTCCTACGGTTTTCCCGAGAGCCATGCCGCGAGCTTCGCACAGCTCGTCTACATCTCCTCGTGGCTGAAGCATCATCATCCCGACGCCTTCTGCTGCGGCCTGCTGAACTCGCAGCCGATGGGCTTCTACGCCCCGGCGCAGATCGTCGGCGATGCGCGCAAGAACGGCGTCGAGGTGCGCGACATCGACGTGTCCTACAGTTTCGCGCAGAACACGCTGGAGGAGGGACGCGGCAAATATTGCGCCGTGCGCCTCGGTTTCCGCCAGATCGACGGGTTTCACTGGCTCGATGAGGATGAGGAGAGGCTGAAACGCTCTCAACCGTCATTCCGGAGTGCGCAACTTGTCCGCCGAAGCTCGGAGAGCGAAGGCGGAAGCGCGAGCCATGACGGGATTGTGCTCCCTCTCCCGGGGGAGGTGAAGGAAGACTGGGCCGCCCGCATCGTCGCCGCCCGCAATCGCCGGCCGTTCACCTCGCTGGAAGACTTCGCCCGCGACACCGGCCTGCCCAAGCGTGCGCTGATTCTGCTCGCCGATGCCGATGCCTTCCGCTCGCTCGGGCTCGATCGCCGCGAGGCGCTGTGGCAGGTGCGGCGGTTGCCCGACGACGTACCGCTGCCGCTGTTCGAGGCCGCCACCGCGCGCGAGCAGCCGGACGAGCACGCCAAACCCTTGCCGGTGATGCCGCGGGCCGAGCAGGTGGTCGCGGACTACCAGACCATCCGGCTATCGCTGAAGGGCCATCCGATGGAATTTTTGCGCGGGATGCTTTCGCGCGAGCGGGTGGTGGCCTGCAAGGAGATCAGCCACGAGAACGAGCGGCGACGCGTCCGCTGCGCCGGCGTCGTGCTGGTGCGGCAGCGGCCGGGCAGCGCCAGCGGCGTCGTGTTCATGACGCTGGAGGACGAAACCGGCATCGCCAATGTCGTGGTGTGGCCCAAGATCATGGAGCAGTACCGCAAGGAGGTGATGGGCGCGCGCCTCATCCTGGTCGAGGGCTATATCCAGAGCAGCCCCGAAAAGGTGACGCATCTGATCGCGCAGCGCATGGTCGACCGCTCGCACGATCTGGTCAGCCTCGCCAACGATGCACTCAGCCGCAAGCATCCAGTGCCGGCAGGCGCTACCGTGGTCGAGCCGCTCAACGACGACCGCCGCGACCACGCGGATACCCCCGCGCAAAAGATCCGCCACCCCCGCAACGTCCGCATCCTGCCGCCGTCGCGCGATTTTCATTGAGGTGCTTCCCTCTAACGAAGCTGCCGTAGGGTGGGCAAAGGCGCGTAAGCGCCGTGCCCACGTTCTAGGTTCTTTCGCGAAAGCGGTGGGCACGCTTCGCCACCCTACAAGTTCTTCGGTGATGATGCTCCGCTTCCCTAAAAATTCACCCGGTTCGAGATCGCCCCATCCACGACGAGATTCGATCCCGTCGTGAACCCCGACACCGGGCTTGCCAGAAACACCGCTGCGCTCGCGATCTCCTGAGGCGTCGCCATGCGGCCTGTCGGATTGCGCTTCATCGCATCATTGTAACGCTCGGGCATGTTCTGCTCGATCATGTTCCAGACGCCGCCCTTGAAATAGACCGTGCCGGGCGACACCACGTTGACGCGGATCTTCTTCTTGGCATATTGCCGCGCCAGCCCCTTGGCCATGTGGATCAGGGCCGCCTTGATCGGGCCGTAGGAGCTGGCGAGATCGGCCTGCGCCGCCGAAATCGATGAAATGATGACGAAGGCGGCATCGCCGCTCGTCTCGCCGCCGGCCTCGAGGAACGGCCGCGCGGCGTCGAACGCGTGCACGGCGCCGAGCACGTCGAGCCGAAAATTCTGTTCCCACGATGCGGCATCATGGCCTTGTGCCATCGCGCCCGCGTTGGAGAACAGCATGTCGATGCCGCCGAGTTCGCGTGCAGCGCCCTCGATCCAGGATTTCAGCGCCGCGCCGTCGGTGACATCGACCGGGCCGCCGGTCGCGCGGATGCCGCTGGACTTCAGTTCAGCGACGGTAGCCGCGACCTGGTCGGCGTTGCGCGCACACACCGCGACATTGGCGCCTTCACCGGCCAGCGTTGCCGCAATCGCCCGCCCGATGCCGCGCGTGCCGCCGAGTACGACGGCGTTCTTGCCTTTGAGACCGAGATCCATTGTTTGGTTTTCCTTGTTGATCGTGCGGAACTTAGTTGTTTGAGCGAGGATGTCGAATTCATTCTCGGTGTCATACCCCGCGAAAGCGGCCCACCTCACTCCGGCGCCGCGCCCACCGGCGGGCCGCCGGGCGGGCGGTGCAGGAAGGTCAGCGAGGCGTAGGCGCCGGCCCAGGAGCCGATCGCCGCGAAAGCGACATAGAACGCGTTTTCGGTGTAGCTGATCACCGCGTAGGAAGAGAGCAGGTACCAGACCGCGCTCCAGTTCGCCGCCGGCACCCGCTTGCGCGCGATCACGGCCGAGGTGAACATGACATAGACCGCGTCGGTGGCCGCCGTTGCGATGAACACGGCGCCTGCGGTGAGGGGATCGATGGCGGCCATTGCATTCCTTTGTGTGCTGATGGAAGGTCTCGAAAAAACTACAGCATGATCCCGAAAGCGCGCAGCGGTTTTCCGGAAGATCATGCTCAAACAATAACCTGAAAGAGAGAGAAGCGGTCATGCAAAGCCCCGCCGGCATTCTCAGCGACATCTGGACCTCCGCTGGCGGCGATGCGGCCGCGCTCGAACGCGTGAAGCTGACGGGCGAAGAGCCGCAAATCCCGTCCTCGTTTCGCGTCGCCGTCGCCGGACAAACCACGATCGCCGCCTCGGGCCTCGCTGCCGCCGAGATCTGGAGGCTGCGCAGCGGCGAGGCGCAGGATGTCTCGGTCGACATGCGCCACGCCGTCGTCGAATGCCGCTCCGAGCGCTATTTGCGTGTCGACGACAAGCCGCCGCCGCCGGCCTGGGACGCCATCGCCGGCGTCTACAGGACCGGCGACAACCGCTTCGTCCGCTGTCATACCAATTTCCCGCATCACCGCGACGCCGTCTGCAACGTGCTCGGTTGCGAGCCCGAGCGCGAGAAAGTGCAGGCTGCGCTGATGCAATGGAAGGGTGAGGATTTCGAGACTGCGGCCTATGCCGCGGGCGGAGTCGTCGCCCTGATGCGGTCCTACGACGAATGGTCCGAGCTGCCGCAGGCCCGCGTGCTCGCCGAATTGCCGCTCATCTCGATCGAGAAGATCGGCGAGGCTGCGCCAAAGCGGTGGTCCAAAGGCGATCGTCCGCTCTCAGGCCTGCGCGTGCTCGATCTCTCCCGCGTCATCGCAGGGCCGGTCGCCGGCCGCACGCTCGCCGCGCACGGCGCCGATGTGCTGCTGATTTCAGGGCCGGAGCTGCCCGCTATACCCTGGCTCACCATTGACACCGGCCGCGGCAAGCTCACCACCTTCATCGCGTTGAAGAGTGAGGCCGGCCGGGCGCAGATGCGCGAGTTGTTGAAGGACGCCGACATCTTATCGCAAGGCTATCGCCCGCGCGCGCTGGCCGCTCTCGGCTTCGCGCCGGAGGACGCAGCGAAGATCAATCCCGGCATCGTCTATGTGACGCTGTCGGCCTATGGCCATGCCGGCCCCTGGGCGGAGCGGCGCGGCTTCGACTCGCTGGTGCAGACCACGACCGGCTTCAACCGTGCCGAAGGGCAGGCCGCCGGGATCGACGGGCCGAAGGAATTGCCGGCGCAGATGCTCGACCATGCCACCGGTTATCTGATGGCGTTCGGCGCGATGATGGCCAAGGCGCGCCAGGCCCGCGAAGGCGGCAGCTGGCACGTTCGCGTGTCGCTGGCGCAGACCGGACGCTGGCTGTGGAATCTCGGACGACTCGAAGGTGGCCTGAACACCCCGGATATTACGGGTGAGGCTGTACATGCTGCATTCATCGAGAGCATGCCATCTGGCTTCGGCACGTTGAAGGCAGTGCGCCATTCAGCGCTGCTGTCGAAGACGCCGGCGCAATGGAGTCGTCCGGCAATGCCGCTCGGCAGTCATCCGGCGCAGTGGCCGGCGAGAAGCTGACGTGAAGCTAACGCGAAGCTGACATGAAGCTGACGTGTCGCAAAATTTTAACGCAAACCGAAAGGCGCCCGGCGTTTTTTAGGTTGTTTGAAATCGCAATTCGGCACTATTAGCGCGACCGATGAGGCAGGCAGCCGCCGGTATCATCGCAGATTAGACCGGGCCCCATGGTAGTTGAAAATACCAAACGATTGCAGGTGCTTACAAAACAGCGGGTGATCACGTCCGTAGTTTTACTAGCGCTTGCGGGTGCCGGGGCCTACGGCTTCCTCTATGCGGGAGCCAAGGACAAGAGCCACTCCGAGATATCCAGCCAGTCGCGCAGGAGTGCGCAGAACTTCACGCCGACGCCGTCGGAATGGGCGACGCTGACGATCGAGCCGGTCAAGGCCAAGACCTTCCGGGCCGAATATGTCACCGAAGGCAAGGTCGCGGTCGATGAGGACCGCTCGACGCCGGTGTTCTCGCCCTATGCAGGCCGGGTGACCAGGCTGCTCGCCAAGCCGGGCGAGACGCTGAAGCAAGGTCAACCGCTGTTCACGATCGAGGCCGCCGACACCGTGCAGGCCCAGAACGATTTCATCGCGGCGATGACCTCGCAGAACAAGGCGAAGTCCGCGATCGATCTTGCCGACATCCAGTTCAAACGCGCCAAGGACCTCTATGAGGGCCACGCCATTCCGCTGAAGGACTACCAGCAGGCGGAAGCGACCCAGGTTCAGGCGCAGAACGACATGCGCTCCTCGGCGACGTCGCTGGAAGCCGCGCGCAACAAGCTGCGCATCCTCGGTTTCACCGACGAGACCATCAAGGCCTTCCAGGACAAGGGCGCCATCAATCCGGAAGTCACGATCTATTCGCCGATCGCGGGTACGGTCGTGCAGCGCAAGATCGGCCCGGGCCAGTACGTCAACTCCGGCGCCAGCGATCCGGTCTTCGTGATCGGCGATCTCTCCACCGTCTGGCTCACCGCCTTCGTGCGCGAGAGCGATGCGGCCGCGGTCTGTCTCGGACAGGACATCACCGTCAACGTGATGGCGCTTCCGGGCCGCCCGCTGACGGCTAAAATCAACTACGTGGCCACGGCGATCGATCCCGCCACTCGCCGCCTCCTGGTGCGCGCCACCATCGACAACAAGGACGGCCTGCTCAAGCCCGAGATGTTTGCCAACGTCACGATCTATTCGGCTGGCGACCGCGCCGCGCCGGCCGTGCCGAAGCAGGCGTTGATCTATGAAGCCGACAAGGTCCGACTCTGGGTTGCGCGCGAGGACAAGTCGGTCGAACTGCGCGAGATCAAGATCGGCCTCATCAACGGCAACCTCGTCGAGGTCACCAGCAATCTGAAGCCCGGCGAGCAGATCGTCACCAAAGGCAGCCTGTTCATCGACCGCGCGGCGTCCGGCAGCTGATCGACGACCCAAGAAACAAGACAAGCTGAAGCCCCGCATGGATCGTCTCGTCGCCCTTGCCGTCAACCGGCGCTTCCTGATGGTTGGCATGTTCGTCGTCGTGCTGATCGGCGGCCTGATCGCTTTCAACCAGCTCAACATCGAGGCCTACCCGGATCCGACCCCGCCGATGGTCGACATCGTGACGCAGAGTCCGGGCCTGTCGGCGGAAGAGATCGAGCGCTACATCACGATTCCGATCGAGACCCAGGTTGCAGGTCTGAAGAACCTGACGACAATTCGCACCATCTCCCTCTACGGCCTCTCCGACGTCAAACTGCAATTCTCCTTCGCCTATACCTATGACGAGGCATTGCAGCAGGTCTTGAACCGTCTGGCGCAGCTCGCGCCGCTGCCCGGCAACGTGCAGCCGCAGATTTCGCCGCTCAGCCCGATCGGCGAAATCTTCCGCTATCGCCTCGTCGGCCCGCCGAACTACAGCGTGCTCGACCTCAAGACCATCCAGGACTGGATCCTCCAGCGTCGCTTCCGCGCGGTGCCGGGCGTGATCGACGTCACCGGATGGGGCGGCAAGAGCAAGACCTACGAACTCCAGGTCGACAACAACAAGCTGGTCGCCAACGGCCTGACGTTGCCGCAATTGCTCCAGGCGGTCGGCAATGCGAACGTCAATGTCGGCGGCAACACCGTCAATATAGGCCAGCAATCGGCCGTGGTGCGCGGCGTCGGCCTGATACGTTCGATCGACGACCTCGCCAACACCATGGTCTCGCAGACCAACGGCAATCCGGTGCTGGTCAAGGACGTCGCCACCGTCACCGTCGGCCAGAAGCCGCGACTCGGCATCGCCGGCCTCGACGAGTCCGACGACATGGTGCAGGGCATCGTCCTGATGCGCCGTGGCGAGAAGAGCTCGCCGACCATCAAGCGCGTCCACCAACTCGTTCAGACCATCAACAATTCCAGCATCCTGCCGCCCGGCGTGCGCATCGAGCGCATCTACGACCGCGGAGACCTGATTGAGCTCACCACCCACACCGTGTTGCACAACATGGTGGTGGGCATTCTCTTGATCGTGCTGTTGCAGTGGATTTTCCTCGGTGACCTCCGCAGCGCGCTGATCGTCGGCGCGACGATTCCGTTCGCGCTGTTCTTCGCGGTGATCATCCTGGTGCTGCGCGGGGAATCGGCGAACCTGCTGTCGGTCGGCGCCATCGATTTCGGCCTGATCGTGGACGCCACCGTCATCATGGTGGAGGCGATCTTCCGGCGCCTGACGCAGACCACGCCGATGTCGGAATCCGAGCAGATGTCGTCCGAGACGCTGTTCGGCATGAAGAGCCATGCCATCCTCAGCGCGGCAGCCGACGTCTCGCGCTCGATCTTCTTCGCCGCGGCGATCATCATCGCGGCCTTCCTGCCGCTGTTCACGCTCTCCGGCGTCGAGGGCAACATCTTCGGACCGATGGCGCGGACCTATGCCTACGCGCTCGCCGGCGGGCTGCTAGCGACCTTCACCGTCACCCCGGCGCTGTCCGCGATCATCCTGCCGGCGCATGTCGAGGAGACCGAGACCAGGGTGATGCTGATCCTGCACCGGCTCTACATGCCGCTGCTGAATTGGGCCGTTGCCAACCGCGGCATCGTGCTCGGCGGCGCGGTCGGCCTCGTGCTGATGACGGTTGCGCTCAGCCGGCTGCTCGGCCTCGAATTCCTGCCGAAGCTGGAGGAAGGCAATCTCTGGATACGTGCCACGCTGCCGCCGACCATCTCGCTCCAGGAAGGCAATTCCTACGTCAACGAGATGCGCAAGGTGATTCGCGCGCGGCCCGAAGTTGAATCCGTGGTGTCGCAGCACGGCCGACCCGATGACGGTACCGACGCCGCCGGCTTCTTCAACGCCGAGTTCTTCGCGCCGCTCAAGCCCGTCAGCCAATGGCCCGGCACCCGCGACAAGGAGGAGCTGACCGCGCAGCTGCTCAAGCAGCTCGACGATCGTTTCCCCGGCGTCGAGTTCAACTTCTCGCAATATCTCCAGGACAACGTCTCCGAAGCCGTCTCCGGCGTGAAGGGCGAGAACTCGATCAAGCTGTTCGGCAGCGATCTCCAGGCGCTGACCGACACTGCCAACAAGATCAAGTCGGTGCTGGCCACCGTGCAGGGGGTCACCGATCTTGCGGTGTTCACCTCGCTCGGGCAGCCGACCATCCAGATCGACATCGACCGTGCCAAGGCCGCCCGCTATGGCCTCGCGCCGGGCGACATCAACGCCACCATCAAGGTGGCGATTGGCGGCGACACCGCCGGCGACATCTACGAGGCGGGAAGCGACCGCCACTTCCCGATCATCGTTCGCCTCGCGCCGGAATTCCGCAGGAGTGCCGAGGCGATCCAGAATCTGCGGATCGGCGCGCCCGGACCCAACGGCACCGTCACGCAGATCCCTCTCAGCGAGGTCGCCTCCATCAGCCTGGTCTCGGGTGCGGCCTACATCTATCGCGAGCAGCAGGAACGCTATCTGCCGATCAAGTTCTCGGTGCGTGAGCGCGATCTCGGCAGCGCGATCCGCGAGGCGCAGGAGAAGATCGCCGATCAGGTGCAACTGCCGCCCGGCGCGCACATGGACTGGGTCGGCGAATTCGGCAATCTCCAGGACGCGATCCGGCGGCTGTCGATCGTGGTGCCGATCTCGCTCGCGCTGATCGGCGTCCTGCTCTGGTTCAATTTCGGATCGATGACCGACACGCTGCTCGCCATGAGCGTGATCCCGATGGCGATCTTCGGCGGCGTGCTCGGTCTCCTGATCACCGGCACCGCTTTCAGCGTTTCCGCGGCGATCGGCTTCATCGCGCTGTTCGGCATCGCCGTGATGGACGGCATCATCATCCTGTCGCAGTTCAACCAGCTGATCGAAGAGGGCATGGACCGCGTGAACGCGGTGATACGCACCGGCGAACTGCAGCTTCGGCCGGTGCTGATGACCTGTGTCGTCGCCGGCATCGGGCTCTTGCCGGCGGCGTTGTCGGAGGGCATCGGCTCGCAGGTGCAGAAGCCGCTCGCGGTGGTCGTGGTGACCGGCATGATGCTGGCCCCGATCGTGATTCTGGTGACGTTGCCGGTGCTGATCTCCTTTTTCTCGCGCCGCGCGCGCTGAACGCGCCTGTCACAACATCCGCTGCGCGATCCGTACCAGCATCGTGGCGCCGAGTCCGAGCAGCATCAGGCTCGCGAACCGGCTGCTCAACGACAGCATCCGCGGCGTCAGCCGTGACCGCGCGGTTGCGACCATCGTGCTGAGCATCATCCACCAGATCGCCGAGCCGACGAAGACGCCCGCGACCAGCGGCGGGGCAACAGATGGTGTCGAGAACGCATGCAGCGCCGCCAGGAACAGGATGACGGTCAGCGGATTGGTCAGCCCGAGAGCGACGGCGCTGAAATAGGCGCGCGTCAGGCGTACGTTGGCGATCCGGCCTTCCTGAAGCACGAAGGAGCTGCGATGGGTCCGGATCGCGAACCACAGCAGCGTAAGCGCCGAGACGATGCCGAAGCCGGCGGCATTGGCCTCGACCCAGGGCTGCGCAAGCGCGCCGAGTCCCAAGACCGCAAGGACGCTGTAGGTGAGATGCACGGTCGCCGCACCGAAGCCGGTTGCGAGGCCAGTGGCCATGCCCGATGCCAGTGTGCGCTGAATGCAGAGCATCCCCATGGGTCCGATGGGAGCGGCGACGGTGAAACCAATTCCAATGCCGGAGAAAAGCGCGGCAAGATAATGCGATAAGGGCATGCATCCGCACGAATAAATGAAATCTGTGCGTGTGCGTACCGGCGAATGAGAATCCTTGCCTCAACCGAAAGGGTGAAAAGCGAAAGGAAACACGAACACGTTCGTGTGAGTCCGGCACCGTTGTGCTTTCGCGACAACAGTTCCACGACTCGGCATGGAATTGCGTCGCACTTCGTTGAACCTAATCGCGCCTGTCGCGACTCAGAACCCGTAGAGACGTGCCGGATTGTCGACCAGGATCTTCTTGCGTACATCAGCATCCGGCGCCCACACCGGAAGCTGATTGAGCAGGCGGCCGTCGTCGATCTGGTAGAGCGGCGCGATGTCGGTTGCCTTGCGTCCCTCGACACGGCTCGAATCCGGATGCGGCCAGTCCGTGCCCCAGACGATGCGGTCCGCATTCGCCGCGATCAGTGCGCGCGCATAGGGCACCATGTCCTGATAATCGGGTGCGAGCTTCGACGAGCGGTAGGCGCCGGAGATCTTCACATAGGCCTTGCCGGATTTGACGAGTTCGACCAGGTCCGCAAATCCCGGCTGCTCCAGCCCATGCGGAGCCTCAAGGCCGCCGAAATGGTCGAACACGATGGGCACCGGTGCGGCCAGCACAAGCTCCTTGATCGCCGAGATCATCGGCAGCGTGGTATAGAGTTGCACGTGCCAGCCGCGCGCCTTCATGCGCTCGGAAGCCGCCGTGAAGCGGGCGCGGCCGGCATTGGGATCGCTGACGCCGCCGGTCGCGAGATTGATGCGGATGCCGCGGAAGCCATCCGCCTGTATCGCATCGAGCTGCGCCTCCGTGGTGTTGTCGTCGATCACGGCCACCCCGCGCGCGTTCGCGCCGCGCGCCTTCATGCCGAACAGCGACGAGGAATTGTCGGTGCCGTAGACGCTCGGCGTCACGATCACCACGCGCTCGACATGCAGCGCCTTGTGAAGCGCCGCCATTTCTTCAGGGCTCGCCGGCTCCGGCGTGTAGACGCGCCCGGCGAAGAAGGGAAATTTTTCGACGTCGCCATGGATGTGGGTGTGACAGTCGCAGGCATGCGCCGGAACGTCGAAATTGACCGGCGTCGCGGGCTGCGCCGCGCGGGGGTGGGCTTTGCTGGACATGGCTACTCCGGCGGCAAGGGAGGCCGGCACGGTATCACATCAGCCCGGCAGCCGCCCCACTTCGCTGCATAGCTGCTCGACGAGGTCCGCAAGCGGGCGTGAGCCGTCAACGCGCACCATCGGGCAGGGCAGGCTCGCGAGCCACGCTTCATCCTTTGCAAGACTGCGGCCTTCGCGATCCCCGGCTTCGTAGTGCGATGCCCATTCGACAAAACAGTCAGTCTCGTCGTGGCGCCATCCGCCCGGTGCGACGGCGTCAGCGCCGAAATGGGCGGCCTCGCGGGCGCGCAATCGCGTCAACCGGATTTCGCGCGGCGTGCTCACGAAGACGACCAGATCGAAAAGCGGAACGAGCTCCTCGCCCCAGCCGGTGACGGTTCCGCTCAGCACCCAATCGAGACGCGGCAGAAACATCTCGCGCATCAGGCGCAGGCGCTCGGCGGCGGGGCGCGTCGTCTGGTAAGGGGGCGCGGTCGGCAGCCAGAAATAATCATCGCTGTCGTGATGCGGCAGCGCAAGCCGGCCGGCGATCGCGCGACCGGCCGTCGTCACGCCGGAGCCTGAAGCTCCCATCAGATGGATTCGGCGGCTCTTCATCGGCACCAAGCCAGACGATGTGATACTACTGCCCAGACGGCGTGCGCAGGCCGTGCCAGGCGTCGCGGACCTGCTGGTAGTGCACTTCGGGCAGGTAGTCCGGCGTGTTCAGGCTCAAGGTTTTGACGTCGAGATGGCCGACGGCGCTGAGCAGCGTGTAGGAGGCGATGATGCGGTCGCGCAGCGCGCCGATCAGGCGGGCCTTTGCCTGGATCAAATCGGCCTGCGAGTTCAGCACGTCGACCGTCGTGCGCTGTCCGCCGGCGGCTTCGCGCTGCACGCCCTGGAGCGCGACGGTTGCCGCCTTGACCTCGGACTCCGAGGCCGAGACCGCTATCTTGGCGCCCTCGTTGGCGACCCAGGCGCTGACCGCGGCCGTGCGCGCCTGGTTGCGCACCTGGTCGAGCACGAGCCGGCTCTGCGCCGTGATCTCCTTGGCCTGCCGGGTCTGCGCGGCAGCCTGTCCGCCATCGTAGATCGGCGCGGTGACGTTGGCGACGATCGAGGCCTGGTCTTCGGCGAAGGTGCCGAGCGTCGGGTCGTTGTTGCGGCTCTTGCTGGCGCTGCCCTGGATGCTGGCGCTCGGCAGCAGCGCGCCTTCGGCGACGCGGATGTTGGTGGAGGCGACGTCGACGTCGAAGCCCGCCGCCATCACCGCCGGATGCTGGCGGATCGCCATCGTCAGCGCGTCTTCACGGCTTTTCGGCAGATAGCGATCGACGACTTCGGCGGCCCGAAGCTGCGACGGCGCATTGCCGATCACCTGCGCGTACATCGCCTGGCTCACCGCCAGCGCGACTTCCGCGGCGTTGAGATCGGCAAGCCCGCGGTTGAGCCGCGCCTCGGCCTGCGCGCTGTCGGTCGGCGTGACGTCGCCGGCGTTGAGGCGGCGCTGAGTGACCGAGAGCGTTTCGCGCAGGAAGGCGACGTTGGAGCGCTGCGCCTCGACGAGCGACTGGTTGGCGAGCACGTTGGTGTAGGCGGTCACCGCATCGAGCAGCACGCCCTGGCCGACATTGCGCAGCGCCTCGCGGCCCGACTGCACCTGGAGTTCGGCGGCGCGCACGTTGTTGGCGGTGCGGAACCCATTGAACAGCGTCTGCGTCACCGTGACGCCGATGATCCACGGCTTCAAATTGGCGGTCTGGATGGTGTTGTCGGGCAGCAGATTGCGCACCGATTGCAGGCCGGCGCTGAGGCTCGCCACGATCTGCGGCCGATAGCCGGCGAGCGCCTGCGGCACGTTCTCGTCGGTGGCACGCTGCCGCGCACGCTCGGCATTGAGCTGTGGATTGGTCTGGTAGGCCTTGGCCAGCGCCTCCGGCAGGGCCTCCGCCCATGCGGCGGAGGGCAAGGCGCAACAGAGCGCCAGCGTGGTCCATGTTGCCAGCACAGGAGCCACGCCCGATCGATGCCGCGTCATCACGCGACCAGCTCTGGTGGCACGCCCAATCATATGATCCCGCAAAACCCCGGCTGTCCGCCCCCGCCGACGGTGGCCTCTTAACTGTTTATCCAGCGCGGGTCCCGCAGGCAAACTGCCGCGGGGAAAACCCCCATGTATTCCGTGCTTGTTGCAGGTGCGTCACACACCAATTTCCTCCCGGATGCGCTATAGGGATTCCGTCAGGTGCCCGTAATGTGGTCCGGATCCCACGGATGATGCCGAAACTCTTCTCCGACCCCGATGCGCTCGCGGAGGAGATCGTTCGCGATGTCGGAACCGATCTGGTGGTCGGCCTGCCGCTCGGCCTCGGCAAGGCCTGTCATGTGGTCAACGCCCTCTATGCGCGGGCCTGCGCGGATCCTGACATCAAGCTGACACTGCTCTCGGCGCTGACCTTGGAAAAGCCGAGACCGAAGGGACTGATCGAGCACCGCTTCATCGCGCCCGTGATCGACCGGCTCCTCGGCGGCTATCCCGATCTGGCCTATGCCGACGCGCTGCGCGAGGGGCGGCTGCCGCCCAACATCAAGGTCGCCGAATTTTTCTTTCTCGCAGGGCGCTGGCTGCACGTGCCGGCCGCGCAGCAGAACTACATCTCCGCCAATTACACGCACGCGGCGAGCTATTTGCTGGCGCGCGGACTCAACGTGGTGACGCAACTGGTGGCCAAGCGCGTCGTTGATGGCGTTCCGCGCTACAGCCTGTCCTGCAACACCGATACGACGCTGGATGTGCTGCGTGAGCGCCGCGCCGGGCGTGCGTCGTTCAAGCTGGTTGCGCAGGTGAACTCCGAACTGCCGTTCATGCCGGGTGCGGGTGATCTGGCGGCCGATGAATTCAGTGCGGTGCTGGATAGCGCCGCGACGGACTTTCCGCTCTTTGCGCCGCCGTCGGAGCCGATCTCCAACACCAAATTCGCGATCGGGCTGAATGCGGCATCACTGGTGCGCGACGGCGGCACGCTCCAAATCGGCATCGGGCAGATCGGCGACGCGCTGGCGCAGGGCCTGATCCTGCGCCATCGCGACAGCGGCGCGTTTCGTAGCGTCATGGCCCGGCTGTCACCCGCGCGACCGGCCGTCGCGCAGGAATCCGGCGCCTTCGCCGCGGGCCTCTACGGTGTCAGCGAAATGTTGACCGAGGCCTTCATCGGCCTGATCGAGGCCGACATTCTCAAGCGCTCCGTCGATGGTGTGGTGCTGCACGGCGCTTTTTTCCTCGGTCCAAAATCGTTCTATCGCGCGCTGCGCGAGATGCCGCCGGACCGGATCGCTTGCATTCAGATGATGCCGGTGTCGTTCACCAACGAGCTCTACGGCGAAGAGGAGCGGAAGCGCCGCGCCCGCGTCGATGCGCGCTTCATCAACAACGCCATGATGGCGACGCTTCTCGGCGCGGCCGTCTCCGACGGCCTGGACGACGGGCAGGTGGTGAGCGGCGTCGGCGGGCAGTACAATTTCGTGGCGCAGGCCTTTGCGCTCGAGGGCGCGCGGTCGGTCCTGACGCTCGAGGCGACGCGACATGCCGGCCGCGGGCTCAAATCCAACATTCTCTGGCGCTACGGGCACGAGACCATTCCGCGCCATCTGCGCGACGTCTTCGTCACCGAATATGGCGTCGCCGATCTCAGAGGAAAGTCCGATGCCGATGTGATTGCCGGCATGCTGGCGATCGCGGATTCGCGCTTCCAGGACGAACTGATGCGGGTCGCGAAGGAAGCCGGCAAACTGCCGCGGGACTACGAGATCCCGGCGGCTCATCGCGACAACCATCCCGAGCGGATCGCGGCTGCGCTCAAGCCCGCGCGCGACGCCGGCCTGCTGCCGCCATTTCCGTTCGGCTGCGATTTCACCGAGGTGGAACAGCGCCTCATTCCGGCACTGGAGATCCTGCAAGGCGCGCAACGTTCACCGCGGGCGCTCGCAGGCTTGCTCTGGCAGGGGCTGATCCGAAAAACGGATGCGGCCGACGAGGCATGTCTCGCACGCCTCGGTCTCGATCGCCCCAAAACCTGGCCGGAGCGCGGCTACCGCGCGCTGGTCAGCGCGGCCCTCGCGCAGAGCCGCAACGCCTAAAGCGCGATGAGATTGGGATAAATCGTCATCGCGCTTTAGGTTCTTGTTTGAGCATGATCTTTTCGGAAAACCGCTTCGCACTTTTCCGGATCATGCTCCAGCCGCTTATCGGTTCTTGTTCACCGGCTTGCGCTTCTCGATGAACGCCGCCATGCCCTCTGAACGATCTTCCAGCGCGAAGGTCGAGTGGAACAGGTTGCGCTCGACGCTCATGCCCTCGGCGAGCGTGGTCTCGAAGGCACGGTTGACCGCTTCCTTGGCCATCGCAGCCGCGGGGCGCGACATCGCGGCGATCTTGTCGGCTGCCGCCATCACCTCGTCCATCAGCTTGTCAGCGGGCACGATGCGGCTGACGAGGCCTGAGCGCTCGGCTTCCGCCGCGTCCATCATGCGGCCGGTGAGGCAGAGGTCCATCGCCTTGGACTTGCCGATCGCGCGGGTCAGGCGCTGGGTGCCGCCGATGCCGGGAATGGTGCCGAGCGTGATCTCGGGCTGCCCGAACTTGGCGGTGTCGGCGGCGATGATGAAATCGCACATCATGGCGAGCTCGCAGCCGCCGCCGAGCGCATAGCCGGCGACCGCGGCGATCGTGGGCTTGCGGCAGCGCGCGAGGCGGTCGCCGCCGATCGCGGCAAAGTCCTCGGTGAACATGTCGATGAAGCCCTTCGGCTGCATCTCCTTGATGTCGGCGCCGGCGGCGAAAGCCTTCTCGCTGCCGGTCACGACGATGCAACCGATGGCGCTATCGGCTTCGAGATCGTCGACCGCCGCGGCAATCTCGCGGAAGACGCCGAAAGAGAGAGCATTGAGCAGCTTCGGCCGGTTCAGCTTGATGATGCCGACCGCCCCTTTGCTTTCGACGATGATGTGTTCGAACGTGCTCATGCTCCACCCGCGCTTCTGATTGGGCCGGCAATGTGCCCTCTGGCGCGGTGGGCTTCAAGAGGGCCGGAACGCCCGCGAGGTGCGCGTTCCGGAACTCCCTTGGGCCAGGATCAGGTCGCAGATCAGGCCATGAACATGCGCGCGGCGGAGGCCAGCGTCAGCAGCGTGCCGACGCCGATGAAGATCTTGCCGATCAGTGAGCTCTGGTCCCAGGCCGAACTCTGCTGGCTGCTCGCCATCACCGGAGCCGGCCGCGGTTGCGCGTCGGTTGCGGCAATCACCGCCTTCTGGGCCGCGGGAGTGTCCTGTTGCACGGCGCGGTCGATGTCGTTGAGCTGATCGGGTGCGACGACCTGACTCTCGGCATTCGGCTCGGCGGTATTATCGGCCGCTGCCTGGACGTTGTCGTTGGCGCGGCCCGTCATCGCGGAGGCGGCAGCCGCAGTCGGCGTATCCGTAGCGGCGAGCTGCGCATTGGCGTTGGCGATTTCCGGCGGCATCTGGCCTGAGGCCGGCACGTCACGATCGTCGGGCTTGGCCTCGTCGGCCTTTGCCGCGGCCTCCTTGTCGGCCTTGTCATCGGATTTCTGCGCCGTCTTGGTGCTGTCGCGGTGGCGCGACGTGTGGCGCCGCTGCTTGCCCGGCCTGACCGCGTCGGCCTGTTTGCCCGCGCTGTCCGTTTTGTTGCTTTCGGCTGAACCCGGTGCCGCCTGCACGACGCCCCCGAACAGCAAGAAAAACCCGGCAAGAAGGATCAATGCCGCGCGCCCGCTGGCTTTCATCATGTTGACGATCTCCCCAATTCCGCCCGTCCCGGCAGCGAACAGAGACCCTGAGGCGTGACAACAGCGGGGCAAAAAATGGGAATCTTCTGGCTGGACCGGGCAAAAACGCGGCAAGCGGCTCCCTTTCCGGCCGGCCGCCGGGTGCGGACGGAACCGATCGGTGTTATGAGCCGTCCGAGATCCTGACGGCCGTCTCGGTCCTGAGGCACAGCAGAGATCACGACTTCGTGATCGAGCGGTGCCTGCGTAACAAATTGAAAGAGCGGCCGAATTGCATGGTGAGGGCGCGCGTGCGCGGACGTGAGGACGAATGGACCGGCCTGATGCGGTCGGCCATGGCTGGCGATGACGCGGCCTATCATCGCCTGTTGAGGGCGGTCACGCCGGTGCTGCGCGCAGCCGCAAGACGCGGCCTGGCGCGGGCAGGCCAGCCGCCCGACCAGGCTGAGGATATCGTGCAGGAGATTCTGTTGGCGGTGCATCTGAAGCGGCACACCTGGGACAGCGAAGCCCCGTTCGCGCCCTGGCTGTTTGCGATCGGCCGCAACAAGCTGATCGACGCGCTGCGGCGCCGGGGCAGGCGGATCTTCGTCAACATCGACGATTTCGCCGAGACCCTGCCGGGCGAGGCGCCGGAGCAGACCGCTTCAGCCGGCGAGGTCGCGGCGCAGCTGAGCGCGCTGCCGCAGCGCCAGCGTGACGTGTTGCAGTCGATCGCGGTCGAGGCCGCCTCGATCAAGGATACGGCGGCGAAATATTCGATGAGCGAAGGTGCGGTGCGGGTCGCGCTGCATCGCGGACTTGCGGCGCTGACAGCCAAACTGCGAGACCAATAGTCATGGATACCGATCAACTCATTCGCTCGCTCTCGGCCGACAACGCCCATCGCGCACCGCGCGTCGGCGCGGTGCTGACCATGGCCCTGCTGGTCGCCGCGCCCCTGTCGATCCTGATCTTCGCGACGTTCCTCGGCGTTCGGCCGGACGTGATGAGCGCGATGCACAATCCGTTCTTCGACATGAAGTTCGCCGTGACGCTGTCGCTCGCCATCCCAGCGATCATCGTCAGCCTGCATATGTCGCGGCCCGAAGCGCTGCTGCGCGGCTGGGGCTGGCTGCTGCTGCTGCCGGTCGGGCTGCTCGCGGTTGCGATCGGCAGTGAGGCGATGATGGCGCCGGCCATGCCGATGACGATGCGCTTGATGGGCAAGAACTCCAGGGTGTGCCTGTCAGCGATCCCAGCGATGTCGCTACCGCTGCTTGCGGGGGCGCTGTTCGGCCTGCGCCACGGCGCGCCATCGCGTCCCGCGCTTGCCGGCGCGCTCGCCGGTCTGGTGTCGGCCGGTCTGGCCGCGACGCTGTACGCCTCTCACTGCACCGACGATTCGCCGCTGTTCGTCGCGACCTGGTACACGATCGCGACCGCATTGGTGACGGCAGTGGGAGCGCTCGTGGGCTCGAAAGTCCTGCGGTACTGAAGGCGTTCCGCGCAAATAGTCGTCGCGTCGCATCGCCGCGACTCCCGGGTTTCGCTTAGCCCCATCGCGCTCCGGCCGTTGCCGCCTGACGTCTGCGTCCGCGGCAGCCCTCTGGTCTTCAGGCCGCCGGCGTTGCGCCCTGCTGCATGCGGTGGAAGCGCAGCACCTGTTGTGCGGTCGATGAGCGCAGCGCCTCGTAGGTATCGCGCATCGTCAGCATGTCGGTCTGCGAGCCGCCTGAAAGCTTCTCGCGCATGGCAATGATTGCGCGCACGCTCGGCCACGACATGCCCGCGACCTTGGCGAGGATCATCACGCCCTCGGTGCGGCTCTCGATCATCATGTTCTCGGCGGTATCGACCGTGACACCCGCGAGCGCCGCGAGCCCCGCATTGGCCTCGTCGAACTTGCCCTGCTCTGCGAAGGCGGCGACCTGGAGCTCGTTGAGGCGGCCGTCGTCGTGGAGCGATTTCACCAGCGCGCGCGCCATCTCGGTCTGCCTGGTCATGGCCGCGGTGCGGACCCGCTGGGCCGCTTCCTGGACCACGCTCGACACCTCGTCCGCGAGCTCCGGATGCGCGGCCTCGAGCTTCCTGCGCACGCTCAAGGACGCCTTCGCGACCAGCTTGAGGTAGTGGTGTCGCGGCAGGTCGCGTCGCAGGCCGATGCAGGTGGCGAGGTCGTCGTCGCGCTCGGCCCGCGTGACGAGGTCGGTGAAACTTCCCTCGGACAGCTGCGCGCCGGGATTGCTGACGGTCGATTGCACGACGTCCTCGTTGCCGCGCGTCACCAGCACGTCGGTGAGTGCTTCCGACAGCACCCGCCGCAGCGAGATCGCCTTGAGATGGGCCTGGCCCCTGGTGCGCGCGATCTCGATCAGGGTCGCCTCGTCCAGCCGCTCCGATTTCGACAGCACGGGGCCGGAGACCTCGATCACCTCGTCGAGCGCGAGCGTGCGGATGATCTTCGGCGGCGCAGCCGCGATCGGTGCGAGACGGTCGGCAAGCAGCGCCCTGGCCGAAACCTCGATCTGCTCGATCAGGCATTGGAACACGTCGTCGAACACGCTGACGTGGTCTTCGGAATAGTCCACCGCGTTGCCCACGAAGAGATCGGTGACCCGGCGCAGCGCCTCGACCCGGCGCGCGACGGTGCCGTGGGAGAGCGTGGCCTGCAATTCCTCGAGCAGATTCTCGGCTGTCTTTACGGATTTGGTTTTCATTGCCCTGTCCTGGAGCGTTCGGCCCGATGGCGGCTTATGCCGTGCCGGGAGAAAATGGATTGATCAACTCGTTGCAATGCGGTTGCGCCCTTGTGCCTTGGCGGAATAGAGCGCGCTGTCGGCGCGCGCGAGAAACGTGTCGGCAGTATCAGCGTCGCGCAGCGTCACGACGCCCGCGGAAATGGTCACGCGCATGCCCGGGGAGAATGCGCTCCAGTCGAGATCGGCAACGATGCCACGCAGCCGATCGAGCATGCGCGACGCCGCCTCGCCGTCCGTGCCCGGCAGCAGCAGCAGGAATTCCTCTCCCCCGTAGCGGCCGAAGCTGTCGGCCGGGCGAATGTTGGCGAAAAAGGTGATCGCGAAGGTGCGCAGCACCTCGTCGCCGACGGGATGGCCGTGGGCGTCGTTGATGCGCTTGAACCAGTCGAGATCGATCAGTGCGATCGCGCAAGGCGTCGATGCCCGCCTTGATTTTTCGATCTCGGCGTCGAGAAGCCGCATGATGCAGCGGCGGTTGTAGGAGCCGGTGAGCTCGTCGAGCTCCGCCAATTCCTCGATGCGCTGATAGGCGGCCTTCAGTTCGATGCTGCGCTGGTACAGGATCTTGCGCAGCGTGGCGCCGAACAGGCCGAGGAAGGCGCACTGGCCGATCACCAGCACGAAGCACAGCATCGAGGCGGTTCGCTGCAGACTCGTTGCAACGGGCATGCCGATCGGCAGGTCGGAGGCGAGGAAGACGGTGGCGAGGCCGGCGGTCGCGATCGCCCAGGTCAGCATCGCCTGCGCCGAGGTCATGCGCAGCGTACCGAAGGCGAAGATCAGGAACAGCACGCTGATGAAGGCGACGCCGACGGTCGGCACCGACAGCAGAAACACGAATTGCAGCGCCATATGCGCCGAAATCTGGAACACGGTCAGATAGTGGTCGGTGAATCTGTCGCCGACGCCGGCTTCCGACAGCACGGCGAAGGTGCCGATGATCAGTAGCCCGCCGAACCAGAACAGCGAGGCAACGTCGATCGAGATCGCACCGTCAAAAGCGTAGACCAGCAGGACGGAGGCGCCGAGCGAATAGCTCGCCACCTGGCCGATATACATCTGGCGGCGCTGCCGGATCCGGCGCGCCAGCACTTCGGGCGCCGCCGCCTCGGGCGTGAGGACGAGATCCGCGACCTCAGCGGCATTCCTCTCCGGAAAGGACGTCGCGGCCGTGTTCATGGTCCCGCCAATGGTCGATCTCAGCCCAAAAATCTACGTGGCAAGCCTTTAGGTTTGGTATCCTTCGAAACCGAATCCGCACTGTGCAGCGCGGGACGGGGACGCCTGTGCCGGCAAAGTAATTTGCCGGCGATTAGGCATTGTGTGCGGTGCAGTCGAGCCAAAGCGGGGCTTGGCGAGACATACATCGTGCAGGGCTGCTATGGTTCCATGCTCGTCGGGCCGTCTGCGCTGGACGGCATTGCGCAGGAAAGTGCTCCATTACTATGTTACCGTTCTTGAGCGAGGCGACCGGCCGCCGGGGGTGGCAAAAGGAAAAATCTCGTATGTGGGGTAGATCACACAGGCCCCCGTATGACTGCGGTAGATTGAAGAATTTACCTTCTCCCGTCGAACCGTCTGCCGCATCGACCCGACCAACCTTGCGAGACGGCCTTTGAGCGTGACCCAGGCGGCTTCGGACGAGGTCCTGATCGCCAGGATCGCTCAAGGCGACCGGCTCGCCATGCAGGTGCTGTACGGGCGGCACCATGTCAGGGTGTATCGGTTCGGCCTCCGGCTCGTGCGGGACGAGCAGGCGGCGGAAGACCTCATCAGCGAGGTGTTTCTCGACGTCTGGCGTCAAGCCGGCAAGTTCGAGGGCCGGTCCGCCGTTTCCACCTGGCTGCTGGCAATCACCCGATTCAAGGCCCTGTCTGCGCTTCGGCGCAGGAAGGACGTTGGGTTGGACGACGAAGCCGCGAACGCGATCGAGGATACGTCCGACGATCCGGAAACGGTGGTGCAGAAGAAGGATACCAGTGAAGCGTTGCGGGAGTGTCTGACGGGCCTCTCGCCTGACCATCGGGAAATCGTCGATCTCGTCTACTACCACGAGAAGTCCGTGGAAGAGGTGGCCGAAATCGTTGGCATTCCGGAGAACACTGTGAAGACGCGCTTGTTCTATGCGCGCAAGAAATTGGCCGAACTGCTGAAGGCAGCCGGCATTGAGCGAGGCTGGCCATGATGGCGTTGAGCAAGAAGATGCTGGAGCAAGAGCCCAGTGAGATCGAACTGCTGCTGCCCTGGCATGCCGCCGGCACGCTGAACGCGCGTGACGCGCGCCGTGTCGAGGAAGCGCTGGCGAATGATCCGGCGCTCGCCAGGCAATATGCCGCGATCCGCGGCGAGTACGAAGAGACCATCCATCTGAACGAGAGCCTGGGCGCCCCTTCGGCGCGCGCGATGCAGAAGCTGTTCGCCGCGATCGACGCGGAGCCGGCGCGACCGGTCGGTTCGCTGCCGCTCTCGGCGCGCATTGCGACCTTCTTCTCGAGCCTGTCGCCGCGCACGCTGGCCTGGTCGGCGAGCCTCGGTGCCATCGCGCTGCTGGTGCAGGCCGGCATCATCGGTGCCGTTCTGATGAAGACCCAGCCCGCGACCTTCCAGACCGCCTCGCTCTCGACCAGCGCGCCGCTCACGCGCGAGCTCGGGGCAGCCGCGCCGGCGCGGGCGTTGGTGCGCTTCACGCCCGAGGCGCGTGTCGCCGACATCACAGCGCTGCTCGACAGCTACCAGGCGTCGATTATCGGGGATGCCAAGGGTGGCATGTTCCGTCTCCAGTTCGACAAGGCGATGGGTCAGGACGAGCTTGCCTCGCTGCTCGGAAAAATGTCGCGCGAGAAGTTCGTCAATCTGGCCGTCGCGGCGCCGTAAGGCGTCGCTGCACCGATGATGCGCAAGTCCGAAAGCCAACTGCGCGCCGGGGCCTTCGCGTCCTCGGTTGGAGCCGCGCTGCTGCTCGCCGCCTGTCTCGGCTTCGAGGTCGCGCAGGCGCAGGCGATCATGCGCACGCCCACGATCAGCGTCCCCACGCGCACGCCGACCATCTCTCCCAGTATCGCCGCGCGGGCCGTCGCTGTCGCCCCTGGACCGCGGGCTATCCCCGCGATCCCGCATACCACCAGCATAGGCCGAATGGGGGCACCGGTGCTGCCCTATGCGCGCTATTCGCCGAACCTCTATCCGTCCTGCTCCGCGCCTTATCGCGACGGCGACGGCGAGTGCCTTGGCCAGCCGAATGCCGGTGGTGACGGCACTGGCAAATCCGGCAAGAAGAGCGCCGGCAAGGGGAGGGGCAACACCACGCCGGTCGCCGTGAACCCGCGCACCTTCGCAGGCGAATTCGTCGCCGAGATCGACGGCGCGCTGTCGGTGACCGAGGCCGACGAGCTTGCGCGACGCCACGGTTTGACGCGCGTCTTCTCCGAGAATTTCCCGCTGATCGGGGCCACGTTCGGACTGTTCCGTATCACCGACGGCCGGCCCGCCGAGACGGTGCGGCGCGAATTCGCTGCCGAGGGCGGCGTGCGGTCGGTCCAGCCGAACTTCCGCTACGTGCTGCAGGACCAGAAATCGTCGGTGCCGACCGAGGGAGATCCCGCGCAATATGCGCTGGCCAAGCTACGCCTGCCACAGGCGCATGCGCTGGCGCACGGCGCAAATGTGACGGTTGCCGTGATCGACTCCGGAATCGACGCCAATCACCCCGAGCTTGCGCATTCCATCGCCGACAATTTCGATGCGCTCGGCAGCACCGAGGGCCCGCACGTTCACGGCACCGGCATCGCCGGCGCCATCGTGGCCCATGCCAAGCTGATGGGCAGCGCGCCCGAGGCGCGCATCATCGCCATCCGCGCCTTCGGCGGCACCAACTCCGGGGCCCAGAGCTCATCCTACATCATCCTGCGCTCGCTGAACTATGCCGCCGAGCATGGCGCGCAGATCGTCAATATGAGCTTTGCCGGTCCGAAGGACGCGGTGATCGAGCGGGCTATCGCGGCGACCGCTGCGCGCGGCCTGGTGCTGATCGCCGCCGCCGGCAATGCCGGCGCGAAGTCGCCGCCGCTTTATCCCGCCGCCAATCCCAACGTGATCGCGGTCAGCGCGACCGACCAGCAGGACAGGCTGTTCACCGCCTCCAACCGGGGCAACTACATCGCGGTCGCGGCGCCTGGCGTCGACATTTTCCTGCCGGCGCCCGACGGCAAATACCAGATGACGTCGGGCACCTCGTTCTCCGCCGCCTATGTCTCCGGCGTCGCGGCGCTGCTGCTCGAGCGCAACTACGCCTTGAAGCCGGAAGCGCTGCGCATCACGCTGGCGAAGACCGCGCGCGACCTCGGCTCGCCCGGGCGTGACGATCTCTTCGGCGACGGCGAGGCCGATGCGTTTGCCGCGGTCATGGCCGTTCCGGCCGATAGCGCGACGCCCGTTGCCGCCGCATCCGGTACAACTAAACGTGAAGATATCGAGAAGCGTCGCGACGAGCCTAGTATGCGCGCAATCGAACAACCCTCGCTGTCGAGCGCAGGCGATAAATCCGCGATTTCTCAGGCGGATAGGCCGGCGGCGCGATAGCGGCTGCGACAAGATTGCGCGCCGCGCGACGGTCGAAAAATCAACCTCCACATTGAACGTTCAGCCTGCTGCCACGACCAAATTATGTGGGAGCGGTCATCCCTCCCCATAAGTCATATCAGGCGCGAGCGCCCATCCACCCCAAGCGCCCATATGGCTCGACCCGTCCGGTTGTCCCCCCGGACGGGTCTTTTCTTTTGGGGGTCTGATTTCTTGAATCTCTGCGCGCGATCAGCTTCCGGTTGAGAGATTGCGGCTGTGCTGATCGCAGCCGTCGCTCGGGTGCGCCGCAAGTGAGTCATGCTTGTGTGAAGCTTGACTCGCAAATGCCTGAAATCTCCGCACGACTACGGTGTTTTGTGACGAAGGCCGTGTCGTTGCTGGACAAGTCAAAACTTTTCCACAAAATATTCATGTCGCGTCTAAATTGATTCGTCTGCGTTGCGTCGCGTCCGTATTTTCTCCTGACGGGCTGACTTATGACACATCGCCAAGGGGCTGTTCGCGACGTGGCCGACGGCCGCGACATTGCGGCGCGCTGGTGCGCTCTTGCCGAGCAGAGGCTCGAGCATCTTTCCGAGATGTTCGAGACCGGACGCTGGCGCCGCTATCACTCCGAGATCGCATTCCTTGAAAACATCCAGGAAGCCAAGCGCGCCGTCCAGACCTGGCGCGCGCTTGCCACCGGTTCGGACGTCGCCGCGGCGGCTGCGAGCGTGTCGCCCGCATTCGGCTGGTCGCCCGCGACGATGCCCCGCATGTCTCCGCGCGAGCAAGAGGCGCAGGTCATGCAGCCGAAGGCCGTGCACATCGCCCCCGAGACCGCCGTGCCGGTCGCGCTCGATCGCACTCCGAACGTGCTCGCTGAAATCACCGAAGCCCCGATCGCGCCGCGTGCCGCGCCCCCTGCAATGGCACCCGTCACCGCACCAATTGTGACGGCGCCGCCCACCGTGCCTGCGGCGATGGCAACGCTTCTGCCGCAGTTCTCGCCGCCGGCAGCCGAAATCGTCGCAGCCCCCGAACGCGTCGTCGAATTCACCCTCAGCCTCGACGGCCTGGAGGCGAAATACCCGCTGCTGAGGAACGCGTTCTAAGGGTTCGGCGGGCGAGAGGCGGCACCTATCGCCGCACCGCATTCCCGCCGACCACCACCTGCGCGAACCGCTGCGCGCCGTCCGCCGACAGATCAGATGTCACGGCGCGCGCATGATCGAGCCCGACCACGGCGCCGCGCGGGGTTTCCGAGATCATGTTGTTGTTGACGAGCGCGGTGCCGGCGCCCGGCACCACGGAGACGCCGACACCGGCTAGCGCCTTGCGGATCACGTTGCCGGTGATGGCGACGTCGCGCAGATACTTGCCCCAGCCGGCGACGATGCCGTAGGACGGCGCGTTCTCGATCACGTTGCCGGTCACCGTCGAATCCGCCTCGATGTAGATGCCGACGCCGGCATCGTCGTCGGGCGCGGTGCCGATCGGCCGCTTCGGGATCAAATTGCGGATGATGTTGCCCTGGACCACGGCGATGCGGCCGCCCTCGTTGAAATTGCAGACGGAGACGCCGACGGCGGCGCCGTCCACCGTATTGTTCGCGATCACGGCGGCTTCGAACGAAAATTCGGAATACAGCGCGACCTCGCGCACGTCGCTGACGCTGTTGCCGGTGATGTGGATGTTGGAGGCCGAATTGCCGCGCACCGCCGAGTAATCGCAGTTCCTGATGCGGTTGCCGCGCACGATCACGTTGCCGGCCCGGAAGGCGTTGATGGCGTTGCCATACTGGCCGGAGCCGCCGGGACCGGCCTTGATGTCCTCGATGCGGTTGTCAATGACCAGCGTCCCGTCATCACCGATCGCGGTGCGCAGGATCTCGATGCCGTTGTCGTTGGTGCCGGTGATGGTGTTGCGCGAGACGCAGAGGCCCCGCGCGTCGAACGAGACCACCGCCGTCACGGCGATGTTGGTGAAAACGTTGCCGGAGATGTCGCCCGAGACCTGCTCGAGCCAGATACCGCTGCCGCCGGAGCCGGTGATCTCGCAATCGGTGATGCGGACGTCGCGCCCACCGAGCACCTGGATCAGGCCGCGTCGCGTCGGCAGCGGAATGCCGCCGCCGTCGAAGGTGATGCCGGTGAGGCCAATCGAGTCCGAACCGTCGCTCTGGATCGCGGAGGCGCCGCCCGTGAAGACGAGTTTTGTGGCACCGCGCACGCCAATCAGCTGCGCGCCATTCGGAAGCCGTAGCAGCCCAGCACGGTAGATTCCGGGCGGGAGCGCCAGTGGCATCTGCGCACGCGCGGCCTCGTCGATCGCGCGCTGGAGTGCGCGGGTCTGGTCCTCGCTGCTGCCGGGTCGCACACCATATTGGGTCGCGTCGCGGCCGAGCAGGGACGTCAGCGGCGCCGCGCGCGCAGCGTCGGCAGGCATGGCCAGCGCGCCGGCGATGCCTGCGGTGGAAGCTCCGATGAGATGACGGCGATTGAGGTCCATGATGCGTCCTCCGGCGGACGCGGGGGGTCCGCAGCGGTTAGGTAGCGCAGGGCGGCAGAGGACGTGGGGATTGTTCGCGGTAGGGTTAAATGTTTACCCCAGTGAAGCACGCCCCTTCCGTGCCAATTGCACCATCTCCATCAGCATTGCTTCGCCGGCATCCACCAGCTCGTCCAGCGTGATCCGAGGTGCGCCCTTGCGCCGCACCGCGCCGCTTCGCGCAAGCAGGGGAATATGGATGAACGCCGCGAGCTGCGGTCCGCCTGCCTTCACCTGCTCGATCGCACGCCAGCTCAGATAGTTGCAGAGATAGGCGCCGGCATCGCGCGAGGCGCGGGCGTCGATGCCGGTGAGGCGCGCCGCGCGCAGCAGCCTTGCCGTGTGCGGGCCGAACGTCATCGCGTCCGCACGGCCGGCGATGCCGCGCTTGCTCGATCGGGTGTTGGCGGCATCGGGCCAGAGCATGGTAACGGCGTTGCGCGCGCGGGTCTCGATGCGCAGGTAAGACGTGCGCGCGGCGAGGCCGAACATCAGCAGCGCATCCGGCTTCTGTTTCGCGAGCACCTCGGGCAATTGCCGGTCGACGGCGCCATAGGTCACCGGGAAGATGTGGCTCGCGATCGCGACATCGTCGAGGGCCGGACGGCGCAGCTGCGTCAGTCGCGCCACCAGCGGCTGGGTTGGATTGTACGGCGCGCCGGGAAACGGCCCGAAGCCGGTGAGGAGAATGCGGAGCTTTTCGCTCATTGCAGCAACTCCAGAATCTGCTCGGCGGCAATCGCCGGCGTGAGATGGCCATCGGCCACTTCAGTCTCGATCTTCCTGACCTTCGTCCGCACCGATGCCTCGCTGCGCAGCCGCGCCAGCATGCGCTGCTCCAGCATCGACCACATCCACTTCACTTGCTGCTCGCGTCGCCGTGCGGCGAATTCGCCGGACGCGTTCATCGCCTTGCGGTGATCCAGGACCTTCTGCCAAAGCTCGGCGATGCCGGTGCCGGCCAGTGCCGAATAGGTGACGACAGGCGGATGCCAGTGTTCGGAGCGGGGGCTGAGGATATGCAGCGCGCCGCGATAGTCGGCGGCGGTGATGTTGGCGCGCTTGAGATTGTCGCCGTCGGCCTTGTTGATAGCGATCATGTCGGCGAGCTCGACCAGGCCCTTCTTGATGCCCTGCAGCTCATCGCCGCCGCCTGGCAGCATCAAGGCGAGGAAGAAATCGGTCATATCGCAGACCGCCGTCTCGGACTGGCCGATGCCGACGGTCTCGACCAGCACGACGTCGAAGCCGGCGGCTTCGCAGAGCAGCATCGCCTCGCGCGTCTTCGCAGCGACGCCGCCGAGCGTGCCCGACGACGGCGAGGGGCGGATGAAGGCGTTGTCGGAGGCGGATAGCCGCGCCATCCGCGTCTTGTCGCCGAGGATCGAGCCGCCGCTGCGCGCCGAGGATGGGTCGACCGCGAGCACCGCGACCTTGTGGCCGTGCTCGATCAGGTGAGTGCCGAGTACATCGATGGTAGTGGACTTGCCGACACCGGGCGAGCCGGTGATGCCGACGCGGACCGCCTTGCCGGTGTCGGGCAGCAGCATCTGCACCAGCTCCCGCGCCAGCGCCTGGTGGTCGCCGCGCCGGCTCTCCACCAGCGTGATCGCCCGGGCAAGGGCCGCGCGACTGCCGGAGCGGAGGTCGCGGGCGAGGGATTTGATGTCCAGCGAAGCTTTCTTCTCAACCATGCCCTGCTTTACAACGCCCCGGCGGAGCAGGCGAGGGCCGCTCGGCTGCTGTCGTGGGCCCGAGTGTTCGGGAATGAGGGTGGCTCTACTCCGCCGCCTCGCTATGCCCGAGCCGGGCGTTCAGCTTGCGGATCAGCTCCTCGGCCGCGTCCGCGATGACCGTGCCTGGCGGGAAGATCGCCTCCGCCCCGGCGGCGTAGAGCGCGTCGTAATCCTGCGGCGGCACCACGCCGCCGACGATGATCATGATGTCGTCGCGGCCCTGCTTCTTCAGCGCGGCCTTCAGCTCCGGCACGGCGGTGAGGTGGGCGGCGGCCAGCGAGGAGACGCCGAGGATGTGGACGTCGTTCTCGACGGCCTGTCGCGCGGCTTCGTCCGCCGTGGCAAACAGCGGCCCGATGTCGACGTCGAACCCGATATCGGCAAACGCGGACGCAATCACCTTCTGGCCGCGGTCGTGGCCGTCCTGGCCGATCTTGGCCACCAGGATGCGCGGCCGGCGGCCTTCCGCCTCCTCGAAGGTATCGATCAGCGCCTGAACCTTCTCGACCTGGTTGCCCATGGTGGACGCCTCCCGCTTGTAGACGCCGGTGATGGACTTGATCTCGGCACGGTGCCGGCCGAACACCTTCTCCATCGCGTCCGAAATCTCGCCGACGGTCGCCTTCGCGCGCGCAGCGTCGATGGCCAGCGCGAGCAGATTGCCGTTGCCTTCGCCGGCCGAGCGCGTCAGCGCGGCGAGCGCGGCATCGACGTCCTTCTGGCTGCGCTCTGACTTCAGCCGTGTCAGCTTGTCGATCTGGAGCCGGCGGACATTGGTGTTGTCGACCTTGAGGATGTCGATGGGAGCCTCATCCGTCGGCTTGTACTTGTTGACGCCGATCACCGCCTGCTTGCCGGCATCGATCCGGGCCTGGGTCTTGGCCGAGGCCTCCTCGATGCGCAGCTTGGGCACGCCGGCCTCGATGGCCTTGGCCATGCCGCCGAGCTCCTCGACCTCCTGGATATGGCTCCAGGCCTTCGCGGCGAGATCGCGCGTCAGCCGCTCGACATAATACGAGCCACCCCAGGGATCGATGACGCGGGTGGTACCGCTCTCCTGCTGCAGGAAGAGCTGGGTGTTGCGGGCGATGCGCGCCGAGAAATCGGTCGGCAGCGCGAGCGCTTCGTCGAGCGCATTGGTGTGCAGCGACTGGGTATGGCCTTGCGTCGCCGCCATCGCCTCCACGGTCGTGCGCATCACGTTGTTGAACACGTCCTGCGCGGTCAGCGACCAGCCTGAAGTCTGGCTGTGCGTGCGCAGCGACAGCGAGCGCGGGTCCTTCGGGTTGAACGGCTTCAGCAGCTTGGCCCAGAGCAGGCGCGCGGCGCGCAGCTTGGCGACCTCCATGAAGAAGTTCATGCCGATCGCCCAGAAGAACGACAGCCGCGGCGCGAAGCGGTCGACGTCCAGGCCGGCCGCAAGCCCGGCGCGAAGATATTCGACACCGTCGGCGAGCGTATAGGCGAGCTCGAGATCCTGCGTCGCGCCGGCCTCCTGCATGTGATAGCCGGAGATGGAAATGGAGTTGTATTTCGGCATCTTCTGCGAGGTGTAGGCGAAGATGTCCGAGATGATCCGCATCGAGGGCGCGGGCGGATAGATGTAGGTGTTGCGCACCATGAACTCTTTCAGAATGTCGTTCTGAATGGTGCCCGAGAGCTTTTCCGGCGCCACGCCCTGTTCGCCCGCGGCAGCGACGTAGAGCGCGAGGATCGGCAGCACCGCGCCGTTCATGGTCATGGACACGCTCATCTGGTCGAGCGGAATCCCCGCGAACAGCGTGCGCATGTCGTAGATGGAATCGATAGCAACGCCGGCCATGCCGACGTCGCCGCCGACGCGCGGATGATCGCTGTCATAGCCGCGATGGGTGGCGAGATCGAAGGCGACCGAAAGGCCCTTCTGTCCGGCAGCCAGGTTGCGGCGGTAGAACGCGTTGGAATCCTCCGCCGTGGAGAAACCGGCATATTGCCTGACGGTCCAGGGCTGGTTGACATACATGGTCGGGTAGGGGCCGCGCAGATAGGGCGCGATGCCCGGATAGGTGTCGAGGAAATCGAGCCCGGCCAGATCGGCCTCGCCATAGGCTGATTTCACCAGGATGCCCTCGGGTGTCAGCCACGGTTCGGCGCTGCCTGACGGCGCGGCGGTGGCGATGCGCTCGAAGGCGACGTCGGCGAAATTGGGAATGCGGCTCATGGTTTCGACCATATCATAGACGCTCAATCATGATCCGGATGCTGATGGCTGACGATGGTCGCCATCTTCTCCGGCCCGTAATTCTGCTGCGTGGTCTGGCTCGGCAGATTGGAGATTCCCACCACCCAGCCGAGGCGGGATTCCGTTCCATATTGCCGTGTCGGCACCAGCTGGTCGGGTCGGTCGAAGGCGCCGGTCATGATCTCGATCCGATCGCCGTCGATACGGCCGAAGCTGAGTGGCGTGCCGCAGGCGGCGCAATAGCCGCGGTCCGCGATCGTGGAGGAGCGGAAGAACGACGGCCGCCCCTTGGTCCAGGCGAAATCCGCCCGGTTGATGTCGGCGAAGGAGGCGAACGGCGCACCGCTCGCCTTCTGGCACATCCGGCAGTGGCAGATCGAGACCCGGTTCGGCGTGGCCGTGACCGCGAAGCGCACTGCGCCGCATTGGCAGCCGCCGGTGAAGACTGGTTTGCCCACTTCGGTCATGCCTGCTCCATACGTCGATAAGCGTCTTGCAACGTGGCAAGCGCATCGCCGCCGGCGAAAACGAAGCCCGTGACGCCGGCCGCACGGAGCGCCGCCTCGGCATCAGTCGGGCGGCCTGCCAGATAGATATGTCGCCCGCCTGCGGTTTGCAGGGCCTTCGCCGCGGCTTCGGCGTGTTCCGCATAGACCTTGTCGCTGGAACAAAGGCAGGCGAGCTCGGCGCCGGAGGCCTTGAAGGCGGCAGCCAGCTCGGCCGGATCGGCAAAGCCCTCGCTGTCAACGGCCTCGATCCCACCGGATTCGAACAAGCTCTTGGCAAAGGTCGCGCGCGCCGTGAAGTCGGCGGGCGTACCGAGATTGGCCAAAAACACTTTTGGTCGTGCCCCGCGCGCCTTCAGCGCGGCATCGGATTTGTCGCGCAGCGCCTCGAACGGTTCCGCAAGCCGGATCGGCGGCAGCGCATCGAAATTGTATTTCTGCTCGCCGTAGGGGGCGAGCGCAACCGGCGTCGCCTTCAGCACCGTGGTCTCGCGCTCATGCAGGTTCGGAAACTCGCTGGCACCGGTCAACACGTCGCGGCGCTTTGCAATGTTGGCGTCACGCGCTTTTCGCGCGGCCGCGACCCTGCTCTGGAACACGCCCTGCTGAAGCGCGGCGAAGGCGCCGCCGGCTTTCTCGCTGTCCTGGAACAGCGCCCAGGCCGCCTCGCACAGCTGCGCGGTCAGCGTCTCGATGCCGCCTGCGCCGGCCGCGGGATCGCTGACCCTGGCAAGGTTGCTTTCTTCCAGCAGCAGGGCTTGCGTGTTGCGCGCCACGCGACGCGCGAATGGATCCGGCAACCCCAGCGCCAGCGTATGCGGCAGCACGGTGATCGCGTTGGCACCGGCGAGCCCCGCTGCGAACGTCGCAATGGTCGCGCGCAGCATGTTCACGTAAGGGTCGCGCTGCGTCAGCATGCGCCAGGCCGTATCGGCGGCAATGAACAGCGGCTTCGGTGTCAATCCGCATGCCGTTTCGATGCGTGCCCACAACAGCCGCAACGCGCGGAATTTTGCCATGGTCAGGAACTGGTCGGCATCGGCAGAGAGACGCGCATAAACCATTCCCTGCGCAGCTTCCAGCGGAACGGCGGCGCCTTCGATCGCGCGCAAATAAGCGACGCCGCAGGCGAGCACGAAGGCAAGCTCCTGTACCTCGGAGCCGCCGGCATCGTGGATCACGCGTCCGTCGGCAGACGCGAACGGCCCCTTGAAGCCGAGCGCGGCGAGGCCCTTGATGCCGCCGGTGACGGCAGGAACGATCTCGTCCCAGGTATAGGGGCTGTGGCCCCACACCGCGCCGGCGGCGAGCGGATCGAGCCCGAAGCGGATGTCGCAGGCGGCAGGATCGATGCCGTTGCTCTTCACATATTCCGCGACATGGATCGCCGCCATCCGCGATTGCGGACCGATCTGGAGCTCGATGCCGATGCCGGCGTCGAGATGAATGTCCTTCAAGACCTTTGCGACCGCATCGGCCGAAGGTTCCAGGCCGAAACCGTAAGCGCCGTTGCCTCCGGCGAACACCAGCGCGAGCCCGGTTGCGCCGTTCTCGAGATCGGTCAGCGCCTGCGTATTCGCCAGCATCGCATCGGGATGGTCGATCCGCTGCATGATCTGCCAGGGCGCGGCCGGCGGCCGTCCCACCACGGGCGCAACGCCCTTGGCGCGCGGATAGAGCGGATCGATCCTGAGGCCGTCATAGGTCTTGCCGACCAGCTTCTCGAACGGCGCGCCCTTCAGCACGCCATCGACCAGCTTGCGCCAGTCTTCGACGGTCGCCCTGGGAAAATCCGCCGCCAGAGGCAGTTCGTCAGTCACGGAGGTCATGCGGCGAGGGGCTCCCGAAAATCTTGTTATTCGCAGGCGAAATTGCCACGGCCGGCCGTCCCTGCAAACGGTTGTTTTTGGTTAACCGGTATCCGGAAGCCGCTCAATGCCTTGCGTCGAGACGCTGGCGAGCCCGTCACGCACGCGAATGCCTGCGATCACGCGGTCGGGTGCAATCTCGGCCAGCGGCACCAGCACGAAGGCGCGCTCGAACAGGCGCGGATGCGGCAGGGTCAGGTCGGGCTTGTGCAGGCTGACATCGTCATAGGCGATCATGTCCAGATCGAGCGTGCGCGGGCCCCAGCGCCGCTCCTTGTCCCGCGTGCGGCCGAATTTCTGCTCGACCTTCTGCATCACGAACAGCAGTGCGTGCGGATCGAGGCCGGTGTCGATTTCGATGCAGGCGTTGATGAAGGGAGCCTGGTCCTCGTCGCCCCAGGGCGGGGTCGCATAGTCCGATGAGCGCGCGATCAGCGCGGCCTGCGCCATGCCGCAGACATGGGCGATCGCCTTCCCGAACGTCGCGCGGACGTCGCCGACATTGCCGCCGAGCGCAATGAGGACGCTCGCCATGTCAGGGGTGCCGCGAGCGCGTCAGCATGATGCCGACGTCGTCGAAGATCGCCGCGATCGGCGCATGCGGCTTGTGCACGGTGATCTTCACGGCTCGGATACGCGGGAAGTGCGACAGGATGGCATCCGCGACCGCGCCGGCGGCGCGCTCCAAAAGCTTGTAATTGGTGTTCTTGAACGCCGCGGTCGTGGTCGCCACGACTTCGGCGTAGGACACCGTGTCGGCGAGGCGGTCGGAGCGCGAAGGCTCCGACAGGTCGGTATGGAGTTCGAGGTCGATGACGAAACGCTGTCCGACTTCGGTTTCGTGATCCATCACGCCGTGGCGGGCATGGATCGACAGGCCGGTCACGAAGATCGTATCGGTCATTGCTTGCTCTCGATTGCGTTTGCGACCCGCAGGGCCTGCAGGGTCTCGGCGACGTCATGGGTCCGGATGATCTTTGCGCCGCGCCGGGCGGCGATCAGATGCGCGGCGATCGAGCCGGCGAGCCGCTCTTTCGGCTCCGACGGCGAGGCCGAGGCGATGAAACGCTTGCGCGAGGCGCCGACCAGGACCGGCAGGCCGAACATTTCGAGTTCGCGCAGCCGCGCCAGCGCAATCATGCTCTGCTCGGCCGTCTTGCCGAAGCCGATGCCGGGGTCGAGCACGATCTTGTCACGGGCGATGCCGGCTTGTGCCGCGATCTCCAGCGAGCGCTGAAAGAACGCCTTCATGTCCGCGATGATGTCGATGGCGGGATCGACGCTGTCGCGGTTGTGCATGACGATGACGGGGACGCCCCTCGCGGCCACCAGCGGCGCCATGGCGGCGTCGCGTTGCAGGCCCCAGACGTCGTTGGCGATCACGGCACCCTGGTCGAGCGCAAAGGCCACGACTTCGGCCTTCATGCTGTCGATCGACACGGGAACGCCGAGCGCCACGACGCCTGACAGCACCGGCTTCAGCCGGGCAAGCTCGTCGGCAACCGTGACGGCCTTGGCACCCGTGTAGGGCCGGGTGGACTCGGCGCCGATATCGATGATGTCGACCCCGGCCTCGATCATCTCGCGCGCTCGCGAGAGCGCCTGCTCTGGTGCGACGAATTCGCCGCCGTCGGAGAAGGAATCAGGGGTGACGTTGAGCACACCCATCACTGCCGGGATCGGCCGCTCCAGCAGCGTCCGCAGCAAATCATGCCCGACTGAACCGGCCGCCGGGACGGATGGGGAGGGCGAGGCATTCATGCGGCTCGCTTTAGCTGCCGGGGAGGGGGAGTCAAGACGGGATTGGCGGCAACGCGCGCTGCTGTTTCACCGTCATACTGGAGTGGCCGCTTCTTCAGCGGCCCTCGAAGGGCGACCGCCCGGCTCTCGCAGCGTGGCCGTGCATCCTTCGAGGTTCGTCGTCAGACGCGTTGCGTCCCACGACGAGTAGCTCAGGATGACGGGGAGAGAATGGCGCGGATGGAAAGCAGGCTAATACGAAATCTTCGGCGGCAGCTTCTTTGCCTTGGCGATGATGTCGCCGACCGACTTCTCTGAAGGCAGGATGCGGAGGAGCTTTTTCTTCTCGTTGGCATCCCGCATGCTCTGGGCGAGCCTCGCCGGATTTCGATAGGCGAGCTCGCGCACGGTGGTAACGCCGGCGGCGCGGACCAGGCCGACCTTGGCCCTGCCCATGCCGGGGATACGCATGTAGTCGGAGACGTTGGCCCATTCCAGCAGCAACTGCTCGCTGATGCCGGTCTTGGCGGAGAGCGCTTTGCGGCCCTTCACGGTCGAGGCCGCCTCGAGCAGCGCGTCGGTGGTGCGGATACCTTGCGCCTTCAACTTGTTGGCGGCAAAGGTCGACAGGCCCTCAATCTCGGAGATCGGATATGTCATGATGCTCGATATGAAATGCGCAGGCTTCAGGCGAACTGGCTGAGGCCCGGGCTCCCCGCGATGATCTTGCCCATCTGATCCGCTCCGATTTTGTCTCGGCCGAAGCGAAAAAGTTCACGGGCGACGTTCTGAATCTCGGACATACCAAGGCCCAGGCCCATCAGGCGTGTCCCGACCGCCATCAGGCCGCCGCCCATCAGCCGCGACAGCCCGCCGCCGCTGCCGGACGCCTCGATTGCGCCCTCCGCACCGGGGATATGATCGATCAGAGCCTTGACGATGTCGGAAGGACCCTCGTTGCGGAGGAAGCCCAGGATAATGCCGACGGTCTTTTCAGCGACAGCACTATCTATGCTGGCGTTTGTCGCCAGCCGCCCGATCAGCTCGTCCATATGGCCTGCCCCTCAGCCGGTTCACATGCCGGAGTATTGCTTTCAAAATGATCTTGAGCCGGTGTGATGTGAAATACAAGCGATGAACGCCACCAACGTTCCGATTCGTTCTCGAACGCGCGAGAAGTGTTGCAGCGATGCAAGAGCGGAGATCGAATCGGCAAAAAAATGCCGCGGTGCGAATGCGTCATTCCTACTTTCGGCTGATGTCGCTCATTGGTTTCCGGCAATGTCGCATGCCGAGGCCGCGTTGAATGGTTTCAATCGGCGCGCGACATGCGTTAAACTACGGAACTGGTGCATTTGAGTTTCGATCAGCGAAACGCGTCAGACAGATCAGAGAGAATAATGACCGCACAGGACAGCAAGCTCGGCGACACCGACGACAAGATCTTCGTCGGCAAGGGAGACGAGCAGGCATGGCTGACGCTGGCGCTCGCCAATCGCCACGGCCTCGTCACAGGTGCAACCGGAACCGGCAAGACGGTGTCGCTGCAAGTCATGGCGGAAGGATTTGCGCGCGCCGGTGTTCCGGTCTTCGCTGCCGACATCAAGGGCGACCTCTCCGGCATCTCCGAGGTCGGCGTGCCCACGGATTTCATCGTCAAGCGCGCTACCGGGATGGGACTGACGTTCGAGCCCGACCAGTTCTCGACGGTGTTCTGGGACGTGTTCGGCGAGCAGGGCCATCCGGTACGGGCGACCGTCACGGAAATGGGACCGCTTCTGCTCGCGCGCATGCTCGATCTGAACGACGTGCAGGAGGGCGTGCTCAACGTCGCCTTCCGCGTCGCCGACGACAACGGCCTTGTCCTGGTCGACATGAAGGATCTGCGCGCGCTGCTCGATGCCATCGTGCCCGACAGCGGCAAGAAGGGGCCGGACGCGGCCGATGATCCGCTTGCCGACATCCGGAAGGCGGCCCAGGGCTTTGGCAATGTCACCAAGGCCACCGTCGGCACCATCCAGCGCCAGCTCCTGGTGCTGGAGAACCAGGGCGGCACCAAATTCTTCGGCGAGCCTGCGCTGACGCTGAAGGACTTCATGAAGACCGATCGCGACGGCCGCGGCATGGTCAACATCCTCGTCGCCGACAAGCTGCTGCAGAGCCCACGGCTCTACGCGACATTCCTGCTCTGGATGCTGTCGGAGCTGTTCGAGGAGCTGCCCGAGGCCGGCGACCTGCCCAAGCCGAAGCTCGTGTTCTTTTTCGACGAGGCGCATCTGCTGTTCAACGACGCGCCGAAGGCGCTGATGGACAAGATCGAGCAGGTGGTCCGCTTGATCCGTTCCAAGGGCGTCGGCGTCTATTTCGTTACGCAAAACCCGATCGACGTCCCCGACCGCGTGCTCGGGCAACTCGGCAACCGGGTGCAGCACGCGCTGCGCGCCTTCACCCCGCGCGACCAGAAGGCGGTCGCCGCCGCAGCACAGACCTTCAGGCCCAACCCGAAGCTCGATACCACCAAGGTGATCATGGAGCTCGGCAAGGGCGAAGCACTGGTGTCCTTCCTCGAAGGCAACGGCACGCCGGCGATGGTCGAGCGGGTGATGATCCGACCGCCATCGGCCCGGATCGGACCGATCACGCCGGAAGAGCGCAAGGCGATCATGGATGCGAGCCCGGTGAAGGGCAAATACGACACCACCGTTGATGAAGAGTCCGCCTATGAGATGATCCAGAAGCGCATTGCCGGGACGGCTGCGATTGCCGATGGCGGTCCGGCTGGTGGTGGCGGCGGCATCCTCGGCCAGATCGGCTCGATGGTCGGCACCATCTTCGGCACCAACGTCAAGCGCGGTCGCCTGTCGACGGGCCAGGTCATCGCGCGCGACGTGACGCGATCGGTGACGAACCAGGTGATCGGGCGGATGGCCGCCAATCTCGGCAAGTCGGTCGCCGGCCAGATTGGTGGCTCGATCGGCCGCACCCTGGTCCGTGGCGCGCTCGGCGGCTTGCTGCGTCGATAGGCAGAAAGCCCCGTTCGAGGCAATCTGTCCGCAAACCCGGCCCTCGTGCGCGACCGGTACAAATTAGGGTGAACAGGACTCTCCAAGCGTCCGTCGGTCTGCTAGGTGCTATGGTCCCTGACTGGACCGCACCGTGACCTCAACCGAATCTTTCGCCGAACCCCTCGCATTCAGAACCCTGTCGCTGCGTGCGCCGCTCGACCTGCTCTTCCTGCTCTGCTGCTTCGTCCTGACCGCCGATGTCCTCGGTCCCGAGATATTCGGCCACGGCAAGACCAAGGATTACGGGCTGTGGTACTGGGCCGGGCAGCAGGTGTTGCAGGGCGGGCCGCTTTATCCCGGCGACATCGGTGCGTATTTCGAATTCATCTATCCACCGCTGCCGGCGATCCTGCTGGCGATCCCGAGCTGGTTCGGCAAGATCGCGCTCTACAGCGTGCTGTCGATCCTCAATATCGTGGCGTGGTGGTACACCGGGATGCTCTCAAATGCCATGACCGCTTCGGGCCGCAGGCCGGCCCCCTGGCTGGAGGCGCTGCCCGCCATCGTCACCGTGACCTTCGTGTTCGACATGTTCGATCTTGGCCAGCCGAACCTCGTGCTGCTGGCGATGATGCTCTACGGCTTCTGGAGCTTGCAGCATCAGCGCTCCTGGCTCGCGGGTTTCATGTTCGCGCTCGCGACCGCCATTAAGGTGTTTCCGATTGCGGTTCTGCCCTACCTGGTCTGGCGTCGGAAGTGGGCCGCCGTCGCCGCTACGGTCGCCTTCACCGGCATCCTTCTCTATGTCGTGCCGGCGCCGATCCGTGGCTTCGAGCGCAACGCCGCCGAGCTCGAGACCTGGTATAACGCCATGGTCGGCTCGAGCTCGGAAAAGGGTTTTGGCCAGCGCGACGAGCAGAACTGGTCGTGGGTGAACCAGTCCCTCATTGCGGTCACGCATCGCCTGGTCCGGCCGATCAACTACAATCAGGAGGATCCCAACAAGCCGCCGCGCACGATGAATGTCATCGACGTCGACTACAGGACGGCGAACTGGATCGTGCTGGCGCTGTCGGCGCTGCTCGGGCTCGGCTTCGTCGCGGTCATGCCCCGGCAAGCACGGCGAACGGCGCGTTCCGACGCCGAGGAGCTGGGCATCCTGTTCTGCCTGATGACGGTGGCATCGCCCCTGGCGCGGCAATACTACTTCATGTGGCTGTTCTTCCCGATGACGGTGCTGATGCATCGTGCCGCTTTCGACGAGCGGGCGAACGTGCGGCTTGGAACCTGGCTCGCTTTGGGCGCGGCCGGCGCCCTCATGCTGCTGTCGCTGCCGTGGTTTCCCAACGTCACCCAGGCCTGGGGCAATAACCTCGCCGCCACGGCCATCCTCGCAGGTTGCCTCGCATGGCACATCCGCCATCCCCCGGTTGCGGCTGGCTCCGAGCCTGCGGTAGCGGTAAAAGCCAGACTTCTTGAAGAGCCAAGACTTCTTGAAAAGACATCCTGAGCTCCCGATTTTTGGGACCCGAACGTAGGGAATCGACCATGGCCAATGCGCAGCTTCAATCCGTGCTCGACCACATCGACAAGGATTTTGATAACAGCCTGGAGCGGCTGTTCTCGCTGTTGCGGATCAAGTCGATCTCCGCGGATCCGGCCTTCGCCGCCGATTGCAAGGCGGCGGCCGAACATCTTGCCAAGGACATCGCCAGCCTCGGTGTCGCCACGGAAGTGAGGCCCACGGCCGGCCATCCCGCCATCGTCGGCATGACCAGGGCGGGCGGGCGGCCGCATGTGATCTTCTACGGCCATTACGACGTGCAGCCGGTCGATCCGCTCGATCTCTGGCACCGTCCGCCGTTCGAGCCCGTGGTCACCGACCACGCCGACGGCCGCAAGATCATCGTTGCGCGCGGCGCCGAGGACGACAAGGGCCAGGTGATGACCTTCGTCGAGGCCTGCCGCGCGTGGAAGAAGGTGACTGGCTCGCTGCCGATCGACGTCACCTTCCTGATCGAAGGCGAGGAGGAGGTCGGCTCGAAGAATTTCGTGCCCTTCATCGAGGCCAACAAGGACGAGTTCAAGGCCGACTATGTGCTGGTCTGCGACACCGGCATGTGGGACCGCAACACGCCGGCGATCACGACCTCGCTGCGCGGTCTGCTCTACGAGGAGCTGAAGATCACGGCTGCCAATCGCGATCTGCATTCCGGCGTGTTCGGTGGCAGCGCGATGAACCCGATCCGGGTGCTGACCAAAATCCTCGGCGGCCTGTTCGACGACGACAACCGCATCACCATCCCCGGCTTCTACGACGGGGTGAAGGATCTGCCGCCCGACATCCTGGAGCAGTGGAAGAAGCTCAACCTGACGCCCGAGATGTTCCTCAAGCCGATCGGCCTGTCGATCCCGGCCGGCGAGAAGGGACGGCTGCTGATCGAGCAGGCCTCCTCGCGCCCGACCTGCGACGTCAACGGCATCTGGGGCGGCTATATCGGCGAGGGCTCCAAGACGGTGATCCCGTCGCATGCCTCGGCAAAGATCTCGTTCCGCCTGGTCGAGGGGCAGGACCCCCAGAGGATCCGCAAGGGCTTCCGCGACTACGTGACGGTGCGGCTTCCGGGCGACTGCAAGGTCGAGTTCGGCGACCATTCCGCCGCGCCGGCGGTCGCGCTCGACTGGAACATGAAGCCGCTCGCAGCCGCCAGCAAGGCGCTGACGGAGGAATGGGGCAAGGAGACCGTGCTGATGGGCTCGGGCGCCTCGATCCCGATCGTCGCCGACTTCAAGCGTACGCTTGGGCTCGACTCGCTGCTGGTCGGCTTCGGATTGGATGACGACAACATCCACTCGCCCAACGAGAAGTACGACCTCCGCAGCTTCCAGAAAGGCATCCGCTCCTGGGCCCGCATCCTGGCTGCGCTGGCGGAGGTGAAGTAGGGCTACGGCATCAACGCCGTCATTGCCGGGCTTGACCCGGCAATCCATCAGGCAAGATCATTTTGCGATGGATGCGGGGGTCGAGCCCGCGCATGACGAGCCGAGGAGGCCGCCCCAAAATAAAAACGCCACCCGGAATTGGGCGGCGTTTCATTCCAAAAGGCGTAGAGGTTCGTTGGCAGCTACCCTACACCGAATCCCGAAAATCTCAAGACCGATAGCCCGGCAGTTCGCGGTCGAGCTTGCGCAGCAGCGGCGGCCACACGAGGTTCGTCGCGCGCAGCTCGGCACGGTCGCGGTTGGCGAGCAGCTCGGTGTTCTTGTCGATCGCGACATCGTCCACCGGATAGACCGGCGTGCCCAGCGCGCGCGTGCGCACCTGCATCGAGCAGGCGCGCTCGAGGTGGTACATGCGCTCGAAGGCGGAGGCGACCGAGCGGCCGACCGTCAGCGTGCCGTGATTGCGCAGCAGCATGTGGTTGTGGTCGCCGAGATCCTTCTGCAGCCGCGGCCGCTCGTCATGGTCGAGCGCGATGCCTTCATAGTCGTGATAGGCGAGGTCGTGGGTGACGAGCTGGGCCGTCTGGTTCAGCGGCAGCAGCCCTTCGGCGCTGCTCGACACCGCGGTGCCGTCGAGGGTGTGGAGATGCAGCACGCAGATTGCGTCCTCGCGCACCTCGTGGATCGCCGAATGGATGGTGAAGCCGGCCGGATTGATGCTGTACTCGCTCTCGGAGAGCTGGTTGCCGTGCAGATCGACCTTGACGAGGCTGGAGGCCGTGATCTCGTCGAACATCAGCCCGTAGGGGTTGATGAGGAAGTGATGATCGGGGCCGGGGACGCGCGCGGAAATGTGGGTATCGACCAGATCGTCCCAGCCGTAGAGCGCGACGAGGCGGTAGCAGGCGGCGAGATTGACCCGTTGCTGCCACTCGGCCTCCGTCATGTTCGACGGCACTTCCTTCAGGCGCGCTTCCGCTGGCGACATGGCTGGTCTCTCCGAACATCGTTGTTGCGGGGCGGCAGCGTAGTCGCGGTTGGGGGCGGCGGCAAGGCGCCGAAAGCGCGGCAGTCCAGCGTAGCCCGCATGGAGCCAGCGGGTCCGGGGAAGAATATTACGGTGCCGGGATCGAGAGCAGGCTGGAAATGCTGCGGCCGCGGATGTCGTAGACGCGCGCGAACACCACGTCGTCGCGCTTGATCTCGACCATGACCGGTGCGGTGAGGCCCTTGCAGTAGAACTCGCCGAGCGTCATCGCGAAATCGGCCGCGTTGGAATCCCAACCGATGGTGAAGTCGGGCCCGAGTGCGACTTGCGCGGGGCGCTGCGGACCGCACACCGCGACCTTCCACTTGCGATTGCCCGGCGGCACTTCCTGCCGCTCGACGATCTGCTCGCGCAGCTCGTCCGAAGCCTGCTTCAGCGCCAGGCCCCAATAGTCCAGCATGAAGCGCTCGTCGGCGCCGCGCACGGTGCCGGCGATGTGGTTGAAGTGGGTGTATTGATAGGGGTGCAGCCGGATCATCTCGGCGAGCGACAGCGCGAGGCCGAAGCAGAAGGTCGCGAGCACGACCGGCTGCCAGGTGCGGTGGTTGACGCGCAGGCGCTCCATGACCCAGCCGAAGGCGACGCCGCCGAGCACTGCCATTGGCGGGATCACGAACACGAAATGGCGGATGCCGTTGTAGAGCGCCGGCCGCTTCACCATCGCGATGGCGAGCGGCAGCGTCGCCGCCAGCGTCAGCATCAGCAGGATGGTCTTGCGGCGCGCTGCAACCTCGCGGCGCGGCAGCATGGCGAAAGTGCTGACCGCGGCGCCGGCCATCAGCACCAGCATCACCTCGGGCAGCTGGAGCGCGAACAGCGTCGGCAGATAGGACCAGGGCATGTCGGGCACGGACACGATCGCGCCGTCGAACATCTCCTTCCAGGGCTTCTCGAAGAAGTGCGAGAAGTAGGTCAGCGCCTCGAACGGATTGCCCGGCTCCATGATCGACCACGGCCAGATCAGGCCCATCACGAGGTAGCCGAACACGAGGCCGGGCAGCAGCACGTAGACGACATGGGCGAAGCGGCGGGCCGCCTCGCGAACGCCTTCGGTACGCAGTTCCTCCAGGAACAGCGGGAGGAAGCCGACCATGGCGTAGACCAGCGCGAGCCCGCCGAGGATGCGGCAGCCGAGCGACAGGCCCGAGCCGAAGCCGACGATCAGGATCGTGCGCGGCGAAGGCTGCGGATATTCCTCGGCGAGGCGGACGAGGCCCAGCATCAGGATGATCATGGCCACCGCGAAGGGCGCATCCTTCGGATTCATGAACATGTGGCCGTAGAAGATCGGGCAGAGCGCGAGCAGCAGGAGCGAGGCAAGACCCGCAAGCGGGCCGCCGACACGGCGGCCGAGCCGCCACGTCACCGCAAGCCCGATCACGCCGACGACCGCGCCGAGCAGACGGCGCGTCTCGAACAGCTCGAGCGGAATCACCTTGTGCAGGAGGGCTGCGACCATGTCGAAGCCGCCGCCGTACATATAAAGATTGGCGAAGGAGAGCGCCGCGGTGTCCCTGAAGCCGGAACCGAACATGCGCAGCAGCAGGTCGGCATATTCAGCGTGGGTGTAGTCGTCCCAGCCGAGCCCGTAGTCGCGGAAGGTCAAGCCTGCAATGACGGCGACCGCGGCCAGCACCAGCATGGCAAGATCGTCGCAAGTCCGTTCAACCGACCGCCGCAGGGGCGTATCGATCGCCGAAGTCGTGATGGATGTCATGGCTATTGGTGACCCGGAATCCCCTGTTGGCCCTGCTGGCGCGCGCGGGCCTGCTCCCCGAAATCCCTATAGCGCAGTTCCATTACCAAGTAATTGGGCATTATAGCTAAATTCCTGATGCGACGCAGCAAAACCAGAAACTTGAGAGCGAGCCTAGACGTAGCGGGCCGTAGCTGAAGGGAATGTGAATAAGTCCCTGATTTCCTTCTCATTAGGAACGCAGGCCCGAATTCGCCGTTGGCGTGGAACGCCGTATGACGGTATCGTGGCGTGACGGGTGTCGCGTGTGGATGCGCGGCCGGGGGTGAGTTCGATGACCGTGGCTCTGTTGATCGCTGGGATTTTCGCCATTTTGGCGGGCCTCCTTGCGATCCTGTTTGGCTTTACCGTCAGGGAATTCAGTCTCGGCAGCACTCTCATAATCTCCGGCACCATCGGGGTCTGCTCCGGGATGTTACTGGCCGGCCTCTATGTCGTGGTCGCGGAACTGAAGGGCATCGCCCGCCGGCTCGCTGGATCAGCCGCAGCGTCCGAGGTTCGAGTGAGGCCCGTGCTGCCCGGTCTCGGGATGCCTGGAGCGCCCGCGCCCGAAGCGGGGAGCGCAGCCAGGATCGAGCCGGCGCCGCCACCGCCGGCCGGAGGCCCGCCACCGTGGCAGAACGAAGCGTCCGCGCGCGAGCGTCCGCGCGTCGAGCCGCCGCCGGAATCGGAGGTTCCAGCGCTGCCCGAAACTCCTGAACCACCGCGCCGGCGCAACTTGCTGTTCGCCTCGACCTCCCGCAAGGAGCGCGAGCGTGCGGAGGCGAAGGCCGGCGAGGCCTCGCCGCCGCATGCAGAGCCGTCAGCGGCGCCTGGCGTACCGGATGTTCCGCCTGCGAGCTTTGACGACGCCTGGCCGAAGCCGGACCGGACGCGCGCACCGGAACCGCCGGCCGCCGGGCGTCGCCCGCCGCCGCGTTCGCCGTCGACCTTCGTGGAAGCTGCCCCGCCGCCGCCGCCGCCGCCCGACCCGGCACCAGCGGCCGAGCAGGCGCCCGTGACCGTGCTCAAATCCGGCATTGTCGATGGCATGGCTTATTCGCTGTATTCCGACGGCTCGATCGAAGCGCAGATGCCGGAGGGCATGATGCGCTTCGCATCGATCGACGAGCTGCGCGCCCATCTCGACCAGCGGTCCTGAGACTGCGGCGCACAAGTAAAGCGTCGGCGTTTCCTCAGTAATCAGCTCATTCTCGTCAGTCGTCGTATTTTGGCCCAACGTATTGTTGACACGGAATACTTCGGCGTCGTCAATCCATGAGAATGCAAGGTTAGGGAAAGGTCGGGCCCATGTCGGATGCCGGGGCTAAGAATTTCATCGAGCTGACGGCGAGCATCGTGTCGGCCTATCTCAGCAACAATCCGACGCCGTCCGGCGAGATACCGAACCTGATCAGCCAGGTGCATGGCGCCCTGGTGCGGGTTTCGTCAGGCCGCACCGAGACGGCGACGCTCGAGCCGGCAAAGCCGGCGGTCTCGTTGAAGAAGTCGATCGCGCCCGATTATCTGGTCTGTCTGGAAGACGGCAAGCGCTTCAAGTCGCTGAAGCGCCATCTGCGCACCCAGTACAACATGACACCGGAGCAATACCGCGAGAAATGGGGCCTGCCGGCCGACTATCCCATGGTCGCGCCGAACTATGCAGTGGCGCGCTCGCAGCTTGCGAAGCAGATGGGACTGGGGCAGCAGCAGCGGAAGCGGAAGTAACTTCTCACGATGCGTCCGCGAGCGCCTCTTTTGCGTCGGTCTTGATGCGCTCGACCATCGAGCGCAGTCCGTTGGACCGCTGCGGCGTCAGGTGATCGCGGAAGCCGAATTCGTCGAACACGGCAAGGGCGTCCGTCGCGAGAATCTCCTGCGGCGTGCGGCCCGAATAGAGCGCGAGCACGATCGCGACCAGCCCGCGCACGATATGCGCGTCGCTGTCGCCGAGATACTTCAGGATCGGCGCACCATTGCTGCGGTCGACATGCTTGGCGAGCCAGACCTGGCTGACGCAGCCATTCACCTTGTTCTTGGCCGAATGCTCGGCCTCGGGCATCGGTTCCAGCGCGCGGCCAAGCTCGATGACGTACCGGTAGCGGTCGTCCCACTCGTCCAGAATCTCGAAATTATCCCTGATTTCATCGATCGTCGTCATGCTGGCCCGTGTGTTCCCGTTCAGGCCAATATAGGGACGCAAGGCGCCGAAATCGATAGGGTTTGGGCGCTAATTCGCCTCTGCAGGCGCCGGGCCGCGCCATTCCAGCGCGAGATCGTCCTGGGACAGGGTGTCGTGCGGCGCCTCGCCTGCAGCAAGGTCGCCTTCGCCGGCCAGCGCGATCGAGCCGGTGTGGTCGGGCGCCTTCTTGTCGGTCTTCTCGAGCTGCTCTTTCTTGTCGTTGATGATCTGGTAGATTTTCTTCGCGCCGTCCTGCGCGCGCTGGCCGATGATGGTCGCGGCCTGTCCGCCGACCTCGCAGGCCGCGGGCTGGCGCTTGCAGAACTGGGTCATGTCGGAGACGGCCGCGGTCGCAGCCTGCACCGCGTCGGCAGCGCCGATCTGCGGCAGCTTGTCCGATTCGGGCGTCTTGTCCCGCGGCAGGAGCACCAGCACCAGCCCGAGCCAGAATGTGATGCGAAGCAGAAAGCGCATCTTATCGACCTGTATGTTAGATCCCCCGCGGCGATCTCCGCGGATGTCGGACCTAGCAACTCTCGATAAATCCCAACTGATTGCCTTCCGCTTAATTCGCGGAAAATTTACGCAAAAATCTTTCCAAGTCCCGTTCTCGTGAATTTTCGATTGACGCCCTGTGCCCGTGATTCCGCCGGCTCGCATATCCACCAATTCGAAACCATGCGGGGGAAGGTGAAACCCTGTGTTCACCATCCCCGCCGAAGACGTGTTCAAATCGCCTAAAAATCTCCGCGATGACACCGTGTCCAGCCGCGCGCCGCATTGCCTTAGCACTCGTTTAAGGTCGCTCTGACACGGTGGCTCAACGATAAGGAGGCGTTCCGGCGCGTCTTCTCGACGAGTGAGCCGAAGCGCGAGACCCGTGACAGTTTTGAGTATCATCCGCGATTGTCTCGATGCGCTGCTGCATCCTTCCGCGCGTTACGATGCGCTGACGCGAGCGCGCCATCGTGCCTTCATGGCGCCGCGGCTGCTTGGCAGCCTGGCCGCCTTTGCCGCATTCCCGGTCTATCTCGCCATGCGCGGCGCGCCGAGCGCGATCGAGGTGGCCGCCTTCGCCTGGCTGATCGCGCCAATCCTGTTGTCCTGGTTCCTGTCGCGCACCGGCCGCTATGAAGGCGCGCATGTGCTGTCGTCGCTGGCGCTCGCTGGCCTGATCATGGCGGTTGCGATTAGCACCGGCGGCATCGAATCATTCGCAGCGATCTGGCTGGTCGTGGTCCCGCTCGAAGCTGCGCTGTCGGCCTCGCGCCGCGTCGCGGCCTTCGCCTCGCTGCTCGCGCTGTCCTGTGCTGGGATACTGATCCTCGTCGGCCATCTCGGCTGGCTGCCGGCCGGCGACACCAGCGCCGCGGAACGTGGCGCGCTGATGGCGTTCGGCGTCGCTTCGGCGACGCTCTATTCCGCAGCCCTTGCCTTCGGCGCGGAATCGCTCGCGCGCACCAGCGTTGCGCTGCTGTCGCGTGAAGAAGAGCGCTATCGCCTCCTGGCGCGCAACATGAGCGACGTCATCTCGCGGCATCAGCGCAACGGCGCGGTGCAGTTCATCTCGCCGGCGGTGGAGGCGATGCTCGGCATGCCCGCCACCCAGCTGCTCGGCCACGGTCTGTTCGACCGCGTCCATGTCGCCGACCGTCCGGCGTATCTCACGGCGCTGTCCGATGCCGCACGCGGCGACGTGCGCAGCGTCGAATTCCGGTTGCGCCGGGAGCCCGTCGGCTCGGAGCGTGGCCAGGTCGATTTCATCTGGGTCGAGATGCGCTGCCGCCCGCTCGATCAGGATATGGGCCGGGATGTCACGTGCGAGGCCGAAGTGGTCGGCGTGATGCGCGACGTCACCGATCGCAAGCTTTCCGAGCAGGCGCTCGATCAGGCGCGCAGCGCCGCGGAGGCGGCGGATGCCGCCAAGACGCGCTTCCTCGCCACCATGAGCCATGAGCTGCGGACACCGCTCAACGCCATCATCGGCTTCTCCGAGATGATCGCGCAGGAGCAGACCTTGATGCTGGGTGCGGCCCAGCGCAAGGAATACGCCCAGCTGATCAACGATTCCGGCCAGCATCTGCTCTCGGTCGTCAACGGCATCCTCGACATGTCCAAGATGGAATCGGGCAATTTCGAGATCGCGTCCGAGCCGTTCGCGCCGCGCGCATCGCTGTTGCATTGCTGCAATCTGCTGGCGCTGAAGGCGCGGGAGAACGGCGTCGATCTCGTCACGGACGCGCCGCAGGACCTGCCGGCCATGACCGGAGATCCGCGCGCGTTCAAGCAGATCGTGCTCAACCTCGTCGCCAACGCCATCAAGTTCACCGAGCGCGGCGGCCAGGTCTCCGTGACAGCCGCGGTGACCGGATCGCAGCTCACGTTGCGCATCAGCGACACCGGCGTCGGGATCGCACCCGACGATCTCAAGCGCATCGGCGCGCCGTTCTTCCAGGCCGGCAAGACCTATCAGCGACGGCATGAAGGAACCGGCCTCGGACTTTCGATCGTCAAGAGCCTCGTGGCGTTGCATCTCGGCGAATTGACGGTACAAAGCAGGCTCGGCGAGGGCACTGCCGTCACCGTCAAGCTGCCGCTCGTCTACACGCCGCCGCACGCCAAACCTGCCGATAGAATGCCGGCTGAGAGCAAGATCGCGACCTTGACGCCGGTGCTGCGTCATGAGCCTCACGACAAACTTCAAGACCAAACTCACGACCAACCTGCTCCGGTGAAGAAAAGTGCCTAAGAAGTCTGCCAAGGACGAAGCTGCTCCGCGCCGCCGAGGCGCCAAGGCCGCGGTCATCGATATCGAGACCGAGCGCAACCTCGTGATGCGCGTGCTGCTGCACAGCCCCAAGGACACGCTGGCCGGCCTCGTCGCCGTCGCCGCCATTGGCGCGATCGTCGCCAATGCGCTGTTCCTGCAGACCGGCCGGCATCCCGCGCCGATGTTCGGCACCGTGATCAATCTTCCAGCGCCCTCGTCCGTGTCGCTGTCGAACCCGTTGCCGCGTCCGCGCCCCGTCGGCGCCGATACCTCGCCGCTCGAGCCGAAAGCGACGGAGTTTCGCGTCGAGCCCAAGCCTGCCGAACGGGCCGCCGAGAAGCCGGTCGAGGCAACCGCATCGGCGCCGCGCTCGGGCAGCGATCCGATGACCAGTCTGGTCAAGGCAACGACCTCGACGCCGCTCTCCGCGATGCGGCCGCCGGCGCCGATTCCGGTGCAGCAGAGCCCCGCCGCGAGGCGTATCGCCGGCGTGCAGCGTGCGCTGTCCGAATACGGCTATGGAAATCTGAAGGTCACGGGCGCGATGAGCGGCGAGACCCAGTCCGCGATCCAGAAATTCGAGCGCGAACACAGGATGCAGGTGACCGGCCAGGTGTCCGACCGCCTGTTGCGCGAGCTCGGCGCCGCGATCGGCCATCCCGTCGAATAGCGGTACTTCAACTGTCATTGATGCGCATCAATTCTGCGCCTCGCGCGCCGGCAAAAGAAGCCGGGTCCATGCTGGTGTGATTTGCCCGGGATCAATGACGGCCGGCGGCTTCGGCCACGATGATCTCTCGTCTTCATCATCGAGGAGGAGAGGTTGTCATGTTCAAGGTCTCGATTCTGGTCTGGATCATGCTTGGAACCACGCTGGCTGGTATCAGCCTGATCGTGGTGCTGATGGTCCCGAGCTTTGCCAGCGACGCCATCAGGAACATCCCGTACGCGGTCGCCGTGGGCTTTGCGCTCGCGATGCCGTTGTCATACCTCGTCGCACGCCAGATCGGCGGTGGACAGCAGCGCGCGCGCAAGGCATGAGAAGCCCGCGCTGAGACTGGCGCGGCGCTTCATGCTGGCCTATCGTCGGACTCATGCGGTTGAAATCGAACATATGGGTCGCAGCCTATCTGCGCCGGTGCCAGACCGAGGGCGTGTACGGCGCGGTGCGTCGTCGCGGGGCCGAGGAGGCGGGAGCGGTGTTCGTGAAGGTGTCGCTGCTCGACGGCAATGCGATGCTCTATGTGCCGGCGCCGCAGACCGTCTATGACGACGGCCGGCCGGTCGACCGCTTCTTCGTGCCGGTTGCGCAGCAGCCGCTGCCTGAGCCCGCGGTCGAGGAACGGCTGACCAAGGAAATACGCTTCGATTCGGATGTCTGGATCGTCGAGACCGAGGACCGCGCCGGGCGACACTTTCTCGAGCTCGCGAAGACCTGATTACCGATCCGACGATCCGCCTGTGCCGGTGCGCACCGCCGGGCTCGAGCCGGGCTGCACGCCGGGCCGCGTCTGGCTCGCGCCCGCGCGCGCGCGCTGGCGCTCGCTGTCATGCAGCGACGGCTGGTACTTTGCCCGCGTGACGGCGAGCGTCGAGCCGCGCCAGGCCGCCAGCATCACCAGCGCCGAGCGATCGCCGAGGCGATCGTAGAGCCGTGACAGCCGGTACACCGCTTCGACCGACATGCCGATCTCCGGCTTGAAGAACAGCAGAATGCGCTGGAAGTTCGGGCTCGGCATGTCGAGAGCGCGCGCGGCGATCGCCAGCGCTTCGCCGCCGGCATCGTCCACGATCTGGGCGGCGACGCGCGAGGGCAGGATCAGGCTGTCGCCGAGTTCGAAGGTGAAATTCTCGACGTCGCCCGCGATCGCCGCCATCTCCAGGATCTGGATCGCGCGCTTGGCGCGCACGGTCGGAATTCGCGGCGCGGCCTTCAGCGGCGTCTGCGCCAGATTGTGCAGGATCAGCGCGCGCTGGGACGCATCGGCGCGGAAGAACATGTCGTGGATTTCGGCGGCGTCACTCGGCTGCATCGCCATGTTCGAGGCCATGCGCTGCTCGGCCTCGGTCGGCGTGCGGACCGGGGAGGGCGCCGGCGGGGCAGCCGGGGTCTCGCGCGCGAGCGGAACCCTGCGGCCTTCCTGGGCTGCGACCAGCCCGAGCTTCTGCAGGATCGGGACGGGCGTCTGAGGATAGATCGCGAGCCGTGCCTTGACGGCCGCGCGTGTCGCATCGTCGACCTGGTCGATCAATCGCGTGGCGAGTTCGACGAATTGCCGCTGTTCGTCCTCGCTGTGGACGCGCGTCTGGACATACAGGTCGGTCAGCACGCGCAGCAGCGTCGGGCGAACATCGACGCCTTCGCGACGGGAGAGGGACATCAGCCCGTCGAATCCGGGAAACAGCGACTTGGTCATTGAGAGATACGCGACCTGGAAAAGATGCTCGCCGCCAGTCTATCGCAGGCTCCTTTAAAGGCTCGTTAAGGAAAACGAGGCGTGAAGCCGGCCCTGCAATTGAAGCCGTTCTCGTGCCGCAACGGGACGGCGGGGCCGGCCCGTGCGGTTACGGTTCCGCCGGCGCGTTTACACCCCGTTAACCATGAACTGATCTTAATGATCCCATGTTGCAGAAGCGCGCTCGGTCGCGCGGCAATTGAAGAGAGCTGACATGGGGACCATCATCGAATTTCCGGCCGGTCGCCGGGTGGGCTCGTCGGGGGACGTGGCTCCGCGCGCGGACATGGGAACGATCTTGATCCTCCCGGTGATCCGCATCGAGCGCGAGAGCGACGAAACCAGCGGCGATCGCGGACCGGAGCAGGGCACAGCGCCGGGGCGTCGTCGCCGTCGCCGCTAGCCTCCGGCTTTGCAATGCCGGAAGACCTTCGCCAGATCCGCGCCGTCGCAACGGCCATCCTGCTCGCAGCTTTGGGCGCGATGCTCGCCGCCTGCAGCGGCGGTGATTTCGGCCGCACCCGCGAGAGCATGCGCAGCGACGACATGCATCGCTGGCTGGGGGCCGAGGTCACCGGCAGCGTCGGCCTGAGGCCGTCCCAATTCCAGCTCACCGACGCCGAGCGCCAGCTTCGCGACCTCGCCTATCCCATGATCGAGCCGCCGCTGTCGCGCCCGGCCTGGAAGAGCGTGTTCGGCGACTACAAGGCGCTGCCGTCACCCTGGCAGCAGAAGATCGTGTTCGACCGCACCATGTACGGACGCACGCTGATCGACGAGCCGCACCGCTCGCATTCCTCGCGCTATGCGCAGCTGATCGAGGACGTGCGCAACGACATCACCCGCTTCGAGCCGTTCTTCGCCTCCGCGATCCACGTCATCGATCTCGACAAGAAGCGCAATGCCAGCATGGCGCGCGTCTCCGAGCTCTCGCCGAGGGAGAGGGAGGATGCGGTCGCGCGCATGCAGGAGAATTCGCTGATCATCCAGTGGGTCCAGCAATGCCTCGAGCAGCGCGTCGCGTCCTATCGCTGGGCGCTGGAACGCCTGGTGATCCAGGCGCCCGACGGCATGGCCGCCGATGCCGACCGCCTGATCGGCGAACTCGCCGCCCAGACCGCCAACCCGCCGGTCGCGGCGCAGCCGCCCTACGGCCGCGCGGTCGTCGTGAAGGGCTGATCGGGGCGCGTCCGCCGGGGCGGAGGTCCGGCGCGCTACCGCTTTGGCATGGTCCGGTCCAGGAATTCAAAAAGCCGGCGCCGGGAGTCTTCGGTCAGATCTTGTCGGAACCGATATTCGACGCGATGGCCGCGGACGTCGATCTTGCTCGTTCCGTCCAGCCGTTGGCAATCCCAGCAATGCGTCGCGTCGGGATAGAGGTGCCACTCCGCGGGCACACCGCTTCCCTTGATCGCTTCCAGCTTGTCGATACAGTCCGATGCGGGCGTCTCGGTGTCGGCGCCCCCCATCAGGACGAGAAGCGGATTCGAAATATCCGTATTGACCAGGTCGAACGGCGGCCGTCCCTTCGGCGTGATGCGGAAGCAGCCGGGATAGACACTTGCAACCGCCGCAAACCCCGAGTCGATTTTCAACGCGCTGACGTAGTGCGGGCTCGCGGCCAGCAAACTTACCATGGCTCCCCAGGAGAAGCCGGCGAGAGCGATGCGCTTCTTGTCGACGTAGGACTGCTGGCGGAGACGTTCCGCGGCTTGCAGCGCATCCCTAACGCCCCGGAAAAAATTCACGCCGTTTCTTGGACCGAAACAGACGCTCTGGACGTTCCGTGGCCCGAGGCTGTCGACCAGCAGGACAACGTAGCCGTGTGAAATTGCCGCGCGGGCCCACGCAGCGACGGGCCCGTGCAGTCCACTACACTGGTGCATGAGAACGATGGCCGGGAACGGGCCTGGTCCGGTTGGCTTCAGCAGCGCCATCCGGGGCGATGCGAGTTGTTCGACGGATTCAGCGGTGTCGGGAAGGACCAGATCCGGTGCGATTGTCGCTCCGCGATAGATGGTCTCGGCCTCCCAGACCGCGGGCTGCCACGCGGGACCGTCCTGACCGTCCTGGGCGCTGACCCCGCCGGCGCACCAGCCCGCAACCAATCCTGCAACCAGCCCGATCCGCCTGCGCCAGTTCAGCCAGCCCGCGCGCCTTGGGAACTCGCTTTTGCTGCAACCGCTAACCCTTTTGAGCATATCCCCGGACCGCACTGATTGGCGCTTGTTCTCCACATCCATGAGGATAGGATTATTTCGTTGTATCAGGTCATTTTTCGCAAAAGGTCTTTCAAGATGAGCTTAGAGACCAGGAATCCGTTTGAAAGCCGTCTGGATTTCAACCTGCCGCGGAAGCTGCTGCCATTTGCCATTTTGCTGGGGCTGACCGGTCCGGCCGCCGCGCTGACCAAGGAGGCGGCGCTCGAAAATTGCCGGATGACGGTCGGCAAGCCGATCGTGCAGGCGTGCATGCAGGCGCAGGGAGGCCGCAAAGCCGGTGCCGACATCGAGGGGTGCCGCGCCAAGGCGTCTCCTCAGGTCAGGGCTTGCGTGCTCGCCGCACTCAACGCTGCAAACGGCCGTGCCAACGTCGCCGTCGAGCTTCCGAAGGAGGTCGCGCCCAAGCTCGATCCGGGGGCCGCTTTGCCGAAGGGCTTCGTCGCGCCGCCTCGCAGCATCGCCGACATCACCGCGGTCCTGGATGGTGAAAAACCTGACGAGAAGATGCTTGCTGAATTGCGATCGGACGCCGACGCCGCGCCCACGGGGAAGGAATCGCGCCAGGACCTCGCACAATTCTATTTCGATCGGGCCAATGCGCGCGCACAACTCGGCCGGCTCGCCGAATCCATCGCCGATGCAGACAAGGCCGTTGACGTGGGGCGCGGGCTCGTCGGGGCGAACATGCTCGGTCGGATGATGCAACTCCAGTCGCTGCAGCACTCCCTTGCGGGCGATCCGAAGCGTTCTCTCGAGATCATGCAAAGACTTCTGCGCGAATCGGCCAGCATGCCAGGCGCCAAGGGATTGCAGTTCAATACCAACCGTGGGATTGCGTCCGTTCTCATTCAGATGGGCGATGTGGCGCAGGCCGAAGCGTATATGCGCCGCAGCCTGACCGCGATTCAGGAAGCGCGCACCAGCGGCCTTCCCGGCTGGCGAGCCTCCTATGCCAAGTTCGGCCAGAGTTGGGAAGGTGAGCTGGAGATGTCCCGCGCCCAGATCTTCGAGGCGCGCGGCCAGTTTGCCGAAGCCGAGGCAGCCTATCGCACCGCGGAGATTCGCAAGCGGTCGAGCACGAAGGCCATCATGGATGCGGACAGTCCGCCCGCGGAAACTATTCTGCTGCAAGCTATCGACGGCATCGTGCTGAATCAGGCACGCATGAAGGCCCGACAGGGCAGGCTGGCCGAAGCCGAGGTCGACGCCCGCCGTGCGCTGCTGTCGCGCTTGAAGGACACCGGCAAGTACAATCCCGTCACGCCGCGCTTCGTGATCGGGTTGGCCAGCATTCTGGTCGATCAGGGCCGTTACGACGAAGCCGAGAAGCTGGGCCGTGTCGCCCTAGAGATCAACAAGACGGTAGGCGTGCCGGAGGACTCGCAGGCGACGGTGCAATTGTTCTCGCAGCTTGCCGGCATTCTGACGATCCAGCGCAAGACTGCCGAGGCGAACGACATGTTTGCGAGGATCGACAAGGCGATCGCCAATTGGGAGCCGCAGCGCCGCCAGGTCTTCGAGCTCAATCCGTCCCGGATCATGTCGCTCTACGGCGCTGGTCAATTGGACGCCGGGATCGCTGCCGCCGAGCAATTGGTGAAGAAGCAGATCGCTCGGGTCGGCGAAAACCATTTCGACGCCGCCTCGGCGCGCGGCACCCTGGCGGTCGGCCTGATGCGCGCGCGGCGCGACGCCGACGCGATCCGGGAATTCAAGGCGGCCATTCCGGTCATGATGGCGAACGCCAACGAAAACGCCGACGACGAGAACACGAGTGTGGTGGCGGCACGCAGCCAGCGGCTGCAGTCGATCGTCGAGAGCTACCTCCTGCTGCTCGCGAGGGCCGAGGGCAACGGCATTGGCGAGGAGACCTTCAGTCTCGCCGATGCCGTTCGTGGTCGTTCGGTGCAGCAGGCGCTCGCGGCCTCCAGTGCTCGCGCAGCAGCAAAGGATCCCGCGCTCGCCGAGCTCGTCCGCAAGGAGCAGGACCTCACCAAACAGGTCAACGCCCAGCTCGGCACACTCAACAACGTGCTCGCGCTTCCCTCGGCGGAACGCGACGACAAGGGAGTTCAGCAGATCCAGGCGTCGATCGCGGCCTTGCGCGGCGAACGCGACAAGGCGCGCCAGCAGATCAAGCAGAAGTTTCCCACCTACGCCGATCTCGTCTCGCCCCGGCCGCCGAGCGTCGCCGAGATTCGCGCGACGCTTGCCGACAATGAGGCGATGCTGTCCTTCTATTTTGGCCATAACGGCAGCTTCGTCTGGGCCGTGCCGAAGTCGGGCCCGGTGGCTTTCGCCGCGGTCAAGGCGGGTATCGGCGACATCGAGACGAAGATTCGCAAGCTGCGGGAGGCGCTCGAGCCGCAGGCCGCGATGATCTCGGATATTCCGCCCTTCGATCTCAAGCTCGGCTACGAGCTCTATGAGCTGCTGCTGAAGCCCGTCGAGAGCGGATGGAAACCGGCCAACAATCTCATCGTGGTCACCAATGGCGCCCTGGGCCTGTTGCCGCTCTCGCTGCTGCCGACCGCACCGGCCGAAGTTGCTCAGGACGAGGATCCGCTGTTCGTCGGCTACCGCAATGTGCCCTGGCTGGCCCGCACCCATGCCGTGTCGACGGTGCCGTCGGCTGCAGCCTTGCGCACGCTGCGACAATTGCCCCCTGGCAAGCCCGGCAGGGGAGACCTGGTGGCATTCGGCGATCCCTATTTCAACAAGGATCAGCAGGCCGAGGCTGAGGCCGAAGGCGATCAGGCCAAGGTTCTGGTCGCCGACGCCGCCGGCAACGTGACGCGCGGCGGGCCGCTCAAGCGGCGCAACAGTCCCAAGCTGGAGGGTGTCGACAGTGCCGAACTCGGTCTGCTGCCCCGGCTTCCCGACACGGCCGATGAGCTGAAGTCGATCGCGCTGGCCTTGCAGGCGGATCCTTCAAAGGTGTTGTTCCTCGGCAAGAGTGCGACCGAGAGCGTCGTCAAGACGATGGACCTCTCCGGCTTCAGGATTCTGGCCTTCGCCACCCACGGTCTGGTCCCGGGCGAGCTCAATGGATTGACACAGCCGGCGCTGGCCTTGTCGTCCCCGACGGTGACTGGAGAGGGCGGTGACGGCCTCCTGACCATGGAGGAGATTCTCGGCCTCAAGCTCGATGCCGACTGGGTGATCCTGTCGGCCTGCAACACGGGTGCAGGTGCAGGTGCCGGCGCCGAGGCGGCGTCGGGGCTCGGCCGCGCGTTCTTCTACGCCGGAACGCGCGCCTTGCTGGTCACGAACTGGTCGGTGCATTCGCAATCGGCACGGCAACTGGTGACCGACCTGTTCAAGCGGCAGGCGGATGATCCCAAGCTGTCGCGGAGCCAGGCGCTGCGCGAGGCGATGATGGCCCTTGTCGACGGACCCGGCTATCTCAACAGCGAAGGCAAGACCGAGTTTGCCTATGCGCATCCGCTGTTCTGGGCGCCGTACACGATCATCGGCGATGGCGGCGTACGTTGATCGCAGGTGAAGGCAGGCAAGGGCATGGGTGAATTCACAATGAAGCGTCACATTCTGCTTGGGCTTATTGGTGCGGGTCTGTTGCTTTCGGGCGCATCGCGAGCGACACCTCTCATCACGGAAGAGGAAGCCAAATTGCCGCCGCCAAAGGGTGCGATCGCGGCGGACCGGCGCGGTATCATGCGCGGTCCAAAGGTGGAGTTCGTCTCGCCGGGCGACGCCGTCAACTCGCCCATGCGGCTCGTATTGAAATTCGAGTCGTATGGCGGGGCAAAGATTGATCCGGAGTCGGTGAAGGTGATCTTTCTGCGAACGCCGAATGTCGATCTCACCTCGCGGGTGAAGCCGTTTGTCCAGTCCGACGGCATCAACATGCAGGACGCGGAGTTGCCGCCGGGCGAATACACGGTTCGGGTCGACATCAAGGATAGCGATGGCAGGCCGGGCACGACCATCTTCACCCTGAAGGTCGCGCCCAAGTGATATGTCCGTACTGCCAATCCGTGAATGCGGATGGTGTGCTGGTTTGCACGTCCTGCTCGCGCGACATCGCCGTCCCCGCGACGCTGATCGCGGAGCGGGATGATCTCCTGCGCAAGCGCGATGAGCTGCGCGACGAGCTGAAGCGGGCCAGGGGCGAGATCGAGGCCATCATGCTGCGCCGGAAGTCGCGCTGACGATGGAATGTCCGTTCTGCGCCGAGACGATCAAGGACGAAGCGATCGCGTGCAAGCACTGCTCGCGGGACTTGCGCGTCGTGCGGCCAACGCTTCTCGAGATCGACGACATCGTTTCCGAACTGGACAAGCTCAGGCGCGATCTGGACCGCGTCAATGTCCGCCTTGAGCGATACAACAATCCGCTGCGCTATTTCGGAACGCATGCGCTGCTCTACGTCGTGATTCCGGCGGCGCTGCTGACCGTGGCACATGTCCTCGTGACCATCGCCTTCAACCTGTCTCCGATTCCGCTTCGGATTGCATCGATCGTCATCCCGCTGCTGTTCGGATTCGTCGCCTATCCCCTGCACAGGGTTTCGGCGATGGGGGCGTTTCTGCTGGCGGTCCTGGCCGCGAGCGTCAGCATCCTGGCGATGCTGACGGTCACTGGAATCCACGATCGCGTCCCGATCCTGCCGACGGTGTGGATTGAATGGCGGGAAGTGTTCGAATACGGGGTGAGCATCATGCTGGCCTTCGTCTCCGGAAACATCCTGGGCGTCTTGATCTTCCAGGTGCTGCCGCGTGTGCTTGCCCAGGGAGGCAAGCCGAACGCGTTCGCCTTCAGGATGGCGCGCTTGCTCGGACAGCATGTCGGTGAAGAACAGTTGCGTCGCAGGGCTCGATTGATCCAGGACCTCATGCAAACCGTGGGGCCGCTGGCCGGCATCGCCGCGACGGCCGTCGGCTCGATCTACGCCGGCTTGAAGGGCTTGCTGGGATAGCTGGCCGAGCGGTTCAGCGCCGTCGCCCGCTCCGGTCGGGTTTGCGCCGCTGCTTCTGCAGTTTTGCGACAAGATCCTTCAGCGCGTCCGCCAGCGCAGCTATCGCGTTTCGACCACCTCGCCGTCCTCCTTCACGAAGCGGCCGACGGGGTTGTCCAGGAGGTCGACCACCGCTTCCGAGGGCCGGCACAATCGCGTGCCCTTTGGCGTCACGACGATCGGACGGTTGATCAGGATGGGATGCGCGAGCATCTGATCGATCAGCTCGTCGTCGGACCATTTGGTGTCGTCGAGGCCGAGGTCGCGATAGGGCGTGCCTTTCTCCCGCAGCAGCGCGCGAGCGGACATGCCCATGGCCTTGACGAGCCCGACCAGTGTTTCGCGGGATGGCGGCGTCTTCAAATATTCGATGACGACAGGCTCGACGCCGCTCTGCCGGATCATCGCCAGCGTGTTGCGCGAGGTGCCGCAGTCGGGGTTGTGATAGATCGTGACGCTCATCGGGTCGTCTCCGCGATTGGGATGGGGCCTCGCGCCTCGGGCCGTCCGAGCAGCCAGTTCATCAGCAGCATGCCGGCAAGGGCTCCGCAGAGCTCCGCGAGGATGAATCCGGGCAGGTCGGCGGGACGTATGCCCGAGAACGTGTTTGTCAGCGACCTTGCGATCGCCACCGCCGGATTGGCAAACGAGGTCGAGGCCGTGAACCAGTACGCCGCCGTGATGTACAGGCCGACCAGCCAGGGGACGGCAGTGCGCTGGAAACGGATGCCGGCCAGGATCGTTGCGACGAGGCCGAAGGCGGCGACGGCTTCGGCGAACCATTGCGGCCCTCCGGTTCGCACCTTCGTCGAGAGGTCGATCAGCGGGAGTCCGAACATCAGATGCGCTGCCATCGTTCCCGCAATGCCGCCGGCGATCTGCGCGGCCACGTAAAGTCCGGCCTCGTTCACCGGCAGTTCGCGCTTGCCGGTAAAGACCAGCGTGACCGCCGGATTGAAGTGCGCGCCGGAGATCGGTCCGAGCACGGTGATCAGGACGACCAGAATGGCGCCGGTCGGCAACGTATTGCACAGAAGCGCCAGAGCGGCGTCCTTGGTCAGCGTCTCGGCCATGATGCCCGATCCGACCACCGTGGCGACGAGAATGGCCGTGCCCAGCGCTTCAGCCGCGAGGCGGCGCGGAAGATCGAACTGGTCAGGCACGGCTTTTCTCCTTTCGTTTTGGCGAGCAGCAGGCTTGAAGGCTATCGACGACCGGCTCGCAAACTTCCGGCCGCCCGCCGCAGCAATCCCGCAGCAGGAAGACCGCGACGTCCCGGAATTCGGAAAGGTTGGCGCGGTAGACGATCGAGCGGCTGCGGCGCTCGGAGCTGACGAGGCGCGCGCGTGTCAGGATCGACAGATGGGCCGACAGCGTGTTCGGAGGGACTTCCAGCAGGCGGGCGAGGTCGCCGGCCGCAAGGCCGTCGGGCTCGTGCCTGACGAGCGTCCGGAACGCCTCCAGGCGGGTCGACTGGGAGAGGGCGGCGAGCGCGAGAACGGCTTCTTCAGTTTCCATATATCCAGATTTATGGAAATATTGGATTTCCGTCAACCGAATCCGGAGCGCCTTCTCGGTTCATATTTCGAATATTCTAGAAGTACAGTTGACGGCGCAGACGGTCGGACGCAATATGGAGCGATGAAGATCGCTGACGCAGCCGCACGTCTGGAAGCCTTGGGCAATCAAACCCGGCTCCAGATCTATCGCGCCCTGGTCCGGGCAGGGCACTCGGGCATGCCCGTGGGCCGTTTACAGGAGAAGCTGAAGATCCCGGCGTCGACGCTGTCGCATCACATCAAGACGCTGGTCTCGGTCGGGCTTGTCAGTCAAGTCCGGGAATCGACGACCCTGGTCTGTCACGCGAACTTCGATGCGATGCGGGGGCTGGTCGATTTTCTGGCGGCGGAGTGCTGCGCAGACGAAGTCGGATGCAGGAATGCGCAGACGGCGGCGTGATCCTTCTCGGCCGATTTATTCGATCATTCTAGAATGACGGGAGTAGGGACATGAGCGACGTGAAGACAGTTGCCGTCGTCGGGGCGGGGCCGGTGGGTCTCGCTGCGGCCGCCCATGTGCTCGAACGCGGCATGTCGCCCATCGTGCTCGAGGCCGGACCCGAAGTGGGACACGCGGTTCGCCAGTGGAGCCACGTCCAGCTCTTCTCGCCATGGGAATACAATGTCGACAACGCCGCCGCGCGTTTGCTCGCACCGACGGGATGGAATTCGCCGGATCCCAAGTCCTATCCGACCGGCGGCGAACTGCTCGATCGATATCTGACGCCGCTCGCGAGGCGAACGCCGCTGCGCGAAGTGATCCGGACATCCAGCCGCGTCTCTGCCATCAGCCGCGTCGGTTTCGACAAGGCGAAGACCCGGGGACGAAACCAGGCGCCTTTCGAAATCCGCTACCAGAACGGCAAAGGTCCCGAAGTCCTGCGCGCGGATGCCGTGATCGATACATCAGGCACATGGTTCTCGCCCAATCCGGCCGGCGGTAACGGCTTGCCGGCGATCGGCGAGCGTGAATGCGCCGGCCACATCGGCTACGGCATGCCGGATGTCCGCGGGGCCGCTCGCGCCAGATATGCCGGCAAGACCGTCGCGGTGCTCGGCGCCGGTCATTCCGCGGTGGGCACGCTGATCGATCTCGTGCATCTCGCGGACGAGGTGCCGGGGACGCAAGCGATCTGGCTGTTGCGCGGCGCCGATCCCGCCAAGGCATTTGGCGGCGGCCGCAACGACAAGCTTGCCGCACGCGGCGAGCTTGGCAGCGCCTTCGCCGCGCTTGTTGCCGCCGGGAAGATCAAGGTCGAGACCGAATTCGGCGTCACGCATCTGTCCGAATCCGACGGTCGCCTCAGGATCGCGGCCGGCAGCTGTTGCGGCGCGCGAAGCGTGGTTGCGGATGAGCTGATCGTGTCCACCGGCTTTCGTCCCGATCTGTCGTTCCTGTCCGAACTGCGCCTGCGGCTCGATCCCGCCATCGAGGCACCGGCCGCGCTGGCGCCGCTGATCGATCCCAACGAGCACAGCTGCGGTACGGTGCGCCCGCACGGCGCGCGCGAGCTCGCGCATGACGAGCCGGGTTTCTATCTCGCCGGCATGAAGTCCTACGGGCGCGCCCCGACTTTTCTCATGATGACGGGCTATGAGCAGGTCCGCTCGATCGCGGCCGAACTTGCCGGCGACAAGGAGGCTGCGGCGAGGGTCGAGCTCGTGCTGCCGGAGACCGGCGTCTGCACGCGCGGCGGCGTCGAGTCCATTGAAGCCGCATCAGGATGTTGCGGCGGGCCGGCGAAGCAGGAACCAACGGCCTGTTGCGCCGCCGACGAAGCGGCGAAGGAGGCAGGTGGCGCGGGGTGCGGTTGTTCATGACGCCGGTCCCTGCGGGCCAGGCCCGAGGTCCGTTCGCCATCGTGTTCGCGCTCGGCACCGCGCAAACCATCGCGTGGGCGTCGAGTTACTATCTCCCCGCCATCCTGGCTGCGCCGATCGCGCGCGATCTCGGTCTTGCGCCGACTTACGTGTTCGGCGCGCTGTCGGGAGCGCTCGTGATCTCCGGGCTGCTCGGCCCGCGCGTCGGGCACGCCATCGATACGTTCGGAGGGCGAAGCCTGCTCGCCATCTCGAACCTCGTGTTCGTAGCAGGCTTGCTCCTGCTGTCCGTCGCCCATGGCGTAGCGGTCCTGATTGCAGCCTGGACGCTGCTCGGGATCGGCATGGGCATGGGGCTCTATGAAGCGGCTTTCGCGACGCTTGCGCGCATCTATGGCACCCATGCACGACGAACCATTACCGGCATCACCCTGATTGCCGGCTTTGCCAGCACCCTCGGCTGGCCCCTCACGACGTGGCTGGATTCCGAGTACGGCTGGCGTGTGGCCTGCCAGGTCTGGGCGGTGATCCATATCGGCCTTGCGTTGCCGCTCAATCTCTCGCTGCCGCGTGCGGTCCCGTTGGACCAGCAGTCCCGACCGGGCACCGGCGCGCACCAGCAGACCGGACGCCAGAGCGAGACTTTCGCCATGGTGCTGCTGGCCTACATGTTTGCGGCAGCAAGTTTCGTCAGTTCGGGAATCTCGGCCATTCTGCCGACCATGCTGGTTGCGTTCGGCGCGACACCGGCCCAGGCCTTGCTCGCGGGCGCGTTGGTTGGCCCTGCGCAGGTCGGCGCGCGCCTGCTGGAGGCAGGATGGCTCGCCCGGTTTCATCCGCTGCTCTCGGCGAGGCTGGCCGTGCTGATGAATCCAATCGGCGTCGTTGCGCTGGTGGTGGGCGGACCCTTGCTCGCGTCGACTTTCACGGTGCTGTACGGGGCAGGCAACGGCATCATCACCATTGCCCGCGGGACGCTCCCATTGGTGCTGTTCGGGCCGGCCGGATTCGGCAGGCGCGTCGGCATGATCTCGCTGCCGTCCCGGGTGACGGGTGCCGCCGCGCCGCTCGCATTGGGGTTGATGGTGGAGCACATCGGCAGCGGTGCGCTGTGGATCAGTGCGCTGGTCTCGGTCTCGGCCTTCTTTGCGCTTCTGCTGCTTCGTACGGACGAGGCGCCATCGAAACCGCTTCAGGCGGGAGGACAGCATTCGTAACCTGAGCGGCCGGTCCCTGATTGCGGTGATGTGCATCGGCCAGGTCGGCAACCTGCTGCCGCATGTGACGTTGTCCGCGAATCTGGCGCAGCATCTGATGCCGGCGTGGGGGCTGTCGGCGGCCGAAGGCGGCTTGATGGCGAGCGGTTATGCGTTCGGCTACATGCTCGCCGTGCCCGTGTTGACGACGTTGACCGATCGGGTCGACGCACGGCTCGTTCTGCTCTGGGGCTCGATCGTCAGCGGGCTGGCGACCGTAGCGTTCGGAATCTTCGCGCAAGGGTTTTGGTCCGCGACCGCGATCTGGTCCCTTGCAGGGCTTGGATTTGCCGGTGCGTACATGCCCGGCCTGAAGGCGCTGACGGACCGGCTTCCTGCCGGCGACACCTCGCGCGCCGTCACGCTGTACACGTCGAGCTTCTCGGTCGGCGTCGGCCTCTCGTTCCTGCTCGCGCAAGTGATCGCCGACCGTTGGGGCTGGCGGACCGCTTTCCTTGTCACCGGCTTCGGTCCCGTCGCAATGGTCGTCGCGTGCCTCCTCATGCAGGGGCAGCGGCCTGCGCCGAAGGCCGGACGCCTCCTGAACTTCGCACCCGTCTTCGCCAACCGCGAGGCGCTCGGATACATATTCGGCTACGGCGCCCATTGCTTCGAACTCTACGGCATCCGCACCTGGCTGGTCGGGTTCTGGACCTTCGTCATCGCTCATCAAGGCGCGCCGTCGTGGCTGAGCCCCGTCTTGCTGAGCTTCTGCTTCGCAGTGATCTCGATGCCCGCCAGCATCCTCGGCAACGAGGCCGCACTGAAGTTCGGCCGCCATCGGGCGATCACGATCGTGATGATCACGTCGGCCTGCGTCGCACTGATCATCGGGCTCAACGCAACTGCGCCGGCATGGGTGCTCGCGCTGCTGCTGCTCGTCTACGGTTTGACGGTGCCGGCGGATTCGGGCGCGCTGACCGCCGGCATGTCGGCCGCCGCGACATCAGAGCATCGGGGTGCAACCCTGGCCCTGCACTCGACGGTGGGCTTCGGCCTGTCAGCGGTTGGGGCCTGGGGGACGGGCGCTGCGCTCGACATTGCCGGCGGCCCGCAGAGCGCGCACGGCTGGCTGCTGGCGTTCATCGTCCTCGCAGCCGGAATCGCGGTGGGGCCGCTCGCACTGCTCTGGGCGCGGAAGGTCCCACCACGGAAGCCGGTGTCGGTGGACTAGCGAGTCAGGTGCTCGCTTCGAGGGGAGTGCAGAACTGGACGGGGTGGAAATGGACAGGGGAACAGGATCAGAATTTCTCGGATGCATCGCTCCCCCCATCCTCATCAGCCTGGAGGATTGTTTCCGATAGCAACGCAGCGGCTTTCTGGAGTGGAGCTATGAACCGGTCCAACTCGGCGAAGCTCACGCGTGCCACGGGAACGGAGACGCCCAGGCACGCGATCAACTCGCGATCCGGAGACAGGATCGGAACAGCGCAGCCAACGACCCCTCTCACATACTCTTCGTTGGTCTTGGCCCAGCCGCGTTTGCGGGTCTCATCGAGGACCTTCATCAGGCTCTCGACGTCGATGATCGTCGTGTCGGTATATTTGGTGAGAGGGAGCGCCCAGCACAGCCTCTCACGCGCCCGCTCCGGCAACCGGCTCATGTAGATCTTGCCGGTGGACGTGCAGTGAAGTGGCGCTGCTTCCCCCGGGTTGAACTGGAGACCTTGAGGTTGCGACACGCGGACGCTGTCGACATACGCAACGACATTGTCACGCACGACGCCGATCTCGCACTGCTCGCCGATTTCAGTGGCGACTGCGCGGAGCACAGCATGCCGACGTGCGGTACGAAAAGCGGCGCCGATGACCCGGGCTGACAACGTGACCAGTTGATTGCCGACCACGTAGCGCTTTGTTCCGAGCGCTCTCTGAAGCAGCCCGCGCTGCTCCAGATTTCCGATGAGTCGATGCGCGGTCGGTAGCGGCAGAGCGAGCGCATTGGCGATTTCTGCGACCGAGACCGCCCTGACTTGACCGGCGACATGGCCGACGATGGCGAATGCACGGTCGAGAGGTCCTTCGGCGTTGTCTTGCGGCATTTTGCATCCTCTCAGGCGTAGTCGTCTCTGTAAGACAAATTATCATTTTTCGGAATTAAAACTACCAAAATATGAAAAATATCTTTGATGCGATCGCTTGTTGCCCATATCGTTGGCTCTGCCGAAAGGTGAACAGGATTTGTGCAGCGCAAAGTGAAGCCCTGCCGGGCGCGCTCATCAGGAGAGTGGGATGTCTCGCCATTACAACGTCGATGCCGTGCGGAAGGAATTTCCGGCTGTCGAGCGGATCACCTATCTCGACTCCGGCTTCCAGACGCCCCTCTCGCGTCCCGTCAAAGCGGCGATCGACCTTTTTCTCCGCGAAGGCCTCGAGACGGCCGGTCCGAAAAGCGTGTGGCTCGATCGCGTCGAGCAGACCCGGGAAAAGCTGGCGCGGCTCCTCGGCGCAGCGACAGATGAAATCGCGTTCACCAAGAACACCTCGGAAAGCATGAACATCGCGGCCAACGCGCTGCCTCTGCGTGCCGGCGACAAGGTGCTGATGATCCACGGCGATCATCCGAATAACGCCTATGCGTTCCTCAATCTGCGACGCAAGGGCGTTACGGTCGAGTTTGTGCCGATGACGGCAGTCGTGAATGCCGAGAGCCTTCGTTCGCATATCGACGCGAACACAAGGGCGATCTCGATGTCGCAGGTGACTTTCCATGCCGGTCATCGTTTTGACGTCGAGAGCATCGGCGCCTTGTGCCGGGAGATGGGACTCTATTTCGTCGTTGACGTGATGCAGGCGATCGGCGTCGTGCCGATCGATGCGAAAGCCCTGCGCGCGACCTTCATCGGGTCGGGCAGCCACAAGGGATTGCTCGTGCCGCAAGGGCTCGGGCTCCTGTATTGGGACAAATCCAGGACCGAGCTCGAGCCCGCCTATCTCGCCGTCGCGAGCCTTGCCGAGGTCCCGGCCGATCTCATCGCCAGCTCCGACAAGCTCGACTTGGCCACCAGCGCGCGCCGCTTCGAGCTCGGCAACTTCAACCTCCCGGCGATCCATGCGCTCGGCGCCTCGCTCGACATGATCGAAGCGCTGGGCGTGCAGAATATCCAGAATCATTGCCTCGATCTCGGCGATCATCTCATCGCCCAGCTCGATGCTCTGGACATTCGCCTCGTCGGTCCCCGCAACCGGCAGCACCGCGCGCCGCATATCTACGTCATCGCGCTCCCTGCCGCCGAGTGGCTTGGCCATTTCGAGCAGAATGGTGTCCGCGTGTCGCCGGAGCGGGACGGCATTCGCGTGTCGTTCGGAATGTTCAACAATTTCGCGGATGTCGATCGCCTGATCGATGTCATCAAGCGGCGCGGCCTGAAGCCGTCATCCAGGGCCGCCTAGGCCGTCCATCAAAGGGGAGATGCACATGATGAATTTTGCACGTGTATTCGGTGTTCTGTCCGGCCTCGTGGCCGTCGGCGCCTTTGTCCAGCCGTCGACCGCGGCCGATAGTCCCACGCTCGCCAAGATCAAGTCGAGCGGTGCCGTCACCATCGGCTATCGCGAGGCTTCCATTCCGTTCTCGTATCTTGGTCCCGATCAAAAGCCGATCGGCTTTTCGCTGGACCTCTGCGCCGCCATCGTCGAGCGCATCAAGGCCGAAATCAATCTGCCCAATCTCGCCGTCAACTACACTCCGGTGAACTCGTCCAACCGGATTCCGCTCATTCAAAGCGGTACCGTTGACATCGAATGCGGCGGTACGGCGAACGACAAGAAACGGCAGGAGCAGGTTTCGTTTTCGGTCGCGACATTCGTCAGCCAGCCGCGCTGGCTGACGAAGGCGGACAGCGGGCTGAAGACGGCCGGCGATCTCAAGGGCAAGACGATCGTCGTCACCCAGGGCTCCAATGCCGTTGGCTTCGCGCAAGGTGTGAATGCGAAGCAGCAACTCGGATTCAACATCGTCCAGGCGAAAGACCATGCGGAATCCTTCCTGATGCTGAATACCGGCCGCGCCGCCGCCTTTATGGAGGACGATATCCTTCTCGCCGGCCTCAAGGCCGCAGCTCCGAATCCGAACGCGCTGATATTTCTCCCCGAGGGTTATGCGAAGGTCTATTATGGCCTGATGTTCACGAAGGGCGACGCCGGCTTCAAGGCGCTCGTCGACGACGTTCTTTCGAAACAGATGGCGTCGGGCCAGTTCGAAAAGACCTACACGAAATGGTTCACCCGGCCGATTCCGCCCAAAGGCGAGAATCTCGCGTTCCCGCTGACGGACGAACTCATGGAGCGGATCGCGCATCCGAGCGACGCGGTCGACTAGTCGAAATGATACCGGAGAATTTTTCGGCAAGCTGATCCTCTCTCGCATCCGGAGCCCCGAGGTTCGCCATGTTCGCAGTGCTTTTTGAGCAGACGGCGGATGGCCAGCGCTATATCGACTGGCTTCTGTCGGGTCTCGGCTGGACCTTGGCGTTGGCTTTCTTCGGCTGGTGGATTGCCTTTGCGGTCGGGGTTGTCGTCGGGATCGGCCGGACCGTGCAGAACCGGGTCGTCGCAGCGTTCGCGCGCCTGTATGTGGAGATATTCCGCAACATCCCCGTCCTGGCGCAGATGTTTCTCTGGTATTTCGTCCTGCCGGAGATCCTTCCGCCCGCGCTTGGAAACGCCATCAAGCAGATACCGCCGCCCTGGGGATCGTTCTTCCCGGCGCTCGTGTGCCTGAGCCTCTACACCGCTGCGCGTATCGCCGAGCAGGTTCGTGCCGGGATCGAGGCCTTGCCGAAAGGGCAAACCGAGGCGGCAAACGCGCTCGGGCTCACCGGATATCTGACCTATCGGCACATCATCCTGCCGCAGGCGCTGCGTTTGATCATGCCAAGCCTGACCAGCGAGGTGATGGGCATCTACAAGAACACCTCCGTCGCACTCACGATCGGCCTGATGGAGCTTACGGCTCAGGCTCGCCAGATCAGCGAAGCGACGTTCCAGACCTTCACGGCCTTCGGCGCCGCGACGCTGATCTATCTCGCGCTGGCGCTGATCGCCTACCAGGGGATGGCGCTGATCGATCGGGCCGTGCGCATCCCCGGTGCCGCACGGGCTGGCGATGCGATCGAGCCGAGCCTGGTCGACGACGTCAAACAGGTCGGCTGCTTACCCGACGCGATGGAGGTCGCGAAATGAACAGCCTCGATTTCTCGATTGTTCTTCAGGCGTGGCCCTATCTCTGGTCCGGGTTGCTGTTTTCGCTCGCGCTGACTGCTGTGGCTTTCGTGGTCGGCATGATCCTGGGCACCTGTTTTGCGCTCCTGCAGCACTTCGAGCTGCCTGTGATCGGAAAGATTGTGCGCGGCTACATCGCCTTGATCCGCTCGATCCCACTGATCCTCGTCCTGTTCTGGTTCTTCTTTCTGGTGCCGATCGTGCTTGGCCATCTCGCCGGCAACGGCCGTCCGATTCCGATCGGCGCCACCTGGACTGCCTTCATCACCTTCGGCCTGTTCGAGGCGGCCTACTATTCGGAGATCATTCGCGTCGGATTGCGCGCCGTGAACCGGGGACAGTTTGAGGCGTGCCAGGCGCTCGCATTGTCCACCTTCGAGACGTATCGGAGCGTGATCCTCCCGCAGGTGCTCCGCGTGGCGAGCCCGATCATCCTCAGCCAGACCATCATCCTGTTCCAGGACACCTCGCTAGTCTACGTGCTTTCGCTGACTGACCTGCTCGGTGCAGCCTCGAAACTTGCGCAGCTCAACGGCCGTCTCGTTGAGATGTACCTCGTGGTCGTCGCGGTCTACCTCGCCATCAGTTCGGCGGCATCGCAGTGCGTCGCGTTGCTGCGCAGGCGCTATGCGATCGCGGGAGCGCATCGATGAGGAATCGTTCGAGAACCGCCGTCCTTGGGAGACGAAGATGATTCAGGAGATCGCCGCACACGAGACGAGCCGATCATCGGCCATCGTTGCCGTGGAGGGCGTGGTGAAGCGGTTCGGCCGTTTCACGGCCCTGAGCGACATCAATCTCAGTGTCGCGGCGGGCGAGAAGATCGTCCTTTGCGGTCCCTCGGGTTCTGGCAAATCGACGCTGATCCGCTGCATCAACCATATCGAGAAGCATGATGGCGGCCGCATCGTCGTCGATGGCGTTGAGCTGACGGACCGGATGACCGACGTCAACAGCGTCCGCCGCGAGGTCGGCATGGTGTTCCAAAGCTTCAATCTGTTTCCGCATCTCTCGGTCGTCGAGAACTGCATGCTGGCGCCGATGAAGGTGCGCGGCCTGTCCCGCGTGGAGGCGTATGAGCGTGCGATCGGCTTTCTCCGGAAGGTGCGGATCCATGATCAAGCGACCAAATATCCGGGACAGCTCTCCGGGGGCCAGCAGCAGCGCGTTGCGATCGCCCGCGCCCTCTGCATGCAGCCGAAGATCATGTTGTTTGACGAGCCGACCTCTGCGCTCGATCCGGAGATGGTCAAGGAGGTGCTCGAAACCATGGTGGAGCTGGCGCGGGATGGAATGACCATGGTCTGTGTCACGCACGAGATGGGTTTTGCCCGCGAAGTCGCTGACCGGGTGGTCTTCATGGATCGCGGGTCGATCGTCGAGGAAGCCGATCCTGAAACCTTCTTTCGTGCGCCCAGGACCGAACGAGCGAAGGGTTTTCTCAGCCAGATCATCCATTAGGAACGGCGTCCGTGCAGGGTGCGGGCGCTGTGATCATGGCATCCCTTGCTCCGACATGAAAAAACCCGCGGCGGATTGCTCGGCGCGGGTGTTACGATCTTTCGATCTTGTCATTCTGCCAGTGTTTTGCCCGACGTGTCAAAGCTTCCAAGTCCATGGCGCCGCCGCTTCGCCCTGGGATCTGCGACGTGAGTTTTGGGTGATCGGATAGTCCAACGATTTCAATGACCCTGTACTGTGCATGGGGTTGTTTTCGCGCTTTTTGCTTTGAACTGCTGACGCAGCCCCACGTCAGCGCCGTCCGCGCGGCGCCTCGGCCTTGGCGGGCACCTCTGTCTGCGGCGCGCAGGTTGCAGCCTGAAGCGAGGCTTGCGCCTGCGGCATCAGGCCGGGCTCGGCGGCGAGCGCCTTCATGACGATGAGCCCGGTCGCGGTCGGGGAATCGATGATCAGGCGGTCGGCCGCGGTGATCTCCTCGTCCTCGGGCAACTCGCTGTGCTGCGCTTCCGTCATCAGGTCGAGCTCGATCACCTTCCTGCCGGCGGAGCGATCGTTGATGGCGTAATAGGCGATCTCGTTGCGGGTGTAGAACGACACCGAGGTGTAGGCCTGGCTCACCGGCACGGTGAGCTTGATCGGCCCGCTTGTGAGGTCATAGCGGCAGATCGCGAGCGCAAAGGCCGGGTCCATGAACGGCATCGGTGAGGTGTTGGGATCGGCGAGGGGAAGCTGGGTGACGCCGTTGAGCTTGGTCATCGGCGTCAGCCGTGAATAGGCGTCCTGGGTCGCGATCCGCGGCAGCGCCAGCACGCTGACGAGATGGACCACGAGGCCCAGCAGCACGCCCGCGACGATGGTGAACAGGAGCCGGATCATGAGCAGCCCACCGTCGAGATCGTGGGCATCGGCGCATCGCGCTGGGTGCGCGTCGCAACGCCGACCGGGGTGTCGTAGAGCCGCAGCATCAAGGCGTAGCGCTCGATGCCGCCGGTCGGCAGCCAGTTGCCGGCGCGCGAGCGCGAGGCGATGCGGATCTCGAACGTGCCGTCGGACCCCCGCACGATCTCCTGGCTGGTGAAGCCGTAGCGCTGCAGCGTGTTGGCGACGAGGTGGCCCTTGCGGTCGTAAAGCGTCAGCGTCCAGAACCGCGCCGGCGGCGTCACTCCGGAGACGACGACGTCGCAGCGGCCGTCGAGCGGCTTCTTCTTGTCGTCGGCGGTCGCGGTGAAGGCGACGCCGTCGCCGGTGCCGATCGGCAGCTCGCCGTTGCGCACGATGGTGGCGCGCGAATAGGGATCGACGTCCGCGGTGCCGGTGCGCGGGCGGGCGGTCCAGGGGCCGATGGTCAGCGCGCCGATCTCGGTGCCGCGCGTCGTCGTCATCCAGGTCGCGCCGACGCCCACCACGGTTGCGAGCAGAAGGGCCGTCAATGTGATCAGGATCAGCCGCACGGGTTTCGATCAGTTCTTGCGCGGGGCGGATGCGTTCGCATTCTCTTCCGCATAGTTCTGCGGGAAGGCGAGCGCGCTCGTGGACGCGGCCGGCTTGGCTGTCTTGCCGTCGTCGGCAGCGGACTTGTTGGCGGCCCGGGCCGCGTCATCCAGCAGCTTCTCGACGCGGACCAGAATGTCGGCGCCGCGCTTGGTCAAGACGGGCGGCGGACCGGGCTTGGTCTCCAGCACCTTCGGCGCAGCGTTGGCTTGCGCGTTGGCAACGCGTTCCGGCGGCAGCTTCTGGCCCATGCCGACGCCGGGGATCTCCCGGACCTCGACGCCCTGATGCGCCGCGACCATGATGTCGTGCCAGGTCTGTGCCGGCAGCGAGCCGCCGGTCATGCGGTTGGTCGGCGAATAGTCGTCATTGCCGTACCAGACCGCGCAGGTGAAATTGCCGGTGTAGCCGACGAACCAGGCGTCGCGATACGCATTGGTCGTGCCGGTCTTGCCCGCGGTCGGAATGCCGTCGAGGGCGGCGCGGCGCGCGGTGCCTTCGCTGACGACGTGGCTCATCATGCCGGCCATGTCGGCGGCAATGTTCGGCGGAATGGCTTGCCGCGGCTTCGGCCCGTCGCGGTCCCAGCGCCAGACGAGGTCACCGGCGCCGGTGCGCACCTCCAGCACCGCATGCGGCGTCACCGCCTTGCCGCGGTTCGGGAAGGTCGCATAGGCGACGGCGTGCTCGAGCACGGTGACTTCGTCCGAGCCGATCGGCAGCGACGGCGTGTCGGGCAGCGGCGCCTTGAGGCCGAAGCGGCGGGCGACCTCGACGATCTTGGCGCGGCCGATCTTGGCCGGGTTCGGCGCCTTCGGCTGCTCCTTCTGGCCGATCGCGATCGACAGTTTCACCGGCACCACGTTGATCGAGCGCGTGATCGCCTGTGTCAGCGTCACCGCGCCGGAATAGGAATGGCCATAGTTCTGCGGGCACCAATTGCCGATGCAGACCGGTCCGTCGATCACGATCGAATTCGGCGTGAAGCCGTTCAGAAGCGCGGTGGTGTAGACGTAAGGCTTGAACGAGGAGCCCGGCTGGCGATAGGCGTCGGTGGCGCGGTTGAACTGGCTGGCGCCGTAGTCGCGGCCGCCGACCATGGCGCGGATGCCGCCGTCGAGATCGGAGACGACGGTCGCGGCCTGGGTCGCGTGATAGTCGCGGCCGAACTGGCGCAGCTGGTTCTCGACCGCGTCTTCCGCCGCCTTCTGCACGTTGGCGTCGATCGCGAGCCGCACCACGAACACGCGCTCGGTGTAGGATTTCGGGAAGGTGTCGACCAGTTTGCGCATCTCGTCGAAGGCGTAGTCGAGATAATAGTTCGGCGAAGCCTCGTCGCGGCGGTCGACCGCGAAGGCGGGATTGCGGCGGGCGCCGAACACCTGGCCCTCGGTCATGAAGCCGGCATCGACGAGGTTGTCGAGCACGACATTGGCGCGGGCGCGGGCTGCGGGCAGGTTGATGTGGGGGGCGTATTTCGTCGGCGCCTTGAACAGGCCCGCGAGCATCGCCGCTTCCGCCAGCGTCACGTCACGCGCGGACTTGTTGAAGTAGAAATGCGCGGCGCCGTCGACGCCGAAAGTGCCGCCGCCCATATAGGCGCGATCGAGATACAGCTTGAGGATCTCGTTCTTGGTCAGGCGCCATTCGAGCCAGACCGCGAGGAAGGCTTCGTTGACCTTGCGCTCGATGGTTCGCTCGTTGCTCAGGAACAGGTTCTTGGCCAGCTGCTGGGTGATCGAGGAGCCGCCCTGGCGGACGCCGCCGGCCTGGGCGTTGGTGACGAGCGCGCGCGCGGTGCCGGCGATGTCGATGCCAAAATGCTCGTAGAAGCGGCGGTCCTCGGTCGCCAGCGTCGCCTTGATCAGCACGTCCGGAAAATCTTCCAGCGGGATCGAGTCGTTGTGCTTGATGCCGCGGCTGCCGATCGGGTTGCCGTAGCGGTCGAGGAAGGACACGGCGAGATCGGACTTCTTCAGCCAATCCTCGTCCGCGGTCTCGCGGAAAGCGGGGATGGCGAGCGTCAGCATCACGACCAGGCCGCCGAGGCCGAGGGTCGCGGCCTCCGACAGCGGCTCGATGAACACCCAGCGCTTCCACCGCCCGACATAGAAGCGGTCCATGAAGGTCGAGTAGCGCTCGTAGAGCTCGCGGATGCCCTTGGCCGAGGAGAACAGCGAGGAGTCGATGCGCGCATCGAGATCCAGGAAGAAATTCCGGACCTTCTGCTTCCAATGCGGTGGTATGATCTGGCGCACCTAGAACCCTTGAGGCTTGGTTCGAAAGCGTTCAAGCACCCGGCCGGGGCGGCATCGAGACGTCTTGCGGGAATGTTGCGGCAAACCCAAGGCGCCCGGTTCGCGTCCGTGGGGACTTGCCGTTCCTTCTAGCCGAGCAGGGCCTATAAACCAATGGTCACGCTTGCGATTTTGAACAACAGGCCTAATTGACCCCGGTTCATTACGGGCCTTCCGCGAGCGCTGCTTGCAGCCTTACGGCCGCACGCCCTAGATGGCACCAGCCGTAGCTCTTCGAATCTTGTTGAGGCGCATGACCGCAGCTCCCAAACGACCTTCAGGCCAGGAAGGATTCTTCTGGAAAACCAAGACGTTGGAGGAGATGTCGGGGCCGGAATGGGAAAGCCTGTGCGACGGCTGCGGCCGCTGCTGCCTGAACAAGCTCGAAGAGGAGGACACCGGGGAGATCTATTTCACCCATGTCGGCTGCAAGCTGCTCGATGCCGGGACCTGCGGCTGCAAGGATTACGCGAATCGTTCCGACAAGGTTCCTGACTGTGTCCGCCTGACCCCGGCCAATGTCCGCACCCTGAACTGGCTGCCCCCGAGCTGCGGCTACAAGCTCGTCGCGGAAGGCCGCGACCTCTATTGGTGGCATCCGCTGGTATCCGGCGATCCCAACACCGTGCATGAGGCCGGTGTCTCCGTGCGCGGCCGGGTCGAGGGCAGCGAGGAGCAGATCCCGGACGATGAGCTCGAGAACCACATCGTGCAGTGGCCGGCGCAGCTGCCGAAACGGGCGCGCCTGAAGCGACGCCCGAAGGACTGATCCGCCTGCAACTTCGGATCACGGCTTCGGGATGGCCGTGGGGTGGGATGCACCCATGCGCCGCGGTGCCTGCCCGGGAAGAACTTTGCTGTCTACATTGGGCTGCATAGAACGAATCCTTCGCGGCGTTGCGCCGCACCACGGTTTCCGATCGAGATGAACAAGTTTGACCGGCGGAGCAGTTCTGCCGATACCCAGGTGTTGCCCGACGATATCGCCGAAGAGCTGTCGCGGCTTCCGAGCGAGGTCTTGAGCGTCGACGACGCTCCTTCGCTCGCGCCGCCGGCGCCGCTGTCACAGGACGAGGTGCGGACCATCGTGCTCAGCCTGATGCTGACGATGTTCCTGGCAGCACTCGACCAGACCATCGTGGCGACCGCGCTGCCGACCATCGGTCGCCAGTTCCAGGACGTCTCGAACCTGTCCTGGGTCATCACGGCCTATCTGCTCGCCTCGACCGCGGTTGCGCCGGTGTTCGGCACGCTCAGCGACATCTACGGTCGCCGCGTCATGATCATCATCTCGCTCAGCCTGTTCGTCGCCGGCTCGGTGCTGTGCGCGGTCGCACCGAACATGCCGATGCTGATTCTGGCGCGCGGCCTCCAGGGCCTTGGTGGCGGCGGCATCATGCCAGTGGTGCAGACGGTGATCTCCGACGTCGTGTCGCCGCGCGAGCGCGGCCAGTATCAGGCCTATTTCTCCAGCGTCTGGATGGTCGGCGGCATCCTCGGCCCGGTCATCGGCGGCGTGTTCGCCGAGCATCTGCACTGGTCGATGATCTTCTGGATCAACCTTCCACTCACGGCCGCGGCGCTCGCGCTGCTGCTGCCGAAGATGAAGAAGATCCCGGTGTTCCATCGCAAGCGCAAGGTCGACTGGCTTGGCGGCGTGTTGTTGATGGCGTCCGCGGTGGTCTTCATGCTGGTGCTGACGTGGGGCGGGACGCGCTATCCATGGCTGTCGCCGACCGTGCTCGCGATGGTCGGTGGCGCCGTCGCGCTCGTTGTCACCTTCGTGTGGCACGCGCGGCGTGCGGACGAGCCGTTCCTGCCGCTGCCGCTGCTCGGAGGGTCGGTCGCGCCGTTCGGGCTGATGGCCGGCGGCTGCGCGCTCGGCGCGATCACGGGCCTCACCGTGCAGCTCCCGCTCTATTACGAACAGGTCTATCACCTCAGCGCCAGCGAAGCGGGCCTCGCCCTGATTCCGCTCGCGGCGGTCTCGACCTGCGGCGCGGCGATCGCCGGTCGCACCATGGCGCGCGCCAAGCATTACAAGCGGGTCGCCATCATCGGCACGTCCTGGGCCGCGCTGTGCGGCCTCGGTCTCACGTTGACGACGCTGCCGCTATGGGCCCTGCTGACGCTGATGGCTGCGTTTGCGCTCGGCCTCGGCACCACTTTTCCGGTCTGCGTGGTCTCGCTGCAGAATTCGGTCGCCCGTCCGCAGGTCGGTACCATCACCGGCGCGTTGAACTTCTTTCGCTCGCTGATGTCCTCGTTCACGGTTGCGGCCTTTGCCGCCATCCTGCTGATCGCGCTCGGCACCGACATTCCGCTCGCCGGCGAGCATCATGCCGCGGGCAGCATCCCTGCGATCCCCGCCGACGACATGCGGCACGCGTTCCGCTACGTCTTCGGCGCCGCGACCGCGCTGATGACCGGGGCCGCGCTCTGCCTGATCATGATGGAGGAGCGGCCGCTGGCCGGCCCCTCCGTCACCAAGCATGTCGAGATGGTGGAGTAGGGCCTAGCCGCCCCGATCGGCAAAGCCGCTCTTTCGCGGCAACAGGATCGTGAACTCCGTGAACGCGCCGGGCTCCGTCGCGACGTCGATCGTACCGCCGTGCTGCTTCACCACGATGTCGTGGCTCATCGACAACCCGAGGCCGGTGCCTTCGCCGGCGGGCTTGGTGGTGAAGAACGGGTTGAACATCTTCTCCTTCACCTCGCGCGCAATGCCGGTGCCGTTGTCGCGGATGCGGATCTCGATCTTGTCGCCGCGGTCGCGCGTGGCCGCGATCACCGTCGGCTCGTAATCGGCGGTGCCGTTGTCCGTTTTTCGCTTGGCGACCGCGTGGAAGCCGTTCGAGATCAGGTTCAGCAGCACCCGGGTGATCTCCTGCGGGAACACTTCGGCTTGCCCGGCCTCGGGATCGAGCTCGCGCTTCAGCGTCACGTCGAATAGCGGCTTCTCGGCGCGGGCGCCGTGATAGGCGAGGTTGAGGCTCTCCTCGACCAGCGCGTTGATGTCGCTCAGCCGGTGCTCGCCGCCGCCTTCGCGCGAATGCAGCAGCATGTTCTTGACGATGGAATCGGCGCGCCGCCCGTGCTGCACGACCTTCTCCAGATTGTCCTTCAGAAGCCCGGTCAGTTCGTCGACTTCGCTGCGGACGTCGTGCGCGAGCCGGACGGGCGTCAGCACTTCGTTCAGCTCATCGGTCAGCTCGGCCGAGAGCGAGGCAAAATTGTTGACGAAGTTGAGCGGGTTCTTGATCTCATGCGCGATGCCGGCGGTGAGCTGGCCGAGCGATGCCAGCTTCTCGGTCTGGATCAGCCGGTCCTGCGCGGCGCGCAGATCCTCGAGCGATTTGGCAAGCTCGCTGGTGCGGTCCTGCACTTCGTTGAACAGGCGCGTGTTCTCGATCGCGATGACGGCCTGGTCGGCAAAGGTCTTGAGCAGGTTGAACGCCTTGTCCGGGAAAGCTCCGGGCTGCGGCCGTGTGACCGCAATGGTGCCGATCGCAACGCCGTCGCGCAGCATCGGCACGACCAGGATGCTGCGATAGCCTCGTATCCGCGCCAGCTCCCTCATGGCGTCCGTGAGGTCGGGTTCGCTTTGCATGTCGCCCCGGAACGCGAACTCTCCGCTCGTCGCCACGCGGCTGTGAATTCCCGGCGACGACAGCGGCGCCGGAAAGGAGCTGAGCAGATCCGCGTTGCCGGCTTCGTTGTCGGTGGTGAAGGCGGCCAGATGCAGCATGCCGTCGATGACGCGGGTGACCGTCGACGAATGTCCCCCGACCAGCGCTTTGGCGCTGTCGGAGATCGCCTGGAACACCGGCGTGACGTCCGCAGGCGAAGCCGCGATCACCTTAAGGATGTCGGCGGTTGCGGTCTGCCGTTCCAGCGCTTCCCGTGTGGCGTTGAACAGGCTGACATTCTTGATCGCGATCACCGCCTGGTCGGCGAAGGTCTGGAGCAGCCGCACATGATGCAAGGTGAACGCGCCGGTCGCGCGGCGCGTGGCGATGATCACGCCGATGGCCTCGCCCTCGCCCATCAGCGGCGCGAACAGCATGCTGCGATAGCCGCGGGCGCGCGCGATGTCTCGCGCGGCCGGCTCGAGCTCGGTGTCGGGCAGTTGCGCCGCCGCACCATCGGCCACGAGCTGGTAGGGCGGGAACTGCGCGAACGGCACCGGGAATGAGGCCTGGAGCGCGCGGTCGCCGGCGGCATCCGTCGGCGTGAACGCGGCAAGATGCGCGGCGCCGTCGATGTAGCGCAGCACTGCGGTGGAAAAGCCGCCGATCAGCCGGTTGGCGTTGGCGGCGATGGCGTCGAACACCGGCTGCACGTCGGACGGCGAAGCGGCCATGACTTTGAGAATGTCGGCCGTGGCGGTCTGGCGCTCCAGCGTCTCGCGCGTCTCGTTGAACAGCCGCGCATTTTCGATCGCGATCACGGCCTGGTCGGCAAAAGTCTGGAGCAGCTGCACGACGTCGGCTGCGAACGCGCCGGGCTCGGCGCGCGTCACGCTGATCATGCCGACCGGTGTGCCACGGTTCATCAGCGGCATGAACAACACGCTGCGGAAGCCGCGCAGCCGTGCAAGGTCCCGGTTCAGCTCCGGGACGCCCTCGGCTTCGCTATCGGGAAATTGAATCGTCTCGCCGCCACGCACCAGCGCAAAGGTCGGAAAGTCCGCAATCTTGCGCGGGAACGCCGCCTTGAGCCCCTCGTCCGCCTCGAGGCTGGTTGGTGTATAGGCCACGAGGTGCAGCTCGTCCTCGATGAACTGAAGCACGGTGGCGGAAAAGCCGCCGAGCAAACGTTTGGAGCTGGACGCGATCGCCTCGAAGACCGGCCGGGCGTCGGAGGGCGAGGCCGCGATGGTGCGCAAGATCTCGGCACTGGCGCGCTGACGATCGCCGGCGATCGCAAGCTCGCTTCGAAGCTGCGCATTCTCGGCCGTGGCCGACTGCAATCGGCGCTCGAGTTCCTCGATATCGATGAAAGGCGTGGTCATTCGCGATCCGGCTTGATACCGCGACGTTCGCGGCACCAAGGCGGATTATCATATCTCCTGCGGCCGGGGCCAGCGCCTGCGACAGCAAGGTTTGCCGCCAAAACCGGCCGGGCTCACGTGCCGGGCCGCGACACCTCGGTCTCCTTGCTGGTGATGAACTCCAGCAGCACAGGGGTGCCTTCCTGCGTCTTCTGGATGCCGCGCTTGATCGCGGGGATGATGTCCTCAGGCCTGGTCACCCGTTCGCCGTAGCCGCCGAAGGCGCGCGCCATCGCGGCATAGTCGCCGGAAATATCGGTCGAGCGATATTTCTCGGTCGAAACCGGCATCACCTTCAGTTCGATCGCCATCGAGAAATTGTTCAGCAGGATCGACATGATCGGGATGCGCTCGCGTACCGCGGTCTCGAAATCCATGCCCGTGAAACCAATCGCCGCATCGCCCCAGACGTTGATGCAGAGCTTGTCGGGCTTTGCGAGCTTGGCGCCCATTGCAAGCCCGAGGCCGTAGCCGAGCTGCGTCGTCTTGCCCCAGCCGAGATAGGTGAGGGGCTCGACCGATTTCCAGAACGGCGAGAGCTGGTCGCGCGGGCTGCCGGCATCGTGCGTGATGATGGTGTTGTTGATGTCGACGGTGTGCTGCAGGTCCCACAGCACGCGATAGGGGCTCAAGGGCGCGTCATTACTGGTGAGTTTCGGCATCCATTTGGCCAGCCACTCCTTGTGCGAGGCCGCGATTTCGGCCGTGACCGCGGATGCATCGCGATCCGCAGTGATCGTCCTGCCGATCTCCTCCAGCAGCGCGTCGAGCACGAGCCCGGCGTCGCCGACGAGGCCTATTGTCGCCTCCACATCCTTGTTGAGGTGGTTGGGGTCGAGCGTCGAATGGATGATGGTCTTGCCTTTCGGCATCGCGATGCCGAAGTTTGTTTCGGTGAAGGAGCAGCCGATGCCGAAGATGACGTCGGCTTCAGCGAGGAATTTCGGCACCGCGCGCGGGACCGCGAGGCCGCCGGAACCGAGCGAGAGCCGGTGGGTTTCCGGGAACGACGATTTGCCTCCCAAGCTGGTGGTGACGGGGATGGCCAGCCGCTCGGCGAGCCGTTTCAGTTGCGGCCAGGCCTGCGCGTAATGCACGCCCTGGCCGGCATAGATCACCGGACGCCTGGCGTTGACCAGGAGGCCTGCTGCTTCCTTCACATGCACGGGATCGGCACCGTAGCGGGTGCGCAGCACCGGCGTGTAGTTCAGCGGCTCCGGCACCTCCTCGTTCCACATGTCCGAGGGAATCTCGACGATGACGGGACCGCCGCGGCCGTTCTTCAGTTTCGTGAAGGCGCGGCGAAAGATATTGGCGACCTCGGCAGCAAGGATGATCGGCTCGGAGGATTTCGCGAACGGCTTCATCGCCTCGCTGGAATTGAAGTTCGGCTCGATATGCGCAAGCCTGCGTTGATAGCCCATTGGCAGCACCAGCACGGGCACGGATTCGCCGTAGCATTGTGCGACGCCGCCCATCGCGTTTTCCGCACCGGGCCCGTGCTGCATGCAGAACGCGCCGATCGAACGCCCGGACGTCACCCGCGAGATCGCATCCGCCATGTGGATGCCGACGCGCTCCTGCCGCACCATCACGGGCCGGATCTCGGCTTTCGCCGCATGCTCGATCAGATGGTTGACCGGATAGCCGCAGAGGATCTCGATCCCCTCACGCTTCATGATTTCCGCGATCGCGGTGCCGAGCTTCATGGCGTCTCTCTCCCTGGCGATGCCGGTTGGTCCGGCCGATTAGGGAGAGAGGATCAGGAAATGGGAGGAGGGTAAAGCGCGGGCAGAGGATAGTCGCGGTAGGTCAGCTATGCAGCGAGCCGCGATCCGGGCCACGAAATTCCTATTTGCAGTTTTTGCAGATCGTCAGCCTTCGCCTCAGCGCCTCATCCTCCTCATCGAACGATGACTGGCCGGCGAGGCCTTTTGCTGTGCGTGAACCGGCAGGCGGCGTCACCTGACTGGCGGCGTCATTGTCATCGACGGTGCCTGCGCTGAAGCCATCATAGTCGGTGGCTGGAGTCTGCGCCGATGGAAGCCCGCCGATCGCGGGTGGCGAAGCCTCTCGGCTGGATGCCGCTGGATGCTTCCTGGAATTTTTGGCACCCGCGCGCGGCGGGGATGCATCGGGCCGAGCAAGCGACACCGGAGGGGCGACCGAGGTCTGTCCTCTCGCGCTGTCATGCGACCAGACGCCGGCAAACACGAGGCCGAGAGCCAGGAACGTCACGCGTCTCATCCGCATCCTCAAACAGCTTTGGTTCAATGGCCTGGTCGCGCCACGCCGCGGCGGACAATATCAGCAGCCCGATGGCCGTCAAAATTGGCCGAAATGGGGAACTCGCGCGTTCGTCGGACGGAACATGGTTCATGGAGGGTAACGATTTCGATCCCGCCTTGGGACGGGCGGTGAACTTCGAAGAAGAATTTAACGCTTGCGCCCTAATTTGCGCTCGCCATGAGTGACCAGGTCGTCCACAGCGAGGTTCAACCGTTTTCGGCGCGCGCGGCGCTGCCCTGGATGGTGAGCGTCGGCGTCTATGTCCTGCTGCTGATCCTCGGACCACGGCTGCTCAATGATCCCGACACCTACTCTCATATCGAGATCGGGCGCTGGATCATCGCGCATGGCGCGTTGCCGGAGAGCGACTCGTTTTCCTTTTCGATGCGCGGCGCGCACTGGATCACCTTCGAATGGCTCTCGGAGGTCATCTATGCCGGCGCCTATGCGCTTGGCGGCTGGCCGGGCGTCGTCGTCCTCGCCGCCGCCGCGATAGCGCTCGCCTTCGGGCTGCTCACCTTCTTCCTGCTGCGCGAGCTTTCGCCGACCCATACGCTGCTGATGGTGATCGCGGCCGTTATCCTGCTCGCACCGCATATGCTGGCGCGGCCACACGTGCTGGTGCTGCCGCTGATGGTGATCTGGGCAGCTGCCCTGGTGCGCTGCATGGATCGCGGAGGGCTTCCGCCATACTGGGCCTTGCCGTTGCTGGTGCTGTGGGCCAATCTGCACGGCAGCGTGATCCTGGCGCTTGGACTGATCGGCCCCGTGGGGCTCGAGGCGCTGCTGAACGCAAAGCGAAGCGAATGGCCGCGCGTCGTGCTGCGATGGCTGCCATTCACGGCTCTCGCGGTCGCCGCGGCCTGCCTGACGCCCCATGGGCCTGAGCCGCTGCTGATGCCGCTGACGACGCTCGGCCTCGGCCAGGCGCTCGGCTGGATATCGGAATGGCGACCGCAGGATTTCAGCCATATCAGCTTCTTCGAACTGCTGCTGCTGGGCGGCATCTTTGCGCTCTCGCGCGGCGTGACGCTGCCGGTCGTGCGGGCATTGGTGGTGATCGGCTTGCTCCATTTCGCGCTGGCGCAGATCCGCAATGCGGACCTGCTGGCGCTGCTGGCGCCGCTCTATCTGGCGGCCCCGCTCGGGCGGAAATTCGGCGGACCGGCCGGGGAGGATACCGCCGGCACGTCGCGCGGCCTCGGTGTCGCCGCGCTCGGAGTGCTGGTCGTGATGAGCGGCGCGGCCCTGGCGCGCGACGTGCGGCCGGCTCCGATCATCACGCCTGCGGCTGCCATCGCTCAAGCCGACCTCGCCAGGACGGGGCCCGTGCTCAACGATTATTCCTTCGGCGGCTATCTGATCTTTGCCGGCATTCCCACCTTCATCGACGGTCGCGGCGAACTGTTCGGCGGGGCGTTCATCAACCGCTACAATCGTGCCGTGGCGCTGGTCGACCTCGGCGATTTTCTCAAGCTGCTTGACGACTACAAGATCGGCGCGACGCTGCTCACGCCGAAGACGCCGGCGGTCGCGTTGCTCGACCGGCTGCCCGAATGGCAGCGCGTCTACAGCGACGATGTGGCGGTCGTGCACAAGCGGCGAGATGCGCCGCAAAAATAGGTCAAGCGGTCCCGAAGGCGGCGTATTGGCCACCGAGCGACACGCCACTGAGGGCATCTTCCAGACGCCGCGCCGGTTTGGTGTCCCAGGGGAGCAGCAGGAAATGGCGCGCGCCGATCTCGCGCAAGCCGCCCGCAGCCATCAACTTTCGCGTCGTGCCGGCACTGAGCAGGACGGCGTCCCGGTCGAACTCACAGCGCGCGACGGCAAGACGCGTCAACGGGTTGTACGGATTGTGCTCGATCACGCAGACGAGCCCCCCGGGGCGCACCACGCGCCGCATCTCGGCGATGAAATCCGGCCATTCGCGCGGCGCGATATGGTGCATCACGCAGACCGCCGTGACCAGATCGAAGCTGGCGTCGTCGAAAGGAAAAGTGCGGCCGTCGAACTCGCGGTAGTCGACTGCACTGTTGTCAGCCCGAGCCTGCGCCAGGCTGGCCGACGAAACGTCGATGCCGTTCAAGCGGCCGACCATGCCGTGCAGCAGGGGATGGAGGCTGCCGACGCCGCAGCCGACGTCGAGCATTTCGGGCTTCTTCGCGTCCAGCCGCCGCGCGATCAGATCACGCAGCAGATCGGCTTTCGCGCGCATGAAGAAATGATGCGGCAGGCCGGAGAAGTCGATCGAGGATTGGACCACCTCACGATAATTGTCGTGATAGCCGTCGAAGAGTTCGGTCATGCGCCGGGTCACTCGTTGACGGCGTGGATCGCCGGTGCGTCCGCCGCCTCGTTGCGATCGAAGCCGGCTCGCGTCTGCACCACATAGAGCGGGCGTCGTTTCACCTCGGCATGGATGCGGCCGACATAAAGCCCGACGATGCCCGTCATCAGCATGTTGATTCCACACAGCAGGGACACGACGACGATCGTCGAGGACCAGCCGGTCACAAGGTGACTGTCCTGGCTGAGCCACAACACGACCACCCAGCCGCCGTAGAGCAGCGCGAGTCCCGAGACCGTCAATCCGCACCAGATTGCGAACCGCAGGGGCAGATCGGAAAAGCCGAGTGCGGCGTTCATCGCGAGCCGCACCATCTTGAGCAGCGGATATTTGGTCTCGCCCGCCGCGCGCTCGAGGCGGTGGAAGGCGACCTCGGTCTGGCGGAAGCCCAGCCAGGCGATCATGCCTCGTACGAAGCGGTCCTGCTCCGGCATCTGCCGAAGTGCGTCCAGCACCTTGCGATCGATCAGGCGGAAGTCGCCGACATCGGCGGGGATGCCGACCGAGGACATCTTGCCGAGTAGCCGGTAGAACAGATGCGCGGTCGCACGCTTGAACCGGCTTTCGCCTTCGCGCGACAGGCGGCGGGCGTGGACGATGTCGTTGCCCTCCTGCCATTTTGCGATCAATTGCTCGATCACTTCGGGCGGATCCTGCAAATCGGCATCCATCACGATGATCGCGTCACCTTGCGCGGCGTCCATGCCGGCGGTGATGGCGACCTGATGGCCGAAATTTCGCGACAGGCCGATATAGCGAAACCGCGGGTCGCGCGTGGCGAGCGACCGCAGCACGATCGAACTGGAATCGCTGCTGCCGTCGTCGACGAAGATCGCTTCGGCCGGCCCGTCGAGCCGGGACAATACCTGTTCGAGCCGGCGTAGCAGCACCGGCAGCACGGCTTCCTCGTTGAACACGGGGATGACGAGGCTGTAGCGGATCGATCTGAAACTGGCCGCCATGCGGAAGAGCCCAACTCGGTTCAAGGAGCGGGAGTTTAGTTCGTCGGTGGTTAAGGCGGCCTTGCCGCAACTGTTAAGGATCTAGGGCTCTGGGGCGATGCAGCCGGTCGACCCGCCCGAGAGCCGGGAGGCGCAGCCGGATGGTGACGCCCGATTAACCACGCTGTGCGGTCTAGGACCTGCGGCGGATCCTGTAGAGAACAAATCGCTCCGACGTGTCCAGCACCTCCAGCAGATCGGGAAGCGGGTTCGCGGCCGGCGGTCCAAGCATATAGAGATAGTCGTAATCCCGGTACCAGGTGCGGACAAAGGGCGGCACGTCTGCAGGCGGCTGGCTGGTCGCAATCGCGGCAAGCAGGTCTGCCGGCACCGGTCCTCCGTAGGGAATGGCAAGACGGCGTACGGTCTCGCGCGCCCGCACCGGCTGCTTGCCCGCTTCCGTGAATAAATTGGGCACGAACGCGTTGGCATAGTGCACGGCCAGCGTTGGCGCATAATACATGGGATACGAGGTCAGGTCGGCGAAGGGCGGATCTCCATTGTCGCCCGTGCTGCCGACGAGGACGCGTGAGCCGCGATCGATCTTGTCGAACGAGGCGACGATAGCCGCAAAGTCGGCGCGGTAAGGCAGCCACACCGCGAGCACGACGGCGAGGTTGACCAGGATGACGCCGCTGATCGCCGCGAGCGCCGCCATTCGCCATGCCCGGCTGGGCAGCGACAGCGAACAGAATGCCGGCAGGATCAGTGCCGCTGCGGGAATCATGCGGAGGTCGACAAACGAGGTTCCAAACAGCTTCGAGGGAATGGCCACGTAGAGGAGCGCAAAGCCGATCGCGATCCAGATACCGGCTGCCTCGAGCTTGAGAAAGCCACGTCTTGCGGCGAAGAGCAGCGCGATCATCAGCACCAGCCCGGTCGTTGCCGCGACCGTCAGATTATAGCCGTTCATGATGCGGAGCGGCCAAATCGGCTTGAATTCGAGGAACCAGTTCGTGCCTTCGCTTCCGATCGAGCCTGCGGTCATGTGCATGACCCCGAATAGAGCCAGCGCCGGCATGGCCAGCGCGCCGAGCCGTACCGCTGTGTCGCGGTACGATATCCGCCGGTGGCCGATGCGCCAGAGCTCGTAGAGGCCAAGCGTCGCGCCGTAGATGCCGAGCGAAAAGAAATGCGCCGCATACAGGGCGGCGACAAAGACCACGTTGGCAACGAAACGCAGCGGCCATGGGCCATCTGCCAGCATCAGATAGACGGCGATGCCGCAGAGCGCGAGGCCCAGTCCGAACTCGAAGTTCACGAAGCCCCAGCTGAACGGCAGGCAGTAAAGGAAGGCGAGCGCAGCGAAGCCGGCGAGATGGACCCGTCCCTTCCGGGCCCGTTCGAGCAAAAGCGCGCCCCCGACTATCAGGAATTGGCTCAGCAGCAGAAACAGCCGTGTGGCGTTCTCGACGCTCATCAGCCGCGCCAACTGCGGGACCAGCAGATCCATTCCAAGGTTGGGATAGAACGCCCAGGCCACCTCGTAATGCGGATTGGCGCTGGGGGTGCCGTTCTGGCTCAGAATATACATGCGGGCGAGGTGATTGGGATAATCGACCATCGCGGGAATAGGGGTCAGCAGCACCGGCAGGAACGAGACGGCCGCCAGCACGGCAAGAACGGTGATCGCCACGGATCGGTCCGAGCCAGGACGCGCCCGGATTGTCAGGATTGGCCTATCGGAAGTCACCATGTCGGGCCGCGGGATTTGAGTTTACGCTCTTGGCGCAAGAGCACGACACAATGCCATAGCGCGAACATCGTAAAGAACAAGCGTCACGCAGCAATTGAGCGTCGTTGCCTTGCGCTCAACATCAGGGAAACGGAAACTCCGCCGTGTTTGGGCCGTCGCATTAACGGAGGGGCAATTTTACCCCGCTAGCGTGGCAAGTGCGCCTTGGCATGGGTCCCGGCTCATGGCCTTCAATCTCATCTCGCGTCGCTCTACTCATTCTCCTCCAACGCGCGCCGCAGCCTGCGGATGATGACGCCGCGGGCGCGGTCGTCGGCGGCGGCCGCGACCTTGTCGCTGATGTCGAGCATCAGCTCCGACCTTTCGTTGTGCCAGTCGAGATGCGTGACGGCCTCGGGCGCCAGCCGGCGGCGATGGTCGACGTCGAGCACGCGCGGCTCGGGCGCCTCGAGCTCGTAGATGTCGTCGAGCAACGGCTGATAGATCTTTGCGGCCGGAAGAATGCGTTCGCCCAGCCGTTCGGCAAGACCGGCGATCGCATCCTGTTCGCCATGGGTGAGGAACAGGCCGCGGGCGATCGGGCGGCGCGCCGCGATCCAGCCGGCGATGCCGACGGCATCGGCATGTCCGGAATATTCGTCGATCACCCGGATGCGTGCGGCGACCCTGATCTCCTCGCCCTGGATCCGCACGGCCTTGGCGCCATCCTGGATGAAGCGGCCGAGCGTGCCGTGCGCCTGGAAGCCGCAGAGGAGCACGGTCGCGCGCTCGTTCCAAAGCCAGCGCTTGAGGTGATGGCGGATGCGGCCCGCGTCGCACATTCCGCTGGCGGAGATGATGATGTGAAAGCCGGTCAGGCGCATGATCGCCTTGCTCTCGGCAACCGTCTCGGTGAATTTGAGATGCGGAGAGTTGAGGAGGCGATCGACGTCGACGCTGGAATCGAGGCTCGCGGCATGCTGGCGAAAGACTTCGGTCGCATGGATCGCGAGCGGGGAATCGAGGAAGATCGGCGCCGCCGGAACTTCGCCGCGTTCCATCAGGTGTACGATATCAACGATCAGCTCCTGGGTCCGCTCGACCGCGAAGGCGGGGATCAGAAGGGCACCCTTGGCCGCGGCCGCGTCGCGGATCTCGCTTGCGAGGTGTTGCCGGCGTTGTTCGGGCGTCGTGACTGCGCGCACGCGGTCGCCATAGGTGGACTCGCAGATGACATAGTCGAGGTCCACCGGCGCCTGGGGATCGGGCTGGAGCAGCTTTGCTTCTGGCCCGACGTCGCCCGAGAGCAGGACGCGCAACGGGCGTTCCCGGCCGTCCCGGTCGAATTCCAGCTCGATCGAGGCGGAGCCGAGCAGGTGGCCGGCGTTCCAGTAGCGCGCGCGGACGCCGGGGATCACCTCGGTCCAGCGCTCATAGTCGATCGGGCGGAACGATTGCAGCGATGCCGTCGCATCCGCCTGCGTGTAGATCGGGGCGACCTCCTTCCGTCGGCGCGCCACATTGCGCCGGTTGAGCTGCGTGACCTCGGACTCCTGGATGCTGCCGGCGTCCGGCAGCATCCAGGAGCAGAGGTCGATCGTGCCGCGCGTCGCGATGATCGGGCCGTCGAAACCTTCGCGCACGAGCTTCGGCAGCAATCCGCTGTGATCGATATGGGCGTGCGTGAGCAGCACCGCCTGGATGTCGGCGGGCCGGAAGGGAAAGGCGCCGTAGTTGAGTGCCTTGAGCGTCTTCTGTCCCTGGAACAAGCCGCAATCGACCAGGAAGCGCCCCTTCGCGGTCTGGAACAGGTAGCTCGAGCCGGTCAAGGTGCGGGCGGCGCCGCAGAATCGAACAGTCACGCTCATGTCGTCGTCTCCGGCGGAGGTGTCGGGTTGAGCTCGCGCTCGAGGGCAGTGGCCAGAATTTCGTCGAGCGCGATCGCGTTGGTCGGATGCGGCACGCTGTCGCTCGAGCGAATGGAGCGGATGCCTGCATCGGCGAATGCGACGATCATCGCGGGCTGAAACAGCGCATGCGTCACGACCGAATCGACGGCGCTTGCGCCCATCGCTCGCAATGTCGTCGCTGCGACCATGAGCGTCGTCCCGGAGGAGACGATGTCGTCGACCATCAGCGCCGGCCGCCCCGCGAGCAGGGTGTCGTCGGCAAAGTCGATCTCAACGGAGCGGTCGCCGCGCCGCAATTTTCGCGCGACCGTGTGCTGCAAGTCCAGCCGCTTCGCGAGGTCTCGCACCCAAGGCTCGGATTCGGCATCGGGGCCGATCACGACGGTTGCCGGATCGATGCCGGCCTTCGCCAGCGTTTTCGCGATCGCCGGCATTGCCGACAGGTTCTCCGCCTCGATGCCGGGAAACACGGCGACGATGTCGGACGTGCGGTGCAGGTGCGCGTCCACGGTGACGACGCGATCCACGATCTCCGCAAGCAGAGCGCCCATGGCGTGCTGGCTGATGGCCTCGCCCGCATGAAACGCAATGTCTTGCCGCATGTAGCAGAGATAGGGGGCGACCAGGACCAGCCGCTTTGCGCCGCCGCGTCGCAGCGCCTCCGCGGCGAACCGCAGCGCGATCAGCTTGTCATTGGGTTGATCGAGCGCGGCATAGAGAATGGTGGTGTCGGCCGCCGGCGCGACCGTTACGCGCAGCTCGCCGTCCGGGAAGCGGTGCAGGCTGATCTCGTCGCAGGCAATCCCAAGCCGCGCCGCGAGACGCTTCGCGGCCTCGGTGCCGAACGGCAGGGTCTGGAACGCGACGGTGCTCACGACGCCGTCTTGCCCGGGAGGGTGTCGTGACCATCGACGGCGTAGCCGTTTTCCGCTGCCGCGGCGGAGGCTGCCAGATCATGCTCGGGCCGGTCGAAGGCGTAGACGCGATAGAGCGGCTCGCCCTGCTCGACGCGGTCGCCGATCTTCTTGAACAGGCGGATCCCGGCGCCCTTGTCCAGCGGTGCGCCGGCGGTGCGGGCGAGCCGGTTCAGCCGCAGACAGTCGATCGCGGACACCGTGCCGTCATGCGCCGCCTTGACGTCGAAGCCGAGCGATCCCAGTTCGGTGCTGCATGTCGACGGTCCCTGGGCGTCGATGATCTTCTGCATCTGCTTCAGCGCCGCGCCGCTCTCGAGCAGCTCTCGTGCCCGCGCATAGCCGGCGCCGCCGCGCAGCTTCGGATCGTATTCCAGCAGATGGGCGGCCAGCCGCAGCGATTTCTCGCGCAAGTCGCGCGGGGCATCCGGCTCGTTGCCGAGCACCGCCATCACATCATTGGCCTCGAGCACCGGCCCGATGCCGTTGCCGATCGGCTGGCGGCCGTCGGTCGTGATCACTTCGACCGTGCGGCCGAACCGGTCGCCGACGAATTCGAACAGCTTTCGCAGCCGCATGGCGTCGACGGCGCCGGTGACCTTCGCGGTCGGCCCGACCGGAATGTCGATCAGCAGGTGCGTCGAGCCCGCCGCGATCTTCTTGGACATGATGGAGGCGACCATCTGCTCGCGGGTGTCGAGGCTCAGCGGGCGCTCGACCGAGATCAGGACGTCGTCGGCCGGCGACAGGTTCACGTGTCCGCCCCAGATCAGGCAGCCGTTGCAGGCCGACACGATCGCCTTCATCTCCTCGACGCCGACGTTCACCCGCGCCAGAACCTCCATCGTGTCGGCGGTGCCGGCGGGCGAGGTGATGGCGCGCGAGGAGGTCTTGGGGATCGGCAGGCCGTGCGCGGCGACGATCGGCACCACCACCATCGAGGTGCGATTGCCGGGAATGCCGCCGATGCAGTGCTTGTCGACGACGACAGGGTCCGGCCACACCAGCTGCGTGCCGGCCTGGGCCATCGCCCCGGTGAGGGCCAAGAGTTCATCGCTGGTGATGAAGCTCGCCGAACCGATCAGGAAGGCGGCGATCTCCATGTCGGAGTAGCGATAATGCGCGAGGTCGTTGATGATCGCGCTGATCTCGGCCTGGCTCAGGGTTCGGCCGTGGATCTTCGCGCGCACCGCTTCGAGACTCTCGGGCGGCGTGGCGGGCGTCACCGTGACCAGCGCGCCGACCGGTTCGGCGAAACGGTGGAATGCGGGCTCGGAGAGGCCGATCTCGTCCTGGGCCGCCAAGGTATCGTCGTCCGTGATCAGCAGCGTCGCCAGCAGTACCTTGCCATCGAGACGGAGCTCGACGCGGCTGAAGCCGCGAAAGATCTCCGCGCGCAATGCCTTGGATTGCCTGGAGATGACGACGACGTTCTCACGGCCGGTATCGAGGCGAACGCGGCGGATTTTCAGTTGGGAGTGCGGGATGTCTGCTTGCATGGACGGGCCGGCAGGAAGGAAGCTTGGCCTCCATGCTTAGCCGTCGCAGTGCCGCTGCTGTTGACCCAGATCATGGTCTGCCACGCTGGCAGGCCCGCGTGCCGTCGCGGTCTCGCCGATGTCAGAAGGTGCATCGGGCCGGAAGTTTGCCGGTTACTTCACAGCCGCGCTGATCGAGTTGAACTTGCCGCTGAGGAGTGCGCTGCCCGTGTTGTTCACGGCGGTGATGATCGCGAGCGCGATGCCGGCGGCGATCAGGCAATATTCGATGGCGGTGGCACCGGATTCATCGGCAAGAAATGACCTGAGCAAAGTCATCGTCAACTCCTGTTCATCCGTCCAACGTAGGCTGGTGCCGTTTTCGGAATGGTAAATTGATTCACTAAGTTTTCGCGGGCGCGTCAAAATGCAGGTCGGATCGTCCTTCCCTGCCGTTTCATATGTTGTCACCGATTGACTTAAGGTTTCGTCACACAATTGGCGCGGATTTGGTGATGTCGTCGTCTCGTCTCAGGACGGGATCGGGCGCTCCGGCGCGGCCTTGCCGGGGCGTTTCAGGGCCGCTGCAAGGCGTCCGACCAGATAGCTGACCACGCGCGGCTGCGCGCGCGCGGAGCTGCCGGCGAGGCGTTCTTGCTCGGCCGTGTCGTTCACGATGCCGATGTAGTTCTTTTTGGCGTCCTGCTGCTGCACGGGCCTGCAACCCCCGGATTCAATCGAGGGGCGACCATGCTGTGCATGGCGGGAACCGACGGTTAATTTTGTCTTCCGTACGATTACGGGCCGCCGCCGCAATCGAAGGCGGGCGCCGAAAACGATGGCAGGGCTTAACGGATTGTTGAGCCTGTTCCCAGGGCTGCTCGGCGACGGTGCGGAGGTTATGCCCGGCGCCGCGCTCACTTGCGACGAAGCTCAGCGTGCAGCGCCCGCAACATCGCGATGCGGGCGAACATCATCCAGCCGCCGCCCGTCTCGGCCGCGTTGATCAGGGTCTCGATCGCGGTCTGCCAGTGGCTCGCGTGCTGCGTATCCTCGGGCAGCCGCATGATGTGGTCGGCAGCCTCTTGCAGCGTCCGGAGCTTGCGCCCGCCGCGCATGGAAATGGGATCGTCGAACGCGGCCGACCAGGGCATGTCAGATCGGCCGATCGGCGAGGGGAGACATCACGGCGAGGTCGAAAGATGCCTGCTGCTAGCCAGCCTTCTTCGCCCGCGCCGGCGCGCGAACCGGCTTGTCGGCCTTTTTGGGAGCGGCTTTTGCCGCGACGTCCTTGCCGCCCTTGCCGGAGATCGGCAGCAGCATCTCGCGCTGGCCTTCGACGCGCTTCTTCGGCTTCTTGCCCTTGACGGTCTCCCTGACGGTCTCCTTGGCGACCTTCGCTGCGGGCGCGGCGTCCTTCTCGTTCGCGATGCTCTTCTTCAAGGCGTCCATCAGGTTGATGACGTTGCCGCCGGTCTTCGGCGCGGCCTTCGCGGTGATGGGCGTGCCGCTGCGCTTCTTGTTGATGAGGTCGATCAGCGCGGTCTCGTAATGGTCCTCGAACAGCTCGGGCTCGAACGCGCCGGACTTCTTCTCCACGATATGCTTGGCAAGGTCGAGCATGTCTTTGGTCAGCTTCACGTCCTGGATGTCGTCGAAATACTCCTTTTCGCCGCGGACCTCGTAGGGGTAGCGCAGCAGCGTCCCCATCAGGCCGCTCTCGAGCGGCTCCAGCGCGATGATGTGCTCGCGATTGGTCAGCACCACGCGGCCGATCGCGACCTTGTCCATGCTGCGAATGGTCTCGCGGATCACCGCATAGGCATCGTGACCGACCTTGCCGTCGGGCACGAGATAATAGGGGCGGATCAGATAGCGGTTGTCGATGTCGGCCTTCGGCACGAACTCGTCGATGTCGATCGTGTGCGTGGAGTCGAGTGCGATGTCGTCGAGCTCGTCCTTGGTGACCTCGATGTAGGTGTCGGTGTCGACCTTGTAGCCCTTGACGATGTCCTCGGAGGTCACCTCGTCGCCAGTCTCGGCGTCGACCTTGAGGTACTTGATCCGGTGGCCGGTCTTGCGGTTGATCTGGTTGAAGGAAACCTTCTCGGTATCCGAGGTGGCGGGATAGAGCGCGACCGGGCAGGTCACGAGCGACAACCGCAGAAAACCCTTCCAATTGGCGCGGGGGGCCATGGGCTACTCCAAACGCAACGGGGACAGACTTATGAAGATACCATCGGGGAACACCGAATCATACATGGCTCAGTACGGAATCTTGCAACTGCGTTAACCGACCGCTGGGCGTGCGGTTGCCAAATTGCGAGCGGCAAAAAGCCGGAACATCACATCCAATCACGCGTTGCCACGGGACATCAAGCCGCGAGAAGGTCGCGGCCTTCCGACGCGACAGCCAGAGATTGAGGTCACCATGGCAACCACGCGAGACCAACACCAGATCGTGGAAACTGCGACCGAAGCGCGCCAGGGCGAGCCCGGGCCGTCGGTGGCAGCGTTGCTGGCCATATCAACCGGGCTTGCGATCCTGATCCTCGCCGTCATCTGGTTCGTGTTCTTCCGGACCTGACGACGGACTGAACGCCTTCCTATTCGCCGCGTAACGCGGCACATTGCGCCCGCCATGCCGCCGGACCGTCCGGCAGGCTTGGCGGGCGCAGTCGCGTCTGCGCCAGAGGACGGATACGACCAAGTTGCAGATGACCAAAAAGTAACGCGGCCGGTTCCCGGCGTTCATATTCAGTTCACGCCGGAATTGGTCATCTGGTGGTGTTCATGCAGCCTATTCCTGCAGCCTGTCTTTGGAGAGAAGCGTGCGCCTGCTCGTTGTCGAGGACGACCCCGATCTCAATCGCCAGCTGACCAAGGCATTGACCGACGCCGGCTATGTCGTGGACCGCGCCTTCGACGGGGAAGAGGGGCATTTTCTCGGTGACAACGAGCCCTACGATGCCGTGGTGCTCGACATCGGCCTGCCGAAGAAGGACGGCATCTCGGTGCTGGAGGCCTGGCGGCGCAACGGCCGCACCATGCCGGTCCTGATTCTCACGGCGCGCGACCGCTGGAGCGACAAGGTCCAGGGTTTCGATGCCGGCGCCGACGACTATGTCGCAAAGCCGTTCCATCTGGAGGAGGTGCTGGCGCGCATCCGCGCCCTGCTGCGCCGCTCAACCGGCCATGCCCAGAGCGAACTCAGCTGCGGCCCCGTCACGCTCGACACCAGGACCGGCAGGGTCAGCGTCTCCGGCAATCCCGTCAAGATGACCTCCCACGAATATCGGCTTCTGGCCTACCTGATGCACCATTCCGGGCGTGTGGTGTCGCGCACCGAGCTCGTCGAGCATCTCTACGATCAGGACTTCGACCGCGACTCCAACACCATCGAAGTCTTCGTCGGCCGCATCCGCAAGAAGCTCGACGTCGACATCATCCAGACCGTCCGCGGCCTCGGCTATCTCCTGACCCCGCCGCCCGCCCCGGGCGCTTGAGGTCTGTCGGGCTTGACGGAAGGCCGAACAGAGGCCTTGGTCCGGTAATGACGTCCGACGCCCTGCCATCCTGCGCTTGCCGGGACCTTTCCGATGCCCGCTAGCTCGCTTGCGACCCGCCTGTTCCTGTCGGCGACCGCCTGGCTCGTGGTGATCCTGGCCATCACCGGCGTGGTGCTGTCGTCGGTCTACAAGAACGCCACCGAGCGCGCCTTCGACCGCCGGCTCAATCTCTATCTGCGCACGCTGATCGCGGAGGTCGCCACCCCCGACGAGCCGCCAGACCGCCAGTTCCAGTCGCTCGGCGAGCCCCTGTTCGAGCTGCCGCTGTCCGGCTGGTACTGGCAGATCACGCGGACCGACACCGAAAAGCCGGAGGTACGGTCTTCGCGCTCACTCTGGGACAAGAAGCTGCCGAAGCTTGAGGAACAGGGCACCGAGCTCACCGCCGCCGGCATTCGCCTGGCCTATGTCGACGGGCCCGAGGGGCAGAATCTCCGCATGGTGGAGCGGCCGGTCGATCTCGGCGCGGACGGCAAGTTTCTCGTCAGCGTCGCCGGCGACGACACCGAGATTTTCGACGAGACGCGAAGTTTCGACTACTACCTCGGTGGCACCTTCACCGCGCTCGGCATCGTGCTGCTGCTGACGACGGTGTTCCAGGTCCGCTTCGGCCTCGCGCCGCTCAAGCGCATCTCGGAATCCATCGCCGACATCCGCTCCGGGCGGGCGGAGCGGCTCGAGGGCGAATTCCCGGTCGAGATCGCGCCGCTGGCGCGCGAGACCAACGCGCTGATCGATGCCAATCGCGAGATCGTCGAGCGCGCCCGCACCCATGTCGGCAATCTCGCCCACGCGATCAAGACGCCGCTCTCGGTCATCGTGAACGAGGCCGGGGTGCACGCCGCCGATCCGTTCGCGGCCAAGGTGATGGAGCAGGCGGATGTGATGCGCGACCAGCTCGCCCATCATCTCGAGCGCGCGCGCATCGCGGCGCGGGTCTCGGTGGTCGCCACGGTGACGGAGGTCGCGCCCGCCATCGAGGCGCTGCGGCGGACCATGCAGAAGATCCACCGCGATCGCGGCATCGTGGTCGAGGCCAAGGCCGATCCGTCGGCAAAGTTTCGTGGCGAGCGGCAGGATCTGGAGGAGATGGTCGGCAATCTCGTCGACAATGCCTGCAAATGGGCGGCCTCGCGGGTCTTCATCGAGGTCCTGGTGGACACGCCGCCTCCGGCGGGCGCCGGCCCGCGTCTGCGGATCATCGTCGATGACGACGGCCGCGGCCTGTCCGAGGCCGAGCGCGCGCAGGTCTCCCGGCGCGGCCAGCGGCTCGACGAGTCCAAGCCCGGATCGGGGCTGGGGCTCTCCATCGTGACCGACCTTGCCGCGCTCTATGGCGGCAGCCTCTCGCTCGGCGGCGCGCCGACCGGTGGCTTGCGGGCCGAACTGGTCCTGCCCGGAATATAATCCCTTGTTCCCATGGAGTTATTCGCCGCGCTTGGCATGCGTCCGGAGGCGGTCGGAGGCATTCGGAGCCACTTCCTAAACGGCTTCTTAAGTGGGCCCCACCTATGATCGCGCCCGGACGCATCCCAGGTCCGCCATTTTACCGTGCATAACCCGGGCGCATGAGCCAGACATCAATCGAGCGGCTGAGGGAATATCTCGCGCAGCTCCCGCCGCAGGCGCAGGCTTTGCTGATGCGGGAGTTCGAGCGCGCGCTTGAGCGCGGCCAGGATACGGCCGTGGCGACCCTCGTGCTCGACCAGCTGCGCAAGATCGTCCGCAAGACCGAGGCCGAAGAGGCACTGCCGCCGCGCACGGATGATCTGTCGCGGCTGTTGTTCCAGGTACTGGAACCGTTCCTGGTCGAGGCGGGTACCCCGGTCCGGGTCGGCCAGATCCGCCGCTCCTCGCTCCATCCGATCTGGCAATGGCTCGGGCGTGACGGCGCCCCGGACAAGCTGAACGAATTCGAGGCGGCGCTGGCACGCATGCCGGCTGACAGCGCGGGGCAGGTCGAGGCACTGGCGCAGAAGCTCCAGGCGGTGGCCGCGGACGCCATCTTCGAGCTGACGGGGCCGGGCGGCGGCGACAAGTCGCGTGCGCTTGCCCGCGTCGGCCCGCCCAACGTGATCGAGGATCTCTATTCGGTCGGGGCGGTACTCGGGGTCCGGGACGCCATTGCCACCCTGAACGAGAAGCTGCCGCGCTTCCTGCGCGCTTTCGGCGATTCCCAGATCGCCTCGGTGAGCTCGGCGCTCAACATTCCCGTCCTCCAGACGCCGCAGATGCTGCCGTTCGCGCTGTCGATCGTCGTGCAGCGGATGACGGCGCCGTGGCAGATCATTCGCCTCGCAATCAAGATTGCCGCGTCCGACGACGAGATCCGTGTGGCGGCAACGCCCTATGGCGTCGCCGTCACGATCGCGCTGCACGATTTGTCCTGCGTGGCCGCGATTCTGCGCATGGACATCAAGCGCGGCCATTTCGACAACGTTGCCGGCAATCTCAAGGCGCTGCACGATGGCGTGCGCGGCCTGCGGACCGAACTCGACCTGCGCAACGATTCCTCCTGGGGCAAGCAGTTGACCTCGATCCGGGCCGACATCTCCAATGCGCTGCAATCCGAGATCGACAGCGTTCCCGGCCGCGTCCGCCGCATCCTGCGCCAGCGCGCCGAGAAGGACATTCCGCCGGGCGCGCGGATCGACAGCACCGAGGTCGAGGAAACCGTGGCGCTGATCGATTTCGTCGCGACCTGCCGCAACTATGCGAGCGAGCTTGCGATCAACGAGGTGACGCTGCGCACCTATTCCGACCTTCAACAATATGTCGAGCGTTCCACCGAGCAACTGGTGCAGTCCCTGCGCGCCGCCGATCACAAGGTCCGCACCTATCGGCAGCAGCAGGTGCAGGCCGCGATCCGCTTCTGTCAGGTGTTGTTCGGCGATGATTATGCCTCACTGATGAGCAGGGCTGCGGAAAACGCGGCCACGGGCGAGCGCAAATCGTCGCGCGCAAGCTGATTCAGGCGAATTTTTCGTGATCACAATTTGAGGTTGACGATATCGGGGGCGAGCCGTACGGTCGCCGTGCAAACTTTTGGAATTCTATCTGTGGGCGCATGAAACCCGTTATCAGCTCCATCGAAGTCGAGAACCGGGTCGTCGTTGCCAAATATCAAAGGCTGATGGTCGGCGCGAAAGTGGTGATGGTCGAGAAGGCTAGCGGTCGGCAACTTCCCGAGACCGTCACCAGGGTTGCATCGCCCGTTCCCGTCGGGGCGTTGCGCATCAGATTGCCTGACGCAATCGAGCCGGGAACGTATTTCCTGAGAGCCTTCAACGGGCACGGCGAGGACGCCGCTCAAAGCGCGGACTTCGAGATCGCCTAAGTCGTTGGATTTTCACCGTTTCGGGATTGTGCGCGGTCGCGCCGATTGACAATTGTCAATTGCCGCATTGTCCGGCCGTGGTGTAAACGCACCTATGGGCGCGGCTCGCGCGCCGCCGGAAGTTTGCCAGATGACGTTATGGTTCGTGTTCGCGCTGATGACGGTCGCGGCGATTCTCGCCGTGCTCCTGCCGCTCGGCCGTAGCGGGCGCGCGCAAAATCAGGGCAGCGAGGTCGCGGTCTACAAGGACCAGCTGACCGAAATCGAACGTGATCTTGCCGCCGGCCTGATCGCAGCGCCCGAGGCCGAGGCCGCCCGCGTCGAGATCAGCCGCCGGTTGCTCGCCGCGGCCGACAGCGAGCCCGCAGCGGCGCCGAAATCCAGCCTCAAATGGCGCCGCGCGGCGGCCGTGCTGGCGCTCGTCGGCCTGCCGCTGGTCACGATCGGCGTCTACATGCCGCTCGGCTCGCCCAGGCTTGAGGACTTTCCTCTGGCGCAACGGGCGCGCGGGTCAGGCTCCGGCATGACGCTCGAGAATCTCGTCGTGCAGGTCGAGCAACATCTGGAAAAGAATCCGACCGATGGGCGCGGCTGGAACGTGCTCGCGCCCGTGCTGCAGCGGCTCGGCCGCTTCGACGAGGCGGTGCGCGCCTATCGCAACTCGCTCACCTACAACGGGGAGAGCGCAGAGCGCCGCTCCGATCTCGGCGAAGCGGTCTCCGCCGCCGCTGGCGGCGTCGTGACTGCCGAGGCCAAGATCGAATTCGAGCGCGCGCGCGCGATCAACGCCGACGATCCCAAGGCGAACTACTTCCTCGGTCTTGCCGCCGAGCAGGACGGCCACAAGGACGAGGCGGCCAATATCTGGCGCGCGCTGCTCGCCAAGGCACCCGCGGATGCGCCGTGGCGTCCCCTGGTGCAGTCCTCGCTGGCGCGGGTCGGTGGCGGCGGCACGGTGCCGGCGCTGTCGGACGAGACCATCGCCGCGTCCAAGGACATGAACGAGGGTGACCGCAACGCGATGGTCCGCGGCATGGTCGAACGGCTCGCCACGCGCCTCAAGCAGAACGGCGACGACGTCGAGGGTTGGCTGCGCCTGGTGCGCGCCTATCTCGTGATGGGCGACCGTGACAAGGCTGTGGGGGCATCGGCCGATGCCCGCCAGGCGGTCGCCAGCGATGCCGCGCGGCTGCGCCAGCTCAACGAAGGCCTCAAGACTCTCGGGCTCGACGGATGACGAATTTGCGACGAGACGAGCGAAGAACGGATATGCCATGACGCGCAAGCAGCGACGTATGACCATTATCGGCGGCTCGCTCGCCGTGCTCGCGCTCGCAGCCGCGCTGGTGCTCAACGCACTGCGCGACTCCATCGTGTTCTTCTCGACGCCGACCATGGTCGCCGAGAAGCACGTTGCGCCGGGCAAGCGGTTTCGTCTCGGCGGTCTGGTGCAGCCCGGCTCGCTCCAGCGCGGCGACAATCTCGCGGTGACGTTCGAGGTCGCCGACGGCGGCGCAAAGCTTCCGGTCGCCTACAAGGGCATTTTGCCCGATCTGTTCCGCGAAGGGCAGGGCGTCGTCGCCGAAGGCGTGCTCGACGCCAATGGCGTGTTCAAGGCCGACACAGTGCTCGCCAAGCACGATGAGACCTACATGCCCAAGGATGTCGCCGATGCCCTGAAGAAGCAGGGGCACTGGAAGGACGATTATGGCAAGGTTTCCGATGGCGGCAAGCCTGCGGCAACGACCGCGCAGGGCAATCCGCAGGGAGCAGTGCAATGATCGCGGAAACGGGACATTACGCGCTCGTGCTGGCGCTCGGTCTGGCGCTGATCCAGTCCATCGTGCCGCTGATCGGCGCGCGCCTGCGCGATGACGCGCTGATGAATGTGGCGCGCTCCACTGCGCTGGCGCAGCTTCTGTTCGTCGGTGCGTCGTTCATCGCGCTCGTGACGCTGCACGTGGTTTCGGATTTCTCGGTCGCCAACGTCTACGAGAATTCCCACTCCATGAAGCCGCTGCTCTACAAGATCACCGGCGTGTGGGGAAATCATGAAGGCTCGATGCTGCTGTGGGTGTCGATCCTCGCGCTGTTCGGCGGACTGGTCGCGGCCTTCGGCAACAATCTGCCGCTGTCGCTGCGCGCGCATGTGCTTGCCGTGCAGGCCTGGATCGCCAGCGCCTTCTACCTCTTCATCCTGGTGACCTCGAACCCGTTCCTGCGCATCGCCAACCCGCCGATCGAAGGGCGCGATCTTAATCCCGTGCTCCAGGACATCGGCCTCGCCGTGCATCCACCGATGCTCTATCTCGGCTATGTCGGCTTCTCGATCTCGTTCTCCTTCGCGATCGCGGCGCTGATGGAGGGGCGGATCGACGCGGCCTGGGCACGCTGGGTGCGGCCGTGGACGCTGGTCGCCTGGATATTCCTGACGCTCGGCATCGCCATGGGCTCCTACTGGGCCTATTACGAGCTCGGCTGGGGCGGCTGGTGGTTCTGGGATCCGGTCGAGAACGCCTCGCTGATGCCGTGGCTCGCCGGCACCGCGCTGCTGCATTCGGCGCTGGTGATGGAGAAGCGCAACGCGCTGAAGGTCTGGACCATCCTGCTGTCGATCCTGACCTTCTCGCTGTCGCTGCTCGGCACCTTCCTGGTGCGCTCGGGCGTCATCACCTCCGTGCACGCCTTCGCCACAGATCCCACCCGCGGCGTGTTCATTCTCCTGATCCTCTGCCTGTTCATCGGCGGCAGCCTGTCGCTTTTCGCGGGCCGCGCCGGGTCGTTGAAGCAGGGCGGCCTGTTCGCGCCGATCTCGCGCGAGGGCGCGCTGGTGCTGAACAATCTGCTGCTCACGGTCGCCTGCGCGGTGGTGCTGTTCGGCACGCTCTATCCGCTGGCGATGGAGTTGCTCGCCGACTTCAAGATGTCGGTCGGCGCGCCGTTCTACAACCTTACCTTCGCTCCGCTGTTCACGCTGCTGCTGCTCGCCGTGCCGTTCGGGCCGATGCTGGCGTGGAAACGCGGCGATCTGCTCGGCGTGACCCAGCGCCTGCTCGCGGCAGGCGTTGCCGGGCTCGTTGTGATCGCCATCGTCTGGGCATGGACGCGCGGCGGCAGCGCGCTGGCGCCATTGGCGATCGGGCTTGGCGTCTTCGTCATCGCCGGTGCCATGACCGATCTGGCCGAACGTACCGGCCTGTTTCGCCTGCCCTTCGCAACGACGCTGCACCGCGCCCGCGGCCTGCCGCGCTCGACATGGGGGAGTGTGTTTGCGCATGCGGGGCTCGGCGTCGCGCTGATCGGAATCGTCTGCGAGACCACCTGGAACAGCGAATACATCGCGACCATGAAGCAGAACGACGTCGCTCATGTCGCCGGTTACGACGTGAAGCTGGACGGCCTGTTTCAGCGCCAGGGCCCGAACTTTCGCGAGATGATCGCCGAGTTCAACGTCAGCCGCGAGGGCAAGACGCTCAGCGTCATGACGCCGTCCAAGCGCAGCTTCACCACCCGCGGCTCGTCGACGACCGAGGCCGCGCTGCTGACGCGCGGCGCAAGCCAGCTCTACATCTCGCTGGGCGATGCGACCGCCGAGGGCGCCATCGCCGTGCGCATCTATCACAAGCCGCTGGTGCTGCTGATCTGGTGGGGACCGGTGCTGATGGCGTTCGGCGGCATGCTGTCGCTGTCCGACCGGCGCCTGCGGGTCGGCGCGCCGAAACCGGCGCGGGCCAAGCAGCGCCTGCAGCCGGCGGAGTGACCCGATGCGCCGGATGATGGCCACGATCGTCGCGCTCGCGCTGCTGGCCTTGCCCGCGGCGCACGCCGTGCAGCCCGACGAGATCATGTCGGACCCCGCCAGGGAGTCGCGCGCACGCGATTTGTCGCGCGAGCTGCGCTGCATGGTCTGTCAGAACCAGTCGATCGACGATTCCGATGCGCCGCTCGCGCGCGATCTGCGGCTGCTGGTACGCGAGCGCATCGCAGCCGGCGACAGCAATTCTCAGGTGCTCGACTTCCTGGTCGCACGCTATGGCGAGTTCGTGCTGCTCAAGCCTCGCTTGGAGCGGCAGACCATCTTGCTGTGGCTGCTCGCGCCGCTGTTGCTGTTCGGCGGCGGGCTGGCGCTGTGGCTGCAAATCCGTCGGCGTTCGCGAAGCGGTGCAGATGTACCAGCTCCGCCGCTTACGCCCGACGAGGAAGCGCGGCTCGCTGCACTGATGCTGGAAGAACCAAGGTCGTCATAGCGCTACGTAATGATACGTAGGCCGTCTGGCGCTGCATGTTTCATGCTCTGTTGACCTTTGTCTGGAAGCTTGTCGCGTCATTTGATTCCAGACCTTGAGTCCTCAACGATGTTCACGAACAGCAATCTGACGATCCGCTTTCTGGTCGGCGCCGTCGTCGCTGCATTATTGTTCCTGCTCGGCATCGGCGGCGGCACCGGCTTCGTCGCGGTGCTCTATCTCAACAACGAGATCACCAGCCTGTCATCGGACTTCGCCGCACTGAGCGGGCCTGCGCGCGACCACGCGATGCATATCTATCAGCAGGCGCAGACAGCGTTCTCCTATTTTCTCGTCGCCTGCGGCGTGATCGTGGTTGTCGCCGGCGCGATCTGTCTCGCCACCTGGTTTGTCGTTCGCAACGGCATCCTCAGTCCCTTGGCGGCGATCGTGCATGCCATGCGGGAGGTCGCCGACCAGAAGTTCGAGACATCGGTTCCGGGGCTCGGCGGCACCAACGAGATCGGCCTGCTCGCCGGCGCATTGGAGGTGTTCAAGACCAATGGCCTGGAGCGGCGGCGCCTCACCGAGCAGCAGCTGCATGAAGCGCAGCACCAGGCCGAGCGATCGAAATTCCTGGACGCGCGGATCAAGCGCTTCAACGAGCTGGTCGCCAGCGTCGTCGACAGCGTGGCGTCATCGGCCGTGCATTTGACGAGCAATGCCGAGACGCTGTCGCAGACCGCCAACGACACCAGCACCAAGGCCAATGCGGTTGCGAGCGCGGCTAGCCAGGCCAGCGCCAGCGTGCAGACGGTGGCGGGCTCGGCCGAGGCGATGACGAATTCGATCGGAACGATCAGCCGCCGCGTCACGGACGCGACCCAGCGCGCCGAGGGCGCAGCGACGCAGGCCGAGAAGAGCCGCGATACCATCCACACCCTGTCGGACGCCGCCGACAAGATCGGCGAGGTCGTGCAACTGGTGCAGGCGGTCGCCTCGCAGACCAACCTGCTGGCGCTCAACGCCACCATCGAGGCGGCGCGGGCAGGCGAGGCCGGCAAGGGCTTTGCCGTGGTCGCCTCCGAGGTGAAGAATCTGGCGCACCAAACCAGCAAGGCGACGGAGGAGATCACCGCCCACGTCGCCAGCATCCAGGGCATCACAGCGGAGACGCGCGGCGCGATCGACGGCATCTCCAAGACGTTGTCGGAGATTTCGTCCATCATGTCCGGCATCGAGGTCGACACCGCTCAGCAGCGCAACGCCACGCAGGAGATCACGCGCAGCGCCCGGGACGCCGCCGGCGGCACGCTCGACGTCTCCAATCACATCGTCCAGATCACCTCGACCTCCGCCGAGACCGGCCGCATGGCCGCCGAGGCGCGGGACTCCGCGGTTGACCTGTCGCGGCAGGCCGAGACCTTGAAGCGCGAAGTCGACGAGTTCATCGTCAGCGTCAGGGCAAGCTGAGCGCCCCCTTAACGGGAGGCCTGCTCGCCGTTACGGGAACTTGATTAAGTTCCTGTAATACCACGATTTTCGGCCTGCGATAAACTGCCGCATCCGCGCCTCCCGTTCATTACGAAAGTTTAACCCCCCCGCCAGCGCGCGGTAAGGCGGGAGCCCCCATCTTCAGGTCCGCAAGGTGCTGGCAGCCGGCACCAAAAGGAATTCAAGGCCCTGGAGATCCCTGCATGACCGATCGTATCGACCTTAGGAACCTTCCGTCCTACCGGCAGCCGCGCCGGTCGGTTTTCTCGGCTCGCAGGATCGCGCTGATGGCTTCGGTCATCGCCGGTCTCGGGATCGCCGTCCACGGCTTCAGCCCGTCGACCTCCCCGAGCGACCTGTTCTCCAGCCCGGCGCATGCGCAGGTCAACAACGAGGTCCGGAAGGTCGAGCGTCCGATCGGCTTCGCCGATATTGTCGAGCGCGTGAAGCCTTCGGTGATCTCCGTGAAGGTCAATATCAAGCAAAAGACCGTAAGCAACGATGACGGCGACGATTCTTCCTCGCCGTTCCAGCCGGGCTCGCCGATGGAGCGCTTCTTCCGCCGCTTCGGCGGTCCGGATGGCGTCCCGGGCCTGAAGGGCGGTGGCGGCCGCGGCCGCGTCGTGCAGGGCCAGGGTTCCGGCTTCTTCATCTCGGCTGACGGCTTTGCCGTGACCAACAACCACGTGGTCGACGGCGCCGACAAGGTCGAGGTCACCACCGACGACGGCAAGACCTACTCCGCCAAGGTGATCGGCACGGACCAGCGCACCGACCTCGCCTTGATCAAGGTCGAGGGCAGCACGAACTTCCCGTTCGCCAAGCTTGCCGACGGCAAGCCCCGGATCGGCGACTGGGTGCTCGCGGTCGGCAATCCGTTCGGCCTCGGCGGCACCGTGACGGCCGGCATCGTTTCGGCCAGCGGCCGCGACATCGGCAACGGCCCGTATGACGATTTCATCCAGATCGACGCGCCCGTGAACAAGGGTAATTCCGGCGGTCCGGCTTTCGACACCAACGGTGAGGTGATGGGCGTCAATACCGCGATCTACTCGCCCTCCGGCGGCAGCGTCGGCATCGCGTTCTCGATTCCCGCCAGCACCGTGAAGAGCGTGGTGGCGCAGCTCAAGGACAAGGGCTCGGTCAGCCGTGGCTGGATCGGCGTGCAGATTCAGCCGGTGACGTCGGACATCGCCGACAGCCTCGGCATGAAGAAGGCCGAAGGAGCGCTGGTCGCTGAGCCGCAGGCGAATGGTCCGGCTGCCAAGGCCGGCATCGAGTCCGGTGACGTGATCACGTCGGTCAACGGCGAATCGGTCAAGGACGCTCGCGAACTCGCCCGCACCATCGGCGGTCTGGCGCCCGGCGCGACCGTGAAGCTCAACGTACTGCACAAGGGCCAGGACAAGGTCGTGAACCTCACCCTCGGCCAGCTGCCGAACACGATCGAGGCCAAGGCCGACACCGACAATGACGGCGGCAAGGGTGCGAGCAAGGGCACCGACGTGCCCAGGCTCGGCATGACGGTTGCCCCCGCCAATTCCGTGGCCGGCGCCGGCAAGGACGGCGTCGTCGTCACCGAAGTCGATCCGAAGAGCGCCGCGGCCGAACGCGGCTTCAAGGAGGGCGACGTGATTCTCGAAGTCGGCGGCAAGAGCGTGAGCAGCGCCGGCGAAGTCCGCGACGCCATCAATACGGCGCGGACCGACAACAAGAACAGCGTCCTGATGCGCGTGAAGAGCGGCGGCCAGTCGCGCTTCGTCGCCGTGCCCATCGCCAAGGGCTAGGCCTCAGGAGGCTTGCGAGATGAAGGGTGTCGGCCGGCATCAGTCGCCCCCGCCGACGGCGCCCTTCGGGGAAGCAGCGCAACGACTGCTTCCCCTGTCTACCTTCCGGTGGAATTACGCCCCCCTCCGTCGGAAGGCCTAGGGCGGTGAGGTCCCCCCAGCTTCACCGCCCGCCTTTTTTCTCGATCCGAGATCGTTCCGCTCGGCTTGCATGCGATTGCCGCTCGCGCCATGTTTAGAGAAGGTTCACTCCCTTGACCGTCGCCGAACGCACGATGCGCCTCCTCATTATCGAAGACGACCGCGAATCCGCCGACTACCTCGTGAAGGCGTTTCGCGAGGTCGGGCACATTGCCGACCACGCCGCCGACGGCGAGGAAGGTCTCGCCATGGCCGAGAACGGCGATTACGACGTCCTGGTGGTCGACCGCATGCTGCCCAAGCGCGACGGCCTGTCGCTGATCGGCGCGCTGCGCGACAAGGACGATTCGACGCCGGTGCTGATTCTCTCGGCGCTCGGCCAGGTCGACGACCGCATCAAGGGCCTGCGCGCCGGCGGCGACGACTATCTGCCAAAGCCCTATTCCTTTGCCGAGCTGCTGGCCCGCGTCGAGGTGCTGTCGCGCCGCCGCGGCGGCCCGGCCGAGGACACCCTTTATCGCGTCGGCGATCTCGAGCTCGACCGTCTGTCCCACCGCGTCGCCCGCGGCAAGGACGAGCTGACGCTTCAGCCGCGCGAATTCCGCCTGCTCGAATACCTCATGAAGCATGCGGGCCAGGTTGTGACCCGCACCATGCTGCTGGAGAACGTCTGGGACTATCATTTCGATCCGCAGACCAACGTGATCGACGTGCACATTTCGCGGCTGCGCTCCAAGATCGACAAGGGCTTCGAGCGGCCACTGCTGCACACGATCCGCGGCGCCGGGTACATGATCCGTGACGGCATTCGGTAAACTCGTCCGCACCACGGCGTTCCGGCTGACGCTGGTCTACCTGTTCCTGTTCGGGATCTTCGCGGCTTCGCTGCTGGGCTATTTCGCCTGGAATACGCGGCGGCTGATCACCGAAGAGATCACGCAGACGGTCAATGCCGAGACCTCGGAGATCAACGAGATCTACGGCCGCCGCGGTCTGGTCGGCCTCGTACGCGCGATCGAATATCGGGCACTGCGGCCGGGCGCCAATCTCTACCTCGTGACCACGCCGACCGGCCAGGCGGTTGCCGGCAATGTCGGCTCGCTGGCGCCGGGCGTGATGGCGACGCGCGGCTGGTCGGAGACCGCCTACCGGCGGATCGAGGACGCCGACGACCGCGACCATCGTGCGCTGGTGCGTGTCACCGAATTGGAAAACGGCTTCCGGCTTCTGATCGGCCGCGACCTCGCCGAGCGGCGTCGCCTGTTCGGCATCGTCGCCAAGGCGGCGCAATGGTCGATCCTGATCGTCGTCGTGCTCGGCCTCGGCGGCGGCATCTTCGTCGCGCGTCGTGTGCTCCGGCGCATCGACGCCATGACCGGCACCGCGCAGCGCATCATGACCGGCGATCTCAGCGGGCGTCTTCCCGTGGGGCGTAGCGGTGACGAGCTCGACCGCCTCGCCGAAAACCTCAATGCCATGCTGGAGCGGATCGAGGCGCTGATGGCGGGGTTGAAGGAGGTCTCCGACAACATCGCCCACGACCTCAAGACGCCGCTGACGCGCCTGCGCAACCGGGCCGAGGAGGCGCTGGCGAAATCGGGCAGCGAAGCCGATTACCGCGCCGCGCTGGAGCGGACGATCGAGGAATCCGACGGCCTGATCCGTACCTTCAACGCGCTGCTGATGATCGCGCGCGCCGAGTCCGGACAGGCGCGCGGCAACATGGATGATTTCGACGCGGCCGAGGTCGCAGGTGGCATCCACGAGCTCTACGAGCCGCTCGCCGAGGACGACGGCATGACGTTGAAGGTCAAGGCCGAGCCGACACCGGTTCACGCCAACCGCGAACTGATCAGCCAGGCGCTCGCCAATCTGGTCGAGAATGCGATCAAATACGGCAAGCCGGTCGCGCAGACGGCGGGAACCGTGGTCAGCATGGATAGCAGGCAGATCACGATCGAGGCCAGGCGCGACGGCGATCAGGTGCTCCTCAGCGTCACCGATCACGGTCCCGGCATCCCCGAGAGCGACCGCAAGCATGCCGTGGAACGATTCGTTCGGCTGGAAGCGAGCCGCACCCTGCCTGGGTCCGGCCTCGGCCTCAGTCTCGCTTCGGCAGTCGCGACATTGCATGGCGGTGAGTTGAGGTTGGGCGACGCCCAGCCGGGTCTTATCGCCACCCTGGTCCTGCCGGTGCGCGCGGGGGCCGGCGACAGGGTTGCTCCGCCAATGCTGGATGTGCCACAGAAGGTGGCATGAACCACTCCGCGCCGGGAAACGCGGACAAGCATGGTGAGAGCCTGGCCGCGCGCTTCGCGGAAGCTCCCCATATTGCCGCTTCCACGAACGACGAACGACGTTTTAAGGACTGGCTGGCCGAGCTCGAGCCGGCACAATCGGCCCGTCTTGAAGCGCTGCTGGCTCATCCCTTCGCACGGGACATCCTGGCCGGCATCGCGGAATTCTCGCCCTATCTGTTCGATCTGATGCGCGCCGATTCCTTGCGCCTGATCCGGCTTCTCGAATGCGATCCGGATGCGTATCTCGCCACGCTGATCGGGGAGGCGAGGGGCGCGGTGCTCGCCGCGTCCGACGAAACCGAGGTGATGCGGCTGCTTCGCCGCATGAAGGCGGAGGCCGCGCTGCTGACCGCGCTGTGCGACATCGGCGGGGTCTGGCCGGTGATGCGGGTGACCGCGGCGCTCACCGATGTCGCGGTGTCCTCGGTGCAGGCGGCGCTTCAATATTTGCTGCGGCAGGAAGCCGCACGCGGCAAGCTCTCGCCGCCCAATCCCGAGACCCCTGAGGAGGGCTGCGGGCTGATCGTGCTTGCGATGGGCAAGATGGGGGCGGCCGAGCTGAACTATTCCAGCGACATCGATCTCATCGTGTTCTTCGATCCCGACAACACGACGCTCGCGCCCGATATCGAACCCCAGCCATTCTTCGTGAGGGTGACGCAAGGGATGGCGCGCATCCTCCAGCAGCGCACCTATGACGGCTACGTCTTCCGCGTCGATCTGCGGCTGCGTCCCGATCCGTCCTCGACGCAGGTGGCGATTTCGCGTGACGCCGCGCTGAACTATTACGAGCGGGAGGGGCGCACCTGGGAGCGCGCCGCGATGATCAAGGCGCGTGCCTGCGCCGGCGATCCCAAAGCGGGCGAAGCACTGCTCGCCGAGATCGCGCCTTTCGTCTGGCGCAAGCATCTCGACTTCGCGGCGCTGGCCGACGTCCACGACATGAAGCGGCAGATGCAGACCTATCGCGGCCAGAGCGACGTCGCGGTCGAGGGCCATAACGTCAAGGTCGGCCGTGGCGGCATCCGCGAGATCGAGTTCTTTGCCCAGACCCAGCAGTTGATCGCCGGCGGCCGCCATCCGGAATTGCGGGTGCGGCCAACGCTCGCCGCGCTCGACATTCTCGCTTCCAGCAGCTGGATCACCTTCGCGGCGCGCGACGAACTGACCAAGGCGTACGAATTCCTGCGCCGGGTCGAGCATCGCCTCCAGATGATCGCCGACGAGCAGACCCACACGCTGCCCGAGGACAAGGGGGCGGTCGAGCGCTTCGCCCTGTTCTTCGGCTATTCGGATCGCGAGGCCTTTGCCCGCGATCTCCTGCGTCAGCTCGAGATCGTCCAAGGCCACTATGAAAAACTGTTCGAGGGCGACGATCCGACCGGCACGGCCAAGCTGCCGGCGCTCGACTACGGGGCGGGTCCCGAAGATCCGCGCCTGCTGCAATATTTGACGACGCTCGGCTTCAAGAAGCCTGCCGCGGTGGCGCAGACCGTGCGCGACTGGATCACCGGCGACTATCGCGTGTTCCGCGTCGAGGCGACGCGCAGCGCCTTCGTCGAATTTGTGCCGGCGCTGATCGACGGTCTCGCCCATGCCGAGGAGCCGGATCGCGCGGTCGTGGCGTTCGATCATTTCCTCGGAGCGCTCCAGCGTGGCGGCCGGCTGATCACGCTGCTCGGCCAGAACCGCGATCTCGTCGCGCTCGTGGCCCTGGTGCTCGGCGCGGCGCCGCGGCTCGGCGAGATGCTGGCGCGGCAGCCGCAGCTCATGGACGGCCTGATCGATCCGCGCTTCTTCGGCGCCATGCCCGACCGGCAGGAATTGTCGGGGCGGCTCGCGACGACCGTGCAGGACGCCGGCTCCTACGAAGAGTTCCTCGATCGCCTGCGCCTGTTCGGGCAGGAGAGTCTGTTCCTGATCGGCACGCGCATCCTCTCAGGCACGGTCTCGGCGCCGCAGGCGAGCACGGCCTTCGCCGACGTCGCCGAAGGCATCGTCCATACGGTGCATGGCCTCGTCGCCGACCGCTTCGCCGCGCAGCACGGCCGCATCAAGGGGCAGGAGACCGCGATCATCGCGATGGGCCGGCTCGGCAGCCGCGAGATGACGGCGTCGTCCGATCTCGACCTGATCCTGCTCTACGATTTCGACCGCGACGATCCCGACTCCGACGGTGCGAAGTCACTGCAAGGTGCGCATTATTTCGCTCGCTTCACCCAGCGCCTGATCAGCGCGTTCACGACGCGCACCAATTACGGCGTGCTCTACGAGATCGACATGCGCCTGCGCCCCTCGGGGCGCGCCGGCCCCGTGGCTTCGAGCCTGGTTTCGTTCGCGGACTACCAGACCAATGAGGCCTGGACCTGGGAGCACATGGCATTGACGCGCGCACGCGTGGTGTCGGCATCGCCCGAATTCGGGGAACGGATCGAACGCGTCATCCGGGATGTCCTGACCCGGCGCCGCGACCCCGCAATCACGGCCAACGATGTCGCCGACATGCGGCGCGCGATCGCCCAGGAGAAGGGCGAGGCCGATTGCTGGGATCTCAAGTATGCCGCCGGCGGCATGGTCGACATCGACTTCATCGCGCAATATCTCCAGCTCGTGCACGCTCACGACAAGCCGGACATCCTCGACGTCAGTACGATGCAGGTGCTGGAAAATGCATCAAGGCTTGGCGTGATGGCGCAATCGGAAACCGAGATATTGCGTGCCGCGGCGCGGCTCTATCACGACCTGACGCAGATCCTGCGGCTTTGCGTCAGCGACCGCTTCAAGCCCGAGACCGCCGGCACCGATCTTCTGCGTGTGATGGCGCGCGCCGGCGATGCGCCGGATTTCTCGTCGCTGGAAGCGCGTGTGAAGGAGACGCAGGGCGAGGTGCGGCGCGTGTTCACGGCGCTGCTGGAAACGACGTCGCCTTCTTCAGCGAGGTAAGCGCCTCGCGCACGTTCGGCTCCAGGCCCGCGCCGCCGGCATCGAGATGGGCGAAGATCGCGCGCTTCATCCGGGGATCCCAGAACTTCCTGATGTGCTCGGCGATTCCCGGCACGGCCTTGTCGTGACCCTGGCTGCGGAAGAACGTGCCGATCTGGTTGGCCATGTAGATCAAACGGTCAGGCGACATCGGCAATCTCCGTGGCATGACGGGCGACAACCCGGCCGCCATGCGAAAACACTTCGAACCCGTCCTGGCGGGCAATGGCTATCAACGTGATGCCGGCGGCCTCCGCCGTGCGCACGGCCAGCGCGGTCGGTGCGGAGACGGCGACCATCACCGGCACGCCGATGGCGGCGGTCTTCTGCACCATCTCGACCGAGACCCGGCTCGTCAGCAGCACCATGCCGCCGCTTGCAGCCGTGCGGCTGCGCGCCAGCGAACCGGCGAGCTTGTCGAGCGCGTTGTGGCGGCCGACATCCTCGCGCAGCGCGACGATACCGCCGGCGGGTGACCAGAACGCGGCGGCGTGAACGGCGCGAGTTTGCAAATTGATCGATTGCAGCGGCGCGATGGCCTGCACCGCCGCCATGATCTGCTCGGGCGTAAACGTCTGTCCCTGCGGCACGACGGCCGCAGGCCGCACGGCCTCGGCAATCGAATCGATGCCGCAGAGACCGCAGCCGGTCGGGCCGGCGATGTGGCGGCGGCGCTGGCTGATGCGTGCGGCATCTTCCGGCGCCAGCCACATGCGCAGCTCGATGCCATCGTCGAGGCGGACCACTTCGAGCGACTTGATGTCGTCGACCGATCTGATGATGCCTTCGTCCAGGCTGAAGCCGACGGCGAAGTCTTCCAGGTTCTGCGGCGTTCCCATCATGACGGCGTAGGTGCCGCCATTGTAGGTCAGCGCCAGCGGCGTCTCTTCGGGGATCAGCCGCGTGCCTTCGGACGCAGCACCGTCGCGCCAGATTTCGCGGTCGATGGCCTGGACCGGCACGTGCATGCCGCTACTCCGCAGCTTCTGCCGGTGCGATGCGACGGGAGTGCCGCGCCTGCTCATCATAGGCCTTCTGCCAGTCGGACGGTCCGTTCGACGGCGAGATCTGCACCGCCGTGACCTTGTATTCGGGGCAGTTGGTCGCCCAGTCCGAATACTCGGTCGTGATGACGTTGGCCTGCGTGTCCGGGTGATGGAAGGTGGTGTAGACGACGCCCGGCGCGACACGGTCGGTGATCTCCGCACGCAGCGTCGTCTCGCCGGCGCGACTCTTCAGCCGCACCCAGTCGCCGTCGCGCACGCCGCGCTGCTCGGCGTCGTGCGGATGGATCTCGAGCCGGTCCTCGGCATGCCAGATCACGTTCTCGGTGCGCCGCGTCTGCGCGCCGACATTGTACTGGCTGAGGATGCGCCCCGTGGTGAGCAGCAGCGGGAAGCGCGGGCCGGTGCGCTCGTCGGTCGCGACATATTCGGTGACGATGAACTTGCCCTTGCCGCGGACGAAGCCGTCGATATGCATCACCGGCGTACCCTCCGGCGCCTTCTCGTTGCAGGGCCACTGCACCGAGCCGAGCTCGTCGAGCTTGGCGTAGGATACGCCGGCGAAGGTCGGCGTCAGCGCCGCGATCTCGTCCATGATCTCGGACGGGTGACTGTAGTTCATCTCGAAGCCCATGGCCTTGGCGAGGGCGATGGTGACCTCCCAATCGGCCATGCCGTTCTTCGGCGTCATCACCTTGCGCACGCGCTGGACGCGGCGCTCGGCATTTGTGAAGGTGCCGTCCTTCTCGAGGAAACTCGAACCGGGCAGGAAGACGTGAGCGTAGTTCGCGGTCTCGTTCAGGAAGAGATCGTGAACGATCACGCATTCCATCGCCGACAACGCCGCCACCACATGCTTGGTGTTGGGGTCGGATTGCAGGATATCCTCGCCCTGCACGTAGATGCCCATGAACGTGCCTTCGATCGCGGCATCGAACATGTTGGGAATGCGCAGGCCCGGCTCCGGGTTGAGCTTGACGTTCCAAAGCGCCTCGAACTGGTCGCGCACGGCGTCGCCTGAGATGTGGCGATAGCCCGGCAGCTCGTGCGGGAACGAGCCCATGTCGCAGGAGCCCTGCACGTTGTTCTGGCCGCGCAGAGGGTTCACGCCGACGCCGGGACGGCCGATATTGCCTGTTGCCATCGCGAGGTTGGCGATCGCGATCACGGTGGTCGAGCCCTGGCTGTGCTCGGTGACGCCGAGGCCGTAGTAAATGGCGCCATTGCCGCCGGTGGCGTAGATGCGGGCCGCTTCGCGCAGATCGTGCGGGTCGACGCCGGTCAGGATGGCGGTTGCTTCCGGGCTGTTGTTCGGCTGGGCCACGAACGCCGCCCATTCCTCGAACTCGGTCCAGTCGCAGCGTTCGCGCACGAACGCTTCGTTGACGAGCCCTTCGGTGACGATGACATGCGCCAGCGCCGTCACGACGGCGACGTTGGTGCCGGGCATCAGGGGCAAGTGCAGCGCCTTCACATGCGGCGATTCCACCATCTCGGTGCGGCGCGGATCAATCACGATCAGCTTGGCGCCCTGGCGTAGCCGCTTTTTCAGGCGCGAGGCGAAGACCGGGTGAGCAGAGGCCGGATTGGCACCGATGATCACGGCGACGTCGGTATGCTCGACCGAGTCGAAGTCCTGTGTGCCGGCCGACGTGCCGAACGTCACAGAAAGACCATAACCGGTTGGAGAGTGGCAGACGCGCGCGCAGGTATCGACATTGTTGTTGCCGAAGCCGGCGCGGATCAGCTTCTGCACCAGATAGGTTTCTTCATTGGTGCAGCGGGACGAGGTGATGCCGCCGATGGCGTCGCGACCGTACTTCGTCTGGATGCCCCGCATCTTCGCTGCGGCAAAGGAGAACGCCTCGTCCCACGGCACTTCGCGCCAGGGATCCTCGATCCGCTCGCGGATCATCGGCTTGAGGATGCGTTCCTTGTGATTGGTGTAACCCCAGGCGAAGCGGCCCTTGACGCAGGAATGGCCCCGATTGGCCTTGCCGTCCTTGTACGGCACCATGCGAACCACTTCCTCGCCGCGCATCTCGGCCTTGAACGTGCAGCCGACGCCGCAATAGGCGCAGGTGGTGACGACGGAGTGCTCGGGCTGGCCGATCTCGATCACGGACTTCTCGGTCAGCGTCGCGGTCGGGCAGGCCTGCACGCAGGCGCCGCAGGAGACGCATTCGGAGCCGAGGAAGCTTTCGCTCATTCCCGGCGAGACGCGGCTGTCGAAGCCACGGCCCGAGATGGTCAGGGCGAAGGTGCCTTGGACCTCCTCGCAGGCGCGGACGCAGCGCGAACAGACGATGCACTTGGAAGGATCGTAGGTGAAGTAGGGATTCGACTCGTCCTTCGGCATCCAGGCGGCGTTGACCTCGCCGTTGGACTTCGCGAAGACGTGGTTCTCACCTTCATAGCCGTAGCGCACGTCGCGCAGGCCCACCGCGCCGGCCATGTCCTGCAACTCGCAATCGCCGTTGGCGCCGCAGGTGAGGCAGTCGAGCGGATGGTCGGAGATGTAGAGCTCCATCACGCCCTTGCGCAGCTTCTTCAGCCGTTCGCTCTGGGTGTGCACGACCAGGCCGGACATGACCGGCGTGGTGCAGGAGGCCGGGGTGCCGGCACGGCCCTCGATCTCGACCACGCAGAGGCGGCACGAGCCGAACGCATCGACCATGTCGGTCGCGCAGAGTTTTGGGATCTGGTGGCCGGCGTCCATGGCAGCCCGCATGATCGAGGTGCCCTCGGGCACGGTGACCTCGTTGCCGTCGATGGTCAGCGTCACCATCGTTTCCGATTTCGAGCGCGGCGTGCCGAAGTCGATTTCTTCGATCAGAGACATTGTCGTTCTCCTATTCAGCGGCCTGAAGCGTGGTCGGCGCCGGGACGAAGTCCTCCCGGAAGTGCTTCAATGCGCTGAGCACGGGGTAGGGCGTGAAGCCGCCGAGCGCGCAGAGCGAGCCGAATTTCATGGTGTTGCAGAGGTCTTCGACGAGCGCGAGGTTTTCGCTGACGCGCTCGCCGCGCATGATCTTCTCGATGGTTTCGACGCCGCGGGTCGAGCCGATGCGGCAAGGCGTGCACTTGCCGCAGGATTCGATGGCGCAGAACTCCATCGCGAAGCGCGCCTGCCTGCGCATGTCGACGCTGTCGTCGAACACGACGATGCCGCCATGGCCGATCAGGCCGTCGCGCGCGGCAAAGGCCTCGTAGTCGAACGGCGTGTCGAATAGCGCGCGCGGGAAATAGGCTCCGAGCGGACCACCGACCTGCACGGCACGCACCGGGCGGCCGGTGAACGTGCCGCCGCCGATGTCGTCGACGAGTTCGCCGAGCGTTACGCCGAACGCCGTTTCGAACAGGCCGCCATGGCGGATATTGCCGGCGAGCTGGATCGGCATCGTGCCGCGCGAGCGGCCCATGCCGAAATCGGCATAGGCTTTCGCACCCTCGGCGAGGATGAAGGGGATGGCCGCGAACGACAGCACATTGTTGATGACGGTCGGCTTGCCGAACAGGCCGTGATGCGCCGGCAGCGGCGGCTTGGCACGCACGAGGCCGCGGCGGCCTTCGAGGCTCTCCAGCAGCGAGGTCTCTTCGCCGCAGACGTAGGCGCCGGCGCCGACGCGCACCTCGAGATCGAAGCTGTATGTGGACCCGCCGATCTTGTCGCCGAGATAGCCGCCGCGCCTCGCTGCCATGATGGCGGCATTCATCGCTTCGACCGCGTGCGGATATTCGCTGCGGATGTAGATGTAACCCTTGGTGGCGCCGACGGTGATGCCGGCTGTGGTCATGCCCTCGATCACCAGGAACGGGTCGCCCTCCATGATCATGCGGTCGGCGAAGGTGCCGCTATCGCCTTCGTCGGCGTTACAGACGATGAATTTGCGGTCGGCCTTGGTCTGGGCAACTGTCTTCCACTTGATGCCGGTCGGGAAGCCCGCGCCGCCGCGGCCGCGCAGGCCGGATGCGGTGACCTCGGCAAGGATCGCATCGGAGCCGAGCGAGAGCGCGCGCTCCAGCCCCTTGTAGCCGCCATGGGCGCGGTAGTCGTCGAGCGAGCGCGGGTCGATGACGCCGCAGCGGGCGAAGGTGAGACGGGTCTGGCGCTTGAGCCATGGGATCTCGTCGGTCGCGCCGAGCCGCAGCAGGTGCGGCGTGTTGCTGGCGAGCGCGTCGAGCAGGGAGGGGACATCGGCCTCGGTGACCGGGCCAAAGGCGATCCGGCCCTGCGGCGTCGCGACCTCGATCAGCGGCTCCAGCCAGTACAGGCCGCGCGAGCCGGTCCTGACGATCTCGACCGCAACGCCGCGCTTGGCCGCATCCTGTTCCAGCGCCAGCGCAACCTCGTCGGCGCCGACGGCGACCGCACCGGCATCGCGTGAGACGTATAGACGCATGCTCATCGCTGCGCCTCCGCGACGAGTGCATCGATACGCGTTTCATCGAGCCTGCCGATGAGCCGGCCGTCGAGCATCGCGGACGGCGCGGTCGCGCACAGGCCAAGGCAGTAGATCGGCTCCAGCGTGACGCGATCGTCGGCCGTGGTGCTGCCTAGCGAAACGCCGAGCTTGGCCTCGGCTCGCGCCGCCAGCGCATCGCCGCCCGCCGCCTGACAAGCCTCCGCGCGGCACAGTTTCAGAACGTGTCGGCCGGCCGGCTTGTGGCGGAAATCGTGATAGAACGTGAACACGCCATGCACTTCGGCGCGCGACAGATTGAGCGCCTGCGCCACCATGGGAATGGCCGCCTCCGGCACGTAGCCGAACGCCTCTTGAAGGGCATGCAGGATGACGAGCGTCGCGCCCTCCTGCCTGGCATGCTCGGCGATGATCTCGGCACCGCGCGTTTCGTCCCAAGGTTCGTAAGCCGCTGTCATTCTTCGTTCTCAACCGGAGCGTTTCTGCCTCGCAAACTATTTGGAATCATTCGAAGATCAATAAAGCTGTCTCATGCTGCGATTGCGAATTCTGATCGATCGACGAGTGCGATCGGTCGATCTGAAATTGCAATTAAAGCCATTCCGCCGGGTGGTTTTTACGTGTTGGGAACGGGTGGGCATGCTAGCTTGCATGCCACGACACAATCCGAGGGGACGACCGGTTGCTCGACAAGCTTGAACTGCTGCTGGCGCTGGCGAAGGAGCGGCATTTCGGACGCGCGGCGGAGGCCTGCGGCGTGACGCAGCCGACGATGTCGACCGGGCTCAAGCAACTCGAGGAGATCCTCGGCGTGATGCTGGTCCAGCGCGGGTCCCGCTTCCAGGGTTTTACGCCGGAAGGCGAGCGGGCGCTGGACTGGGCGCGGCGGATCGTGGGCGATGCCCGTGCGATGCGCGATGAGATCAACGGGCTGAAGCACAAGCTCTCCGGGGAGATCCGCATTGCGGCGATCCCGACCGTGCTCGGCATGGTCGCCGCGCTGACCACGCCGTTTCGCGCCAGGCATCCCGAGGTACGCTTCCGCATCCAGTCCACCACCTCGTCCGAGGTGCTGGGGCTGCTCGAAAATCTCGAGGTCGATGCCGGGCTGACCTATATCGAGAACGAGCCGATCGGCAAGGTTCGCACCATTCCGCTCTACAACGAGAGCTATCGCCTGCTGACCGCGCCGGACGGCATGTTCGGCGATCGCGAGACGGTGACGTGGAAGGAGGTCGGGCAGGTGCCGCTGTGCCTGCTCACGCCCGACATGCAGAACCGCCGCATCATCGACCGTGCGCTGCGCTCGGTCGGCGCTGAGGCGACGCCGACGCTGACCTCGAACTCGCTGCTCGTGTTGTTCACGCATGTGAAGACGGGGCGGTGGGCGAGCGTGATGCCGGCCAAGCTCGCCGAGACGCTCGGCCTGTCCGACACGGTGCGCTCGATCCCGATCACCGATCCCGATGTCAATTACAGCATCGGCATGGTGATCCCGCAGCGCGATCCGATGACGCCGCTGATCGCGGCGTTGGTCAATGTGGCGCGGGAAGTCGCGCCGTCGCTGCAGTCATAGCGTCAGGCCGCAGCCGATATCCCGGACGCCGCCTTGATCGCGTCGCGCGGCAGGGTCACGCGCACGACGGTGCCGACTTCGAGCTTTGAGCGCAGCCGCATCGAGCCGCCATGGAGTTGCGCCAGCGAGCGCGCGATCGCAAGCCCCAGACCCGAGCCGTGATAGGTCTTGGTGAGCTGGCTCTCGACCTGCTCGAACGGGCGGCCAAGCCGCGCCAGCGAATGCGGCGCGATGCCGATGCCGGTATCGGCGATCATCAGCACGATCCTGTCGTCGAGCTGCCGGCTGCGCACGACGATGCGTCCGCCGTCGGGCGTGAACTTCACGGCGTTGGAGAGCAGGTTGACGATGATCTGCTTGGTGGCGCGGCGATCGGCGACGACGCAGATGGATTTTGCGATATCGGCGTCGAGCGTCAGGTGCTTGTCCTGCGCCCGGCCGGTGACGACCCGCATGGATTCCGCGAGCGTCTGCGCCAGGTCGAGCTCCTCCATGTCGAGCTTCATGCGGCCGGCCTCGATCTTGGACATGTCGAGGATGTCGTTGATGACTTCGAGCAGATAGTGGCCGCTGGTCAGGATGTCGTGGCAGTATTCCTGGTACTTCTCCGAGCCGAGCTCGCCGAACATGCCCGACCCCATGATCTCGGAGAAGCCGATGATCGCGTTCAGCGGCGTGCGCAACTCGTGGCTCATATTGGCGAGGAACTTCGACTTGGTCTGGTTGGCCTCCTCGGCGCGGGTCTTCTCGCGCTGGTACTTCTCGGCGAGGTCGGCGAGCTCGCCCGCCTGGCGCTCCAGGGCGGCCTGCGAGCGCTTCAGGTCGATGACGGTGGCGCGCAGGCGCAGATCGTTGTCGACCAGCTTCTGCTCGTGCTCCTTGATCCGGGTGATGTCGGTGCCGACCGAGACGTAGCCGCCATCCTTGGTCCGGCGCTCGCTGATGTGCAGCCAGCTGCCGTCGTCGAGCTGCGCCTCGAAGGTGCGCGCCCCCGGGCCCTGGCTCGCGGTCTCGTTGTGGCGGGTGCGCACTTCCGGCATGCGGCCGACCTCGAGCACCGTCTCGTAGGAGGTACCGGGAATGACGGCACTGTCGGGCAGCTTGTGCAGGCGCTGGAAGTGGGAGTTGCAGAGCACGAGGCGGTCGCTCGCGTCCCACAGCACGAAGGCTTCCGGAATGGTCTCGATCGCGTCGCGCAGGCGCAGATCGGCTTCCACGGTCTTCTCGGCGAGGCTCTTCTGCTCGGTGATATCGACGGCGATCCCGATCAGGTGCACGCTGGAATCGGTCGCCCCGCTCGTCTTCTCGCAGCGGACGCGGAGCCAGATCCAGTGGCCGTCGACATGCTGCATGCGGAAGGTCTGGTCGATGTGGTCGATCTTCTCGGAGATGAGCTGGTCGGCGATCTCGAACAGGTCGATGTCGTCGGACTTCACCAGCGCGTTGACCTCGCCGAAGGTGAGGAGCTCGTTGCGGCCGTCGAGACCGAGTATCGAAAACATCGACTGCGACCAGAAGATCCGGCCGCGCGACAGGTCCCAGTCCCACAATCCGCAGCGGCCGCGGTTGAGCGCGGTGTCGATCCGGCCGCGCACGGCGTCGTTGATCAGGTCGCCCTCGCGAGCGCGGGTGGACTGCCAGTGGAAGGCGAAGCCGAGGATCAGGACGACGAAGCCGGTGGTCGCCGACAGCGTCACCGAGAGCGCGGCGTCCGAGCCCCAGATCGGCTCGTTGCGCTCCTGGATCACGGTGACGAAGCCGGGCAGCGACTTGATCTGCTGCGAGGTCGCCATGGCGGCGTTGCCGTTCGGCAGCGTCATGTCGGAGATGTTGCCGTCGCGCGGCGGCGCCGCGAGCAATTGAGCCGTGGTGATCGCATCGAGCAGGTGGTCGTTGCCTGACGGATCGCTGTCGATCGGGATGCGGGCGAGGATGCGGCGGTCGATTCCGGCCGAGGTGACGATGACGTGGCGGCCCGAGGCGGTGCCCCAGGACGGAATGAGATCGGGCAGCTGCGTCGGCAGGTTCTCGATGTTCTTCAGCCGGTCCTGTCGCGCGGAGGTGAGGCGGTCGATGCGCTCGGCGAGCAGGTCGGCGAGCGCCGAGATGTCGTGGCGGATCACCAGGCGCTTCTGGCGCGTCTGGTCGACGACCTGCACGAAGGCGCCGAGGCAGATCGTGATCAGGAACGCAATGATGAGAGTCGGCACGGCGCGCCGCAGCGCCGGCTCCGCGATCAGGAGCCGATGATAGGCAGGTTTCGCGATCGATTGCGCCAATCCTTTGATCGAATCGGATTGGACGCACGCGTTCGCGGCGTCTGCACGCGCCATGCCTTCGGCCCCCTGAAAAGCTGCTTGCAACTTGAGTTCGGAAGCAGCCCCACATCGCTTCCGAATCATGCCCGATTTGAATCCAGTTTTCGCGGGCTGTCGAGAGTCAACGAATCGTTAACGCGAATTTATTCTTATCCAACGTACAATTTGCGCGGCGCACGTCCGCAAACTTACGTGCGAGGCGAGTCCGAAACGAGAACGTGTGACTCCGCGCACGTTCTCTGTCACGCGCGCGGCGGCTCGGCGTGACTGATGACGCGCTTCACGCTCGGGAACGCGCGCCGCAGCGCGCGCTCGATCGCGTCGACATGATCGTGCACCTTGGTCACGCTCATCGACGGTTCGGCGCGGCAGTGGAAGTTGACGATCTCGCCGGCGTCGGTGTTGCGGACACGGACATTGTGGATGTCGTGGATCTCGCCGCCGGCGGCATATTCGGTCAGGGCGGCGGCGATGGACTGCACACGTTCCGGCGCGGCATCGACCCCGAACGGCAGTTCCGGTTCCAATGGCTCGATGTGGACGTCGACCTCGACGTCGGGGCCGAACTCCTCCTGGATGTTGCGCTCCAGCGTGTTGGCGACGTCATGGGCGGCGTCGAGCTGCATCGCGGCATCGACCTCGAGATCGATGCCGACGATCAGCTTGGCGCCGAGATCGTGCACCGTGACATGGTGGACGGCGAGCCCTGAATTGTGCGCGATGACCATGATCCGGTCGCGCACCGTCTCGTTGTCGCGCGCGACGGGGACGGCGGTGAAGGTCAGATCGGCGTCGCCGAATGCCTTGTCGACGGCCGCCTGGGCCTTGCGCTTGATCTCCTCGACGCGGTCGATCGGATAGGTCCGCGGCACCTTCGCGATGGTGTCGATGAACGTGGTCGCTCCGACCATGCGGACGCGCAGCCGGTCGACGTCGATCACGCCTGCAACGCCCCGGATCGCGGCGGTGGCCTTCTCCTGCGCGCCCTCCGGGGCGCGATCGAGCAGTGTCTGCACGGTCGAGCCGGCCATGCGCAGTCCGAGCAGGGCGATCATCACGGCGACCGCGGCCGCTGCAGCGGCGTCGCCCCACCAGAAGCCGAGGGCGGCGAGGATCAGGCCCACGATCACGGCGAACGAGCCCATGACGTCGGAGGCGAAATGCAGCGCGTCGGCGGCGAGCGCCTGGCTCCGGGTCTCCCGCGCGGCACGGTGCAGGGCGCGGGCGCGCCAGAGATTGACGACGATGTCGATCACCAGCACCACGAACGGCACGGCCGAGATCGTCGGCGGCACGGTTCCCTCGCGCAGGCGGCTGTAGGATTCGACCAGGATGCCGCCGGCGAGCACGTAGAGCAGGGCGGTGACGCCCAGCGCCGAGATGCTCTCCAGCTTGCCGTGGCCGTAATGGTGCTCGTCGTCCGCCGGCTTGTCCGACACCCGCACCACCGCCCAGGTGATGATGGTCGCGATCAGGTCGACCGAGGAGTGCAGGGCCTCGGAGATCAGCGCGAGCGAGCCGATCGCGATGCCGACCGCGAATTTGGCCGCCGCCATGCCGCCGCTGGCGAAGATCGAGATCGCGGCGACCGAGGCTTTGTTGTGCTGGGAAGTCATGGCCGGGATGTAGCAGCCCACAGGTGAACATCAAGCGATGATCCACAGGAGTAGTCGCTAGTGATTTGCAGAAGCGGGCTCTGGCACCGTCATGCCCGGCCATGACAAGCGGTGAGAGCGGCGACCCGCCGCCCGCGGCTCCTCACATCGTCACGACGATCTTGCCGAGGTGCTTGTTCGCCTCCATGTGCTCGAATGCCTTGTCGATGTCGGCGAAGGCGTAGACCTTGTCGATCGGCAGCTGCAGTTTTCGCGACTCGACCGCGCCCCAGATGTCCTTCTTGACCTCCTCGAAGATCTCGCGGACCTCCTCGATGGTGCGGGTGCGGAAGGTGACGCCGACATAGTCGATGCGGCGCGCCGCGTGCAGGTCGAAATTGAAGTCGGCATGGGTGCCGCCGAGCCGGCCGACATTGACGATGCGGCCCTTGATCTTCGTCGCGGCGAGGTTCTGGCTCGCGACCTTGCCCGAGACCTGGTCGACGATGAGATCGACGCCGTCGCCGCCCGTCGCCTTCAGCACCTCGTCGACCCATTTGGGGTCGGAGGAGTCGACGGCGAGGTCGGCGCCATACTCCTTCAGCCTGCCGCGGCGATAGGCATGGGTCGAGGAGCCGATCACGAGCCTGGCGCCCTTGAGCTTGGCAATCTGCATCGCCATCAGGCCGACGCCGGAGCTCGCGCCCTGGATCAGCACGGCCTGCCCGGGCTGTACGCCGCCGACGGTGACGACCGCGTTGTGCATGGTCGCCAGCGCGACGGGCAGGGTGGCGGCCTCCTCGAAGTTCATGTTCGACGGGGCGCGGAACAGCCGGCCATGATCGGCCAGCGTGTATTCAGCGAACGCCGCGCCGCCCGAGCCCATGATGCGGTCGCCGACCTTTACGCCTTTCGCATCCGGTCCGAGCTCGGCGACCTCGCCGGCCCATTCCATGCCGAGCACGGTGCCGGCGCCGCCGGCCGCGCCGTGGGCGTGGCCCTTGCGCATGCCGGTGTCGGCGCGATTCAGCCCGCAGGCGCGGACACGGACCAGCACCTGGGCGCCTTTAGGTTTTGGTTGAGCGACGTCGGAAATCCCAGCGCCGTCAGGGCCGTAGACATAAGCCTTCATGAATTGCTCTCGCTTCTTGCAGTGATTATTCCGCAGCCTGTGCGGTCGGATGAACGATCATGCCTTCGAGCCGGCCGCGGATGATGGCTTCGGCTTCGCGCACGATGCGCGAGATGAGTTCGGCGCAGGTCGGGATGTCCTGGATCAGGCCCTGGACTTGGCCGGCCGACCAGATGCCTTCGTCCGAATTGCCGGTCGCATAGACCATCTTGCCGCGGGCGCCGGCGACGAGTTCGCGGATGTCCTCGAACTTGGCGCCTTCCTTCTCCATCGCGACGACCTTGGTCGAGATCTCGTTCCTGGCGACGCGCGAGGTGTTGCGCATGGTGCGGAAGATCAGCTCGGTCTCGCGCTCGTCATTGGCGACGATCTTCTCCTTGATGAGCTGATGGATCGGGCTCTCCTTGGTGGCCATGAAGCGGGTGCCCATGTTGATGCCCTCGGCTCCGAGCGCCAGCGCTGCGACGAGGCCGCGGGCGTCGGCAAAACCGCCGGAGGCGATCATCGGGATCTTGATCTTGTTGGCGGCGGCCGGGATCAGGATCAGGCCGGGGGTGTCGTCCTCGCCGGGGTGGCCGGCGCATTCGAACCCGTCGATCGAGATGGCATCGACGCCCATGCGCTCGGCCGAGAGCGCGTGGCGGACGCTGGTGCATTTGTGCACGACCTTGACGCCGTGCTTCCTGAACTCGTCGACATGCTCCTGCGGCTTGTTGCCGGCGGTCTCGACCACCGTGATGCCGCTCTCGATGATGGCGGCGCGGTATTCGGCGTAGGGCGGCGGCTTGATCGCGGGCAGGATGGTGAGGTTGACGCCGAACGGCTTGTCGGTGAGGTCGCGGCAGCGCGCGATCTCCTTCCTGAGGTCCTCGGGCGTCGGCTGGGTCAACGCCGTGATGAAACCGAGCGCGCCGGCATTGGCGACGGCGGCGACCAGCTCGGCGCGTCCGACCCATTGCATGCCGCCCTGGACGATCGGATGCTCGACGCCGACGAGCTTGGTGAACCGTGTCTGCAACATGATCTGTTTCCCCCGCCTGCGTGGCGTCTTGTTGTCGGTTGATCGCGGCAGGATGCCGCCGGGGTCGGGAAAAGTCTATTGCGCGCGTGTGCGGTGGGGGCGGGGCGATCATGCGACGGGTGGGGGTGATTCCGTGAGGCGGATAATTGAGGTGTTGGCACCGGGGTGGCGCGAGGGTTTTTATGCGCCGCTACTTCAATTCCGTCATTGCGAGCGCAGCGAAGCAATCCAGGCTGTCCCCGTGGAGGGATTCTGGATTGCTTCGCTGCGCTCGCAATGACGGAGGATGAGGAGCCTTCGGAGATCATCAAATTGCATTTCCGTCGCAAGGCACACCTTTGCATCCTCGCGGCGCATCCGCCCGAGCTTTGCTTCGTCCACATCGCCCTCATCGAGACAAGGGCGCAGGGAAGGCCGGGCGCCGGCTGGCACCCGCAGGTCCGTGCGCCAAAACAATGCACACGGGTTGGACCACAGGTCAGCCAATCGCCCGGCCTTCCCTGCGCGATGGTTTACGGCTTACTTCGCGCTCTCCCCGGGGAGCGATGCACTATTGCCCCCGTCGCCCTCGCGGATCGCTGATGCGTGTGCCCGGTCGGGCGGCACGCATCACCACAGGACTTGACGCACAGACCCCGGGCGTCAGGACCACACGACTTGACGTCAAGGCCACTTTTCCCGGTGTTTTCGTTTGGTTCGCATTGCCGGGCCCCCACAGGCCCTGTTTCAGCGGGTCGGATGGGTGAAACGATATCCTGCAGTCAGATAAGGCCTGATAAACACGGCGACCGGCTTGCGGACTCGGTGAAGTTGGGCCAAGCTCAAAGGTGCTTCCGCGCCCGCTGGCCATGCCAGCCCGGCCCCGCACAGCCCCGGCCTTCCAGTATTCAGGATTGCCCGGATCAAAAAATCGCAAAGCGCAGGCGCCACCGGGCATTCCAGAAACTCGCCGCCCGGATCGTTGAACCCCAACAACGAGGGCATTGCGATGACCGCAATCGGACCACGCAAAACGACAGCCGACACCAAGAAACTGCGCGACGTCATGCTGCCGACGACGAGCGGACCACGCCGCATGATGAGTGAAGCCGAGGTGCGTGCCGTCGTTCCGGTGTCGCGCTCGACGCTGTGGCGGATGGAGCGCGAGGGCAAATTTCCGCCCGCGACCTACATCAGCGCAAACAGGCGCGTCTGGTTCGAGGATCAGATCATCGCTTGGCAAAATCAGATCGACGGATTTAGCCCGTACCGGCGTCGGGGCAACAGGCGGCGCGCACAGCCTGATCAACCGGTGGCGCCGTCGTGATGACGGCACGATCAGCTTGCAACGTTGGTAGCTTGAAGAGAAGGGAAAACACATGACGCTAGATCATCTTGAGTCCCACTACATCGACTCCATCGCACTGAGCCTTGACGAAGATGTCTATGGCGCAAACGGCGAGCTTGACGATCTGGAAATTCGCAGCCGCCTAATGGAAAAAATCGTTGCCCAGTGCAACTACCACATCAGCGGCCATAGCGGCATCTACGAGGATTTTATCTCAATGTCTGTTAAAGATTACAGCGACAAGCCCGCGCTCACTCTACGGCAGGCGGCAAGTCTGATACTCGGTGTCTGGCGGTACAAGGATTGCCAGTGCATGAGCGCGGAAGCCAAGCTGACGAGTTGGCCGTCACTTCCTGAAAATCAGGCTGCACCTTAGGGAAGCGAAGCCCGCTCAGTTGATCCCAGCTTAGCGGGCTTCTCTAGCACAGCCCCGGCATCGTCCGGACTTCCAAATCGCAAATCGCAGGCATCGACCGGGCAAATGAAAGGCCGCCCGTTGTCACTCCAACAACGGAGCTTGCGGACCAATGTCATCAAAGAAAAGCCGCGTCGCTGGTAGCACAGCGAGCGCGGCGGGTGTCGATATCGCGAGCAGCGATGACGGCATCCATAGCATTTCAGCCAGCGGCAATCAATCGGGTGCTACGGGAAATGTAGCAGGCAAGACCGCCACAAGCCCCACAGAGCTGCGCAAGTTACTGCGCAGGGCGGGCTACCTTCCCATCCCGGTGATTGGCAAGAAGCCGCCGCTTGAGAGGTGGCAGACGACACTGGAGGAAACCAACGACGGCGAAATCGATGTCTGGAGCAAGACGTTTCCCGCCGCCAAGAGCACCGGTTTGCTGACACGGACGATGCCGACGCTGGATGTCGATGTGAAAAATCCAGAGGCTGCTGACGCGGTCGAGCAGTTGGCACGTGAGCGCTTCGAGGAGCAAGGTCGCGTTCTCGTTCGGTTTGGCAACAGGCCCAAGCGGGCAATCGTCTTCCGGACTGACACGCCATTTAAGAAGATCACAGTGAACCTGATCGCGCCGGATGGCAGCAGGGACCAGAAGCTAGAGCTACTTGCCAACGGCCAACAGGTGGTCGCGTTTGGCATTCACCCGGATACCCGGCAGCCCTACACGTGGTTCGGAGGTGAGCCCGGCATGATCAAGCGCGATGATCTGCCGATTATCAATGAAGCCGCCGCGCGACAGCTTGTCGAGGATGCCGTCAAGCTGCTGGTGGACGAATACGGCTACACACGCGCAAAGGTGCGGCCGAAGGCAAACGAGCGCGGGGACGCTAAGGCAGACCACACCGGTGCAGATAACAAGGCCGCCGACGATTGGGCCTATCTCGCCGAGAACATCCGAGAGGGCCGCGAGCTTCACAACAGCTTGCGTGATCTGGCTGCGAAGTACATTCGTTCCGGCACACAGGCGGGAGCCGTCGTGAATATTCTGCGCGGCTTGATGGACTCATCAACTGCCCCGCATGATGAGCGCTGGCAGGAGCGGCGCGCCGACATCGGGCGACTGGTCGATAGTGCGCAAGGGCTGATCGCACCCGAAGCGGCCGCATCTGCACCAGTCGAGCCGCGCAATCTCGCTGAAGTGCATGAAGTGTTTCGCCGCTGGCTGGGTGACGACTACGACATCGCAACACTGCATGCGGTGCTGGCCGTCTGTGCCGCCGAGCGGATGACAGGTGACCCGGCGTGGCTGCTGGTGATCTCCGGACCCGGTAACGCCAAGACGGAAACGGTGCAGGCGACCAGCCTGCTGGGTGCGCATGTCGTTTCAACGATCAGCTCGGACGGCGCCCTGCTGTCGGCCTCGCCGCAGAAGCAACGGAGCAAGGACGCGACCGGCGGCTTGCTGCGCAAGATTGGGCAGCGCGGAATTCTGGTGATCAAGGATGTCACGTCTATCCTGAGCATGGACCGTCACGTTCGCGGGCAAATCCTTGCCGCGCTGCGCGAGGTGCATGATGGCAACTGGACCCGCAACGTTGGCACTGACGGTGGCAAGACCCTGACGTGGAGCGGGCGCATCGTCGTGGTTGGTGCCTGCACCACGGCGTGGGATCAGGCGCACGCAGTGATCTCGACCATGGGTGACAGGTTCGTGCTGATCCGTTCGGACTCAAACCTGGGCCGCGTCAGCAGTGGCCGCCGCGCGATGAAAAACACGGGCGATGAAATCCGGATGCGTGCGGAGATGGCCGAAGCGGTTGCTGGTGTGATCAACAGTATCGATCCAGAGAACACCTATACGCTCACGGATAACGACGAAAGTCTCATTGTCGAGGCGGCCAACGTTGTGACGCTGGCGCGGACCGGCGTCGAACTGGACTACCGAGGCGACGTGATCGATGCGCACGCGCCCGAGATGCCGACGCGGTTCGCCAAGCAGCTCACCCAAGTCATGCGGGGGGCGATGGCTATCGGGATGGCCCACGCGGACGCGTTGCATCTCGTGATCCGTTGCGCGCGTGACTCGATCCCGCAAATCCGCCTCGCCGTGCTCCAAGACATCGCCCGCAGTCCGGAGTCGAAGGTGATTGATGTCCGGCGTCGGCTACAGAAGCCCCGTGCCACCACGGATCGCACGTTGCAGGCGCTGCACGCGCTGGGGCTGCTAACCGTGGAAGAAGAGGAAGAGGAACGGGCCGGAAAGACGGTTCAGGTTCGGCGGTACAGCCTCGCCGACAGCATCAAGCTCGACGTGATCCGCGATACCAGAAATGTGGGTAAGTGATCAGAGCCTGCTGCTGCCGCCCTCTAACCCCCTTATTTTAAAACACTAAAATGCATTCACTCACATTTCTGGTATCGTCAGAGGGGGGTTGGCCAGCCAAGCGCAGGGGGTGGAACCGGGCGGGTCACCGCGTACAGTACGCGGGAGGCAGCTCGTGACGCCGTGCCACTGCCCGCGCTGCGGCTTCGATCTGGCCTCACCGCCGTTCGATCCCGCCAGACTGGTCGCCCGGCTGGCTGACAGCTTCGCTGGTGAGCCGTTCACGGTGGCGATGGTCTTCCGGCAGGCCGAGCGAGACCCGCACCTGCGGGCCGCGCTGGCGGGCAAGAGCGCCAAAAAGATCGGCAAGGTGCTGCAGCGGATCGCGGCAAAACGGCGGGCCTATGACGGGCTCACGATCATCCGGCATCCGGCGATGGAGGCGGGCGCGGCGGTGTGGGCTGTGGTTTTAGGGGAGTGACGCACTCCCCTAGAGGCCCTTCCCGCCGACTCCGCGCAGGCAGATGCTCACGGCCACTCCATCGAGGGCACCGTGATGACCACCGCCACCGCCGACCTGATCAGCCCCAAGCTCGAACAGTTTCGCCGCACGCGCTCGATCTCGCGCGGGCTCGCGGCGGTCGCGGTCGGCCGACTGACCGGGCAGCATCCCGATAGAATTCTGCGGCAGCATTGGCAGCATGATCATCAAGCCGCGCTGATCGCCAAGGCTGCGGTCACGCCGACAGCGATGGCCGACGTCGAGACCGCATCGAAATGGCTGTTCTTGTCCGGCCTCACGCCGCAGAGCGGAGCGGTTCGCCTGTTCAGCGGTGCAACACGTCTCGACATGGACAACGTGCATTTGCTCAACGTGTCGTCGGTGATCGCGCCGTCACCCGTGTTCGTCGGCGAAGGCAAGCCGATGCCGATGATGATGGGCACCACGGCATTGGCGGCGCTTGGTCCAGTCCGCAAGATGCTTCTCGGCACGGCGGTGACAGGTGAACTCGAATTCGCGGTGCCGGAAACCGCGTCAACGCTGATTGGTCGCGTGCTCAGCGAGCAAGCGGGCAAGTCGCTCGATGCCGTCCTGTTCGATGCCATCGCCGCTGATGATGATCGTCCGGCCGGATTGCTCAATGGCGTCGCGCCGATTGCCGCCGCAGCGGGACTGACGACCGCGTTTGATGCCGCAAAAACCGATCTTGCAAATCTTGCCGCTGCATTGGCAACGGCCGGATGCGATCCTGAGCGGATGGTCATCGTGGCGAACAGCTCGCAAGCCTTGGCGTTGCGGTTGATGGCCGGTCCGCGCTTCACCAACGAGATCATCGGCACCACGGCGTTGGCCACTGGCACTGTTGTCGCGATCGATCCTGCTGCCATCGCAAGCGGCTATTCCGGCGTTCCGGAGATCGAAATTAGCGAAGGTGGCACCGCGCATTTCGAAAGCGCAACGCCGCTGCCAATCTCGACGGCGGCCACGCCGAACACGGTGGCCGCACCTGTGCTATCCGCTTGGCAAGAGAACTTGTTGATGCTGAAGGTTCGCTTGCGTTGTTGCTGGGGCGTGCTGGTGCCCGGCGCGGTGCAGGTAGTCCAAGGAGTGACGTGGTGACAAATGACAGGGCCACTGAACTCATCGTCACGATCATGCGGCGAGATCGCGACGTCGTTCGATGTCTGACGCAGATGGCAGCTACGATGGCGTACTTGACATCCAAGCTGCCTTCGATCGAGCGCTTGCACCTCGCCGCATTGCTGCGCGATCTCGCGGACCTGATCGAACATCATGAGCTGGCGACAGTGGACACTTGACGATGAACAAGCGTGAGCGACTGGATATGATCGACCGCCTGCAGAGCGAGATCGCAGCAACGACCCTTGACATGGCCGAGCGCAGCGCGCGTGACTCGACGGAGGAATGGACGCCGCCATCGCAGCGCAAGCCGCAGCAACGGCAGGCAGCAATCAGCAACAATGTTGCCCTCGCCAACACTCTGCTCGCCCATGCGGACCAACACGTCAACGCTCGGATCGCCCGCGCTGTCGATCTACTGACAGACATATTCGGTGAGGAAACCGGTCGTTTTGAAAAGGCGCTGACACGCGTGCTCGGCGAGGAAACTGCTCGCAATGAAGCTGCGCTGCGCAAGGAGCTGATCAGGCGGCAGGACGACACAGCAGACGCGCTGCGGATCGAGGTGAGCGCGCTGCGAGGCGAGATCGCTGATTTGCGCGATGCATTCAACGCCCTGGCCGAAGATGTCGCATCGCTGCAGCAGGACGTTGGCGACATCGAGGTGCGCAACAACACGCGCAAGATCGTCGCGGTGCTACCGAGGCATGGAGGTCATCATGGTTGAAGTCGAAGTTGCTCCGAGCGCACAAGGCGTTCTCAAATTCATGGCTGCTGTGCTCGACAGTCGCGAATTTGATCCGCGTTCTGCTGCCGTTGCGATGGCGAGCGCAGCACAGGCACTGGTGCGCACCTCATCGGATCGTCGCGTACTCGCTCACGTGCTGCGGCAGCTCGCAGCCGAGCTTGATCGCGATGCCGCCGATGATGGCGATGTTGCAGCAACTGCCAGTCAGGTGAATTGACGGATGACCGGTCGTGATCTTTCGTTCCTCTGATCACGCTCGGTCGCAGCCGATGTCCGGTACACGCTCACGGGCATCGGCTGCAATCACTTTCAACGGGGTGGGGGGAAGCATTCTTTTTTACCGAAGCGCGCTTCTCGACCGGCTCGCAGGCGGCATAGTCAACAAACTGAGAAATCCATTCGCGAGCAAAAACCCCGCAGCAAAATCCCGACGAAAACATTAAGAGATCATCGCCGATGACCAAACCGAAACCGCCGCTCTCCATCGTCGGGTCGGTAACGACCGACACCCAGCCGCCGCGCAAGCTCGGCCAGCACGGCATGGCGCTGTGGGGCTCGGTGCAGGCCGAATACCGCATTCAAGATAGCGGTGGTGTCGAGATGCTGGTGCAGGCCTGCAGCGGACTGGACCGCGCCGAGGCGCTGGCGGCACGTGTCGCCGAGGATGGCGAAGTGGTCTATGCCAAGGGCGTGCCGCGCGCTCATCCCTGTATCCGCGAGGAGCTGGCGGCACGGGCCTTCGTGGTGCGCACACTGGCACGGCTCGGCCTCAACGTCGAAGCCATCAAGCCGGTCGGCCGTCCCGGTGGCGGCATCGGCTGGCGCGGCGATTAGCTCAGTTCATCTTCCGACGTATGTCCGCGATCACGTCCTTGAGCATTTGGGTGTATTCTTGCAGGTTCCGCAGACGCTCGTCGGTCTCAGACTTCTCGCTCGCACCGAGCGGCATCGCGCGCGGGGCTGCTTTGGTGGTGGTAGTCGGCTCGTCGCACATTGTGACCCTCGCTGGCTTGCTTTGGCCAAGGGCCTATGAAGCCATCGCGCGGGATCACTTTCCTTAATCTATGTCAAAGGAACCCAAAATGCCCACCACCCGCGTTCCGATCCATCGCCCACCGCAGTCACGTGTCACGAACGAAGCCCGCGCGCTGTTCGCCCGCGCACTGGGGATCGAGGCCAACGACGACCATCAGTTCTGGGAGGAAGATGGCGGCAACCGCAGGCAGTATCTCGATCTCGCCGTCGAGCTGCATCGGTTACTCGGCTTGACGCCGTGGCAGATGTCGCCGATCGATGTCGTCGGCGAGCGGCCGGACTGGTTGCGCCCGGAGGATTGGCAGCAAGCGAGCGAGCTGCGTGCAGAGCTGATCGGCGCGTGATGCCGTGTCCCTCGATCCCCGCGCCATCGATATGCTCGGCCAGCGCTGTCATCGGTTGCTGGTCGCTGGCCTACTTGCCTTCATACTGACTGTCTGGTGGCTACCGACCGAAAGCATATGGGCGAAGACTGCCGTTGGCGCAGCTGCATCGATCATCGTCCTAGTGATCATCTATCTGGTGGCATACTTCAGGTACAAGCCAGAGCCTGTCATGGTCAGCCTAAGTCCGCTCTATACGGATGCCGGTTACAATCAGTTCAGAGCGGCACAGCGCGCTGAGTTTGATGAGACCGCCCGACTGACGGCGGAGCGCGAACGCCTTCTTGCTGCAATGCTAAAGCTTGATGTGACGACCCAAGAAGGGCAACGGGCGCTGAAGGAATTGGCACGTCAGAAAAAGCCGGTCGATGCGAGGTTGGCCGTCCTTAAGAAGCAACAGCGCCGCATCGGCTTCCGCCGGTGGTAGAGCGGTGAAAACGTTTCGCCGCTTCACCGCCGATATCGATCCGGCCGATCAGCGTGGTTCATCTCGGCAAAGGCCTTCGCCAGCTTCTCCGCACCATGCCTTGCCTTGAACGCCACCCATGCCGTCTTGAACCGCGCCTTGGCTTCGTCCAGCGTCGCGTCATCGCCGGATGATGCGCCGGGGACGATGTCTGCGAGCTTCGGTTTGGCAAAGTTTTTGTCTGAAACCTTTCCATGACCACGATTGTCCAGAGCCAGATGCCCGGTGACCGGTCGCGCGTATAGCGGATGCGGCCGATGAGCTGGCCATCGTCGTGGACGTTGTAGTCGTTGGGATCGATCAGGCGGAGAGTGAGCATGCCGGGCAATATGGTAGAGCCCGACGTTCTGTTTGGGAACGCCGGGACCGTTGGAACGGCCGCATGGTTGACGTGAAGGGCTGGCGCCGACCTTTCGATGAACCCATTGCCGCGCCCGGCCGCAGGCTGGTGACGCTGCGCGATGCTGGCGAGTACATCGCTGCGCTGCCGAAGCGCGAGCACGACGCACCGGAGTGGCTGGCGGCGATGGACCGAAAGGAAATTGGAAGAAATTCAATGAGGTAGTTGGGTGCACTGTTCCCGTGGGAACGGTGCACTGACCTAACCGGGGCTGGCGGGCTTCAAGGGCGTTAGAACCTCACCGACGCGCCCGCACCGGTCGCAGGTGAATACGTGCTCGATGACGTTTTCCGTGGCGCGCAACATCGACCGAGACCACGACATTTCAGCGCCGCACTCCGGACAGATCGGAACACTGAGCTGTTCAATTGAGCGTCTGAGAATTTGCATTGGCGCCACCCGTCGTCCGGAAGGAACATTGTCGGTAGTTCGAGCGAGGCCGTCAACATGCGTCGCATCGGGCCTCGCCCGGCTGGGTGGCAATCAAGCCGCCTTCCGCAGCCCTTCATCCCTCGCACCGACGATCCGCCGCAGCTCGGCCGCCCACGCATCGAGAACTTCGCGTTTGCGCTCGACCATGATCTTTGTGGCCCGATTGTAGACCTTGCGGGTGACCGCTGGCAGCGGCTTGCCGTTCTCGTCCTTGCTGGCCTGATGGTCGAGGCAGAGCGAAATGCTCGCCTCCGACAAGCCGAGTTCACCGCACATCGTCGCCGCCGTCCGCCGTAGATCGTGCGGCGTGAACGGTGCCAGCCCGAGCAATTCGCAGATGCCCAGCGTGCGCGGCACGCGCTTGCCTTTCTTTGGGGTCTTGGTGCCGGTCAGGGCATTGGCCATGGCGTTGCGAGCCAGCGGCGCATTGCCGAAGCGGCCGACGAACACGTAGTCGTAATTGCCCATCGCCTCCGCGATGATCTCAAGCGCCAGATCAGACAGCGGCTGATTGATGACGCGGCGTTTCTTGACCCGCCGCGCCGGGATATCGACGGTGCCGTTCGCGGCGTTCAATTCATCGCGGTGGATCGGCAGCAGCTCGCCAGAGCGCAGCATGGTGACCAGCGCGAACTTGAGCGCCAGCCGGGTCTTGCGATCCCACGGCAGATCGTTGCGGTCGAGACCATGCCAGAGCGTCCTGATCTCGTCCTCGCTCAGTACGCGGTCGCGTGGATGCTCCGTGTCGAGTTTCGGCAGGTTGACGCAAGGCGATGCGGTGACGTAGTCGCGACCCGCTTCCGCCGCCCAGTTGAACAGGCCAGAGGCCGCCCGGCGCATGTGGCGGGCGTTGCTGACCGAGGGCTTGCCGCCGTGCTTGCCCGCGACGATGTCGGCCGAGAGTGTCGCGATGTCGTGCTTGGTGACGTCGCTGGCGATCTTCTTGCCCAGTCGCGGGCTGATGAAGCCGCGGAGATGGCGCGCGACGTTCTCCCAGCTTTCGATCCGGGGCCGCTTCTCGCCGTCCGCCTTGAGAACCGTGGTTTTCATCCAGTCGATGCGCAGCGCGATGATCTCGTCCACCGTCTTGCCGCGCGCGGCGGCCTGCGTCTTGGTCTGGCGCAGCTGCTCGACCAGCGCGGCCGGGGCCATCGTCTTGAGGCCGTAGACCTTGCTGCGAGCGTCCTCAACGCCGAAGGTCTCCGGATTGTAGACACCCAGCACGGTCGAGCGCTGCTTGCCGGTGGTGCTGTCGGTGAACTTGAAATTGAAGGTCGCCACGCCAGCCGGGATGATGCTGACATAGAGGCCCCGGCACTTGCGGTCGTAGACCTTGGTGCGCTCGGTGACGCGCTTCTGGCAGATGCGGTCGGTGAGGATGGTGCTGTTGCGGGCGGGACGCTTGGCAACTGGGGAATGAGCCCCAGTTGGTTCCGTGGTGATGGTGCGCTTGGCAACTGAAAGATTTTTATCAGGTGATCCGGCGATGTCGGTGGTCGTCATGTGCTTTGGCTCCTGCTTGGACTAGGGCCCGGCCCTAGATTTGGCAAACCCTGCAGAAACAGCCCGCGACAAGCCTACGCGGAATTGCCTATTTTCATAGGCTTTTGTTCGTCTCAGCAGGTTTCAATTGATGCCAAAATAAAGCCCACACGACTTGGCCGTCCGCGCACGTCCTCGCTGGGACTTCGAGAGCTGGCGTGTGCTCACACCCGAAGCCATGCGAGGACGCTGTCGGCGCCGGGTCGTATGCGCGAAGGCCTTTGCTCACGGTTTCCCGCCCTGCAATGCCATTCGCGCCCGACGCCGTCGCGTCCATCGCACCCCAACCCGCGGTTCGTGACGATCGCGATCCGCCCCTTGTCCCGGGTCAGGGCGTCTTGTGTCTACGACAAATCCGAATTTCGATAAAGCGGAATATATTTGCGACGGTGGGTTGACAGTCGCGGTGCAGATTTTGTGCGGGGTGTTTTGCCCGACGGGCGAAGCGAGGTTCCGGGCTCTGCCGACGTATTGTGCGCCGCTGCTTCAACTTTGTCGTTGCGAGCCAACGGGTCCGCGCGAAGCGCGGCCCGATGACAGGCTTCGCGAAGCAATCCGGAATCCTTCCGCGGAGGGATTCTGGATCGCGTCGTCGCAAGGGCTCTTCGTGATGACGTGGTCGCCCGGTGCGCCCTGGCGGGCTACTCCGCCGACAGCCGCACCATCTGGCGGCCGCCGTTGATTTCCTTGAGGCTGTTGACGAAGTTTTCCGGACGCTGCCAGCGGTAGGGGACCTTCAATCCCATGTACTCGGCGATGTCGCCGATGAAGCCGGTGCAGTTGGTGGTCTCGGCGTTCCAGACCGGCGAGCTCGCCTGCAATTTCTTGATGTAGGCGAACACGCGCTTGGCGTCGGCTTCGTTCAGGTAGACGCGATAGTTCGCGGTCAGATATTCCGGGTCGAGATCGCCGTAGCTCGCGCCGGTCTCCGAGGGCACCCAGGTCAGATGTCCGAGCACGTAGGCAAGCGTGTCGCCGGCCGGCGTCAGGCCCGCGACCTCGACGGCGCGCTCGCTGGTCTTGCCGTACCAGACGAAGGCATGCCCCCAGCTCGCGGCCGTCCGGGCGCGGAAGTCGACGTAGTAGGGACCTTTCTCCGCGCGCGCGACGGGACGCCGCGTCGCTTGCGGCGCCGGTCGTGCGGTGTCGGTCGTGGCAAGCGCGTTCGCGTCGGCGACGCGCTTGTTAGCTTCGTGGGCCGAGGCCGAGGGCGTCGTGCACGCGACCATGGCCGCGAGCGCAAATCCCGCAAGGATGCAGGATCCCGATCGATCAGGTTTGTTCGTCACGCTGTGCCCCTCGACTGTCGGCCGCTTACGCCAATTCCGCGCGTCGTTCGCCAGCGCGTCAGTAGCGCGCCGCCACCGGGCCCGGCGCCTTGCCGATCGGGGCCTTGCCAATCGGGCTCTTGCCAATCGGCATCTTGCCGATCGGCGCCTGCTCAGAATAGACCGGCACGGGCTGGCGACGCGGCAGATCCGCAGCGTTCGCAGCCGTCACCAGAGCAAGCGTGGCACCCAGAACAATTACAATCTTCTTCACAGTCATACCCCTAGAAGGTTTGGTCGAAACACGGCCATGCCGTGCCCCCAGACACGCCTCACAGAAGGGCGGCCGAATGCGTCCACAGTGCGGCAAGCGCGGGACATGTCTGCGGCATATGCCGGGCGCGCGCAGATGTGATGTGTCTGGATGTTTCCGAGGCGGGCGATTGCGTGCGGCGCGCGGGTGGTCGGCCTTCACCCGATGCGGTTGAGGCTGTTGCGGATGGTCGAGAAGATGCCGCCGATGTCCTTGCGCAGGCCGTCGAGCGCATTGAAATTGTCGAAGATGCGGACGAGGCGGTCTTCGACCTCGCGCTTGCTCCTGGTCAGGGCGTCGACGCGCGAGGCGAGGGTGACGCCGCCGCTCGCCTCGATCTCGCCGACGGTTTTGGCGAGGAGGTCGCGCGTGGTGCCGACCTCGGCGATCAGGGCCTCGATGCCGAACACCGGCGCCTTCAGCGGGACGAGGTCGGCCTGCGATTTCGACAGCTCCGCCTTGAAGGCGTTCAGCGTCGCCAGCGTCTCCTGCAGCGCGCCGAGGCGCTGGCGCGACTGGACGACGAAATCGTTCAGCGCATTCTGGCGGTCGGCAAGGCTCCTGCCATCGGGGTCGGTTTCGACCTCGGCGAGGGAGCGATCGAGCTGGGTCTGGCGCTGGCCGAGCTCCTCGAAATCGAGCCGGATGGTTTTCAGGATGTTGAAGCTGTCGTCGACGCGGGCGAGGCGCTGCTCGATCTCGATCTTGTTCTTCGACAGCGTCTCGACGCGGGCGGAGAGCGGCGCTTCATTGCCGGTCTCGAGTTCGTCCATGGTCTTGGCGAGGCGATCGTGGCTGAGGCTGAGCTCGCCGATCAGGGCGTTGATGCCGGCGTCCGACGCGCGCAGCGGCACCAGCTCGGCGTGGGACTTGGCCAGATCTTCCTTGTACTGGTTGAGGGTCGCGAAAATGTCATGGACCCTGCCCACCCGCGTCAGCAGCACCGATACGTCGCGCGCGATCTCCTTGAGGCGGTCGGCGAGGTTGTTCTTGCGGTCGTCGGTCTCGAGATCGTGCAGGGAGCGTTCGAGCTGGTTCTGGCGGTCGCGGATCTCGGTGAAGACGGGCTCGACCGCGCGGCGCTGCTCGGCGACCTTGCCGACCATGTCGCGCAGTCCCTGCTGCCGGCGGCGGATCTCGGCGAGCTGGTCGTGCATGTCGGTGGATTCGGTGCGGCCCTGCTGGAGAAGGGCGCGCTGCTCGGTCTGGCCCAGCTTGTCGTGCAGCGCGGAGACGGCCTCCCGGGGATCGCTCTCGATCAAGTGCTGGACGGTGGCGTCGAGGTGGTTTTGCAGGGCGTGGGCGACGACGACGTCCTCGCGGGTCTTCTTGAGGCGGTCGCTGAGCGTGTCCAGGCGCCGGTCCTGGCGCGAGAGCCGCCAGGCGGAGGCGCCGATCAGCGCCAGTCCTGCCGCCAGGATCGTACCGGTCGCGATGCGCTGCGGCACGGGCAGGCCCGCGAACCAGGCGGCCAGGTGGGCGACGTCGTAACCGAACGCCCGCTGGGCGAAGACCGCGATGGCGGCGAGCAGGGCAAACCAGGCAACCAGGAAAAACAGCCACATCGTGACTTCCTCACGCCGGCACACATTTTCGCCATAGTTGCTATTGGAGTGCGGAACCCAGATCAAGGGGCGCGCCGGATCGTTGGCGGTTTCCGCGAGCACCATCCACGGCTGGATGCGTCAGACGATCGGTGGACGGGCGAGAAGTGCCGGGTTTTCCCGGAGTTGGGCGGCTACAGCCGAAACTCGTTGGTGAGCTCGCCGATGCCGTCGATCGCGACGGTCACCGTATTGACCGGCTCCTTCATCACGCCGACGCCGACCGAGGTGCCGACCGCGATGAGGTCGCCGGGGAGCAGGGTCATGTCGTGGGAGATACTGCTGACGAGTTCCTGCGCGGTGAAGATCATGTCCGAGATCGGATAGTTCTGCCGCTCTGCGCCATTGAGGATGGTGCGCACCACCAGCCTGGCCGGATCGAGGCCGGTCGCGATGACGGGGCCGAACGCGCCGTAATCATCGATGCCCTTGGCGCGGGCCCACTGAGGAAAGGTCGGGTCGCTGGTCAGGATGTCGTTGGCGGTGATGTCGTTGACGCAGGTGTAGCCGAAGATGAAGCTGTCCGCTTCCACAGGCGACACGCGGGCGCAGGTCCTGCCGATCACGATGCCGAGCTCGCCCTCATAGGTCGTCTTGCCGTCGTAATAAGAGGGACGGCGGATCACGGCACCCGGCGCCGTGATGCTGGTGGTGGCCTTGAGGAGATAGAGCGGCTCCGGCGGCTCGGGCTGATTCAGTTTTGCTGCGAGCGCGTGAAAATTGTTCCAGAGCGCGACGATCTTGCTGGGCGCGCAGGGCGCGAGCAGCTCGACCTCAGAGAGCGCCAGCGTCCTGCCGGTGGCGGCATTGCGGCCGAACATCTCGCCCTCATGAACGCTGATGCCCGACGGCGTCAGCGCGCCGAAGCCGGTCGCGCCGGCATGGCGGAAGCGCAGCCATTGCTTCATCTCGCCCGCCATCACGCCACCGCCAGTGCGCGCGGATCGGCCGGTGCCGAGACGCCGTCATAGAGGCCGGCGATGCGGGCGCGCTGGGTCACCATCGCCAGCACCGAGTCGAGCGCGGGCGTGGCGATGCCGGTCAGGCGGCCCATCTCCTGCACCACGGTGACGAGCGGGTCGATCTCCATCGGACGGCCGCGCTCGAGATCCTGCAGCATCGAGGTCTTGTGCGCGCCGACCTTGCGGGCGCCTTCGATGCGGCGCTCGACGTCGACGCGGAATTTGACGCCGAAGGTCTCGGCGATCGCTTGCGTCTCCATCATGATCGCGCGCGACAGCGCGCGCGTGGACGGATCGGTGCAGATCACGTCGAGCGTTGCATGGGTCAGCGCGCTGATCGGGTTGAAGCAGACATTGCCCCAGAGCTTGAGCCAGATCTCGTCGCGGATGCGGTCTAGCACCGGCGCCTTGAAGCCCGCGGCGACGAAGAGGTCGGAGAGGCGCTGCACGTCGGAGGTGATCTCGCCCGAGGGCTCGCCGAGCGGGAAATTGTTGCCGTAGACATGGCGGATCACGCCCGGGGCCTCGATCTCGGTGGCGGGATAGACGATGCAGCCGATGGCGCGCTCGGCACCGATCTCGCGCCATTGCCGGCCGCCGGGGTCGATGCTTTCCAGCGTCGAATTCTCGTAATCGCCGCCATGCCTGTAGAAGTACCAATAGGGGATGCCGTTGACGGCGGTGACGATGCGGGTGCGGGGTCGGAGCAGCGGCTGCATCTTCTCGATCACGCCGGTGATCGAGTGCGCCTTGAGGGTAATGATGATGTAGTCCTGCGCGCCGAGCTCGGTGGGATCGTCTGTGCAGCGCGGATGCACCGTGTGTGTTTCTTCGCCCGCGAGCAGCGTCAGGCCGCGCTCGCGCATCGCGGCAAGGTGGGCACCGCGTGCGATCAGGCTGACGTCGGCGCCCGCGCGCGCGAGCTGAACCCCGAGATATCCGCCGATTGCGCCGGCGCCGTAGATGCAGATCTTCATGAAATCCTCGCGGGTGACCGGAATTCGGGACGAAAGATCCGGTCCGGCTCGGACGGATCCGAGCCGGGGCCGGTAGTCGCAGGGGAAGGGTCGTGTGGCTTTAGGCGGCCGCTTGCGGCGTACCGTTGATCGCTTCGTCCATGGCAGCGGCGATGTCGCGCATGCTGATGACCGAGACGAGGCTGTAATCGTCGATGACGGGCAGGTGGCGGATGTGATTCCGGTTCATCAAATGGCGGACGTGCTCGATCGTGTCGCTCGAGGTGCAGGACACGAGCTGCTGCACCGAGACGAGCTGCGAGACCTTGACGTTGACGGCATTGGCGCCGTGCTCGGCGACTGCGCGCACGACGTCGCGCTCGGTGAACATGCCGACCGCGGTGTTACCCTCGGAGCGGACCACGTCCTTGACCACCAGAGCGCTGATATTGTTGGCGCGCATCAGCTTGGCGGCGATACCCACCGTTTCGTTCATTCGCACCGTGACAACGCGCGGCGTCTTCTTGCGCAGAATGTCTCCGACCAGCATTGCAACCTCCCTGGGTGAATGATGAGGCAAGTGTGGTATACATAATGCCAATCGTCAAGCGCTGGATTTGGCTGATCCGAAAAATCTTGCGGCAGTAATGCTGACGTTTGTCGTCGCGCCAAAAAGAAGGGGCGCATCGCTGCGCCCCTTCTACAGCCGTGCAATGGCGTGTTGCGGCTTACGCCGTCTCGGTCTTGGGGTTGCCCGTTGCGGCATTGGCGCTCTCGGCTTCCTTGCCGAGGATGAAGGAGCGGCGCAGCGGCTTGATGACGAACAGCGCCATCAGCGCCGCCGTCGCGTTCAGCGCTACCGCCACCACGAACACCGCCTTCCAGCCGTAGGCTGCCGAGATCACGCTGGCGAGCGGGACGAGCAGGGAGGCGGTGCCCTTCGCGGTGTAGAGCATGCCGTTGTTGGTGGTCGCGTATTTCGAGCCGAAGGTGTCGCCGCAGGTGGCGGGGAACAGCGAGTAGATCTCGCCGAATACGCCGAAATACACCGCGGTCGCGAGCACGAACACGATCGGGACGTGGCCGTAGGCCGACAGCGTCAAGAGCATCAACGCCGCCGTGCCGAAGGCGATGAACATGGTGTTCTCGCGGCCGATCGTGTCGGAGATAAAGCCGAAGAACGGACGTCCGAAGCCGTCGAAGATGCGGTCGAGCGAGATCGCGAAGGTGAGCGCCGCCATCTGGAAGCCGGCAAGCGTCACCGGGGTGCTCGCGATCTTGAAGTCGTGCGCGATCGGGGCGATCTGCGCCGCGGTCATCAGGCCGCCAGAGGCGACCATGACGAAAACGAGATACATCACCCAGAAAATAGGAGCGCGCAGCACCTGCGGCGGAGTGAAGTCGATCTTGGTCTGCGGCAGGTTGAGCTGCTTCTTTTTCGGCGGGATCGAGATCCGTGGCGGCTGTATGAAGAAGGCGAGCACGAACACGATCACGCCCTGGCCGATGCCGAAGGTGAGGAACGCGTGCTGGTAGCCGCTCGTCGCGATCATGGTCGCGATCGGCACCACGGTGAGGGCTGCGCCCGCACCGAAGCCTGCGGCGGTCGCGCCGGCGGCGAGGCCGCGGCGGTCGGGAAACCATTTCAACGCATTGCCGACGCAGGTGCCGTACACCGCGCCTGCGCCTATGCCGCCGATGACGGCCGCCGTGTAGAGCAGCGGAAGGCTATCGGCGTAGGAGTTGAGAATCCACGAGAGCGCGATCATCACACCGCCGAACATGATGACGATGCGCGGGCCGTATTTGTCGACGAACCAGGCCTCGATCGGCACGAGCCAGGTCTCGGTGACGACGAAGATGGTGAAGGCGAGCTGGATCGCGGCGCGTCCCCAATGATGGGCCGCATCGATCGGATCGACGAACAGCGTCCAGCCGTATTGCAGATTGGCAATCATCGCCATGCAGACGATGCCCATGACGAGCTGAAGCCAACGGAAACCTGTGCGAAGGGGCGCAGCTGTCACGGCGCCATCCGTGCTGGAAATCATCAACAACCTCCCAATGCGCTTGTCTGGTCGACACCGGTTGCAAGATGACCCGATGTCGCAAATGTTGTGGCTTATCGTCGCAAGCGCTGCCCGGAGCTTGGTATACCATATTCCAGATTGCAAGCCCTATCTTGGCTTCCCTGTGACAAAATGCACGGTTCCATCGCCATGGCGGCATCGCCCGCGCAAACGAAAACGCCCGGCCGAAAGGCCGGGCGTTTTGCAGGAATGAAGTCTGGTGTCAGACGGTCGACTTCGCGACCACGACCTTGCGCCAGGGCTTGAGTACCGCGATCGCGAGCAGAGAGGCCAGGATGTTTGCGCCGGCTGCGAGGATGAACACGCTGTCCCAATGACCGGAGGTCTGCTGCACGTAATTGGCCAAGGGAACGAGAAGGGCCGCGGTGCCCTTGGCGGTGTAGAGCAGGCCGGCATTGGTGGTCGCGAACTTCGCCCCGAACGTGTCGGTGCAGGTCGAGGGGAACAGCGAGTAGATCTCGCCCCAGGCAAAGAACACCAAGCCCGACAGGATCACGAACCAGATCGGATCGTGGCCCCAGAGGTAGAGCATCCAGATGCCGACGCCTTCCATGCCGAAGGCGATGAACATGGTGTTCTCGCGGCCGATCATGTCGGAGATCCAGCCGAAGAACGGACGCGTCAGGCCGTTGAGCACGCGGTCGATCGTGGCCGCGAACGTCACTGCGGTCATGGTCATGCCGATCAGCGTGACCGGGATGGCGTCGACCTTCCAGTCCACCGCGATCGGCTTCAGGTTCGCCGTCACCATCAAGCCGCCGGCGCCGACGATCACGAACATGAAGTACATCAGCCAGAAGATCGGCTGACGCAGCACCTCGGTCGGCTGATAGTTGCGGCGGGTCTGCTGCAGATTGGCGTTCGGCACCACGTTCGGCACCTGACCCGGCTTCGGCGCCAGCAGGAAGAAGGCGAGAACGCAGATGATGATGCCTTGTCCGAGGCCGAAATAGAGGAAGGTGGTCTGGAAACCACTGTCCTTGATCATGGCCTGGATCGGCGCGACGGTGAGGGCGGAGCCCGCACCGAAGCCCGCGGCGGTGATGCCCGCGGCGAGACCGCGCTTGTCGGGGAACCACTTCAGCGCGTTGCCGACGCAGGTGCCGTAGACGCCGCCGGCGCCGATGCCCGCGACGATCATGCCGAGATAATAGCCGTTGAGCGTGGTGGCCTGCGCATTGATCGCCCAGCCGACGGCGCAGAGCACGCCGCCGATCAGCACGACGAGGCGCGGACCGTATTTATCGACGAACCATCCTTCGACCGGCACCAGCCAGGTCTCGAACAGCACGAACAGCGTAAAGGCCCATTGGATCGACGCACGATCCCAGCCGAATTTCTTCTGGATGTCGGGGACGAAGAACGTCCAGCCGTATTGGTAGTTGGCGATCATCACCATCGCCGCTACACCGACTGCCAATTGCGCCCAGCGATACGTGTCGCTGACGCGCGCGGCTGTCGGGGCGGTTGCTTGCACCATGTCCGTCATAAAGCCTCCCGTGGCGCCTCTAATTTTTCTGCGAGCGCTGGAGGGGCATTCTTGTATGCATTATGCCAAGCTTCAAGCGCTGGTCCGGCCACCGTGCGCAAATGCCGCAGCACCTTGCCTGGTCGCGGGCTGTGACTCGGGACAGCACAAGTAGAAATGGCCCCGCGCTGCGGGGCCATTCATCAAAAGTAGTATGAGAGCGGCTCTGAAACCGCCGCGCGGTCCGGCCGCGCGGGGACGTACTGGCTTACAGGCCGAAACGCGGCAGGTCGCCGTTGTGATTCGAGATCTCGGCGCTCGCCATCAGGAGGCGGTCGATCGCGGCCATCAGGCGGGCGAAGAGCGAGGAGGACGGAGCGAGAGCAACTGCGGCGGTCTTGGACATCGGAAATCCTTTCTTGAGACGGTCAGTATTGCTGTCTCATTTCGAAAGGGAAGTTATGTATACCAGATGCCAATGTCCATGCACGTCATTGCATAGCAGCATTTAATCCGCTGCATTGCAGCATAACGCCGGGTTAACGAGGCCGTTTCGGCCTTAAAGTCGCAAATTTGCTGCCCAAGGACGTCGCTTGCTCCGCAAACACCCCACCGCCACCCCGAAAAGCTGCGGAAATGCAATGGACCGGGGTCTTGGCAGGGCGGATCAAAGCCGTTAGTGCTCTGCGCCCTTCCAATCATCTGTCAGAGTGGTTCATGTCGAGCGCCTCGGCCGCCGTCTCGATCGGCATCGATTTTGGGACCAGCAACACGGTCGTCGCGCTCGCGGCGGACAACCGCCGGGTCGAGGCCATCCGCTTCGACCATGGCGGACAGCGCCACAGCGTCTACGTCTCGGCCCTGTGCTTCTGGGAAGACCGCCCGGGAGCCGGCGCCCAGGCCGAAGGCGGCCCGTGGGCGATCGAGCAGTTCCTCGAAGGACGGCATGTCTACCGCTTCCTCCAGTCGTTCAAGACCTTCGCCGCGAGCAGCAGCTTCAACACCACCCAGGTGTTCCGGCAGCGCTACAAGTTCGAGGATATTCTGGCGGCGTTCCTGCGGACCCTGGCGCGCCATGGCGGCGACAAATTCGGCTTCGAGACATCGACCATCACGGTCGGACGCCCCGTCCGCTTTGCCGGCGGCAATCCCGACGAGGCACTGGCGATGCAGCGATACCGGGCGGCGTTCGAGCGCCTCGGCGCCGGCCATGCGCGCTACGTCTACGAGCCCGTCGGCGCCGCGTTCTCGTTCGCCCGCCGGCTGGAGCGCGATGCGACAGTTCTGGTTGCGGATTTCGGCGGCGGCACCAGCGATTTCTCGGTGATGCGCTTCTCGCGCGCGGGCGGCACCTTGCGCGCCGAGCCGCTCGGCCACGCCGGCATCGGGATTGCCGGCGACACGTTCGACTACCGCATCGTCGATCACGTCGTCTCGCCGCGGCTGGGCAAGGGCTCGAGCTTCCGCTCGTTCGACAAGGTGCTGCCGGTCCCGAGCGGCCACTACACCAACCTCGCGCGCTGGCATCAGCTCGCGATGATGAAGAGCAACGGCGATCTGCGCGAGCTGCGGGAGCTTGCGCGCTCCGCGCTGAAGCCGGCTCTGCTCGAGGATTTCATCACCATCGTCGATCTCGACCTCGGCTTTTCGCTGTACCGGGCGGTGTCCGACGCCAAGGTCGCACTGTCGGCGCAGGATCAGGTGGACTTCCGCTTCAAAGGCGGCGGGGTCGAGATCGGATCGACCATCACACGGAAGAACTTCGAAGCCTGGATCGCCGACGACATCGCCCGGCTCGGCGCCACCGTCGACAAGGTGCTCGGCGAGGCCGGCATCACCGCGCGCGAGGTGGAGAAGGTGTTCCTGACCGGCGGCACCTCGTTCGTGCCGGCGGTGCGAAAACTGTTCGCCGAACGGTTCGGCAACGAACGGCTGATGTCGGGCGATCAGTTCGAGTCGATCGCCTACGGTCTCGCGCTGATCGGACACAGTCCCGACCCGGACCGCTGGACCGCGAGCGGCGGGCTCGCGCCGAGGGCGGGCGTGTAGGTTTTGGCGCCATTTGAGTGCGCGTGTCGAAGGAAGGCCACAAGGAAGGTGCCCCTCAGGCCAGTCCAGCTCTGCGGCTACTGGTTGATCTCCGGCTCGACGAGCTTCGCCAGATTCCGCAGCGATTCCTGCCAGCCGAGATAGCAGGCTTCCGGCGGGATGACGTCGGGAATGCCCGCCTGCGTGATGTCGAGCTCGGTGCCGACCGAGACCTTCTTCAAGATCACGGTGACCTGGATTTCGCCGGGCAGATTGGGGTCGTCGAATCTGTCGGTGTAGCGAAGACGTTCGCCCGGGACGAGCTCGAGATATTCGCCGCCAAAGGCATGGCTGTTGCCCGTCGTGAAGTTACGGAACGACATCTTGAACGTGCCTCCGACCTTGGGCTCGAAATGATGGACGGTGCAGGTAAAGCCGTTGGGCGGAAGCCACTTTGCCAGCGCATCCGCCTCCAGGAAGGCGCGATAGACTTTCTGCGGGCTGGTGGTCAGGACGCGGTGAAGGCGGACAGTGCTCGGCATGATGATCATCCTCGTGGATCGACGGGCGCGAATTCAGGGTCTATGGCCCATGCATGTCTAGATGACGAACGAGACAGTGCCGATCCGACAGCGCGTCCCGAATTTTCTGAAGGTGGCCCGGCGGGAGTTGCTAGACCTCCGCCAAGTCCTGCGGCGTCATCGTGAACGCCAGCGCGTAGCAGCCGGTCGTCGCATGGTTCCGCGCGCCCGCGCCGCGAAGTGTTGACGGCGAGAGCTGTTCGGCGATCACGCGCTCGACCGTGCCGGCATCGTAGCCAGATAGCAGCACGATCCAGTCGGCAGCGCCGTCTTTGCCACGGATCTGCTGTTCGGTGGTGGGCAAGCTGGTCCTGGGCGTGTCCGTCACGAGGAGGTGGGCGCCTGTCAGTCCCGGCATCTGCGCCAATGTGCCGAGCATCTCCGAGAGGCGCGTCTGCAACTCCGCCTCGCGTCCGGCCTCCGGCGAAAGCCGGATGGTGGCCAGCGAGGCGGCGACGCCGCCGCCAAAGCTTGCGACGATCCGGCACTGGCTGCGCACCATGCCGAGATGATGCGGCATCATCCTGGTCGACCATGGGGTCGGCGCGTTGAGGCGATCGAGATATCCTCTCGATGTGAGCACCTCATATTGCTCCAGCTCGTAGAGCACGAAGAAGCCTTCGGTGCCGGTCGTGCTGGTCCAGCGCGATCCGCGGCGGAAGCCGGCAATGCTCATCCGCTCCGGAAAATGCTCGTGCGAATGCCAGTCGCCGAACTCCGCGCGCTGCTCCGGGCGGACGCTCCACCACATCGCGACGGCTGCCTTGCCTAGCAGTGACATGTTGACCTCGTCTTCTTCAAGTCGTTGCCTGTAGCCGCACCGTCGAGAACCGAAAGACGATCGCGATCGTTTCCGATGCTTCCGGCGTCGCGGGTCTCCACGGCGTGCGCTACGACGCGGCACCATCTGCCTCACTTGCTTGCAGTGGTGCTCGATACGCTCCGTTCACACTTCGTAACGTTCAAGCCGAAATTTGGCTCAACTCGGCGATTAGCTATCGGCTGACTCCGTCCGGCGCCGACGGCGATCTCGCCATGCATCCATCATAACCGAAGAGACTTACGACATGAAGCAGACGACGCTGCGCTACCGGGCCTTGCGCCGGATCCGCAGCCTGCCAGCGCAGACCACTTCGAGATTGCTTGGAATGCCGGCGATCAGCCGGAAATTGGATGAGGCTTACGAGAGGGCGCGGGCATCCTATAGGCCGCGCCTGCCCAAACTCTCCCCACTCGAGATGGATATCGTCGCCGGGCTGGAAAACAACGGGGTCCACATCACGTCGCTCGAAAAGCTGGATCTGCCTGGCACTGACGCGCTTTGGACATCGGCGACCGGTATCGCGAACAGCTATGCGCACCGTGCCAAACAGGGCGAGTTTGCCGGCGAATATACCGTGCAGGTCGGCGCCGAGGATATGATGCGCCATCCGCACATCGTCCGCTGGCCCCTTCACGATCGCATCCTCAACATCGTTGAAACCTATCTTGGCCTGCCTGCCGGATATGACACGCTGAATTTCTTCTATACCCAGGCCGACGGCCGGCAGGTGGGGGCACGCAGATGGCATCGCGATGTCGAGGATCGGCGGATGGTCAAGGTGATCGTCTACCTGCACGATGTCGACATGGATACCGGCCCGCTCGAAGTCCTGCACCGCTCCTTTCCCGGCAGCGACACGCTCGACGGCGCCAATTTTCCGGTCCTCACGCAGGAAATGCTGGAGGACAGGCTCGGCGCGACGCTGGGCAGCGGCGACGTCACGACCTGCACCGGCAGGGCCGGCACGGTGATCTTCGCGGACGTCGCAAGTCACTATCATCGCGGGCGCCCGGCGATCGCGCGCGACCGCTGCGCGCTCTTCTACAATTTTTTCTCTCACGCGCCGCTTCGGCCGTTCTACTGCGAACGGCATCTGTTCTCGCGGCAGCAGCTTTTGGAATTTGCCGCAGGCCAGACCGCCCGGGCGCGGGCCTGCTTGCTGTGGCACGCGAACGTACCTCTTCTCGCCCGGATCGTGCCGCGCGCGCGGCTCTAGAGATCAATGCTGAGTTCGATCGGGCGAAGTGTCGTGCTTTGGCCTGCCGGCGTGCTCGAGAAGGCCCATCTTGCCTCTCTTCAGGCGCCCCCGCCGAGTCCGGGTCCTCAATCCTGCGAACCTTCCGCCGAGGCCTCCGGGCATTTAAATCCGGCCACGCCTTGCAAATGAGCGTGATGAGGTATACGGTGAGGTCTGTTCGTTCAGCCGCTGTGCCTTGTTGAATGCGCCCGCGGGCTCCTTTTCCATAGACATCGACGAATTGAATTTCATCTGCGCGACGATTCGCGCGGAATGCGCACGTATGCGCTTTGGAGAAGAAGATGACGACAGGTACTGTGAAGTGGTTTAACGGCCAGAAGGGCTTTGGATTCATTCAGCCCAACGACGGCGGCAGCGATGTGTTCGTTCACATCAGCGCGGTCGAGCGGGCTGGTCTTGCGGGTCTCGCTGAGGGCCAGAAGGTCAATTTCGAGCTCAAGACCGACAAGATGCGGGGTAAGGTCAGCGCAGAGAATCTCTCGCTGGCCTAACGACCTGGTGCCGTTTCACGGATGTACTGAAACGGCCGCGCTGCCCGCTCGATCCCCGGATTGAGCGGGTTTTGTCCGTTGTGGAACAGGGTGGATCATGAGCGCCAAGAAATCGGCCGAACCGACGCCCGAGGCCATCGCGCGCTCCAATCGTCAGCGTTTGGCTGTTGAAGAGGGGGCGCGAGCGATGGCGGATGCCGAAAGGCAAGCCGTGGATGTTCGCAAGAACATGGCGCGGCTTCGAGAGCTGCGCCAAGCCAAGGAAGCGGCCGACATAACCCTTCAGGCATCCCTGCCGGCACCCACCCCGGCCAAGCGCAAGAAGAAGCTGCCGCGATAGCCTGCGCACGTAACGCCATCGACAATCTCTGGACAGGGCCGGTCACATGCCAAAGAGTGCAGATCGTGCCTAGAATCAAGTTGGACGGTGGTGGCACGATCACGTTCTTTCTCGCGCTGGGCGCGGGCCGGCAAATGTGCCGACTGGCGACCACGTTCCTGACGCAGAAGCAGGCCTTCAGCTATCTTCAAAGGAACCGAACGGAATTCGAGCGCATCGCCCGGGCACGGCTGGCTTCAGGGGAGCTCGAAGACGGAATCGTCGTGCTCTCGATGCTATAGGTCGAGGTCAGGCGCCGATTTCGATGCAAGTCTTCGAGGGCACGGCTTCCGGCGCGATTGCGATCGAAGGCGGGTCCAGAGCCCTTCCTATTCGGAGCGGCTTCCCGGCTTGGCTTCGCGGGCCAATCGCTCCGCTTTCAAGCGCTCGCGGTTCTCGTTGAAGGAGTGCTGGTCCTTCGCATAGTCATTCATCGGCTTTTGCGGCTTGGCAGGCTTGAACGCCTTGTTGGCTTCACGCTTGGCGCGATCAGGGGATTGATCTTTCGACATTTCGACCTCGGTTTGATCAACGAGCGTGGTCCCGACGAGTGCCGGACGCGACAATATCCTCGCACAAGCCGACATGGATCGACACCCTCTGGGCGGAGAAGGCGGCCAATTCTTCAGCGTTGGGCAGGTCTCTTGCGAGGTGCTTGGTCACTCGCCGTGAAGACGGCGGACTCGCTTTTCCGGGAGCACGCCGTTTGAGAAGACAACGGGCGGCCACTGTGTCTGGTTCCCTGGGGACCGGTCTTTAATTTGGCCTTGGCTGGATCAACGCCCGAAGCGGACTGATTGCCGGCCCGGTCGATCTCGGGGTCGACAAAAAGGCCGCCGAAACCGGCGGCCTTTCGTGTCTTGAGATAAGTCCGCTTACTCCGCGGCCTGCTTCTGCGGCGGGTCGAGCGCGCCGGACTTGTGGATCTCGGCGACCTGGTGGTCCGAGAAGCCGAGCACGCTGCGCAGGATCTCGTCGGTGTGCTCCCCGAGCAGCGGGGAGCGCTCCACGTCGCTTGGGGAATCCGACAGCTTGATCGGGTTCCCGACCGAGATGTACTTGCCGCGGGTGGGGTGATCGACCTCGACCACAGTGCCGGTGGCGCGCAACGACTGGTCCTCGGCGATCTCCTTCATCGACAGGATCGGGCCGCAGGGGATGTCGTCCTTGTTGAGGATTTCCATCGCCTCGAACTTGGTCTTGGTCATCGTCCACTGCTCGATGCGACCGAAGATCTCGTTGAGGCGCGGCAGACGGGCGGCCGGCTTGGCGTAGTTCGGATCGGTCTTCCAGGTCGGCTCGCCGATCACGTCGCAGATCTTCTCCCAGACCGGGGCCTGGGTGATGAAGTAGATGTAGGCGTTGGGATCGGTTTCCCAGCCCTTGCACTTCAGGATGCGGCCGGGCTGGCCGCCGCCCGAGTCGTTGCCGGCGCGCGGCACGGCATCGCCGAACGGAATGCCTTCGCCGAACTGGCTGTACTCCTTGAGCGGGCCGTGGGCGAGACGCTGCTGGTCGCGGAGCTTGACGCGGGCGAGGTTGAGCACGCCGTCCTGCATCGCGGCGGTGACGCGCTGGCCCTTGCCCGAATGCGTGCGCTGATAGAGCGCGGTGACGATGCCGAGCGCCAGATGCAGGCCGGTGCCGCTGTCGCCGATCTGTGCGCCGGTCACGAGCGGAAGACCATCGCGGAAGCCGGTGGTGGAGGCGGCGCCGCCGGTGCACTGCGCGACGTTCTCATAGACCTTGCAGTCCTCGTACGGCCCGGGACCAAAGCCCTTGATCGAGGCGACGATCATCTTCGGGTTGATCGCCTGGATCTTCTCCCAGGGGAAGCCCATGCGGTCGAGCACGCCGGGGCCGAAATTTTCCACCAGCACGTCGCACTTCTTGATCAGCTCGGTGAGGACTTCCTTGCCCTTGGGGTTCTTGGTGTCGAGCGTGATCGAGCGCTTGTTGTGGTTGAGCATGGTGAAATACAGGCTGTCCACGTTCGGGATGTCCTGCAGCTGGCCGCGGGTGATGTCACCCACGCCCGGGCGTTCCACCTTGATCACGTCGGCGCCGAACCAGGCGAGCAGCTGCGTGCAGGTCGGCCCGGACTGAACGTGGGTGAAGTCGAGAATGCGAACGCCCTCGAGCGCTTTGGTCATTATGTTGCTCCGTACTCTGTCTGCCCCTGCTAACCACAGGGAATAAAGGGTTGAGGGGGGACTTACTTCTTCTTCTGCAGAACGCTCTGCGGATTGAGGTTGCCGATGCGGCCGCTCTCCGAACCCGCGGCCGGATCGATCACCGCGTTGATGAGCGTCGGCTTGCCCGAGGCCATCGCCTCGTTGACGGCACGCTTGAGCTCGTCGGGCGAGGTGGCGTTCACGCCGACGCCGCCGAAGGCTTCCATCATCTTGTCGTAGCGCGCGCCCTTGACGAACACCGTCGTCGCTGGATCGGCGTTGACGCTGTTGACGTCGGTGCCGCGATAGATGCCGTCATTGTTGAAGATGACGACGCAGATCGGCAAATTGTAGCGGCAGATGGTCTCGACCTCCATGCCGGAGAAGCCGAAGGCGCTGTCGCCTTCCACTGCGAGCACGGGGTGGCCGGTCTCGAGGGTCGCGGCGATCGCCTGGCCCATGCCGATGCCCATCACGCCCCAGGTGCCGACGTCGAGACGCTTGCGCGGCTTGTACATGTCGATGACGCCGCGGGCGAGGTCGAGCGTGTTGGCGCCCTCGTTGACGAGGATCGCCTCGGGATACTCCTTGACGACGTTCTTCAGCACGCCGAGCGCGCCGTGATAGTCCATCGGCGACTTGTTGTTCATGAGCTTCGGCGCCATCTTGGCGACGTTCTCTTCGCGCTTGGTCGAAATCGCCTTGGTCCATTCGGCGGGCGGGACGCTCCAGCCGGAGGCCATCGCCTGGTTGAAGGCCGAGACGACCGAGCCGATGTCGCCGACGACGGGCGCGACGATCTCGACGTTGGAGTCCATCTCCCGCGGCTCGATGTCGACCTGGATGAACTTCTTGGGTGCGTCGCCCCAGTTCTTGCCCTTGCCGTGCGAGAGCAGCCAGTTCAGCCGCGCGCCGATCAGCAGCACGACGTCGGAATCTTTCAGCACCGTGGAGCGCGCAGCACCTGCGCATTGCGGATGGGTATCGGAGAGGAGGCCCTTGGCCATGCTCATCGGCAGGAACGGGATGCCGCTCTTCTCGACGAAGGTCTTGATCTCCTCGTCGGCCTGCGCGTAGGCAGCGCCCTTGCCGAGGATGATCAGGGGACGCTTCGCCGCCTTGAGCACGTCGAGCGCGCGCTTGATCGAAGCGGGCGAGGGGATCTGCGCGGGCGCAGCGTCGATCACCTTGACCAGCGACTTCTGGCCGGCATCGGCGTTCATCACCTGGCCGAACAGCTTTGCCGGCAGGTCGAGATAGACACCGCCCGGACGGCCCGAGACCGCGGCGCGGATGGCGCGGGCAAGGCCGATACCGATGTCCTGGGCGTGCAGCACGCGATAGGCCGCCTTGCACAGGGGCTTGGCAATCGCGAGCTGGTCCATCTCCTCGTAGTCGCCCTGCTGGAGGTCGACGATCTCGCGCTCGGAGGAGCCCGAGATCAGGATCATCGGGTAGCAGTTGGTGGTGGCGTGGGCGAGTGCGGTGAGACCGTTGAGGAAGCCGGGCGCGGAGACGGTGAGGCAGATGCCGGGCTTCTTGGTGAGGAAGCCGGCGATGCCCGCCGCGTAACCGGCGTTCTGCTCGTGACGGAACGAGATCATGCGAATGCCGGCGGCCTGCGCCATGCGGCCCAAATCCGTGATCGGGATGCCCGGCACATTATAGATGGTAGTAATGCCGTTCAGCTTGAGCGCGTCGATGACGAGATGAAAGCCATCCGTCAGTTCCTGCTCGGTGCCCGGTGCTTCGGACTTGGTCGCGGTATTCAGCATGGGCCTTGTCTCCCTGGTCTCAAGATGCCGTTTAGGCTTTGTGGGCGAATTGCTCGCCCTTCTGGTGAACGTTGCTAGAAGAGTTCCTGACCGTGCGCTTCGACGTAAGCTGCAAGGCCAAGGGTGTGGTCGCGAGCGCGCTTCTCGGCGAGGTCGGTATCGCGCGCCTCCAGGGCTTCGATCATGCCCATATGCTCGGGCAGGGAGGTCGCGGTGCGATCCTTGCGTCCGATCGTCAGTTGCCGGTAGCCGCGCACGTGCAGCAAGAGGTCATTGGTGAGGTCGACCAGCACCGGCGATTCCGACAGCGAGATCAGTGCCTGGTGGAAGGCGATGTTGGCGCGCGAATATTCCTCGACGTGATCCTCGGGCAGGCGGTCCTTGCTGAAATCCTTGAAGTAGTCGCGCAGCGCCGTGATGTCCTTCTTGCGCGCGGTGGTGGTGATGAGGCGGGCCGCCATGCTCTCCAGCGCCGCCCAGGCGCGGATCATGTCGACGATCTCGCTCTTGGTCCGGCGCACCACCATGATGCCGCGGCGCGGAACGGTCTTCACGAAACCGTCCTGCTCGAGCATCGCAATGGCTTCGCGGATCGGTGTGCGGCTCACACCGAGGCGTTCGGACAGCGCTCGCTCGTCGAGCATCACCGGCTCGGGCGTCGAGTAGATGTCCATCTTGAGGATGGCTTCCTTCAAGGCGTCATACGCCTTGTTCTTGAAGCTGCTCTCCGGGGCAATACGAACGATTGCGATATCTGCCTCGGCCATGTTCGGCAACGCCTTGGTTGGTTTCCGCAGTGACACGACGAATCTCCTCCAGTGGGAGTCGTCTTTTACAGGATTATTAACTGGAAAGTTTTTGGCATACCAAATGCCAGAATGTCAAGCTGCCTATTTTTTGCGGCATTCTAGGCAATGCGGTCGCTTGACAAATTGGCTTCTGGCATACCAAATGCCATCGCCAGCCATTTTTGATCCAAAGCGGCGGAGTAGCCTCGGCTTTATGCCACTCCATTCCGCGACATGGAACAGAGCGCGGCGAATGGCAAGCATCACGGGCAGCCGCACACGCGCGCGCTTTGAAAAGAACGAACCGAGGTCAAGGGAGAAGCCACATGTCCAATTCCAAAGATGCCGTCCGCAAGGTGCTCGACCAGGTCAAGGCGGACAACCGCACCAGCCTGACGGCGCCGGAAGGCAAGCTGGTCTGCGACGCCTACGGCATTCCGGTGCCGAAGGAAGGCGTGGCGAAGTCGGCCGGCGAGGCCGGCAAGATGGCCTCCTCGATGGGCTTCCCGGTGGTGATGAAGATCGTCTCGCCGGACATTCTCCACAAGACCGAAGCCGGCGGAGTCATCGTCGGCCTCAAGACGGCGCAGGATGCCGAGAAGGCCTACGAGACCATTCTCGGCAACGCCAGGAAGTACAAGTCCGACGCCAAGATCGAAGGCGTCCAGGTGCAGCAGATGCTGGCCGGCGGCACCGAGGTGATCGTCGGCTCGATCACCGACGGCTCGTTCGGCAAGCTCGTCGCCTTCGGCCTCGGCGGCGTGCTGGTCGAAGTGCTGAAGGACATCACCTTCCGCCTCGCGCCGGCGACCAGGGAAGACGCGCTCTCGATGCTCGACGGCATCCAGGCGCATGAGATCTTGAAGGGCGTTCGCGGCGGAGAGCCGGTGAACCGCACGGCGCTGGCCGATGTGATCGTCAAGGTCTCGCAGCTCGTCACCGATTTCCCTGAAATCGTCGAGCTCGACCTCAACCCGGTGTTTGCGACGGCGAAGGACGCGATCGCCGCCGACGTCCGCATCGTCGTCGATTTCGCCTATGTGCCCAAGCCGAAGCCGCGCCCGACCGAAGAGATCGTCGCGGCCATGAGCCGTATCATGCAGCCGAAGGGCGTCGCCGTGATCGGCGCCTCCGCCGAGGACGGCAAGATCGGCAACTCCGTGATGAAGAACCTGATCAACGGCGGCTACAAGGGCGAGATCTATCCGATCCACCCGAAAGCACCGGAGATTCTCGGCTACAAGGCCTACAAGAGCGTCAAGGACGTGCCGGGCGTGATCGACACCGCGGTGTTCGCGATCCCCGCCAAGTTCGTTGCCGGCGCGCTCGTTGAATGCGGTGAGAAGAAAATCCCGGGTGCGGTTCTGATCCCGTCGGGCTTCGCCGAAGCCGGCGCGCCCGAGCTGCAGGCCGAGATCGTCGAGATCGGCAAGAAGTACGACATCCGCCTGATGGGGCCGAACATCTACGGCTTCTACTATACACCCGCCAATCTCTGCGCGACCTTCTGCACCGCCTACGACGTCAAGGGCCACGCGGCGCTGTCCTCGCAGTCGGGCGGCATCGGCATGGCCATCATCGGCTTCTCGCGCTCGGCCAAGATGGGCGTGTCCGCGATCGTCGGCCTCGGCAACAAGTCCGACATCGACGAGGACGATCTGCTCGCTTTCTTCGAGCAGGACCCGAACACGAACCTGATCGCTCAGCATTGCGAGGATCTCAAGGACGGCCGCGCCTTCGCGGAAGCCGCCAAGCGCGTCTCCAGGAAGAAGCCGGTCGTCGTGCTCAAGGCCGGCCGCACCTCGGCCGGCGCCAAGGCGGCCTCGTCGCACACCGGCGCGCTCGCCGGCAACGACAAGATCTACGAGGACGTCCTGGCGCAGTCCGGCGTGATCCGCGCCCGCAGCCTGCGGCAACTGCTCGAATTCGCCCGCGGCGTGCCGGTGCTGCCGACGCCGAAGGGCGAGAACGTGCTGATCATCACCGGTGCCGGCGGCTCGGGCGTGCTGCTGTCGGACTCCTGCGTCGACAACGGCCTGTCGCTGATGTCGATGCCGCCGGATCTGGATGCGGCCTTCCGCAAGTTCATCCCGCCGTTCGGCGCGGCCGGCAATCCCGTGGACATCACCGGCGGCGAGCCGCCGATCACCTATGTCAACACGGTCAAGCTCGGCCTGTCGGATGAACGCATCCACTCGCTGATCCTCGGCTACTGGCACACCATCGTCACGCCGCCGATGGTGTTCGCCCGCAACATGGTCGAGGTGAAGAAGGAGATGGAGGCCAAGGGTTTCGTGAAGCCGATCGTGGCCTCGCTCGCCGGCGACGTCGAGGTCGAGGAAGCTGCCGAATATCTGTACCAGAACGGTATCCCGGCCTATGCCTACTCGACCGAACTGCCGGTCGAGGTCCTAGGCGCCAAGTACAAATGGGCGCGCGGGGCAGGGCTGCTCTGAGACGACGATACCCATTCACCTCTCCCCGCGTGCGGGGAGAGGTGAGAACAGTCAGGTCGCGATGAGCAAGAACGTGATCCGGCGCAAATCGCTCGAGCCCAGGTCGCCCGTGGAGGCCGATCACGAGGCGCGCGACGGCGGCGTGCAGTCCGTCGACCGCGCGCTGTCGATCCTCGAGACGCTCGCCGAAGACGACGAGGGCTATCGCCTCAGCGACCTCGCCGTGCGGACCGGCCTGTCGGCCTCCACCGTCCACCGCCTGCTCGCCACGCTGGAAAGCCGCCGCTTCGTGCAGTTCGACCGTGCCGAATCCAAATGGCATGTCGGCGTGCGCAGCTTCACGGTGGGCGCGAGTTTTGCCCGGCGGCGCAATTTCACGGCGCAGGCGATTCCGTACCTGCGCAAGCTGCGCGATCTCACCCGTGAAACCGCCAATCTCGCTGTCGTCGACGACGAGTTCATCATCGTGCTGACGCGCATGGAGAGCCGCGAGATCATGCGCTCGCTGACCAAGGTCGGCGGCCGCGTTCCCATGGTGACGTCGGGCGTCGGCAAGGCGGTGCTCGCGACCTATTCCGACGAGGACGTCGGCGCCGTCATCCGTCATCACGGCATGCCGCGCCTGACGGAGAAATCCATCGTGCGTCCGAGCGACCTCTTCAAGGAACTCGCGACGATCCGGAAGCAAGGTTTTGCGGTGGACGACGAAGAGGCCGAGATGGGTCTGCGCTGCGTCGCCGCCGTGGTCTACAATGCGCTCGCCGAGCCGCTCGCCGCGATCTCCGTCTCAGGTCTGACCAGCCGCGTCACCGACGCCCGGCTGCCGGAGATCGGCCGCGTGGTGCGGGATGTGGCGGCGGAACTGACGGCGGCACTGGGCGGCGTGATGCCGGCGGCCAAGCCGGATTGAGCAGAGTTTGCGTTCCGGCGCGCCTCTTGAAAAATCAGGTCTGGCGGCAAGAGCCCCAACATCGGTATATCGATCAACCGTTGTCGCATCCTTTTGGGGAATGTCATGCCGTCCGAGCTCCGTTCGCCCCGTCTTGCCGTCCTGATCGATGCCGACAACGCGTCCGCCAAGATCGCGGATGGACTGTTCGAGGAGATTGCCAAGATCGGCGAGGCCAGCGTTCGCCGCATCTACGGCGATTTCTCCAATGCCAGGTCCAGGGGCTGGGCCGACATCCTGTCCAAACACGCCATCATCCCGCAGCAGCAGTTTGCCTATACGACTGGGAAGAATGCGTCCGACATCACCCTGGTCATCGACGCCATGGACCTGCTTCACAGCGGCCGGTTCGACGGCTTTTGCCTGGTGTCGTCCGACAGCGACTTTACCCGCCTGGCCGCCCGCATCCGGGAGCAGGGCATCGACGTCTTCGGGTTCGGCGAGCAGAAGACGCCGGAGAGCTTCCGGCAAGCCTGCCGCAGGTTCGTCTACACGGAGAACCTGCTGGCCGCCCCGGCGAACACACAGGAGGCCGCCTCGAGATCGGCGTCGCTTCAGCCGCTTGATGCGGCGACCCCCATCATCAAGAAGGTCATTACCCAGATGGAGAGCGAGGACGGCTGGGTGACGCTCGGGGAAGTCGGCCGCCAGCTTGCCAACCTCGCTTCCGATTTCGATCCGAGAACGTTCGGCTTCCGCAAGCTGAGTGACCTCGTGCGAAAGACGAATTCCTTCGAGATCGACGAGCAGAATGGGAGGTCGATGCGGATCCGGGTCAAGCCCGCTGCCGCACCAGCCCCGAGACGGCGGAACTCGCGCAGACCTGCAAGGCCAGGGACGCCAGGCGGTTCGCCGCCCAAGGCGTAAGCAGGACCTGCCGTTATATTTGCGCTTGCCCGGTCCGGCGCAGGGCGTAACCATCGCGTGGCCATAACGCCATGCGAGGGTCCCGATGACCAAACTCACCCGCTTCGCCGTCGCACCCCTGCATTCGATGACCCGGCGTCTGGCCGATGTCGCTTCCGCGCGTCTCGGGCCGGATCTCGTCGTCACCGGCGCGCGGGTGCTCTCGACCTATTCGGAACGCATTCATCCCGGGCGGGAGGTCTGGATCACCGGTGGCCGCATCGCTGCCGTGAAGCCGGCCGGCATGGCCAGGAAGGTGTGGAGCGACGTTGCGGTTTATGACGCGGCCGGCGGCATTATCGCGCCGGGGTTGGTCGACCCGCACATCCACATCGAATCCTCGATGGTGACGGCCTGCGCCTATGCCGAGGCCGCGCTCCTCAACGGCACCACCACGATCTTCTGCGACAGCCACGAGATCGGCAACGTCATGGACGTCGCCGGCGTCGAGGCGATGCTCGAGGATGCGCGCGAGGCGCCGCTCTCGATCTTCCTGACGGTGCCGTCGACGGTGCCGGCCACGTCGGCGGAACTGGAGACCGCCGGCGGCGATCTCACGCCCGACAAGATCGCCGCCCTGTTCGACCGCTGGCCGGAAGCCGTCGCGCTCGGCGAGAAGATGGATTTCGTGCCTGTCGCCATGGGCGACGAGCGCAGTCATGCGATCCTCGCCGCCGCCTTGAAGCGCGGACGCCCGGTGTCCGGACACGTCTACGGCCGCGAGTTTGTGGCGGCCTATGCGGCGTCTGGCGTCACCGATACGCACGAGGCGATCGACCGCGACATCGCCGACGATTTGCTCGATGCCGGCGTCTGGGTCTTCCTGCGCGGGGGACCGCCGACTACGCCGTGGCACTCGCTGCCGCAGGCGATCCGGACCATCACCGAGCTCGGCGCCTCGCACAAGCGCACCGCGGTGTGCACCGACGACCGCGATGCCGACGACCTCCTTCTGTTCGGTCTCGACTGGGTGGTGCGCGAGGCCGTGAAAGCGGGGATGTCGCCCGAGCAAGCATGGTCGATGGGCTCGCTGCATGGCGCGACGCGCTTCAACATGGACAGCGACATCGGCGGGCTCGGCGGTGGCCGCCGCGCCGATCTGGTGCTGACGGACGACAATCTAAAGCCGCAATGCACCTGGTATGGCGGCGAGCTCGTGGTCGAGAACCGCAAGATCACCTCCCGGCTCGATCAGGCGCTGTCGCAGCGCTATCAATATCCAAAGGCGGCCTATGCGACCGTGAAGCTGCCCGAGAAGGTCAAGCTGACGCCGGCGCTGCCGGCCAAGGCCTGCACCGTCAACGCGATCAGGACCGCACTGCCGGGCATCACGCTGATCCACGAGAAGGTCGCGATCGAGCCCGCAAAGGACTGGCCGTCGCTGTTCGCGCGCTATGGCCTGTGCTTCGTCACGGTGGTCGAGCGCCACGGCAAATCCGCCGGCAACGTCGCCTATGGCCTGCTGAAGGACTTTGGCCTGAAGCGGGGCGCGGTCGCTTCCAGCGTCGGGCACGACAGCCACAACATCATCGTTGCCGGCACCAACGAGGGCGACATGCAAGTGGCGATTGCCGCGATCAAGCAACACCAGGGCGCCGTCTGTGTCGTCGCCGACGGCAAGGTGAGGGCGCTGGTTCCGCTGCCGATCGCCGGCCTGCTGTCCGACAAGCGCGTCACCGAGGTGGCCGAAGAGGTTAAGGTGTTGAAGAAGGAATGGGCGGAAGCCGGCTGCACCATCCCCTACATGGGCTTCAATCTGATTCCGCTATCGGTCATTCCGGAAATTCGCATCACCGACAAGGGCCTCGTGCTGGTGCCGCAGATGGAGCTGGCGCCGCTGTTCGAGTGATCCGCTTTCACGCCTGTCTTCGCCTAACTGACTGAAGCCGCCGCGATTTTTCCGCGGCTGCCGCATCGTGGAAAATAAAATCGATCTCGTTGAGATCGCATCTTGCGCGCCTGATGATCCCGCTCGCTGACGCAACCTGAGCGAGGTCCGATATGGCGAAGATGCGAGCTATCGATGCTGCCGTGCGTATCCTGGAGAAGGAAGGTATCTCGACCGCCTTCGGCGTTCCCGGGGCTGCGATCAACCCGCTTTACTCGGCGCTGAAGAAGCGCGGCTCGATCCGCCACATTCTTGCGCGCCATGTCGAGGGCGCCTCGCACATGGCCGAGGGCTACACGCGGGCGAAGGCCGGCAATATCGGCGTCTGCATCGGCACGTCGGGGCCGGCGGGAACCGACATGATCACCGGGCTCTATTCGGCGATCGCCGATTCCATTCCGATCCTCTGCATCACCGGCCAGGCGCCGCGCGCACGGCTCTACAAGGAGGATTTTCAGGCGGTGGATATCGAGTCGATCGCAAAGCCCGTGACCAAATGGGCGGTGACGGTGCGCGAGCCGGCGCTGGTGCCGCGCGTGTTCAGCCAGGCGTTTCACGTGATGCGCTCGGGGCGGCCGGGACCGGTGCTGATCGACATGCCGCTCGACGTGCAACTCGCCGAGATCGAGTTCGACGACGAGACCTATGAGCCGCTGCCGGTCTACAAGCCAGCCGCGACGCGCAAGCAGGTCGAGAAGGCGCTGGACATGCTCAACGCCGCCGAGCGTCCGCTGATCGTCGCGGGTGGCGGCGTCATCAACGCCGACGCCTCGGACCTCCTGGTCGAATTCGCCGAGATCGCGAACGTGCCGGTAGTGCCGACATTGATGGGGTGGGGCGCCATCCCCGACGACCACGTGCTGATGGCCGGCATGGTCGGCCTTCAGACCAGCCACCGCTACGGCAACGCCACGATGCTCGAATCCGATTTCGTGCTCGGTATCGGCAACCGCTGGGCCAACCGTCACACCGGCTCGGTCGAGACCTACACCAAGGGCCGCACCTTCGTGCATGTCGACATCGAGCCGACCCAGATCGGGCGGGTGTTCAATCCCGATCTCGGCATCGTCTCGGACGCCAAGGCCGCGCTTGAACTCTTCGTCGCCGTCGCCAGGGAGTGGCGCCGGTCGGGCAGGCTCCGCGAGCGCCAGGCGTGGCCCGCGGCCTGCCGCGATCGCAAGCGATCGATGCTGCGCAAGAGCCATTTCGACAACGTCCCGATCAAGCCGCAGCACGTCTACGAGGAGATGAACAAGGCTTTCGGCCGCGATACCACCTATGTTACCGTGATCGGCCTGTCGCAGATCGCCGGCGCGCAGTTTCTGGGTGTCTACAAGCCGCGCAACTGGATCAATGCGGGGCAGGCAGGTCCGCTCGGCTGGACGCTGCCCGCCGCGCTCGGTGTGCGTGCGGCGTGTCCCGATCGCGCCATCGTCGCGCTCTCCGGCGACTACGACTTCCAGTTCCTGATCGAGGAGCTGGCGGTCGGCGCGCAGTTCAATCTGCCCTACATCCACGTCGTCGTGAACAATTCCTATCTCGGCCTGATCCGTCAGGCCCAGCGCGGCTTCGACATGGACTACCACGTCCAGCTCTCCTTCGAGAACATCAACGCGCCCGAACTCGGCGGCTACGGCGTCGACCATGTCGCAGTCGCCGAGGGGCTCGGCTGCAAGGCGATCCGCGTCACCGACCCGAAGGACTCGCAGGCCGCATTCGCGACCGCGCGCGAGCTGATGGCGAAGCATCGCGTGCCCGTGGTGGTCGAGTTCATCCTCGAACGCGTCACCAACATCGCGATGGGCACGGAGATCGACAACATCGTCGAGTTCGAGGAGGTGCTGGATCTGCCACTCGACGAGGTCGAGCGGGCGCGGCCGGGCGTGTTGCAGCCGGCAGAGTAGGAGCACAGCATCATGCCGAAATTTGCCGCCAACCTCACCATGCTCTTCAACGAGATGCCGTTCGTCGACCGCTTTGCCGCGGCGAAGGCGGCGGGCTTTTCCGGGGTGGAGTACCTCTTCCCCTATGATTTCGACAAGGCGCTGTTGCGCGAGCAGCTCGATGACCATGGGCTGACGCAGGTGCTGCACAATCTGCCAGCCGGAAACTGGGCAGCGGGTGAGCGCGGCATCGCGATCCTGCCTGATCGCGTCGCCGAATTCCGCGACGGCGTGTTCCGCGCTATCGACTATGCCAAGGCGCTCGATTGCGAGCAGCTCAACTGCCTGGTCGGCATCGCGCCTGTCGACGCCGATCCGCGCGAGCTCAACGAGACGCTGGTCGGGAACCTGCGCTTCGCCGCCTCGACGCTGGCGCGGGAGAACATCAAGCTGCTGGTCGAGCCGATCAACACGCTCGACATTCCCGGCTTCCACCTCAACGGTACCGAACAGGCAGTGCAGCTGATCTCCGAGGTGAGGTCGAACAATCTCTTCATCCAGTACGACATCTATCACATGCAGATCATGGAGGGCGATCTTGCCCGCACCATGCAGGAATATCTGCCCCGGATCGCGCACATCCAGCTCGCCGACAATCCCGGCCGCCACGAGCCCGGCACCGGCGAGATCAACTATCCGTTCCTGTTCCGCCACCTCGACGCGATCGGTTATCGCGGCTGGATCGGCTGCGAATACAAGCCGCGCACCACGACGCTGGAAGGCCTGTCCTGGCACGCCGCGCAGACATTCGAGACGTGAAACTGTAGCCGCAGCGACGGTGCGCTCCCTCTCCCACCTGCGGGAGAGGGGAGGGCTCGTTGAGGTGCACTGAGAAAATCCCCGGTGGAAGGAGCCCTCACCCGGCGCTCTGCGCCGACCTCTCCCGCAAGCGGGAGAGGAGCACCGAGCGCGTGGATGAAACTTCACTAATGCAACTGAGAGAAACCAAAACCATGATCGAAATCGGCTTCATCGGACTTGGCACCATGGGACGGCCGATGGCCGGCCATCTTCTGGCCGCTGGTCATCGCGTTCTCCTGCATGACGTCGCCCCGGTCCCGCCCGAGCTGATCGCGGCCGGCGGTGTCGCCTGCAAGTCGGGCAAGGAGGTCGCGGAGGAGGCCGATGCCGTCATCATCATGGTGCCGGATACGCCGCATGTGGAAGCCGTGCTGTTCGGCAAGGACGGCGTTGCCAGTGGTATCTCCAAGGGCAAGATCGTGGTCGACATGAGCTCGATCTCGCCGCTCGCAACGAAAGAGTTCGCAAAGAAGATCGAGGCACTCGGCGCGGATTATCTCGACGCCCCGGTGTCGGGCGGGGAGGTCGGTGCCAAGGCGGCGAGCCTCACCATCATGGTCGGCGGCCCCGAGCGCGCCTTTGGCACCATGAAGCCGGTCTTCGACAGGATGGGCAAGAACGTCACCCGGGTCGGCGCCAATGGTGATGGCCAGACGACGAAGGTAGCCAACCAGATCATCGTCGCGCTGACGATCGAGGCGGTGAGCGAAGCGCTGCTGTTCGCATCGAAGGCCGGCGCGGATCCGGCGCTGGTGCGGCAGGCACTGATGGGCGGCTTTGCGTCGTCGCGCATTCTCGAGGTGCATGGCGAGCGCATGGTGAAGCGCAATTTCGATCCGGGTTTTCGCATCGAGCTGCACCAGAAGGATCTCAACCTCGCGCTCGAAGGCGCCCGCGCGCTCGGCCTGTCGCTGCCGAGCACGGCAGTGGCGCAGCAATTGTTCTCGTCCTGCACCGCGCATGGCGGCAAGGGTTGGGACCACTCGGCGATGGTGCGCGCGCTGGAACTGATGGCAGGGCACGAGATTTCGGCGGTGTAAGTGTTACACAGTAACACTCTCCAGATTTGCCAGATTTGGCCTGTCTTTCGTCACGCGGGAACCGGAACAATGGTCCGGCCCCGCGGGTTGTGAGCGCAGGACAATCACTGGAGACATAAGCACATGAAAACCCGTCTTGCGATTTCGTTGGTTGCCGCGTCACTGCTGGCGTCGAGTGCAGCCTTTGCTCAGTCGACGACCGAACAAGGCGCCAGGAACGGCGCACGCGCTGGCGGCGACATTGGCGGCCCGGTCGGAGCCATGGTCGGCGGCACGGTCGGTGCGGCCGTCGGTGCTGGCCTGGAAATCCCGAATGCGATCCTGGGTGGAATCCCGCGCGATGACTCCGTGGTGGTTCACGAGCGCGTCGTGGTCGGCGAGCCGCTGCCCGCGACCGTGGTGCTGCGCCCCGTGCCCAACTACACCGAATATCGTTATGCGGTTGTGAACGATCGCCGCGTGATCGTGGAGCCGCGCACACGCCGCGTCGTCAAGATCATCGACTGATCGGACGTTGAGCTTTGAAGAGGCGGGCCCTGCGGAGCATCACTCCGCGGGGCCTTGGCTTGTCAGGGCCGAATTTGCGCGAAACCGGGTCCTGACCCAATCGGCGATGGCCGCGAGCGTGAAGCCGACGCAGGCGGTGCCGGCATCGACCAGAAAGTCCTCGAGCCGCGCGTGCCGTCCCGGCGCCCAGAATTGCATCAGCTCGAGCAGGCCGATCAGGACCACCGAGATGGCCGCGACGGACGTCCGGCGGCTCCGGTAGGCGAGGCCGAAGGCGAATCCCACCAGGATGAACGCAAGGGCATGTTCGCCGTCCTGGCCGAGGTCGGAATGGGGCCGCAGGCCGGGCGGGCCGAGGGTTGCAAAGGCGACGGCGGCGGCAAGCAGCCAGGCGGAGGAGCGAACCAAAATGGACATCCGATCCGCTTAGCACGGATTGCAGCAGCCTGCCGGGGCGCCGGCATCAGATCGCCGTGTAGTTAATGACGAAACTTTAAAGTGGCTCGCGCACGCCGAGCCCGTGCATGAAGCGTTCCCGGATCTGCACGGGATCCCTGCGGGTGGCCCCCACGCCCGGCTTGTCGTCGATGCGGACGGCGATCAGGCTGGGCTCGCCAGCCGCCATGGCCTCGTCGACCAGCCGCTCGAAATCCTCCTCGTCCGCCGCCCAGGCGCTGTTGCCAAGGCCCGACCCGGCAGCGATGGCGACGATGTCGGCCACGCTGGACGCCGGCGTCGGCTGCGCGCCGGTGATCTGGTAGATGCCGTTGTCCATCACGATCATGATGAGGTTCTTCGGCTTCAAGGCCGCGATGGTCGAGAGCGCGCCGAGCTGCATCAGCAGCGAGCCGTCGCCTTCGAGCGCGAAGACGCGGCGATCGGGCTGCGCCAGCGCCACGCCCAGCGCGATCGGGAAAGCGAGGCCCATGCTGCCCAGCATATAGAAATTCTGCGGGCGATGGCCGGCGGCCCAGAGGTCGAAATTGGTGTTGCCGATGCCGCCGATCACGGCTTCCTCGTGCTTGAGTTTTGCGATCAGGCGCGAGGTCACATCGAAGCGGTTCATCACCTTGGTATTGCGCGTGTTCATTTTAGAACTCATTTGGCCGACCTCACTTGTCGAAAGTCTTGCCGCCGGTGAGCAGCGGGTTGAGGATCAGCGCCACCGGCGCCTGCGTGGTGACGGCCTGCTTGATCGAGCGGTCCGCAATGAATTCGAGTTCGTCGAGCCGGGTGATGGTGTGGTGTTCGAGCGCCAGCGAATCCAGCACCGGACGCATGGTGCGGCAGACCAGCGACTGGCCGTAGTTGAACTCGCCGAGCGTGCCGCGCTCGGAGACGAACATGATCAGCGGAATCTGGTAGGGCACCGCGAGCGAGGCCAGCACGTTGGCGAGCGTGGCAAAGCCGGACGTCTGCATCAGCACTGCTCCGCGTCGTCCGCCCATCCAGGCGCCCGAGACGATGCCGACGGCCTCCTCCTCGCGGGCGGTGGCAAAGGTGGTGAAGAACGGATCGGCGTGCAGGTTCTTGATCAGCGGCGTCAGCACGCGGTCGGGCACGTAGGGGATCAGGCTGATCTCGTTCCGCTTCAGGGTTTGCTGCACGATGCCGTGCCAGCTCCTGTCGCTGGACTCCTGTTTCGCCTGGGGCGAGGACTGCTGTTCCGCAATCGCCATTGCGTTCTCCCTTCAGCCGCGCATGCTTCTTGGTTTTTCGGACGTCACGGCGGTCTGCCGAACTTGACGCGGCGGGCCGGATTGTCAACATGTCCGGGCCGGACCGTGATCTGCGCCAGATGGCCTGCCGCGGCCGGCACCGCCATGTCATAGGGGGCGGCAACGAAAAAAAGCGGAGGGACGCATGGAAGGGGTGCTCGATGCGCCGGCCTTGCGGATCTCCTCGAGAGAGCCGGAAGGGTCCTGATGTCCGTCAACAGCAAGCGCGTCTTCTACTCCAATTATTTGGCCAATCCGATCTACATCGACATCCTGAAGGCGCGGCCCGACGTCCGGCTCGATCGCATCGAGAACGAGAGCCCCGAGGATTTCTACGCGCCGATCATCAGTGCCGCCCATGTCTACCAGATCGGCGCCGCCCGCGACGAGCTCGCGCCTCATTTCCATGTCGACGCCGCCTTCCTGAAGCGGACGCCGAACCTGCTGCTCGTCTCCAGCAACGGCGCCGGATTCGATCCGGTCGACGTCGAGGCCTGCACGGACGCGGGCGTGCTGGTCGTCAACCAGTCCGGCGGCAACGCCCATTCCGTGGCCGAGCACGCGCTGGCGATGATGCTGACCTTGTCCAAGCGCATCATCCAGTCCGATCGCCGCCTGCGCCGCGAGCGCGACGTCAACCGCAACGAGCTCGTCGGCAACGAGGTCGAACACAAGACCGTCGGTATCATCGGGCTCGGCAATGTCGGCCGCCGCATCGCCGCATTGTGCAAGGGCCTGCTCGGCATGAAGGTGCTGGCCTATGATCCGTACCTGTCGGCCGAGGTGATGGCCGAGCGCGGCGGCGAGAAGGTCGAGCTCGATGAGCTGTTGCGCCGCGCAGATTTCGTCTCGATCTCCTGCCCGCTCAACAAGGGCAGCCGCAACATGATCAGCGTGCGCGAGTTTGGGCTGATGCAGCCGCATGCCTATTTCGTCACCACGGCGCGCGGCTTCATCCATGATGAGGACGCGCTGCTCGGGGCGTTGCGCGACAAGCGTATTGCCGGCGCCGGCCTCGACGTCTGGTCCAAGGAGCCGCCGCCGCCGGAGCATCCGCTGCTCCAGCTCGACAACGTGCTGGCGAGCCCGCATACCGCAGGCGTCACCATCGAGGCCCGCCAGAACATGGGCCGGATCGCCGCCGAGCAGGTTCTTGACGTGCTGGACGGCAAGCGTCCGCCGCGCCTGATCAATCCGGAGGTCTGGCCGGTCTACGCGGAGCGTTTCAAGCAGGCCTTCGGGGTGACGCCGGGGTAGGGGCCGCCGGAACGACACGGTGGCGAGAACCGCCCTCCCACCTTGATCCGCGTCAAAATCCCCCTCCCGCAGTCAGGCTAAATGGGATTAGAGTGCCGCCGGGGCAGGCAGGAGGTCCCATGTCAACTTATGTCGTCAGGTTCATGAAGGACGTGCTCGGCCAGTACGGCCGGCAGATCGAGGTGTGCCAAGGCACGCTCGAGATCGACGCCTCCGATGAGGACGAGGCCCGGGAGCGGGCGAAGGCCAGGTTTTGCAAGGACCAGGCGTTGCATCACTGGTCGTTGCATGCCGACCGCATCCAGGTCAGACCGGCTGACTTTCCGTCGTGAGACCTACCGGCCCGGAGTCGTGACAGGCGGGGGCGCCGTCGTCCCGGCGCCGAGCGACCGTTGCACCATGACGGTGTCGGACCAGCGGCCGTGGCGATAGGCGACACCGCTGAGCAGGCCGGCGCGCGTGAAACCGAACCGCTCGTGCAGCGCCAGCGACGGGGCGTTGTCGGCATCGATATAGCCGATCATCTGGCGGAAGCCGGCCGCGGCACAGGCGTCTATCATTCCCTGGAGCAGCAGCCGTCCGACCCCACGGCCGAGATGCGCGTGGTGGACGTAGATCGAGTGCTTGGCCGTATAGCGATAGGCCGGACGCTTGCGGAACAGCACCGCATAGGCATAGCCCACCACTTCGCCGCGATAGGTCGCAACCAGATGCGGCAGGCGCGTCTGCTTCAGATTCTTGCGCCGGTCGCGCAGATCGTCGGGCTCCGGCGCGCCGGTTCCCTCGACGTCGCGCGGCACGCCAGTGCGGACGTGATGGCGGTAGATCGCCAGCATCGCCTCGACGTCGCTTTCGCGTGAGGTGCGGACCAGCACCGGCTCGTCATCCTGACGTGCAACCGCCGTCTCGTTCATCGGCAACTACTCGGCAACGACGTACGTATAGAGCCCGATACGCCCCTGCGCATCGATCTCCTTGTAGACGCCCTGGATTTCCACATCGAAGCCCGGAAACGTGTTGAAGCAGGTCTCGAACATCTTGAGATAATCCACCATGGGCTTGGCCCGTTCCGTCAGCCGCTCGCCGGGCACGATGGTGGCAATGCCGGGCGGATAAACCACGAACGGCGTGGTGGCGATGCGACCCGCGATCGCCTCGATCGGCAGATAGTCGACGTCGTTGCGGAACAAATAACGCGCGGCATCACGGGGCGACATCGCGATCTCGGGCATGTGCTCGGGCATGAACTGCCGAGCCTGGAGCGCGCTGACATCGGCGGCACGGAAGAAGCGGTGCATCTCGCCGCAGAGGTCGCGCAGCCTCACGCCGGCATAGCGCGCCTGTCGCCGCTGATAAAATTCCGGGATCACGTCGGCCAGCAGCGCGTTGTCGTCGTGCAGCCTCTTGAATGCGACGAGACCGGAGATCAGCGTGCCGGCCTTGCTCGCCTCGACCCCGGGCGTGAGCAGGAAGAGCAGGGAGTTGAGATCGTTCTTCTCGGGGACGATGCGGTTTTCGCGCAAATATTGCGCGACGACCGGCGCGGGAATGCCGTGCTCGGCATAAGCGCCGCTGGCGCGATCGAAGCCGGGGGTGAGCAGCGTCAGCTTGTTCGGATCGGTCATGGCAAAGCCTTCGCTGAGGCCAGGAAAGCCGTGCCAGTTGGTATCGGGAGAGAGCTGCCACAGTGCGGGATTGGTGGCGAGCTCGTCGGTGGAGAGCGTTTCCCAGGCGACATTGTGCGCCGCGCCGGGACGGCTGAGATCGGGAATGGCGACGCGATCGGGAACGAAGGGTTCGAAGAACCAGCGCCGGTCCGGTTTCTGCTCCTTCTCCTCGAACTCCCGGCGCATCGCGCGGATCTTCTTGCGCAGCTCGATACCGAGGCGGATCGTGTCGTCCCACAACACCTCGCCGGAGCGGCCCTTCATCATCTGCGCACCGACGTCGAGCGAGGCGAACAGCGGATAGAAGGGAGAGGTCGAGGCGTGCTGCATGAAGCTTTCGTTGAAGCGGCGGTGCTCGACGCGCCGCTTCTGGCCGCGGATGTGGCGGTCCTTGACGTGGATCTGGGAGGCCTGTGAAAAGCTCGCGAGCTGCTTGTGGGTCGACTGCGTCGCGATGATGCCGGGCGCCTCGGGGGAAAGGTTCGCAAGCCCCATGGCGAAGCGGCCGGCATAGAGCGGGTGGAACTTCATGAAGCCGGCCCAGGCCTCGTCGAACAGGATGTACTCGCAGAGATGGCCGATGCGCTTCAGGATCATCTCGGCGCTGTGGATCGTGCCGTCATAGGTGCACTGCTCGACCACGGCGACGCGGAACGGCCGCTCCTTGCGCCAGGCATCCTTGTCCGTGACCAGCGGATGGTTGCGGATCGCCTCGCGCAAGGCCTTCTCGTCGAGCATATCCCAGCGCATCGGGCCGATCAGGCCCCAGGCGTTGCGGATGGTCGGCACGTAGACCGGGACGCCGCCATTGATCATCAGCGCGCCATGATGAGCGGCCTTGTGATTGTTGCGGTCGAACAGCACGAGGTCGCCGTCGGTCACGAGCGCGCCGAGCGCGACTTTGTTCGAGGTCGAGGTGCCGTTGAGCACGAAATAGGTCTTTTCCGCACCGAAAATCTGGGCGGCTTCCTTCTGCGCCTTCAGTGCCGGTCCCTCATGGGTAAGGAGGTCGCCGAGGTCGAGCACGGAATTGTCGAGATCGTCGCGGAAGACGGATTCGCCGAGATGCTCGACGAAGACCCGGCCGATCGGGCTGCGGTTGTAGAACACGCCGCCATTGTGGCCCGGACAGGTCCACAGCTGGTTGCCTTCCTCGGCATAGTCGACCAGCGCGCCGAAGAACGGTGTCTTCAGCGTCTCGGCATATTGCTTGAGCCGGCTGATCAGGTTCTTGGCGATGAAGGTCGGGGTTTCCTCGGACAGGAAGACGTAGCCGTCGATGAAGTCGAGCACCTCGACGGGGAGATCCTCGAAGCGCTTGCGCCGGATCAGGAGGATGATCGGGAAATCGAGGCCGCGCCGCCGCATCAGATTGATCAGCGCCGAGGTCTTGCCCTCCAGGCCCTTCTTGCCCCAGTCCACCACCATGCAGCCGATCGCGGCATCGGTCTGCACCGCGATTTCGGCGTCCTCCAGCTTGCGGGCCCGGACCACCTCGAAGCCGGAGCGCTGGATCTCCTCGATGATCTGGTTGAAGCGGATGCCTTCGAGGTCGTCCGCGTCGAACACGGGTGCGGCGAAGAGGAAGTTGAAGCGCTTGAAATAGTCCATGTCAGGTCCCGAATGTGCAGGGACCGACAGGTCTCTGCGTATTCGATGACAGTTCTATGACGGAGCCAAAAGGCCGGTGTTGATGAGCCAATGGCGGTTCGCGGGTCAGGGCACGTGAGTGCGCATGATGAAGGAACCCCACACCCAGCCGTTCGAGAACTGACACCAATCGTCCGTCCGGCATCCCACAAGCGGAAACTTCTGCCCCTTGCGGAGGACGCCGATCACTTTCCCGACCCCGCCGGGAATGTCGTAGAGATCGACGTCAGAGATGATGGCCGTGGTCTTCTGGGCGGGGGCACCCGTACCGAGGACGCGGGTGTGGGTCGCGAGGCGCGGGGTGTCTTCAACCGTTCGGTTGATCTCGGTGCTTGCGTGTGATGGGAACTCGCGTATTCCCTGGCGCGTGTAACTCTCCAGTCACGAGCCGGGTGTGCCGACGGAAGCCATCAGCCTTGTCGCTTTGCCTCGCCGAACACCACGGTCGGCACCGCGCGGTTGACGACGTCGCGTAGCGCGAAGCTCGATTGCACCCGCGCCACCCGCGGCAGGCGCGACAGCTCGGTGCGGTGGATGCGTTCGAAATCCTGGATGTCGCGGGCAAGCACGATCAGGATGTAGTCGTCGTTGCCCGACATCAGGAAGCAGCGCACGACGGAGGGGCATTTCACCACCTCCGCCTCGAACGCCTTCAGCGCCTCGTCGCTCTGGCTTTCCAGCGCGATCCGGACCAGCACCGTCGTGGTGAGGCCGAATTGCGCGAGGTCGAGCGCGGCCTGGTAGGCCTGGATGTAGCCGTCGTCCTCCAGGGTTTTCTGCCGCCGCGCCAGCGCCGTGCTCGACAGGCCGACCTTGGTGGCGAGCTCGGTGTGGCTGGCCCGCGCATTGGTGGTGAGTTCCGCAAGGATGGCGAGATCTTTCCGGTCCAGGGCCAAGGTTTGGTTTCCAGCGTGAAAGGGCACTTCCGCGCCTGAAACCGGCGCGGGGAGGGCAAAGCTAGCGGATATTTGCACGAAACCAAACCGGGCACGTCGTTACGATGATCGGAGTGAATCAAAAGGAGCCCAGAATGCGCGTCGGTGTGCCCAAGGAAATCAAGGTGCAGGAATATCGCGTCGGGCTTACCCCGGGCGCGGTCCGCGAATATAGCGCGGCAGGACACCAGGTGACGGTCGAGACCGGCGCCGGCAGCGGCATCGGCGCCTCCGACGAGGTCTATCGGCGGGCAGGGGCCTCCATCGCCGACAGCGCCCACGATATCTTCGCGAAGTCCGACCTGATCGTGAAGGTGAAGGAGCCGCAGAAGGTTGAGTGGGCCCAACTTCGCGAAGGCCAGATCCTGTTTACTTATCTGCATCTCGCGCCGGATCCCGAACAGGCCAAGGGCTTGCTTGCCTCCGGCTGTACGGCGATCGCCTATGAAACCGTCACCGACGCGGCCGGTCGCCTCCCCCTGCTCGCGCCGATGAGCGAAGTCGCCGGCCGCCTCGCCATCGAGGCCGCCGGCGCCGCGCTCAGGCGTTCGGCTGGCGGACGCGGGCTGCTGCTGGGCGGTGTCCCCGGCGTTCAGCCGGCGCGGGTCGTCGTGCTCGGCGGCGGCGTGGTGGGAACACAGGCCGCGCGCATGGCTGCAGGGCTCGGCGCCGAAGTCACCGTCATCGACCGCTCCATACCGCGCTTGCGTGAACTGGACGATCTCTTTGCCGGGCGCGTGCGCACCCGGTTCTCGACGATCGAATCGGTCGAAGAGGAGGTGTTCGCCGCCGACGTCGTGATCGGCGCGGTGCTGGTGCCGGGCGCCAGCGCGCCAAAGCTCGTCACGCGCGCGATGCTGAAATCGATGCGGCCGGGCGCCGTGCTGGTCGACGTCGCGATCGACCAGGGCGGCTGCTTCGAGACGTCCCATGCGACCACGCATGTCGATCCAACCTATGAGGTCGACGGCGTCGTGCATTATTGCGTCGCCAACATGCCCGGCGCGGTGCCGGTGACATCCAGCCAGGCGCTGAACAATGCGACGCTGCCGTTTGGCCTGATGCTCGCGAACAAGGGCTTTGCCGCGGTGCTGGAAAATCCGCATCTGCGCAACGGCCTCAATGTCCATCGCGGCCGGATCACAAACAAGGCCGTGGCCGAAAGCCTCGGGCTTGAGTTCGCGCCCGTGGAGAGCGGGCTGGCGGCGTAGGACTATGTCGGCTTGCGGTGGCGGCTGCCGAGTGCGGCTTCGATCGTCTCGGGTCTCTCGATGCGCTCGATCAGCATGTCGATGCGGTCGCCGCCCCAGAACAGCTCGCCGTTGAAGACCATGGTCGGCACGCCGAACACGCCGAGCGCTTCGGCCTCGTCGATGATGCGGTCATGCTCGGCGCGGGCGGGGCCGCTGACATAGGCCTCGAACTCGCTCGCCGAGCCGCCGCACGACGTGATGACATCCGTGATCGCGGTGAGATCGTCGATCTCCAGCTCATGGCTCCAGAACTTTCGGAACACCGTGTCGTGGTAGGGGCGGAAGAAGCCGTGGGCTTGCGCGAACAGCATGCCGACGCTGGAATAGAAGGCATCGTAGATCCGCCTCGGGCCCTTCATGACAAGCCCCTGCGCATTGGCATAGCGCCGCGCGTCCATATAGGCGTAGCGCACCTTGCGCCAGAAATGCGGCTTGCGCTCCTCCACCGTCCCCATGAATTCGGCGATGCGTAGCGTGTAGGGCAGCCATTCGATCTCGACGCCGTGCGTCTCCTCGAACTCGAACAGGCGCTTGTTCGCCACGAATGCGTAGGGGCTCTTGTAGTCGGTGTAGATGCGCACGCGGGGTTTGGGCATAGGCGGATTCCTTACGCCTTCGTCAGCCTGTACTGCCTCAGATCCGGATCATGCGTCATGCGCCAGTAATCCACGAACCGCCAGGGCATCGCCGAAAACACGCGGCCGCTGCTGTTGCGATAGTAGGTGCTCATGCCGGGGTGAGTCCAGATCATGGCCTCGTGCTCGGCATCGACCTTCTGGACGTAGTCGTCGAGCACCTCCCTGCGGACGTCGATGGCGGCGACGTCGTGCTCGATCATGTCGGCAAGGCAGGCGGAGATGTAGCGGCTCTGGCATTCCGACTGGAAGATGACGCTGCCGCCATGGGCGGGCCCGGAGTTGGGGCCCAGCATGCAGAAGAAATTTGGAAAGCCCGGCACGGTGAGGCCGAGGAACGCGGTTGGATTGTCGTTGGCCCAGGCGTCGCGCAAATCCTTGCCGTCACGGCCGCTGATGTTGAGACGCGCCGCCATCTCCGTGACCTTGAAGCCGGTCGCCACCACGATGATGTCGGCGGGGCGGTGCTTGCCGTCGGCCGTGACGATGCCATCGCGGTCAATATGATCGATGGTGTCGGTGACGAGCTCGACATTCTGCCGCGTCAACGTCTTGAACCAGTTGTTGTCGAGCAGGATGCGCTTGCCGTAGGGCGGGTAGGTCGGGACGCATTTTTCGATCAGATCGGGCCGGTCTTTCAGCTCCAACAGGATGAAATCGGTCAGCTCCTGACGATGCCGGTCATTGCCCTTGTTGACGGCGCGCTCGGGATGCGGCCAGGCCGGGTCCTTGCGCAAGAAGGGCAACAGCCCGTCGCCGTAGCGCCAGAACATGTTGAAGCGATACCACTGCACATAGAACGGCAGGTGCGCGAGCAGCCAGCGCGCGCCGTCGCTGATCGGATCGGCATAGCCCTTCACCGGCCGCGCCCATTGCGCGCTGCGCTGATAGACCGTGACCGAGGCGACACGGCCTGCAATCGCCGGCACCAGCTGCATCGACGTCGCGCCGGTGCCGATCACGGCGACGTGCTTTCCGTCAATGTTGATATCGTCGGACCACAGCGCCGAATGCAGGATCGTTCCCTCGAACTCGTCCTCGCCCTTGAAGCGAGCGCGGGAGGGATCGTTGAGCTGGCCGATCGCGGAGACCAGCGCGGTGGATTCGAAGGTCTCCTCGCCACTGTTTGTCTTGAGCGTCGAGATCCAGCGCCGCCTGCCTTCGTCCCAGCGCGATGATGTCAGCTCGGTGTTGACGCGCAGATGCTTGCGGATGCCGTATTCCTCCGCGACCTTCTGCAGGTAGCCGAGCAGTTCCTCGCGCTGGCAGAAATAGCGGGTCCATGCATTGCCCGAGCCGAAAGAGTAGGAATAGGAGTGGTTCGGCGTGTCGACGCCACAGCCGGGATAGCGGTTGATCCACCAGGTGCCGCCGAGTTCGTCGTTCTTCTCGACGATGGTGTAGGGGATGCCGAGATGGCCGAGCGCGACGCCAAGCGCGATGGCGCAGACGCCGGCACCGACGATCAGGACATGCTGGTCGGCAAGCTTCTCGTCGGAGGGACGCTTGGTCCAGCGCGGCTCGCGCGGCACAAAACCCATCTCCTCGCGCATCAGGGGCGCATATTCCGGCGCGACGTTCTCGCCGAGGCAGGCGCGCATCATCTTGAGCAGCAGCTCCTCGCCGGGGTCGGCAATGACTGGCTTCGGCGTACCATCGGCAAAGAGCTCGACGACCGCTGCGCGAATTTCGTCCTGGACCTCCTTCGGCACCCCGGCCTCGGGATCGGGAATGAGGCGGATGTCGCGTCTGGGTAAATACGGCGGCGCGAGCCATTTGTCGTCGCCGGTCATGTGGACCAGCACCATCAGGAGGCAGCGGATGTCGCCCTCGGCGATGGTCGAGGCGAGGTCGAGCGGCTTGTGCGGAGATTCGATGTTCATGGCGTGTCCTGATCTCCGGATGCACGAAAGAGGCCGCGCGTCATCAGCTTGCGGTAGGCGGAGATGACGTGCTCGGGCACGGCGGTGACGCCGCCTTCCGAATAGGAGTAGCGGCGGCTGAGATAACCGCGCGATCCCATCAGCATGTGGACGATGGCTTCGAATTCCTCGTCGCTGTAATCCGCGATGGCGCCCGAATGCCGTGCGCGCCGCAAAATGCGGACATAGGCGACCGAGATGTTGTCGAGATGCTTCTGGTATCCGACCGGCGCAAAGAACTCGGCTTCGTTGAGGATGCGCAAGAACTCCGGCACCTCGCGGATGAAGTCGAAGAAGGCGGAAAAGCGCGCGATCTCCTGCCGTGCCGCATCCGCCGTGCCGGTGCGGGCGCGGATGAACTCGACCATGTCGAGGCCGATCTTGGGCAGCAGCTGGTCGAGCAATTCCTGGCGGTTCTCGAAATGATTGTAGAAGGTGCCTTGGGCGACGCCGGCCTGCTCGGTGATACGGGCGACCGAGGCCTCGGCATAGCCGTGCTTGCCGACGACCTTCGTCGCGGCCTCGAAGATCTTCTGCTTGGTCCAGGCGTTGCGCTCGACCCGGTTGAGTTTTGTGATTTTTGCGGTGGCGGGGCCTTGCGTCATGCCACGGTCTCCAGTTCGGCGCGCAGCACGCGCTTGAGAATCTTTCCTGAGGGATTGCGCGGCAGGCCGTCGCGAATGATGAGCTCTTTGGGCACCTTGAAGCTCGCCAGCCGCGCCCGGCAGTGCTCGGTGAGGGCAGGGAGCTCGAGGCTCGCGCCCTCGGCCAGCACGACGATAGCCACCGGCCGCTCGCCCCAGCGCGGATCACGCAGGCCGATCACCGCGACCTCGCGCACCTCTGATAGCTCGTAGATGACGCGCTCGACCTCGGAGGATGCGATGTTCTCGCCGCCGGAGATGATCATGTCCTTCTTGCGGTCGGTGAGATACAGGAAGCCCTCCTCGTCGAGATAGCCGACGTCGCCGCTGCGGAACCAGTCGCCGAAGAAGGCGGAGGCTGTCTTCTCCGGATCCTGCCAATAGCCGCGCGTGATCTTTGGGCCGCGCAGGCAGATCTCGCCGTTGACGTTCGGAGGCAGGGTCTTGCCGTTCTCGTCTCGGATCTCGATCTCGACATGAGCGATGGCGCGTCCGGTCGAGCCGATCTTCTCGATCTCGCGGCCGGGCTCCATGAAGGTGTCGCCGCCGACGGTCTCGGTGAGGCCATAGGCGTCGATGTAGCGCGCGTTGCGGAAATACTCGGAAAACGCGCGAATACGTATCTCCGGCGTCTTCTCGCCGCCGCCGATCGCCCATTCCAGGCTGGAGACGTCGTAGCGGTCGCGGGTGGGGCAGGTGAGCATCGCGGTGGTCATTACAGGCGCGAACCACGCGGCGTTGAGCTTGTCCTCGGCGATCGCTGCGAGCGCGGTCTCCGGCTCGAAATTGCGTTCGATGTGGATGAACCCGCCATGCCAGAGCACGGCGATGCCGGGCAAATCGAGCGCACCGACATGATAGAGCGGGCCGACGACGAGAAGGCGCGTCTGCGCGCTCAAGCCCAGCGCAATAGTCTGATCGGCGGACTTCCAGTAGAAATTATCGTAGGTGAGCATCACGCCCTTGGGGCGGTCGGTGGTGCCCGAGGTGTACATCAGCCGCATCAGGTCGGATGGAGCGCGGACATGCATTGGCGCTGCCAAAACATCGCCCACGAGGCGCGTGAGGCTCTGTTGCGCGGCCTCATCGAGTACGACGATCTTCGCGCCCGCTGCATTCGGCGCGAGTTCTTCATCGACGATCAACAGCCGCGCGCCGGCATTGCCGGCGATGTAGCCGACCTCGTCGCGGGAGAGGCGGAAGTTGATCGGCAGAAGCACCGCGCCGAGATGGCTGGTCGCGAAGACGAGCTCCAGAAACGCCGCGCTGTTCTTCATCAGCACGGCAACGACGTCACCGGCGCCGATACCCTGTACGGCGAGCCAGCCGGCCGCCTGCCGGATGCGCGCATCGAAAACGGCGTAGGAGATCTCCTGGCCGCGATATTTCAGCGCGGGCCGATCCGGCGAGCGCCGGGCATGGAAGGCGATGAAGCTCGAAAGGTTGATCATGCTGCGGTTTCGGGCCGATTGCCGGCCTCGTTTCCTCCCGTCTGAATAGTGACTCATAATTCATGTTTGTCTTGACGTCACCCCCTACCTCTGGAATTGTTGGAGCCACGGAGACGCGACGATCTCCGACTGGGATCAGGAAACGCCGACCCGACAGAGGGAGGGGAAATTGACGAGAACCCGCACACCGGGCATCAGCCGCCGTTCATCACTGGCGCTGATGGGCGCCGGTGCAATCAGCGTCGCCGCGCCGTGGGTGGCGCGTGCGCAAGCCAAGACCATCAAGATCGGCATGCCGACGATTCTGTCGGGCCGCGTCGCGCAGCTCGGCACGTCGTCGCGCAATGCGGTGATGCTCGAGGTCGACAAGGTCAATGCGGCCGGCGGTCTTGCCGGCCGGCAGATCGAGATGGTGATCCGCGACTCCAAGGGCCAGCCGCAGGAAGCCGCGCGTGTCGCGCGCGAACTCGTCAACACCGACGGCTGCGAATGGCTGATCGACGGCGAGGCGTCGTCCGGATCGTTCGCGGTGCACGAGGTGGCGCGCGATCTCGGCGTGCTCTGTGTCCATACCTGCTCGGAAGCGTCCTCGCTGACTGCCGATCCAAAGCAGCACATTCCGAATGCGTTCCGCTGCGTGAGGCAGGGCATTCACGATTCGATCGTCGGCGGCAGCTATGCGGCCGCGATCGCCAAGACCAAGGGCCTGAAGAAATGGGCGACCTGCTCGCCGGATTATGCCTATGGCCGCGACACCACCGGCGAGTTCACGCTGTACCTGAAGCGCTTCGCGCCCGACGTCGAGCTCATCAGCGAGTCCTGGCCAAAACTTTTCCAGCCCGACTACACCGAGGTGGTGACCAAGATTTTGCAGGCCAAGCCGCAGGCGCTGTACTCCTGCCTGTGGGGCGGTGATCTCACCTCCTACATCGACCAGGCCAACATCTACGCGATGTTCGGCCAGATGGAGGTGTTCGCGGTCAACATGGCCGACTACACCGCGCTCACCGTGGTGAAGAACCTGCCGAAGGGCATCCACTCCGGCAATCGCTACATCAAGACCTTCCCGGCCACGCCGGAGAACGCCGCCTGGGGCGATGCCTACAAGGCCAAGTACAACGAATATCCGACCAACTGGTCGTGGCAGAACGCCACCGCCGTGATGTTCCTGGCCGAGGCCGCCAAGAAGGCGAATTCCACCGACGGCAAGAAGATCGCGGAGGTGCTGGCCGGCCTCACCATCAAGTGCCCGTTCGGCGCCGACGGTACCGTGACGATGCGCGGCGACGACCATACGCTGGTCGGCTACGCCATCGGCTGGGGCACCACGATCCCGCAGGAGCCGTACGTGCCCGAGGTCAAGGCCGGCGACTGGAAGACCATCTTCGAACTCGAAGCCGAGTGGAAGAAGAGCAAGGGCTACACCTGATCACGCACAAGGCGGAGACGGCCGACCGTCTCCGCCTGCTTCGTTTGGCTCTCCGCGCCGGATCCGGCGCGACGCAATGAAAGTGCTCCCGTGGATCTCGACGCGCTTGCCGGTTGCCTCTCCAGCTCCGCCTGCCTGGTGACGCAAACCACCAGCGGCCTCATCATCGGCATGCTGCTGTTCCTGGTCGCGGTCGGGCTGACGCTGATCTTCGGTGTGCTCAAGATCGTCAATTTCAGTCACGGCGCCTTCTACATGTTCGGCGCCTATTTTGCGATGACGGCATATCAGCTCACCGGCAGCTTTGCGCTGGCGATGTTCGCGGGTGCGGCCGGCACCGCCGTTCTCGGCCTGATCTTTGAGCGCGTCTTCATGAGCCGCGTCTACGGCGCCGACGTCTTGATGCAGCTTCTGGTCTGCTACGCCTTCGTGCTCATCTTCGACGATGTGGTGCGGCTGATCTGGGGACCGGAATTCAAGTCGATGGGCATGCCGGCGGCGTTCCAGGTGATGCCGCTGTTCATCGCCGGCGGGGTGGTGCCGCCTTATTACCTGTTGCTGATCGGCGTCGCGCTCGTCGCGGCCATCGTACTCGGCATCGGATTGTCGCGCAGTCGCATCGGCAAGGTGATACGCGCCGCCGCGCACAATCCCGGCATGGTTTCCGCGCTCGGCATCAACACCGGCCTGATCTATGGCGGCGTGTTCGCGCTCGGCGGGATGCTGGCGGGGCTGGCGGGGGCGCTCGCCGCGCCGGTGCGGTCGCTGACCCCTGGCATGGGATTTTCGGTGCTGATCGAATCCTTCATCGTCACCGTGATCGGCGGCATGGGCTCGATCGTGGGCGCGCTGGTCGGCGCGCTGCTGCTCGGCCTGATCCGTTCGTTCGGCTCGCTCGGCTTTCCCCTGTTCACGGAAGGCCTGATGTATCTCTTCATGGTGATCGTGCTGGTCTCCAAGCCCACCGGCCTGTTCGGCAAGGAGGCGGCATGACCGAGCTGGAGGCCGGACGCACGCGGACGCTGGTGCCGGTGCGCGGCGACGCCGGACTTCAGCGATACCGCGACGTGCTGATCGCGCTGGTCGCCTTCGCCGTGCTGGCGAGCCTGCCACTGTTCACGGGCAGCAAGGCGCTGCTCGATTTAGTCATCCGCTGCTCCGCCTACGGCCTGTTCGCGACCTCGCTCAATCTGCTGGTCGGCTACACCGGCCTGACCTCGTTCGGGCACGGCATGTTCTTCGGGCTCGGCGCCTATAGTTTCGGCCTGATCATGCAGAAGCTCGGCGTGCCTATTCCGGTCGCCTTCGTCGCGACGCTTGCAATCACCGCAGTGGTTGCGGCGATCATCGGTGCGATCTGCGTGCGGCTGAAGGAGATCTATTTCGCCTTCGTCACGCTCGCCTTCCAGATGCTGATCCACTCGACGATCCTGTCGTGGGCCTCCTTTACCGGCGGCGACCAGGGCCTGCGCGGTGGCATCGCGCGGCCGCGGTTCCTCGGCATCGATCTGTCCAACCACGTCCATCTCTACATCGCGAGCTGTGCGCTGCTGATCCTCGGCCTGCTCGCGATGCGCCAGATCGCGCAATCGCCGTTCGGCTACACCTTGCGCATGATCCGCGACAACGCCGCGCGCGCGAGCTTTCTCGGCATCGACGTTTGGCGCGCCAAGCTCACCGTGTTCGTGCTGGCGGCGCTGTTCGCGTCGATGGGCGGCATGGTGATGGCGCTGTTCGTCTCCGGCGCCTATCCGGAGTTCGCCTATTGGACCATCTCGGGCGAGGGCATCTTCATCAACATGCTCGGGGGCGTCTCGACCTTCCTCGGACCGATGGTCGGCACGGTATTGCTGCTGCTGCTCAACGACACAGTCACGCGCTTCACGGAATACCACGGCATCGTGCTCGGCGTGGTCATCCTGTTCTTTGCGCTCGGCTTGCGGAAGGGTCTGCTGGATTTCGTCGCCGAATGGTTTGCGCACCGGCGCGATGCGGGCGAGGGGCGCTAGCCATGCTCGAAATCCGCAACCTCGCAAAATCCTTTGGTGGCGTGAAGGCGACCAACGACGTCACGCTGGACTTCCCCGACGGCTCGCTGACGGCCGTGATCGGCCCGAACGGTGCGGGCAAGAGCACCTTCTTCAACCTGATAACCGGCGCGCTGAAGCCGGATTCCGGCCAGGTGCTGCTCGACGGCGTCGATCTGGCCGGCCGTTCGCCGCCTGAGATCGTGCGCCATGGCATCGGCCGCGCCTTCCAGGTCGCCAGCATCTTCAAATCGCTGACGGTGCAGGAGACCATGCTCGCCGCCGTCAGCGCCGACCAGCGCTCCTCCGCGGTGCTGCACAGGCGCTTTCCGTTGCCCGAGACGCGCGACCGCGCCGAGCACGTGATGGAGCTGCTTGGGCTCGCGGGAAAACGCAATCGCACCGCCGCGACGCTCTCGCATGGCGATCAAAAGCTCCTCGACATCGCGCTGGCACTGGTGCTCGAACCGAAAGTGCTGCTGCTGGACGAGCCGACCGCGGGCATGGGTCCGGAAGAACGCTGGCGCATGATCGACAAGGTGCGCGAGCTCTGGGAGACGCAAAAGATCACCGTCGTCTTCATCGAGCACGACATGGACATCGTGTTCAAGATCGCGCCGAAGATCGTCGTGCTCTGTTACGGCCGCATTCTCGCGATCGGCACGCCCGACGAGATCCGCAACGACAGCGCGGTGATCGAGGCCTATCTCGGCACTGAACATGCGGGAGCCGCCGCATGAGTGCCGTAGTCATCGAAGTCGCCGATCTCGACGTCTATTATGGCACCAGTCAGATCCTGTTCGGCGTCGCTCTCTCCGTGCGGAAGGGCGAAACCATGGCGCTGCTCGGGCGCAACGGCGCCGGCAAATCGACGACGATGAAAGCGATCATGGGCCTGGCGCCGCCGCGGCGGGGCAGGGTCAGCCTGCGCGGTGCGGTGATCTCCGGCCAGAAGCCGCACCACATCGCGCGCGCCGGTCTCGGCTTCGTCCCGGAGGACCGCCAGATCTTCCCGGAGCACACCGTCGAGGACAATCTCGTCATCGGTCGTAAAAAGGGCCCGGAAGGCCAGGACGAATGGCCGATCAAGCGCATCTATGAAGTCTTCCCGCTGCTGGAGCCGCTGCGCCAACGCATCGCCGGACGCCTGTCGGGCGGCGAGCAGCAGATGCTCGCGATCGCGCGCACGCTGATGGGCAATCCGGCGCTGCTGCTGCTCGACGAGCCGAGCGAGGGCCTCGCGCCCATCATCGTGCAGCGGATCGGCGAGCTGCTGCGGCAGCTTCGCCAGCTCGGTTCGACCGTGCTGATCGCCGAGCAGAACATGCATTTCTGCCTGGGGCTTGCGAGCCATGCCACGGTCATCGACAAGGGCCAGATCGTCTATGCCGCCGGTATCGACGAGCTGAAGGCCAATGACGCCATCCGCCGCCGCTACCTGGCACTTTAGCCGGAGCTCCCGGTGCCCAAATAGGGCCGAAGAAGAAAACCATTGCCGCGGGACCTTCCTGCGGAAGGAGTTTCCCCTCCCCGGGGTAAAAACGCCAATCGCTTCCATTGCTGTTTTGGGCCGAAACAACGACATTCCTGTCAGAAATTGATGGATCGACTGCCATGGAACGCACTGGATTTGAGCCCTTCGGCGAGCAGCTGGTGTCCGCAACGGACACCCAGCCGCGGTCGCGCGCGTCGAAGCTCCTGCTGCGCGCCGGCACGGGCCTGTTCTGGTCGCTGGTGGCGGGCATCGTGCTCGCGCGTGCAGCCTTCTTCGAGCCCGGTGTCTATGACGGCTTCAGCCGCGTCGCTTCGCTCGCCAAGAGCTTGATCTTCTGATCCCGTTTATTCCGGGCTGGGGACAGAACTTCCCTCGACCCTGATATGTCGAAAACTTATTTCCCAATCGAGCGTCGCTGCGTATAAATCTTTCTCTTCTGGGAGAGATTTGTGTCGCAGAATCAAGCATCCAGCCCGGCCGACGCCAAGCCGGCCACTGCCGTAAGCCGCATTGTCGCGCTGATTCCCGGCATCCTTCTCTGCATTGCCGTGGCCGGCATCTCGGCTCTGCTCGAGCGGGCCGAACTGGGCGTGTTCGAGCATCCCTATGTCGAGGCGCTGGTGATGGCGATTCTGCTCGGCATGGCGCTGCGCAGCTTCTGGAAGCCCGCGCCGCGCTGGCAGGCGGGCATCGCCTTCAGTGCCAAGCAGCTGCTCGAAGTCGCGGTCATGCTGCTCGGGGCCTCCATCAGCTTTGCCGCCATCGCGGCCTCCGGCGTCGCGCTCCTCCTGTCGATCGCGGCCGTCGTGGTGATCGCGCTCTCCGTCTCCTTCGGCATCGGCCGCGTACTCGGCCTGTCGACGCGGCTGTCGATCCTGATCGCCTGCGGCAATTCGATCTGCGGCAATTCCGCGATCGCGGCTGTGGCGCCGATCATCGGCGCCAACAACGACGAGATCGCATCGTCGATCTCCTTCACCGCCATTCTCGGCGTGATGATGGTGCTGGGCCTGCCGCTGCTGATTCCGCTGCTGCACCTCACGGCCACGCAATACGGCATCCTCGCGGGCCTCACCGTCTATGCCGTGCCGCAGGTGCTGGCGGCGACGGTGCCGGCGGGGCTGGTCTCGACGCAGATCGGTACGCTCGTGAAACTGATGCGGGTGCTGATGCTGGGGCCGGTCGTCGTCGGCCTGTCGCTCGCCGCCTCGCGCTGGCAGAGCGGCGCCAAGAAGACCAATGTCGGCTTCTTCCGCCTCGTCCCCTGGTTCATCCTCGGCTTCCTCGCGCTCGCGACGTTGCGCTCGCTGGAGATCGTGCCGGGCACCGTGGTCGGGCCGGTGACGAAGATCACGAGCTTCCTCACGGTGGTGTCGATGGCGGCGCTGGGCTTGGGTGTCGACGTCCGCGTGCTGGCCAATGTCGGGGGCAGGGTGACGGCGGCCGTGACGCTGTCGCTGATGCTGCTGCTCGGCATCAGCATCGCGCTGGTGCATTGGTTCAAGTGAGAATAATCGCGCGGCGATGGCAGTGCACCCGCTCCCCTTGTGGGAGAGAGTGGCTCGCCGCGTAGCGGCGAGACGGGAAGGCAGCGTGCAAGCGTCGAGATGAATCAGATCACATCCGCGAGCGAATGCCCGTGCAGCTCGATGTTGAGCCCCTGCAGGCCCATGTCGCTGATCTCACCGCCCATCGCCTTCAGGCTTTCCTCGCGGATCAGCGACATCAGCCCGCGGCGGAGCGCCAGGAATTCCGAGGACATCATCATCGATTGCTGCCGCGGCCGCTCCAGCGGGATCGGGATTTCCGCCTTGATCGAGCCCGGACGCGCGGTCATGCAGTAGACGCGGTCGGACAGGAAGATCGCCTCGTCGATGTCGTGGGTGACGAACAGCACCGAGATCTTCAGGCGCTGCCACATGTTGGTGAGGATCTGCTGCATGATGACGCGGGTCTGCGCGTCGAGCGCGCCGAAGGGCTCGTCCAGCAGCAGCACTTTCGGCCCCGTCGCGAGCGCGCGGACGATGCCGACGCGCTGCTTCATGCCGCCGGAGAGCTTTTCCGGATAATGCTTCTCGAAGGCCTCGAGACCGGCGAGCCCGAGCAGCGTGCGGGCGGCGCGCTCGCGCTGCGAGCGCGCCATGCCGCGCATCTTCAGGCCGAACTCGACGTTCTCCCGCACGGTCTTCCAGGGAAACAGCGAATATTGCTGGAACACCATGCCGCGCTCGGCGCTGGGGCCGTTCACGCGCTCACCGTCGACGGTGACCACGCCGGTGGTCGGCTTGAGGAAGCCCGCGACCGCATTGAGCAGCGTCGACTTTCCGCAGCCGGACGGGCCGACGATCGAGACGAACTCGCCGGGCTTCACGTGAATCTGCGTATCGGTGACGGCCTCGACCGGTCCCTCGATGCTCTCGTAGCTGAGCGAGAAGTTTCTGACCTCGATATGACCCTGCGGTGCTTTGGTCGGGATTTCGTTCATTTCAGCCTCCACGGCATCACCAATCGTCCGGCGCCCCGGATCAACATGCTCGATCCGAGGCCGAGCACGCCGATCGCGATCATGCCGAGCGCGATGTCGGCGTACTGGACCAGCGAATAAGCCTCCCACGTGAAATAGCCGATGCCGTACTGCCCCGAGATCATCTCGGCGGCGATCAGCGACACCCAGGCCACGCCCATGCCGACGGTCAGGCCGGTGAAGATGTGCGGGAGCGACGCCGGAAAATACACCTCGCGGAAGATCGAGCGTTCGCGTGCGCCGAGACATTGCGCCGCGCGCACCAGCACCGGGTCGACGAGCGACATGCCGTGCAGCGTGTTGACCAGGATCGGGAAGAACGAGCCGAGGAACGTGATGTAGACGATGCTCTGCTCGTTGGTCGGCCACAGCATGATCGCCATCGGCACCCAGGCGATCGCAGGGATCGGCCGCAGCACCTCCGCAACGGGGAAGATGATCTCATGCGCCAGCTTGAAGCGTCCCATGATCAGGCCGAGCGGTACGCCGACGATCGCCGCGAGGGAGAAGCCGATGAAGATGCGCCGGCAGCTCAGCACGATGTGCATCAGGAATTTGGGATCGTGGATCGCCTTGGTGAAGCTCGCATAGACCGCGAGCGGCGAGGGCACGTTGGTAAAGCGCACGAAGAACACGACGCGGTAGGTCGTGAGCAGGTGCCAGACCAGCAGGAAGGCGGCGAGCGAGACGATGCCGATCGCGATCGCGCGCAGCCCGTCCCGGTTGAGCCGGTACCAGCGCAGCGCGAGCGTGCTGAAGGAGGGCGGTGCCACGGGTGGAGTGGTGGCGGGCACGGAGGTCGTTTCCGCGATTGCACTTGCCGACATGCTGTCCTCGGTTTGTCTGAGGAGGGCGGGACTGCTCACGTCTTGCCTCCGCCGACCGCCGCCTTCACCGCGTCGTCGAAGCCCAGCACCTTGCCGCTGATCTTGGCGGCGTAGGCTTCGGCGTCCTTCTTGAGCAGGAACGGGGCGACCTCGCCATTTCCGACCGCAAAGAACGCCTGGTTGGCGAACAGCTTGATGCCGCGTGTGCCGTCGAAGACGTAGGCGACATTGATCTTCTTGCCCTTGGCCTTGAAGTCGGCATAGGCGCCGAGCGTGCAGGCGGCCGACGAGAACGGCAGGATTCCGGCGTCGTCGACCCAGACCTCGCCGGCCTTGCGCGGATCGGTGATCGGCTTCTTGCAGAAGGAATCCTCGCCGGAAATCTCATAGTTCTTCGTGCTCGCAAGCTGCGCGTCATAGTCGAGCTTCATCTCGGCAAAGGCCTTGCGGATGTAGCTGTCGTCGACCCATTTTTTCGGATCGAACTCCTTCATGCGGCCGAGGTTTTGCAGCACCTTGACGTCGGCCGTGGCGGCGTCGATCAGCGCCGGCTTGATCGTGGGATCCGTGGTCATGTTGCCGCCGGGACCTAAGAAGATGTAGACGACTTCCTTGTTGATGCCGGTCCATTCCTGGATTTTCTCGGCGGCGAGCTTGGGATCGTCGCGCAGCCACTGATTGGCGGCGATCAGAGCCTTGAAGTAGGCGACGACGACTTCAGGATATTTCTCGGCGAAGTCCGTACGGGCCACGATGCCGTGGAAGGTCGGCAAATTGGTCTCGACACCGTCGAAGATCTTTCGCGCAAAGCCCCGGAACGGCAGCAGCTCGGCGAAGGGGACGAAGTCGGCATGCGCGTCGATCTTCTTCTCCTGGAGGTTGGTCGAGCCGACCTCCGGGCTCTGGCTGACGAGCTGGAAGAAATCCGACCCGTAGCCGCGGTCCTGCATCGCTTTGAGCACCATGCCGTGCGCGGCGGAGCCGAACGGTACGCTGACGAGCTTGCCCTTGAGGTCGGCGAGATCGTAGTAGGGCGAATCCTTGTGAACGACGATGCCGTTGCCGGAGCCGGACAGGCTATAGGCGGCGATGCCGATCAGGCGGCTCTTGCTCTCGGGATTGCTGTCGAAGGTGAAGCCGTTCACGATCAGCGGGTAGTCGCCCATCATGCCGATCTGCAGCTTGTTCGCCATCATCGCGTTGGTGACGGGCGGGCCGGAGGTGAAATTCTGCCATTCGATCTCGAATTTGATGTTGGCGTATTTGCCGTCTTTCGGCAGGTATTTTTCGAGGAGATGCAATTGGCGGATGACGGCGCCGGCCGTGACCGTGTTCGTCGTCGTGTCCTGTATTCCGATGCCGAGCGTGACGGTTTCCGCCGAGGCCGGCGGCGCGAGAAGAAGCGCCAGCGACGTCACCGACATCGCGATCGAGAGCGTGGGAAGATGGCGGACCATTCTCATCCTCATTCGGTTGGATGTGCTGTGGTTGCCATGATTGGGTGAGGGCGAGAGCAGGGCAAATCCGGAATGTCCGCCGCAGTCGATTAGTTGCCGGGAAAAGCTGATTGCATACTCCTTGGGCAGTCCTGCACTATAAAGCCGCTTGCCTGTGCATCGACCCTGATCGCGGCCGCTTTAATCGGCCGCCTGGCCGCGCATCTCCTCGAGCACGTCGGTCCGGCAGACCACGATCTGCGACCGCTTGGTCACGACGATTCCCTTTTCCTGCATGCGCTTCAGGCTGATCGTGACCCATTGCCGGGTCGCGCCGACCATGTGAGCGATGTCGGCATGGGTGAAGGCCGCCGCGATCACCCGGCCGTCGGCGTCCTCGACGCCGTAGAGGTCGACCAGATGCAGCAGCAGATGTGCGAGGCGCTGCGTGATCGAGCGTGTTCCCAGCATCTGGGCCAGCGCCGAATAGCACTTGCCCTTGAAAGTAAGCCCTTCGATCAGGCCGATGGCCAGATTCGGGATATCCACGGCAAGCGCTCGCAGCTCTTTTCCGGGCAGGTGCACGACGCTGCAATTGCTGGATGCAACACCGGACCATTGGTGCACGGTGCCTTCGAATACCTCGGGCCCACCGACGAAATTGCCGACATGCCAGTAGGCCAGCGTGATCTCGCGGCCGAGCGGGGAGGTGTAGAACACCCGGATACGGCCGCTCTCGATCAGCCAGATACCGTCATGCCTGCCGCCTTGGCTGAACAGCGTCTGGCCGCGGTTGAGCACCTTGCGGCGGCCCTGCTTCAGCACCAGCTCCCGCTCGCGCTGAGTGAGCTTGTCCATCAGCGCCGGCGGTCCACCGATCCATTGCTGGTTTTCGGTGAGCAACAGCGAGGAGCTGCCGGCAGGCCGGACCGTTGCGGGAACCGTCCCGCGAACCACATTGGCCGCCTGCAACATCATCTGCCTCCGGAACGTTCAAATCGTTCTAAAGACGAGCAATGTCCGTGCCAATCACTCCACTGTCATCGCCCGCGAAGGCGGACGATCCAGTATTCCAGGGATTGCAATGGGATACGGAGAAGCTGCGGCGTACCGGATTCCCCGCTTGCAGACTATGCTGGAGCTTCGGCGCCCCTGGACTTCAGCCCCGGCGAAGCCTTGGCGTAGCCGGGTCGCAGGGAATGCCTGCGGAGTTGGTGACGTGGTTTGGACCTACCGCCCCGCCAGGCTCAGCAGATATGGCTTGGGATAGATCCCCCGGTCGTGCCCATCCGAAAACGAGATGTTCAGACCGTAACCGAGATCGCCGATCTCGGTGATCGCGATGCCGGGAAACCGATCGGGGAAGCGGCCGTCGAAGCGGGCGCGGGTGCAGTGGGCGCATTTGCAGGAGAGGCGGAGCTGCTCGGCGGGCAGGCTGAGTGCATCGCCCTCGGTTGTGCGGACGAGGAGCGTCGCGAGATCAGCGCTTGCTTCATAGTCGGCCACGGTCGGTGCCACCAAGGTCATGGTCATGACGTATCTCCGACCTCTCTTCTACGTTGTCGCTGGCCGGCGCGAATAGCAACTAATTGCCGGCGCGGAGGCGCGGCGAGGCAGGTCGCCCGACCTTTACTGCTTCCTCTTCGGTCATCGCCCGCGAAATGTGAAACTAATCGACCGGAAATTTCAGTTCCGCATTGCCGGAGTCCCGTCTCTCCGAAACCTTGTGCGCCATCGCGACAAGGAGAGACGACGGATGAGCGCATTTCAGAAGGAAACGGTTTTGTCGGTCAGACATTGGACCGACTCGCTGTTCAGCTTCACCGCGACGCGCGATCCCGGCTTCCGCTTCCAGAACGGGCAGTTCGCCATGATCGGGCTGGAGGTCGAGGGCAAGCCCTTGATGCGGGCCTACAGCATGGCGAGCGCTAATCACGAGGAGGCGCTCGAGTTCTTCTCGATCAAGGTCCAGGACGGGCCGCTGACCTCGCGCCTTCAGAAGATCAGGGAAGGCGATATCATCCTGGTCGGCCGCAAGGCCACGGGCACGCTGATCACCGGCAATCTCATTCCCGGCAAGCGTCTCTTGCTGCTCTCGACCGGCACCGGCCTTGCGCCCTTCGCCAGCCTGATCAAGGACCCCGACGTCTACGAGAATTACGAGACCATCGTGCTTGCCCATGGCTGTCGCCAGGTCTCCGAGCTTGCCTATGGCGAGCACCTGGTGGACGGCTTGCGCAATCACGAATTCTTCGGGCCGCTGATCCGTGACAAGCTCGTCTACTATCCCACGGTCACCCGCGAGCCGTTCAGGAACCGCGGCCGCATCACCGACCTGATCGCTTCGAACCAGATGTTCGACGACATCGGGCAATCCGGCCTCGATATCGAGACCGACCGCATCATGCTGTGCGGTAGCCCGGCGATGCTCGAGGAACTCCCCGCGATGTTTTCCGCGCGCGGCTTTGTCGAGGGCAATCACAGCCGGCCCGGCCACTTCGTGATCGAGAAGGCTTTCGTCGAGCGCTGAGGACAAATCGGCCTCCGGCGACAACTAATTGCTATCGCCGGAAAGCCCCCTGAACAAATCTGATGCAAAGGCGCCGGACCTGCCGGCGAACCAGGAGCAAGCGATGGCACTAGATCAGATCGTCGACGGACTTTCGGAGGTTTCCTGCGACGTGCTCGTCATCGGCGGCGGCACGGCCGGCCCGATGGCGGCGCTGAAGGCGAAGCTGAAGAATCCGAAGGCCAACGTCGTCCTGCTCGAAAAGGCCAACGTCAAGCGCTCCGGCGCGATCTCGATGGGCATGGACGGGCTCAACAATGCCGTCATCCCCGGTTACGCGACGCCTGAGCAGTACACCAAGGAAATCACCATCGCCAATGACGGCATCGTCGACCAGAAGGCGGTCTATAAATACGCGCAAAACTGCTACAGCATCATCGAGGAGCTCGACAGTTTCGGCATCCGCTTCCTGAAGAACGAGAACGGCGACTACGCAGTCAAGAAGGTGCACCATATCGGCACCTATGTCTTGCCGATGCCGAACGGCGAGACCGTGAAGAAGGCGCTGTACCGCCAGCTCCGCCGCGCCCGCATCCTGATCTCGAACCGTTACATGGCGACGCGACTTCTGAAATCCGCCGACGGCCGCATTGCCGGCGCGATCAGCGTCAACACCCGCACCGCCGAGATTCTGGTGATCAAGGCCAAGGCCGTGATCCTCTGCATGGGCGCCGCCGGCCGGCTCGGTCTGCCGACCTCGGGCTACATGTTCGGCACCTACGAGAACGCCGCCAATTCCGGCGACGGCTATGCCATGGCCTATCACGCCGGCGCCGCGCTCGCGAACCTCGAATGCTACCAGATCAACCCTCTGATCAAGGATTACAACGGCCCGGCCTGCGCCTATGTCGCCGGCCCGTTCGGTGCCTTCACCGCCAACAACGAGGGATCGCGCTTCATCGAATGCGACTACTGGTCCGGCCAGATGATGCTCGAGTTCTATAACGAGCTCTTGTCCGGCAAGGGTCCGGTGTTCCTCCAGCTCAAGCATCTGCATCCCGACACCATCTCCGAGATTGAATCGACGCTGCACAAGGTGGAGCGGCCGACGCGCGGCCTGTTCCAGCAGGGGCGCGGCGTCGACTACCGCAACGAGTCGATCGAGATGCACATTTCCGAGATCGGCTTCTGCTCCGGCCACAGCGCCTCGGGTGTGTTCGTCGACGACAATGCCCGCACTACCGTGCCGGGCCTCTACGCCGCCGGCGACATGGCGAGCGTGCCGCACAACTACATGCTCGGCGCCTTCACCAACGGCTCGGTCGCGGGCATCGATGCGATGGAGTTTGCCGACAATCACGATTTTGCGGAGTTCGATGCGCAGGATGTGGCGAAGGAACGCGACCGCGTGCTGGCACCGACCAGGCGCGAGGACGGCATTCCGCCGAACCAGGTCGAGTACAAGACAAGGCGCCTGGTCAACGACTATCTCCAGCCGCCGAAGGTCACCCGCAAATACGAGCTCGGGATGCGCCGTCTCGCAGAGACGCGCGAGGACATGCAGGAGCACATGATCGCGCGCAACGCACACGAATTGCTCCGCGCGCTCGAAGTGCAGTCGATCATGGACTGCGCCGACATGGCGGTGCATGCCTCGCTGTACCGCGAGGAAAGCCGCTGGGGCCTCTATCACTGGCGCACGGATTTTCCCGAGAAGGACAACGAAAACTGGTTCTGCCACACCCTGCTGAGCAAGCAGAACGGCAAGATGACCAGCGAGAAGCGTGCCGTGGAGCCCTATGTCGTGCCGATCGCCGACGACGAGAAGGACCTCTACGACAAGCAGCGCATCCGCGCCTCGGCCTGACCCACCAGAACATAGCAACAGGAGACATCCAATGCCTCTCGCTTCCTATCAGACATCGGTTCCGGTGGTCGTCGACGACGCCAAATGCATCGCCGACAAGGGCTGCACCGTGTGCGTCGACGTCTGCCCGCTCGACGTCCTCCGTATCAGCGACATGACCGGCAAGGCCTACATGGCCTATGACGAGTGCTGGTACTGCATGCCCTGCGAGGCCGATTGTCCGACTGGCGCCGTCACCGTCAACATTCCCTATCTGTTGAGGTGATCATGTCGAGCCCGTTCGAATCCTACGACGACCTCGAAGACGCCGACGAGCGGCTTCAGGCCGCCGATCCCGCCGAGCGCCGCGTCGCCATCATCGCGCTCGGCCATTCCGGCGATCCGGCTGCGGTCGTCCATCTCGCCAACATGGTCGCCGATCCCGACGCCGGCGTGCGCCAGCAGGTCGCGATGGCGCTCGGCGAGTTCGACGGGCCGGAAGCGGCGAGTGCGCTGGTGAAGCTGCTGGTCGATCCCGAAAGGATCGTGGCATCGGCCGCGGCGGACAGCATGGCCGAGTTCAAGGATCCCGCCTGCGCCGAAGTCATCCTGCCGCTGGTGAAGCACGCCCACGCCTTCGTTCGCATGGGCGCGTTGCGCGCGCTGAAGGAGCTGCGCTGCAAGGACACGCTCAAGCCGGCGCTGGAAGCGCTCCAGGATACGGATGCCGCCGTCCGCGTCCAGGCGATCGGTGTGATCGGCTTCCTCAAGCTGGAAGAATCGATCCCCGCGCTGACCGCGCTGATCAACGATCCCGACGCCCATGTGCGCCGCGCTGCGGTGAGTGCGCTGGCGTTTTCCCAACTGAAGCCGGCGGCGGAGACGATTACCCGCGCGCTGAAGGACACCGACTGGATGGTTCGCGAGATGGCGGCGGAGACGCTCGGTCTCAACGTCAACGGCGCAATTGCCGCCGATCAATTGGTTGCATGCCTTGCCGACGAGTTCTGGCAGGTGCGGCTGAAGGCGATCCGCAGCCTCGGCAGGATGAAGATCGAGCGCGCGGTGCGCTCGATCGGCAATTGCGTCAATCACGACCAGGCCAATTTACGCAAGGAGGCGGCTGCCGCGCTCGGCGAGATCGCCCATCCCGACGGCGAGGTGTTCCTGGCCGTCATCGCCGACGATTCCGATCCCGATGTCCGGAAGAACGCGCGCTGGGCGCTGCAGCAGATCGCGGCCCGAAAGGCGCGGGCAGGGGCATAGAAGCGCGGCGCGCTGGCGCTCTGGACTTCCGGAGCCAGACGTTTATTGGTCTTCGCCAATGGGATCGGCTGCCGTGAACGCGGCCGGTCCGAAAAACAGCGAGGACGCCGGCCATGACGACATTGACGGTTAAAGACCTTCTCCCCGAGGATGGAACGAAGGGGACGCTGGTCGGCCGCGTCTGGCTGCCGCAGGCGAATGGCCCGGCCGTGGTCGCCGTGCGCGGCGATGGCGTGTTCGACGTCACCGCGAAATTCCCCACCGTCAGCGCGCTCTGCGAGGAGGACAATCCGGCCAAGGCGCTTGCTGCGACCAAGGGCGAGCGCATCGGCGAGCTCGACGCCATCGTGGCCAATACGGCACCCGATAGGCGCGACCCGAAAAAGCCGTGGCTGCTTGCGCCCGTCGATCTCCAGACATTGAAGGCGGCCGGCGTCACCTTCGCCATCTCGATGTTGGAGCGCGTGATCGAGGAGCGGGCGAAAGGCAATCCGGCCTCGGCCGAGGCGATCCGGAAAGAAGTGACGCGGCTGATCGGTGACGATCTGTCGAAGCTCAAGCCTGGCTCGGACCAGGCCATGCATCTGAAGCAGGTGCTGATCGATCAGAATGCCTGGAGCCAGTATCTCGAGGTCGGCATCGGTCCGGACGCCGAGGTCTTCACCAAGGCCCCGACACTGTCCTCGGTCGGCACCGGCATGGATGCCGGGCTGCATCCGAAGTCGACCTGGAACAACCCCGAGCCGGAATTGGTCCTGTTCGTGTCGAGCCGCGGCAAGATCGTCGGCGGCGCGCTCGGCAACGACGTGAACCTCCGCGACTTCGAGGGACGCTCTGCGCTCTTGCTGTCGAAGGCCAAGGACAACAACGCCTCGTGCGCGATCGGCCCGTTGCTGCGCCTGTTCGACGACAGCTTTACCCTCGACGACGTGCGCAAGCTCGACATCAGCCTGAACGTGAAGGGCGCGGACGGCTTCGTTCTCGACGGCCATTCCTCGATCAGCATGATCAGCCGCGATCCCACGGACCTCGTCGAGCAGACGATCGGCAAGGTCCATCAATATCCAGATGGTTTCGTGTTGTTCCTCGGTACCATGTTCGCGCCGGTCAAGGATCGCGACGCGCCGGGGCAGGGGTTCACCCACAAGCGCGACGACATCGTCACGATCTCAGCGCCGCAGCTCGGCAAGCTCGTCAACCGCATGCGGACCAGCGACGAGTGCGAGCCCTGGACCTTCGGCATCGGTGCGCTGATGAAGAATTTGGCGCAGCGGAAGCTGATCTAGCTTTTCACCTCTCCCCGCGCTTGTCCGCCGAAGCTTCAGCGAAGGCGGATGCGGGGTGAGGGGGCTTCTTCGCGAGTCGATTTGGTCGACATCCGCAGAGCTCTACGTCCTCATTGCGAGCGCAGCGAGGCAATCCAGGATCGCTCCGCGAAGAGGCTTTGGTTTGCTTCGCTGCGCTCGCGATGATGGGGAAGAGAGGTTGCGGGTCCGTCTTTGACCGTCCTCGCAGAGAGTGCCCTCATCCCAACTACCGCATCATTTTCTTCATCTTTTCGTTGCATTTCTGGAACTAAAACGCTTTGGGTGTGTCGTAGATAGCGCCCATCCGCCCGCCCTGCATTTCCGTTCAATAGTCAGATAATATGACTAGTCGGAACCGATGTTCCGTGAAATAGTGCCTTCACCGTCCGGAAAGGGCGGTCGTCGGGTGTCATGCTACCAATGGGGCGCCCGGGATAACATTTGGGAGACACGCCTGATGATCCTCAAAGCCCTCTTCGCGGCCAGCGCCACGGCCGCCTTGCTCCTCGCGCTGCCGGCCAGCGCCGCCGAACTCACCATCGGCTTTTCGCAGATCGGATCGGAATCCGGCTGGCGCGCAGCCGAGACGTCGGTCTCCAAGCAGGAGGCCGCCAAGCGCAAGGTCAATCTCAAGATCGCCGACGCGCAGCAGAAGCAGGAGAACCAGATCAAGGCGATCCGCTCCTTCATCGCGCAGAACGTCGATGCGATCTTTCTCGCGCCGGTCGTCTCGACCGGCTGGGACTCGGTGCTGAAGGAAGCCAAGGAGGCCAAGATTCCGGTCGTGCTGCTCGACCGCGACATCGATCCCTCCGGCAAGGATCTTTATCTCACCGCCGTGACCTCCGACAGCGTGCACGAAGGCGAGGTCGCCGGGGACTGGCTGGCCAAGACCGTCGGGGCTAAAGCCTGCAACATCGTCGAATTGCAGGGCACGGTCGGCGCCAGCGTCGCCGCAAACCGCAAGAAGGGTTTTGACACCGCCATCGCCAAGCATGCGAACCTGAAAGTGGTGCGCAGCCAGACCGGCGACTTCACCCGCGCCAAGGGCAAGGAAGTGATGGAGAGCTTCATCAAGGCCGAAGGCGGCGGCAAGTCGATCTGCGCGGTCTACGCGCATAACGACGACATGATGGTCGGCGCCATCCAGGCGATGAAGGAAGCCGGCCTCAAGCCCGGCAAGGAAATCCTCACCGTCTCCATCGACGCGGTCCCGGATATCTTCAAGGCGATGGCCGCCGGCGAAGCCAATGCCACGGTCGAGCTGACGCCGAACATGGCGGGCCCGGCACTCGATGCCATCGCGGCCTTCAAGGGCAAGGGCACGGTTCCGCCGAAGTGGATCCAGACCGACTCCAAGCTCTATACTGCCGCCGACGATCCGCAGAAGATCTACGACAGCAAGAAGGGCCTCGGTTACTGAGGCGGGCGCCGCGCCGGACCGTTCCCTGCGGTCCGGCAGCCCCTTCGAAACCGCTGCGCGTACGACTAGGCTGGGTGTCCGCGTCATCCGCGGGCACCGGTGGGAGTGAATTTGCCATGGAGAACAGCCCGGATCCTGCTCCGTCCCTGCTGGAGGTGCGCGGGCTCAGCAAGAGTTTCGGGGCGGTGCGCGCGTTGCAGGAGGTCGACTTCACGCTTCGCGCAGGTGAGATACATGCGCTGCTCGGCGAGAACGGCGCCGGCAAGTCCACGCTGATCAAGGTCGTCACCGGCGTGTTCCCGCGCGATGCCGGCATCGTCAGGCTCGGTGGCGAAGAGGTCGCGCCGCGTTCGGCCAAGGCCGCGCTTCAGGCGGGCATCGCCACCGTCTACCAGGAGGTCAACCTGCTGCCGAACCTTTCGGTGGCGCAGAACCTGTTCCTCGACCGCCAGCCGATGCGCTTCGGCATCGTGCGCGAAGGCGAGATGCGACGTCGCGCCAAGGCGTTGCTTGCGGATTTCGGTCTCGACATCGACGTATCAGCACCGCTCGGCAGCTATTCCGTCGCCGTACAGCACGTCACCGCGATTGCGCGCGCCGTCGATCTCTCCGCGCGCGTGCTGATCCTGGACGAGCCGACCGCCAGCCTCGACCGTCACGAAGTCGAAATCCTGTTCGGCATCATGCGCCAGCTGGCAAAGCGCGGCATCGGCATCGTCTTCGTCAGCCATTTCCTCGACCAGGTCTACGAGATCTCCGATCGCATCACCGTGCTGCGCAACGGCCGCCTGGTCGGTGAGCGCGAGGCCGCCTCGTTGCCGCGGATCGAGCTGATCCGGATGATGCTCGGCCGCGAGCTTGCCGAAACCACCAGCGCGCGAGCCGCGGCAGGCGAGCAGATGCCGCGCGAGATCTGCGCCAGTTTCGAGAACTACGGCAAGGCCGGTTATATCGCGCCGTTCAATCTCGAGCTGCGCCATGGCGAGGTCGTCGGCCTTGCCGGCCTGCTGGGCTCGGGCCGCACCGAAACCGCACGGCTGGTGTTCGGCGCCGAGCGCGCCGACCGCGGGCAGGCGAGGGTGGAAGGCGCGCCTGTCCGGCTGCAGTCGCCGCGCGACGGCGTGCGCCACGGTTTTGGTTACTGCCCGGAGGAGCGCAAGACCGACGGCATCGTCGCCGAGCTCACCGTGCGCGAGAACATCGTGCTGGCGCTTCAGGCCAAGCGCGGCCTGCATCGGCCGCTGTCGCGCCGCGAGCAGGATGAGATTGCGCGCCGCTACGTCAAAATGCTCGACATCCGCCCCTCGGATCCGGAACGTCCGGTGGGCCTGTTGTCCGGCGGCAATCAGCAAAAGGTGCTGCTGGCGCGTTGGCTCGCGACCTCGCCGCGGCTCCTCGTGCTGGATGAACCCACGCGCGGCATCGACGTCGGCGCGCATGCCGAGATCATCCGCCTGATCCGCGGGCTCTGTGACGACGGTCTGGCGCTGCTCGTGATTTCGTCCGAGCTCGACGAGATCGTGACCTATTCGGACCGCGTCGTGGTGCTGCGCGATCGCGCCCATGTCGAGGAGCTCGCGGGCGAGGCGATCGACGTCGGCAGCATTCTCACGGCCATTGCCGCCGATGGCGCCAGCATCTCGCATGAGAGCCGGGCATGACCGCGCTGTTGCCGCGCCGCGGCCTTGCCCAGATCCTGGCGCTGATCGTCATTCTGGCGGTCGATCGCGTTGTCTCGCCGCAATTCTTCGACGTGCGCCTCCAGGACGGCCGCCTGTTCGGCAGCCTCATCGACGTGCTCAACCGCGGCACGCCGGTGGCGCTGCTCTCGCTCGGCATGGTGCTGGTGATTGCGACGCGCGGCATCGATCTGTCGGTCGGCGCAGTGATGGCGATCTCCGGCGCGATTGCGGCGAGTCTCGCCGACACTCACGGCCTGCCCGTGGTGCTGGCGGCGGCGCTCGGCGCGGGGCTGATCTGCGGATTGTGGAACGGATTTCTCGTCGCGGTGCTCGGCATGCAGCCGATCGTGGCGACGCTGATCCTGATGGTGGCGGGCCGCGGCATCGCCCAGCTCATCACCGAAGGCCGCATCGTGACCTTCTCCTCACCGGATCTGGTCTGGCTCGGCAATGGTGCCGTGCTCGGCCTGCCGGTGCCGATTGCGATTGCCATCGGCATGCTGATCCTCACCGCCGCGGTGGTGCGCGGCTCGGCGCTGGGGCTGCTGATCGAGGCGACCGGCGGCAATGCGCGGGCGAGCGAGCTTGCCGGCGTCGGCACCCGCGCGATGATCTTGGCGGTCTATGTCTGGTGCGGCGTCTGCGCCGCTCTTGCCGGCGTCATCGCGGCCGCCGACATCATGGGTGCGGATGCCAACAATGCCGGCCTCTGGCTCGAGCTCGATGCGATCCTGGCCGTGGTGATCGGCGGCACTTCGCTGTTCGGCGGCCGCTTCAGCCTCATTCTGGCCGTGCTGGGCGCGCTGATCATCCAGACCATGAACACCGGCATTCTGCTGTCAGGCTATCCGCCGGAGTTCAATTTGCTGGTCAAGGCGGTGGTGGTGCTCGCGGTGCTGCTGCTGCAATCGCCGAAATTCTCGGGGATCGCAGCAATGATCGCGCGGCTGCGGGGGACGAAAGCATGAAAGGCCTGCCGCCCGTCCTCATCACGGCCATCGTGCTCGTCGCGGGATTCGCGCTCTGCGCGGTGCAATTCCCCAACATCGCCTCGACGCGCGTGGTCGGCAATCTCCTCACCGACAACGCCTTCCTCGGCATCGTCGCCACCGGCATGACCTTCGTCATCATCTCCGGCGGCATCGATCTGTCGGTCGGCTCGGTGATCGGCTTCACCACGGTATTCGTGGCGCTGGCGATCGAGCGCTGGGGCGTGCCGCCGCTGCTCGCCTTCGTCGCCATTCTCGCGCTCTCGGCGGCCTTTGGCGCGGCGATGGGCGCGATCATCCATGTCTTCGATCTGCCGCCTTTCATCGTGACGCTCGCCGGCATGTTCCTGGCCCGTGGTGCAAGCTTCCTGCTCTCGACCGAATCGGTGCCGATCACCGCGCCGGTCTATTCCACCGTGTCGGACTTCGCTTTGCGGATGCCCGGTGGCGGGCGATTGACGGCGATCGCGATCATCATGCTCGTGATCGTCATCGGCGGAGCATTGCTGCTGCAGCTCACCCGGTTCGGCGCCAACGTCTACGCGCTCGGCGGCAACCGGGCCGCGGCGAGCCTGATGGGCGTGGCCGTCGGCAGGATGACGGTGAGGATCTACATGCTGTCGAGCGTGCTCGCGGGCATTGCCGGCATCGTGTTCTCGTTTTACACCAGCGCCGGCTATTCGCTCTCCGCCGTCGGCGTCGAGCTCGACACCATCGCGGCCGTCGTGATCGGCGGCACGCTGCTGACGGGCGGGCAGGGCTCGATGATCGGCACATTCCTTGGCGTGCTGATCCAGGGGTTGATCCAGACCTACATCAATTTCGACGGCACGCTGTCGAGCTGGTGGACCAAGATCGCGACGGGCGTATTGTTGTTCGCCTTCATCGCCTTGCAGCAGGGGCTGGTCGCGCTGGCGCGCCGGCCGGCGGCGAAGAGCGTGGGAGCTGCCTCATGACCTCGCGCATCGTCGTGATCCCGACGCGGCGGGCCCATTCCAACCACGCGGAGGTGGCGCAGTCGATCGGCATCGACATCATCGCCGGCCGCTACGGGGAGGGGACGCGCCTGCCCGGTGACGCCGAGATGATTGCGATGTTCGGCGTCTCGCGGCCGGTGCTGCGGGAGAGCGTGAAGACCCTGGTCGCCAAGGGCCTGCTCACCACCAAGGCGCGGGTCGGCACCGTGGTGCGCGAGCGCACCGCCTGGAACATGTTCGACGCCGACGTGCTGGCCTGGCACCTGGACGCCGGCATCGACAAGCGCTTCCTCAACGACCTCGCCGAGATCCGCCTCGCGGTCGAGCCGCGCGCGGCCGGGCTGGCGGCGGCGCAGCGGTCGGAGGCGGATCTCGCCGAGCTCCGTCGCAGCATGGAACGGATGCGGCTCGAAGCCTCCGACTCCGTCGGCTTCGCCGATGCCGACCTCGCGCTCCACGTCGCCGTGGCGCGCGCGTCCGGAAATCTTTTCATGCGCTCGATCGGGCATGTCATCGAGGCTGCGTTGCGCGCCTCGTTCCTGCTCAGTGCGCCGGTCGAACCCGAGGACCGCGACACCGTGCTGCTCTGGCACCAGAAGATCGTCGATGCCATCGCGGCCGGTGACGCCGCGACTGCATCGGAGGCGATGATCTACGTCATTCACAACGGCATGCGCCGCCATGAGGGTGCGGTGACCGTAGCCGCGCCGGGCGAGTTGCCATCCGCGGAAGCTGGAGAAAAATCGTGACTGAACTTCGCATCGCCATCGTCGGATTCGGCAAGATCGCGCGCGACCAGCATGTCGGCGCGATCGCAGCGGTGCCTGGCGCGACGCTCGCGGCGGTCGCCAGCCGCAACGCATCGCTGCCGGGGCTGCCGCATTTCGCCACCATCGAGGAATTGCTGGAGCAGGGCCCGCCGATCGACGCCGTGTCGCTCTGCACGCCGCCTCAAGTGCGCCGCGCCCAGGCCGCTGCAGCGCTCAAAGCCGGCAAGCACGTCATGCTGGAGAAGCCGCCGGGCATCGGCGTTGCCGAGCTCGATCCGCTGATCGCGATGGCGGGGGAGGCAAAGCGAACGCTGTTTGCGACCTGGCATTCGCGTCATGCGCCGGCAGTCGAGCCGGCGCGCGAGTGGCTCGCGACGCGGCGGATCGCCTCCGTGCATATCAATTGGAAGGAGGACGTCCGCGTCTGGCATCCCGGGCAGGCCTGGATCTGGGATCCGGGCGGGCTCGGCGTGTTCGATCCCGGCATCAATGCGCTGTCGATCCTGACCAGGATACTGCCGAAGCCGGTGTTCGTCACCGCGGCCGATCTTTCATTCCCCGCCAATTGCCAGGCGCCGATCGCCGCGAGCCTGACGCTGACCGACCTTGGCGGCCTGCCTGTGACCGCCGAGTTCGACTTCCGGCAGACCGGGCCGCAGAGCTGGGATATCCTCGTCGAAACCGACCAAGGCCGGTTGACGCTGTCCGGCGGCGGCCGGCGCATGGCGATTGACGGCAAAACCGTTGCCGAGGCGCCGGATGAGGAATATCGGGAGCTTTACCGGCGCTTCGTCACGCTTGCCGAAACCGGCGCGAGCGACGTCGATCTCGCGCCGCTTCGTCTGGTCGCCGACGCCTTCCTGCTCGGCAGGCGCACTGTCGTCGAACCGTTTGTGGATTGATCATGGCTGGCTCGAAAATAGCAAAAGACGTCTTCGGAACGCTGCCGGACGGCCGCAGCGTGGAGCGCATCGTGCTGCGCGGCGAGGGCGGATTCGAAGCGCGCATCATCACCCACGGCGCGGTGATCCAGGCACTGATCGCGCCGGATGCCAGGGGCGGCCATGACGACGTCGTGCTCGGCCATGACACGTTCGCAGGTTATCTTGCCGAACGGAAGTTCTTCGGTGCCACCGTCGGCCGCTACGCCAACCGCATCGCCAACGGGCAGTTCTCGCTCGACGGCGAAACGGTGCAGCTTCCCGTGAACAACGGTCCGAATGCGCTGCACGGCGGCCTCGACGGCTTCGACCGCAAGCTCTGGGATATTGCGGAGATCGACGACGGCGCCAGCCCTGCAGTCACGCTGACTTACACGAGCCCGCATGCCGAGGAGAACTATCCCGGTCGGCTCGATGTGCGCCTGACCTATCGCGTCACCGGCTCGGCCGAGATATCGCTGACCATGGAGGCGCGGACCGATCGGCCGACCATCGTCAACCTGACCAATCACAGTTTCTTCAATCTGGAAGGCGCAAATTCGGGGACGCCAACTCTCGATCACAAGCTGATGGTCGCTGCCGAGCATTTCCTCGCGATCGATAACACCGCCATTCCGTTGCCGGAGCCGCCGCGCAGCGTTGCCGGCACGCCGTTCGACTTCCGCGAGCCGCGGCCCGTCGGCCAACGCATCCGCGAGAACGACCAGCAATTGCGCAACGGCAGGGGTTATGACCACACCTACTGCCTCGCAAGCGACGGCAAGCTTGCTCTGGCGGCGCGGCTGGAGGCGCCGCGCTCGGGGCGCGTCATGGAACTGTTCACCGATCAGCCCGGCCTCCAGGTCTATTCCGGCAACTATCTCGACGGCACGATTTCGGGCAAGGGCGGCAAGCTCTATCGCCAGTCGGACGCCATCTGCCTTGAGCCGCATATGTGGCCCAATTCGCCGAACCGGCCGGATTTTCCGAGCCCGCGCCTCGATCCCGGCCAGGTCTACCGCCATCACACGGTCTATCGCTTCGCAGTGAGGTCGCCATGATGGAAGAGGTGCCGACGTCCGTTCTGTCGGACGATCCCTGCCATCTCGGCGAAGGGCCGACCTATGACGTGACCACCGATACGGCCTGGTGGTTCGACATCCGCGAGGGGCGGCTGTTCGAGGCACAACTCGGCCGTGGCGGCATTCGCGTCCACGTGCTCGGCCGGATGGCGAGCGCGCTCGGGCGCATCGACGCCGGCCGCCAGTTGATCGTCGCGGAGGACGGCCTCTATATCCGCACGCTCGCCGACGGCGCGATGACGCTGCTCTGTCCGCTCGAAGCCGACAATCCCGCGACGCGCTCCAACGATGCCCGCGTGCATCAGTCCGGCACGTTCTGGATCGGCACCATGGGCCGCAAGGCGGAAGCAGGGGCAGGCGCGATCTACGCGTTCCACCGCGGCAAGATCTCGCTGCTGTTCCCGCGTATCAGCATTCCCAACTCGATCTGCTTCTCTCCGGACGGCGGCATTGGCTACTTCGCCGACACCGCGCGCGCGGTGCTCTACGCGGTGCCGCTCAATCCCGCGACCGGTCTGCCGCGCGGCGAGCCCGAGGTGTTGCTGCGCCACACCGGCATCGGCGGTCTCGACGGCTCGGTGTGCGACGCCGACGGGCGGATCTGGAATGCGTGCTGGGGCGCTAGCCGGGTCGACGTCTATAGCCCGCAGGGCGAGCGCCTGCGCTCATTGAGCGTGCCGGCAAAGCAGGCGAGCTGCCCGGCCTTCGTCGGCCCCGATCTATCGCGCCTCCTCGTCACCTCGGCCTGGCAGGACATGGACGCGGCGGCGCGCGCCGCCGATCCGCAGGCCGGCCGCACCTTTCTGCTCGAGGCATCCGCGCGAGGGCGCGCGGAGCCCGACGTCAAGCTTGCATAGGAGGACCGAAGCCGCATACGACCAACGTTCTCGACGAAACGAAGAAACAGTTTGACACCCAAGGGAGTGAAATATGCTGAAACTGAAGACGACATTCCTCGCGCTGGCGCTGGCCGGCGCTGCGACGATGGCCACGGGCGTCGCCGCTTCCGCGCAGGACAAGGCGACGGTCGGCATCGCCATGCCGACCAAATCCTCCGCGCGCTGGATCGACGATGGCAACAACATGGTCAAGGTGCTGAAGGAGCGTGGCTACAACACCGACCTGCAATATGCCGAGGACGACATCCCGAACCAGCTCTCGCAGGTCGAGAACATGGTGACCAAGGGTGCCAAGGCGCTGGTGATCGCCGCGATCGACGGCACCACGCTGTCCGACGTGCTCAAGCAGGCCAAGGCCAAGGGCATCACCGTGATCGCCTATGACCGCTTGATCCGCGGCACGCCGAACGTCGACTATTACGCGACCTTCGACAATTTCCAGGTCGGTGTGCTCCAGGCGCAATCGATCGAGAAGGGGCTCGGCCTCAAGGAAGGCAAGGGCCCGTTCAACATCGAGCTGTTCGGCGGCTCGCCCGACGACAACAACGCGTACTTCTTCTACAACGGCGCGATGAGCGTGCTGAAGCCCTATATCGACAGCGGCAAGCTCGTGGTCGCCTCCGGTCAGATGGGCATGGACAAGGTCGCGACCTTGCGCTGGGACGGCGCCACCGCCCAGGCCCGCATGGACAATCTGCTCAGCGCCTACTACGGCAACAAGAAGGTCAACGCGGTGCTGTCGCCCTATGACGGCCTCTCGATCGGCATCATCTCCTCGCTGAAGGGCGTGGGCTACGGCAGCGCCGACCAGCCGATGCCGATTATCTCCGGCCAGGACGCCGAGGTGCCCTCGATCAAGGCGATGCTGCGCGGCGACCAGTACTCGACCATCTTCAAGGACACCCGCGATCTCGCCAAGGTGACCGCCGACATGGTCGACGCCGCGCTCGCCGGCAAGCAGGTCACGGTCAACGACACCAAGACCTACGAGAACGGCGCCAAGACCGTGCCGTCCTATCTCCTGAAGCCGGTCGTGGTCTACAAGGACAATTGGGAGAAGACTCTGGTCGATAGCGGCTACTACAAGAAGGCGCAGTTCCAGTAAGGGGCCTATTCCCTCTCCCTGCTTGCGGGGAGAGGGTTCGGGTGAGGGCGAACTCTTCGCGGAGACTCTCCCTCACCCGATCGCTTCGCGCATAGCCGAAGCTCTGGCTCGGCGTTTCCAGGAACGGCCGCACAAAGCGGCCTATGCTCTCCCCGCCAGCGGGGCGGGCTGAAGTAACGGATGGGACATGAAACGATGACCGCAATGCTGGAGATGCGCAACGTCAGCAAGAGCTTTGCCGGCGTCCAGGCGCTGCGCGACGTCAATTTCTCAGTCGACGCCGGGCAGATCCATGCCCTCGTCGGCGAGAACGGCGCCGGCAAGTCGACGCTGATGAAGGTGCTCAGCGGCGTCTATCCGCACGGCAGCTACGAGGGCACCATCATCTTCGAGGGTGAGGAGCGGCGTTTTCGTGACATCAACGATTCCGAGGCGCTCGGCATCATCATCATCCATCAGGAGCTGGCGCTGATCCCGCTGATGTCGATCGCGGAAAACATCTTCCTGTCGCATCCGCCGTCAAAGTTAGGCGTGATCGACCGCGACGAGGTGTACCGGCGGACACGGGACCTGCTCGCGCAGGTCGGCCTGAAGGAATCCCCGGATACGCTGATCACCGACCTCGGCGTCGGCAAGCAGCAGCTGGTCGAGATCGCGAAGGCCTTGTCCAAGCGGGTGCGGATGCTGATCCTGGACGAGCCGACCGCCAGCCTCAACGAGGCCGACAGCGCCGCGCTGCTCGAACGCCTCATGGCCTTCCGCGACCAGGGCATCGGCTCAATCCTGATTTCGCACAAGCTCAACGAGGTCGCCAAGGTCGCCGACCACATCACCGTGCTGCGCGACGGCCGCACCGTCGATAGCATCGATTGCCGTGCCGAGCCGATCCAGGAAGACCGCATCATCCGCAGCATGGTCAACCGCGATCTCGCCCATCGCTTCCCCGAGCGCAGCGTGAAGATCGGCGAGCCTGTCCTCACCGTCGAGAACTGGTCGGTCTATCACCCCATTCATCCCGAGCGGCAGGTCATCAAGAACGTCAACTTCGGCGTCAAGCGCGGCGAAGTGGTCGGCATCGCCGGGCTGATGGGCGCCGGCCGCACCGAGTTTGCGATGAGCCTGTTCGGCCGGTCCTGGGGCACCAATATCAGCGGCAGCATCCGGCTCGAAGGCCGTGAGATCGCGCTGCCGAGCGTCGCCGCGGCGATCGACGCCGGCCTTGCCTATGTCACCGAGGACCGCAAGCAGCTCGGCCTGATCCTCGCCGACGACGTCCGCAAGAACATCACGCTCGCAAGCCTCCACCAGGTCGCGCCTAACCGCGTGATCGATGACATCGCCGAGCTGAAGGTCGCCAGCGATTACAAGAGCCGCATGCGCATCCGCTGCTCCGACGTCTACCAGGAGACCGGCCAGCTCTCCGGCGGCAACCAGCAGAAGGTGGTGCTGTCGAAATGGCTGATGACCGATCCCAAGGTCTTGATCCTGGACGAGCCGACCCGGGGCATCGACGTCGGTGCCAAATACGAAATTTACTGTATCATCAACGAGCTCGCGGAGGCCGGCCGCGGCGTCGTGGTGATCTCCTCGGAGATGCCCGAGCTGCTCGGCATCTGCGACCGCATCTGTGTCATGAACGACGGCGCCTTCGTCGGGGAATTCAAGGGCGCAGAGGCGACGCAGGAGAAGATCATGCGTGCCATCATGCGCAACGACAGAAATTATGGGAGCAGCGCCCTGGCGGGCGCCGAGATGGGAGGATCGCAGCCATGACCGACAAGACGGTTTCGCTGCCCGAGGAGCGCCGGCACGGCAGCTTCATCAAGAACAATTTGCGCAATTACGGCATGCTGCTGTCGCTGATCGCGATCATGCTGTTCTTCCAGGTCATGACCGGCGGCACGCTGCTGCAGCCGCTCAACCTGACCAATCTGGTGCTTCAGAACAGCTACATCGTCATCATGGCGCTGGGCATGCTGCTCGTGATCGTCACCGGCCATATCGATCTCTCGGTCGGCTCGGTCGCGGGCTTCGTCGGCGCGGTGGCGGCCGTGCTGATGGTGACATACAAGGTCGACTACACGCTGGCCTTCATCGCCTGTCTGCTGCTGGGGGCGGCGATCGGCGCGGCGCAAGGCTATTGGGTCGCCTATTTCAAGATCCCATCCTTCATCGTGACGCTGGCCGGCATGCTGGTGTTCAAGGGCCTCGCGCTCGCGGTGTTGCAGGGCCAGTCGCTCGGGCCGTTTCCGGCGACCTTCCAGAAACTGTCCTCCGGCTTCATTCCGGAAGTGCTGCCCGAGGCCGGCACGCTGCATCCGACCTCCATGCTGATCGGTGCCGTGCTCGCGCTCGGCCTCGTCTATGCCAGCGCCAAGGGCCGCTCGCGCGAGCAGTTGCACGGCATCGAGGTCGAGCCTTACGCGTTCTTCCTCGGCAAGAGCATTCTCCTGGCCTGCGCCGTGCTCTATTTCACCTATCTGATCGCCTCGCATCGGGGCCTGCCGAACGTGCTGGTCATCATGACCGCGCTGATCGCACTCTACGGCTTCGTCACCCGCCGCACCGTGATTGGCCGGCAGGTCTACGCGGTTGGCGGCAATGCGAAAGCGGCAAGCCTGTCGGGCATCAAGACCGAGCGGCTGACCTTCCTGACCTTCGTCAACATGGGCGTGCTGGCCGCGCTCGCCGGCCTCGTCTTCGCCGCGCGCCTCAACACCGCGACCCCGAAGGCCGGACTCGGCTTCGAGCTCGACGTCATCGCCGCCTGCTTCATCGGCGGCGCCTCGGCCTATGGCGGAGTGGGGCGTGTCGGCGGCGCCGTGGTCGGTGCCATGATCATGGGCGTGATGAACAACGGCATGTCCATCCTCGGCATCGGCATCGACTATCAGCAGGTCATCAAGGGCCTGGTGCTGCTCGGGGCGGTGTGCATCGACGTGTATAACCAGCGAAGGTGAGGGGACGATAGTGCCTGCGGCGCTGCCGGCGATCTGCCGGCAGGTTGCTCATTGAACCGAAGGTAAAATCGCCGCGCTCGGTTCCAGCCGAACTATTGCTCAGAGATTGGGTATATGATCGAATGGCGGGATGGACCAAATCCGGCCAGAGCCCGACCTCGTCGTCTTCGATTGCGACGGCGTGCTCGTCGACAGCGAACTGTTGAGCTGCCAGTGCCTGTCCGACGAGCTGTCCGCATTCGGGATATCGCTGACGCTTGCGCAGGCGCTCGAGCTGTTTCTCGGGCGGAGCACGAGCGCGGTCACGCAGCATTATCGCGAACTCGGCCACGTGCTGCCGGTCGATTTCCCCCTCCGGCTGAAATCGCGCGTGCTGGCCGCCTTCGAGCAGGCGCTCCATCCGGTTCCGGACGTCGAAATCGTCCTGTCCGGCCTGCGCGTGCCCTATTGCGTGGCCTCGTCGAGTGATCTCGACCGCGTCGCGCTGTCGCTGAAGGTGACCGGCCTTGCGCCATCTTTCGGCCAACGGATCTACACGGCGCAAATGGTCAGGCACGGCAAGCCGGCCCCGGACCTGTTTCTCCATGCGGCGGCGAAGATGGATGTGCAACCTGCGCGCACGCTGGTGATCGAGGACAGCGTCAGCGGAGTGCAGGCGGCGAAGGCGGCCGGCATGATCGTCTGGGGATTTGTCGGCGGCAGCCATTATCGCGGACGCGACGGACAGGCTATATTGTCCGGCGCCGGGGCCGATCGGGTCTTCGCGCGCATGAGCGATTTCTGGAAGGACGCCTGACGCCCGCCATGGCCGCCGAGAACGAAAAATCCAGGCTCGACGATGCCGCGCGCGCCGGCTGGCTCTATTTCATTGCCGGCCACACCCAGGACGAGATCGCAAAGATGCTCCAGGTCTCGCGCGCTTCGGCGCAGCGGCTGGTGTCGCTGTGCCTTGCCGAACGTCTGATCACCTTTCGGCTCGAACACCCTATCGCCGCCTGCATGGAATTGGCCGCGCGGCTGAAGGAGCGTTTTGACCTTGCCCATTGCGAGGTGGTGCCGGCCGATCCTGCTGCGCCGCAGGCCACCGCGGGAATTGCCGAACGTTGCGCCAATCTGCTGGACGCGACGCTGCGGTCGGAGACGCCCGTCATCGTCGCACTCGGCACGGGGCGCGCGGTGCGCGCCGCGGTCGAGCGCGTCACGCCGATCGACCGGCCCAATCACCAGATCGTCTCGCTGGTCGGCAATATCTCCGCTGACGGTTCTGCGAGCTTCTACGACACCGTCGGCCGGCTCGCCGACCGCACCGGTGCGCGCCACTATCCGATGCCGCTGCCGTTCCTGATGTCCTCGGAGGACGAGCGCAACAAGATGGTCAGGATCGAGCCGATCGCGAAGGTGAAGGCGGTTGCGGCCAAGGCCGATCTGCGCCTCGTCGGCATCGGGCAAATGGACCAGAAGGCGCAGGTCCATGTCGACGGCTTCGTCACCCGCGACGAATTGTTCGAGATGATGCGCCAGGGGGCCATCGGCGAGATCACCGGCTGGGCCTATGATTCCAAGGGCCGCGTGCTCAAGGGCGGCACCAACAAGCGCCTCACCAGCATTTCGCCGGAAGTGCCGGCGAGGACCACGACGATCGGGGCCGCCGTCGGCGCGGCCAAGGTGCCGGCGATCGCGGCGGCGCTGAATGGACGCCTGATCAACGGCCTGATCACCGACGAGGCGACGGCAAGGGCGATTCTGGAGCGGTAGGGCCGTTCGCCGTAGCCGCATCGGGACTGCGCTCCCTCTCCCGCAAGCGGGAGAGGTGGAGCAAGCCGCGGGCGCTTGCCCGGACAACTGCCACCACACTCGCAGTACGCGACATCCTTCCCGCATCGCAGCACTCAGAAGTTGCCAAAACGCCCGCGCGACTGCTTGACAATCTTCCGTCCGTGAGTTGAACATACGCCCAACGCTTGGGCATATGCTCAAAACGCGAGTTTGAGGGAGGTCACCGTGAAACACGTCCTCGGCGCCGTCGGCGCGTCTTGCCTGTTGCTGGCCGTCCCCGCGATGGCCGAAACCACCCTGACCATCGCCACCGTGAACAACGGCGACATGATCCGCATGCAGGGGCTGACGGCTGAATTCACCAAGAAGAATCCCGATATCACCGTCAAATGGGTGACTCTCGAGGAGAACGTGCTGCGCCAGCGCGTCACCACCGACATTGCCACCAAGGGCGGCCAGTTCGACGTTCTGACCATCGGCACCTATGAGGTGCCGATCTGGGCCAAGAAGGGCTGGCTGGTGCCGCTCGCCAATCTCGGCGCGGATTACGACGTCGCCGACCTGCTGCCGAAGATCAAGGACGCGGTCTCCGTCGACGGCAAGCTCTACGCCGCGCCATTCTACGGCGAGAGCTCGATGGTGATGTATCGCACCGATTTGTTCGAGAAGGCCGGCCTGAAGATGCCGGAAAAGCCGACCTGGGATTTCGTCGTCGACGCGGCCAAGAAGCTCACGGACAAGAGCGCCGGCACCTACGGCATCTGCCTGCGCGGCAAGGCCGGCTGGGGCGAGAACATGGCGTTCCTCTCGGCCATGGCCAATTCCTACGGCGCGCGCTGGTTCGACGAGAAATGGCAGCCGCAGTTCAATACGCCGGAATGGAAGACGACGCTCACGACTTACGTCAATCTCATGAAGGACGCCGGCCCTCCCGGTGCAAGCTCGAACGGCTTCAACGAGAACCTCGCGCTGTTCAACGCCGGCAAATGCGCGATGTGGATCGATGCGACGGTTGCGGCGTCCTTCGTCACCAATCCGAAGGATTCCAAGGTCGCCGACAAGGTCGGCTTTGCGCTGGCGCCCAACACCGGGCTTGGAAAGAACGCCAACTGGCTGTGGGCCTGGAATCTGGCGATTCCCGCTGGCTCCAAGAAGGCGGATGCGGCCGAGAAGTTCATCGCCTGGGCAACGAGCAAGGACTACACCAAGCTCGTGGCCTCGAAGGACGGATGGGCCAACGTGCCGCCGGGCACGCGGACCTCGCTCTACCAAAATCCTGAGTATCTGAAGGTTGCGCCGTTCGCGAAGCTGACGCTGGCCTCGATCGACGCGGCCGACCCCAACAAGCCCACCGTCAAGCCCGTGCCCTATGTGGGCGTGCAGTACGCCGCGATCCCCGAGTTCCAGGGCATCGGCACGCAGGTCGGCCAGCAATTCTCCGCCGCGCTCGCGGGATCGATGACGGTCGATGCCGCGCTCGCCGCCGCGCAATCCGCGACCGAGCGCGAGATGAAGCGGGCCGGTTACATCAAGTGAGCCCGAGTTCTCCCTGAGCTCAAACTTGCGGCCATCCACCGCTTCGATGGATGGCCGCCTTCTTCCCGCAGGCGGAGAAGTTAGGAATGGCAACCCGGCAAACGCAGATTCTTGCGCGCTCGCTCCTGATGCCGGCGGTCGGGCTGCTCTTCATCTGGATGATCGTCCCGCTCGCGCTGACGATCTATTTCTCGACGTTGCACTACAGCCTGCTCGACCCCGGCTCCGAAGAGTTCGTCGGCCTGGAGAATTTCCGTTACTTCCTGACCGATCCCGCCTTCCTCGCCTCGCTCCAGAACACGCTGGTGCTGGTCGGCTCGGTGCTGGCGCTGACGATCCTGCTCGGCATTCCCCTGGCGCTGCTGATGGACCAGCCCGTGATCGGACGCAATTTCGTGCGGCTGATGGTGATCGCGCCGTTCTTCGTGATGCCGACGGTGAGCGCGCTGGTCTGGAAGAACCTGTTGATGCACCCCGTGTCCGGCCTGTTCGCCTGGCTCGCCAAGCTGGTCGGGTTGACGCCGATCGACTGGTTCACCGACGCGCCGCTGCTCGCGGTGATCCTGATCGTGGCCTGGCAATGGCTGCCGTTCGCGACGCTGATCCTGCTGACCGCGCTGCAATCGCTCGACGAGGAACAGAAGGAAGCCGCCGAGATGGACGGCGCCAGTGCGGTGTCGACCTTCATCTACATCACGCTGCCGCATCTGGCGCGTCCCATCACGGTGGTGATCCTGATCGAGACCATCTTCCTGCTGACGGTGTTCGCCGAGATCTTCGTGACGACCGGGGGAGGGCCGGGCCTTCAGACCACCAACATCGCTTTCCTGATCTATTCGCAGGCGCTGATCCAGTTCGACGTCGGCAGCGCGTCCGCGGGCGGCCTCGTCGCGGTGGTGATCGCCAACATCGTCGCCTTCTTCCTCGTCCGCATCGTCGGCCGCAATCTGGAGGCCTGAAGCATGGCGCGAATGGCGACGACGCGGCGGGTGGTGATATCGACGATCGGGGCGTGGTTCTTCGGCTTCCTGATCTTCTTCCCGATCCTCTGGATGGTGCTGACGAGCTTCAAGACCGAGCTCGAGGCCTTCGCCATTCCGCCGTCCTTCCTGTTCTTCCACTGGACCACGGAAAACTACGTCACCGTGCAGGAGCGCAGCGACTATTTTCACCACGCGCTGAACTCGGTCATCATCGCCGGTGGCTCGACGCTGATTGCGCTCCTGATCGCGATCCCGGCGGCCTGGTCGATGGCGTTCTCGCCGACCAAGCGCACCAAGGACATCCTGCTCTGGATGCTCTCGACCAAGATGATGCCGCCGGTCGGCGTGCTGGTGCCGATCTACCTGATCTACAAGAGTTTCGGCCTGCTCGACTCCCGCATCGGCCTCGTCTTCATCCTCTGCCTCGGCAATCTGCCGATCGTGATCTGGATGTTGTTCACCTATTTCAAGGAGATTCCGCGCGACATCCTCGAAGCCGCGCGCATGGACGGCGCCACCATCGGCCGCGAGCTCGTCTACGTGCTGACGCCGATGGCGATCCCGGGCCTCGCCTCGACCATGCTGCTTAATCTGATTCTCGCCTGGAACGAGGCGTTCTGGACGCTCAATCTGTCGACCTCGAATGCCGCGCCGCTCACGACGTTCATCGCCTCCTATTCGAGCCCGGAAGGGCTGTTCTGGGCAAAGCTGTCGGCGGCCTCGACGCTGGCGATTGCGCCCATTCTCGTCCTCGGTTGGTTCAGCCAGAAGCAGCTCGTGCGCGGGCTCACCTTTGGCGCGGTGAAGTAGAAGGGGCTGCGATGGGTCAGATCACACTTCAGGACGTGCAGAAATCCTTCGGCCCCGTGCACATCATCAAGGGCGCCGATCTGGAGATCGCCGACGGCTCCTTCGTGGTGTTCGTGGGCCCCTCGGGCTGCGGCAAGACCACGCTGCTGCGGCTGATCGCCGGGCTCGAGGACGTCTCGGGCGGCAAGATCCTGATCGACGGCAAGAACGTCGTCGACACGCCGCCCGCCAAGCGCGGGCTGTCGATGGTGTTCCAGTCCTACGCGCTCTATCCGCACATGAGCGTGCGCGGCAATATCGGCTTCGGCCTGAAGATGGCGGGGCTTTCCAAGGACGAAACCAACCGCAAGGTCGAGGCGGCCGCTGCGACGCTGAATCTCACGCCCTATCTCGACCGCAAGCCGCGCGAGCTGTCCGGCGGCCAGCGCCAGCGCGTCGCGATCGGCCGGGCCATCGTCCGCGAGCCCAAGGCGTTCCTGTTCGACGAGCCGCTCTCCAACCTCGACGCGGCGCTGCGCGTGCAGATGCGGATCGAGGTGACGCGGCTCCAGAAGCAGCTCGGCACCACCGCGATCTACGTCACCCACGATCAGGTCGAGGCCATGACGATGGCCGACAAGATCGTGGTGCTCAACGGCGGCAAGATCGAGCAATACGGCTCGCCGCTGGAACTCTACGATAAGCCCGCCAATCTGTTCGTCGCCGGCTTCATCGGCTCGCCCAAGATGAACTTCGTCACCGGCGAGCACGCCTTGCAGAAGGGCGCGGCGACGATCGGCGTACGGCCGGAGCATCTCAAGATCGAGCGCGACGGGGCGGGGGGATGGCAGGGCACGATCGCGGTCGCCGAGCATCTCGGCAGCGACACGTTCCTTTATGTCGATGCCGGTCCGTTCGGAATGCTGACGGCGCGCTATATCGGCGAATTGAGCCTGCATGCCGGCGACCGCGTGTCGCTGGTGCCGGACCCAGCGCGCATTCACCGCTTCGATGCGGGCGGAAACGCCATTCGGGGCTGACAAGAAACGGCAAGAAAACGGAAAGACCAAAATGTATCTGGAAAAATTCAGGCTGGACGGCAAGACCGCGTTCATCACCGGCGGCGGGCAGGGCATCGGCCTTGGCTGCGCGGAAGCGCTGGCCGAAGCCGGCGCGAGGGTCGTGATCGGCGACCGCGACAGCAAGGTCGCCGACAGCGCAAAGGCCGAGCTGAAAGCGAAAGGCTACGACATCGAGACGGCGACCATGGACGTGACCGACACCAGGCGCGTCGCCGAAGTTGCCAACGACCTCGTCGCCCGCCACGGCAAGGTCGACATCCTCGTCAACAATGCCGGCATCGCCCGCAGCGAGACGCCGGCGGAGACCGTCACCGACGAGCACTGGCTCAACGTCATCGACGTCAATCTGAACGGCACTTTCTGGTGCTGCCGCGAATTCGGCAAGCATATGCTCAAGGCCAGGAGCGGCGCCATCGTCAATGTCGGCTCGATGTCCGGCTTCATCGTCAACAAGCCGCAGGAGCAGTGTTTCTACAACGCCTCCAAGGCCGCCGTGCACCATCTGACCAAGTCACTTGCGGCCGAATGGGGCGCACGCGGCATCCGCGTCAATGCGGTGGCGCCGACCTATATCGAGACGCCGCTCAACGCCTTCGTGAAGAGCAATCCGAAAATGTACGACGCCTGGATCGGAGGAACCCCGATGGCGCGATTGGGGCAGGTCGAGGAGATCGCCTCCGTCGTCCTGTTCCTCTCGTCCGAGGCCGCGAGCCTGATGACCGGCAGTATCGTGCTGGTGGATGGCGGCTATACTTGCTGGTAGGCTTGCGTCAAAACTGACGAAGCGACCGGGAGCGACAATGCCGCGAGCGTATATCGGCGTCGACGTGGGGACCACGAGCACGCGGGCTGGGGTGTTTGACGAGGCCGGCACCCTGCTGGCGACTGCGCGGCATCCGATCCGGATCTGGCACGAGGCGGGCGACGTCGTCGAACAATCGTCCCAGGACATCTGGGATGCCTGCACGACCTCGGTGCGCGCCGCGATGGCGGAGGCTGCAATCGCGCCCGACAGCGTCGGCGGCATCGGCTTCGATGCCACCTGTTCTCTCGTGGTGCTTGACCGGCAGGGCGAGCCGCTCACCGTCAGCGCCTCCGGCGAAGCGCAACGCAACGTCATCGTCTGGATGGATCACCGCGCCACGGCCGAGGCCCGGCTGATCAACGAGACCGGGGACCCGGTGCTGCGCTATGTCGGCGGCTCGATTTCACCCGAGATGGAGATGCCGAAACTGCTGTGGCTGAAGCGGCGCATGCGCGCGAGCTTCGACGCGGCCGGCCACTTCTTCGACCTGGCGGATTTCCTGACCTGGCGCGCAACCGGCTCGCTCCAGCGCTCCACCTGCACTGTCACCTGCAAGTGGAACTATCTGGCGCATGACGGCGGCGGTTGGAGCGCGCCGTTCTTCAAGCGCATCGGTCTCGCCGACTTCGTCGCGGAAAATTACGGGCGTATCGGCACCGAGATCGTCGCCCCCGGCACGCGGCTCGGCGCGGGACTCACGCGCGCGGCGGCGGCCGAGCTTGGCCTGTCGCCCGGCACGCCGGTCGGCGCATCGCTGATCGATGCGCATGCCGGCGGTATCGGCGCGATCGGAGGCCGCGACGGATCGGACGGCGCAACGGAGGTCTGCGACCGTCTCGCCTACATCATGGGAACGTCGGCCTGCATCATGGCGACGACCAGGGAGCCGTGTTTCGTGCCCGGCGTGTGGGGTCCTTATTATTCCGGCATGGTGCCGGACTTCTGGCTCAACGAGGGCGGGCAGTCGGCCGCCGGCGCGGCGATCGACCATCTTCTCAAATCGCATCCCGGGCACGTCGAGGCGAGCGCGGCGGCGCGCAGCGAAGGCCTCGACCTCATCGATTTCCTCGAGCGCCGCATCATCGCGCGCGCAGGTGATGCCAGTCGCGCCGCGCTGCTCGCCCGCGACGTCCATGTGCTCCCTGAGTTCATCGGCAATCGGTCGCCCTACGCCGATCCCGACACGCGCGCGGTGATCGCGGGCCTCGATCTCGACACCGATATCGCCTCGATGGAACGCCTGTTCGTGGCCGGCCTCTGCGGACTTGCCTATGGTCTGGCCGAGGTGATCGAGGCCTTCGCCGCGCACGGCGTCTATTCCAGCATCATGATCATGGGCGGCGGCGCGAGCCGCAGCCCGCTGGTGCGGCAGATCATGGCCGATACGACCGGTCTCACCGTCGCGCTGCCGCAGACGAAAGAGCCGGTGCTGCTGGGCGCCGCGATGCTCGGGGCGGTGGCCGGCGGCGCCTATGCCTCGATCGGCGAGACCATGGCAAAGATGTCGGCGCTGGGCCGGAAAAGCGAGCCGACCGTGCCCGAGATGGCCGTGTTTCACACGCGCAAGCGCGAGGTCTACAAGCTGCTGCGCGAGGTCGATCGCGGCAGCCGCGCCGCGATGCGCGACATCGCGAGAGGTTGAGACGGATGTTGATTTCCTGCGGCGATGCGCTGATCGATTTCGTCCCGACGCGAAATGCCGACGGGCGCGAAGCGGTGATGCCGGCCGTCGGCGGCTCCTGCCTCAACGTCGCGATCGGCATGGCGCGGCTGGGCGCGCCCACCGGTTTCGTCGGCGGCATCTCGACCGACATGTTCGGGCGCATGATCGCCGATCATGCAACCGCGTCGAACGTCGAACTCGCTCTCGCCACCCGCAGCGATCACCAGACCACGCTGGCCTTCGTCCGCATTGTCGCGGGCGAGTCGCATTATGCCTTCTACGATGCCGAGACCGCGACGCGGAACTGGACCTATCGGCGCGGGTCGGTTCCGTTTGCGAACGTCGAAGCCCTTCATGTCGGCTCGACCACGCTGGTCAATGATCAGGGCGCGGCCGAAACGAAAGCGCTGATCGCGGACGCGCGGATGTCGTCGACCATCTCGTTCGATCCGAATTGCCGCCCCAACCTCGTCAAGGACAAGCCGGCCTATCTCGCGCGCATGGCGGAGTTCGCGAGCACCGCCGATCTCATCAAGATGTCGGACGTCGATTTTTCCTATCTCTTCGGCGACGAGCGGTATCACGAGCGCGCGAGCGCGCTGCTCGGGCAGGGCACGAGCCTCGTCGTGATCACCCGTGGCAGCAACGGTGCGATCGCATGGCACGCGGGGGCAGGGCAGATCGAGGTCGCCGCGCCCAGGATCGATGTCGCCGACACCATCGGCGCCGGCGACAGTTTCCAGGCGGCGCTGCTGTTCGCCCTGCACAAGCAGACACGCCTCGCCCGGCAGCGGTTGAAGGACATCGGCGCGGACGAGCTCCGCCGCGCGCTGTCCTTTGCCGCCAATTGCGCCGGGCTCACCTGCACGCGCCCAGGTGCCGATCCGCCCTGGAGCCATGAGATGGGCTGGAGCTGACGGCGCGCATCACAGCCGCGCCACGACCCTCTCGGCGCATTTGAGGAAGGTGCGGATCAGCGGGCTGTGAGTGTCCCGGCGCCAGCAGACGGCGATGTCGATGGAGTCGGTCGCATCCCGCAGCGCCCGGAACACGATGCCGCGCGGGGCCCCGAGCTGCGCACAGGCGGGCACGATCGCGAGACCTTCACCGGCGAGAACGAGGCTCATCGCCGAGTGCACCGTCTCGACCCGGCTTGCGACCGGCATCACGACCTGGTGCCGCCGCAGCAAGGCCGCGACCGCGGACGAGGCGGGGTCTTGCTCCGGCGGCGGCAGTGCAATCAGGGGGCGGCCCTGCAATTTCGCCATCGGCACTGCGCCGAGGCGCGCGAGCGGTGAGCGGATCGGCATGGCGAGCATGAACGGTTGCGCGCCAATCCGCGCCACCTGGATCTCGGGATGATGGATCGCCGGCATGCACAGCGCGACCGTGACGCTGCGATCGAGCAGCCGTGCCTCGCGCGTCGAGGCGCTGAGCTCGGCGAACTCGAGGTCGACACCGGGAATGGACCGCCGCAGCTCCGGGATCAGGCGCGGCAGCATCGCATTCGCCAGCACGAACATGTATCCGACCGAGATTTGCCCGCGGCGCCCGGCTGCGACCGCGCGGGCGGCTTCGACGCCGTCGGCCGCCAGCGCCAGCGCCTCGCCGGCGCGCACCAGCAGGGCCTGGCCCGCCGCGGTCAGGTCCATGCCGCGCGTGCCGCGGCGGAACAACGGCGCGCCGATTTCGGCCTCCAGCTTGCGGATCTGCACCGACAGCGGAGGCTGCGCCATGCGCAGCCGCTCGGCGGCCTTGCCGACGCTGCGCGCCTCGGCGACGGCGACGAAATAGCGGAGCCGGCGAAGATCCATTGGCATACCGAAAACGTATGGGTTGACCATCAAAATCGTATTGGACGGCGAGTTAACAAAACTGTCATTCTCGCTGTCAATGGTATCGGCCAACGGCGGCCGGCTTCGGAGCGTGATGAGACGATGAACGGCGATCCCTGCCTGCTGTCCGCAACCGAACTGCGCGGCCTCATTGCCGAAAAGCGGATTTCCCCCGTCGAGCTCACCCGTGCCGTGCTTGCCCGCGCCGAGGCGCTGCAGCCCGAATTGAACTGCTTCATCACGCTGTGCGGCGACGAGGCCATGGCGGCCGCGCGCGTGGCGGAGCGCAAGATGATGGCCGGCGAGCCGCTCGGCCTGCTGCACGGCATCCCCGTCACCGTCAAGGATATCGTCAACACCAGGGGCGTGAAGACCACCTTCGGCGCCGTGCCCTACAAGGATAACGTGCCGGCCGAGGACGCGGTGGCAGTCGCGCGGCTGCGCAGCGAGGGCGCGATCCTGATCGGCAAGACCACGACGCCGGAATTCGGCAGCAAATGCCTGACCGACTCGCCGCTGTTCGGCCGCACCCGCAATGCGTGGAGCGCGGAGCGTTCCTCCGGCGGCTCCAGCGGCGGCGCGGCGGTGGCAGTGGCCAGCGGCATCGCGCCGCTCGCGATCGCGACCGACGGCGGCGGCTCGACGCGAATTCCCGCCGCCTGCAACGGCGTCGTGGGCTTGAAGCAGAGCAATGGCGTGATCGCGCACAGCCAGGCGCTGGATGCGTTCGGCAACCAGACCTATGTCACGCCGATGACGCGCGATGTCGCCGACACCGCGCTGATGATGCAGGCGATGGCCGGGGAGGACGCTTGCGATCCCTGGTCGATCGGCATGCCCGTGCCCGATTTCATCGGCACCGCTATTCCGCGCGGCGATCTGCGCGGGCAGAAAATCCTGTTCTGCCTGTCGCCGCCGGGACGCCCCGTGTCTGCGGACGTCGCCACGGCATTCAAAGAGAGCCTCGATCGGCTCGCGAGCCTTGGCGCCGAGCTCGAGGAATTCTCCGGCGACGGCTTCGACATCGAGCCGATCTGGCGCGCCATCAATCACACGGTCTGGCGGACGCGCTTTGCCAGGCTCGCGGACGAGCACGGGGAGGCGCTGAGCGAGGCCTTCCTCAAACAGCTCGCGCTCGCCACCGACGTCAGCGGCGTCGCCTATCAGGAGGCGATGTTCGCGCGCACCGCGCTGTTCCGCCGGGTGCAATCCCTGCTTGCGCGCGGACACCTTTTGGCGATGCCGACGCTCACCCGCACCGCGCTGCCGATCGAGCAGGACCTGTTCGGCACCATCGAGATCGACGGCAAGCACTTCGACAGTGTCCGGCCGCATTGGTTCCCCTGGACCATGCCGTTCAACATGACCGGACACCCCGCGATCAGTCTGCCCTGCGGCTTCGGCCGCGACGGCCTGCCGATCGCCCTGCAACTGGTCGGGCGTTTCCGCGCCGATGCTGAATTGCTGCGCGTGAGCGCGCTGTTCGAGGCTTCGCAGGACCTTCTGTCACGTTGGCCCGGCTGAGGTGAGGCAGATGCCGCAAAGCACTTGCCTCCGGCGCCCGGACATGTTGATCGTGCCGCGGGTGAGCCCTGAAGCCGAGCGCGCATGAGCGTATTTGTCCTCCGACGTCTGTTGACCTTGCTGGCGACGCTGGTCGGCGCATCCGTGATCATTTTCCTGGTGCTGGATGCGCTTCCCGGCAACGCCGCGCAGATGCTGATGGGCGCCGATGCCTCGGCCGACGCGGTGCGCGCGCTCACCGTCAAGCTCGGGCTCGACCAGCCGCTGGCAGTTCGCTATCTGCAATGGATCAAGGGCCTGCTGGTCGGCGATCTCGGCAACTCCTATGTCTACGGCACGCCGGTCGCCGCCCTGATCGCGGAGCGGCTGGTGCTGACCATTCCGCTCGCGATCATGTCGATGCTGATCACGGTGACGCTGGCGCTCTCGGCCGGCATCTACACCGCCGCCAACCACAACAAGCTCGGCGACGTCGGCGTGATGTCGCTGACGCAGGTGGGGATCGCGCTGCCGAATTTCTGGTTCGCGATCCTGCTGGTGCTCTTGTTCTCGGTGCGGCTGCAATGGCTCTCGGCGGGCGGCTTTGCCGGCTGGGAGGACGGCATCTGGCTCGGGATCAAGTCGCTGCTCCTGCCGGCGGTCTCGCTCGCGGTGGTGCAGGCCGCGATCCTCGCGCGGGTCACGCGCTCGGCGGTGCTGGAGGTGCTGCGCGAGGACTTCGTCCGCACCGCGCGCGCGAAGGGGCTCGGCAAGCGCGAGGTGCTGTGGAGCCATGTGCTGCGCAACGCCATGATTCCCGTGATGACGGTGATGGGGCTGCAATTCGCCAATCTGCTCGCCGGCACCATCGTGATCGAGAACGTGTTCTATCTTCCGGGCCTCGGCCGCCTGATCTTCCAGTCGATCGCCAACCGCGACCTGATCGTGGTGCGCAACTGCGTGATGCTGCTGGCGACCATGGTCGTCATCGTCAATTTTGTGGTCGACGTGCTCTATGCTTTCATCGATCCCCGCATCAAGGTCCACGATCTGTGAGCGCGCCGCTGACCACTCTGGTTGACGCGCCGATCGCAACGCGTCCTTTGCCGGCCCGGACGTTCTGGCGCCGTGCGCTGCGCCACCGCAGCTTCGTGCTCGGCGGCGCGCTGAGTCTCCTGGTGCTCGCCGCGGCGCTGCTGTCGCTGGTGTGGACGCCCTGGTCACCGTACGAGATCGACATCGCCTCGAAACTCCGGCCGCCCTCGGCGGCGCACTGGCTCGGCACCGACGCTTTCGGCCGCGATATCGTCTCGCTGCTGCTCGCCGGCGCCCGTTCCACCATCATGGTCGGCATCATCGCCGTCAGCATCGGTCTCACCTTCGGCGTCTGCCTCGGCCTGGTGGCGTCGGCCAGGCGCGGCTGGACCGAAGAGATCATCATGCGCTTCTCCGATTTCACCTTTGCCTTTCCGGCGGTGCTCTCCGCGATCATGCTCGCCGCGGTCGCAGGACCCGGCATGGTGACGTCGATCGTCGCGATCGGCATCTTCCAGATACCGACGCTGACGCGGCTGACGCGCGGCTCTGCCAACGCGATCTGGGCGCGCGAATTCGTGCTGGCCGCGCGCGCCGCGGGGAAGGGCAAGTTTCGCATCACCATCGAGCATGTGCTGCCCAATATCCTGTCGATCCTGATCGTGCAGGTGACCATCCAGTTCGCGCTGGCAATTCTCGCCGAAGCCGCGTTGTCCTATCTCGGTCTCGGTACGCAGCCGCCGCAGCCGTCCTGGGGGCGGATGCTGAACGATGCGCAGACGCTGCTGTTCCAGTCGCCGATGCTCGCCGTCTATCCGGGCGCGGCGATCGCGGTCGCCGTGCTCGGCCTCAATCTGCTCGGCGACGGACTGCGCGATCTGCTCGATCCACGACTGGCGCGGGAACGATGACGATGGGCGAGCGCTCGACCATGCCGCTGATCGAGGTCGATAACCTCGGTGTGCGCCTCAACACCAGCCGCGGGCCGGCGCAAGCCGTGCGCGGCGTCAGTTTCGCGCTGAAGCGCGGCGAGACGCTCGGGCTCGTCGGCGAATCCGGCTGTGGCAAGTCGGTCACTGCGCTGTCGCTGATGGGACTGCTGCCGGACAGCGCCGTCGTCACTGGCAGCATCAGGCTTGACGGCAGCGAGCTCGCCGGGCTTCCGGATGCGGATTATTGCCGCTTGCGCGGCAACCGCATCAGCATGATCTTCCAGGAGCCGATGACCGCGCTCAATCCGATGCACACGATCGGCCACCAGGTCGCCGAACCGCTGCGGCGTCACAAGAAATACTCGGCGGCCCAGGCGCGCAAGGAGACGATCGCCTTGCTCGACCGCGTCGGGCTGCCCGACCCGGCGAGGCGCGTCGATGCCTATCCGCACCAGTTCTCGGGCGGCCAGCGCCAGCGCGTCACCATCGCGATGGCGCTCGCCTGCGAGCCCGATCTTCTGATCGCGGACGAGCCGACCACCGCGCTCGACGTCACCATCCAGGGCCAGATCCTCGACCTCATCGCCGATCTCGTCGAGGAGCGCGGCATGTCGATGATCCTGATCTCGCACGATCTCGGCGTCATCGCCGAGAACGTGCAGCGCATGATGGTGATGTATGGCGGCGTCGTCGTCGAGAGCGGGCCGACCGATGAGGTGTTCCGGCGGATGGGGCATCCCTACACGCAGGGCCTGTTCCGCGCCCGGCCGAAGCTCGGCGCGCGCAAGGGCACGCGGCTGACGACCATCTCGGGCACGGTGCCGGAACTCGCGGATCTGCCGTCCGGCTGCACCTTCGCCGATCGGTGTCCGCTCGTGATCGAGCCGTGTCGCACCGCGCTGCCGCCGATGGTGGACGTCGGCCCCGGCCACTCCGTGCGCTGCATCCGGACGGACGTCTCCATGGCCGAAAATGTCGGAGCGCTGTCCGCATGAGCACCGCGCCTCTTCTCGACGTGAAGGATCTGGAGCAACGCTACAAGCTGCCGCGCGAGAGCCTGTTCCAGCCGCCCGGACAGGTGCGCGCGCTCAACGGCGTCAGCGTGCGGCTGGCCGCCGGAAAGAGCCTCGGCATCGTCGGCGAGTCCGGCTCGGGCAAGTCCACCTTCGCGCGGGTGGTGATGGCGCTGGAGCGGCCGACATCCGGCCAGGTCGCGCTGCTCGGCCAGGACCTCAACCGCATCTCCGCCGATGAGCTGCGCCGCGCCCGGCGCGATTTCCAGATGGTGTTCCAGGATCCCTACGGCTCGCTCGATCCGCGCCAGACCATCGCCCGCATCGTCGCCGAGCCGCTCACCGTGCTGGACGGCGCCGACCGCACTACGTTCCGGGAACGCGTCGCCGCGGTGCTGCGGCAGGTCGGCTTGCGCGATGCCGACATGGACAAATACCCGCACGAATTCTCCGGCGGCCAGCGCCAGCGCATCGCCATTGCGCGCGCGCTGATCACCCAGCCCAAGCTGATCGTCGCCGACGAGCCGGTCTCCGCGCTCGACGTCTCCGTGCAGGCCCAGGTCCTGAACCTGATGCAGGATCTCCAGGAGCAGTTCGGCCTGAGTTACGTCCTGATCAGCCACGACCTCGCCGTCGTCGACTATCTCTGCGACGAGGTCGCGGTGATGTATCTCGGCCGCATCGTCGAGCAGGGCCGTCCCGAGGACCTGTTCGAGCGCGGCGCCCATCCCTATACGCGGGCGCTGCTCGACGCCGTGCCGCGGGCGCGTCCCGCGGGCGGCCGGCGCCGGCGCGGGGCCCAGGCGATCGCCTCGCAATCGGCGACCGCTGCCGGATGCCCTTACGTCGCGCGCTGCGGGCTCGCCGACCAGCATTGCCGCGAGGTTCTGCCTGAGCTACGCAAGGTCGGGGAAGCCCATCTCGCCGCCTGCCACAAGGCGGAGGCAGTGATGGCGTTGCCGCCAGCGGCCGCGGAGGGTTAGTCTCGGGCGCGGGATTGGCGTAGACTGGGACTAGAGAAGGCAGGGGAGTTACGCATGTTCAGGAAACTATCCATCGTCGCACTCATTGCCGCGTTTGTCGCGGCGCCGCTGCCGGTGCTGGCGCAAAGCAAGAAGGACAGCGTCGTCATGGGCATGACGCTGGAGCCGCCGGGGCTCGATCCCACCAACGCGGCCGCCGCGGCGATCGCCGAAGTCACGCTCTACAACATCTACGAGACCCTGACCAAGATCAACGAGGACGGCTCCACTTCGCCCCTGCTGGCGGAAAGCTGGACCGCTTCGCCTGACCTGAAGACCTACACCTTCAAGCTGCGCAAGGGCGTCAAATTCCACAATGGCGAGCCGTTCGACTCCGCCGCGGTGAAGTTCTCGTTCGAGCGCAATGCGGCGCCGACCAGCACCAACAAGGACAAGAGCCTGTTCCAGAGCTTCGAGTCCGTTGCCGCGCCCGATGCCGATACGGTCGTGATCACCCTGAAGAATTCCGAGCCGAACCTGCCGTTCCTGATGGGACAGGCGAGTGCCTCGATCGTCGAGCCGAAGAGCGCAGCCACCAATATCACGCAGCCGGTCGGAACCGGGCCCTATCAGCTCGGCGCCTGGGCCAAGGGTTCCTCGATCACGCTGACCAAATGGGCGGACTACCGCAACGCATCCGCGATCAAGCTCTCGAAGGTGACGATCCGCTTCATCTCCGATCCGGCCGCCCAGGCTGCGGCGCTGCTGTCGGGAGACGTGGATGCATTTCCGCGCATCGCGACTCGCGTCGTTGCTCAGTTCAAAAGCGACCCGCGCTTCACGGTGCTGATCGGCGGCTCCAAGGCCAAGACCATCGTCGCGATCAATCATCGGAAGAAGCCGCTCGATGACGTCCGCGTTCGCCGCGCCATCCTCGCTGCGATTGACCGCAAGGCATTGATCGACGGCGCGGTCGAGGGGCTCGGCACGCCGATCGGCAGTTTCTACACGCCGGGATCGCTGGGCTATGTCGACACCACCGGCATCAATCCCTACGATCCTGAAAAGGCCAAGAAGCTGCTCACTGAAGCCGGCGTCGCCACGCCGCTCGAATTGTCGCTCAAGCTGCCGCCACCGCCCTATGCGCGGCAGGGCGGCGAGATCGTCGCGGCCCAGCTCGCCAAGGTCGGCATCATCGCCAAGATCGAGAACGTCGAATGGGCGCAGTGGCTGTCGCAGGTGTTCGCCGGCAACGGTCCGCACAATTTCGACCTCACCATCGTCAGCCATGTCGAGCCGTTCGACCTCGTCAAGATCACCGAGCCGGACTATTATCTCGGCTACAACAACGCGGCGTTCAACGCGCTCTACAAGCAGATCGTGTCGACGCCGGACCAAACGGCCCGCGCCAAGCTGCTCGGCGAAGCCCAGCGTATGCTGGCCACCGACGCCGTCTCCGCCTACCTGTTCCAGCCGCAATGGCCCACCGTCATCAACAAGAAGCTGAAGGGCGTCTGGAAGGAAGTCCCGCAGTTCGAGAACGATTTCTCGGCGTGGGCCTGGGAGTAGGGGGCGCGGAAGCACCCTCATCGTTCGAGCGCGCACGGCCCGTTATTGTGCCCTCTCCCCTTGTGGGAGAGGGCAGTTCCGCTCGTCGATGCGGACTCACTTGGGTGAGGGTATGTCTCCGCGTATGACCTCTCTCTCATTCTTGAGCAGCTTTGTCCGCGGATAGAGACCCCTCATCCGGCGCTTCGCGCCACCTTCTCCCACAAGGGGAGAAGGGAGAGAAGACCGCAAGATTTCGGAATATTAGCAATATACCTCTGTTTTGCCCGACGTGTCAAACAGCAGGAATGCCCGTTGCTGCGCCTCTCCCTTGCGGGAGAGGGCAGCGACGCCGGTAGACATGAACTCACTCGGGTGAGGGGTCTGTCTCCGCCTCGTGGCCTGCCCGCACAAGCCGTTGATCTTGCTATCCCCGGCTACTGTGCATGGGGTTGTTTTCGCGGTTTTTGTCTAGATCTGCTGGTAGATCAGGATCGGCAGCGTCATGATCTGGAATCCGCCGAGCAGGATCGGCGTGACATAGGCGCTGATCGCGAGCGCGAAGACGAGCAGCGAGCCGGCGAGGATGCCGGGCAGACTGAGCGGCAGCGTCACCTCGATGAAGGCGCGCAAGGGGCTGGCGCCGAGATTTTCCGCGGCCTGCTCCAGCCGCTCGTCGATGCGGCCGATCACGCCGGTCAGGGTCAGCACCATGAAGGGGACGTAGATGTGGACGAGCCCGACCACGATGCCGGTCTCGGTGTACATCAGCTTCAGCGGCTGGCTGATCACGCCGAGCGAGATGAGCGTCTGATTGATCACGCCCTTGTCGGGCAGCAGCGTCATCCAGGCGAAGGTGCGCACCACGATGCCGGTCAGCATCGGCGCCAGCACCGCCATCAGCAGCAGCGCGTGCCCGGTGCGGCTCCTGATGCGGGCCATCCAGTGTGCCAGCGGATAGCCGATCAGGAGCGCGACCAGCGTGGTCACGAGCCCGATCCGGATCGTGGTCCAGATCACCTCGAGATAAAACGGATCATCAAACATGCGGGCGTAGTGACGCGTGGTGAAGGCGACCTTCGGCGCCACCACCGGATTGCCGGTGAGCACGCTCATCAGCGCCATCAATCCGATCGGCAGGAAGAAGAACAGCGCAAACAGCAGTGCGCTTGGCAGAACAAAGAGCGCAAGGCCGTTGGGGCACGGGGTGGTGGCGCTGCTCATCGCGTCCCCGTCTGAACGCGTGCCGCGGCCTGGTCGATGGGATCTCCGGTCATCCGCCGCAGCTTTGGATAGGTCGCGGGCACACGTGCGCGGATGTCCTCGTCGGTGAGGCGGGCGAGCATGGCGCGGCCGTTCGAAGTGGCGAGCGCCGGTCGCGCAAGGAGCGCAGCAGCCGCGAGGTCGAGCTCTTCGGCTTGCCCAATTCCAGGCCCGACGCGGAAACGGGCAAGCGGAAATTTCCGGCAGGGTGGTGCCCAATTGCGCAGATGCGGCGGAAGCTCGCTTGGCCAGGATTTCGAAGCGGCGCACCGCGGATGGCGGTGCGCCGCTTCTGGGGATCAAGCCGCTTCCGCGGCGACGTTGCCGATCCAGTCGCGGGCGAGCGTGACATCGGCCTGCGACAATTGATGGCCTGCCGGCAGGACCTTGTGAGTCACGTCGGCGCCTGCCTGCGACAGCAGCGCCGCGAGGCGTGCCGAGTTGCTCGCCGGGACGATCGGATCGCCTTGTCCGGACAGGAGCAGGACGGGCTTGCCGCCGAGTTCAGCCTTGGGCGAATCCGACAGCGGCACCATCGCGCGGAGCAGGATCGCGCCCGCCAGCACGTTCGGCTCTAGCAGCAACAGCGCGGCCGCGATGTTGGCGCCGTTGGAGAAGCCGACCGCGACGGGCGCGGCGATGCCGTAGCGCTGCCGTGCCTCGCTGACGAAGTCGCCGAGCTCGTGCGCGCGGCGGCGCACGTCTTCCTCGTCGAACACGCCCTCGGCAAGACGGCGGAAGAAGCGCGGCATGCCGTGCTCGAGCACGCGTCCGCGCGGCGAGAGCAGGGCGGAGCCGGGCGAGATCATCTTGCCGAGCCCGAGCAGATCGTTCTCGTCACCGCCGGTGCCGTGCAGCAGCAGCAGCGGTGGGGAGCCCGCGATAGTCGCGGGCTCGAAGCGATGGACGAATGAGGTGTTGGTCACGACACGCCCTCCTCCAGGTTCGGCAGCACGCCCTCGATCTGCTTGCGTTGCGCTTCGAGGAAGCTCGGCAGCTTCAGGTCACGTCCCAGCGTCGCCACGGGCTCGTCGACGGCGAAGCCGGGGACATCAGTCGCGATCTCGAACAGCACGCCGCCGGGCTCGCGGAAGTAGATCGAGCGGAAGTAGTTGCGGTCCCTCTGCTCGGTCGGGTGCAGGCCGTGATTGCTCACGAGCTTTTGCGCCATCTTGCCCTGTTCGGCATCGTCGGCCGCGCGGAAGGCGATGTGATGCACCGAACCGCCGCCCTGATGCCCGCGCAAGAAGCCCTTGGCCTCGTAGATGTCGACGACGCTGCCCTCGGCATCGCCTGGGGCCTTGAAGCGGATCACGGAACCTTCGCGGCCCGTTTCCTTGAAGCCGAACACGTCGGTGAGGACCGCCGCCGTCTTCGCCGCGCTGTCGAGCAGCAGCGTTACGCCGTGGAAGCCGCGGATCGCATGCTCGGCCGGCACATCGCCATTGCTCCAGCCCGGTTCGTTCTCGGCACCGGGGATGCCGACCAGCGCGAGCGCCATGCCGTCGGGATCGGTGAACGGCAGCACGGACTCGCCAAAGCGCTTCTCGAGCGCCTCATAAGCGATGCCCTTTTCGGTGAAGCGTTGCGTCCAGTAGCCGAGCGAGCGCTGCGGCACGCGGAAGGCGGTCTGATGGGTCTCGCCGACGCCGCGGCGCCCGGCCGGCACGCCGGCCCAGGGGAAGAAGGTCAGGATGGTGCCTGGCCGGCCGGTCTCGTCGCCATAATAGAAGTGGTAGGTGCCGGGATCGTCGAAATTGACCGTCTTCTTGACGAAGCGCAGGCCGAGATCCCTGGTGTAGAAGCCAAAATTCCTGATGGGGTCGCCTGCAATCGCGGTGACATGGTGCAGTCCAGACATTGTCGTCCTCCAAAACTCTGGCAGCGTCTTGCTCTGACCGGAAATATCGTTCCGCTTTGGTTTGGAGACAATCCATGCAAATATGACGTCTATGTCTACGATTTGGAAACAATCGCGGAGGCCGGCCCTTGGATAAGGTCGCCAGCCTCCGGGCCTTCGTCAAAGTGGTCGAAAGCGGCAGCTTTGCCGAGGCCGGCCGGCAATTGCGGCTGTCGCGCTCGGCGATCAGCAAATACATCGCCGACCTCGAGGAGAGCCTCGGCGTCCAGCTCCTGAACCGGACCACGCGGCACGCCAGCCCGACGGAGAATGGTCAGCGCTATTTCGAGCGCGCCGTCGTCATCCTCTCGGAGATCGAGGCCGCCGACCAGGCGGTGACGCAGGCCCAGTTGGCGCCGCGCGGCCTGTTGCGCGTCAACGCGCCGATGTCGTTCGGCACCATGCGGCTCGGGCCGGTGCTCGCCGACTTCATGGCGCGTTATCCGGAGCTTCAGCTCCAGATCGTGCTCAGCGACGATCTGCTCGATCCGGTGCAGGACGGCTTTGACGTGACGCTGCGGATCGCGGAATTGGAATCTTCGAGTTTGATCGCGCGAAAAATCATGCCGGTGGCGCGCATGATCTGCGCCTCGCCGGATTATCTGGCGCGCCACGGCACGCCAAGGCATCCGCAGGATCTACGCGAGCACGCCTCGCTGACCTACGGCTTCCTGCTCACCGGCAATCAATGGAAGCTCACCGGCGCCGACGGCGATCACTGGATCCAGCCGGCCTGGTCGCTCTGCGTCAACAACGCCGAGGTGCTGCGCGACGTCGCGATCAAGGGCAGGGGGCTCGCGCTGCTTCCCGAGTTTATCGCCGCGGACGCTTTGCGGAAGGGCGAGCTGCGGACCGTGCTGGACGTCTATTCCGCGCCGCCGCTTGCGCTCTATGCGGTGTATCCGCCGACGCGGCATCTGTCGGTCAAGGTACGGCTGTTCATCGACTTCCTGGTCGAACGTTTTGGCCGGGAGGAGGAGGCAGGCGCGCGTAAAACCGCTGCGGCTAACTGAACGAGCGCTGTTCGGTGCCGTGAAGCAAATCGTTCAACGAATTCATCGAAGCCCGCCGAAGCGCGGCAAGTTCACGCGCGGCACTCTGGCATTCGGGAGGTGACATCGAGGGCGCCGCCAGCTCGATGTCGCGGCAACGCTCGAACAGGCGGACGAGCCCGAGCGCGCTCGCCGCGCTGCCGAGCTGGTGCGCCAATCGCGCGAGCTGCTTGTGATCGCCGGACGCGGCGGCCGCAGTGATGTCGGCGATCAGCTTTTCGCCGGTCTGATCCAGCAGATCATGAAGCTTCGCAATCTGTGAGGCGCCGAGCAGCTCTTTCTGGTCGTCGAGAAAATGCTGGTCGATCAACGCGCCGGTCGCAAGCGGAGCGTCGGTCGCGGCATGCTCGGGCTCGTCCTCGATCGCCTCGCGAAGCGCGTTGATCAGGATCGGCTTGCTAACGACCTTGGTGATCCCGGCGCCTGCGAGCCGCTCGCGGGTGCCGCGCGACACATCGGCAGTCACGACGATGATCCGCGGCATCGGCTGCAGCGGGAGGTGCCGAATGCGCGCGGCCGCCTCCACGCCATCCATGTCGGGCATGTGCAGATCCATCAGGATGACGTCGAACGTCTGGTCGCCGGCGAGCGCGACCGCGGCTGCGCCGTTCGTTGCGATCGCGCAACGGTGGCCGAGCCGGTTCAATATGGCTTCGCCGACCTCGCAATTAACAGGGTCGTCATCGACCAGCAGGACGCGGCACTGCCGCGATGGCGGCGAAGGCGCGCCTTGCGCGGTGCCGCTGGCGGCGTGGCCGAGCGGCACTTCAAACGTGAACGCGCTGCCGGCGCCCGGCGTGCTCTCCACCGTCAGCTCGCCGCGCATCAGCCGGGTGAGGCGGCGCGCGATCGCAAGTCCGAGGCCGGTGCCGCCGAACCGCCGCGCAATGCTGTCGTCGGCCTGGACGAAATCCTCGAAAATCCGCTCGTGCATGTCGGGTGCGATGCCGATGCCGGTGTCGCGAACGGTGATACGCAGCAGGATCTGGTCATCATGCCGCCCGGCGGCCGCGTTCAAGCCTACCCCGCCGCGCGGGGTGAACTTGATCGCATTTCCGATCAGATTGAGCAGGATGCGGTTGAGCCGCACCGGATCGCCGTGCACGGAAGTGTTGACCGTCGTATCGCAGGACAGGTCGAAGGTCAGTCCCTTGCCGAAGGCCTGCGGGCGCATCAGATCGGCGGCCGTCTCGATGAGCTGGTCAAGCCGGAAGTCACGCGTCTCCAGCGCTTCGACGCTGGCTTCCAGCCGTGCGTATTCCAGGATGGCGTCGACCAATGCGATCAGCGTTTCGCCCGATGCGGCCGCAGTCGCGAGGTGACGCCGCTGGGCATCGCCGAGGCCGCCGTCGTCGAGCAATTGCAGCACGCCCATGACGCCGTTCAGCGGCGTACGCAACTCGTGGCTGACGACCGCGAGGAAGCGCGATTTGGTTTCGTTGGCAGCCACCGCCGCGCTGCGCGCGCGCTCGGCGGCGTCGTGCTCGGCAAGAGCCTGGTCGCGGGTCTTCTCCAGCTCGGAGGTGCGCTCGATCACCTTGCGCTCCAGCGTCGCGTAGGATTCGCGCAAATGCGCGGCCATCCGGTTGAACTGGTCGCCGAGCGCTTCCAGCTCGTCGCCGGTCTTGATCGCGAGCCGCAGGCCGAGATCGCCGCTGCCGATCCGCCGCGCGCCCTGCGTCAGGATCTGGATCGGCACGGTCATGCGCCGACTAAGCCAGAGCGACACCAGCACCGCAATTGCGAGAAGGGCGACCAGGAGAAACGTCGAGCGTCCGATCGATGCATAGATCGGCGCGTAGGCTTCGGTGAGCGGCAGCTCGACGAACACCAGCCAGCCCAGCGAGGGGACCGTTGCGTAGGTCGACAGCACGCGCTGGCCCGACAGATCCTCCTTGACCAGGCCGTTCGAGGGCGGCCCCACGCCATCGAGCGCGGCGCGGACGTCGGCATGGCCGGAAAGATCGCTCCTGCGCAGTGCCGGCCATAAATCGGGATGCGCGATCAAGACCCCCATGCGGTCGACCACGTAGGCCTTGCCGGTATTGCCCACCCTGATCCCGGCGACGAGGTCCCAGATGAAGCGCAGATTGACCTCGGCGACGATCACGCTCGGATCGCGGCCGACGCCGCGCGCGGCGATCGTCATGAACGGTTCGGTGTCGCTGAAGAAGTAGACCGGCCCGTAATAGGTGCGGCTCTCGTTGGCGCCGCGGAAGGCCGGGGTGGCAGAGAGGTCAGCTTTGCCGCCGACTCTGTCCGCGACACGGCGCGACACGCGCACCTGCTCGCGGCCCTGCGAGTCGAGCTCCGCAATTTCGGCGATTGCGGGCGAAAGGCGCAGGAGGCGGATGGCGTTCAGACGCTCGTCTTCGTTCGAGGACAGCTCCGGCGGCAGCCGCGAGAGCCATTTGATCTGGTTTTCGATCTGGCCGATGAACTGGCCGATCTGAATGGCCGCGGAAGCGGCCTGCTCGCGCTGGGTCGCCGCGAGAAGTTGCTTCTGCTCGCGGTAGGAGAACCAGACGTCGAATCCGGTGCTGATCGCAAGTGCTGCAAAGGCGAGGGCGACGATCGAGTAGAGATATTTGCGGAACAATCGGCCGGGAGGCGTCGGCAAATGCTCCTGGTCGACCGTCTCGTTCACTCGCGGATCTCGTCGGCGCGCGCGAGCAGCGTGAATGGAATCGTCAAATCCAGAGCGCGGGCGACCGTGCGGTTGATCAGGAGGTCGTATTTCCGCGGCGATTGCACCGGAAGATCACCGGCCTTGGTTCCGCGCAATATCAGGTCGACGTAGTCGGCCGAGCGCACTTCGAGTGTCGGCCCGTAGCTCATCAGCCCGCCCACATCCATGAAATAATGGAACGGATAAATCGTGGGCACGCGATGGCTCGCCGCAGCCGTCACGACGGCCTTCCGGTTGACTACGAGAAAGCTGTCGACCAGCGCAACCATCGCGGCCTTGGGCGGTTCGGAAAAGCGCCCGATGGTTTCGTCGATCTCCGTCGGCGCGTTGACGGGGGCGGGGACCACGGACACTCCGGCCGTCGCGGCCTCCTGCTCGATGGATTCGAGGAAGAAGCGGCCGCCGCGAGGTGTGGTCGCCGGGTTGAACAGGACGCCGACGCGCGCAAGATCCGGCACGGCCTCCCGGATGAGCTGGAGCCATTTGCCGCCCATCTCGGCGGTGCTGTTGGTGAAGCCTGTGACGTTGCCGCCGGGATGCGCGAGGCTCTCGACGAAGCCGTTGCCGACCGGATCGTTGGTGGTCGCGAAGACGATCGGGATGGTCTTGGTGGCCGCCAGGACTGCCGCGGTATCGATCGTCGAGCCGGTCACGATCACGTCCGGCTTGAGCTCCATCAATTCCCGGACCGCGGTCGCGAGCTTGTCCGCTCCGCCGAAAGTCGAGCGGAGCTCGAATCTGAAGTTGACGCCTTCGACCCAGCCTCGCTGCCTCAAGCCGACGATGAGGCCACCCAGGCGGGAGGACGGGCCGTCGATCATGCTTCGTCTGGTCAGTTCGTCGTCGAGCGGCAATGCCGTCAGCGATGCGACCACGCGCATGCGATCTGACGTTGCGCCGAGCGCAATCCAGCCTGCCGCGGTTGTGCCTGCAAGCCGTATGAAGCCGCGGCGATCGAGCGCGAGCGCGGAAGGCCGTTCGGTCATGGAATTCTTTGCACGATGGTCGGTCCCAAGCCGGTTGCTTAACGCGAAAGGGCGGTGTCCACAATTGATGAAAAAATGCGCTTATGAATGTTCGTTCGCAGCATTCGGCAGTCCGATACCGTATTGCTGTCCCGGCCAAGGAGTCGCTGTTTCGAGCTTTGTCTGCTCCGTGCCGATCTGTAACGCATTGTGGCGTTGCAACATTTTCCGCTTGGGTTGCGAGGTCGGTCCGGAGAAGTCGATTTCGTAGCTGCCGATTTTTGAAGCGCTGTTTCAAGTTGTTTCGAAGGTTTTCAATGCGCAAGATCTATCTCGTTCCGGCCCTCGTTGGTCTGCTCACCTCCGTTGCAGCCGGGCCCCTTGCGGCCCAGGGCGCCGTGCCGAAGCAGAAAGCCGCGCCGGCGCCGAAAGCTGCCGCAGCCGGTACTGCACCCACTGCCGCCGGCGCGACGTCGGCAGCCGCCGCCGAGACAGCGGCCGCAGACGACAAGATCAAGGCGATCGACGGTTTCCGTTCCGCCAAGTTCGGCATGAACGAGGCCGACGTGCGCGCGGCGATGTCCAAGGATTTCGGCGCCAAGCCCGACGCGGTCAAGGCACAGGACAATGCCTCGGAATTGACGCACAGCCTGCTTTATTCAGCGCCCGACCTGCTGCCGAACGGTGGCACCGCCGAACTCTCCTACGTGTTCGGCTACAAGTCGAAATCGCTGATCCAGGTCGGCGTCGTCTGGTCGAAGGGCACCGACGCGGCGATGACGCCGGAGAAGCTGTTCTCCAACGCCAACATCCTGCGCGCCCATTTCCTCAGCGAGGGATTCAAGCCCGACTCCATCGCGGTCAACATGCCCGTCAACGGCGGCATCGTGATGTTCCGCGGCAGCGACCCCAGGGACCGCTCGGTGATCCTCCTGCTCCAGGGCACGTTCGAGAACAAGGAGAACAACCAGCGTGTGCTGACGCCGACCAGCCTGCTGCTGTTCTACGTGGCCGACGCCAAGAGCCCCGACATCTTCAAGCTGCCGCCCGGCCAGTTCTGATGCCGGACAGCCGCACGACATTCTCCCACCCGGTTGTGGATCGGCGCCAATGCCGATGACGAGGATCTGAAATGCGCAGGCCATCTGCGAGGCGAGACAATGCCGAGCTGACGCTGCGGGGGCTTGCGCGCTTCCGTTCGATGTCACTGCTCTGCGCGCTGCAGATGGTCTTCCTGCCGGTGTTCAGCGTGCGCCTCCAGGCACAGACGGCGAACGTGATCACACCCGATGGCCGCACCGGGACCAGCCTTCAGACCTCCGGCAGCGTCACCAACGTCACGACCTCGACGGTCTCGGGCAACAACGCCTTCAACTCGTTCTCGCAGTTCAGCGTCGGGCAGGGCAACACCGTCAATCTGCAACTGCCGACCGGGACGCGGAACCTCGTCAACATCGTTCGCGACGCGCCGGTCTACGTCAACGGCACGCTCAATTCGTACATGAATGGTGCGATCGGCGGTAACGTCTATTTCGCCGATCCCAAGGGTTTCGTGGTCGGCCGCAGCGGCACCGTGAACGTCGGCAGCCTCAACGTCTCGACGCCGACGCGGGAGTTCACCGACAGCCTGATCGGTGCGCAGGGGCAGATCAACGGCTCTGCCGTCGGCCATCTGATGGCGGGCTCGTTCCCGGTCTCGCCGGACGGCAACATCCGCATCTACGGCCGGGTCAACGCCATCGACGGCGTGCGCCTGACCGGGCAGAACGTCTTCGTCGGCGGTGCCAGCCAGCGCGACATCGCCAATCTCGATCACGCCGCGAAGTTCGCAGCCTCGGTCAATTCCAAGGGCCTGCGCAGCGCCAGCGCCATCACCGTGAGCAACGGCTCGATCCATATCGGCGCGGTCAACAACGCCAGGATCAACGGGCGCCTGACCGCTCGCAGCAAGACCTCGACGCCGAGCAACATTACGGTGCAGGCCGGCAACAACATCGACCTCGGCAAGAACGCCAGGCTGAGCACGGCGAGCAGGACGGGAGATGCCGGCGGCGTTCTCGTCAAGGCCGTCAACGACGTAACCGTCAGGAGTGGCGCGAAGTTCAATGCCAGCTCGAAGATGGGCAATGCGGGCCTGGTCGAGCTGAGCGGAAACGGCGTCATCGACGTCGGCAGCGGGGTTACCATCAACCTCAGCGCACCGGCCGGCCTGGCTGGCACGCTGCTGATCGACCCGACCGATGTGGTCATCGGTGACGCAAGCCAGGGCGACACCGGCGTGACGCTGTCGAACAGCTCGGTCGCCAACGCCATTGCGGCGCTGAGCGCCGGCGCCACCTATCTGGTCCAGGCCGACAATTCGATCACGATGCTGGCGCATGCGCTGGTCGATGCCCGACGGCTCGATGCCAATGGTCATTCGACAGGCAATGCCAACAACGTCACCATCGACGCGCCGAATATCACCATTTCGAGCGGCGCCAGGATTCTAGCCCAGGTGGTCGATTTCGGTGGCTCCCACTACACCAACGGCAACGTCAGGCTGACGGCGACGGCGAGCGACACCAGGCTGTCGGGCCAGGCCACCGCGACCACAGGGATCACGGTCGACGGCCAGATCACCGGCGGCGACATTTCGATCGGCGCGACGTCGATCGCGACGTCCAGCTTCACGAGCTCGGTCCCCGGCCTCTTCACGCTGGTGGGCACCACGCTTGCGGCCTCGCTTCTCGGCATCAACGGCGGCTATGTGGCCGCGAGCGCCACGGCGACGGTCAACATCAACGGCAACGCCAACATCAACGGCGCCGGCAATATCATGATCGCCTCGCATGGCTCGGAGACGGCGCAGGATCCGGCGATCGCGAGCACCTTGCTCGGCGGCTCGCCGATCGGCGCCGCCGCGGTCGTCGGCAAGCTCGACGGTAACGTCACGACCAACGTGGCCTCCGGCGCCACGATCAGCGCGGGCGGCAACCTCGCCATCCACGCCACCAACGACGCCACGCTGAACGTGACTGCGGTCGCGGCGACCTCCAGCGCGCAATTCATCGAGACCGTTGCCTATTCTACCGGCTCGGTCTCGACCACGGCGAACGTCGCGACCGGTGCAAACCTTTCCGTCGGCACCGTGATTGCATCCGGCAATTCGCTGACGCTGCGTGCGATCAACAACAACTCTTTCTCGACCGGTGCCACGTCGGTTGCGCTGAGCACGCCGAATGCGAGCGGCGGGATCGGCGGCGCGCTTGCCATCAGCGACGTCACCACCTCCGCGACCGCGAAGCTCGGCTCGTCGCTTGGCGCCAGCGCCTCCTCCCGGATGAACGGCTCCGTGACGGTCGAGGCGACGTCGAACACCACGAGCAACTCGACCATGGCCTCGACCATCGTCGGTACGCCGGCCCTGATCGGCGCTATCCAGGAGTTCATGGTTTCCTCGCCAACCCTTAGTCCGCTGATCGCCCAGCAGATGGTCCCGCTCTTTCCGGTGAACTTCGATTTGAAGGTTGCCGCCGCGCTGTCGCTGGCCAACAGCACCGAAAACGCGACCGCATCGATCGGGCAAAATCCAAGCGGTGGCACACCCAGCCTCTATATCAACGGCAACGTCGCCGTCGTCAGCACTCTCATCGACCGGGGCGTGCGGAGCAACGCGACGGCTGCTGCGATCACGTCGAACGCATCAACCGGCGAGGGGGTTGCGATCAGCGCCGCGGTCGCCTGGGGCAATTTCAACCACAATTCAAACGCCTATATCGGCGGCGGCACCGTGATCAACGCAGCCAACATCGCGGTCGACGCCAGCACCTGGATGCCGATCACCAATACCTGGCTGAAGTGGGACGGATTGACCGAGGTTCTCAGCCACCTCAACGGCAATCTCGGCGTCGGCGGCAACATCCTGACCAGTTATGCCAACGCCACGGCCGACGCCGGCGATACCGCCGCCGTCGCCGGCTCGGTGAACCATTTCGTCGTGGACAACAACACCACGGCGTGGGTGGCCAGCAGTGCCAGCCTGACCGCGACATGCACGACGGCGGCTTGCGGCAGCAGCTGGTCCGCGACGGTGAACAACGGCGACGTCCACGCCTACGACTCCAGCATCCAGATCGCGGCGACGACGACGACGGCCTCGATCGACGCCGCCGGCAATGTCGGCACGCTCGGCTTCCTGCCCGGCAACACGTCCGGCGGCTCCTCGGTGGGCGGCTCGCTCAATTTCGTCCAGTTCAACACCAGCACGATCGCCGGCGTTTCCGACCAGGCGACGCTGCGGGCGGCGGACGACATCGCCGTCAACGCGATCACCTCGGACCAGTTTGTCGCGGTGGCGCCGTCGTCCGGAAAGGCGGCCGGCGCGCTGGCGCTGAACGGCATCACCTCGCTCGGCTTCCTCAACAACACGACGCACGCCTCGATCTCCAGCCAGGCCAGCGTCTTTTCTCCGACGCTCAACATCCTGGCGCAACAGGACCTGTCGGTCGTGACGATCGCCGGTGCGGTCAATGTTGGCGGCGGCTCGGCGGTTGGATTGTCCGTTGCCTATCTGGGCGCGAATATGGATACGTCCGCCTATATCGGCGACAACCATTCCGACATCCGGCCCGGGCCGTTCAGCACCGACGATCCGTTTGCCGGCAACAGCGGCGGAAGCGGTTCGGTCAACGTCGACAACCTCACGATCAGCGCCACCACCTCAGGCCGGATCACGTCAGCGGCCGTCGCGGCTTCGATTACCGAGCCCTCATTGTCCAGCTTCGCCGACAAGGCGGGCGCCGCCAGCGCCGCCGCGACCGGCGGGCCGGCCGGAATTGCGCTGGCTGCAAACAAGATCAGCTCGAGCTCCGGATCGAGCACGAACGGCTTCACCATGGACCTCGCGGGTAGTTCGTCGGTGAGCGACGTCTCGCTCGGAACCAGTGCTTATATAAGGAATACGTCGGTCAATAAATTCACCACGGCGACCGCGGCGAACACGGGCACGATCGTGCAGGCGCTCAACGACACGATCCTCAGCAACGGCTCCGGCTCCGCCGCGGCCAACATGTCGGGCTCGTCGGCTCAGGGAGCCGCCGTCGGCGCCGCCATTGCGGCTGCGATGTCCAGCAATGCCACGCTCGCCTATATCTACGGCACCACGATGCAGAACCAGACGTCTGTGACGGTGCAGGCGCTCAATGGCGGGTCGGAAACCGTCGTCGCCATCGGGGTTGCGGGCGGGACGTCAGCCAATGCGGCCGCGCTGTCGGGGTCGGTCGGCATCATGACGGACAGCGCCAACGCCTACATCGAGAGCTCGACCATCACGGGCTACGCGACGGGGACCAATCGCGCGATCGAGGTCGACGCCTATCAGACCACGAACATCGCAATCGGCGGCGGCTCGCTCTATGTGTCCGGCGGTAAGGCCGGTGTCGGCATCGGGCTGACTTACGCGTCGATTGCCGATCCCACGGGCGGCAATGCCACTGACGCGCATATCCGCAGCACGTCGATCTCGAACTATGACAGCCTGCTGGTGCTGGCCGACAGCGCCAGCGTCATTGCCGCCGGTGCGGCCACGGGCGGGGCAGGGGCCAACGGGCTTGCCGGTGCGATCGTCGTCGACGAGGTTACGCCCACGACGACGGCCTATATCAACAGCAGCTCGACTGTGAACATCAACGTCGGGCGCGTGACGGTGCTGGCGGACAGCGGCGCCGTGTCGGACCTCGATACCGCGCTCGGAAATCTCGTCAAGAAGTCGAACAATAATCATCTCGCATCGGACACGTGCACGGCCGCCGCCGGCAATGGCACGCAGAACTGCATCGATTTCAGCGCGGCGGCGCTCAACGATGGCATGGGTAACGGTCCGGGCGCCAGCATCATCTCCGTTGCGGGCACCATCCAGGCCGGCAAGAACAATGTCGGCGCCTCGATGGTGTACGATACCATCGCGACGACGCATTGGGCCTATATCGCCAACGTCCGGATGTCGGCCCTCGGCAGTGTCAGTGTGAATGCTGTCGACACCACGAAGATCCAGTCGGTCACAATCGGATTCGGCCTGGCGACCAGCCAGTTTGCCGGCGTCGGCGGCATGACGATCAGCTCGATCGCCAATACCGTTTCGGCGGCTATCGGAAACAGTCAGTCCGACACGACGCAATCGACCGTGACGGCCTCCAACATCTCCGTCAGTGCGAGCGACAATTCCAGCATCACCGGAACGGCCGCTATCGCGGGCGCCTCGACGCAGGGCAGCGCTGCTGGTCTCGCGCTCGTCTACAGCAGCATCGCCAACAATGTCGGCGCCGGCGTCACCGGCTCCAAGCTGACCGCCTCGGGCAATCTCGCCGTCAGCGCGAACTCGAACGCCAGCATCTCGACCGTTGCCGTCGGTATCGCGATGTCCTCGCAGGTCGGCCTGGCCGGTTCGGTCGCCACCAATCTGCTGGGAACCAACGTCACCGCCGGCATCACCGCTGCCGGCACCAACGGTATCAACGGCGCCGATGTGACCGCGAACAACAATGTTGCCGTGATCGCCGGCAACAACGACAAGGCGGCGGTATTTGGCGGCGCCGTGTCGATCAGCAAGGGCGCGGGCGGCGCCGCGGGCTCGCTGGTGACCAGTCAGATTACCGGAACCACCGCGGCCTATATCAGCGGGACGAACACCAAGGTCGATGCGCGCGGAACCAGCGCGACCGATACGCTGTCGGTCAACAACGGCACGCTCGTTCATGCCTTCGATCTCGGCGCCGCACAGACGCCGAGCGACAACACGCCGGACCTCTCCGAGAACCAGGACACGGTGCGCGGCCTTGCCGTCGTCGCGAGCTCGCACCAGGCGGTCGTGACCAACGTGGCGTCGCTCGCCGCAAGCAGCGGCATTGCGATCATGATCAACCCGATCACCAATGTGATGAGCGGAGCGACCCGGGCCTATATCGACAGCGCAGCCATCGACTCTCGCCTGACCTCGTCGACGCTGGCGCCGCAGATCGAGGTCGCCGCCTCGAGCTTCTCCTATTCCGGCGCGTTGGGCGTCGGCATCGTGCCGCCCACCGGTAGCGGCGGCGGCGGCGCCACCATCATCAGCACGACGATGTCACGCGACACGCGCGCCTACATTACCAATTCCACTGTCGGCGGCGTGTCCTCGTCGAGCCCGACGGTCGGCGCCGTCACCGTGAAGGCCAATGCCGAGCAGGACGCGTCCTCGATCGCGATCGGATTCAACACCGGCTCGGTCGGGCTGAACGTCTTCCAGGCAACGACGGAAGCCTATGTCGATGGCGGCGCGCTGACGGCGGCGTCACTCACGGTAAACGCCAACAACAACACCGGCATCTTCTCCGCGAATGGCTCCGGCGCCTATGGCAGCCAGGCCGCGATCGGCGCGGCGTTCCTGGTCCAGGTGTCATCAAACCGGACCGAGGCGTATGTCGGTGACGAGTTCCACTATCAGGGCAACGGCGCCGCGCATACGACCGCGCTCAATCTGAGCGGCGCGCTCGACGTCGAGGCCAACACGAAGAATCGCTTCGAGGCCTATGCGGTCGGCGGCGCGCTCTCGACCGGGACGGCCGCGATCGCCGGTATGGCCAACATCGAGATCGCCAGCAACACCACCATCGCCGGCGTCTACGACACGACCCTGCAATCGGTCACCGGCGGGGCCGCCGGCGCGGTCACCATCAACGCGAACGAGGACGTCGCGATCAAGGAGATCGCCGGCGCGCTCGCGATCGGTGCCAGCGGAGGCGGCGTCGGCGTCGGAGCGGCCGCCAATGTCATCGTGTTCAAGAGCCAGACCACTGCCGAAAGCCGCAACAGCAATCTGAACTCGTCCGGTGCGATCAATGTCGGCGCGCTCAGCACCAAGGAAGTGCTGTCCTACGCGGTCACCGCCGGCATCGGCGGCAGCGTCGGCATCGGTGCGACCGTCGGCGTCATCATCATCGGCACCAACACGGCCGATCCGGATACGCAGGGCGAGCAGACCGGCCAGCTCAATCAGGGCGGCAACGGCACCATCGCGTCAGTAAACGCCGGCACCAATTCCTCGCACGGCAGCAACGCGGTCGCGAGCGGCACAGCTGGCAATCCGAACAATGCCAATGTGACGTCGACCTACGACGTCAGCAGCGTGCTCACGGGCGGCAATGACGGCGTCACCGCGCAGATCGCGGGCGGCAACGTCACGGGTTCTGAGGTCCATGTCGCCGCCACCAGCGCCAATGCGGCCAAGATGTACCTGCTCGGCGCCGGCTTCGCAAAGAACGTCGGCATCGGTGCTGGCATCGGCTACACCAGCGTCGACAGCAGCGTGCTGGCCAATCTGAGCGCGGTCGTGTCCGCGCCCTCCGTCAGCGTCGCGGCGGTCGTCAAGGACGCCAGCACCGGGCCTTATGCCGGCAAGACCATCGACACCGAGGCGATCGCCGGCGGCGCGGCGCTTTACTTCGGCGCGGACGCGGCCGTGGCGGTCGGTAACGTTGCCAACACCGTGATGGCACAGCTCGGCGGCCAGGTCACCGGCACCGGCGGCACCGGCGTCGCCGTCATGGCGCAGGACTCCTCGACCCAGGTCGTCTTCACCGGCGGCGTCACCGGCGGCGCCGTGGCCGTCGGCGCTTCCGTCGCCACCGCGGGACGATCGAGCTCGGTCGCGGCGAAGGTTCTGGACGACGCCACCGTCAATGCCTCGACGCTGGCGGTCGGTGCATCCGGCGCCGGCACCATGACCACGACGTCAACCGCACTCGGCGGCGGTATCGTCGCCGGCGTTGGTGCGGACGCAGAGGCGCACGAGAACTCGTCCGTACTGGCCGAGATCGGATCGGGCGCCTCGATCACCACGTCCGCGACCGGCGTCGGCACGCTGGTGACCGCGTCGATCATGCCCAATCTGTCGAGCAGCGCGATCGGCGTCTCGGTCGGCGGCGGCGCGGTCGGCGTGGCCGTCGCCAAGTCTACGGTCGGAGCCACGGTCACGGCCGATGTCGGCGACAATGCCGACTTCTCGGGCGGTGCGCTCGCCGTGACCGCCATGGCGCTGGTTCCGACCAGCGGCACGACGACCTACGCCTGGGCGCTCGCAGGGGGCGGCGGCTCGCTGATCGGCGCGCAGGGCAGTTTGGCCATGGCTTCCGAGAACGCGACGGTCAGCGCGTACGGCGGAACCGGGATTACGCTTCCCAACGGCGATGTGGTGATTGCGGCTGAAAACGACAGCAGCCAATACGCCCAGGCGACCGGCCTTTCGACCGGGTTCCTGGCACTGGGTGCGACCGTCGCCCAGACGTCGTCGATCGCGCATACCTACGCCTATCTGGGGGCGCCCGCGGATATGGACGCGACCCATCTCAATCACACCGACTACACCGGCATCCTGCAGATCACGGCCACCGGCAAGGATACCAACGTCTCCAGCGCAACGGTCGGCGCGGGCGGCACTTACGCCGGCGCCGCGGCGGTCGCGACGACGAGTTCGACCGCCGTGACAGATGCGCGGTTCGACGGTGGCGCGACGGATGACACGCTCTATTTCGGCGGTCTCAATATCCAGGCCAAGCACACCACGAATTATGCCGCCAGCGGCGACGCCTATCAGGCGTCCACGGCCGGCGTCTCCGCCGGCAACGCGCAGAACGACGTCGACTCGACCACCACTGCCGAGATCGGAACGCATCTGATCATCAACTCGGCTGGCGGCGACATGGTCGTCATCTCCAACGACATCGTCAACCAGGCCGGCGGCGGCGCGCGGTCGGGCTCCGGCGGCTCGTTCTCGGGCGCTGCCGCGCTCAGCGACTCCCACGTCACCCAGACGGTCACCACCAATATCGGCGCCGGCACGGTCCTGAGCCTGAACGGCGATCCGCGGACCTCGGCGGCGGTGATCAACATCGAGGCCTACAACACGCTGAACACCAACGACACGGCGAGCCTGGCCACGGCCAGCTTCTTCGCCGGTGGCGGCGCCGAATCCAACATGACGGCGAACGCCACGCTTGCGGTCAACATCAATGCCCGCGAGCTGTTCAGCGTCGGCAAGATCTATATCGGCACGGCTGCGAAGATGGCGGCGGCCAACAATGCCAACGCCAGTCTCTACGGCGCGATCGCCGGCGTCGGTGCCAGCACCAACAGCTGGGTCCACGCGGACCAGGCCGTCAATGTCGGCGACCACGCCAAGGTCGAGGCCTGGGGCCAGATCAACATCTATGCCGGCATGTCGGGCGATACCATCACCTTCAGCAGCGTGCAGGCAACCGCGACGACGGTGGTCTACAACAACACCGCCGTTCCGATCTCCGCGCTCTACCGCGGCACGGCCAATGCCGGCGACACCACGAGCCTGACACTCGCCAACACCTCGAGCGTGCTCGGCGTACAGAACATTGCCCTGGGAGCGACCCAGGGTCAGGTCACGGCCTCCGGCAACGGCAGCAACTACAATCCGTATCTGGGCATCTTCAGCGCCAAGAACAGCGACAACCACAGCCACACCAGCGGAACCGGCGATGTCGCGCTCAATGGCCTGGTGGTGGCGGGCATCAACAACGATATCACAATCACGATCGACATCGGTGCGAGTGCGCCGACCGCGAGCACGACGAGTGCTTACTCGTCACTGCTGTCCGGCGGTTCGTCGACACCCACCCTCGAATATGTCGCCGACGTCGATCACTTCAACCCGATGATGAGCTGGAACCATCAGGTGGTCCAGTACACCATCGTCGGCGGCTTCAATCCCTACCAGAACGTCGTCAACCAGCTCGTCACGCTGACCGGCCTGACCGAGACGCAAATCCGCTCGCAGCTCGCGGCGGCGACGCCCGCGGCGCCAGCGACGATGTCGCCGTCCGGCACCGATCCGACCGGCGACATCCAGCGCCAGATCAACACATTGATCCAGCAGGCGCCGTATACCTCCGACTCCCCCGGCAACGCCTTCGCATTCGGCGACATGCTGGTATCCGCCGGCAACGTCTCGATCCTGGCGCAGAAGCTGACTGGAAACAGCGGCACGAACCCCGCGGCGCCCGCGGTCATCGCGCGCAGCTCGCCGATGATCAAGATCGAGAACAAGGGCCTCGACTTCATCGACCTGGCCAACCTCACGGTCACCAATGTGACCGGAGGAAACATCACCTATCGCCAGATCGACCATGTCGACCCGGATTCGCACTCCAATGTGACCTTCACCGCCACACCGAGCGCGACGCCGATCATCGACATCTCGGCCACTTACAACCGCCTGGATCCCTTCAGCGGGCTCGGCGTCGACCAGAACGGCAACCAGCTGACCCGCACGCCCGACATCTACTTCGACGGCGCCGTCAATAACGAGAACGGCCTGCTCAAGATCACCAACAATCTCGGCAGCATCGTCGCGTCGCAGTCGCTCAATGCCGCGACCGTCCAGATGGTGGCGCCCAACGGCTCGTTCGTCTTCCTGGGCGGCCTTGGCAGCTTCTACACCTCCAACCACGATGTTCTCTCGCAATGGGCGGGTGTCGAATTCAAGCCGGCTGACGATGACACGCTGACGGCGGTCATGGCGGCGGCGACCTATCTCGGCGCCTATGGCGACTACGCGACCAGCCCGCATATCGGCGCGGGCGGCGGCCACCCGTATTCCTACTATTGCTGCGTCGACGGCAATACCGGCGTTCAGCAAACGGCGAGCAGCAGCACGATCTTCACCGCGCGCATGCTGGATCTGTACTACGACGGCCTGTCGCTCTATTCGGCGATCTTCCTGCCGATGGGCCAGGGTGCGCCGGGCAACGGTAATCCCAACGCCGGCAGCGTGCCTAACGCCGCTACGCTCGCGATCATGGAAGGGCCGACGGTTCAGACCATCTCCACCGCGCCGTGGGAACGGGATACCTATACCGGCCAGGGCGTCTACAGCAACACGACCTACGATTACACCACGACCTCGACAGATTCCCAGGGCAACACCACCACCACCAACCACACGTCCACGTTCTACTCGCCATTCAATTGCGCGGGGTGTTCTGCCTACTTCCAGGTCGTCAATATCCAGCCCGACGTGATCACGCCGAGGACCGCGCAATCGAACTCTTCCTCGAACAATAGCTCGACCGCGACCGCGGGGTACCAAACGCCCGCTAACGCGCCTTTCATCTTCGGCAAGGCGATCATCATCTCGGCTGGCGTCATCAACATCAACGGCACCATCCAGAGCGGCACGAGCAGCGATTACTCGGTCGATATCGGCGGCGCCGCGTTGACCGCTATCAACACCCTCAAGACCAGCAACAATGGCGCGGACTTTGCCCAGGCCCAGGCCAACGCGCGGAACGGCAGCTATTACGACATCACGGCCTCTGCGACGACGGAGGCCGCCAGCGACATCAAGATCGGGGTGAAGTACAACGCTCTCACCGACCAGATCATGGTGAACGGCGTGGTGCAGGGCTCGGGCGGCTACGTCTATTTGAACGGAAAGATCATCTCGACCTCGACCCAGGATGGAGTTTCCCAGGGCACTATCGCGGTCAAAGGCGGCGCCGGCTCGATCACGGTCAACAACTCAACCGGGCTCCAGCTCGTCACCAACACCATCAATACCGGCGTCAGCGCGCCGAGCGTGATCGAGATCGTCGATCAGCTCCAGCAGCAGACGACGTGGTACGTCTACAATCCTTCCGCTGCGGGCAGCCAGCAGGTGTCGACGTATCGGACGAGCGGCGTCAATGCGAGCCAGTACACCGACTCGATGCTGACCGGCCTCAGCGGCACGGCAGGCATCCAGTACGCGCCGAAGGCAAACATGTATTACCAGTGGGTCGATACGGCCACGCTCGATCGTCCGACGGACTCGACGCAGTTCGACTACGGCTGGCATTACACGCCTAATTCGACCACCGGGCAGAACTGGACCCGCACGATCAGCCTCGTTTCGAATGTGATGCAGGCCACGGGCGGCGGCGGCAACACCGGCCAATTGCAAAGCAGCAACTTCCAGGAAGTCGTCACCGCGACCGGCGGCTATCACAGCGGCGGCGGCGGCACCCATCCCGAGAAGTGCTGCGGCGCGGACGGCCAATACAATTGGTACCAGGAGATCTACGATCACCTGACCCTGACGCTGACGAATACGGTCAAGGCGTCGAACCCGATCAACATCTCGTTCAGCGGCGGCGGCAACAGCACGGTTTCGGTCACTTCGAACTCCGGCATCGTCGTCAACGGTCCGATCAACAACCTCTCGGGCACGACGACGGTCAGCGCCACCGGAGCCAATTCGGCCGTCACCTCCGGCGCGGACGCGAACAACCCGATGATATCGGGCAGGAGCGTGATTCTCTCGGCGGATGGCGGTATCGGCACGATCGGCGCGAACGGTGTTCCCGTCCAGGTGCAGGTCTATGGCGGCAGCCTGACGGCTAGTTCGATCGACCACGACATCGCGATCGCGGCCATCGGCTCGCTTTCGATCAACCAGGTGAAAGTGAATTCGGCAGGCAGCGCGCCGCCGCAGGGCAGCGTCTCTATCTCGGCGACCGGCGACATCAACTCGGCGTCCCCCTACAACGGCGCCAACCCCGTCGTGACCGGCAAGAACGTCGAGATCGACTCCACCGCCGGCGCGATCGGCGCGACGAGCAGCGTCGTCAATGGCGCGTCTACCCTGACCAACATCAATCCGCTGGTGATCCAGGCGACGGGCACCGCGCAGGCCGGCGGCAGCGTCGATGGCGGCGTTCTCGACAGCGCCTCGGCCACCGGCACCTACATCGTCCAGTCCAAGGGCGATTTGCGCCTCGGCACGGTCCAGTCGAGCGGCGGCCCGGTGTTCCTGGAGGCGGCCGGCTCCGACGGCAATCAGGCCAACATCCTGAACGGCCGGGCAGCGGTGGGTCTCACCCAGGCGCAGAGCCAGCATCTCCAGGACGTCTGGGCCAGCCTCGACCTGCTCAGCGGCAACGCCGCCACCAACGCCGTCAACAGCTACCAGTCAATGGTGACGTCGGCCTATAACGACTACTTCCAGCTCAAGAACATCGCCTTCGCGAACGGCAGCACCTACAACCCGACCTCGGTGGGCCTGACGGTGCTTCGGGCGCAAGTGGCTGCCAAGCTCGGCATCGATCCGGCCAACGTCTCGACGATGGACATGAAAGTCGAGGCCACCACGCGGTTCCTGAGGGACCAGTTCCTGCTCGGCAAGATCACCACCGACGAGCTCAAGAGCTCGCTGACGGCACTGCTTGGCACCGCCCCCGCAGATCCGCTGGGGGCCGTGTTCGGCAGCTCGCTGTCGTCGGCGTTGTTCACGAAGCTGTTCGACGGCGTCTCCACGGCCAATCAGCGCATGCCGAGCAACACGGCGCTGCAGACAGCGCTGAACTCCTACAATGCGGGCTACGCCTACACGCTCGCATCGACCGAGCGGGTCTACGGCATCATCACCGCCGGCGCGCAGTGGACGCAGAGCCAGCTCGCCTACACCGTGTCCTCGTCGGCCGTCGGCGCCGCACCGCCGCCGATCGACGAGAACGTCGTTGCCAATGTCAGCGCGAACCAGATCATGCTCTACGCGCCGCGCGGCTCGGTCGGCAATTCGGCCGCGCCCCAGACTTTCAACTTCACCAGCGTCGATTCCTCGGCGCTGTCGCCGGAGCAGAGGGGATTGCTCGCGACGGCGGGTCCCGGCCAGCTCACCGTCGGCGCGACCACCGACCCGACGACCCATGTCGTGACCTATACGGTCAGCTTGTCGCAGCAGAACCTCGTCGTTGTCGACAATCCGATCGCGATCTCGGCCAAGGCGCTGACGAATGTGTATCTCGGCAGCAAGAACAGCCTCACGCTCGGCGGCATCACCGCGAACTATGGCCCGATCGCGGCCGCACAGGCCAACGGCATCGAGGTCACCGGCCGCGGCGACGTCAAGCTCGACGCTGTAACCAGCATCAGCGCCGCCGCCGGCGTGACCGGCACTCCGGTGATATCAGGCGATATCGGCAACCTGACCCTGATCGCCGAGCATGGCAATGTCGGCGCCTCAGGGGCAGCCGGAAGCAATCCCGCGACCAACGCGAACGCGATCCAGATCGCCTTCGCCGACCCGGCCAACGACCAGCTCGACCAGGTCTCGTCCGCTCAGGGCATTTATGTGAAGCAGACCACCGGCGATCTCATCCTCGGCAATATCTCCGCCGGCAATGCGATCCAGCTCGCGGCGAGCGGCAGCATCTACGCCGAAGCCGGCTTCACGGACCGTTCGGCGATCCATATCCTGGGCACCGACCTTGATCTGCGCGCCGGCGGCAACATCGGCTTCAATGGCTCCATCTTCCAGCCCTTGCAGGTGAATATCTCGGGCAGCGTAACCGGCTCGGCGTTCGGCGATCTCAGCATCCTGGCGGTCACCGGCGATCTCGTGATCGGCGCGAGCGGCGCCTACGGGACGGTGACGGCCGGCGGCGCACTGACGTTGAACGTGCCGCGCGGTGCGCTCACCATCAATGCCGACATCACCAGCGACGGCCTGATGCAACTGCTCGCCAACCGCGGTTTGACCTTCGCCGCCTGCTCCAGCGCAGCGCCGGTGGTTGCGACCAGCAGCTCCGACGGTATGACGCTGGTCGCCGCGACGCTGTCGATGGGCACCTATTCGGCCATCAACGCGGCCGGCGTGATCTCGGTGACCACCACGGGCGATGCGACGATCGGCCAGCTGAATTCGTCGCTGTCCTATGCGGCGGCTTCGAACGCGCCCTCGATCATCGTCACTGCCGGTGGCGTCGCCTCGCTCGGAGCGATCATCGACAATGGCGACGGCCAGACCAAGTTCGTCGCGTCCGGCGCGGGCGCCGAAGTTTCGTTGAGCGCATCGAACGGCATCGGCAGCGCGACGAGCCGGTACGACTTCAACGCTGCGCGGCTGTCGGCAAGCACGAGCGATGGCGACATCTATCTGAAGGCTCTGACCGACACCGAGGCGAGCCTGCTGTCCGCGATAAAGGGCAGCGTGGACATCGTCGGCACAGGCGAGCTGACGCTCGATCAGGTGCTGGCGGGCACGGCAACCGGGGCGAGCGGCTTCTTCAGCGCCGTTACCAACAATGGCAGCATCGTCATTGGAACCGCCGACACCAGCGGCTCGCAGACGGTCCACGCCAGCCAGAACGTCACGTTCAAGGCGCTGGCGGCCACTGGCAATAGCGGCGACATCGGCAACGTCACCGTCACTGCCGACAACGGCTTCATCCTGGCGCAGACAGTGATGGCGGGCGGCGTGCCGACACTCGGCTCGGTCTCGGCCAACGGCTCGGCGCGGCTGATCGCGGCAGGGACCAACACCGGTCATAACCTCACGGCGTCGACCGGCAACGCGGTGCTGCAGGGCACCGTCGTCAATTGGGACAATCTCAATGTCGGCGGTTCGCTCGGCATGACCGCGACGACAGGTGCGATCACGCTCGGCACCGCCGTCAGCGGCGGCACGCAGACCCTGCACGCCGCGGGCGACATCGTATTCGCCCAGCTCACCACCACAGGCATCCCCGGGGATGCCGGTGATATCGACCTGCGCGCAGATGCCGGTTCGATCCGGGGTGGATCGATCTTCGCCAACGGCGACACGCACTTCGCTTCGGCGGGATCGGTCTCGCTCGACCGGATCAGCGGCTCCACGATCAAGCTGTCCTCGCCGGGTGACCTGACCATCGGCTTCGTCAGCGTGCGGAAAGAGCTCGACCTCGCGGCCGACACGATCAACGTCAGGGGCGAGCAGATCCGCTCGACGCCGCAGATCCCGCTGATCATGAACGTGACGGGCTACAACGGCGGCACCGCGACCTCGGCCAACGTCTCGATCGATCCTGACAGCATCATCATCAACCAGTTCAGGGTGGTGGACGCCAACTTCTGGACCGACGCGCGGGCCGTCGCGATCCTGAGCGGCTATGTGCCTGGTCAGCTCATGCTCACCACGGCGACCCAGCAGGTGTTGCTCAACAACCGTACGCCGGCTCCGTCCAACTGGCCGACGCTCCAGCTCTATCAACCGGGTGGCGTGTTCACGATGAGCCAGGTCGGCAACGCCAATGTCAGCAACGCCTATGTGGTGTTCTACACCGGTGACATCTCGGCGACTGTCACCAACTACGGGCCGACCCACACCTGCTGCAACGACTTCACCGGCGCCAGCATGATCCGCAACATCTCCGTCGACGGCGAGGGCAGCGAGAGCATCGAGACCTGGCTCGCGAAGAAGGACGGGGGCACGTTCTACCTGCTCGGTCTCTCCGGCCAGGCACGGCTCGACGCGCTGCTGACGCCGCGGCCGGTCGAGACCATCGGTTCCGGGCCAGCCGTCAACATCGAGGGATTGAGCGACATGCGCAAGCTGCGCCGCCAGGGGCAGCGCGCGGGGCGCACGGGCTGGAAGGACGCGGCGGTTGAGACGACGAAGCCGGCGGTCGGCCGGCTCGCACAGGCGTGGTAATGGGATTCGGGATGCGGATTTGGGGGGCAGCTTTTGGGGTCGGGCTTGCAGCTTGCTGCATCGCAGCCTCGCGCGCGCAAGTTCCCTCGATCAACCCCGGCGTGATCCAGAACGACATCGACCGGCAGCGCCGCCAGCTCGAGCAGCGGAGCGCGCCGCCCAAGCTCAACGGGCCGGCCGTGATCGGCGGCGAGCGGGAAAAGTCCCAGCTCCTGAAGCCGGGCGGGCCGAAATTCCGCCTGCGCAAGGTCGAGTTCAGCGGGTCCAAGTTCATCACGCCGGCCGAGTTCGATGAGATCGCGAAGAAATATGTCGGCAAGAACGTCGACATCGCCGCGCTGTTGCAGCTCGTCGCCGACATCAACGCCATCTACACCGAGCGCGGCATCGTCACGGGTATCGCGACGCTGCCCGAGCAGGATGCCAAGGGCGGCATCGTCCGCGTCAAGCTGACCGAGGGCCGGCTTCAGAAGACGACCATCGAGGGCAACAAGCAGACCCGCACCGACTACATCCTTCAGCGTGTCAAGGAGCCCGAAGGCGAGGTCCTCGACGTTCCAAAACTCAATCGCGACGTGATCTGGTTCAACCGGACCAACGACGTGCAGATCAAGGCGCTGCTCCAGCCCGGCACGAGCTTCGGCCTGACCGACCTCCAGTTCGCGGTGATCGAGCCGCCGGTCGACACCCTGCAGCTGTTCACCGACAACCAGGGCGTCGAGAACACCGGACGCTGGGAGGGCGGGGCCTTCTACAAGCGCCACGGCCTGTTCGGCGTCGACGACCGCCTGACCTTCTACGGCGTGCGTTCCGACGGCAATCTCAACGGCAACGTCGCCTACAGCGTTCCGGTCAATCCCTGGGGCGGCCGCGTCGGCGTCAGCTACACCGAAGGCAAGATCAAGATCATCCAGGGACCGTTCGTCTCGCTCGACGTCACCGGCCGCTCGAGCCAGGCCGCGGTCAATTTCAGCCAGCCGGTCTGGGTGACGCAGAACTGGCTGGTGCTGCTCAACGCCGCCGAGACCGAAGGCAAGACTGTGAGCCGCTTCGCCACCGTCGCCGTCACCGACGATCACTACGACAAGGCCACGGCAGGCTTCTCGGTGACCAATTCCGGCGACGCCTATTCGATCACGGTCTCTCCGGCCGTGAACTATATCGAATGGCAGGACCATGTGCTCGGCAACAACCGCTCGTTCAACACCTATACCGGCTCGTTGATCGCGACCAGCGCCGCCGGGCCGGCGAATTTCAGCACAAATTTGCTGGCGAGCTGGCAGTACACGCAGGAGAAGCTGCTGCCGGGCGACCAGATATTCTCGATCGGCGGTCCCACCACCGTGCGCGGTTATCCCTCCAACTCGGCGTCCGGCGACAGCGGCTATTACTTCAACGCCGAACTGCACTACAACTGGTCGCAATGGCTCAGGGGTTTCGACACCTACGTCTTCACCGACTGGGGCGCGGTGTATTCGACATTCCCGGGGGTCACCGAGCTGAGTTCGGTCGGTGTCGGCTTCTCCTGGACCTACGCGTCGTTCCTGACATTCGAGGCAAATTACGCGACGCCGCTGAAGGTGGCGGTCTCGACCCAGAAGCACTACGAGGCCTATGGCCGCGTGATCTTCCGCCCGCTGTTGATGTTCCAGAAGCCGGAAAATCCGACGCCTGTGGCGGCGGTTGCCGGCAAGAGCAAGTCGTAGAGGCGGATTGCTCTCTCTCGGTCGTCATTGCGAGCGCAGCGAAGCAAACCAGAATCTTTCCGCCAATGAACTCTGGTTGCTTCGCTGCGCTCGCAATGACGGACAATGAATCTTCGACGCGGCTGATTAGCGCCGCACCGTGAATTCCTCTGCTCCCCGCCTATGTTCCCATTTCGCCTGCTCGAGCTCAGGCTGGTCGCATTCGACTTCCGGATAGCCGATGCAGAGATAAGCGATGAATTTCCAGGAGTCCGGCACGTCGAGAATGGTGTGGATGCGATCCGGATTGAGGATCGATACCCAGCCGAGGCCGATGCCGTCGGCGCGCGCGCCGAGCCACATCGCGGTGATCGCGGCGACCACGGAGTATTCCGTCGTCTCCGGCATGGTCGCGCGGCCGAGGCCGTGACCGATGTCGCTGGCCTTGTCGGCGAACACGGCGAGGTGGCCTGGGGCCTGTTCGAGGCCCGACAGTTTCAGCGTGGCATAGCGCGCGGCGCGCTCGCCGGCGTAGGCATTCAATGCATCGGCGTTGCACGCTTTGAAATCGTCGATCACGGCGCGGCGCCGCGCGGCATCCTCGACGATGACAAAGCGCCAGGGCTGGCTGAGGCCGACCGAAGGCGAAAGGCAGGCGGTTTCGATCAGCCGCGCGATGGCGCCGTCCGGCAGCGGGTTCGTTCGAAAGCGGCGCACGTCGCGGCGCCACACGAACAACTCGCGCAAGTGCTGACGGAAGGTGTCGTCAAACTCGACCATGATCAGTCTCCCATCCGGAACGATGCCGCCACCAGCAGGATGAGGATCTCGCCGCTCTGCTCGAACGCGCCGAGGATGTCGCCGGTCTGCCCGCCGATCTGGCGGACGGCGAGCCGCGCCAGGATCAGGCCGGCGAGGGACAGCAGGATCAGGCCGACGAGCGCCTTGCCCGGCCCGAGCGCGAGGGCGAGGGTGAGCGTTCCGACAGCAAAGGCGATGGCGATGCTGCGGCGCGGCGGCTCTCCGGCGCTCGCCGACAGACCGTCGGGGCGCGCCGGCGCGACCAGCGACATGAAGGCCGGTACTCCGGCGCGGGCCGCGGCATGCGCAGCGCAGAGCGCCAGCGTGACCGTCCACTGGTTGGCGATGACGGCGAGCGCGCTCCAGCGCAGGCCGAACGACAGGACTAGCGCGCAGACGCCATAAGTGCCGATCCGGCTGTCGCGCATGATCTCGAGCTTGCGCTCGCGGGTTCGCCCGCCGCCGAGCCCGTCGGCGGTATCAGCAAGACCGTCCTCGTGCAGCGCTCCGGTGATGAGAGCAGTCGCGGCCAGCGCGAGCAGGGCGGCAGGGCCCGGCGTCAATCCCAGCCTGCTCGCGATCGTATAGGCCGCAGCGCCCGCGAGGCCGACCAGCAGTCCGGCGACCGGAACGGCCCAGGTCGCGCGCGCAACGGCGCCGTCACCGGCGGGCTTCGACGATGCCACCGGCAGGATCGTGACGAAGGACACAGCGATCCTGAGATCGGCGACGATGTCTTTCAGAAGTTCGGCGCGCGGCATCATTTCAGTTTCATCGGCAGGCCCGCGACGATGAACTCGACCTCGTCGGCAGCGGCCGCGACGGTCTGGTTCATGATCCCGGCGGCGTCGCGAAAGCTGCGTGCCAGTGCGTTGTCGGGCACGATGCCGAGGCCTACCTCGTTGGTGACGAAGACGACGGGACTTTTGAGGCGGGGCAAGGCGGCGGCGAGTTCGCTCACCTCGCGTTCCCAGGCGCGCTCCGCATGCATCAGGTTGGAGAGCCACAGCGTCAGGCAGTCCACGAGCCTCGCGCCGCCGCCATCGGTTGCGGCCAGCACCTCGACGAGATCGAGCGGCACCTCGCGTTCGATCCAGTCGGTTCCGCGGCGTGCACGGTGCTTGGCGATGCGCGCCTCCATTTCCGCATCGAGGGCCTCGGCCGTCGCGACATAGACGGGCTGCCCGGGGAAGGCGCGCGCGCGCGTTTCCGCGCGCTTGCTCTTGCCCGATCGCGCTCCGCCTGTGATCAAGATGACGGCCATGAAGGTCTCCTGCCGGCCAGCACTAATCACCAAACGAGGCCAAAGACAAAGCCGAAATCAGACGGGCAGGGGCTTGCGCTCCGGCCGTGCTTTGCGCAACAGGGGCGGGACAGGAGGCGTGCGTGGGTTTTGCGGGTGCGATGGCGGTAGCGATAGCGGTGGATGCCCTCATGGGCTGGCCGTTATGGCTGTTCGCGCGGATCGGCCACCCCGTGACCTGGCTCGGCCGGCTTATTTCCACGATCGATGACGCATGCAATCGGCCGTCCGATCCGCCGGCGCTCCGTCGCGCCGCGGGTATCGCCGGCGCCCTCGCGGTGATCGCGCTCTCCGTCGCGCTCGGCTGGGCGCTTCAGTCCCTGCTTTCCCTGGGCTGGATCCAGATCGTGCTGGTCGGCGTCCTGGCCTGGCCGCTGGTCGCGCTACGCTCGCTGCACGACCATGTCGCCGCAGTCGCGGCGCCTTTGCAAGCCGGCGACATCGCCGCAGCGCGCGACGCGGTGTCGCGCATCGTCGGTCGCGATCCCGCGGCGCTCGACGAAGCCGGCATCGCGCGCGCGGCGCTCGAGAGCCTCGCCGAGAATGCATCCGACGGCATCGTGGCGCCGGTGTTCTGGGGCGCGCTGTTCGGCTTGCCGGGAATCTTCGGCTACAAGGCGATCAATACGCTGGACTCCATGATCGGCCATCGCAACGAACGGCACGAGGCCTTCGGCTGGGCGGCGGCGCGCATCGACGATGCCGCCAATGTCATTCCGGCGCGCCTGACCGGATTTCTGTTCGTGCTGCTCGCGCCACGACGCTTTGAGGCGCTGTCATGCATGACGCGGGATGCACGCCGTCATCGCTCGCCGAACGCCGGGTGGCCGGAAGCGGCCATGGCGGGCGCGCTCGGCGTGCGGCTCAGCGGTCCGCGCATCTATCATGGCAGCATCACCAACGAGCCCTGGCTCAACGAAGGCGCGCGCGATCCGCTTGGCCCCGATATCGGCGCGGGACTGACGGTCTACCGCCGTGCCATGATGCTGCTCGCCGGAATCCTTGCGATCCTGGCTTTCGCGTGAAAGAACAAAAGATGCGCGAGCACGGTGGAAATCTCGATCTGGCCCGGCAGCGGTTCGGCGGGCGCGCGGGGGACTGGATCGATCTGTCGACCGGGATAAACCGGCTGCCTTATCCCGTCGGCGAGATCGGCGCGCATTATTGGAATGCATTGCCGTCGCGCGCCGAGATCGAAGCGCTGCACCACGCTGCGCAGCACGCTTACGGCACAAGCGCACCGGTCGTCGCGATGGGCGGCGCACAGGCCGCCATTCAGTTGCTGCCGCAACTGGCGCGGCCCGGCCGCGCCCGGATCCTCGCGCCGACCTACAACGAATATGCCGGCGTGCTATCGGCCGCGGGCTGGGATGTCCAGGAAGTCGATGAATTCGACGCGATGGCGGGCGCGGATATTGCGATCGTCGTCAATCCGAATAATCCGGACGGCCGGTGCCATTTGCAAAAGGATTTGCTCGCACTGCTGCCGCGCGTCGGCCGTCTCGTGATCGACGAGAGCTTTGTCGATGCCGTTCCGCAACTATCGCTCGCGCCGGAAGCGGCCCAGCCGGGACTGCTGATCTTGCGCTCGTTCGGAAAGTTTTATGGCCTCGCCGGTCTGCGACTCGGGTTTGCTATCGGCAATGCGGCCGACATCGGCAGGCTCTCGGCAATGTCGGGGCCATGGCCGGTCTCGGGAGTGGCGATCGCAATCGGCTGCCGCGCGTTGGCTGACAATTCGTGGGCGGAGGCCACGTCCGCGCGGCTCGTGCGGGACTGTGTTCGCCTCGACGTGCTGGTGCAAGCCCAGGGCTGGCGGCTCGTCGGCGGAACGCCGCTGTTTCGTCTCTACGAGACGCCCGACGCGCTCGCCGCGCAGGAGGAACTGGCGCGCGGCCAGATCTGGTCGCGTGTGTTCGCAAAGGAGCCGACATGGCTGCGGCTCGGGCTTCCCGGCAGCGAGGCCGAATGGACGCGCCTTGCCGAGGTGCTAGCGCGCTAGCGCGAGCAGGCCTTCGACATCGAGATGGGTTTCGACGTGAGCGGCGAGCGCATCGAGCGCGCTCTCGACCCTGGCATGATAGGGCTCGTCGCCCGTGGGAATGTCGAGCTTTGCCAAAAACGCCTTGCGAAAATCATCCGAGGTGAACAGGCCGTGCAGATAACTCCCTTGCACGCGTCCATCACGCGAGATCGCCCCTTCCGGTTCGCCATTCAATCTTGCGAATGGCTGCGCGCGATCCGGCCCGTCGGTGCGGCCGATGTGGATTTCGTAAGCCTCGATCGGCCGATTGGTCGCCGCATGCACCGCGGAGACGCGCGTCAGCGTCTTCTGCGGGGTCATCTCCGTGGTGACATCCAGAAGTCCGAGCCCCGCCGTGTCGCCGGCTGGGCCCTCGATCCCATCAGGATCCGCAACGCTGCGTCCGAGCATTTGATAGCCGCCGCAGAGGCCGAGGACGTGGCCGCCGCGGCGGTGATGGGCCAGGAGATCGATGTCCCAGCCCTGCGCGCGCAGGAATGCGAGATCGCCGCGGGTGGATTTGGAGCCCGGAATGATGACGAGGCGCACGTCACCGGGGATGGCTTCGCCCGGGCGCACCATCACGAGGTCGACGCCAGGCTCGAGCTTGAGCGGATCGAGATCGTCGAAATTGGCGATCCGTGACAGCGCGAGGCAGGCGATCTTGCACTGGCCCGGCTTTCGCGCATCACTCAGGCCCAGCGCGTCCTCGGCCGGCAGCTCGCCGGCGCGCGTGAACCAGGGCAGCACGCCAAGGCCGCGCCACGCGGTCTTCGCTTCGATCAGCCTGTAGCCGTCGTCGAACAGCGTGGGATCGCCGCGGAACTTGTTGATGACAAAGCCCCGGATCATCGCGGCATCGTCAGGGTCGATCACCGTCTTGATGCCGACGAGCTGGGCGATGACGCCGCCACGATCGATGTCGCCGACCAGCACGACCGGCACGTCGGCCTTGCGCGCAAAGCCCATATTGGCGATGTCGGCCTTGCGCAGGTTGACTTCGGCGGGACTGCCGGCGCCTTCCACCAGCACGAGATCGGCGCGCGCCTTCAACCGCGCGAAACTCTCCAGCACCGCGCCCATCAGTGACGGCTTCATCGCCGCATATTCGCGCGCACGCGCGGTCGCGATGCGTTTTCCCTGCACGATCACCTGCGCGCCGACGTCAGTCTCGGGCTTCAAGAGCACCGGGTTCATGTCGGTGTGCGGCTCGACGCCGGCGGCGAGCGCCTGCAGCGCCTGGGCGCGGCCGATCTCGCCGCCATCGACGGTGACGGCGGCATTGTTCGACATGTTCTGCGGCTTGAATGGCAGCACGCGCAGGCCGCGCCGCGTGAAGGCGCGCGCGAGGCCGGCGACGATAAGCGACTTGCCCACGTCCGAGCCGGCTCCCTGGATCATCAATGCGCGCGCCATCGTGGAAGACTTAGAACTCGACGCCGGCTTGCGCCTTGATGCCGGAGCGGAACGGATGTTTCACCAGCGTCATCTCGGTGACGAGATCGGCGATCTCGATCAGCTCGTCCTTGGCGTTGCGCCCGGTGAGCACGACATGGGTCATCGGCGGCTTCGAAGTCGTCAGGAACTCGACCACCTCGGCGATATCGAGATAATCGTAACGCAACGCGATGTTGATCTCGTCGAGCACGACCATGCGCAGGCTGGAATCGAGGATCAGCTCCTTGGCCTTCTCCCAGCCGGCGAGTGCGGCGGCGACGTCGCGGGCGCGGTCCTGCGTCTCCCAGGTGAAGCCTTCGCCCATGGCGTGGAACTGGCAGAGATCCCCGAAATGGCCGGTGAGCAGACGCCGCTCGCCGGTGTCCCAGGCACCCTTGATGAACTGCACGACTGCGCAGGGGAAGCCATGGGCGACGCAGCGGACGATCATGCCGAAGGCCGAGGAGGATTTGCCCTTGCCGGCGCCGGTGTGGACGATGACGAGGCCCTTCTCGCCGCTCTTGGTCGCCATGATCTTGTCGCGGGCGACCTTCTTCTTCGCCATTTTCGCGGCGTGGCGGGCGTCGGTTTCCTCGGCCGTCTGGGTATCCGGTTCAGGCGTCATCGTACCTCGTCCTTCGGCTTGACAAGAGGCGGCCGGGGGCAAATGGTGGCCCGGCGTTGGTTCCTGTCCTATGACAGGCGAAGAGGGAATGCGATAGGGTCCGAATCGGCAAGATTTGGGTCCAAAATGCAGCCGCCCCCGCGACCGTGACCGGAGAGATGCCCGAAGCCACTGATCCCCTGGGGATCGGGAAGGCGGGGATCGAAGGGGAAACCCTGCTCCGCAAGCCGGGAGACCTGCCAGCGCGGACGATCTTGGACCGGCGGACGGGGTGTTCCGCGACGGGGAAACGGACCTTCGCAAGAACGGTTCGTGGGCCTCTTCGCTTCCCGCTGTTTATTATGGAAGAGGCGATGACCGTCACACTTCACGTCTGCATCACCTGCCGCGCCGGTCAGACGCTTGACGAGGGCGAGACGACGCCCGGCAAGCGCCTGCATGGCGCGATCATCGAGGCCGGCGTGCCCGACGGAGTCAATGTGGTTCCCGTCGAATGCCTGTCGGCATGCAGCCAGGGTTGCTCGGTCGCGCTCAGCGCGCCCGGCCGCTGGTCCTACGTCTATGGCCGTCTCTCGGATGCGAACGCGCAAGACGTCGTCGCGGGGGCTGCAGCTTACGCCGCAGCATCTGACGGAATCGTACCGTGGCGCAGCCGCCCGGAAATCTTCCGCAAGCAGTCGCTTGCCCGCATTCCCCCCATCGCCGTCGTGCCGGAGGCCGCCGAATGAATTCGCTCGCAAAAGTCCCGGTCACGGTGGTCACGGGCTTCCTCGGTTCCGGCAAGACGACGCTGATCCAGCATCTGCTCGCCAACCCCAACGGCAAGAAGCTTGCCGTGCTCGTCAACGAGTTCGGCAGCGAGGGCGTCGACGGCGAAATCCTGAAATCCTGCGCCGATGCCAATTGCCCGGAAGAGAACATCATCGAGCTCGCCAATGGCTGCATCTGCTGCACCGTCGCCGACGATTTCATTCCGACCATGGAGAAGTTGCTGTCGCGACCCGTCAGACCAGATCACATCCTGATCGAGACCTCGGGCCTGGCGTTGCCAAAGCCGCTGCTCAAGGCATTCGACTGGCCAGAGATCCGCTCGCGCATCACGGTCGATGGCGTGATCGCGCTCGCCGACGCCGAGGCCGTCGCCGCCGGCCGCTTCGCGCCCGACCCGATTGCTGTCGAAGCGCAGCGCGCGGCCGACGAAAATCTCGATCACGAGACGCCGCTGTCGGAAGTGTTCGAGGACCAGATCGCCTGCGCCGATATCGTGCTGCTGACCAAGGCCGATCTTGCCGGCAGCGCGGGCATTGAAGCCGCCAAGGCGGCGATCACAGCCGAGATGCCGCGCCTCGTGCCGATGCTGGCGATCACCGACGGCGCGATCGATGCGCGTGTGATCCTTGGTCTCGGCGCTGCGGCGGAGAATGATCTCGCCGCGCGTCCCTCGCACCACGACGGCGAGGAGGATCACGAGCACGACGATTTTGCCTCGGTCGTGATCGATCTTCCTGAAATCACCGACATCGACGCACTGGTGGCGTCGGTGCAGCGTCTGGCGAGGGAGCAGAGCGTGCTGCGCGTCAAGGGCTATATCGCAGTGGAAGGCAAGCCGATGCGTCTCTTGCTGCAAGCGGTCGGCGAGCGCGTGCGGCACCAGTTCGACAAGCCCTGGGGTGCGGGTATCAGGCAGTCAAAGCTCGTCGTGATCGGCGAGCACGGCGATATCGACGAGGCCGCGATAAGAGCGGGACTCGGACTTTCAGGACCCGGCATCTGATGCACGTCGTTTTCCGCGAGAGCCGTGGTCTCGAGGAGACCGCGACGCCAAGGGACATCGGCCAGGACCCGGCCGATCTCGTGGTGCTCTCGTATTCGGATTCCGACCTTGCCGCATTCGCGGCGGGCTGGCGCCGCGGCCGCGACAGCCTGCCATCGTTGCGGCTCGTCAATCTTGCGGAACTGCGTCATCCGCTCTCGGTCGACACCTATGTCGAGCGCACGCTGTCACAGGCGCGCGGCATTCTGGTGCGCCTGATCGGCGGTGAGTCCTACTGGCCCTACGGCCTCGCAACCCTTCAGCAACTCGCGCAGGCGCGGGGTATCGTGCTCGCCGTGCTGCCGGCCGACGGTCGCGATGACACGCGGCTGGATGCGTACTCGACCTTGCCGGTCTCGACGCTGCGGCGGCTCAAGGTGCTCTGCGATACCGGCGGTCCCGTCGCGGCCCAGGCTGCGATCGCGCAGCTTGCGCTCGCCTCCGGCCTCTATGCCGGACCGGTCGTCGGCGAGATGATCGTTCCCGAGATGGGCTTTTATGATCCCGCGCGTGGTGTGATTGCCGCACCGTCGGACGGCGAGGGCAGGCCGCGCGCGCTGGTGACCTTCTATCGGTCCTATCTCACCGCCGCGGACACCGGCCCGGTCGACGCCCTGATTGCCGCGCTTCGTGAGAAGGGATTTGACGCATACGGCGCGTTTGTCACCTCGCTGAAGGCGGCGGGCGTCGCGGGCTGGCTGCAGGATAATTTTGCGAAGACTCCTCCCGCAGCGATCATCAATGCGACGGCGTTCTCGGCCATCGGCGACGACGGAACGACGCCGTTCGACGCCGTACCATGTCCGGTGTTCCAGGTCGCGCTCTCCACGGCGCGGCGCGAGGACTGGGCGGCGTCGCTGCGCGGCCTGTCGCCCGGCGACCTTGCGATGCATGTGGTGCTGCCCGAGGTCGACGGCCGCCTGTTCGCGGGCGTGGTGAGCTTCAAGTCGGCCGCAATGCGCGATCCCGATCTGCAATTTTCGCATCTCGCTCACAGGCCCGACGAGGAGCGCGTAGAGGCCGTCGCTGCGCGCGTTGCAGCCTGGCGGCGCCTTGCGGAGACGCCGGCCGCCCAGAAGCGGATGGCGCTCGTGCTCTCGACCTATCCGGGACGTCCGCACCAGATCGCGCATGCGGTTGGTCTCGATGCGCTCGCTTCGGTCGAGGCTTTGGTATCCGACCTCGCCGATTGCGGCTTCGAAGTTGGACCGGTCCACGCGCTCGGCGAGACGCTGCTGGAGCGGCAACTGGCCTGGAATGTCGCCGATTACAGCGCCGCGCTCTCGCACCTGCCGCAATCGTTGCAGGATGATCTCGCGCGAGCCTGGGGCGCGCCGGAGACCGATCCGAGCTGTCGCGACAGCGCGTTCCACTTCGCCGCGATCCAGTCCGGCCGCTCGATCATCGCGGTTCAGCCGGAGCGCGGCGATGCGACCACGCGCGATTCCGACTATCACGATCTCGCCCGCACGCCGCGGCATGCCTATGTCGCGTTCTATCTGTGGCTTCGCGCACAGCGCATTGACGCTGTCGTGCACATGGGCGCGCACGGCACGCTGGAATGGCTGCCCGGAAAATCCGTGGCGCTGTCACCGAGCTGCTGGCCGGATGCTCTGGTCGGCGATTTGCCAATCATCTATCCCTTCATCGTCAACGACCCCGGCGAGGCCGCGCAGGCGAAGCGGCGCTTAGGTGCCGTCACCATTGGCCATCTGCCGCCGCCGCTGGCAGCATCAGCGGTGCCGGAAGGGCTGCGAAGGCTCGAACACCTTCTCGACGAGTACTCGACGGCCGATGGCCTCGATCCCGCCCGCCGCCAGCGTCTGATTGCCGCGATCCGCGACGAGGCGCGCGCCGCAGGCCTCGAAGACGATCTCGGCCTCGATGCATCGGCAGCACCGGCCGAAGCGATCCCGCGGATCGATCGCTTCGTCTGCGATCTCAAGGAAAGCCAGTTCGGCGACGGTTTGCATGTGTTCGGCCGCGGTGCCTGCGGCAACGCGGAACGGGACGCGCTCCGTGCCGCGCTCGCCGGTAAACGTGTTCTGCCGGGGCCTTCAGGCTCTCCTTACCGCGGGCGCCAGGACGTGCTGCCGACCGGGCGCAACCTCTATGCCGTCGACCCGCGCGCGGTGCCGACGCCGTCGGCGCATGCGCAGGGCATCAAGCTCGCGGAAGAGCTGCTCCGCCGCCATTTACAGGATCATGGCGACTGGCCGAAAGGCCTCGTGGTCGATCTCTGGGGCTCGGCGACGATGCGCACGGCCGGCGAGGAGTTCGCGATGGCGCTGCATCTGGCCGGCCTCGCGCCGCGCTGGGATCACGCCTCCGGTCGCGTCACGGGCTACGACATCATCGCTCCGGCCGAACTCGGCCGTCCCCGCATCGACGTCACGCTGCGCGTCTCGGGCCTGTTTCGCGACGTCTTCGCGAACCTTGCGCAATTGTTCGAAGCCGCTTCCGAGGCGCTCGCGGCGCGCGATGAGGAGGGCGATGAAAATCCATACCGCGATCGTGCATCCCGCGTGTTCGCGCCGCGACCGGGGCAATACGGCGTCGGCCTTTCGGCGATCCCGGATGCCTTCACGGCCGAGACGCGCGACGCGGCCGGCGAAGCCTGGCTGTGGGCGTCCTCCTGGGCGTTCTCTGCCGACGGCGAGATCAAGCCCGATCGTGCGGGCATCGAACAGCGGCTCGCGTCGGCCGATGCCTTTGTCCACGTCCAGGATCTGCCGGAGACCGATCTTCTGCTCGCCGCCGACTATGCCGCGCATGAAGCCGGCGTTGCTGCGGCTTCGGCACATCTCGGTACGACGGGCCCGTCACTCTATCATCTCGATACGACCCGGCCCGAGCAGCCGCATGCGCGCACGCTGACCGAGGAAATCTCCCGCGTGGTCCGCGCGCGCGCTGCCAACCCGGCCTGGATCGCCGGCATGATGCGTCACGGTTTTCGTGGCGCCGCCGAAATCACCGCGACGCTCGAGCACATGGCCGCATTCGCGCACCTGGCCGGCGCCGTGCCGCCGCATCTGTTCGATCTCTATTACGATGCGACGCTTGGCCATGACGACGTCCGCGCCTTCATGGCGCACGAAAATCCGGCGGCGCTCGCTGCGATGGAGACATGCTTCACGCGCCTGCATGAGGCGTCACTCTGGCGAACGCGCCGCAATTCGATCGCGGCGGCGTTGCGGGAGGCGTCATGAGCGCTTCCGTGGTCAAGGGTTGGTGTCCCGGCGCACTGCGCCCGATGCAATCGGGCGACGGCCTCGTGGTCCGCGTGCGGCCGTTCGGTGGGCGGCTCGATGCGGCACAAATTTCCGGACTGGCCCATCTTGCCGAACGCCATGGCAACGGTCTGATCGACGTCACCAGCCGCGCCAATCTCCAGATCAGGGGCGTCAACGACAGCAGCCATCGGCGGCTGCTCGACGGCCTTTCGCAACTGGCTCTGCTCGACCCGGACGCTGACACCGAATCCCGCCGCAATATCCTCGTGACGCCGTTCTGGCGCACCGGCGACGAGACCCAATTGCTCGCCGCCGAGCTCGAAGAGGCGCTCGCGGAGTGCAAGCTCGACCTTCCGACCAAGTTCGGCTTCGCCATCGATGACGGCACCGCGCGCGTGCTTGCGGGCGATTCCGCGGATGTGCGGATCGAGCGTGATCGTTCCGGCGGGCTGCTGGTGCGAGCCGATGGCGACAAGCTCGGCCGCCCGGTCGCGCGCGGCGAGGCCGTGACCACCGCGCTCGCGCTCGCCGAATGGTTCGTGGTCTCGGGCGGCGCCAAAGGCGGACGAGGGCGGATGGCTGCGCATCTTGCCGCCGGGGCAACCTTGCCTGCGGCATTGCGCGGCGAGGCCGAGCCCGCCCCGATCATGGCCGCGGCGCGTCCCGGCCTCTATTCGCAAGGTGCGATGGTCGGCGTCGCCTTTGGACAGATGCCGCATGCGACGCTCAACCAGCTCGCCGGTTGCGGACATGCGCTGCGCATGACGCCATGGCGGATGGTTCTGAGCGAAGCCAAGCGCGTGATGCCGAACGCGACCGGCCTGATCACCGAGGCCTACGACCCCGCGCTGCGCGTCATCGCCTGCAGCGGCGCGCCACGCTGTCGTGAGGCGCATGCCGATACGCGCGGCCTTGCCGCGGCCCTGGCCCCGAACATAGGCGCAGCCGCACGCCTTCACGTCTCCGGCTGCGCCAAGGGCTGCGCCCATTCCGGTGCGGCGGCCATCACGCTGGTCGCGACCGGCGCGGGCTTCGACCTCGTGCGCGCCGGGTCGACGCGCGATGAACCGATCCTGCGTGGGCTGAACCGCGACGACATCGTCAGGGATCCCTCCATCCTGATGGGAGGACACTGATGCCGCATCGCTACGAGACAGACGGCGCTGCGATCTATCGGCAATCCTTCGCCACCATCCGGGCTGAAGCGAATCTCGCGCACTTCACGCCGGACGAGGAGCAGGTCGTGGTGCGGATGATCCATGCCGCCGGCATGGTCGGCCTCGAAGCGCATATCCGCTTCACGCCAGGCATGGCCGTCGCTGCCCGCGCGGCCTTGCAGAAGGGCGCACCGATCCTGTGCGACGCGCGCATGGTCTCCGAAGGAATTACGCGCGCGAGATTGCCGGCGGCCAACGCCGTGATCTGCACGCTCGGCGACGAGACCGTTCCCGCGCTGGCGCAATCCATGCGCAACACGCGCTCAGCCGCAGCGCTGGAACTGTGGCGGCCGCATCTGGGTGGCGCGATCGTTGCGATCGGCAACGCGCCGACGGCGCTGTTTCATCTCCTCAACATGCTGGAAAATCGCGACTGCCCGCGGCCGGCGGCGATCATCGGCTGCCCGGTCGGCTTTGTCGGCGCGGCCGAATCCAAGGCTGCGCTGATGACCGATCCGCCGGTGCCGGCGCTGACGGTCGAGGGCCGTCTCGGCGGTTCCGCGATCACGGTCGCCGCCGTGAATGCGCTGGCGAGCCGGAGCGAGTAAGATGGGACGCATCATCTGCTGCGGTCTCGGCCCCGGTGCCCCCGATATGATGAGCGTGCGCGCCGACCGCACGGTGCGCGGTGCGGAGCACGTCGCCTATTTCCGCAAGAAGGGCAGGCCGGGACAGGCGCGGCGCATCGTCGAGGGCATGCTCGGAAGCGGCGTCACCGAATATCCCATGGAGTATCCGGTCACGACCGAGATCGCCTTCGACAGTCCTGAATACGTGCAGCTGCTCGCCGGCTTCTACGACGAATGGGCCGAGCGGCTGGCGCAGCTGGCGCGCGCGGTCGACGTCGTCGTGCTCTGCGAGGGCGATCCCTACTTCTACGGCTCTTTCATGCATCTGCACACGCGCCTGCAGGGCCGCGTCGAGATCGAGGTGATCGCGGGCATTCCCGGCATGGTGGGCTGCTGGAATGGTGTGGGACAGCCGATCGCGCTTGGCGACGACGTGACGACGGTGCTGATGGGCACGCTGGCCGAGGACGAGCTCGAACGGCGTATGCGCGATTCCGACGCAATCGTGATCATGAAGACCGGCCGCAATCTCGCAAAGGTGCGCCGCGCGCTCGCTGCCGCCGGCCGGCTGGACGATGCCTGGCTGGTCGAGCGTGGCACCATGCCCGGCGAGCGCGTGGTGCGGCTCGCCGCCATCGATGCCGCCGATTGTCCTTACTTTGCGATCGTGCTGGTGCACGGCAAGGGCCGGCATCCGGACGCCGCCGAATGACGGGCACGCTGACCATCGCGGGCCTCGGGCCGGGCAATGATGCGCTGGTGACGCCCGAGGTTTCCGCCGCGCTGGCGGCCGCGACCGACATTCTGGGCTACGCTCCCTATGTCGCGCGCGTGCCGCCGCGGGCTGGGCTCAACCTGCATCCGTCGGACAATCGCGAAGAGCTGCAGCGTGCCGGCGAAGCCCTGCGGCTGGCTGCCGAAGGCGGTCAGGTCGTCGTCGTGTCTTCCGGCGATCCCGGCGTGTTCGCAATGGCCTCAGCCGTATTCGAGGCGCTCGAACGGGCGCCGCAATGGCAGGAGCTGCCGATCCGCGTGTTGCCCGGCATCACCGCGATGCTGGCGGCGGCTGCGCGCGCCGGCGCGCCGCTCGGCCATGATTTCTGCGCGATCAACCTCTCCGACAATCTCAAGCCCTGGGCGGTGATCGAGAAGCGCTTGCGGCTCGCGGCGGAAGGCGATTTTGCCATTGCGATGTACAATCCGCGTTCGGCAAGCCGGCCGGAGGGATTTGGCCGCGCGCTTGCGGTGCTGAAGGAAGCCGGCTGCGGCGGGCGCCTCGTGATCTTCGCGCGCGCGATCAGCGCGGCTGACGAGACAATCGAGATCGTGACGCTGGACGACGCGACGCCCGAGATGGCCGACATGCGCACGCTGGTGATCGTCGGCAATTCGCAGACACGCCGCGTCGGCCGCTGGGTTTATGCGCCGAGGCAGGCGCGATGACCGAGCCACTGCATGATTTCGGCGACGCTCTCGACCCGCCGGCGCTCGGGCAATTCCGGGCGCGAGATCATGATCACGGGCAGGCTCAGCATGCGGGCCGCATCGATCTTGGCACGCGCGCCGTCGCCGCCGGAATTGCGGGCGACGATCCAGGCGATGCCGCGCGCGGGCAGCATCTCCAGCTCGGCGTCAAGCGTGAACGGCCCACGCGACACGATCACATCGGCCGGGAACGGCAGCGGCGCCTCGGGCGGATCGACGAAGCGCAGCGTGTAGGCGTGCTGCGGCCTGGTCGCGAACGGCGCGATGTGCTGGCGACCGATGGCGAGGAACACGTTTGCGGGCCGCTCGGGCAGTGCGACGACGGCGGCGTTGACGTCCGGCACTTCGATCCAGTTGTCGCCGGACGCTTGGGCCCAAGGCGCACGCTCCAGTGCGATCAGCGGCGTGCCGGTTTCCGCGCACGCTTCAATCGCGTTGCGGCTCATCTCGGCGGCGAAGGGATGCGTCGCGTCGATGACATGCGTGATGGCTTCCGCGCGGATGTAGTCGGTAAGCCCGCGTACGCCACCGAAACCGCCGATGCGGGTCGGCAGCGGCTGGTCGGCGGGCGCGCGGGTGCGACCGCCATAGGAATAGACGGCGTCGATGCGCGCGCGAGCGATTTCAACGGCGAGCAAGCTAGCATCGCTCGTTCCGCCCAGAATGAGGGCGCGTGTCATGGCTGATCCCTGGCTAACCATCATCGGTATCGGTGAAGATGGCCTTGCCGGGCTGTCGGAGGCAAGCCGAAAGGCGCTGCGTGAGGCCGAAACCGTCTTCGGCGGCGAGCGTCACCTCGCGCTTGCGGGTGTGACCGGGCGCGGCCACCTGTGGCCGGTGCCGTTCGATGCGGACGTTGTGCTGACTTGTCGCGGCAGTCGGACGGTAGTGCTCGCGTCCGGCGATCCGTTTTGGCACGGCGCCGGCGCCGGCCTTGCCGAAAAGCTGGATGCAAGCGAGTGGATCGCGCATTCGGCGCCCTCGACGTTTTCACTCGCTGCCGCGCGGCTCGGCTGGCGCCTCGAAGCAATTGCTTGTCTTGGTCTCCACGCCGCGCCGTTCGAGCGTCTCGTACCGCTTCTGGCGCATGATGCGCGCATCATTTGTCTCGTGCGCGACGGCAAGGCGGCCGGCGATCTCGCGAAGTGGCTGAGCGCGCGCGGATGGGGCGCCTCGGCATTCTGGACTCTCGCGGCGCTCGGTGGGCCGCGCGAAAGCATCAGGATGCATCGCACCGACGGTTTTGCTAATGATGTCGCTGGAGACCTGGTCGCGGTCGCCGTCGAGGCAAAGGGCGCCCAAGGCATTCCCCGCAGCTCCGGCCTACCAGACGATCTGTTCGTCCATGACGGCCAGATCACCAAGCGGCCGGTGCGCGCGCTTGCGCTCTCGGCGCTGGCGCCGCGTTCCGGAGCGAGGCTGTGGGATATCGGTGCCGGCTCGGGCTCGATCTCGGTCGAGTGGGCGCTGTGCGGCGGGACGGCGACCGCGATCGAGGCGCGCGAGGATCGCGCCGCCAACATCCGGGGCAACGCGGCGCAATTCGGATTGGCGCATCGGATCGATGTCATCGCGGGCGAAGCGCCCGCAGCTCTGGTCGCGCTGGACGCACCTGACGCCGTCTTCATCGGCGGTGGCCTCGATAGCGCGGTGTTCGATGCCATCTGGTCGCGCATAGCACCCGGCACGCGGCTCGTCGCGCATGCCGTGACGCTGGAGACGGAAGCACTGCTCGGCGAACTGCACCAGCGCCACGGCGGCGAGCTGATGCGGGTCGAGATCGCCCGTGCCGGTTCGCTCGGCCGCTACCGGTCCTGGGAGGCGGCGCGGCCGGTCGTGCAGTGGAGTGCGGTCCGATGAAAGTTGCCGGACTCGGGTTCAAGAAGGACGTCACGCTGGCTTCGCTGCGCGAGGCGCTGCTGGCGGCCGGCGGCACTGCAGGCCTCGCGGCGTTAGCGACCGTCAGCGACAAGGCCGACACGGAGGCGCTGAAGCAGCTTGCGCGCGAATGCGGTGTGCCGATCAGGGCCGTTCCGCCCGCCGCGCTTGCAGGCATCCCGACGCCGACCCAGTCAGAGCTCATCAGCGAAAAATTCGGCACAGGATCCGTTGCCGAAGCTGCGGCGCTCGCGGCAGCCGGGTCCGGCGCGCGGCTGATCGCGGCGCGCGTGGTCTCCCAGGATCGCACCGCGACCGCGGCGATCGCGGAAGGAGACGGCCCATGACGGTGCATTTCATCGGTGCCGGGCCGGGCGCTCCAGATCTGCTGACGTTGCGCGGACGCGACCTCATCGCCGCCTGTCCGGTCTGCCTCTATGCGGGCTCGCTGGTGCCCGAGGGCGTCTTGGCGCATTGCCCGCCAGGGGCGCGCATCGTCAACACCGCGCCTTTGTCGCTCGACGAGATCATCGCGGAAATCACGGCCGCGCATGCGGAAGGTAAGGATATCGTGCGCCTGCATTCCGGCGATCTCTCGATCTGGTCGGCGATGGGCGAACAGCTCCGGCGCCTGCGCGCCCTCGGGATTCCATATACGGTGACGCCAGGCGTGCCTTCGTTCTCCGCCGCCGCGGCAGCGCTCGAAGCCGAACTCACGTTGCCCGGGCTTGCCCAATCGGTGGTGCTCACGCGCACGCCGGGCCGCGCCAGCGCGATGCCTGAAGGCGAGAAGCTCGCCGCATTCGCTGCCACCGGCGCGGTGCTTGCCATCCATCTGTCGATCCATCTGCTCGACAAGGTGATCGCAGAGCTGACGCCGCATTACGGCGCCGACTGCCCGGTCGCGATCGTCTGGCGCGCGAGCTGGCCGGACCAGCGCATCGTTCGCGCGACGCTGGCGACGCTCGATGCCGCTGTCGGCGCCGAGATGGAGCGCACCGCGCTGATCCTGGTCGGCAGGACACTGGGCGCGGCGGACTTCGACGAGAGCCGCCTCTATGCCGCCGATTACGATCGCCGCTACCGGCCGGTCGGCGCCGAGCCGCGCTTTCCGGAGGTGTCGTGATGGCAGCAGGCCTCGTCATCTCCGCACCGGCCTCCGGCGTCGGCAAGACCACGCTGACGCTGGCGCTCGCCCGCGCCTGGCGCAATCGCGGATTGAACGTGCAGTGCTTCAAGAGCGGGCCCGACTATATCGATCCTGCTTTCCACGCCGCCGCCACGGGACGCGCCTCCGTCAACGTCGATAGCTGGGCGATGGATCGCGGGGCAATCGCGCATCTCGTCGACCGCGGCGCTGACGCCGACGTCGTGCTGGCCGAGGGCTCGATGGGCCTGTTCGACGGCGTCGCCGCGCGAGGTGTCTCCGGCACCGGCGCCACCGCCGACATTGCGGAGATGCTGGGCTGGCCGGTGGTGCTGGTGATCGATCCTTCCGGCCAGGCGCAGACGGCGGCCGCGATCGCCGCGGGCCTGCGCGACTACCGCCCCGGCGTGCGCCTTGCCGGCGTGGTGCTGAACCGCGTCGCGAGCCCGCGCCACGAAGACCTCGTGCGGCGTGCGCTCAACGATGCCGGCATCGCCGTGTTCGGCGCTCTGCCGCGCCATGCCGAGATCAGTCTGCCGAAACGGCATCTCGGCCTGGTGCAGGCCGAGGAGCAGGCGGAGATCGGCAAGCTGATCGACGAAGCTGCGCGCTTCGTCACCGAGCACGTCGATCTCGATGCGGTGCTTCGATCGGCAGCCAGCTGGTCGCCGCAACCCGCCGCGAACGCCTTCAACGTGACGCCGCCCGGCCAGCGCATCGCGCTTGCCCGCGACCCCGCATTCTCGTTCGTCTATCCGCATATGCTGGAGGCGTGGCGTGCGGCGGGCGCCGAGATATCGACATTCTCGCCGCTTGCCGATGAAGGTCCTGATGCGGGTGCGGATGTGTGCTGGCTGCCCGGCGGGTATCCCGAGCTGCATGCCGGGACGATCGCTGGCAATGCCCGCTTCCGCGACGGATTGCGCGCCTTCGCCGAGACGCGACCGGTGCACGGCGAATGCGGAGGCTATATGGTGCTGGGAGCCGCTCTGACCGACGCCGACGGCATCAGTCATGAGATGACGGGCCTGCTTGGCCTCGAAACGAGCTTTGCCAAACGCCGCATGCATCTCGGTTACCGTCTCGCCGCGCTCGCCGTGCCGATGCCGGGGCACCAGGTCGGCGCACGCCTGCGCGGCCACGAGTTCCACTATTCCACTATCGCGGCGCAGCCCGATACACCTCTGGCGGTCGTGCATGACGCCACCGGCGCGGTCATCGCCGAGACCGGCTCCCGCCGCGGGCATGCCACCGGCACGTTCTTCCATCTGATCGCGGAGGACCGGTGAGCGGCTTTGTCACTTTCATCTCCGCCGGACCCGGCGACCCCGAGCTTCTCACGCTCAAGGGCGCCGCCCGGCTGCGCGAGGCCGACGTCGTGCTTTATGACGACCTCGCATCCGGCGCGATCCTCGATCTGGCCCGGCCCGGCGCCAATCTCGTCGCGGTGGGAAAACGGGCAGGCCGGCCCTCGACCAAGCAGCACCACGTCAACCGCCTGCTGGTCGACTATGCGGCTACGGGGTCGCGCGTGGTGCGGCTGAAGTCGGGCGATGCCGGCATCTTCGGCCGGCTCGAGGAGGAGCTCGACACCTTGCGCGAAGCCGGCATCGGCTACGAGATCATCCCCGGCGTCACCTCGGCCTGTGTGGCCGCGGCCCATGCCGGCATTCCCCTGACCCGGCGCCACACCTCGCGCCGGGTGCAGTTTGTGACCGGCGCCGATGTCACCGGCGAGCTGCCGCAAAACCTGAACTGGGCGGCGCTGGCCGATCCGGAGGCGACGACCGTGGTCTATATGGGCCGCCGCACGTTTCCGGCGCTTGTCGCGAAATTGATCGAGCACGGCCTCTCGCCGACCACCCCGGCGCTGTTCGCCGAATCTCTCGGCCGCCCCGACGAGCGGCTGGTTCGCACCACGATTGCCGAGCTTGCCGAGCAGCTTGGGCGAGGCGGCGCCGCTTCGACGGCGGCCGTGATCCTGTTCGGCGCGCTGGCGGGGGATTATCCGTCATGACGGCGTCGGCGGCCCTTCGCCCCTTGACGCCGGCTCCGCGAAAGGGGCACACAGGAGATGCATGGTGCTCCACGCGGCGCAAAGCGCCGGAGCATAATCGGGAATGGGGGTGGGCGGACCCAGTTGCGGCGCCCAAAACCCCAGCCGCCCCCGCGACTGTAAGCGGTGAGGGGCTCCGAACCGCCACTGGGCCGAAGGGTTCGGGAAGGCCGGAGAACCCCAGTGAACCGCGAGCCAGGAGACCGGCCGTGCACGTTTTGAGGCCAAGGCCGTCGGGTGTGACGGCAGGAAGGATCTGAGAGCCATGCATATCGAACCCGGGATCGTGACGGGCGCCAAGCTCGTGTTGAGTTACGCAACCGGCATCGCCGCAGGCGGCGTTGCCCTGAAGCTCGCGGCCGAGACCGTGCGCGAGCAGGGGATCACGTCGTTCGCGGCGCGAACGCTCGCCACCACCGGCCTGGTGTTCACCTTCTTCGAGATCATGCCGCACTTCCCGGTCGGGGTCTCCGAGGTGCACTTCATCCTCGGCTCGACCTTGTTCCTGCTGTTCGGCGCGGCGCCCGCGGCCTTCGGCCTCGCGATTGGCCTGCTGCTCCAGGGGATGTTCTTCGAGCCGGCCGACCTGCCGCAATACGGCATGAACGTCACCACGCTGCTGGTGCCGCTGTTCGCGATCCAGGCAATCGCCGCGCGGATCATTGCCCGCAACACCGCCTATGTCGATCTCAGGTATCGCCAGGCGCTGGCGCTTTCGACGACCTATCAGGCCGGCGTCATCGCCTGGGTGGCGTTCTGGGCGCTCTACGGCTCCGGTTTTGCCGTGACCAACCTCGTCAACATCGCGACTTTCGCGGCGTCCTATGCGCTGGTCATCGTGATCGAGCCGCTCGCCGATCTCGCCGTGCTGGCGCTGGCGAAGTCGTTGCGCGGCGTCACCGCGCCCGGCCTCGTCACCCCGCGTCTGCACAACGCGGCTTAAGAGACAAGCGAAAGGCGGCCGTCATGGCCGCCTTTCGCGGGCAAGATGCTCACGCTCTCCCTGATAGGCATCGGTTGCGGCGATCCCGAGCAACTCACGCGCGCCGCGATCCGCGCCATCAACGCGGCCGATCTCATCCTGATTCCGCGCAAGGGGACGGCCAAGTCCGATCTCGCCGATCTCAGGCGCACGATCTGCGCGGATGTCCTTACCAACCAAACGACTGATATCGCCGAGTTCGATCTTCCCGTGCGCGATGCGGCCGAAGCGGACTACCGCAAGGGCGTGGACGATTGGCACGATGCCGTGGCCGCAACCTGGTCGCAGACGATCGCAAATCGCCTCGAGGGCGAGGGCAAGGTCGCACTGCTGATCTGGGGCGATCCCTCGCTCTATGATTCCTCGCTACGCATCGCGCGGCGGCTCAATCCATTGCCTGAGATCGAGGTCGTGCCCGGCATCACCTCGATCCAGACGCTGTGCGCGGCGCATGCGCTGCCGCTCAACGACGTCGGTGAGCCGTTCCTTGTCACGACAGGACGCCGTTTGCGCGAAGGCGGCTGGCCGCAAGGCGTCGATACAGTGGTAGTGATGCTTGACGGTGGCACCGCGTTCCAGTCGCTCGATGCTGGCGAGCTTCATATCTACTGGGGCGCCTATCTCGGCATGCCCGACCAGATCATCATGTCCGGCGTTCTGGCAGAGATCGGCCCGCGCATCGTCGCTGCGCGACAGGACGCGCGCGAGCGTCACGGCTGGATCATGGACAGCTACATCCTCAAGCGCAGGCCGTAAGCGAGGCACGATGCTCCCCGAATGGGTCTCCCAGGAATGCCCCGAGATCTCGGCGGTCCACCGCGAGGCGGCGATCGCGCGGCAGGCGCAACTCACGAAACCAACCGGCGCGCTCGGCCGGCTCGAGCAACTCGCGATCGAGCTTGCGGGCCTGCAGGCGACCGAACAGCCGCGCGCGGCGCGGGTGCCGATCATCATCTTCGCCGGCGATCACGGCATCGTCGCGCAGGGCGTGTCGGCCTATCCGCAAGAAGTGACCATCGCGATGATGGCGAATTTTGCGTCCGGCGGCGCCGCGATCTCGGTGCTGGCGCGTGAGCTTGGCTCCAGCCTGGAGGTCGTCGACGTCGGCACGCTGGCGCAGGAGGAGACGGCAGGCATCGTGACCGACAAGCCGCGTCGCGGCACGCGTGATTTCAGCGTCGAGGCCGCGCTCGCAGCTGCAGAGCTGGCATTTGCTTTCGAAGCCGGCCGACGAGCGGTCATGCGCGCGCGGTCCGGGCAGCCCGATCTTCTGATCTTCGGCGAGATGGGCATCGGCAACACCACAACGTCCGCGGCGATTGCAGCCAGCCTGCTCGGCGTGAGCGCCGAGGAGATCGCGGGCAGCGGCACCGGCGTCGATGCGGCCGGCCGGGCGCACAAGGCGCGGGTGATCGACGCTGCGATAGCCCGCCATGGCGTTGCGGGCGCATCGCCCGAAAAGATACTGTGTGCCGTCGGCGGTCTCGAGATCGCAGCGATCGCAGGCGCGATCATCGCGGCCGCGCAAGCGCGCATTCCCGTGCTGATCGACGGTTTCATCGTGTCGGTGGCGGCGCTGGTCGCGGCGCGGCTCAATCCGTCGTGCCAGCCGTTCCAGCTCGCCTCCCACCTCTCGGCGGAGCAGGGGCATCGGCTGGTGCTGCGCGCGCTGAATGTGCAGCCGCTGATCAGCCTCGATCTCAGGCTCGGCGAAGGATCGGGCGCCGCGATCGCGCTGCCGCTGGTGCGGTCGGCCTGCACCCTCCACAACGACATGGCGACGTTTGCGCAGGCCAATGTGCCGGATCGTCCAGCCTGATCCGGCTCAAACCATTCGCTGATTGACGGACACGACGCGCCAGCCGGTTGCGAGCCGGTCGATCCGGGTCAGCGACAGCGGATCGATCACGAAGCGCAGGGCCGCTTGTGGCGCGAGATCCAGCGCGACGCACAGCGCCGCGCGGATCGTGCCGGAATGCACGACAAGCGTCGCGGCCCCGGTTCCGATCCCCGACAGTCCCGTCCGGACACGCGCGACCTGATCCTCGAAGCTTTCGCCGCCGGGCGGCCGTTCGCAAGCCGGATCGCTCCAGAACCGCGCATAGGTCTCGCCGCCGGCCGCTGCGAGATCGTCGTGCCGCCGGCCGGTCCAGTCGCCAAAGTCCTGCTCACCGAATTGGGCCATCTGCACCGGTTCGAGTCCCAGTGCGCGCGCCGTCTCAACCGTGCGGCGCGCCGGGCTGGCATAGCCCGCGCCGTCGCGTGGCAGTCTCTGTCGCAGCGCCTCCAACTGTGCGCGATCGCCAAGATCGGCCGGCGCGTCGGCGGCATGGATCGTCCCGGGAATGCCGTCGACGCGCGCATGCCGTATCAGCCAGAGGAAGGTCTCGCCTTCCATGCTTATCTCCAAGGAAGTTGGTCGCTGTGGCAATAACGCCGCAACTGGCACATTGACTCTGTCTGGATCGTAATCCTAGATGCTCGCGACGGTTTCCCCGAGAGGGGATGAAAAGGGAATGCGGTGCGGGGAATTTGTCCCCAATGCCGTGGCTGCCCCCGCAACTGTAAGCGGCGAATCTTGCGTCACGAGCCACTGGGTATCTCGGTCCCGGGAAGGCGACGGAAGGTAATGACCCGCGAGCCAGGAGACCTGCCGTCAGCCGTGGTCACACGCGAAGATGTCGGTCGGGGAGTACAGACATTCGGCTTCATCGGAAGGCTGACAGGCCCAGGGTGAGACCTCGTTCGCTGTGACGTGCCACTGACGTCACACCGAGGTCCAAAGCCGTGTCTTCCATCCGTATTGTACGACCGCGCCGCTTCCTGCTCGCTTCCGCTGCTCTCACATCGCTCGCAGCCGCCGACCTGCCCGCTGTCGTCGCGCAGCAGGCCCGCGAACCCCTGCCGCCGGTTGAGGTGTCGCCGGCCCAATCCCGCAGGCAGGCGAGGCCAGCCGGTCGCGAGGGGCAAACCGCACGCCGCGCCTCATCGCGCAGGTCCGCTGGCACAGCGGCAGAGCCAAAGCCCACGGTGCCGGGTGCGGCAGCGCCGGAACAAACGCCGACACCGCTCAACAGCAACGCGGTGGCGGAGAGCGCCTCGCGGCTCGGCCTGACCGTGCGGGAGACCCCCGCCACCGTCGAGGTGATCTCAGCCGAGACCATGCGCGATCAGGGCTACCGCACCGTCTCCGACGTGGCGCAAGGCGCCGTCGGAGTCACCGCCGGCGACAATCCGGCCGAACCCTCGGCCTTCTCGATGCGCGGCTTCACCAACAGCCAGATCAACACGCTCTACAACGGCATCAAGATCGGCCCGCAGAACATGACCTCGCGGATCATGGACACCGCCAATCTCGAAGCTGTGGAAATCCTCAAGGGCCCGGCCTCGCTGATCTCGGGCGAGGGCGCCGCTGGCGGCGCGATCAACTTCGTCAACAAGCAGCCGCACACGGGGCCGATCCGCAGCGAAGCCGATTTCTCCTGGGACTCGCTGAACTCGTTCCGCGCCCATTACGGGTCCGGCGGCAGCACCAATGTGCAGGGGCTGGACTATCGCTTCGACATCAGCCGCTCCTCGCTCAACGGCTTTGCCGACGATACCAACACCAGGACCCTCGACGTCTCCGGTCAGCTCAACTACCGCATCTCCGACAGCCTCAAGGTCTGGGGCGCGATCGAGTACCGGGAAGACCGCTCCAAGGCTTATTGGGGCGCGCCATTGGTGCCGGTGGCCTTCAGCGGCTCGCACGCGACGGCAGGCATCGTCTCGGGCACTTATGTCTCGAGCTTCAACCCGTCGAATCTCGGGTCGATCACGATCGACGACCGCACCTTCAACACCAACTACAACGTCCTCGATAATCGCAACGTGGCGCAGGAGGTCTGGCTGCGTGGTGGCTTCGAGTTGAAGCTTGCCCCCGACCTGACGTTGAAGAGCCAGGCCTATGCCTACGGCGCCGAGCGCTCCTGGTTCAACAACGAGGTCGAGGCGTTCAACACCGCGACGAACACGGTTGATCGCAGCCGCTTCTATGTGGCGCACAGCCAGCGTCTGGTCGGCAACATCACCGACCTGACCTGGGATGCGAACATCGCAGGCTTCGACAATCGTCTCGTCACGACGCTGTCGTCGAGCTATCTCGACTTCGTCAGGCCGGGTGCCGCCAACTTTCCCGGTGATTCCGTTGATCTCGTTGATCCCAACCGCGGCTTCTACGGCCTGCTGACGACCAAGCAGCAGACCGCGCGTATCGACAACGAGGCGCTGTCGTTCGAGGATCGGCTGAAGCTCACGCGCAGCTTCGCGCTGGTTGGTGGTCTCCGTGTGGAGCATATCGGGCTCGATCGCAACTCGACCGACGTCAACGGTCTGGAGAACGCGAATTTTCCGTTCTCGAAATCCTGGGCGCCGGTCACCGGCCGCATCGGCTACACCTGGGAGGCCGTTCCGGGCCTGACCTTCTTCAGCCAGTACGCCACCGGCGCCGACATCTCCGCCAACAATATTTTCCTGCTTGGGCCCACCCAGCCGCTCGACCTGACGACTGCGCGTACCTATGAGACCGGGGTCAAGCACCTGTTCTGGGACAACCGGGCGGAGTGGTCGTTCTCCGCTTACGACATCCAGCGCAAGAACGTCTACGCCGCCGCCGGCGGCATGGCGCTCAACATCGCCGGGCGGCAGGAGTCGAAGGGCATGGAACTTGCCGCTTCGGTGCGCCCGATCGAGCCGCTGCGGCTCTGGGGTAATATCGCCTATGTCGATGCCCGCTACGCCGACTACAATTTCGTCGGTGGCTCGTTCTCCGGCAACACGCCGCCGAACGTGCCGCGCATCGTTGCCAATGCCGGCGCATCGTACCGGTTCTTCACGCCTTGGCCGGTGGAGGTCGGCATCACCGGCCGCTACGTCGGCGACCGCTACAATACCGACGCCAACACCGTGACCATGAATGCCTACACCGTCGGCGATGTCTACGCCTTCGTCGATATCCCCAGGACGGTCTTCAATGCGGTTGACCAGGCTCGCCTGACTTTCCGGGTGCGCAACTTCACCGACAAGCGCTACGCGATCTGGGGCGACCCGTTTTATCCCGATCAGATCCTGTTGGGTGCGCCGCGCACCTACGAGCTCTCGGCCGCGTTCAAATGGTGAGGCGCTGACCGGATGATGAGCGCGATCGTCCTGCTGCATCGCTGGCTCGGGGTCGCGTTCTGTCTCCTGTTCGCGATGTGGTTCGCGAGCGGAATCGTGATGCACTTCGTTCCGTTTCCGTCGCTGGCGGAAACGGAACGCTTTGCCGGACTCGTGCCGCTGGATCGCGCGCAGGTGAGGATCTCGGTCGCCGATGCCGTGACCGCGACCGGAATTGCCGATGCCAGCCGCGTTCGCCTGGTCCAGCGCAGCGACGGGCCGGTCTATATCGTCTCAGGACCATCGCGCACAGGCGCAGTCCACGCCTCCGACGGAGCCGGCGCGTCTGTCGCCTCGTCCGATATTGCGCTGGCCATCGCGCAAGACCACGCCCGCCGGCGCGGGCTCGACGCCGCGCGGGCGATGATCCTCGCCCACGCGGATTATGACCAATGGAGCGTGCCGAACGGCTTTGACCGCCATCGGCCCTTGTTTCGCATTGCCCTGGGCGATGCCGCGGGAACGGAGGTCTATGTCTCGTCGCTGACCGGCGAGATCGTCCTGGATACGACGCGGAAGGAACGAGGCTGGAATCTCGTCGGCAGCGTGCTGCACTGGATCTATCCGACGGCTTTGAGGAGCAACTGGCCGCTGTGGGATCGCGTGGTCTGGACCTTGTCGCTGCTGGCCTTGAGTGCGGCGGTGCTCGGCGCGGTGCTCGGGATCGCGCGGGTGAAATTGCGCAGGTACAAGGTGTCGTCGCCTTATCGTGGCTGGCACGCGCTCCATCATCTCATGGGCCTTGCGGCAATGACGTTCGTCCTGACCTGGATCTTCAGCGGTTGGCTCTCCATGGATCACGGGAGGCTGTTCTCGCGCGGGCAGTTGACCGCAGCCGAAGCCGGCGCGATGAATGCCCGGCCGGACTGGACGGCGGCCTCATCGTTCGGTCAGCAGCCGCTATCGCCGTCGGCCCGCGAAATCGAATGGTTCGTCTTCAACGGCAATGTCTATCGGCGGGATCGGATCGACCTTGATGGTCAGACATTGATCGAGGCGGAAGAGGCGCCCCGCGCGGGGCCTGCGGGATTTCTGGATGTGCACGAGGTCCAGAGGCTGACCGCGCGCCTTGCGGCCGGCTGCGGCGCACCCTCCGTCCTTGCTGATAACGACGACTACCCCGCCCAGTCCATCGTTCCCGGCGCGCCCGTCTACCGCTCCCGCTGCGGTGATCTCTGGTTCGACATCGACGGCGCCGACGGCAGCCTGTTGCAACGGCTGGACGCCTCCCGGCGGGCCTATCGCTGGTTCTACAGCGCGCTGCACACGCTCGATTTCCCTGTCCTCATGGCGCATCCGCGTCTGCGCGACGTCCTGATCGTCGGGCTTTGTGCACTCGGCCTGGTGTTCTCCGTCACCGGCATCGTGATCGGCTGGCGGCGTTTGCGGGCGACTTTCGTGACGTGAATTACACCCGCAGCAGCGCCTCGATATGTCGTGCGGCGCACAGCAATGTGCGGTCCTGTCCGCGCCGGGCGATGATCTGGAGGCCGAAAGGAAGTCCGGCCTTATCACGCCCGCAGGGGATCGAGATCGCCGGCAGCCGGGCGTGATTGACGAAGGGCGTGAATACGGCGTGCCCGCGGGGGCTCGCCGGGCGACCGCCGATCATGTCGGGTCCGAGCTGGGTGAACGGCCAGGCGACGCAGGGCACCGTCGGGGCCAGCAGCAGGTCGGTTTCGGTGAAGAAAGTCGCAAAAGCATGGGCGATCGACGTGCTGGCGACCAGCGCCCGGGCGACATCGCTGCCTGACCAGGCGAGACCGCGTTCGACCTGTTTGGCGATATCAGGATCGAAAGCGGCCGGATCCTTGCGAAAGGCATCGCCGTAGAGAGCGGAAAGGCCCGCGTGCTGAAGCGGCATGATTGCGTCTTCCGTCGCATCCGGCGGCCAGACGGGATCGCGTCGTGCGAGAGGTAAACCTGCGGCGGCGAGACGCGCAATCGCGGAGGCGAGGCCATTTGCGACGACATCGTCGACTGCGACGTCGAGCCCGAGACGCGGCGAGAACGCGATGCGCAGGCTGGAGATGTCCCTGGCATCTTGCGCGATGCTCGCCGAGTCCGGATCGCGCGGATCGTCGCCGGCCAAGGTTTCGAACGCCAGGGCGATATCGCCGACATCAATGGCGATCGGCGCAATGACGGACAGGCCGAAGAATGGCTCGGCGAAACCGGGCCCATAGGGGATCGCGCCGAAGGACGGCTTGAAGCCGGCGACGCCGACATGGGCCGGAGGCCTGCGGCTGGAGCCGCCGGCATCGGTGCCGATCGCGAGTGGCACAAGGCCGGCTGCGACGGCTGCGGCGGGTCCGCCCGAAGAGCCGCCCGGCGTCAGCGCGGGATTTTGCGGATGCCGCGTTGGCCCGAACAGCGGCGACGTCGTGACGCCCTTGCTGGCGAACTCGGATGTCGCTCCTATGCCGACAACGACCGCGCCGGCGCGACGCAGCCGCTCGATCGCGATGGCATCGCGTGGCGCGACAAAATCGGCAAACAGACGCGAGCCTTGCGTTACACGCCAGCCGCCGACCCAGATGTTGTCCTTGACGATGACGGGGACACCGGCGAGAGGCATCATCCCGCCGGCGCGCAGGCGATCGTCGACCGCGGCGGCATCGGCGAGTGTGCGGGCGGGATCGGTTGTGACGACCGCGTTCAACGCCTTGCCGGCCTCGATCCGGGCGAGCGCGGCCCTGGCTGTCTCGACGGCGCTCGTCCGCCCGGCCGTAACGTCGGCTGCGATCTCCCGCGCGCTATCTGCCGGCTTTGTCTTTGTCATGGTCCCCCCAGATCAGCGCCAATGTGCCGCACAGCGCAAGACAGGCCAAGGCGACAAAGGCCGCGCCGAGGCTGGCTGCACCATCGAGGATCGATACCAGCGCCGGCGCGGCCAGCAGGCCCAAATAGGAGGCGGTCAGCACCGCGCCCGTGGTCTCGCCGATCCGGTTCTGCGGCGCGAGGCGCGCGATCTCGGCGATGAAGACACCGTTCCACCCCGAGGCCGTCAGGCCGAACAATGCGGCGAACGCAAACTGACCGGGGCGGCCGAGCGATGCGCCGTCGAGGCCAAGCAGCGCGGCGCAGATGGCCATGCCGAGGCCAATGACGATGAGCACCATGCGCGAAGCGTCGAGGCGCATCGCGACATAGCCCCAACCGAGCCGGCCGACCAGGCCGCCGGCCTGCGCGCAGGCAAGCGCCATCCCGGCCTCGATGTGGCTGAGGCCAAGCTCGCGGGTGCCGAGCGTGACGAAGATGGTGTTGAGCGACACCTGCATCGCGCTGAACGGCATCGAGGCCAGCGCCAGCATCGCGATCCGCCGGTCCGCGGTCACCAGCGCCAGCCGGGCGCGCAGATCGAGCTTCGGCGGCGGCGCGATCTTGCCGGCGTAGGCCGGCCGCAGCCATTCGAACAGGGCGATCGCCAGAAGAGCGCAGGCACCGACGGCCGCATAGCACCAGGCGGGGCCAAACGAGATGGCGAGTGCGGGCAGCGCGAGCGAGCCGAAGACCGCGCCAATCTGGTTGCCGGTCTGGCGCACCGAGAACACGAAGGCGCGCCGCTCGGCGGTGACGAGCCGCGCCAGCAACGCCGCGCTCGCGGGCGTCTCGGGCCCCATGGCAAGACCGAGGCAGAGGCCTGCTGCAAGCAGCGCGGCGGTCGATCCGAGCGACGCCAGCGCCATGCTGGCGACGATGGCCACCGCGCACAGGCTCGCGATCCGGAGCGAGCCGAGCCGCGCGATGAAGCCGCCGCCCCAGAACGAGGCGGGGATGCCGACGGCGAACACCGCGCATGAGAACATCGAGAGCTGCCAGACCTCGATATGGGCGCGCGGCGCCACCACGCCCGGCGCAAACAAGGCCAGCGCCACCAGCGCCTGAAGCCAGGTCATTGCTCCGAGCGCCGGCAGCAAAGCGGACGCTGGCCGAGCGGCCAGGTTTGCGTCTACCATGGCGCTGCGCTCACGGGAGGAACATTGTGGCAGGCGGCATTTCCATTCACGCGGTCGATGTGGCGAGCGGACGTCCCGCGCAGGGGCTGCGCGTCGAGATATGGCGGATCGATCCGGACTCCTCGCGCGTCGCCGACGGGCGGCTCGGCGCAAATGGTGTACTCGATCATCCCATTGTCCAGGGCGCTGGTGTGACGGCAGGCGAGTACGAGGTCCTGTTTCATCTCGGAGAGTTCTTTGGCGACGGCGACGGTTTTCTCACGGTGACGCCGTTCCGCTTCCGCATCAAGCACGTCGACGAGCATTTTCATCTGCCGCTGAAATTCACGCGCTGGGGCTATTCGCTGTTCCGCGGCGCCTGATCAGTTGGTCAGCCGCCGCGACAGTCCCGTGACGCGCTCCATGACCGCGACCATCGCGACCGTCGCGATGATCAGCACGCTCGAAAGTGCTGCGATGGTGACGTCGAGCTTGCCTTCGAGGTCCTGCCACATCCGGATCGGCAGCATGTCGGTTGCGGCATCGCGCAGGAACAGCGAGACCGGCACGTTGTCGAACGACGACATGAAGGCGATGAAGGCCCCGGCAATGATGCCGGGCCGGATCAGCGGCAGCACGATGCGGCGGAACGTGTAGAGCCGGCTCGCGCCCAGCACCGCCGAGCTTTCGAGCAGGGTCGGTTCGAGCTGGGCCAGCGCCGCAACGGTGTTGCGCACGACATAGGGGACGCAGACCACGGTGTGGCCGATCACCAGCGTCAGCGGCGACACCGGCAGGCCGACCAGCGAGAACAACATCAGCGCGGCGAGACCGAAAGCCAGCGCCGGAAGTACCAGCGGCGACATGAAGAGGGAATCGAGCAGCCGCGCCGACAGCGTCCGCGATCGCGAGATCGCAAGTGCCGCCGCAACGCCGAGCACGACGGACAGGCCCGTTGCCCAAAGCGCGACGATCAGGCTGTTCTTCGCCGCGAAGTGGAGCTGCCAGGCATCCCAGAGCTCGGCGTACCAGCGCAACGAATAACCCGGCGGCGGGAACCGCAGCGAGAAGCCACTGGTGAAGGAGACGATCAGGACCACCAGCGACGGTGCAATGATGATGATCAACGCGATGATCGCGATGACGGTCATGACGAATTCGAAACTGATCGCTTCCAGGGTGCGCTTGCGCCCACTCATCACGCGCCTCCATAGCCGCGCGACATGCGGCCGAGCGTGGTGAAGACGGATACGACCGCGAGCACGGCGAGCAGGAAGATGATCGAGATCGCGGACGCGAACGGCCAGTTCTGCAGTGTGGACGCCTGCTGATAAAGATACATCGGCATGAACAGCATCTGCCCTCCGCCGATCAGCGACTGGGTGATGAAGGCGGTGATCGCGGCGGCATAGGTCAGCGTGCAGCCGGCGATCACGCCGGGCAGCGACAGCGGCAGCACGACCCTGAAGAAGGTCCGCCAGCTCCCGGCGCCGAGCGAGCAGGAGGCGTCGTCGAGATTGGGGTCGATCCGGCCGAGCGCGGTGATCAGGGGCAGTGTCATCAGCGGCATCTGCACCTGAGCCAGCGCGATCACCACGCCGAACTGGGTATAGAGCAGTTTCAGCGGCGTATCGATGATTCCGAGCGACTGCAGCGTCGCATTGATGATGCCCTGGCGCCCCAGGATCACGATCCAGGCGAAGGTGCGCACCACGACGCTGGTCAGGAGCGGCAGCAGCACGATCAGGATGATGATGGTCTGCAGCCGCGGCCCGACCCGCTGGTAGAGCCAGGCGATGGGAAAGCCGAGCACGAGGCAGACGGCCGTCACCTCGGCCCCCAGCAGCAGCGTCGAGCCGAGCACCCCTAAACTGAAAGGATCGGTGAGGAAGTGCAGGTACTGGCCGAGCCCCCAATGGAGCGCGGCCGTGTCGTTGTGCAGCGAGAGCCAGAGCAGCTGCAGCAGCGGCGCCACGAAGAAGACCAGGAAGAACAGCGCCAGCGGCGCTGCCAATCCCATCCCGTAGGACGTCACGTCCCGTGATGCCGGTGCTGTGCCCATGGCGCTAGATCTTGATCTCGCGGTTGAAACGCTCGATCCAGGCCGAGCGCTGCTCGTTGATCTTTTTCCAGTCCTGGAACACGAACTTTTGCTTCAGCTCGGCGGTATCCTTGGCCAGCACGCGCGCGATCTCGCCGCCCATCTTGACCTTCGAGTTGGTCGGCACGATCAGATAAGGCGGGTTCATCAGCGTGGTCTGCACCTCCGGCGTCAGCGACGCTTCGATCAGCTTGAACGCGAGTTCGCGGTTGGGCGAGTTCTTGACGATGTGGATCGTGGTCTTGAAGGCGATGGCACCTTCCTTCGGCGCCACGAACTCGACCGGCACGCCGCGCGCTTTCAGGATCTGGATCGCGTTGAAATTGCCGGGCGAGATGTCGATCTGGCCCTGCTGGAACAGGGTCGCGAGCGCGCCGGGATTGGCGGCCACGGCGGCGAGATTGGGCTTCAACTCCTCCAGCGCCTTGAAGCCCGGATCGACATTGGCCTCGGAGCCGCCGCGCATCTTGGCGATCTCGACCAGCCAGCCGGTGCCGAGCGTCGAGTTCAGATTGGTGATGCCGACGCGGCCCTTGAACTCGGATTTCCACAGATCGGCCCAGGAGGTCGGCGGCGTCTTGATCGTTTCGGGATTGTAGGTGAGGCCGACGACCTGGAAGAACGGGGCGGGGCCCATCGGCTCCTGCGCCTCGGCGATCAGGTCCTTGTAATAGGCGCTCTTCTCGACCGGGTACGGCTCGACCAGATCCTGGCCGATCGCGACAAGCGCCGGACCGGGATCGTGCAGCATGACGTCGATCGGCGGATTGGCCTTGGCCGCATTGACCTTGGCGATCTGGTCGACCGACAGCATCGGATCGAGCACGACCGCCGCGTCGGCGCTGGCTTTGCGGAACGCCGGCACCAGCACGGCCTTGTGCGCTTCCTCCCAGCTTCCGGTGAAGGTTGCAAACACCAGTGGGCGGGCCTGGGCGTAGCTCAGCCCGGGAAACGCCTTCATGGCGCCGAGGGTGAGTGCGGTCGTCATCAGGCTTCGGCGGTTCATGATCATGTTCGAACTCCCTTTGGACAAAGACTGGATCTAAAGCGTTGCAGGAAAGGCGTTGGCGAGCGACGGGGCGAGCGGTGCGAGGCGCACCGCGGCGCCGCTCTCCAGCGCGCGCGTCTCGCCGATACGCGCCTGGGAAACTTTGACGCCGGAGCCGTCGGCGGTGGTGACCTCGTGGACGACGGTGGCCCCTAGCGGCAGCGACATGCCGACCACGCCGGCAAAGCCGGTCTCGTCGCCGACGAATTGCAGATGCTCGGGCCGGATACAGACGGTGACGCGGCCGCCTTCGGTCAGGGCGCCGCCCGCTGGCCGCGCGATGATCTCCGCGCCGGCGTCGAGGCGCACCTTTGCAGCGGTTCGGTCTGCCGATACCACAACGCCGGGCATCCGGTTGCTGGCGCCGACAAAGGTGTTCACAAACAGCGTCTGCGGACGATCATAGACGTCCGATGGCGACCCGAACTGCTCGAGCTTGCCATGACTGAGCACGGCGACGCGGTCGGCCATCGACAACGCCTCTTCCTGGTCGTGCGTCACGATCAACGTCGTGATCCCGGAGACGCGCTGCAACCGCTTGACCTCGATCTGCATGTCGAGCCGCAGGTTCTTGTCGAGCGCGGCAAAGGGCTCGTCGAGCAGCAGGATCGACGGCTTGATCGCGAGCGCGCGGGCGAGTGCGACACGCTGCTGCTGGCCACCGGAAAGCTGCCGCGGCAGCCGCTCCGACATTGTCGGCAATTGCACCAGTTCGAGCAGGCGCTGGGCCTCGCGCTGGCGCGTCGCCTTATCGACACCGCGGGCGGCGAGGCCGTAGCCGACGTTCTCGCTGATCGAGAGATGTGGAAACAGTGCGTAGTTCTGGAACACGATGCCGACGGCGCGGCGGTTCGGCGGCAGTGCGTCGACGATGTCGTCGCCGATGATGATCCGCCCCTGGCTCTGCGCGATGAAGCCGGCGATGATCCGCAGCAGGGTGGTCTTGCCGCAGCCGGAGGGGCCGAGTAGCGCAATGATCTCGCCGCCCTTGATGTCGAGATTGATGTTCTCGACGGCAAGCGCGCCGCTCGGATAGCGGTGGGTCACCGCGTCGACGACGAGCGAACGGCCGCCTTGCGTTTCAGCCATGGTGTTGCCTCCCGTTCTCCTCGGAGAGAAAGCAAGTCTCGTGCCCTGGTCTGCCGCCAGCCGTGCAACTGAAAACCGATCGTACCGCTCGCATCGTCAGACCCTTCTCACTGGTTGTCGCGATGCTCGAGCCGGGCGGCGAGCACCTCGGCCAGGCCAATGGTCGGTTTGGCAGCAGGCCTTCGGAACGTCCCCGCGGTGGCCTTGCGCAGGCGCAGCGCAACCAGCGCCTCGGCCTGCTTCACTGAGGCCGCCACTTGATCAACCACAGGGACGGGGACCCGGTGGGCGACGCGCTCGGCGAGACCCGAAAGCGGGGCGCCCGCGAAGATCAGAACGTCGGCCTCGTCCTCGACGATCGCACGTTGCGCGAGCTCGACGAGCACATCCTCCTTTTCGGTGCCGACCTCGGAGATCGCTTGGAACGGCGTATCGAGCATGCGGATACCGGCGCAGCGCTCCCACAGCCCGTGGGCGCGGACGCATTCCTCGTACCAGGGCCCAAGGGCCTGTGCGAAAGTGACGATGGCAAAGCGGCGCCCGGCCATGCACGCCGTCAGCATCGCCGCTTCTGCCATGCCGACCACGGGAATGTCGAAGGTCTCGCGTGCGGCGAACAGGCCTGGGTCACCAAAGGCTGCGATAATCGCAGCGTCGACGTTCCGCTGCTGCTCGGCCAGCATCTCCAGCGCGATCGCGCCGCCGATCTGGGCCTCGGTGCGAGTCGAGATATAGGGCACACCGCGCGTCGCGGTGCAGGGGATCAGCTCGGTGCCGGGGGACGCCGCGCGCTGTCCGACGCCCGTCATCAGCCGGGTGACCTCGGTGCTGGTGTTCGGGTTGAGCAGCAGAAGCTTCATGATTGCGACGCCGTCCGCCTGGGTTGGGATTTGGCGAGGACTTCGAGCAGCGCCGTGCCGGTGCGTGCGACATGAGCGCCGAGCAGGCGGCCGGCCGCCTCGCCGTCGCGCGCCTCGAGCGCGGCAAGAATACCGGCGTGCTCGTCGACGGAATTGCTCCAGCGGCGGTCGGCACCGAGTGCGAGGTAGCGCGCGCGCTCGGCGCGGGAGATCAGCGTCTCATGCGCCTCGCGTAGCGGCGTGTTGCGGGCCATACGGACGATGGTGTTGTGGATCTCGCCATTGATGGCGAAGTAGTCGTCGAGCTTGCCGTTACGGTGATGACCCTCCATCCGGGTCTGAAGCGTGCGCAAGCGGGCAAGATCGCGCTCGGTGGCGCGCTCCGCGGCGAGCTCTGCGGCAAGTCGCTCGATGCCGGCCAGCGCCTCGAACAATTCCGAGATCCCGCCGACCGCGATATCGGCGATGCGCGGGCTGCGGTTGGGACGGAGCTCGATCAATCCTTCGGCGGCGAGCACCTTTATCGCTTCGCGCAAGGGGGTGCGCGACACGCCGAGCGACTTCGACAGCTTGGTCTCCTGGGTCTGCGATCCCGGCGGCAACTCGCCGCGAATGATCATCGTCCGCATCCGCGTGGCGGCACGCTCGTGCAAGCCCATCCGCTTGAGTTTGGGCGACTTTCGTCCCGGGTTTGGTTCGGATTTCTGCTGCACGCCGGACTTCCTGCCTGCGCATGATCCTATCCACTCCCAGCCAAATACGATGCCCAAATTGGCGACGTATGTGGCTCAAAACAAATGCATATCGAACAAATTGTATGCAGCATGCAGATTGCGGCTTGCGTAGCGCGATGCCGGCAAGGATGATCTTTCGAGGGGGCAATCGCGCCCCCGCAATGGAGCGTCCGTGATCGATGTCAGTCCTGCGCAAGCGTCTCGGCATGATCACGCCGTCTTCCAATTCGGTGCTGGAGCCGGTCACCAGCGCCATGCTTCACGGCGTCGACGGCGTTACCGCACATTTCTCCCGTTTCCGCGTCACCGAGATCGCGCTCGACGCGGCAGCGCTGAGTCAGTTCGATGCATCGGTGATGCTGCCCGCCGCTGACCTTCTCGCCGATGCCAGGGTCGACGCCATCGCCTGGAACGGTACGTCGGCGAGCTGGCTCGGCATCGGTCGCGACAGGAGCCTTTGCGAGGCGATCACGGCGCGCACCGGCGTGCCGGCGACAACCTCGACGCTCGCCTGCATCGACGCCGCCCGCGCGGTTCGAGCCGAACGCGTCGCGCTCGTCTCGCCCTATACGGATGACGTGCAGCGGCGCATCGCCGACGTCTGGGCACGCGAGGGTATCGCGCCACACGTCGAGCGACACCTCGGCCTGCGCGACAATTTCTCGTTCGGCGAGGTCGCGCCCGCGACGATCGCGGACATGATCCGTGCGGTGGCGGCGGAGGGTGCCGACGCCGTCGTCATCCTCTGCACCAATCTGGACGGCGCAGCGCTTGCGGCCTCGCTCGAGCAGGAGCTGAATATCGTTGTGCTCGACTCCGTTGCAGTCACGCTGTGGCGAAGCCTCGGCCTCGCCGGTGGCGACATCGCGGCCCTTGCGCCGTGGGGACGGATATTCCAGACAATGCCGATCATCAAATGACGGAGACGCACGTGCTTCAAGGTCAAGTGACGCAGCTCGATCTCGCCATTCGCGGCGGCACCATCGTAACGGCCAGCGACGAGTTTCGCGCCGATATCGGCATCCGCGACGGCCAGATCGTTGCCATCGCCGACAGCATCGAGGGCGCGGCGCGCGAGATCGACGCGACGGGCCTGCTGGCGCTGCCGGGCGGGATCGACAGCCACGTCCACATCTCGCAAGCCTCAGGCCCCGACGTGGTGATGGCCGACGATTTTGCCTCGGCGACGCGCGCGGCGGCAGCCGGCGGCAACACCATGGTGCTGCCCTTCGCGCTCCAGGAGAAGGGCACCTCGCTGCGGACCTGCGTCGAGAACTACCGCAAGCTTGCCGAGGGCGAGTGCTATATCGACACCGCGTTCCACCTCATCATCTCCGATCCGACCGCGGTCGTGCTCGGGCAGGAGCTGCCGGCTCTCGTCAAGGACGGCTACACCTCGTTCAAGGTTTTCATGACCTATGACGACCTCGTGCTCAGCGACAAGCAGTTGCTGGAGGTGTTCGACGTCGCGCGCCGCGAGGAGGCGCTGGTCATGGTCCATTGCGAGGGCTATGACGCCATCCGTTTCCTCACCGCCAAGCTCGAACGCGAAGGCCATATCGCGCCCTATTATCACGGCACCTCGCGCCCCCAGGCCGTCGAGCGCGAGGCGACGCATCGGGCCATCAGCCATGCCGAGGTGATCGGCGTCCCCATCATGATCGTACACGTCTCCGGGCGAGAGGCCATGGAGCAGGTGCGCTGGGCCCAGCAGCGCGGATTGCCGGTCCATGCGGAGACCTGCCCGCAATACATCACGCTCACGGCCGACGACATGAAGGGCCTGAACATGGACATCACGGGCGCGAAGTATGTCTGCTCGCCGCCGCCGCGCGATGCCGAGAGCCAGCAGGCGATCTGGGAAGGCATCACATCAGGCGTTTTCCAGACCTTTTCGTCCGACCATTGTCCGTTCCGCTACGACGATCCCAAGGGCAAGCTGACGCCGAATTCCCGCACCTCGTTTCGCTGGGTGCCGAACGGCATTCCCGGTGTCGAGACGCGGCTGCCGATCCTGTTCTCGGAAGGCGTCTCGAAGGGACGGATCAGCTTGCAGAAATTCGTCGAGCTGACCGCGACCAACCATGCGCGCATCTACGGCCTTTATCCGCGCAAGGGCTCGATCGGCGTCGGCTTCGATGCGGATATCGTGCTGTGGGATCCCAGGCTGACCAGGCCGATCCGGCAGGTCGACCTGCATCACGGCGCGGACTATACGCCCTGGGAAGGGTTTGACGTCACCGGCTGGCCCGTCACCACCATCGCGCGCGGGCGCGTCGTGTACGAGCAGGGCAAAATCGTGGGCGACAAAGGGGCGGGCCGGGTGCTCAGCCGCGGCAAGTCCAGCCTGGTGTGATGCGCCACGAAGGTGCGCGGCCACTGCTCGCGACAATCGCAGCCGGCATTGGCGGCAACGCACCATGCGACCCTCCACGTCGCATCTTATTGTTCGTACAATAAAGAGAGGCTGAGCCGACCGTCGTGCATAGCTCATAGGCATTCGGATGGTCCGCAGCGCCGGTTGATCGCCTGCAAATTAGACAGTCGATCTCGGGCACTCGGATTGCAACGCAGCAGGCTCGCGAGTTTCGTGCAGAAAAACCCGTGGTGCGCTGCACTTTTCTCGCGTGGGACGGTTAGCGTTTGCCTGCTCTTTGCGCGAGCAGCACTGCACCAAAATGGGCAGCTGATGCCGCGGCGCGACGGCGTCGGTCACGCGCTGGAGTGGCGGATTGCGACAACTCCGGCCCTTTCCCGAGCCCGTGGCTCTGTCGCACCCTCGCAGACAGTGGCATGAGAAGGGATGCAAGATGAGCGCTCCCGGTTTGGCATTGGACTCGGCATTGAACTTGGCGACGGACGGGAAGGACCCGGCGTCCGGTTCGGACGTCATCCGTGACTGACCCTTGGACATGAGCACTGACGAAAATCGCTGGGAAGTCGGCACCGATATCGGTGGCACCTTCACCGACATCATCGCGATCCGGCGCGATACCGCTGAGGCGCGGATTGCGAAAGTGCCGTCGCGCCCGCAGGCGCCGGTCCAGGCGATGCTGGAAGCGATCGAAGCGGTGGGGCTGCGCAAGAGCGAGGTCAAGCGCTTCGTCCACGGCACCACGCGCGTGACCAACGCGATCGTCGAGGGCCGGCTGCCGAAGGTGGCGCTGGTCGCGACCGAAGGATTTGCCGACGTGCTGGAGATCGCGCGCTATCGCCGCCGCGATCTCTATCGTCTCGACGTGCCGCCGAAATCGCCGCCGCTGGTGCCGCCTGAACGATGTTTTGGGCTTGTCGAGCGTCTCGATCACGAGGGCGGGGTGCTGAAGGCGCTGGATGAAACGGAAATCCGGCGTCTGGTGGCCTGGCTGAAGCAGACCGGCGTCCAGAGTGTCGCGGTCGCTCTGCTTCACGCCTATGCCAATCCCATCCACGAAAAAATCCTCGGCGAACGCCTCAAGGACGTCGTTGCCCACGTCTCGCTGTCGCACGAGGTCAATCCCGAGGCGCGCGAATACGAGCGCACGTCGGCAACCGTGTTCAATGCGGCTGCGATGCCGATCGCTGTCGAATATCTCAGCGAGCTCGAGCAGCGCCTGCCGATCGGGCCTGGCCTGCAGGTGTTTCATTCGGCCGGCGCCATGATCCCGATCTCCGCCGTGAAGCGGCGGCCGCTGGTGATGGCGATGTCCGGCCCGGCGGCCGGCGTCTCGGCCTCCGTCAGCATCGCGCGCCAGCTCGGCACGTCGCGCATGCTGACTTTCGACATGGGCGGCACGACGACGGACGTGTGCCTGATCGTCGACGGCCAGGCCGAAATGACCGACGGCCGCATGCTCGGCGACAAGCCGTTGCGCCAGCCGATGCTCGCGGTTCATTCCATCGGGGCGGGTGGCGGCTCGATCGTGCGCAATGGTCCGGGTGGCCTGACGGTCGGGCCGGAAAGCGCCGGCTCCGAGCCGGGACCGGCCTGCTACGGCCGCGGCGGCACCGAACCTACGATCACCGACGCCAATGCCGTGCTCGGCTACCTCAATCCCGAGACGAAGCTCGGCGACCGGATCGGGATCGATATCAAGGCTGCTGCTGACGTCATTGATCCCATTGCGCGCGCATTGGGACTGAGACTGACCGAAACCGCGCTCGGCATCGTCAAGGTCGCGAACGCGACAATGGCCCGCGCGCTCCGCCGCGTCACCGTCGAGCGCGGAATCGACGGGCGCGACTGCATGCTGCTCGCCTTCGGCGGCGGCGGTCCGATGCACGCTGCGGGTCTTGCCGATCTCTACGGGATTGCAGAGGTCGTCGTGCCGAGCGCCTCGAGTGCGTTCTCGGCGCTGGGTTGTCTCACCGCCGACTTCAGCTTCCTCCAGCAGCAGACACTCCGCGCGGCGCTGGACGGCATCGATCTCGCCCGCGCGTCGGAGCGCATCGACACGCTGATCGAAGATGCCTCGGCGCCGCTGATCGCCAATGGCATCGCCAAGGCTGAAATCCAGATCGAGCTGGTGGCCTTGATGCGCTACGCGGCGCAGAATGACGCCATTCCGGTGTCGTTCGCCTTACCGCTGGATGTGGCCAGGCTGAAGAAGGACTTCCTGGCGCGGCATCACGAGCTCTTCGGCTATGCGACGAGCGAGAGTTGCGTCATCGAATCTGTGCGGGTGCAAGCGCGCCGCCCGTCCACGACCGTGGTGAGCCGGCCGGCGACCGCCGTCAGGGCGGTGTCCAGCGGTCGCCGCGTTTGCTCGTTCGAAGGCTTCCACGACATCGCAACAGCCATCATCGACCGCGCCTCGTTGACCGACATCGTCGGCGGTCCGGCCATCATCGAAGACGCGTGGTCGACGGTGGTGGTGCCGCCGGGTTGGCAGGCGAGGCCGGACGTTTCAGGCAATCTGTTCCTGACGCGGAGGGCGGCATGAAGCTCGATCCTTTCGTCGTCGAGGTCATCCGCCACGGTCTTTCCGCCGCGGCCGAGGAGATGAGCCTGGTGATGACGCGGTCGGCGCGCTCGCCGCTGCTGCGCGAGGCCGGCGACCTGTCGTCGGCGATCACGGACGGCCGCGGCGATCTGGTCGGGCAGGGCCGCGACATCCCGATCCATCTCGGCGCGATGGCCTATACGGTTCCCGAATTGCTGAAAGTGGTGCCGCGCGATAGCCTGAACGACGGTGACGCGCTGATATACAATGTCGGCGCGCTCGGCGGCAATCATCTCAACGACGTCAAGGTCGTGCGGCCCGTCTTCGTCGACAGCGAGATCGTGGCGTTTGCGATCAGCCTTGCGCACTGGCCCGATATCGGCGGCACCTGGCCCGGCAGCTATTTCGCAAGGGCCATCGACACCTTCCAGGAAGCGATGCGGATTCCGCCGGTGCTGATCGCAACTTCCGCCGGCGTCAACACACCGATCGTGCAGTTGCTCAAGGCAAACGTCCGCGATCCCGAATCCTGCGAGGGCGACCTTCTCGCCCAGATCGCGGCGACCAAGGCCGGCGAGAAGCGTATCGTCGAGCTTTGCCGCGAGCACGGCAAGGCGGTCTTCATGGCGACGCAGTTGCGCCTGCACGATCTCTCCGAAATCGAGATGCGCGAGGCGTTGCGCGACCTGCCGGACGGTGTTTACGAAGGCGAGGACCATCTCGACGACGGCAGCGAGAACAATGCGCCGGCGCGGATCCACGTGAAAATCACCATCGCGGGTGACGAGGCGACCTTCGACCTCTCCGAAAGCTGCGACCGCGTCTCCAATTTCTGCAATACGACGCCGTTCATGGCGCGCTCGGCGGTGGCCTATGCCGCGCGCATCATGAGCGGGCGCGATATGCACCAGAACGCCGGCGCGCTACGGCCACTGACCATCATCACGCGCCCGGGCTCGATCCTGGAGCCGGGCTGGGCCGCGTCCGTCGCCGCCGGCAACCACGAGACCTCCATGCGCATCGTCGATGCGATCTTTCGCGCCATGCAGCACACCATTCCAGAGCGCCTGTCGGCGGGCGGGGCGACCACGGCGGGCGTGCTGTTCTTCGCCGAACCGCGCCAAAACGGCTCGTGGAAGATGCTCTACGAGGTTCACGGCGGCGGCGAGGGCGCGCGGCACGATCGGGCCGGTATCTCGGCAACCCGGGTGCATCTGTCCAACACCTCGAACACGCCGGTCGAAGTCATCGAGGCGAACTACGCCATCCGCCTCGAGCAGCAGGCCATTCGCCGGCATTCCGGCGGCGCCGGCGCGCATCGCGGTGGCGACGGTGTCGTTCGCACCTATCGCATCCTTGCCCCCTCGATGCATCTGACTACCTGCATCGAGCGCATGGTGATTCCTCCGTTCGGCATGCAGGGCGGCGAACCCGGCAAGGCCTGTCGGATCTCGTTGATCAGGCAGGGCGGAAACGTTCCGATCGACGGCAAGTCGAACCTGGTGTTGCAGCAGGGTGATCTCGTCACGGTCGAGACTTGCGGCGGCGGTGGTTACGGCGCCGTGGCCGCGGAATGAAGGTATTGCGATGAGCAGATTGTTGCGAACCGGGCTGAATGCGGGCGACAGCGCACCCATGACTGTGGTCGGCGGCGAGGGCGTGTACTTTCATCTCGCTGACGGCCGCAAGCTCATTGACGGCAGCAACACCGGCGGCGGCCTCGGCCATCGCCATCCCGCGATGGTGGAGGCGATCCGCCGCGCGGCGGATACGCCGATCGTCAACGAAGGCTGGACCTGGGTCGGCCGCGAGCAGGCCGCCGACGACCTGATGGCCACTGCCTTCAACGGCGAACAGGATTGGGTCGGCGCGGTGCGCTTCTGCATCAGCGGCAGCGAGGCCAACGACATGGCGCTGTCGCTCTGCCAGGCTCTCACACAGCGCTCGGCGCTGGCGACACGCGAGCGCGCCTATCACGGTATCACCGGCCTGTCTCGCAGCATGACGGTGCAGCCGCAATGGCATGGCGGGCTCGCGGTGCACTCAGGCGGCTCGAAGCTGCCGGCGCCGATGGCGCCCGTGCGGGTTCTCCCGGCGCCGGATGGCGCGATCTATGGTGGGCCGGCCAACAACGCCCCGCCCAGCGAATATCTGGCAGACGCCACGCGCGTGCTCTCGGACACCGCAGCAACGATCATCGACTACACGCAGGGCGGCATCTATTACGATGGCGCCTATCAGGATGAAGTGGCCCGCTGTGCGCGCCAGGCTGGCTCGTACTGGATCGCCGACGAAGTGGTGACCGGCGCCGGCCGTGCCGGCCGCTGGTTCGCGTTCCAGGGAGCCCAAAGCCGTCCCGACATCGTGACACTCGGAAAATCGCTTGGCGGTGGTGCAGCTGCCGTCGCTGCGGTCGTGGTGTCGAAGGCGATCGTCCAGCGGCTCGAGGGCTCCAGCTGGCAGAATTACGGCACACTGCGCGGCCATCCGATCAGCATGGCTGCTGTCAGCGCCTATCTGAAGGTCGTCTCTGACGAAAACATTCTGGAGCACGTGCAGACGCTCGAAAGGCTTTTTACCCGCCGCCTGCTCGCGATCGCGGAAAAGCATCCGAGCGTGCGGCGTGTGGCGGGGCAGGGGCTGCACTGGACGGTGGAACTGCACGGCCCGGATTGGCGCTCCTGGCGTGCCGACACGAGCGAGGTGCCGATCGCCTCGCGCGTCGCGGAGCGCGCCCTGGAGGCCGGCGCGGTGATCGGAACCAGCGGCGAGCAGACTTCGCTGTTCCTGGCGCCGCCGCTTGTCATCTCCGCGCGCGAGGCCGAACTGCTGCTCGACGCGCTCGACCACGGCCTCGATATTGCCGACAAGGAGCACGGGTGAGCGCGGATCACGCGAGGCACGCACTGCCGCCCCGAAGGGGGCGACTGGCAATGCCCGGCGGGGCTGCGCTAAGCTGCCGGCGCCGGACAATCACTGAAGCCGTGGCTTCCCCCAAGAAATCACCAAGAGATCACCAGGAATTCGCTGATGCGCATCGTTAATGTTGCCGCCGCCCAGATGGGCCCGATCCAGAAGGCCGACAGCCGCGAGGCCGTGGTCAAGCGCATGATTGCGTTGATGGACGAAGCCAAGGCGAAGGGCGCCGACCTGATCGTCTATCCGGAGCTTGCGCTCACGACTTTCTTCCCGCGCTGGTATGCGGAGGACCGGGCTGAATTCGACATCTGGTTCGAGCGCGAGATGCCGAGCGCTGCGACGAAGCCGTTGTTCGAACGAGCCGCGCGCCACCAGATGGCGATGAATTTCGGCTATGCGGAGCTGACGCCGGACGGCCATCATTTCAACACCGCGATCCTGACCGACAAGTCGGGCAATATCGTCGGCAAATATCGCAAGGTCCATCTGCCGGGTCATGTGGAGTACGACACCAAGCGCTCGCACCAGCATCTGGAGAAGCGTTATTTCGAGCCGGGCGACCTCGGCTTCAAAGTCTGGCGCGAACTCGGCGGCATCATCGGCATGGCCATCTGCAACGACCGGCGCTGGCCCGAGACCTACCGTGTGATGGGCCTGCAGGGCGTCGAGATGGTGCTGATCGGTTACAACACGCCGTCCGTCAACGCGGAGAAGAGCGAAGAGGGCGTCGAGAAGCGCCTGTTTCACAACCGCCTGTCGGTACAGGCCGGTGCTTACCAGAACGCGACCTGGGTCGTCGCGGTGGGTAAGGCCGGTGTCGAGGATGGGCACCCGCTGTTCGGCGGCAGTCTGATTGTCGATCCCAACGGCGAGATCGTCGCGGAGGCCAAGACCGAGGACGACGAGGTTCTGGTTCACGCTTGCGACCTCGACGCCACCGCCTTCGGCAAGACCACGATCTTCGATTTCGCCCGGCATCGCCGCATCGAGCATTACGGCCTGATCACCAGCCAGACCGGCGCAGTGCCGCCGCCGGAGAAGTGACACTGATGGCTGGCCATACCGCACCGGGCATATCCTTGCACGAGCTCGATCCGCGCGACCGCTACAAGCTGCTTTGCGGCGTGGTGGTGCCGCGGCCGATCGCGCTGGTGACGACGCTGGACGAGAACGGGGCGGTCAACGCCGCGCCGTTCAGCTTCTTCAATGTCTTCTCGGAGAGCCCGGCGCTGATCGTGCTCGGGCTCCAGCACAAGCCGGATCACAGCCCGAAGGACACGACCCGCAACATCCATCGCGACGGCGAGTTCGTGGTGCACATGGTGGACGAGGCGCTGTCAGCGTCGATGAACGACTGCGCGATCGATTTTCCCTCCGGCGACAGCGAGGTCGTAGCGACGGGGCTGGCCACGCTTCCCTCCGTCGACGTGAAAGTGCCGCGTCTGGCCGCAGCACCGTTCGCGCTGGAATGCCGGCGGCATGTCGTGCTGAATTTTTCGCCCGACCGCGAGCTGCTGGTCGGCGAGGTGCTCAGGGTTCACGCCCGCGAGGGCCTCGTCGATGAAGCCAACATGTATGTCGATCTAGACGCCTACCGGCCGATCGGCCGCATGTTCGGCAATCTCTACACGACGCAGCGGGACACGTTTGCGCTTGTCCGCGAGAGCCATGCGCAATGGCTCGCGCGGCAGGACGCCAAAGAGCTGAAGGACGCCTAGTGAGCCGAGAACTGCACCGTACCCAGCGCCATGGTAACGGCCGCCTGTGTCGGGTCGATCACGGGAATGCCAAGGGCGTCTTCCAGCGGCCGGCGATGGCGTGCCATGCCGGCGCAGCCCATCACGATGGCGCGGGCGCCGTCCTCGTCGCGCAGCGCACGGCCGATGTCGATCATCCTGGCGAGCGTACCTTCGCCCGAGGCGCTTTCCGCAACGCTCATGTTGAGCGGCCGTTCGCCGGCGAGGCGGTCGGTCAGCCCCATCTGCCTGAGGTAGCGCATGTGACGCGGGATCGAGCGCTGCGCAATCGCGATGACGCCAAATGTCTCGGCGCGGGCGAGCGCCGTCAGCACGCCGCACTCGGCGATCCCGAACACGGGCCTATCGGTGCCTTCGCGGCAGACCTGCAGCCCGGGATCGCTGTAGCAGGCGATGACGAAGGCGGCCGAGCTGTTGTCGCCTTCGACCAGCCGGCGCAGCGGCATCGCGACGCCGTCGACATCCGCCTGGCTTTCAATGCCGAACGGACCCTCGGCCAGCGTCTGGCAGACCAGTTCCGGACCGCCCTCAAAACCGAGCGGCTTCAGCGCGTCCTCCAGCCCTTGGGTCACGGCAGGGTTGGAGTTCGGATTGATGACGAGAATGCGCGGCCGGGGCATGACGGTCTTCCTGCAAAATTTCGATTACTTGCCTCGAGCCTATCATGGAGTGCCTCATGACTAAACCCGCTTACGACCTGATCATTCGCGGTGGGCGCGTCGCGACGACGACCGACGTGTTCGAAGCCGACGTCGCCATCTCCGGCGAGACCATCGCGGCGATCGGCCGCGGGCTTCCAGAAGCCAAGCGTGAGATCGACGCCCGTGGCAAGCTGGTGCTGCCCGGCGGCGTCGACAGCCACGCCCATATCGAGCAATTGTCCGCGGCCGGCATCATGAATGCCGACACATTCGAGAGCGCGACCGTCTCTGCCGCTTTCGGCGGCACGACCACGGTGATCCCCTTCGCGGCCCAGCATGTCGGCATGAAGCTGCCGCAAGTGGTCGAGGATTATCACGCGCTGGCCAAGAAGGGCGCGGTGATCGACTACGCCTTCCACATGATCATTGCTGATGCGACCAGGGAGACGGTCGAGGAGCACATTCCGGCGCTAGTGAAGCAGGGTCATGCGTCGATCAAGATTTTCATGACTTACGACCGGCTCAAGGTCGACGACGAGCCGCTGCTCGACATCCTGCTTGCCGCGCGGCAGTCCGGCGCGATGTTGTGCGCCCATGCCGAGAACCACGGCATCATCGCCTGGATGGTGAAACGCCTGCTCGCGCGCGGCTACACGATGCCGAAGTACCATGCCGTCAGCCACGCCCGCGTGTCGGAGGCGGAAGCCTTCACCCGGCTGATCGGCATGGCAGCGCTGATCGACCAGCCCATCATGATCTTCCACGTCTCGACCGCCGAAGGCGCCAAGGTGATCCGCGACTCGCGCGGGCAGGGATTGAAGGTCTTCGCCGAGACCTGTCCGCAATATCTGTTCCTCACCGCAAACGATCTCGACAAGCCCGGCGCGGAGGGCGCCAAGTGGATGTGCAGCCCGCCGCCGCGGACACATTCCGACCAGGAGGCGCTGTGGCAGGCGCTGTCGCTCGGCGATCTCCAGACCATCTCGTCGGATCACGCGCCGTATCGTTTCGACGAGACCGGCAAGCTGCGCGCCGGGCCAAACCCGAACTTCAAGCAGGTCGCCAACGGCCTGCCGGGACTGGAGTTGCGGCTGCCGCTGCTGTTCGATGCCATGGTGTCGAAGGGCCGGCTGGGTCTGGAAAAGTTCGTCGAGCTGACGTCGACGGCGCCGGCCAAGATCTACAATCTGCATCCGCGCAAGGGTTCGATCGCGGTGGGCGCCGATGCCGATATCGCGGTCTGGGATCCCAACCGCGAGGTCGTGATCGCCGACGAGATGATGCACGATCTGGCCGGCTACACGCCGTTCGCAGGCCGCAAGCTGAAGGGCTGGCCGGTGTCGGTACTCTCGCGCGGCCGGGTGATCATCGACGGCAACAAGTGCCTCGCGGATGCCGGCAGCGGCAAGTTCCTCGCGCGCAGCGGCGGCGAGGCGGCCATGCCGACCGGACGGCTCGTCGCCGATATGGATCCCGAGCGGAATTTTGGAGCGAAACTGCTGTGACTGTGGATCGCGCGCGATGAAGATCGTCATCTTCGGCGGCACCGGGTTTGTCGGCCTCAATGTTGCGGAGGCGCTGCTCGCGCGCGGCCACGACGTGACGCTGCATGACCGCGCGGAGTTGCCGCCATCCGCGCGGCGATCTCTTGCCGACTACGGTGCGCGGCTTAAAGCCGTGCAAGGTGATATCACCGATGCGGCAACCATCGATGCTCTCATCGCCGAAGGCGTCGATGCGATCGTGCTCGGCGCGGCGATCACCGCCGGCGATGACCTGGAGAGAGCGTCGACCGCCCGCGTTCTCGAAATCAATGTGATGGCGCAGATCCCCATCCTGCTCTCCGCGATCCGCCATGGCGTGCGCCGCGTCGTCAATCTGTCGTCGGCATCGGCCTACGGCGCTGCGGGTGCACGGGTCGATGTTCTGGACGAGGAAACGCCCTGCGATCCTGTCTCGTTCTACGCCATCAGCAAGTTCACCTCGGAGCGATCCGTCGCGCGCCATGCCGAACTCTTTGGCGGCGATTTCCTGAGCGTGCGCTTAAGCGCCTTGTTCGGTCCGTGGGAGCGACCGAGCTCCGTACGGGACACGCCAAGCCTCCAGTTCCAGATTCTGGTCGCGTTCGCGCGTGGCGGGCCGGCGGTGATGCCTGAACCGGGCATGAGAGACTGGATCTACGCTCCGGATGCCGCGGAAGCCGTGGCGATGCTGATCGAAGCCGAACGGCCGCGCCATCGGCTCTATAACATCTCCAGTGGCGAACTATGGCCGGCCCTGCAATGGGGCGAGGCCTTTGCAGCGCTCCATCCCGGCCTGGAGTGCCGGCTCGCGGCGCCCGGAGAGAAGACGGTCATCAAGCTGCATGGACCATATCGCGCGCCGCTGTCGGTGAAGCGGATGGCGGATGAGTTCGGCTGGCGCTCGCGGTCCGGCTGCGCCGAGTCCGCGGCGGCGATGAGCGCCTGGCTGAAGCAGCATAAGGAGTGGATCTGACATGCGGCTGCAAGGGCGCACGGCCGTCATCACCGGAGCGGGCTCGGGCATCGGCCGCGCCAGCGCAAAGCTGTTCGCGGAGGAGGGCGCGCGTCTTGCCCTGGTCGATCGCGATGCCGAGGGCTTGCAGGACACGCTGCGCCTCGTCGGCGAGGCGACGACGCATGTCGGCGACGTCGGCGATGCCGGTTTCGCCGAGAGCGTTGTCGGCGATGTCGTGGCCCGGCATGCACGGCTCGATATCCTCATGACCGCGGCAGGCTTCTCCTGTGGCGGCACGGTGCTGACGACGAGCGTGGAGGACTGGGACGCGGTGTTTCGCACCAATGTCGGCGGCACCTGGCTGTGGGCGCGCGCCGCCGTGCCGCAGATGCAGCGGCAGAAGAGCGGCTCGATCATCACTCTGGCGTCGCAACTGGCCTTGGCCGGCGGCAAGGGCAACAGCGCCTACATCGCCGCCAAGGGCGCGATCGTCAGCCTCACGCGCACGATGGCGGTGGACTTCGCCACCGACGGCATCCGCGTCAATGCGATCGCACCCGGCGCGATCGATACGCCGATGCTTCGCCGCAGCTTTGCCCGTCACGCCGATCCGGACGAGGTGCGCGAGGCCTCGCGCAACCGCCACGCCATGAAGCGGTTTGGCGAGGCTGAGGAGATCGCGCAGACGGCGCTGCATCTCGCCAGCGATGCGTCCTCGTTCACGACCGGCACCGTGATGGTGGTCGACGGAGGCTGGCTCGCGGCATGAGTGACGGGCTGACAGATCTCGAGGCGGATGTTCGCGCCGATCTCGCCAGGATCGCGCATCCCGGTGCTGCCTGGCTCGAACCGAAGATAGGACCGGACGGCAAGCCGGCGCTGGACGTGCTCGTCGTCGGCGCCGGCCAGTCGGGTATCGCCATCGGCTTCGGCCTGATGCGCTCTCGCGTCAGCAACATCCTGCTGCTGGACAAGGCCGAGGAAGGGAAGGAGGGTCCGTGGCTCACCTATGCCCGCATGCCGACGCTGCGCAGCCCGAAGGATTACACCGGGCCGGACCTCGATATTCCGAGTCTCACCTACCAGTCCTGGCACGAGGCCCGCTTCGGCAAGGAGAGCTGGCAGGCGCTGAACCTGATCCTGAGGGAGCATTGGGCGGAGTATCTGCTATGGCTGCGGCGGACGATTGGCTTGCCCGTGCGCAATGGAAGCGAGCTTCTCGAGATTGCACCCGCATCCGACGGCCTGCTCGCCGCGCGCGTGAAACGTGGCGATGCCATCGAGACACTCTACGCCCGCAAGATCGTGCTGGCGACAGGGCAGGAGGGCATGGGCGACTGGATGATTCCGGATCCGCTCCGCCATCTGCCGGCCGGTTTGGTCGCAACCGTGGCAGACGACATCGATTTCGAAAACCTCCGCGGCAAGCGCGTTGCCGTCATCGGCGCCGGCGCATCGGCGTTCGACAATGCGGCGACTGCGCTCGAAGCCGGCGCTGCGGAAGTGCACCTGCTGTGCCGCCGCGCGCAGATCCAGGTGATCCAGCCCTATCGCTGGCTGACCTTTCGCGGCTTTCTGCGTCATCTCAGCGATCTCGATGATGCCTGGCGCTGGCGTTTCATGCGCACCATCCTCGAGATGCGCGAAGGCTTTCCGCAGCCGACATATGATCGCTGCGCCCGTCATGCCAATTTCACATTGCATGAAGGCGCGCCGCTGGAATCCGCGCGTCAGATGGCTGGCGGCATCGAATTGCAGACGCCGCGGAGCGCCATCACGGCGGATTTCGTCATCTGCGGCACCGGCATCGACATGAACTTTGCCGGGCGCGGCGAGCTACGTGCATTCGCAGCCAATATCGCGACCTGGGCCGATCGTTACCAGCCGCCGGAGCGCGAGCGCAACGCGCGGCTCGGCCGCTTTCCCTATCTCGCCGACGATTACGCCTTCACCGAGCGCGTGCCGGGCCAAACGCCGTGGATTGCCGACATCCATCTTTTCGCCATCGCCTCCACCATGAGCTTCGGCCCGTCGGGATCGTCGATCAACGCGATGACGACGGCTGTACCAAAGCTCGTCAATGGCCTGACGCGTGGCCTGTTCCGCGGCGATATCGCGCGTCACTGGGCCTCGCTCTGCGCCTATGACGTGCCGCAGGCCGTGGTCACGCGGCCGGCGCGAAAAATGGGGGAATCCACATGATTGTCCATGCTCCACCGCGACGAAGCGTCCTTTCGGGACTGGCGCGCAACTTGCTTGTTTCTAAACCTGCCTTGCGGGCGTTCTTGTCGAAATTCAGGGAAAAACCAATGCGTCTAGTGTCTTTCAGGCCGGCGGCCTGCCTTGCCGCCACCGCAGCACTGCTGCTAGTTGCTAACGCGCCAGCGCAGGCTCAAACCAGGGCGGAGACTTTGCGCTACGTCACCGGTGCATCGGTCAACACGCTCGATCCCAACATCCCCGGCTCGACCCGCGAGTCCTTTGCGCTGAGCATGAGCACCTACGACCGGCTGGTGGCGTTCGGCCGCAAGGAGCTCAACGGCAAATGGGTGTTCGATCTCGACAAGATCACCGGCGAGCTCGCCGAATCCTACGACGTCAGCCCCGACGGACTTAAGCTGACGTTCCGCCTGCGCAAGGACGCCAAGTTCCAGGATGGCTCGCCGGTCACGGCCGACGACGTGAAATGGTCGCTCGATCGCTGTGTCACCGCGCCTATTCTCGGCAAGGCGCAGCTCCTGACGGGTTCGCTGACGTCGGCCGACCAGTTCAAGGTGATCGATCCCCTCACCATCGAGGTGACGCTGCCCAAGCCGGACAAGCTCGCGCTGCCGAATCTGGCCACCGTCTATCCCATGATCATCAACTCGAAGCTGGCGAAGGAGCACGCGACCGCGGATGATCCCTGGGCGACCGCCTGGCTCAAGGAGCACACCGCAGGCAGCGGCGCCTATGTGATCGAGACCTTCAAGCCGGGCGAGCAGGTGATCGTCAAGCGCAACGAGGACTGGAATCGCGGCTCGCCCGGCAAGCCGGCGTTCTTCAAGCGCGTGATCATACAATCGGTGCCGGAGCCCGCGACCCGCGCCAATCTGGTCGAGCGCGGCGATGCCGACCTCGTCGTCGATCTCCAGGCCAGCGATGTGCAGTCGCTCGAGGCCAAGGGCAAGCTCAAGGTGATCTCGACGCCGCAATACAATTCGATCACCTTCGTCTCGATGAACAACCAGATGCCGCCCTTCGACAACGTCAATGTCCGCCGCGCAATCGCTTTCGCGCTGCCCTATGACGACATGTTCAAGGCCGCGCTGTTCGGCCGCGGCGCGCCGCTGTTCGGCGCGAGCTGGCCGGACGGCAAGCCGGCGAACGGCATCTATCCGTTCCAGGCGCCGCTGAAGACCGATCTCGACAAGGCCCGCGAATATCTCAAGGCCGCCGGCCTTCCCGAAGGTTTTTCGACCACCTTCAGCTTCAATGTCGGCCAGGCCTCGACCGCGGAGCCAATGGCTTCGCTGGTGAAGGAATCGCTCGCCAAGATCGGGATCAAGGTCGACATCCAGAAGCTGCCGGACGCGCAGATGTCGACGCAGATCAACGAGAAGAAGCTGCCCTTCTTTACCGAGGGCATCGTCGCCTGGCTGCCGTCGACCGACTATTTCTACCGCAACTTCTACACCGGCAATCAGCGCTGGAATTACAGCTCGATCAACAATCCCGAGCTGGCCGCGATCGCGCAGGAGGCCCGCTTCGAGCCGGACAAGGCCAAGTACGAGGAGGATGGCCGCAAGCTCAATGCCATCCACTTCAGCGAGATGCCGCAGATCCCGCTCTGGCAGCCCAACCAGGATGCGGTCATGGCTTCGTCGATCGAAGGCTACACCTACGAATTCCATCGTCAGGTCGACTACCGCGATGTCAGCCGCAAGTGACATCCGCAAAAAGGGACGCTGAAAGGTCATGACCGGTCTTGGCGCAACGATGGTGCGGGCGGGCAGGCGGCTTCTGTCGTCGCTGCCGGCGCTGTTCGGAGTGCTGGTCTTCACCTTTCTGTTGATGCGTGTCCTGCCCGGGGACCCCGCGGTGTTCTTCGCCTCGGGGCCCAACGCCGGCAAGGAGGAGATCGAGCAGATCCGCAAGCAGATGGGGCTCGACAAGTCGGTTCCGGAGCAGCTCGTGTTCTATCTCTCCGATATCGGCCACGGCAATCTCGGTCGCTCCATGATGACGGGGCAGCCGGTGCTGAAGGATCTGCGCGAGCGGCTGCCGGCCTCGCTCGAACTTACCTTCACAGCGCTCCTGATCGCGCTGATCGCAGCGGTGCCCCTCGGCGTGGTCGCGGCGCTGAAGCCGGGGTCGCCGGTCGATCACGGCGTGCGGCTGTTCTGCGCGCTCGGCGTCTGTGTACCGACCTTCGTCTCGGGTCTGCTGCTGATCTATGTCTTCTACTATCTGCTAGGGCTTGCGCCAGATCCGACCGGGCGGATCGACGTCTTCACCTCGCTGCCGCCGCAGCGCACCGGCTTCCTGTCGGTCGATTTCCTGCTTGCCGGAGATGTCGAGGGCTGGTGGGCGGCCTGCAAGCAGTTGATCCTGCCGGCGGTTAGCATGGCGCTGTTCGTGATCGCGCCGCTGGCGCGGATCACGCGCGCCTCGATGCTGGTCTCGCTGGGCAGCGATTTCGTCCGCACCGCGCGCTCGGTCGGATTGTCCTGGCGCAAGGTCGTCATCACCTATGCGCTGAGAAACGCCATCCTTCCCGTCATCACCATCGCCGGCATTGTGTTTTCGACCATGCTTGGCGCCAATGTGCTGGTGGAGAAGGTGTTCTCCTGGCCGGGCGTTGCCTCCTACGCGCTCGATGCGCTGCTCTCCTCCGACTATGCGCCGGTGCAGGGGTTTGTGTTGCTGATGGCCAGCCTGTTCGTGCTGGTCAATCTCGTGGTCGATATCTGCTACGGCATCGCCGATCCCAGGGTGTCGATTGGATGACCAGCGCAACGCTTCGCCATTCGGTCTGGATTCTGCGCGGCAACCCGCTCACCGCGGTCGCGGCGACCGGTGTTCTGCTGTTCGTCCTGGTTGCGATTTTCGGCCCCTGGATCGTGCCTTATGATCCTGTGGTCTCCAATGTTTCGGAAGCGCTGCAACCGCCGAGCGCGGCGCATCTCGCCGGCACCGATCAGCTCGGTCGCGACGTGTTCAGCCGCCTCGTCATTGCGGCGCGCCTCGATCTTGCCATCGCGGTCTCCGCGGTCGGCATCTCCTTCCTGATCGGAGCTGTCGTCGGTTCGTTCTGCGGCTATGCCGGCGGCAGGCTCGACCGCGCGGTCGGCCGCTTCGTGGACGTGATGATGGCTTTTCCGCTGTTCGTGCTGGCGATGGCGATGGTCGCCGCGCTGGGCAACCGGATCGAGAACATCGTGATCGCGACCGCGATCATCAATCTGCCTTTCTACATCCGCTTCGCGAGGGCGGAGGTCAACGTCCGGCGCAATGTCGGCTGGGTGGAGGCGGCGCGCGCCTGCGGCGAGAGTCATTTCTCGGTGGTGCTGCGCTTCCTGCTGCCGAACATCCTGCCGGCGATGGCCGTGCAGATCTCGCTCAACCTCGGCTGGGCCATCCTCAATGCCGCGGGCCTGTCGTTCATCGGCCTCGGCGTCAAGCCGCCGACGCCGGAATGGGGCATCATGGTCGCGGAAGGCGCGCGCTTCATCTCGACCGGACGGTGGTGGCTGGTGGCCTTTCCGGGCCTCGCGCTGATGATGGCCGTGCTGTGCTTCAATCTCCTCGGTGACGGGATGCGGGACATTCTCGACCCGCGGATGCGCACATGAGCGAAGAGCTGCTCAGGATCGAAGATCTCCACGTTTCGTTCTCGACGCGGCGCGGCATGGTCGAGGCCGTGCGCGGCGTGACGCTCGACGTCGAAGCCGGCGAGATGCTCGGCCTCGTCGGCGAGAGTGGATCGGGCAAGTCGGTGACCGGTTTTGCGACGACGCGGCTGCTCGATACGGCCGGCCGCGTCACCGCAGGCAAGATCCTGTTTCGCGGCCAGGACGTCACAAAACTCAGGGGCGACGACCTCCGGCATCTCCAGGGCGCTGCGATGTCGATGATCTTTCAGAACCCGCGAGCGGCGCTCAATCCGATCCGCGCGATCGGCTCGCAGATCGCGGACGCGATCCTGACCCACAAGCGGATATCGAAGGGCGCCGCCCGCGCCGAGGCGCTGGATTTGCTGCGCGCGGTTCAGATCCGCGAACCCGAGGCGCGGATGAACGCTTATCCGCACGAGCTTTCCGGGGGCATGTGCCAGCGCGTCATGATCGCGATCGCGATCTCCTGCAATCCCGCGCTCTTGATCGCCGACGAGCCGACCACCGGCCTCGATGTCACGACTCAGAAGGTGGTGATGGATCTGCTGGCGGACATCGCCGCCGCGCGCGGCATGGCGACGATCCTGATCACGCACGATCTCGGGCTCGCTGCGCGCTATTGCCGCCGTATCGCCGTGATGGAGCGGGGACGCATCGTCGAGGAGGCGAATCCTAAAACGCTCTTCTCGACGCCGCAGCACGCCTATACGAAGCGCCTCGTAGCTGCATCGCCGACCGCGACGTCCCGGATCGAGGATCTCGTGACGGAGGAGGAGCGGGAGCGCCAGGCGACTTTTGTCAGCAAGCCAAGACCCGAACTCGCGCATGGTACGCCGCCGCTCCTGGAAGTGCGCAAGCTTGCAAAGCGGTTCGACCAGGGCGCTGCGGCGGTCGCGGACTTCTCGATGACGATGGCTGGCGGCGAGAGCGTCGGTCTCGTCGGCGAATCCGGCTCCGGCAAGAGCACGACATCGCGGATGATCTGCCGGCTGATCGACCCGAGCGAAGGCGAGATCGTGTTCGACGGACAGTCGATCGGACATGTGGCGTCGCGTGACTTCCATCGCTCGCGTTTCCGCAAAGACATCCAGATGGTGTTCCAGGACCCGAACGAAAGTCTCAATCCGCGCTTCACGGCGTTCGATTGCATCGCCCATCCCCTGACGCGGCTCGATGGCATGCGTGGGGGCGATGCACTGCGCAAGCGGGTGGAGGAATGCGCGGAACGGGTGGGTTTGCCGCTGGATCTCTTGCCGCGCTTTCCACACCAGCTTTCCGGCGGACAGAAGGCCCGCGTCGGCATCGCCCGGGCGATCGCCTGCCGGCCGCGGCTGCTGGTGCTGGACGAGCCGACTGCGGCGCTCGACGTCTCCGTGCAGGCGGTGGTGTTGCAACTGCTTGACCGCTTGCGGCGCGAGAACGACATCGCGCTGCTGTTCGTCAGCCACGATCTCAACGTGGTGCGCATGCTCTGCGACCGCACCATCGTGCTGCGCAATGGCGGCATCGTGGAGCAGGGGGAGAGCCGGGCGCTGTTCGATAATCCGAAGACCGACTACACCCGCAAGCTGGTCGAGGCGATCCCGCATATCGAGACCGGGCCGTTGCTGGCGGCCGCGCTTTGAGGTCTGGACCGGCCAAACTGATGACGAGATTCCACTGGCGAAGGCCCGTCAGTGGCACACCATTTGCACGCCAATGAGCTCTGGTTTCACCTGCTCTTGGCCAATGATGGCCGGCATAACGGCACTATTGGGAGGATTTCATGGATCGCAGGACCGTATTGAAGGGACTGGCCGGCGCGGGCAGTCTGGCGTTGACCGGCATCTCGGCCCCGGCGATCGCACAAGGCGCCGCCGCGCGCACGCTGCGCTTCGTTCCGCAAGCAAACCTTGCAAATTTTGACCCGATCTGGGGTACGCAATATGTCGTGCGCAATGCTGCGGCGCTGGTCTGGGACACGCTTTACGGCATCGATTCTTCGCTCCAGCCGCAGCGCCAGATGGTCGAGTCCGAGCAAGTCAGTGACGACGGCACCATCTGGACGTTCAAGCTGCGGCCGGGCCTCAAATTCCATGACGGCGAGCCGGTGCTGAGCAAGGACGTCGTCGCAAGCCTTGCGCGCTGGGCGGTGCGCGATCCGATGGGCCTGATGATCACGGCGCTCCAGCAGGAGCTCACCGCCGTCGACGACCGCACCTTCAAATGGGTGCTGAAGCAACCTTTTCCGAAAATGCTTTACGCACTCGGCAAGAACAACTCGCCGTGTGCGTTCATCATGCCCGAGCGCATTGCGCAGACGGACCCTTTCAAGCAGATCGGCGATTATGTCGGCTCCGGCCCGATGAAGTTCGCCAAGGCCGAGTGGGTTCCGGGCGCGAAAGCCGTGTTCGAGAAATTCGCCGACTACGCACCGCGGCAGGAGAAGTCGTCATGGCTCGCCGGCGGCAAGCAGATGCTGGTCGATCGCATCGAATGGATCGTGATGCCGGATGCGGCCACTGCGGCTGCGGCGTTGCAAAACGGCGAGATCGACTGGTGGGAGAACCCGATCGCAGACCTCGTCCCGGTCCTGAAGAAGAACAAGAACATCAGCGTCGACATTGGCGATCCCCTCGGCAATATCGGCTCGTTCCGCATGAACTTCCTGTATCCGCCCTTCAATGACGTGCGGGCGCGTCGTGCGGTGCTGATGGCGATGAGCCAGGAAGACTATATGCGCGCAATCGTCGGCGACGATAACTCGCTCTGGAAGCCGCTGCCCGGTTTCTTCACGCCGGACACGCCGCTCTATTCCGAGGCGGGCGGCGAGATACTGAAGGGCAAGCGCGATCTCGACGCGGCCAAGAAGCTGCTCGCCGAGAGCGGTTATTCCGGCCAGCCCGTGACGTGCCTCGTGGCGCAGGACCAGCCGATCACGAAGGCGATGGGCGATGTGACCGCGGACCTGCTGAAGAAGCTCGGCATGAATGTCGACTTCGTCGCGACCGATTGGGGCACGGTCGGCTCGCGCCGTGCGCTGAAGACCCCTCCGGGGCAGGGCGGCTGGAACATGTTCCACACCTGGCACGCGGGCGCGGACTGCACCAACCCCGCGCCCTACACCGCCATTCGCGCCAATGGCGACAAGGCGTGGTTCGGCTGGCCTACCAGCCCGGCCACGGAAAAGGAGGTCACGTCGTGGTTCGAGGCCAAGAGCCTCGACGAGGAAAAGGCCGCCATCGGTCGCCTCAACAAGGCGGCGATGGACGACGTCGTCTATGCGCCGACCGGCTTCTTCCTGAGCTACACGGCGTGGCGCAAGAACGTCTCCGGCATCGCCAAGGGGCCGTTGCCGTTCTTCTGGGGCGTGTCGAAATCCGCATGATGGTGCACTGAAGCCAGATGCTCTCCTACATCCTCCGTCGCATCGTCGCGACCTTGCCGGTGATGGCAATCGTCGCGCTGTTCGTGTTCAGCCTGCTTTACATCGCGCCGGGTGATCCGGCCGTGGTGATCGCGGGCGACCAGGCGAGCCCGGAGGATGTGGAGCGCATCCGCCAGAGCCTCGGCCTCGACCGGCCGTTCCTGATCCAGTTCGGAAGCTGGGTCTGGCGCATCCTGCACGGCGATCTCGGCACCTCGATCTTCACCAATCTGCCGGTCTCGACGATGATCGGGCAGCGTCTCGGACCGACGCTGTCGCTCATGGTCGTCACCCTGCTGCTCACGATCGTGATCGCGGTGCCGCTTGGGGTGCTGGCGGCGTGGAAAGCCGGGAGCCTGATCGACCGCGTCATCATGGGCTTCGCGGTGTTCGGCTTCTCGCTGCCCGTCTTCGTGGTCGGCTACATGCTCGCCTACGTCTTCGCGCTCCAGCTGGAATGGCTTCCGGTGCAGGGCTATACGCCGCTTGCGGCAGGCTTCTGGCCTTGGCTGGAGAATTTGATCCTGCCGGCTGTCGCGCTCGGCTGCGTCTATATTGCGCTGATCGCGCGCATCACCCGCGCCACCATGCTCGAAGTGCTGCAGCAGGATTATATCCGCACTGCGCGCGCCAAGGGCCTCGGGCAGGGCGGCATCCTGTTCATCCACGCGCTCAAGAACGCGGCGGTGCCGATTGTCACGGTGATTGGGATCGGCATCGCGCTTCTGATCGGCGGCGCGGTCGTCACGGAGAGCGTGTTCGCGATCCCTGGCCTCGGCCGGCTCACGATCGATGCGATCCTGCGCCGCGACTATCCCGTGATCCAGGGCATCGTGCTGCTGTTCAGCTTCGTCTACGTCCTCGTCAATCTGATGATCGACGTCACCTATACGATCGTTGACCCGAGGATCCGCTATTGACCGACACGACTTTCAATCCACAAGCGCTGCCGGCCGGCCTCGTCCTCGCGCCGCAACTGCCCGAAATCCTGCGGCCGGTCAAAATCCGGCGCGGCTTCATCGGGCTCTTGCGCGGCCATCCGACCGTTGCGATCGGCGGCGCGCTGCTGCTGACGCTGGTCCTGATCGCGATCTTCGCGCCAATTCTCGGAACGGTCGATCCGACCGCGCTCGCGCCCGCCAAACGCACCCGTGCGCCCAATGCCGATTTCTGGTTCGGCAGCGATGTGCTCGGCCGCGACATCTATTCGCGCGTGCTGTTCGGCGCGCGGGTGTCGCTCACGGTCGGGCTGTCAGTCGCGATATGTGCGTCCGCGGTGGGTCTTGCCATCGGCATCGTCTCCGGCTTCATCCGCTGGGCCGACGGCATCCTGATGCGCTTCATGGACGGCCTGATGTCGATCCCGCCGATCCTGCTGGCGATCGCGCTGATGGCGCTGACGCGCGGCAGCGTCGGCAACGTCATCCTGGCCATCACGATCGCCGAGATCCCGCGCGTCTCGCGCCTTGTCCGCAGCGTGGTCCTGTCGCTGCGCGAGCAGCCCTACGTGGATGCGGCGGTGGCGTGCGGCACGCGGACGCCGATGATCATCGTGCGCCACATCCTGCCCAACACGCTGGCGCCGATGCTGGTGCAGGCGACCTACATCTGCGCCAGCGCCATGATCACGGAGGCGATCCTGTCCTTCATCGGCGCGGGCACGCCGCCCACCATTCCGTCCTGGGGCAACATCATGGCCGAAGGCCGCGCGCTGTGGCAGGTCAAGCCCTACATCGTGTTTTTTCCGGCGGCGTTCCTCTCCGTCACCGTGCTTGCCGTGAACCTGCTTGGCGACGGCCTTCGCGATGCGCTCGATCCGCGCATGGCCAAGAGCCTCTGATGCACCGAGGCTGAACGCGATGGCTTTGCTAGAAGTCGAGGACCTCCAGACCCACTTCCGGACGCCGAGCGGCATCAACCGCGCGGTCGACGGTGTGTCCTTCCATGTCAACGAGGGCGAGACGCTCGCCATCGTCGGCGAGTCCGGCTGCGGCAAGTCGGTGACCTCGATGTCGCTGATGCGGCTGATTCCGGAGCCGCCCGGCAGGATCGCCGGCACCATCCGCTTCGCGGGCAGGGATCTTCTGCAGCTTTCCGACCGCGAGATGCGTGCCATCCGCGGCAACGACATCTCGATGATCTTTCAGGAGCCGATGACGAGCCTGAACCCGGTGTTGACCGTCGGCCGCCAGATCCGCGAGACGCTCATGATCCATCAGGGCCTCGACAAGGCGGCGGCCGAGGCGCACGCGATCGAGATGCTGACCCTCGTCGGCATTCCCGAACCGGCGCGGCGCGTGCGCGAATATCCACACCAGCTCTCGGGCGGCATGCGCCAGCGCGTGATGATCGCGATCGCGCTCGCCTGCAATCCGAAGCTCTTGATCGCGGACGAGCCGACCACCGCGCTCGACGTGACCATCCAGGCGCAGATCCTGAAACTGATGCTGGACCTGAAGCACCGCGTCGGTGCGGCAATTATCCTGATCACTCACGATCTCGGCGTCGTCGCCGAGATCGCCGAGCGCGTCATGGTGATGTATGCCGGCCGCAAGGTCGAGGAGGCGCCGGTCGCCGAGCTGTTCCGCTCGCCGCGCCATCCCTATACGCAAGGCCTGCTCGGCGCGGTACCGCGGCTCGGCTCGTCGCTGACCGGCACCGCGCGACGGCTGGCCGAGATTCCCGGCCAGGTGCCTGACCTCCGCAAGCCCATCATCGGCTGCGTCTTTGCCGGCCGCTGTGCGCTTGCGACCGATCTCTGTCGCCAGTATGCGCCCGGGCTCGAGGAGAAGGGGCCGCGCCACGTCGCCGCCTGCCACTACGCTGCCAAGGGAGCCGTTGCGGCATGAGTCCCCCGCTGCTCCAGGTTAACGACCTCAAGAAGCACTTTCCGGTCAAGACCGGGCTGTTCGGGCGCAAGTCCGAATGGGTCTATGCGGTCGACGGCGTCTCGTTCGAGGTCGCGCGCGGCGAGACGCTGTCGCTGGTCGGCGAATCCGGCTGCGGCAAGTCCACGGTCGGCCGTGCCATCCTGCGGCTGTTCGACATCACCGCTGGCCAGGTCATTCTCGACGGCCAGCGTATCGACGACGCACATCCGAGCACGATGCGCCAGATGCGCCGCCGCGTGCAGGTGGTGTTCCAGGATCCGTTCTCGAGCCTCAATCCGCGGATGCGCGTGCGCGACATCCTGGCCGAGCCGATCCGCAATTTCGGCCTCGCCAAATCCGCAAGCGATCTCGAAACGCGCGTGACGGCGCTGATGGACACGGTGCGCCTGCCGCGCGAGGCGCTGAACCGCAGGCCGCACGAATTCTCCGGCGGCCAGCGCCAGCGCATCGGCATTGCGCGCGCACTCGCGGCCGAGCCCGAGCTGATCGTCTGCGATGAGGCGGTCTCGGCGCTCGACGTTTCGGTCAAGGCGCAGATCGTCAATCTGCTCCAGGATCTCCAGAACGAGTTCGGCCTGGCGCTGTTGTTCATCAGCCACGACCTCGCGATCGTCGAGCACATGACCCACCGCGTGGCGGTGATGTATCTTGGCAAGATCGTCGAAGTGGCGCCGCGCCGCGAGATATTTGCCGCGCCGAAGCATCCCTACACGAAGGCGCTGCTCTCGGCCGTGCCGCTGCCCGAGCCGGGGGCTCAGCGCAATCCCATCATCCTCAAGGGCGACGTGCCGAGCCCGATCAACCCTCCGCGCGGATGCCGCTTCCACACCCGGTGTCCGCTGGTCTTCGACCGCTGCCGGACCGAGGAGCCGGTGCTTCGCGCAGCCGGAAGCGAGCAGTGGGTGGCGTGCCATCTCGACGCATTGCCGCAGGGTTAGACTGTCATCGCGAGCGGGTCCGGGCCGCGTGGTTCAGTCATGTTCCGCAACATATCTCAACATCTTCGCCAAATTTTGATCGGTTGATCGCGGCTAGGGTCGGTTCAAACCCAACGAATCGGAGCCGCCGCGGTGTCTTTGAAATCATCCCTTAAGCGAGGGAGTGCCGGCCTCGCCTGCCTCGCGCTGGTGGCCCTGAACGCGTCCTATGCGGAAGCGACCCTGGACGGTTTGGCCGGCACTTGGTCAGGGACGGGTTCGATGAAGCCTGCCGATGGTCCCCGCGAGAAGGTGCGCTGCAGGGTCGCCTACAACGTCACGAGGCTGGGCCGATCGCTCACTCTGGATTTGCGATGCGCGAGCGATGCCTACAAAATGGTCTTGTCCGCCAACATGGAGCAGAACGGCAAGGAGTTTTCGGGGAATTGGTTCGAGAGCGAATACCGCCAGGGTGGCAAGATCTACGGAACGAGTTCGGAGGACGGATTGATAGAGGCAAGAATTGAAGGCAACACCGTTGCGGCGTTGGTGACGATCCGGACCGCGGGCAATCACCAGTCGTTCGTCATGGATGCGCCTGGTGCCTGGGTCTCGCAGGTCGCCATAGAGCTGAACAAAGATCCGAAGTAACGGCCGCGCGAACGCCCTTGCCGGGTGCCAGGCGATGGCCCGTCGCAACTTTCAACCTTGTCGGCGCAGGAAGCCCGTGATCGTGACCTTGTCCCAGATGCCGGCCTCGGCAAAGGGATCGGCGTGGTTGAAGGCTTCGACTTCGCTGCGGCCGGGCGCCTCGATCAGGAACAGGCTGCCGATCATGGTCTGGCCATCATCGGAGACGAGCGGCCCCGACATCACGATCTTGACGCCGAAGCGCGAGGTGTCGCTCAGAAAGGCCTTGTGCGCGTCGTAATTGGCCAGCCGGGTCAGCAGTGCGCCGGCGCGGTCGAGGGCGTGAATAGCGAACAGCATGGTGTCTCCTTTTATGTCTCGTTTTCTTGGGACGGCCGCAAAGGCGGCCGTCCGTGCTTGTCTTGATCGGCTGGCCTATTTGGCGCCGAGCTTGCTGGCGTCCTCGAAGGTCGGGCAGGTCCGCTGCTCCAGCGGCACGTCGAACGGCTGGTAATTGTCCTTGGTGATGACGGTCGGCTTTAGCACGATCTCATTGATGACCGGCTGGTTGCGCAAGCTGCGGATCGCCATCATGGTGCCGAGGCATCCTTGAAAAAATCCGTTGTAGTCGCCGCTCGCCAGCAGCTTGCCGGACTTGATGGCATCGATCGCCTCCTTGGTGCCGTTGATGCCGATCACCTGGGCCTTGCGGTTGGCACCGTCGAGCGCCTCGATCGCGCCGACCGCCATGGCGTCGTTGGCGGCGAGCACGCCGTCGATCTGCGAGTTCGACTGCATCAAATTCTCCATCACCTGGAGCGCCTGCAGCCGCTGGTAGTTGCCGGGCTGCGAGGCCAGCAGCTTGGCACCCGCGTTTTCCTTCAGCGCGTCGTTGAAGCCGCGGACGCGGTCGACGTTGGTCAACGAGCCCTTGACGCCCTCGATGATGACGATGTTGCCTTTGCCGCCGAGCGTCTTGAGCAGGAAACGCGCAGTCTCCAGCCCAAGGCTGTAATCGTCGGCGCCGACGAAGGAGAGGAACTTGCCGCCCGCGGAGCGGTCGGTGATGTTGACGACCGGGATCTTTGCCTCGTTGATCTTCTCGACGCCCGGCACCATCGCCTTGTAGTCGACCGGCGTGAAGACGATCGCGCTCGGCTTCTTAACCACGACGTCCTCGATCTGGCTGAGCTGCTCGGGGATGGAGTCCGGCTTGGTCGGGATGTACTGGAGCGTCTTCGCGTTCAGCGCCTTCGCCATGCTGTCGGCGCCAACCCGCACCGTCTGGAAGAACGGGTTTGTCTGGTTCTTGGTGAATACGGCGATCGTCTCGCCGTCGGCGCGCGCCTGCGTCGTGAACGCGGCCGCCATCAGCAGCGGCAGCGCCAAATAGGACGTCAAGTAGCCCAGTTTCTGTTTCATGTTGTCTCCATCCCTCGTTTTGCTTGTTGGTAGTCCAGGAACTCATTGCGCGCGGCGGCGGGTCTTCATGTCGAGCCAGACCGCGAGAATGACGATGATGCCGGTGACCAGCGGCTGCCAGTTGGCGCTGACCGACAAGAGATTCATGCCGTTCAGCACCAGCGTCAGGATCAACGCGCCGATGAAGGTGCCGAACACGGTGCCGACGCCGCCGAACAGCGAGGTGCCGCCGATCAGCACGGCCGCGATCGCGGGCAGCGTCAGGCTTTCGCCGATGTCGGCCTCGGCCGAATTGAGCCGCGACAGGAAGATGATCGAGGCGAGCCCCGCCATGGTGCCGGAGACGGCGTAGACCAGCAGCAGGCGGCGTGCGACGGGAATGCCGGACAGCCGGGCCGCGACCGGGTTGGCACCGATCGCATAGATCTCCTGGCCCCAGATCGTGCGCTGCGCAAACAGCGTCCCGATCCCGAGGAACACCAGCAGCAGATAGACCGGGATCGGCAGGCCGAACAGATAGCCGCTGCCGATCTGGCGGAAGCCCGCCGGAAAGCCGTGCAGGGTCTCGCCCGCCATGTACCAATAGGTCAGGCCGTTCAGCACCCAGAGCATGCCGTAGGTGGCGATGAAGGAGGGGATGCGCAGGGCAGTGACCATGACCCCGTTGAGAAGCCCGACGATGCCGCCGCAGGCGATTCCGGTCAGGATGCCGAGCGCCGGCGAGCCTGTCTTGTGGATCACGGTCCCGGCGATACAGGCGGACAGCGCGACGTTGGCGCCGACGGAGAGGTCGAGGCCGGCGGTGAGCACCACCAGCGTGAGACCGGAGGCGATGAAGAAGGTCAGGCTGGCCTGCCGGAGCACATTGAGGATGTTGCCGAGGCTCAGGAAGGAATCGCTGAGCACCGCGAGCACCGCACAGATCAGCAGCGCCGCGAGCAGGCGATAGAATACCTGGACCGCATCCTGCGACAGCAAGGAACGGGACGGCACGATGGCCTCCTTGGTGATGTCGGTCATGCGTGGCTCCTGAGACCATCGAGGAACAGCGCGACGATGACGAGGACACCGACGCTCGCGACCTGCACCGAGGATGGCATCGAGATCAGGTTCAGCCCGTTGCGCAGCACACCGACCGCGATCACGCCAAGCAACGTGCCGAGCAGCCAGCCATTGCCGCGCTCGAAAGAGGTGCCGCCGACCGCGACGGCCGCAATCGCATCGAATTCGAGGCCGAGGCCGGCGGTGGGGTGGCCGGAATTCATCCGCGCGGTCATCAGCAGGCCCGCGATGCCGGCCATGGCGCCGCCGATCGCATAGACCGCGATCAGAAGCCGGTTCGGCGAGAGGCCGGCATAGCGCAGCGCCTCACGGTTGCCGCCGAGCGCGAAGATGTAGGTGCCGAAGCGGGTGTGATAGAGCAAGCCGTGAAACGCGGCGTAAGTCACCAGCGCCATCACGATCGGCACGGGGATGCCCAGTAGCGTCGCCGAGTAGATGTCGCGCACGCTGTGGGGGATGCCGACCACGCTCTGGCCGTCGCTGACGATCAGCGACAGGCCTTGCGCCATGCCGAGCGTGCCGAGCGTCGCGACGAAAGGCGGGATGCCGAGGATCGCGACCAGCCAGCCGTTGACGGTGCCGAAGGCGGCTCCCACGAGCAGGCCGGCACCGAGGCCGAGCAGCATCGATTGGGTCGCGAGCGAGACGATGGCGACGCAGAGCGAGGTCAGCGTCAGCACCGCGCCCATCGACAGGTCCAGCCCCTCGGTCATGATGATCAGGGTCATCGGCAGCGCCAGCATGGTCAGGATGGTCGACTGCACCAGCACGTTGGAGAGGTTGGCGACCGACAGGAAGCCGGGCGCGATCGCGCTGAACAGCGCGATCAGCAGCACCAGCACGATGGCAACGCCGGGAATGCGTTGCAGCGGATGGGGCTCGGAAACGACCGCGGCCTCACGCATGATGCATCCCCAGTCGCACGATGTTCTCCTCGGTCAGTTCGTTGCGCGTCAAATGCCCGGCGATGCGGCCCTCGCGCATCACATAGGCGCGATCGCAGACATGGCAGATCTCGACCTGCTCGGACGAGATCATCAGCGCAGCGGCGCCTTCCGCGACCAGCCGGTCGATCAGCGCAAAGATCTCGGATTTGGCTCCGACGTCGATTCCCCGCGTCGGCTCGTCGAAGATGAAGAGTTTTGAACCGGCCGCCAGCCATTTTCCGATCACGACCTTCTGCTGGTTGCCGCCCGAAAGCAGGCCGACGGTCTGCCGCGCGCTTGGCGTCGCGATCCTCAACTGCCGGATCAGGCCGTCGGAGGTGCGCTGTGCGCTGCGCTGGTCGAACAGGCCGCTCGGGAACAGCTTGCGCAGCGCCGACACCACCAGATTGTCGCTCACCGACCGCAGCAGCGCGAGACCCTCGCTCTTGCGGCTCTCCGGGATCAGCGCGATGCCGCGGCGGGCGGCGAGATCAGGCTCGCCGGAAATGCTCTTGCCGTCGAACACGATCTCACCTGACGTCACGGGATCGGCGCCGAAGATCGCGCGCGCGACTTCGCTGCGGCCGGAACCGACCAGACCGCAGAGGCCCACGATCTCGCCCCGCCGGACCTCGATGTTGATGTCCGAAATCCCTGTCGAGGCGGTCAGTCCCCTGACCTCCAGCAGCAGCTCGCCGGGCTTGTCGGCAAAGTTGCGCGGGTAGGTCATGTCGACGTTGCGGCCGACCATCATGCGGACGAGCTGGTCCGGCGTTACGTCTTCGGGCCGGACGCCGTCGATGCGGCGGCCGTCGCGCAGCACGGTGATGCGGTCGCCGAGCGCGAACACTTCGGCCATGCGGTGGGAGATGTAGACGATGGAGACGCCATCGGCCTTCAGCCGCGCGATCAGCGCGAACAGAAGCTCCGTTTCGCGGTCGGACAGCGCCGCCGTCGGCTCGTCCATCACGAGGATGCGGGCGTTCTGGCTGATCGCTTTCGCGATCTCGACCATCTGCTGCTGCGCCACGCCCAATTTGTCGACGATGGTGGAGGGATCGATGTCGAAGCCGATCGTGCCGAGCACGCGCCTCGCGTCGGCCAGAATCCTGCGGCGGTCGATGGTGCAGGGGATACGGCCCTTCGGCTCGCGGCCGAGGAAGATGTTCTGGGCGATATCGAGATGGGGGACGAGCGAGAACTCCTGGAAGATCACCGCGATGCCGAGCTTCTGCGCATCGGCGGTCGAGGAGATCGCGACCTTCTCGCCCTTGTAATAGAACTCGCCGGCGTCGGCGCGGTAGGCGCCGCACAGCACCTTCATCAGGCTCGACTTGCCGGCGCCGTTCTCCCCGAGCAGCATGTGGACTTCGCCGGGGAAGACGGCAAAGGACACGTCATCCAGCGCCTTGACGCCGGGAAACTCCTTGCTGATGCCGCGCAGCTCCAGCAGCGGCGTGGGCGAGACAGGCTCGATGGCCAATGCGGCGGTGCTCATGCGCGCGCTCCGCTTGCAAAGATCTTTCCGGGGTTCATCAGTCCATCAGGGTCGAGCGCGGTCTTGATCTGTCGCATCACGTCGACGGCTTCGCCGAGCTCGTCGGTGAGATAGTCGATCTTGCCGAGGCCGATACCGTGCTCGCCGGTGCAGGTGCCGTCCATGGCGATGGCGCGGGCGACCATGCGGGCCTGGAGCGCCTTGGCGCCTTCGGCCTCTTCGGGCTTCGCGGGGTCGATCAGGATCAGCATGTGGAAATTGCCGTCGCCGACATGGCCGACGATCGGCGCAATAAAGCCGTGCTCATCCGCATCGCGCCGGGTCTCGGTCAGGCATTCCGCCAGCCGCGAGATCGGCACGCAGACATCGGTGATCACGGCGCGCGCGCCGGGCCGCAGGCCCAGGCCCGCATAAAGCGTGTTGTCGCGCGCGTGCCAGAGCCGGCTGCGGTCTTCCGCCGCCTTGGCCCAGGCAAAGCCATGGCCGCCATGATCGGCGGCGATGGCTTGCGCGGCCTCGGCCTGCTCGGCGACGGAGGTCTCGGAGCCATGGAATTCGAAGAACAGGGTGGGAGCCTCGCGATAGCCGAGCTTTGCGTAGGCGTTGATGCCGCGCATCATGACGTCGTCGAGCAGCTCGATGCGCGCGACGGGGATCGCGGACTGGATCACGGAGATCGCCGTGTCGACGGCATTGTGCAGCGTGTCGAAGCTGCAGACCGCTGCCGAGATCGCCTGTGGCACCGGGTGCACCTTCAACGTGATCTCTGTGATGATCCCGAGCGTGCCTTCGGCCCCGACGAACATGCGCGTCAAATCGTAACCGGCGGCCGATTTGCGCGCGCGCCTGGCGGTTCGGATGACCCGGCCGTCGGCGAGCACCACCTCGAGCGCCATGACGTTGTCCTTCATGGTGCCGTAGCGCACTGCCATGGTGCCGGACGCGCGCGTCGACGTCATGCCGCCGATGGAGGCGTCCGCGCCGGGATCGATCGGAAAGAAAAGTCCGGTCCCTCGAAGCTCGGCATTGAGCTGCTTTCGCGTGATGCCGGGCTGCACCACGACATCCATGTCGCTGTCGTGCACGGTCAGAACCCTGTTCATGCGCGAGAAGTCGAAGCACACGCCGCCCGCGACGGAAGCGGCATTGCCTTCCAGCGAGGTGCCGGCGCCGAACGGCACGATTGGCATATTCGCGGCCGCGCACAGCTTGACGATCTCCGCGACCTCCTGGGTGGTCTCGGGGAAAACGACGATGTCGGGGGGCAGGTTGCGATAATGCGACTCGCTCTGCCCATGCTGGTCGAGCACGGCGCGAGCGACGCTCGCGCGCGGACCGATCATCCCCGACAGGCGATCGGCCAATATGCCCGTGCTGACACGCGGCCCCATCCTCACTCCCCGTCTGCTCCCTGTTGCCGGACTCTTGTCGGTCCGTCGCCGTCCAGTCTAGGCGGCTCTTGCATTGCTCGCGACCTGCTTCAGGCCGAAATCGTAATTGAGGTGAAAATAGTCGCCGTCCACCATGCGACCATCCGGCGCACGCCCCGCCGGATGACGGGTGAACTCGCGGATCAGGCTGTCCTTGACGCCGAACACGACGTCAGAGTCGAGATATTTGTCGCCGGCGACGAACACGTGGGTCACGAGCTGCTCGAAGCCGGGCGCCGAGATCATGAAGTGCACATGCGCCGGACGCCAGGGATGGCGGCCCTGCACCTCGAGCATCTCGCCGACCGGGCCGTCATGCGGGATCGGATAGGCGGCCGGCTTGATCGACCAGAAATGGAAGCGGCCGTTGGCGTCGGTGTGGAAGCGCGCGCGCATCGCGAGATTTCCGATCTCGTCGAGCTGCTGCACGTCGTAATAGCCGTCATCGTCGGAGTGCCAGACGTCCACGATGGCGCCCGCAAGCGGACGTCCGTCGACGGTCGAGACCGAGCCGGTGACCAGCATCGGGTCGCCTTCCATCGGGCCGGAGATATCGGCGCCGCTGTCCTTCTCCGGCGCTGCCTGGACGAAGAACGGTCCCAGCACCGTGGTCTCGGTCGCGCCTTCCGGCACCGGATGGTTGATCGCGTCGACCAGCATGGAGACGCCGAGCGTATCCGACAGCAGGATAAACTCCTGGCGCTTGTCGTCGCACATGTGCCCGGTGCGGGTCAGGAAGTCGATACCGTATTCCCATTCCTTCTGGGTCGGCCGCACCTCGCGGACGAAGGCATGAAGGTGGCGCACCAGAGCTTCGCTGACCTGCTTGATACGCGGATCGGTCGCGCCCGCGATCCGCTCAATCACCGCCTCGGTGATCGTGGTTTCGTTGAAGTTACGCATGTTTGCCTCCGTAGATCACAGCTTCGGCTCGCCGAGGCCGGACAACCGTTCCAGATGCTTGACGGTCGCGATGAAGTCGGTGTCGCCGTCGCCCTGTGCGATCAGCGATCCATAGGTCTCGCGCACCTGGGCGGCGAGCTGAAGCGGAACGCCGACGGCATGTCCGGCGCCGAGGATCAGGTCGAGATCCTTGGCCATCTGCTTGCATGAGAAGCTGGACTCGAAATCGCGGGTCCGCAGCGGCGCGGTCTTGTACTTCACCATGGGCGAGGTCACCGCGCTGTCGTCCAGCACCTTCAGAATATCCTGCCAGGCGATGCCGCCCTTGCGCGCCAGCGCCAGGCTCTCGGCCATCATCGCCGCCGATACCGCGATCATCAGATTGACCGCGAGCTTGGCGTAGCGAGCTTCCTCGGTCGGCCCGAGGTAGGTCTGGGCGCGGGTGAACGCCGCGAACAGCGGCTTTGCGTTTTCGAAGGCGTCTTTCGGCCCCGAGACGAAGCAGGTCAATGCGCCCGTGTGAACGATGCTGGCATTGCCGGAGACCGGCGCGCGCAGATAGAGGATGTCGCGTGCCTGCGCCGCGGCGCCGACATCAGCGGAGGCTTCGACGCTCACGGTGCTGGTCTCGATCAGGACGGCTCCGGGCGCCATTGCGGCGATGAGCCCGCTGGGGCCGAGCAGCGCGCCGCGCAAGGCTGCATCATCGGGCAGGGACGTGATGACCACCGCCTTGCCGCTCACGGCTTCAGCCGGCGAAGCAGCAATCGAAATTCCCTGCCTACGGGCCTCGCTGATCCGCGCTGCGCTCTGGTCGAACGCGGTGACGGCGTAACCGGCCTTGGCGACGAGCGCCGACATCGGCAGGCCCATCTTGCCGATCCCGATGAAAGCGACATTCCTTGAAGCGTCAGTCATTGATCTTGTCCATTGGCGCCTTCAGGCGGCGCGTCCCTGTCGTTCGATGTCCTGCACCAGCCGCCGGCCGGATTGCGCCAGCAACTCTTTCTTCGCTTCCAAGCCCGCAACCAGCAGTTGGCCGTTCCGTTTCTTCCAGGAGCCCCCGATCATGACGGCCTCGATATTGGCGAGGCTGGTCTGCATCACGACGGTCGCGATGGGATCGTGCACCGGAAAGAGGTTGAGATCCGAGGCGTTGATGATGACGAGGTCGGCAAGCTTGCCCGGCGTCAGAGAGCCGATCTGGTTGTCGCGGCCAAGCATGCGCGCACCCTCGATGGTGATCCAGCGCAGCGCTTCGCGGACCGGAATCGTAGTAGTCGCCGGAATCGTGCCGCTCACTTTGCGTGACTCGGCATTGTCGAGTGCCCGTTGCATCGACAGCGCGACGCGCGCGACGCCGAATAGGTCGCCGGCCAGCACGGATTCGAGGTCGATGCCGATCGTCGGCCGCACGCCGCGCTTGAGCAGCCGTCCGGTGATCGGGAAGCCGTGGCCCTGGATCATCTCGTTCTCTGGCGTGACGGAGAAGGACACACCGAGATCGACAAGACGATCGAGGAGATCGTCGGGCAGATCGTTGCCGTGGACGATGTTGATGCCGGCGCCAACGAGGCCGGCCTCGATCAGCTTCTCCCAGCCATCAGGCGTCTTCGCGGGGCCGCCACCCTGATGCATCGATGCGATCAGCTTGAGTTCGCGCGCCAGGCGGAAATCGTGCATGGCGACGTCCAGCGTCGAGTAGTGCGGGCCGAGGATCGCAAGACCAAGCGTGACGAGGCCGTCGCGGTCGGCGAGGGGCCCTGCCAGCAGCCGCTCGACCTCGCGGCGCGGATGCGGCACTTCCGAGAAATGCGGTTCGCCCGATTTTGGCTCAGGCTTCGGCGAGCCATGAAAGAAGGCGGCGCGGATCCCGCTCTCGACCAGGCCAAGCACGGCGGCGTCGGTGTGAGCGGGCGTCGGATTGTTGTGGCACCAGTCGACCAGCGTAGTGGTGCCGCAATTGATCTGGTTCAGCGCGCCGACGACGGTCGCAATGTAGATGTCCTCGGGCCGGAATACGGTCGCGAGCCCGGCATGCATGCGGCGGAAATATTCCAGCAGCGTCCAGTTCGCGGCATAGCCGCGCAGGGCCGTTTGCCAGGTGTGCATGTGTGCGTTGATGAGGCCGGGGATGACGATGCGCCCCGTGCCGTCGACGATCTCGGTCTCGGCCGCACCGCTGCCGAGGTCGATCGATGGGCGTACGTCGACGATGCGGATCCCGTCGACCAGCACGTCGCCGGCCGAAAAATCGCCGATCGAATCATCCATGCTGATGACCGTGGCGGATTTGATCAGCGTGCGCCGCATCGCTTTACGCCGCCGCTTCAATGGCAACAGGCCGTTCGCCGGCCCAGGCGCGCGCGATCAGGTCGCGGATGGCGCCGCGCTCGAGCGGGCGCGGATTCCAGTAGGCGTTGGTGACCGCGAGATCGGCTGCCTTGTCGATGCCGCTCTCGGGCATGCCGACGTCGCGCAGCGCGACCTTCGCACCTAGCCGTCCTGCAAGGTCATAAAGTCCCTGCGATGCATCGGTCGCACCGATTGCGCGCGAGATGCGTGCCATCGCGTCCGGCACCGCCGGTGCGTTGTAGGCGAGCGCATGCGGCAGTACGATGGTGTGGGTCTCTGCATGCGGCAGATTAAATGTGCCGCCGAGCGTGTGACAGAGCTTGTGATGCAGCGCCATGCCGACAGTGCCGAGGCAGACGCCGCACAGCCACGCGCCATATAGTGCTTCGGTGCGGGCCTCGCGGTCATCGCTCTTAATGGCGATGGCGGGCAGGGCGCGGGCCAGCGCGCGGATGCCTTGTTCCGCCATCAGCGAGGTGACGGGATTGGTATCGCGCGCGTAAAGCGCTTCCACCGCATGCGCGATCGCGTTGATGCCCGAGGTCGCGGCCAGGCTCGCCGGCAGCGTCAGGGTGAGATCGACGTCGTAGATCACGGTCTCCGGCAGCACCGCCGCGTCGCGCACCGTGGTCTTGAGGCCGTTCTCGGTCTGGCCGACGATCGGCGTCATCTCCGAGCCGGCATAGGTGGTGGGAATGCAGAGCTGGTTGACGCCGGTACGCAGCGCCAGCGCCTTGCCGAGACCCGTCGTCGATCCGCCGCCGAGCGAGACGACGCAGTCGGCGTCGCACGCCTTCATCGCCGCGAGCGCCCGCTCCGTGACATCGACCGGCGTATGCATGGTGGCGCCGGGAAAGATCCCGGCGTAGAGCGAGCCAAGCGCCGTCCCAAGGCTCTTGCCCTGCGCCTCCTGCTGCGGCGTCGTCAGCACCAGTGCGCGCTTGCCGCCGAGTCGCTCGACTTCGGCCTTGGCGCTAGCCAGCGTTCCGCTACCGAACACGACGCGGCAGGGCAGGTTTTCAAAGGTGAACGAACCGATCATGCGCCGGTCTCTTTGATGGGATAATCCACCTGGAAGCGGCCGATCCGCAAGTCGCCCAGCGCCTCGCGGACGCGCAAATGTTCGGGGTGGGTGGCGTAGGCGGCGAGAGCGGCGTGGTCGGTGAATTCGGAGAACAGCACCACGTCGCAGGCGTAATCGACATCGCTGACGTCGAGCCCTACTTCAATATGGGTGAGGCCCTCGATCCGGCCGCGCAGCCCCTCGAACAGGGTTTTGACCTTGGCCCGGGCGGCGGAACGCTCCGCTGGCGTCTCCCCGCGCAGCCGCCACATCACGATGTGCCTGATCGGGCCCGACATTTCCCAGTTTCCTCGCCTGCAATCTTGCTTCTGTTGCGGCCATTTTGGCTTGCGGGATACGGAAATAAAGGTCAATAATCGCAAGTCTCTTTTCCTAAATGTGGAAAAATGGATCGCCTGCTGCAATTGGAGGTATTTGCCAAGACGGCTGAACTCGGCAGCCTGTCCAAAGCTGCCGAAGCGCTGCGCATGTCCAATGCAGCCGCAAGCCGGCACCTCAGCGCGCTCGAGGAGCGCCTCGCCGTTCGGCTGATCGAGCGCAATACCCGCCGGCTGTGGTTGACGGAAGCGGGGCAGGAATTGCTGGAGAGGTCCAGCCGGGTTCTGAGCGAACTGGCGGAGGCCGAGGACATCGTCAGCGATCGCGCGCTGTCGCCGCAGGGCACGTTGCGAGTCACGAGCTCGCTGTCCTTTGCGGTAATCTATCTGGCGCCGATGCTGCCGGCTTTCCGCGCGCGCTATCCGAAGCTCAACATGCAGATCACCACCGCCAACCGCTACCCCGATTTCATCGAGGCCGGCATCGACGTCGCGATCCGGACGCGCGAGCAGGAGCCGGATTCGAACATCATCGTCCGCCGCATCGGCCAGATGCGGCGTGTGCTTGCGGCCGCGCCATCCTATCTCGCAAGCTGCGGCGAGCCGGAACAACCCGCCGATCTCGCGCGCCACAACATGCTGGTCTACAACCTCGCCAACGATCCCTATTCGCTGCGCCTGCGCAAAGCCCATGGCGCGCAGACCGTCCGCATCACGCCGACTCTCGACAGCAATGACGGCCAGGTCATCCGCGGCGCCGCCCTGGCAGGGCTCGGCATCCTCATCCAGCCGCTCTACATCGTGCAAAGCGACATCGCCGCGGGCCGTCTCGTCCCGGTGCTGATGGACTGGGAGTTGCCGCTGCTCACGATGAACATCGCCTATCAGAACCGTGCCGGACTGCCCGCCAAGATCAGGGTGTTTTCCGACTTCCTGGTCACCCACATCCGCGAGCATTCGGAGCCAGGGATCTGGATCGACGCGGCGAAGTGAGCGGGGAGCATCCATGTATCTCGGCATCGATCTTGGCACTTCGGCGGTCAAGACCGTTCTCGTCGACGGTGCCCAGCGTGTGATTGCAAGCGAGAGCCGGCCGCTCCCGACCGCATCGCCGCAGCCCGGCTATTTCGAGCAGGATTCCGCACATTGGGTCGAGGCAACCTTTGCCACGCTGGATGCGCTGAAGGCGACGCATGCCGGCGCGTTGGCGGCCGTCGAAGGCATAGGGCTGTCCGGCCAGATGCATGGCGCCACGCTGCTCGATGCGAGCTCGAGACCGCTGCGGCCTTGCATCCTCTGGAACGACGGACGCTCAGCCGCGGAGTGTCGTGTCCTGGAACGACGCTGGCCCGCCTTGCGTGCGACGACGGGCAACAAGGCGATGCCGGGATTCACCGCGCCGAAGCTGCTCTGGATCGCGACGCACGAGCCTGAAATTTTCGCGGCGACGAAACTCGTTCTGCTTCCAAAGGCCTATTTGCGCCTGGTGCTGAGCGGCGAGGCAATCGAGGACGTCTCGGACGCGTCGGGATCGCTGTGGCTCGATGCCGCGCGCCGGGACTGGTCGGACGCGGCACTGGCAGCGACCGGACTGTCGCGCGATCAGATGCCGCGTCTGGTCGAGGGATGCGCGCCCGCAACGACACTGCGCGGCGAGCTGGCGCGGCGCTGGGGCATGAGCAAGCCGCCAGTGATCGCAGGCGGTGCCGGAGACAATCCGGCGGGCGCCATCGGCATCGGCGCGATCCAGCCGGGAACCGCCTTCCTGTCCCTGGGAACCTCGGGTGCCTTGCTGGCCCCGACGAGCACAATCGCCGCCAATCCCGACCGCGCGGTGCATACGTTCTGCCACGCTATTCCCGCGATGTGGATTCAGGCCGGCGCGATCCTCTCGGCCGCCTCTTGCCTGGCCTGGATCGCGCGCCTGTTCGGCGCCACCGAGGCCGAGTTGCTGGCCCCGCTTGGAACGCGCCCGCAGGCGCCGTCGCCCGTGAGCTTCCTGCCTTATCTTGCGGGAGAGCGCACTCCGCACGACGATCCCGTCGTGCGCGGCTTGCTGGATGGCTTGAGCCATGGCACCGATCGCGGCCCGATCGTGCAGGCGGTGCTCGAGGGCGTTGCCTTCGCGCTTGCCGATTGCCGTGACGCGCTCGCGGATGCCGGCATTGCGATTGCGGAAGCCGACGCCATCGGCGGTGGTTCACGGTCCCGGTTCTGGCTTTCGGTGCTGGCAAATGTGCTGAATGTTCCAATCCATCGCTTCGCGGGAGGCGAAACCGGCGCGGCGTTCGGTGCGGCGAGATTGGGGCGACTTGCTGTCACCGGTGAGGCGATCGCCGCCGTGTGCACGCGGCCGCAGCGTGTCGAGACGTTCGAACCCGACGCAGGACTGGTCGATGCTTACGCCGAGCGGCTTCCCGCGTGGCGTGTACTGTATCGTCCGCGCCACTAGCATCGCCTCGACGTTGCATTCCCGTGTGTTCGGTATTGCCCTGTGCGGCGGGCTTTTGTTTAATGCGTGGACCGCGCTGACAAGAAGATCGAGACGCGGGTAGGAAACGCATTGTGCGTCGGGAGGCACGATGAACGATCCGATCCTCGAGATGCGCGGGGTCTCAAAATCCTTCTTTGGCATCAAGGCGCTGCGTGCCGTCGATCTCACCGTCCATGCCGGCGAAATTCATGCCTTGATGGGCGAGAACGGCGCCGGAAAATCGACGCTGATGAAGATCCTGTCCGGCGCCTACAGGCCTGATCCCGGCGGCGAGATCCGCATCGAGGGAAGCCCGGTGCGGATCGAAGGTCCGCTCGGCGGCCGCGCGGCGGGCATCTCCATCATCTACCAGGAGCTGTCGTTGGCTCCCAATCTCAGCGTTGCCGAGAATATCTATCTCGGCCGGGAGATATCGCGATCAGGCTTGCTGGCGCGCGGCGCCATGCGCGAGGGCGTCGGCTCCATCCTGAAACGGCTGGGCGCGGATTTCCTGCCATCGACGCTGGTGGCGCATCTCTCCATGGGCCAGCGGCAACTGGTCGAGATCGCCCGTGCGCTGCACGCGAAATCGAAAATCCTGATCATGGACGAACCGACCACCGCCTTGTCGGCCGGCGAGAGCGCGCGGTTGTTCGCGCTGATCCGCCAGCTTCGGGCGGAGGGGCTTGCCATCATCTACATCTCGCATCGCATGGACGAGGTTTACGCGCTCGGCGACCGCGTCACCGTGCTTCGCGACGGCCGGCTGGTCGGGTCGCTCGACAAGCAGGACATCCGGGCCGACACCATCGTTCGGCTGATGGTCGGGCGTGACGTCTCCTCCTTTTACAAGAAGGATCACGATCCTGAGGCGGGGCGAGGGCATCCCGTGCTCGCAGCGACCGACATGGCCGACGGCCAGCGCGTCAAGGGCTGCTCGCTGACCGTGCATGCGGGCGAGGTTGTGGGCCTCGCCGGCCTGATCGGCGCCGGGCGCACCGAGCTTGCGCATCTCATCATCGGCGCGGCACCGCGAACGTCGGGCCGCCTCGAACTTGAGGGCCGCGCGGTCGACATCCGCAGCCCGGGCGCGGCACTCGAGGCCGGCATCGCCTATCTGACGGAGGACAGGAAGGCGCTCGGTCTGTTCCTCGACATGTCATGTCTGGACAACATCAATCTGGCTGTGCTCGCGCGCGATGCGAAGCTCGGCTGGTTTCTGGATCGCGACAAGGCGCGTGAGCGCGCCGACCGCGCCTTCGCGGGGCTCAGCATCCGTGCCGCCGATGTCGGCGTCCCCGCCGGTGGCCTGTCCGGCGGCAACCAGCAGAAGGTGCTCCTGTCGCGGCTTCTTGCCATTGCGCCGAAGGTCCTGATCCTGGACGAGCCGACGCGTGGCGTTGACGTCGGCGCCAAGTCCGAGATCTATTCGATCATCGACAATCTGGCCAAGGCCAGCACCGCGGTCCTCGTCATCTCGTCCGATCTGCCCGAGATCATCGGCATCTGCGACCGCGTCATCGTGATGCGATCGGGGCTTGTTGCTGGCGAGGTCAGGCGAACCGAATCGACGCAGTTGAGCCAGGAAGACATCATGGCGCTCGCCACGGGGATGGAGCAACTCGATGCATGACAGCCCTCCGAAAGCGGACACTGCCACCGCCGCGGGCCTCGCGGCAGCGCAGGAGACGAAGCGTCAGCGCATCAGGCTCGTGATCCGCGCGGCCGGCATGCTGCCGGTGTTGTTGATCTTGTGCGGCGGCTTCCACTTCCTGTCGGAGGGCCGCTTCTTCACCGGACAGAATCTCGGCATCGTGTTGCAGCAGGCCGCAGTGAACACCGTGCTCGCCGCAGGCATGACCTTCGTCATCCTCACCGGGGGCATCGACCTGTCGGTCGGGTCGATCCTGGCGGCCGCCGCCATGGCCGGGTTGACGCTCTCCAAGCTGCCGGAACTCGGGATGCTGTGGCTGCCGGCTGCGCTGGTCACGGGCCTTGGCTTCGGCGTCGTCAACGGCGCGCTGATCGCGCTCCTCCGCCTGCCGCCCTTCATCGTCACGCTCGGCTCTCTCACCGCCGTACGCGGTCTGGCGCGACTGCTCGGCGGCGACACCACGGTCTTCAACCCCTCCATTCCCTATGCGTTCATCGGCAACGGATCGCTGACGCTCGTTCCCGGCATCGCGTCGATCCCTTGGCTCTCGGTGATCGCCTTGCTCGTCATCCTCGTCTCCTGGCTGGTGCTGCGCCGGACCGTGCTCGGCGTGCACATCTATGCGGTGGGCGGCAATGAAAGCGCGGCGCGGCTTGCGGGCATCAAGGTCTGGGCCGTGCTGATATTCGTCTACGGCGTCTCGGGACTGTTCGCCGGTCTAGGCGGCGCCATGCAGGCGGCGCGGCTCTATGCGGCCAACGGCCTTCAGCTCGGTCAGTCCTATGAGCTCGATGCGATCACCGCCGTGATCCTGGGCGGCACCTCCTTCGTCGGCGGCATCGGCTCGATCTGGGGCACGCTGGTCGGTGCCTTGATCATCGCCGTGCTGTCGAACGGCCTGATCCTCGTCGGCGTCTCGGACATCTGGCAATATGTGATCAAGGGCCTTGTGATCATTGGCGCCGTGGCGCTGGACCGCTACCGGCTGCAAGGCTCGGCCAGAACTTGAGGGGCTCCGCCAGACGAGATTCCGTTACGGCAACTGGTCTGCCGTGGCGGGAATGAAGACAGACCAGGGAGGAAGCCAATGTTGAAGACGATCACGCTCGCCGGCGCCGTGACGGCGCTTGCCCTAAGCAGCGCACCATCTTTCGCCAAGGAGCTCAAATCGATCGGCGTCTCGCTCGGTTCGATGGGTAATCCGTTCTTCGTCGCGCTGTCGAAGGGCGCCGAGTTCGAGGCCAAAAAGACCAACCCCAATGTGAAGATCACGACGGTCGGCTTCGAATACGACCTCGGCAAGCAGGTGACCCAGATCGACAATTTCATCGCCGCCGGCGTCGACCTGATCCTGTTGAACCCCGGCGATCCCAAGGCGATCGGGCCGGCGATCAAGAAGGCGCAGGCGGCAGGCATCGTCGTCGTTGCGGTCGACACCGCGGCCGATGGCGCCGATGCTACCGTGACCACGAACAACGTGCAGGCCGGCGAGATCTCCTGCCAGTACATCGTCGACAAATTGGGCGGCAAGGGCGATGTCATCATCGAGAACGGGCCGCAGGTCTCCGCCGTGATCGACCGTGTCGTCGGCTGCAAGAACGTCTTGTCGAAGAACGCCGGCATCAAGGTGTTGTCGAGCGACCAGGACGGCAAGGGCTCGCGCGAAGGTGGCCTCACCGTCGCGCAGGGCTATCTGACCCGCTTCCCCAAGATCGACGCCATCTTCGCCATCAACGATCCGCAGGCGATCGGTACCGACCTTGCGGCGCGCCAGCAAAACCGCACCGGCATCGTCATCACCGCGGTCGACGGCGCGCCCGATATCGAGGCCGCGCTCAAGGACCCCGCGGCGCTGCAGATCCAGGCTTCCGCCTCGCAGGATCCGTTCTTCATGGCACGGCGGGCCGTGCAGGTCGGTGTCGGCATTCTCAACGGCCAGAAGCCGGCTTCGACGGTCGAGCTGCTGCCGTCCAAGCTCGTGACCAGGGACAATGTCGCCCAGTACAAGGGCTGGACCTCGGACCGTTCTCAGTAGAACGCGATCCCTGCGAGGAGCGCTCGACATACGCGATGCCGGACGGCGTTGATCCACGCCGTCCGTCATGGCGAATGTCGCGCAGCGCCGTGAAGACGAGAGATGCCGTCCGCGCGTAGCGCGCCGGTTGATTCAGCAGGCGGTATTTGGACTCGTGCGCGGCGACAAGACGGCCGATGGAAGTCTGCTCGCGAAGGCGCGAGTCTTGGGTTGGACACGCGATCCGTCGATCACCTCGAGCTGGCCGCAGCGATTCAACGTGTGCAGCTTCCGGCCGGGCCATGCCGGTCCGGGCCTCAGCGAGTGGCGGACGACCTGCTTGAACGTCGTCGGCGAGAGTTCGACGATTTCCGCCAGGGCGAGCGCCGCGCCGTATCCGTCGCTGCAATCTTGGATCGGTCGCCACAATCGGTCGTTGATCGTGACGAAATTCCCCGCCGGCCGCGCGCTCGCGCGGTCGATCAGGACCGGATTGCTGGCGTGCGGCAACCAGGGACCCATGAGGTGCTCGGCGTAATAGATCGCCAGCGAATCCGAATACCCGCCCGTGCCGTCGCGCCAGGCGCCAAACAGGTAATTCAGGCCGTTGTGCCGCATGATCGTCGCGTCGGCCAGTTCGAATCCCGAAAGCAGCGTCGCGTGCCGCTCCCATTTGTCCGGAAACCGAACGCATTTGTAGAGGGCGACGTCGCCGTTGAGCGAGCTCTCCGGGATCATCCACAATGCACCGTCGTCCTCGATCAGGAACGGATAGGAGAGGTGCCAGGGCTCCTCCAGCACGGGTACGGCGGCTCCGACCGGGCCGGCCTCGTCGAACTCTATCGCGGAAATGATGCCCTTGCCGACCCGGTGGTCGAGATCTTCAAAGAAGACGAATGTTCGTCCCTGCCACGTGATGGGGAAAGGATCGGCGTAGAAGTGATTTCCGGGATCGGCAAGCACGTTCCAGCCTGGTCCTGACAGATCTCCGGTCTGCCAGACGCCTGCGCCCTTGTTGAAGCGCCATCCGACATGCCAATGCGGGGCATAGCAGCAGAGGCGGTAGATCTCCTTGGCGATCGATATCGCGAGGCCGCGCGCGACATAGGCCGCCGGACGCCGTCCAATTCTCCCTGCGGCGGGGCGCGCCAGCTGCGGCACAATTCGCGGCCGTCCCGACAGGATTGCCGCCACCATGGTCAGGGTTCGCGCCATGACCGTTTCGAGCGCACCGCTCAAGCCGGCTGCGATCTCTCCGGAGGGATGGCCGCGGTCGAGGACTGCACCGTCGACCTCGTTGACGATGTCGATCACCGGCAGGTCGCCGGCGAGAATGGCGGCGAGCGCGGCGTTTTCGCCGGCGGCTCCGTTGAACAGCGGGCGGAGATACAGCCGGGCCGAGCTGCCGGGATCCCGCGCGGCGCCGGTGAAATCGACGATCACGTCGGCCGCGCCGGTTCGCGCCTGCATCCGTTCCGGATCGATCTTCAGCCTGTCGGCGCCGCCAGGCTTGCCCTTCTGCAACACCAGACGTTCGAGCGCGAACAGCGCGTCGAGACCTGTGGGCCGTGGCTCTGCCGTTGCCGTCCATGCGATCTGAACCGGCACATCCCGGCCGTCGATCGACAGCGTCTCGCGGTCCATCCACCGCCGCGCCTGCTCAATTTCGCAACGAAACTCGATAATCATGTCGAGCCGATCCGTTTCAATGCGTCCGGTCAAATGACCTGGCCGAGAATTTGAACGTATTCCTCCACCATGGCGTCCACCGAATAGCGCAGCTTCAGGCCTTTGGCGTTTCGTCGCAGTTCATCGCTCAGCTGCTGGTCCGACAGGAGCATGGAGACGGCGGCCGACAGCTTGGTATGATCGGAAGCATCGACGAACAGCGCCGTCGGTTTTCCTTCGTAGGACAGCACCTCGCGCAAGACGGGCAGATCGGTGACGACCGAAGGAACGCCCGCGTTCGCGGCCTCGACAGCGGCCAGACCAAAGGTTTCGGCCTGTGTCGGAAAGACGAACACGTCGAGACAGGCGAGAAACTCCGCCATCTGGTGCGGGGTGATCTCGCCGAGCAGATGCAGCCGGTCCGCGACTTTCAAGTCATCCGCCAACTGCCGCAGCCGGGATTCGTCGGCGCCCTGGCCCGCCAGCGCGAGGTGCCAGGACGGTTGATCCGGCAACAGGCGTATCGCCGCATCGAGCCGCTTGTGCGGGTGCAGTCTTGCGGCGCAGCCGAGCAGGACGCGATCCGGCGGCAGGTTGAATTTCCGGCGCGCAGCTTCCTTCGGCAGGGTGAGGGCCTTGTCGTCGAAGCCGTGCGGGACATGCACCATGCGCGACCGATAGGCCTTCGGATAGTGCGAATACTCGCGCTGCATGTCCAGCGAGTTGAGCGTGATGAGGTCGAAGAAGCCGAGGCTGCCCATGAAGATGTCGGCCGTACGGACCGGCCAGCTCATCGCCAGCGCGGATGACACCTGGTTGGCGATGACGGGCGCGCGGCAGACGAGGCGCGCGACGCCGGCGCCGATGACGTTGCCGAAATGCTGAAACGTCAGGACGGCGTCGGGCCTGGTTGTCCTGATATGGCGGCCGAGCGTCCACAGCATCCGGAGCAGGGCCAGCGGACTTCCCGGCCGGCTCGAGGCGCAGTAGATCGTATCGGGCGGCTCGTCGAACGAGTCCGACTTGCGGAAGAAGAACAGATTGGTGACCCGGTGGCCGCGGGCGGTCAGGCCGGCGCCGAGCAGCCGGGAGATCTCCTGCGCGCCGGCGTTCTCGGCCTGGGTCTGCACGAGAAGGACGTGCAGCTTTCGGCCGCTGCCGCCCGGTGGCGGGAGGGCTGTCGCAGTCGTCTCGCTCAACGCCTTGTTTGGCTGGTAATGGAGCACGGATCCCGACCCGCTGAAGAAACGAAATGTTCACCTTCTTGGCCCCGTACCTACCATGCGGACACCGCGTGAACACCGACTAGCAACAAACGGAGTTAATGCGCGGTCTGACGGACGGCAGCGTTCACGACGGAATTCCGCTGGTTCCACACGAAGGGAAGCGAGCGCGTCAACCATTCGATCCTGGTCGCGCAAGCAGCGGATCACCGCCAATTTAACCATGGATATTTAAGTATTGCCGAGCCGGGCAATTGCCCGATTGACTCGATGTCTATTCGCCGGAGTCCGCGCCGCGGACCGCGTAGGCGCCGCGCTTGGATGCCGACAAGCGCAAAAGTCCCAGAATTGAAGGATCGACCCCGGTTCGCTGCCGGCAGAGGATGTTGAGGGCGATGGTTGCGAGCGCCAGCGACACGGTGGCCGAGATTGCTGCGCCGAGCACGCCGAGCCAGGGAATGAGGACGAGGAATCCGACCAGCCTCAGCGCCACGTTGGCGGCGACGACGGGGACGTACTCGCGCTCATAGCCGGTCAGCTGCAATATCGCCGCAGATGGGCCGCCCGCCGCCTGGAAGGCCGTTCCGATCGCGAGCACGATCAGAACCCAGTGCTGCGCGGCGAAATGAGGCCCGAACAGGTTGAGGAGATGGGGGCCGCCGATCCAGATCAGCAGCAGCCCGCTGACCACGCACAACGCGGTCACTTCCGCCATGAGCCGCAACGTTCGCTCGAATTCCTGGTGGTTCTTGCTGAAATACAGCGAGGGCAGCCGCCGTGCGCCGAAACTGTACAGCGCGGCCGACAGCATGGCGAAGATGTTGGCCAGGCGCGAAGCGGCGAAGTAAATTCCGGCGGTTGCCGGATCCAGCATCCAGTAGACGAGGATCACGTCGAAATACTGGTTCGCGGCTTCGAGGATGGACGCGACCCAGAAATGAAGCGCGCTCGATCTCCAGCGGGACGTCTCGGAACGCACCGCCGTGCCGCGGAAATCCGGCAGAGCTCGCGTGATCGCGATGAGCTGTGCGACCAGGCCGACTGACATGGCAATCGTCATCACGGCGATCAATTCGGCGGGATCGAGCTGCCGATGGCCGAACATGATCGCGAACAGAAACATCACGACGCTGACCCGCCAGAAGAACTCCCTGTTTCCTTCTCCCATGAGAATGCTGACCAGCGAGCGCGCGATCTGGCTGCCAAGCATCAGTCCCGCATTCACGGCGGTATAGGCCGATACCGCGAGTACCAGCAGCCACCCGTCGCCTCTCATGCTCGCCACGATCGCGATCGCGCCGATCGCGATCAGCATCGCGACGAAGGAAATCCTGAGGCTCGATAGCAGCACGCCTTTGGTAAGATCGGGCTGATTTCCTACCCGATACTCGTTCAGAAATCGCACCAGCAGCGATTCCTGTCCGACCAGTCCCACGACCGCTGCCATCTGGGCCACCGAAAGCCAGGTCGCGAAGATGCCGAACCCGTCGGGCGACATCGTTCGTGCCGCCAGCGAGAACAACGCAAACGCGAGCGCGCCGCTACCAACCTTGAGCAGGATGGTTCCGGCAACACCGCGCGTCACGTCGCGCCGCATGAACTGGACGATGGATTCAATCATGGAAGTTTAAGGGGTAACTCCCCCCGAAGAGACATTTTCCGATACGGCCGTCAGCCTAGCATGCCGAAAAACCGCGAGTGTTAATGGGCGTCCTCCAGGACCTTGCTGATCGCGAAGACGTCGGGGCCGCGCCGGTTGCTTCACTATGGAACATCGCTGTCCCCATTGTGCCAGATCGAGCAAAGCCCGGCCGGATCGTTTGGCGGCATAGCGTCGCATCGACGGCCGATAAAGCGGAGAACAGCCGTTCGAGCGCGGATTGTCTCACCGGGAATCGCCGCCGACTTGCGGAACCGAAATTTACCGACCCATCCCGGGCAAGTCGCGTGCCGGACGTCGCCGAGATGGCCGGGCCTCCGCTTCATTAACCGAGATATCGAGAAATGATCGCGTTTGGTCCTGCGATGCGAGATCAGGCGAGGGAATTGCACGGCAACCATCGTTGACCGTGGGAGCTGAACCATGACGGCGGATAGAAACGTGACCGAGCCCATTGCCGCAGCGAGCGCTTCGACGATCGTTGCCGACATCGCGATCGTCGGAGGCGGCCTTGCGGGCTCGCTCGCGGCGGCCGTGCTCGCGCGGGCGGGGAATCGCGTTGCCCTGATCGACAAGCGCGCGGTCTATCCGGACGAGTTTCGGGTCGAGAAAATCGGCGGTCATCAGCTTGAGCTGTTCCGCAGGCTGGGCTTCATCCAGGGCCTCGCGAGCGCCGGCTGCTCGTACGGGCGTGTGCTCAATATCAGGGAAGGCAAGGTGGTCGATGTCAGCATCGGCCAGGCCTACGGGCTTCCTTATGCCGATCTCGTGGCCATGGCGCGCGGCCAGCTGCCTGATCCTGCCAGCCTGATCGTCGACGAGGTCACTGCGGTCGCCTGTAGCGACGATTTGCAGCATCTCGAGCTCGCTTCGGGACGGTATGTCACGGCACGCCTCGTCGTTCTGGCCACCGGTATGGCCGGCGTTCTCGGCTACAAGCTCGGCATCAAGCGGCGCGTGCTGGCCGAGCGCCATTCGGTCTCGTTCGGATTCACGATTGCCCACAGGGACGGCGCGCCGTTCGATTTCGAGGCGCTGACCTGTTACGGCCAGCGCACGGCGGACGGCGTCGATTATCTCAGCCTGTTTCCCGTGCGTGCTGGCATGCGCGCAAATCTCTTCATGTTCCGCGACCCGACCGATCCGATCATGCGCGAGCTGCGTCGTGATACGGAAGCGACGGTGCTGCGCCTGCTGCCGGGATTGCAGCCCTATCTCGGCGATTTCCGCGTGACCGACCAGGTTCGGAATTGGGTGATGGACCTGTCCGTCGTCGAAGGACATCTCCAGCCCGGCGTCGTGCTGATCGGCGATGCGTTCCAGACCAACTGCCCGGCCGCCGGCACGGGTGTCGCCCGCCTGCTGGTCGACGTCGAACGCCTCTGCAACGAACATGCGCCGCGTTGGCTCATGACCGAGGGCATGAGCCGTCAGAAGATTTCGGAATTCTATTCCGATCCCGACAAGATCGCGGCAGACCAGCAGTCACTGAAGATGGCTCGCTTCCGCCAGGCTCTGACGTCCCGCAACGATATCGGCTGGGACGTGCGGCGGCGGCTCCACTTCCTGCGGCGCAGTATCACCCACCGGGTCGATCAAATGCGGCCGGGCTGGCTCGCGCAGGTTCGAAGCGCGCTCCGCGCCTGAGTACTGCAAGCCTGAGCGCCGCACGTGTCGGCGCCTCGCGCCGGTCAGCGCGTGGGCGTTGAGGTGCGGGTCGACAGGAGCCTGAACTCCGACACTCGCTTGGCGGCCAGCTTGAGCCACGGGGCCTGTTTCAGGGCGAACAGGGATAGGGCGCCTGCCGTGCTGCCGGCCTGCGTGACCGCCCACATCGGCGACGGCTGCGCGCCGAACAGTTTCTTGTACGGCTCGTCTCCAATGGTGAAATCGAGCATCCGATCACCGCGTTCGATGCAATCCTTCGCCACATGTTCGAACATCTGCGCGCCGAGGGACTGGCTCTTGTATCCGGCAATGTCGAAGGCGCTCATGATGACGAGGAAGCTGCCTTGATGGCAGAGTCCGAGCACGGCGGCGATCACGTCGCCGTCCATCTTCATGGCGTAGAGCCGGACGAAGGAGCCGAGACCGCGGAGCGCCATCTCGGAGTAGAATGCGTAATATTCAGGGCGCTGGAGCAGATCTCCATCGCCGTGTGCCTGAAAGCGCGGACCGCGAAATTTCCTCATCACGTCCAACGCCTCGAGCACGGACGTGCTGTCGTTGCAGCATGAAAAGCTCAGTGCGCCCTTCTTCTGGAGCTGCCGGGATTTCTTTGCGAGCTCCTTCTGATAGGAGCGATCCAGCGCGCTGGCGCGCCAGGTCTCGAACGGCGCGACGAGAACGGTCGCGTAGGCATTGGAGTCCATCGCGACGCGGCGGGGCGCGGCCAGGAGATTCTCGATCGGGAGCCGTCCGTCGGGCAGCTTGGTCATCCGCAGCAGGTCGAACGGGCGGACGAGGTACCGAATCTCCGCGCACGCATTCTCATCCCTGAGAAGCTCGGAAAATACCTGTGGGCTGCACACCGGCGCGAGGTAGTCGGAGACGCGGAGGTCGGCGAATTCGACGGTCCGTATCGGACCGCGCCGGACCCGCAGCAACGGCAGCACCATCGCAAGGGCGCCGGTCGGGCGGCGGCGGACGACGACAACCAGAGGGGTTGCCCCGGCATGAGACGCAAGTCTGGTGTAGAGGCTATCCAGCCAGAGCGGATGCTGGAACGCTGTGGCGGCCGAGTTGTCGAACAGCTCCGCGTAGTCCGGCGACAGAAAGTCGAACCTCTCCTCGATGGTGATGTCGAACGTGCTGCTGGGTCTGTTCATGTGCAACCAGGGAAAATTAAACAAGCCGCGGGAAGGTCGATCGTGCCGCATCTGCGCTTTATAGCAGGGTCGTTACGGGCGAGACACCGGCAGCGTGCGATTTGCATTAATGCACCGAACCAGCTTCGTATCGTTACCAAACCGTTAAACTTCGCGCGCGAGCGGGCTCGCGCCGGAAAGACCGGCCGCGCTGGCAGGTTATTAACCGCGGCGCTCGTCTTCGAGGTGTTGAACGAGCCTGGATTGGGGCCGTCCGGAGACGAGGCCAACTGCCGCCGATTTCAGGAAGATGGGAGTCTGGGCGAAGAAAGAGCAGTGCTCCATTTATCTCGGCGAGTTCGGAGTGTACGAGCGTGCGCCATCCGACAGTCGCCGGCGGCATTTGTCTTTGGCGGCGAGAAGCGCCGACAGGCCCGGCCGGTCATGGGCGGAATATCCCTGCTTTGGTCGGGCGGACACCGCATAGGGACGGCCGGCGCGTCTGATCGATCTGCCTGCGGCCCAAGATTCCTGTTGTTCATCGACTCCGGCGCCTCTAGCATCCGGCCAAAAATACGCGTCGAGAAGCGTTGCACCGGGAGGACATGATGCGCTGCATTCGTGCATTGCTGGTCGTTGCGTGCGCGTTCGGCTCTGTGCCGGCCCTGTTGGGTACGCCGGCAGTTGCGCAAGGCCTTCCGCAGAACATTCCGCGGAAGGAGCTGCTGATCCTGGAAAACCCCGAAGGAACCGTCAAGAACGCGGGCTGGTTCAACATCTGGACGATCAATGCCGGATCGCAGTCCAACGGGCTGCAACAGGCCGCGCTCGACACGCTATGGTACATCGATCCCGAGAGCGGCCTTGACGGGGTCTGGGACAATTCGCTGGCGTCCGACAAGCCGCAATACAACGCCGACTTCACCGAAATGACGGTCAAGCTCCGCAGCGGTATCTTCTGGAGCGACGGTGTCGAATTCACCGCCGACGACGTCGTTTCGACGGTGACGACGCAGATCAAAAATCCCGCCATGCGCTTCAGCGCGGTGCTGGCGAGCAACGTGGCGTCCGTTGACGCGCCTGACGCTCATACGGTCGTTTTCAAGCTCAAGAAACCCAATTCGCGTTTTCACGCCAACTTCACCGTGCGCTGGGGCGCGGTGTGGATCCTGCCCAAGCACGTGTTCGACAAGGTGGACGATCCGGTCAAATTCGACTTCAACAAGCCGATCTCTCTCGGCGCCTATGTCCTGCACAGCTATGATCCCGACGGCAAATGGTACATCTGGCAGCTTCGTGAGGATTGGCAGCGCACCACGCTTGCGCGCTTTGGCAAGCCGGGTCCGAAGTATCTCGCCTATGTCGACCCCGGACCGCCCGAGAAGCGGGTGATCGCGCAGCTCAATCACGAGCTCGACGTGATCCACGATATTGCGCCGGAAGGCATGTTTGCGCTGGCCAAGCAAAGCAGGACGACGCGGGCCTGGTTCAAGGGCTTTCCCTATGGCCACCCCGATCCGACGCTTCCCGCCGTGATCTTCAACACCCAGAACGAGAATTTCAAGAACCCGGACGTGCGATGGGCGCTGGCGCTGCTGATCGACATCAAGGCCGTGGCGATGGCCGCATATCGCGGGGCCGCCACCATATCGGCGATCGGCGTACCGCCGACCGGAACACATCCGGCGACCTATCACGGGCCGATGGGAGAATGGCTCGGGGCTTTCGAGATCGACACCGGCAAGCGCAGGATCAAGCCCTATGACCCGACGATTGGCAAGCAGATTGCCGATATGCTGCGGCCTGCTATGGGCGACCAGATTCCATCGGGGCCTGCGGAAATCGCCAGGGCGTTCGGCATGGGCTGGTGGAAGACCGATCCACAGGCGGCGCAGGAGCTTCTCGAGAAGGCGGGCTTCAGCAAGCGGGGTGGCGCGTGGCTCACGCCGGACGGCAAGCCCTTCAGCGTCCGTGTCATGGTCGAAGGCGATTTGCGTCCGGTGATGACCCGCGCCGGGACGATGATCGTTCAGCTCTGGAAGCAGGCGGGCATCGACGCCAGGATCGACGTCGCGCAGGGGACGCTGCCCACGCGACGCGCGGCCGGCGATTTCGACACCTTCATCGGCTGGAGCGTCGAAACCTGGGGCGGTCATCAGGACCTGTCCTACTTCCTCGACAGCTGGCATTCGCAGTTCGTCGCCGAGCCGGGCAAGCCGCAGCCGCTGCGCAACTGGCAGCGCTGGTCCAATCCCGCGCTCGATGGGATCATCGAGCAGATCCGAACCGTCGGATTCGACGATCCGAAATCGATCGAGCTTGGCAAGGAATACGTCAAGCTCGCCGTGAAGGAGATGCCGACCATCCCGCTGATGGCCTACAACGTCTTCACCGCAATGGATCAGACCTACTGGACCGGCTTTCCGACCTCGGAAAACCCCTACACCAACCCGGTGCCGAACTGGGGCAATTCGCGCTACATGTTCGTCAAGCTGAAGCCGGCAAATTAGGACGCGATGACACCAGAGCGCCCGCATCTTTCGCGTCCGTCCGAACGATGTCGGGCATCACCGGTGCCGCCATGAGCGGATACCTCGCCTATGTCGGCCGGCGGCTTGGCCAGTTTCTGCTCGTGGTTTTCATCGGCATCAACATCGCCTATGTCGTCACCCACGCTTCGCCGGTCGATCCCGTCGAGCAGTCGATCTCGGCCGTGACCTCCTACGGCAGCACCGCGCCGGAGGCGATCGAGCAGATGCGCAATTCCCTGCGCGAGCTCTACGGTCTCGGCGGCAACCCCGTCGAGCAATACTTCCAGTTCTGGAAGCGGATCCTGCGCGCCGATTTCGGTCCTTCGCTGTCGGCATTTCCGACCCCCGTCGGAACCCTGATCGGGCGCGCGCTGCCCTGGACCGTGGGACTGCTTGCAGTATCGACCATCGTGGCCTGGGGGCTCGGAAACCTGCTGGGCGGACTTGCCGGCTACTACCGCCAGAGCCGCGGCCTCAAGCTGATGGGGGTGATCGCGATGGGCCTGCATCCGATCCCTTATTACATTCTGGCGATGCTGCTGCTGATCGTGTTCGGCTTCCTTTGGCCGGTGCTGCCGATCTCCGGCGGATCGGCGATGAACCTGCCGCAGACATTGACGCCCGAATTCGTCCTGAGCGTGCTGCGGCACGCCATCCTGCCCGCGCTCTCCCTGATCCTGATCGGCGTGGGAAGCTGGTTTCTCGGCATGCGCGCCTTGGTGTCGAACGTGCTGGCCGAAGACTTCGTCGTCTATGCCGAGCTCGCCGGCGTCAGGCCCTGGCGCATCCTGACAGCCTACGTGATGCGCAACGCGCTGGTGCCGCAGGTGACGGGGCTCGCGATGTCGCTGGGCGGAATCTTCAACGGCGCCGTGATCACCGAAAAAGTGTTCGGCTATCCCGGTCTCGGCTCGCTCCTGGTCGATGCCGTCTATGCCGGAGATTACGGGCTCGTCCTCGGTGTCACCACCATTTCGATTCTCGGCGTGTCGATCGGCGTGCTCGCCATCGATCTTCTCTATCCACTGCTCGATCCGAGGGTGAAGATCAGCTGATGAGCGTCCTGCTGCGCGACCTGCTGCGCCACAGCCCCGAATTCCGGATCGGGGCGGTGCTGGTCGGATTCGTTCTGCTGCTATCCGCGCTGGCGAGCTTCTCGCCTTATCCACCGGAGAGCGTGTATGTGGTTCCGCCCGATCTGCCGCCATCGCTGGTCTACTGGTTCGGCACCACGTCGCGTGGCCAGGACGTGTTCTGGCAATTGAGCTTCGCGATCCGAAATACGCTGATGTTCGGATGCACGGTCGCGCTGGTCAGCCGCCTGCTCGCGCTCGTGGTCGGGCTCGTCAGCGGCTACAAGGGAGGCTGGATCGACCGCGCCCTGATGTCGGTGAACGACAGCTTCATCGTCATTCCGCTGCTGCCGATCCTGGTGCTGTTCTATTTCATGATGCGCGACCGCATCTCCTGGCTGATGCTGGCCCTGATCATGGCCTGTTTCGGCTGGGCCTACGACGCGCGGCTGATCCGTTCCGTGGTCATGAGCCTGAAGGCGCGCGAATTCACCCAGACCTGCCTGTTCTCCGGAATGAGCACGCGGGAAATCCTGACCCGGGAGCATCTGCCTTATGTCATGCCGATCGTGTTCTCCACGACCATGAACAACATGGTCTGGTCGATCGGGCTCGAGGTGACGCTCGCGGTGCTCGGCTTTACCGACATCAACACGCCGACGATCGGCGGCATGATCTACTGGGCCAACCAGCATACGGCGATGGTAGCCGGAATCTGGTGGTGGATCGCTTTTCCCACCGTCACGGTGATCATGGCGTTCATCGGGCTGTTCCTGCTCGCGGTATCGGCGAACGCCTATATCGATCCACGGAGCCGCCTCTGGGGTACCGGAGGGGCCCCGTGATGCAAGCCGACGCCCTGCCACCGCTCGCCCAACAGCAACAGCCGATCCTCCGGGTTCGCGACCTGCATGCCCATTACAGGACCAGCCATATCGGCGTCGGACGCGGCGTCAAAGCGGTCGACGGCGTCAGCTTCGCGGTTCGCCGCGGTGAGGTCTACGGGCTCGCCGGCGAGTCCAGTTCCGGAAAGACCACGCTGATCAAGAGCATCGCAGGCGCGATCAGGCCGCCGCTCGAGATTGTGGCCGGCAGCGTGGAGTTCGCGTTCCTGCCGGGCCATGGCGGACTGCATCGCGCGCCGCGCGCGGAGCTGGCGCGGATCCGCTGGCGGCATCTGTCCTATATCATGCAGGGCTCGATGAGCGTGCTCAACCCGGTTCGCCGTGTCGAAGCCGCCTTCGTCGATTTCGCATATCCGCATATCGGCGGCAGCCGGGAGCAGTTTAAGCGGCAGGTGATCGCTCATCTGGCGCGCGTGAGGCTGGATCCTTCGGTGCTGGCCGCGTTTCCGCACGAGCTGTCCGGGGGCATGCGCCAACGCGCAACGCTTGCCCTTGCAACGATCTGCCGCCCCGATTTCATCATTGCCGACGAGCCCACGACCGCGCTGGATGTGGTGGTGCAGAAGCAGGTGCTCGGCATGATGCGTGGCATCCAGCGCGAGACCGGCTCCTCGGTCCTGCTCGTCACGCATGATATGGGCGTGCACGCGCACGTCACCGACCGCCTCGCCATCATGTATGCCGGGCGCCTCGTGGAGGAGGCCGCAACCGCGAGGATTTTCCGCAAGCCGCTGCACCCTTATACCAGGCATCTCATTTCCAGCCTGCCGCGGATCGGGGACGAGGCAGCTCGCGAGGGACTTGGCGGCTCCCCGCCCAATCTCGCCGATCCTCCGTCCGGATGCCGCTTCCATGCCCGCTGCCCCATCGCAACCGAAATCTGCAGGCGCGAGGTCCCCGCCATGCTGGAGGTCGACACCGGGCATCGCGTTGCCTGCTTTGCCGTCGACCGGGGTGGCCAGGCATGAGCGATCTGCTCCTCGACGTCTGCGAGGTCAGCAAGACCTTCGTCCGGGGTGGGCTGTTGTCGCGGCAGAGGATTGCGGCGGTGAACGAGGTGAGCTTCCACCTCGTCGCCAGGCGGCCGGAGATCCTGGCGATCATCGGTGAATCCGGCAGCGGCAAGACGACGCTTGCGCGGATGATCCTGAACGTGGAGGCGCCGACCAGCGGTAAGCTGATGCTCGACGGCATCGACCTTGCCGCCATCAGCGGCAGCGCCGGTCGCATGGCCTTCATGCGCAAGGTGCAGCCGATCTTTCAGAATCCATTTGAATCCTTCAACCCGCTCAAGCGGCTCGACCGCTATCTGTTCATGACGCTGCGGCGGTTTTCGGGTGGGGCCGGCGGACCGGCAGCCGAAACGGTCGTCGATGACGCGTTGCACAAAGTCGGCCTCTCGCTCGCGGAGGTGCGCCACCGATACCCGCACGAGCTGTCCGGCGGACAGCTGCAAAGGGTTGCAATCGCCCGCGCCATGCTGGCCGAGCCGAAACTGATCGTCGCGGACGAGCCGGTATCTATGATCGATGCGTCGCTGCGCATATCCATCGTCAATCTCTTCAAGAGGCTGCGGGACGATCTTGGGATATCCATCATCTATGTCACGCACGATCTGGCGACGGCCTATTACATCAGCGATCGAATCCTGATCATGGAGAAAGGCAGGGTCGTCGAAAGTGGCGATGCGAGAACGGTGCTGAATGCGCCGCAGCATCCCTATACGCGCCAATTGCGCGAAGCCGTGCTATTACCTGAGGTCGCCGACGCCGCTCCAGACCTGCCTCCCAGCATGAACGATCTCACCAGCACCGGGGCACCCGAGAGAAGACCATGAGGAAAGCCAGCGTCCTGATCGACCGCGATTTCGCCATCGGTCGCACCGATCCTCGCTTGTTCGGTGCGTTCGTCGAACATCTGGGCCGATGCGTCTATGGCGGCATTTACGAGCCCGGCCATCCGACCGCGGACGAGAAGGGTTTTCGAAAGGACGTGCTTGCGCTGGTGAAGGAGCTCGGCCCGACGCTCATCCGATACCCCGGCGGCAATTTCGTCTCGGGATACAATTGGGAGGACGGCGTCGGTCCGCCGAAGACGCGACCGGTGCGGCTGGACCTTGCATGGTTCAGCACCGAGCCGAACAGCTTCGGCACTAATGAATTCATGGATTGGTGCAGGGCGGCCGCCGTCGAGCCGATGATGGCGGTCAATCTAGGCACGCGCGGCGGCGATGCTGCGCGCAACCTGGTCGAATATTGCAATCATCCGGGCGGAACGGCCTGGTCGGATCTGCGCCGTGCGCACGGCTGGGACAAGCCGCATGACGTCAAGCTGTGGTGCCTCGGCAACGAAATGGACGGGCCCTGGCAGATGGAGCACAAGAGCGCCGCGGCTTACGGCGCGGTCGCCTGCGAAGCGGCGAAGATGATGCGCTGGGTGGATCCGACCATCGCGCTTGCGGCTTGCGGTTCGTCGGGGCGCAACATGCCGACATTCGGCCAGTGGGAGGATACGGTCCTCGAGCACACCTTCGACCACGTCGACTACATTTCGCTCCATACCTATCTCAACAACTACAAGCAGGACACGGCATCCTTTCTCGCAAGCGCCGACCTGATGGACAGCTTCATCGACGAGGTCGTCGCCCTGGCCGATGCGGTCGCGGCCAAGCGGCGCTCCGGCAAGCGTCTCATGTTGAGCTTCGACGAATGGAACGTCTGGTATCGAACGCGCCGCAACCGCGCCGACCGGGTGAAGGAGGGCTGGCCGGTGGCACCGCCGATCCTCGAGGAAATCTACACGATGGAGGACGCACTTGCGTTCGGCGGCGCCTGCATTTCCCTGCTTAATCATGCCGATCGGGTCAAGGTCGCCTGCCTCGCGCAACTCGTCAACGTCATCGCACCGATCATGACCGAGACGGGCGGAGGCGCGTGGCGCCAGACCATCTTCTTTCCTTTCGCGCATATGAGCCGGTTCGGCCGCGGCCGCGTTTTGCGCACGCAGGTCGAGTCGGAGACCTACGATTCATCCTACTACGATCCCCGCGGCACCCAGGACCAGGTCTTTGCGATACCGAACGTGCCATATCTCAAGATCGCGGCGGTCGCGCAGGACGGCGGCGGCCTGTCGCTGTTTCTGCTCAATCGGGATCTGAAGCAGGAGATCGAGGTCAGTGTCACGGCCAGAGGTTTCGCCCTGCTCTCGGTGGGCGAGCGTCTTGAACTCCGGCACGATGATCTCAAGGCAACGAATACCAGGAATGCGCCGGGCAGGATCAATCCGGCGCCGTTGCAGAGCGTGGCCCTCGATGGCGAACGGTTGCAGGCAACCCTCAAGCCGGCGTCGTGGAACGTCATCCACCTGACGGCAAGCTGAGCGATACGCTACGAAGCCGCCGGAGGGGGCGCCAATCGCCGGGCTCTCAGTCCGGGCCGTCGCGTCGTGCACGCAAGTCGAGAACCTGACGGATCGAACGCGCCAGATCTGCCGGCCGGTAGGGCTTGCTCAGCAGGGTGATGCCGGGGTCCAGCCGACCGTCATGCACCATGGCGGCTTCCGCATACCCGGACATGTAGAGCACCGGCACGCCGGGCCGCTCGCGGGTCACCATCTCGGCGAGTTCGCGCCCGTTCATCCCGCCGGGCATCACGACGTCGGTGAAGAGCAGGTCGAACGCGGTGCCCTGGTTCACCAGAGCCAGTGCATCGGGACCATTGGCCGCGGCGATCGTGCGATAGCCAAAGCTCTTGAGCTGTGCCACGACGTAGTTGCGCACCAGCTCGTCATCCTCGACCACGAGGATGGTTTCGCGGCCGCGCTGCAGTTCGCTCTTCGGCACAGCGTCCGAAACGGCAGCGGTCAAAGCCGAGCGCGGCAGATACAGGCTGATCGTCGTTCCGCGCCCTTCCTCGCTGTCGATCCTGATGTGACCGCCGGATTGCTTGATGAAGCCGTAGACCATGCTCAGTCCAAGGCCCGTGCCCTTGCCGAGCTCCTTGGTGGTGAAGAAGGGCTCGAAGATCTTGTCCCGGATCGCGAGTGGAATGCCGGCGCCGGTGTCGCTGACGGTGACCAGGATGAAGTCGCCGCGAATTCCCTCCGGGCCGGAATCGTCCGCATCGAAGCTCACATTCGCGGTGCCGAAGTGAATCTTGCCTCCGCCGGCCATCGCGTCGCGGGCGTTCACCGCCAGATTGATCAAGGCGGTCGAAAGCTGACTTGGGTCGATCAGGGCGTGCCAGCCGTCGGCTTGCAGCGTCGAGCCGATCTGGACATGCTCGCCGAGCGTCGGCCGCAGCAGCTTGGCGGTATCGACGATGAGGTTGTTGACGTCGACGTCGCGTGGTTGCAGAGGCTGCTTGCGGGCGAACGCCAGCAGCTGCATCGTCAGATCAGCACCGCGCGTGGCGGCCTGGTCGATCATGTGGGCGATGGTGACGAGATCGGGCTGGTCCGCGAGGCCGTCGATCAGGATCTGTATGGTGCCCGTGATGACGGTCAGGATGTTGTTGAAATCATGGGCCACGCCGCCGGTGAGCTGGCCGACCGCATCCATCTTCTGCGATTGGCGAAGCTGCTGCTCGAGGCGGAGGCGGTGGGTGATGTCGCGCCCGATGACGATGATCAGCTCCTGGCCGCCGGTCGAGACGTGAGCGGCGGACAGTTCGGCGTCGAGACCTTTTGCGTCGGGGCCATCAAGGCGCAGTTGCAGCAGGCCGGCCGAACCCGGCACGAGCAGCCGGTCGACCCCGATCGCACCCGCCGGATTCAGGACGGATCGGAGCGGGATGCCGATAATCTGCTCCCGGGGCCGTCCGAGCATGAGCTCGGCGGTGCGGTTTGCCTCGATCACCAGCCCGATCTGATCGAGCACCAGGATCGCGTCACGCGCCTGCTCCATCAGCAGGCGGTACTTCTCTTCCGCCTGCTTGCGCGCGGTAAGGTCGAGCACGAACGAGATGCATTGATCGGAAGACCCGGCGATCGAGGCGGAGCCGATCAGGACAGGAACGCGGCTGCCGTCTTTTCTGATGAATTCCTTCTCTCGAGGCGCGGTCTGGCCCGACATCCGCAGCTGTTCGATGCGCTGCGTGTCTCCGTGCCGGTATTCGGCCGGGGTCATGTCCCTCCAGCGGACCGCACCCGTAACCAGCTCCTGGCTCGAGTATCCGGTCATGCCGAGGAACGCATCGTTGGCGTAGCTGATGTCGCCGCTGCCGTCCCAGAACAATATTCCGATGATGTTGGAATCGACGAGCCGCCGGATCCGCGCCTCGCGATCCTGGAGATCGCGGTAGAGCAGGGTGTTCTCGAGCGAAATGGCAGCCTGCGCCGCCAGCAGGTCGAGCACTGCGACGCGGTCGGGTGTGAACGCGTGCGTCGTCAGCGTGTTCTCGAGATAGAGCAACCCGGTGAGCTTGGCCTGCTTCATGAGCGGCAGGCAGAGGATTGATCTCGGATGCCGGCGATGGAGATAGTCGGCGCCGTAGAGCGGATCAGGCCTGGTCGCGTCGTCGATGATGAGAGGCTTTTGCGACCGAATGACATAGCGCACCAACGCCTCCGGGCACTCGGGCGCGGAGAGCGCAGTCCGCTCCATGACGACGGCAAACTCGTCGCCCTTCGACTGTCCCTCCGCCTCGATCCAGAAGTCATCATGCCGCGCCAGGATCAACAGGCCGCGATCCGCGCCAGCGTTCTGCAGCGCGATTTTCATCAGGGTCTCGATCAGCTTCGGCAGCTCGATCTCACTCGAGACCGCCTGGGACGCCTTCACCACGGTGGTGACGTCCATCTGCTGGACGGTCGGCCTGCCGGCGGAACTGCTGTCCTCTGCGACGTGGAGACGAGGATAGAGGCGTTCGAGCTGTCTGACCTTGGCCTCGGCTCCCCAGCGAAGAAATCCGTAGTGAGCATCGCGCAGATATGCATAGGCGATCTTTTCGAACCCGCGTGTCGAATAGAAGCGCCCGGCAAGTTCGTTCGCGATCGCCTCGTTCTGGGGAAAGCCGTTCGCGTGGGCCGAGGCGATAGCCTGGTCGTAGCAGCGCATCGCGTCGAGCTCGCGACCTTCGATCCGTGCGATCTCCGCGGCGATGAGAGCTGCGCGGTCGGCAAAATCTTCGGGACAGATCTCCGCCCAGCGCTGAAGCTGGCGATGGTGAACGGTCAGGGCTTCAAGCCGCGGGGCTCGGCCGACATCGGATGCGGTTTCGCTCGACGCGGCCTGCGCCAGCGCGGCATAGAAGTGAAACTCGACCCGATCGAACAGCGCCTTCGAGGTCCACAGCAGTTGCTCGGCCTTCACCGCCGCGTCGATCGCGCCGGGGTCATCGGCAAGGACGCGTGCCTGCAGCTTGCGGCCCCAATACCAGAAGCCGGCCTGTTCCAGGCGCGGGTCTGCCTCGAGACGATGTTCGAACTGCGCTTCGCTGAACCCGGCTTCATCGAAACAGCCGAACTTCGCGGTGAGACCGCGCAGCGTCCGGACCAGCTGAAGCTGCCCCGCAATTCGATCGGCCGCCAGATCGATGCGCGCCCGGCGTGCGAAATCGAGGCCGGCCTCGGCCTCCAGCTGCACGCCCGGCAGTGCATCGCCGCAGGCGAGCAGATGCGTGAGGAGGTGATGACGGGTAAAGCTGGCGTAGTTGATGTCGCCGACCTGCTGCGCGGCGTCGAAGGCCCGTCGCAGCCACGGGCGGCCTGTGCTCACATGACGTGTCCAGCTCCCGTAGCCGAGATAGACGCGAGCCTTGAACCGGTCCAGCCTTTGCAGTTCGACGAGGTCGAGGCCGAGCTGGGCGAAGCGGTAGCCGGCAGCATAGTCGTCAAAGTCGGGGCCGAGCACGGTCCCAAGCACGATGTAAGCGAGGCACGAGGCGTCGGAGTTGCCGTACTCCATGCTCAGATTGGCCATGCGACCGATGATGAGACGGCGCAGATTCTCGTCGATGTACCAGGCCGGGGAGACGAGCACCGTGAGGACGTCCATGGTCCCGCGCGCGACCGGGTCGGCCATCTGGGGCAGGTCGAGCAGGGCCTCGATCGGGCGCTCACCGATCTGCCGCCACATCCGTTCATATTCCTGCCGGACTTCCTCCGGTGTCGGATGCGCCGACCAGGCGATGCCGACGCGGTGCAAATAGCCGAGGGCAATCTCGACGTCGCGGTCGCTTGGCTCCATCCGGAGCCGGGTGACGGCGGCGAGATCGGGCAGGTTGGCCGCCCGGCTTGCCAGTTCGGCAAGGCGCGTTTTCGCCGTCGCCTGCTCACCGACGAGGAACTCGCATTCGGCCCGCTGCAGCGCCAGGGCGAAGCTGAGCGCGTAGTGCTGCTGCCAGCGATCCTCCGGCAGCACGGTTTCACCGAGGGCGAAGTGGGCAAACGCCATGCCGAAAGCCGTCGCCGCCTTGGCGCGGCGGCCGGCCAACAGGTTCAGCTCCGCCAGCTTGACGCGCTCCTCTGCCGCCGTGATCAGGGCCACGCCGCGGTTGAGTTGGCTCACGATCTCGAAAACGTTTTCCTCGACCGCTTCCGGCGAGGTTCGCGCAGCGAACAGTCGGCCAATACGCAAATGGGCCGAGGCGCGTTCTTGCTCCGGTATCAGCGCGTAGGCCGCCTCCTGGAATCGGTCATGGACGAATCGATAGGCATCGCCCTGGGGCTCGACGAATTCCTGGCGGACGGCGGGCCACAAATCTGCCTGGACCTGCTCATCCGACGCGCCAAGGACGATCGAAAGCACGGCGGCCTCGGCGACGTTTCCGAGACAGGCCATCTGCTGCAGGGCTGTGCGCGTTGCAACGGGCAGCCGGGTGAGCTTTCCGAGCATGAGGTCGATGACGTTGTCGGTGTATCGCTTGGCGTGGATGCGATCGAGAGACCAGGTCCAGTGCGACGCATCATGGTCGAACGCGATCAGTCCTTCCTCGACCAGCGAAAACATGAACTGGATGGCAAAGAACGGATTGCCGCCGGTTTTCTCGTGCACGAGCTGGACCAGCGGAGCGGCGCGCTTCGGATCGCAACGAAGCGCATCTGCAAGCAACTGGCCGAGATGCCTGCGGCCGAGCGGGGCGAGCCTGATCTCAACGACCCGTTGGCCCCGTGTCCTGATGGCCTCGCGCATGCGCACCACCGGATGAGCGGGGTCAACTTCATTCTCACGGTATGCGCCGATCAGCATCAGGTGCTTCAGGTTCGACCTGGTCAACAGGTCCTCGAGCAGCTCGAACGTCGCCATGTCGAGCCATTGCAGATCATCGAGGAACAGCACCAGCGGATGTTCGGGTCTGGCAAACAGGCCGATGAATTGCTCGAAGACGCGGTGAAAGCGGCTTTGCGCGTGCTGGAGCGGCAGCTCATGGACAGGCGGTTGCTCGCCGATGATCGCCTTGAGGTCGGGGATCAGGTCCACGACGAGCTGCCCGTTTGGACCGAGCGCGCTCAGCAGATCATGGCGCCACTGGTTCAGCTCGGTCTCGCTCTTGCCCAGAAGCGGCCGAACGAGGCTCTGGAATGCCCTGGCGAGTGTCGCGTAGGGGATGTCGCGCTTGTGCTGGTCGAATTTGCCCGATGCAAACAGCCCTCGTGACGGCACCAGCACTTTATGGAGCTCGTTGACGACAGATGATTTTCCGATCCCGGAATATCCCGAGACCAGCGCCAATTCCGGTGCGCCGCTCTTGACGATGCGCTCGAACGAGGAGAGCAGCATCTCGCGTTCGTGCGTTCGTCCATACAGCTTCTCGGGTACGAGCAGCCGGTCGGGGGTGTCGTGCCGGCCCAGCGGGAAGTCGTCGATGCTGTGCCGAAGCTGCCACTCCGCAAGACAGTGCTGCAGATCCCTCTCGGCACCGGCTGCAGTCTGGTAACGCTCCTCGGCCATCTTGGAGAGCAGCTTCATGATCAGTCCGGAAACCGCGGAGGGAACGTTGCCGGATCGCTTGCTCGGCGGCTCCGCTTCTCTTGCGACGTGGCAGTGCACCCATTCCATCGGATCGGATGCGGCAAACGGAAGCGAGCCGGTGACCATCTGATAGAGTGTGACGCCGAGCGAATACAGGTCGCTCCGGGAATCGATCGAGCGGTTCATCCGGCCGGTCTGCTCGGGTGACATGTAAGCGAATGTGCCGGCGATCGACTCGGGCGGTGCCAGGGATTGCCGTTCGCGCGGACGGCGCGAGGCAAAGCCGAAGCCGGTGAGGTGCACGCTGCCGTTGCTGCGGTTCACCAGGATATTTGCCGGCTTGATATCTTTGTGGACCAGACCGCGCTGGTGGACCTTGCTCACGGCCGCGGCGATCTGGGTCGCGAGACGCAGGAAGCTCCCCATCTCCATGGGCGTGTGCACCAGCCATGTGAGCGGCTCGCCACCGAGATCTTCAAGAACGAGGATGGTGCGGCCGTGATCCTGCACAAGCTCAAGCGGCTTGGCGGCCCAGGCGCTGTCCAGTTCGTCCTTCAGCGCGAATTCGTGCGCGAGCCGATCAAGACTTTGCGGGGTCGGATGTTCCGCCGCCGGGACGACGGCCAGCACGACCTGCCGCTCGCCGTCGATGCGTTCGCGGGAGGTTCGACACAGCAGAATGCCTTCCTCGTCGCAGAGAACCTGCGGACCGTGGGCCCAGCCAGCGCCCATGAACGATGAAAGGTTCATCTCGGTAGACCATGCCGCCGCCGAGACCAGGTCCGAGCCAGGCCGGCTCGCCCGGTACTTCGGTCATCCCCCTTAGAGCTGCCCTGATGCGGTATGGCGCTCGCCGTTACCGATTCTCTGTTTCCGCGTGCGGGACGCATGAAGGGCAGGACGCACGTGCGACGCTCGATACGATGGGGCGAGCCCCTCTCGCCTTCATTCCGTCGCCTGGTTCGATTGGCTCGGCCGGGCGCCTCGAAAGCGTATCATTTGCCGAGGTCTCGTCAATGTACCGCCTTCGTGCGGCAAGGCGACACACATCCAGTGCGGGCGAGCGGTCCGCGTCTCGTGTTGACTTCATCTCCAATCTATTGAAATCGCGGCGCTATCCATTCACCACGACCGCGATGATGGATTGCAGCGAGAGCGTGAGTCTTTCCGTCGCTTGGACGGCAGCGTGTGCACGACGTGTGCATCTGAAGTTCAAGCAAGTCTGTTGAAGGCGAGCAGGGGCCGCCGTTCTGCAGCGTTCCGACTCCCATCGCCGCCTGTCCAAGGTCGGAGAGCGCCTCGGCGCCGATCTTCCTGCGCCACGACCGGGCGCGTCTCGGGCCGCAATCCGGGTCCCGTCCCCCGCGCGGGCGATTGACAGCGAATTATTACATGTCTAAAAATATGCAAATTCATATAATTCACGAGATGCCTGAATGGACGTGCATCCGCTCAAGCTCAAGGTCAGATCGTATGCCGCGGAGACGCCGTTCATACGGAGCCTTGTGTTTGGCGTGGAGGACGGCGTCGCGCCGCGCTGGCAGGCAGGCGCACATATCCGCGTGGCGCTCCCGAATGGCGGAGACCGGCCGTACTCGCTGATGGCTCTGCCGGGCCTTGCCGAGGGGACGCTCGCGCTCGGCGTGCTGCGCGAGGAGGCCTCGACCGGAGGCTCGCAGTTCATGCACGCGCTGAAGATCGGCGATGTCGTGAAGGCGAGCGCGCCGGCGAACAATTTTCCCCTGCATGAGGGAGCAGCGCCCGCGTTGCTGTTTGCCGGCGGTATCGGCGTCACGCCGATCCTGTCGATGGCGGCGGAGCTCAGGCATCGCGCAAGTCCGTTTCGGCTGCATTACGCGGGCCGCACGCAAGGGCTGCTGTCATTCCTGCCTCATCTCCGGGAGATCTGCGCCGAGGAACTGTCGGTTCACTACGACAGCGACGAATCCCGTCTGGACATTGCGGCGGCGCTCCGCGAGGCGGCGGCAGATTCCCATGTCTACGTCTGCGGTCCGGCGGGATTGATCGATGCGGTGAGGGCCGCCGCGCTTGACGCGGGTCTCCCGGCCGATCGCATCCGCTACGAGCTCTTCAAGGCCGAGCAGCCGTCCTCGTCCGATGTGCCGTTCGAGGTGGAGATCGGATCGACCGGACAGGTCGTCACCGTGGCGGCCGATCAGAGCATCATCCAGGCGCTGGAGGCCGCGGGGCTCGACGTGCTCTACGACTGCCGGCGCGGCGATTGCGGCATCTGCCAGTGCGCCGTGATCTCGGGCACGCCCGATCATCGCGACGTCATTCTCAGCGACGACGAGAAGGCGTCGAACAAGATCATGCAGATCTGCGTATCGCGCGCGAAGTCGGAACGTCTGGTGCTGGATCTATGAGGGAGGCGAAGCTCGCCATGACGAAATACGGAAGCAATGCGCAAGCGATTGCGGCGCTGGTGCGCGAGGCCGAGGTGCACCGTGACGTCTACATCGACCCCGAGATATTCGAGCTCGAGATGGAGCATCTGTTTCCGAACAGCTGGATCTATGTCGGGCATGCGAGCCAGCTGACGAAGCCCGGCGATTTCATCACCGCCAATATCGGCCGGCAGCCGGTGCTGGCGAGCCGCCATACCGACGGCTCCGTCCACGTCTTCTACAACCGCTGCCCGCACAAGGGCGTGAAGATCGCATCGGAGCCTTGCGGCAACACCGGCAAGTTCTTCCGCTGTCCCTATCACGCCTGGTCGTTCAAGACCGACGGTTCGCTGCTCGCGATCCCGCTGAAGAAGGGCTACGAGGGCACGGGCTTCGCCGGCACCCAGGCGAATGGCGGGCTGTCCAAGATCAAGAACGTCGTGGTCTATCGCGACTTCATCTTCGCCCGGCTCTCCGACAGCGGCGTGTCCTTCGAGGACTATTTCGGCGAGAGCCTCTCGACGATCGACAACATGGTCGATCGCTCGCCGGAGGGAAAGCTCGCCGTCGTCGCCACGCCGATCCGCTATATGCACACCTGCAACTGGAAGATGCTGGTCGAGAACCAGACCGACACCTGCCATCCGATGGTCGCGCATGAGAGCTCGGCCGGCACGGCGGTCAAGGTCTGGAAGCGCGAGCAGGGCGATTCCACGGAAACGCCGATGGCGGTGCAGCTCTACGGCCCCTTCATGAGCCCGTACGAGTTCTACGAGCAGAGCGGCATCAGGATCTGGCCGAACGGCCATGGCCACACCGGCGTCGCCAACTCGATCCACTCGAACTACTCCGACGTCGACGGCTATGTCGGCCAGATGGTCGCGGCATACGGCGAGACGCGGGCACACGAGATCCTCGGCGAGGTCAGGCACAACACGGTCTATTTCCCGAACATCATGGTCAAGGGTGCCGTGCAGATCCTGCGCAACTTCATCCCGATTGCGGTCGACAGGACGCTGGTCGAAAGCTGGGTGTATCGTCTCGTCGGCGCGCCGGACAAGCTCTATGAGCGCGCCTTGATGTACAACCGCTTCATCAACGCGCCGACCTCGATCGTCGGACACGACGATCTGGAAATGTACGAGCGGGCCCAGGAGGGCCTCAAGTCGAACGGCAATCAATGGGTCAATCTCCGCCGGCTCTATGAGAGCAGCGAAGAGCAGGACGTCACCGCCGTCATCAACGGAACGTCCGAGCGCCAGATGCGGAACCAGTTTCATGCCTGGGCCAAGTTCATGACCATGGACATGGACAACCGCGTCGAGGCCGCGGAATGATCAGCGAAAAGACGATCACCGACTTCATCTATCGCGAGGCCGATCTGCTCGATACGATGCAGTGGCAGGCCTGGCTCGATCTGTTTCACCCCGAAGGACGCTACTGGATGCCGCTGGAATGGCAGCAGGAGGACCCGGTGCTGCAGCCGTCGCTGATGTACGAGGACCTGTTGCTGCTCAAGGTGCGGGTCGAGCGGCTGTCGGGCGAGCGCACTTTCAGCCAGAAGCCGAAGAGCCGCTGCCACCACCTGCTCCAGGCCCCGCAGATCGTCGCCTGCGATGCTGCGGCCGGCGTGTTCAAGGCGCGGACGTCCTATATCTACACGGAGACGCGCGGCGATATGCTGGAGCGCTATTCGGGATGGGCGTCGCACGACTTCGTCCAGGTCGGCGACGTCCTGAAGATCAAGCTCAAGCGCGTCGATCTCGTCAATTTCGACGCGCCGTTCGGCAACATCCAGCTCTTCATGTGAGGTTGCCTTGACCGCAGCGACCACAGTCTACGCTCGTTTTCACGACACCGCGCTGCGCCGGGGCGAGGCGGGCTTCCTCAACGTGCTGGCGGAGACCGCCGGCATCTACGGCATCACCGCCGGCGAGATATCCTATCGCACCATGCTAGACCGGGTGGAGCGCCGGCGGACGGCGTTCGCGAGCAAGGGCTATGGCGAAGGCCACAGGGTCGGGCTGCTGCTCCAGAACCGGCCGGTGTTCGTCGAGCTGTGGTTTGCGCTCAACGCGCTTGGCGTGTCCGTCGTGCCGATCAATCCGGACCTGCGGATGAGCGAGCTCGAATACATCATCGCGCATTCCGAGATGAACGCGGCATTCGTTCTTGCCGAGCGGCGGGACGAGGTCGAGACCGCGGCCCGCCAGGCCGTTCGGCCAATTCCGGTCGTGACCGACAGCGACGACGTTCCTGCTGCCTTCGGCGGCGCGCAGGCAGCGACCACTGGCGACGGCGCGACCGAATGTGCGCTGCTTTATACGTCCGGGACGACCGGGCAGCCCAAGGGCTGCGTGCTCACCAACGAATACTTCCTGCATTCCGGCAACTGGTATCGCGATGTCGGCGGGCTGATCGACCTCAAGCTGGAGGGCGAGCGCATGATCACGCCGCTGCCGCTGTTTCACATGAACGCCATGGCGGTGTCGCTGATGGCGATGCTGTCGGTCGGCGGCAGCCTGACCATGCTCGATCGCTTCCATCCACGCAGCTGGTGGCAGTCGGTCCTGGACAGCCGCGCCACGTGCCTGCATTATCTCGGCGTCATGCCCTCGATGCTGATGAGCGCGCCGGCATCGGAACAGGACAAGGTCCACACAGTGCGGTTCGGGTTCGGCGCCGGCGTCGACAAGCTCTTGCACGCGCCGTTCGAGCAGCGCTTCGGCTTTCCGCTGATCGAGGCCTGGGCGATGACGGAGACGGGAAGCGGCGGCGTCATCGCCGCCAATGTCGAGCCGCGCAAGATCGGCACCAGCTGTTTCGGCCGCCCCGCCGCCGAGGTCGACATCCGTATCGTCGACGAGACCGGCAACGATACAGCAACGGGAACGCCGGGCGAGCTGCTGGTGCGGCGCGCGGGCGCGGACCCGCGCTACGGGTTCTTCAGGGAATATCTGAAGAACCCGCAGGCGACCGCCGAGGCCTGGGACGGCGGCTGGCTCCATACCGGCGATATCGTGTCGCGCGATGCGGACGGCGACCTTCATTTCGTCGATCGCAAGAAGAACGTGATCCGCCGCTCCGGCGAGAACATCGCCGCGGTCGAGGTCGAATCCGTCCTCAACCGCCATCCGGCGATCCGGCAGGCCGCGGTCGCGGCCACCCCCGATCAGGTGCGCGGCGACGAGGTCGCGGCGGTCATCATTGCCGAGGAGGCCGGCGCCGACCGGCGGCTTGCCGAAGACATCGTGCGCTGGAGCCTGGAGCAGATGGCCTATTACAAGGCGCCGGGCTGGATCTGCTTCGTCGACAGCCTGCCGCTGACCGCAACCGAGAAGATCCAGCGCGGCGGGTTGAAGGATTTTGTCGCTAGGCTGATGCACGATGGCGCCTTCTTCGACCTCCGCGACCTCAAGAAGCGACAGGTTTGATCATGACCCAGATCCGCACCACGCTCATCACCGGCGGCAATTCCGGGATCGGCGAAGCGCTGGCGAAGCAGCTCATCGAAAAAGGACAGCGTGTCGTCTCGGTCGGGCTGCAGACGCCTGCCTGGACCCACGATCTGCTCGCCGCCTATTGCGCCGACCTGACCAGCATCGCGGAGACGCGTGCGATCGCGCAGGAGATCTGCCGGGATCACGCCATCGATTGCCTCGTGCACAATGCCGGCGTCATCCTGCCGAACCTGCTGCCCGACGCGAGGCCGGAAGACATCCTGACGCTGGCGCAACTGCATCTGGGCGCGCCGATGCTGCTGACCCAGGCTGCGCTGGAGGGGATGCGGTCGCGCCGGTTCGGGCGTGTCGTGTTCGTCAGCTCGCGCGCGGCGATGGGGGCGGCGACCCGCTCGGCCTATTCGGCGACCAAGGCCGGCGTGCACGGCATGGCGCGGACCTGGGCGCTGGAGCTGGCCGCGAGCGGCATCACCGTGAACGTCGTCGCACCGGGGCCGATCCTCACCGACAATTTCTGGGGTGTCATTCCCAAAGGCTCGGAGCAGCAGGAGCGGATGGCGCGCAACGTGCCGGTGGGCCGGCTCGGCTCACGCGAGGACGTCGCCCATGCGATCGAATTCTTCCTCGACGAGCGATCCGATTTCGTCACCGGCCAGGTGCTCTATGTCTGCGGCGGCACCAGCCTGGTCGGCCTCGGGCCCTAATTCGCTCCGCGCTAGATCTGGTTCAGGCGGATGTTCTCGACCATCTTCGCCAGCACTCGGGCGCAGACCTCGATGTCGTCGGGCTCGATGCCCGCGATCAGCTTGTCGTAGTTGTTCGCCATGATCGGCCAGATCTTGCGCAGCAGCGCTTCGCCGTCCGGCGTCAATCCCACGACGCGGCGGCGCTGGTCCTCCTCCGCGATCTCGCGCTTGACGAGGCCCGACGACACCATGGACTCGACCATGCGGCTCGCGGTCGATTGCTCGGTGACGGCGAGAACGGCGATCTCGTTGACGGTGAGGGTCTTGTGGATGAACAGGACCGACAGCGTCCGGAATACGACGTTGTTGACGCCGTGCTCGCTCAAATCGCGGTTCTGGTCGAGGTTCCAGCGATTGGCCAGGCGATTGAACAGATAGGGGATGTAGTTTTGCAGCTGGTCCCTGGTCCTCGGCGGACCCGACTTCCATCTGCTCTTGGATTCCTTGGCCATTACTTCTTGCGACTTTGCTTCTTGCTCTCGGTGCGAAGTTTCGAGGAGAGCGACCGCAACACGGACAGCGCGGTGTCGAGCTCCTGGGTCGGGACGTTTTCGAGCCGTTTGCCGAGATGCCGCTTGTGGATGTCGGCGGCCTTCCGAAACAGCGCTTCGCCCTTGGGGGTGAGACGCACGATGAAGGACCGGCGGTCCTCGCTCGACATTTCCCTGCTGATGAGATCGTCGGCCAAAAGGCGCTGGACCAGCCCCGAGACGTTGCCGCCGGACACTTTCAGGTTCTGCGACAATTGCCCCAGCGCCAGTCCGTCGCTGTAGCGATCGAGCTGCGCCAGCACGTCGAACTTCGCCAGCGACAGCCCGAACTCGGCGTTCAGCATCGCATTCAGCGATGCGAACAGCTCGCCATGCAAGGACAGCAATTGCAGCCAAAGCCGGGTTTCGACCTGCCCGGGGACGGGAACAATGTTCTCTTTGAGTGCTGCCGGCATTGCATGACCATCGAGTACAAATTGTCGCGTCGATTGGAGGAATTATCGCGGGTCTTTCGCTCCGATTAGCAACCTGAGAATCGTAGTCAAGATGTTCGATCCTGACGTCCTGAGGGACGAACGGCAATCCAATCCTGCGCCCGCTCCGATGGAATCATGCAAAAGTCTTGATGGTCTGGATCACGCCGTCGAGCTCCTTGCCGGCGCTGTCCTTCAGTGCCGCTTCCCGCAGGCGGCGCGCCCAGTCGGCGGCGTCGTCGCGCCGCTCGACCAGCTTGATCGCGGCCAGGGTCTTGTCGAATTTCGACAGTCCGCGGCTGTGGGTATCCGAATAGCCCTTCACGAGGCGGCGGCATTGCAGGATCTCGACGCCCAGCTGGTAGTTGGTGGCAACCGCTGCGGCCGCGGCCTTGAGCCATTGGTCCCGATGAGCGGTCTCGACGGCGTGACGCAGCGAGCGGCGGCGCAGGCCGCGAAGCCCGCCGACGACATAAAGCGCCAGGAACCAGGGCAGCGAGTAGGTCCGCACCCGGCGTCCCCGGTTGACGCGGCGGTCGAGCCAGCCGAGCAGGCGCGGCCTCGTGCCCAACCAGCGGCCGAGGCCCACCGGCAGCATGCCCATCACCTCCTCCATGCGGGGGTGCATGAATTCCGTGGTCTGGAGCACCTGGCCTTGCGACATCTCGAGCTCGCTCTCGATCCGCGCGCGGCGTCCGGCCCGCGTCTTGAGGTCGGCGACGCGGATGACGTCGTCATAGGTCATGGCGTTGGCGACGTATTTGGCCGCGGCTTCCGTGAAGGCATAGCCCTTGGCGGCGCCGCCTGAATTCCGGTCGGCGGTGTGCAGCGATTTGAGGATGTCGAGATATTCGGCGCCATAGGCGATGTCCTGGAAGTCGACCACCTTCTTCAGGCCGGCGCGGCCCATGGCCAGTGCGGGCTCGGGCAGTTCCTGCGCCAATCTTGCGACAAGCCCGGCGAGTTGCGGATCCGGCGTCGCGAGGGAGGGGATATCCTTGGCCGGCTTCGATGGCGGTGGCGCCGCAATTTCGGAGGCCCCGTTTTTGACCCGGTCAAAGGCGGCTTCAAAAGTCTGAACGCTGGCCTTGGCACCTTTCTCGCCGGCGCGGATGACGTCGAGATAGCTGTTGCGGTCGAACGGCAGCACGGCTGCGGCCGCGAGCGCGCCGAACATCGCCGCCGAGATGACGCTGCCATGCGCGATGGCCAGCGCGTTCAGGTCGAAGATGATCTCGGTCTTGGCGGCAACGTCGATCGCACTCGTCACGGCGCCCTGGTCGGCGATGCCGTTGCCCGGCGCGATCTTCTCGCCGATCGCAAGCGAGCGGTGGTTGGAAGCGATCAGCGTGGTGCGATCCGGGGTCACCAGGCCGCGCAGGATCGACCGGCCGGCCTCCATGAATTCCGCCGCCATCACCACGTCGACGTCGCCGGGCGTCGGCATCAGCGACAGGATCGGCTTGCGGCCGTCCAGCGGCGGCATAGTCTCGATGTAATAGATCGTGGCGCCGGTCCGCTGCGCGACGCCGGGCACCGAGGTCGACTGCGCGACCCAGCCATGGTTCTCGGCGAGCTGGACGATCCAGTCGGTCAGGACACCGCCGCCCTGGCCACCCATGGCCACGATCGCCATCGAGATCGGCCGCTCGGTCGCGTCACCTGCGGCGGGGAGGGCCAGCCGGACCGTCTCGTCTCTCATGCCAGCGCCTCGAGCGCGGGACGCCGGCGATCGCGCCGGCGCTGCAGCCAGCCGATCACGCTCATGGCGATCTTCGATTTGAAAATGTCCCAGCGGGTCGGATTGTGGATGACGTCGGCGCGGTAGAACGAGGGGCAGAGCACCGCGGCTTCGGCGACCTCGCCGCAATTGCCGCAGCCGACGCAGGAATTGTCGATCGCGGCGACCGGATCGTCGCGCAAGGGATCGTCGAGCTGCTTCACGGAGAGCGAGGGGCAGCCGGAGAGGCGGATGCAGGCGTGATCGCCGGTGCAGACGTCCTCGTCGACGCCGAACCGTTCCTTGACGATGCGCAACCCGTCCCTGATCGCCTTGTTGATCTGCGGCTTCACCCGGCGCTGCTTGTTCAGCATGCATTCGGACGAGGCGACGATGACCTTGGGGCCTTCGTCCTTGGTCGTCAGCGCCTCCTTCAGCGTGTCGCGCATCTTGCCGACGTCGTAGGTGCGGTCGACCTGGCGGACCCATTGGCCGCCGATGCCCTTCACGGCCTTGGTGATTGAATTGTTGGTATCGCGTCGCTCGTTGGTCGCGCGCGACGACAGGATGTCCTGACCGCCGGTCGCCGAGGTGTAGTAATTGTCGACGATGAGGAAGACGCCGTCATGCTTGTTGAAGACGGCATTGCCGATGCCGCTGGTCAGCCCGTTGTGCCAGAAGCCGCCGTCGCCCATCACCGCGATCGAGCGCTTGTCGGCCTTGACGTTGAAGGCAGAGGTCGAGGCCGGGCCGAGGCCGAAGCCCATGGTGGTCGCGCCGATATTGAACGGCGGCAGGATCGAGAACAGATGGCAGCCGATGTCGGCCGAGACGTGGTGCTGGCCGAGTTCTTCCTCGACCAGCTTCATGGCGGCGAAGATCGGCCGCTCCGGGCAGCCGGTGCAAAGCCCGGGCGGGCGTGCCGGCACGACCTGCCTGAGCTTCTCGACCGCGGGGTGATTGAGCACGGGCGCCGCATCCGGCGCCGGCGGCCGGTTGCCGAGCAGCCGCGGCTCGGTCTTCTCCAGAAACTCCCTGACGCCGCCGAGCAGGACCTGCGCCGTGTAGTCGCCGCCCATCGGCAGCACGTCCTTGCCGTAGACGCGCGCCTGGATGTCCTTGCGCCGCAGCACCGTGTTGATCGCCTGCTCCAGATATTCCGGCTGGCCTTCCTCGACGATCAGAACGGCTTCCTTGTCGAGGCAGAATTCGGCAACCTCGGTGTCGATCACGGGGTAGGTGACGTTCATGACGTAGAGCGCGACCTGGGTGTTGCCATAGGCATCCGACAGGCCGAGATATTGCAGCGCGCGGATGACGTTGTTGTACATTCCGCCCTGCATGATGATGCCGACCTTGCCCTGCTTCGGTCCCATCCATTCATTGAGCTTGTTGTCCCGGATGAATCCGACGGCCGCGGGCATCCGCGTCTTGATCTTCTCCTGCTCGTGCTCGTAGGCCGCCGGTGGCAGCACGATGCGGTTGACGTCGCGCCTGGGATTGTTGAGCGCGTCCTTGATGGTGTGCGCGGGCTTGACGTTGTCCTTGCAGGCAAAGCTTCCATGCATGTGGCAGGCGCGCACGCGGACCTCGAGCATGACCGGTGTGTTCGAGCATTCCGAGAGCTCAAAACCCTTCTCGATCAGATTGACGATGCATTCGTGATCGGGCCGCGGGTCGAGCAGCCACATCTGCGATTTCATCGCGAAGGCGTGCGTGCGCTCCTGCATGATGGAGGAGCCCTCGCCATAATCCTCGCCGACGATGATCATGGTGCCGCCGGTGACGCCGCCCGAGGCCAGGTTGGCGAGCGCGTCCGAGGCGACGTTGGTGCCGACCGTCGACTTCCACGCAACTGCGCCGCGGAGGGGATACATCACCGAGGCCGACAGCATCGCCGCGGCCGCCGCTTCATTGGCGGAGCTCTGGAACACGACGCCGAGATCGTCGAGCACGTCCTTGGCGTCGGCGAGCACGTCCATCAGATGCGAGATCGGCGAGCCCTGGTAGCCGCCGACATAGGCGACGCCGGATTGCAGCAGCGCCTTGGTGATGGCGAGGATGCCTTCGCCGCGGAACGTGTCGCCGTCGCCGAGCCGGAGATCCTCGACCTCGCGAGCAAAAGACCGTTCAGCCATTGCAGCCTCCAGAAATATGCGATAGCATACGTTTACATGTGAAGTAAGTCAACGCCGCGCCGTGCCGTCACTCTAGCGGATTCATTCGCGGGCGCGATCATGAGCTAGCGACAGGGTAGGGCCAATGCTGAAGCTGCCTCGCTTTAGAGCCGCCGCCGTCCAGGCTTCACCTGTCTATCTCAACCCGAGCGCGACGGCCGACAAGGCGGCTTCACTGGTCCGTGAAGCCGCGGCGAACGGCGCGAGGCTCGTGGCTTTCCCGGAAGTCTTCGTTCCCGGATACCCCTATTGGAACTGGATCACCGATCCGGTCACGGGCAGCGCGTGGTTCGAGAAGCTCGCCAGGGCGTCGGTGCTCGTTCCGGGTCCGGAGGTCGAGATCGTCCGCAAGGCCGCGCGTGATACCGGCTGCTACGTCGTGCTCGGCGTCAACGAGCGCAGCCCGGTCTCGCTGGGCACGATCTACAACACCATGGTCTTCATCGGGCCGGACGGGGCGCTGCTCGGCAAGCACCGCAAGCTGGTGCCGACCTGGGCAGAGAAGCTGACCTGGACCGGCGGTGACGGATCGAGCCTGCGCGTCTATGATACCGAGATCGGACGTCTCGGCGGGCTGGCGTGCGGCGAGAACACCAACACGCTCGCGCGCTTCGCGCTGCTCGGCCAGGGTGAGCTCGTGCATGTCGCCAGCTACATCTCGCTTCCCGTCGCGCCCCCCGACTACGACATGGCGGAGGCGATCAAGTTGCGCGCGATTGCCCACTCGTTCGAAGGAAAGATCTTCACGGTCGTCGCCTGCTCGACGGTGTCGGAGGAGATCATCACCGCGATGGAGACCGTGGTTCCGGACGCGCGCGCACGCCTGCAGCGGAAGTCGAGCGCCTTTTCCGGCATCATCGGACCTGACGGACGCGTGGTCGGCGATCCCCTGATCGACGACGAGGGCATCGTCTACGCCGATATCGACCTCGAGCGCTGCATCCAGCCGAAGCAGATGCACGACATCGTCGGGCACTACAACCGGTTCGACATCTTTGATCTGCGGGTCAACCGTCGTCCGCTGGCGCCGCTCGGTCTGATGGAGGGTGAGCCTGTTGCAGCAGATGCCGGGGAGCCGGCGGGCTTCTCGTCGATCCCGGCTAAATCGGAATGAGAATTCGGGAGGCGTCGAACGACTGGCGCCAACGGACAAGACTTAAAGCGACAGGACTTAAAGCGACACGACTTGGAGGACAGGATGCGCGAGAACATCATCGGCCGGGCCAATGTCGAGGACACCCCCGAGCTCAAGGCCTACTACAAGGATCTCGAAAAGTACGAAGCCGGAGCGCTGTGGACGGTCGCCAACAAGATCGAGCCGTGGGAGCCGCAATCGGCGTCCGTCCCCGTACTCTGGCGCTATGATGATCTGCGCGAGCACGTGCTGCGCTCGGTCGAGCTGGTCTCGCCCGAGAAGGCGGGACGGCGGGTGATCTATCTCAACAATCCCGGCCGCCGCGACGTCTCGGCCGCGGTCGGCTGGCTCTATTCGGGGTTGCAGGTGATGCATCCCGGCGAGGTCGCAACTGCGCACGCGCATTCGGCATCCGCCTTGCGCTTCATCATGGAAGGGGCGGGGGCCTATACCGTCGTCGACGGTCACAAGATGACGCTCGGAGCGCGGGATTTCGTGCTGACGCCGAACGGGACCTGGCACGAGCATGGTGTCGACGGCAACGGCTCGGTCTGCATCTGGCAGGATGGCCTCGACATCCCGCTGGTCAATGCGCTGGAGGCGAACTTCTTCGCGGTTCATCCGAAGGTCCAGCAGGAAGACTCCGGCTACCCCGTGGACGGCACGACCAAGACCTGGGGCAATCCCGGCCTTCGCCCGGCCGGCTCGAAATGGTCGAAGGGCTATTCCCCGATGTTCAAATACGAGTGGGAGCCGACCTACGAGTCCTTGCGGAAGTATGCCGCCGCGACAGATGGATCGCCTTACGACGGCATTCTCATGAACTACGTCAATCCGGTCACAGGCGGGCACGTGATGCAGACCATCGGCGCCAGCATGCAATTGCTGCGACCGGGCGAGCGCACCAAGTCGCACCGGCACACCGGCAGCTTCATCTACCAGGTGGCCAAGGGCCGTGGTTATTCGGTGATCGGCGGCAGGCGCTTCGAATGGCAGGAGCGCGACATCTTCTGCGTTCCCTCCTGGGCCTGGCACGAGCACGGCAATGCGTCGGAGAGCGAGGACGCCTGCCTGTTCTGCTTCAACGATCTGCCCGTCATCGAAGGTCTCGGATTCTATCGGGAAGAGGCCTATGGCGACAATGCCGGCCACCAGCCGGTTGCGGCCTGACGGTCCCACGCAGAATTGAATCGAAACAGTCGGATCAAGCTTCATGCGCCTTGTCACCTATACCTTGGGCTCCAGCGGTGCCCGCCTCGGGGTCCTCGTCGATGGACTGGTCGTGGACGTCGAGCACCTCGGTGCGTCGCATGGCTTTGCATGGCCGAGCGACATGCTGTCGTTGATCGACAACAGCGTGACATTGCTGCCTGCGCTCAGGGATTGCCTGGACAATGCCAATGGACGTTTGCCGGCCGGCTCCGCCGTTCCGGTCGAGGACGTGAAGCTGCAGGCGCCGATCCCGCGCCCGCGCAAGAACATCTTCGGCATCGGGCTGAACTACCGCGCGCATGTCGCCGAATCCGCCAAGAGCCTGGATACTGACAAGGATCTGCCGAAGCAGCCGGTTGTGTTCTCCAAGCCGCCGACCTCCGTGATCGGTCCGGGTGGTGCGATCCAGCACAATGCGAAGATGACGCAGCAGCTCGACTGGGAGGTCGAGCTTGCCGTCATCATCGGCAAGACCGCGACGCGCATCGCGACCGAGAAAGCGATGGAGCACGTGTTCGGCTATTCGGTGATGATCGACATCTCCGCGCGCGACAATCGCCGCGCCGGCCAGTGGATCTTCTCCAAGGGCATGGACACCTATGCGCCGTTCGGCCCGTGCATCGTCACCGCCGACGAGATTCCCGACCCGCATGATCTGCGGCTCTGGCTGACCAAGAACGGCGTCACGAAGCAGGACTCCAATACCAAATACATGATCTTCGACATTCCGGTCCTGATATCGGACATTTCGTCCGGCATGACGCTCGAGCCCGGCGACATCATCGCGACCGGAACGCCGGAGGGCGTCGGTGCCGGCATGAGCCCGCAGGAATGGCTGTGGCCGGGCGACGTGGTCGAGGCCGGGGTCGACGGCGTCGGTGTCATCCGGCATCCCGTTGTCGCGATCTGATGACGAATTTCTCGTTCGACCGCGAGCTGAGGTTCGGAGACTGCGATCCCTCCGGCATCGCGTACTTCCCGTCCTACCTGAACATCCTCAACGGCGTCGTCGAGGACTTCTGGGCAGGAATCGGTTTTCCATGGCCGGAACTGATCACGGTCCGGAAGATCGGGACGCCCACGGTGCACCTGGCTTGCGACTTTTCCAGGCCGTCGATGTTCGGCGATCTCCTGACGTTCAGCTTGCGCATCGCCAGGGTCGGCGGATCGTCTCTCGATCTGGAGCATGTCGTCTCGGGCGCGAATGGCGTGCGCTGGCGCGCCCGCCAGATCCTTGCCGCGACCTCGCTGGTCGATCATCGTGCGATTCCCTGGCCCGATGACATTCGCACCGCACTCATGGCGCATGTGAGCGCGGGCGAGGGCGCTGAGGCAACGCCGGCATGATCTCGCTCTTCATGACATTCTCCGCTTCCGCAGGCGAAAGGCGGATTGAGTCCGACGATGTTGCTGCCGTAGCCGAGCAGGTCGGATCGATCCCTGACGTGACCGAAGGCCTGCTGTTCACGCCGCTCGAACAGTCGGTCGATCATCCCTACAAGGCCGATGGCTCCGGTCCCGTGTTTGCGCTCCAACTGCGGTTTGCCGACCTGTTCGCGTGCGAGGCGGCGATGGACCGCAGCGGCATCCTTGCCCGCCTTTCGACGGGCGCGGGACTATCCGGCCTCACCGGACTGGACGTCACGCACCAGGTCATGCTGACGCGCGCGTTTCCTGTCGATGTCGCCGCGCATCCGGCAGGCACGGCCACGCCGTGCAGCTACCTCGTGCACTATCCCGGCCCGGCCGAGGACATGAATGCCTGGAACCTGCATTATCTGGAGCATCATCCCTCGATCATGCGGATGTTCCCCAACGTCCGCCAGATCGAGATCTACACCCGCATCGATTGGGTCGACCGGCTGCCGTCGCGGCGGGTCGAGCACATGCAGCGCAACAAGCTCGTGTTCGACAGTCCGGCTGCTCTTGCGCACGCGCTCGGCTCCGACGTGATCAGGCGCATGCGTGCGGATTTCGTCCAGTTCCCGGCGTTCTCGGGCGGCAACAAGCATTTTCCGATGCTGACGCGGACGGTGAGGCCTAGGTCTTAGAGAACCGAGAGCGCGAAAAAATATTTGCCGCGAGATGCTTACGACCCCTTCGGGCTCTTATCCATGGCGTGAATGGCCACGGTGTCGCTGCCGTCATGCCCAGGCTTCGCTGCACACTTGGAGGTTTTAGCCGCAGAGACCGTGAAACAACCCGCCGAGCTAACATCCCAATGAGCTGCCGGGCTTAACATCTGGCGCTCTGAAGCGGTTTGCGCTTCCGGGAGATGAGCCTCGGACAGATAAAGGTGAGTCTTCGGCAGCAGAAGAATAATTCCAAGAGCGATGAGCTTCAATCCCAGTCGCATGCTCGCCTCCACTCCTTGATAACCGATAGCAGGAGATGAAGCGTCAGAAAATTCAGGTCAGTAACCTAAGGGGATTTACGCAGGAGGCGGCGATGGGCCATTAGCCGCTGTGAGCAATCGCAGCACAGCGGCCTCCCGAGCCGCCGCCGCTGGCCGCTGGCCGCACTGAACCAGGGTCAAGAACAGGCCGCACGCATCGCTGGCCCGCGAGTTCTGACTCGCGGTATCGGCCTGCACCCGGTGCGCTTACTGCCCGGTCAACTGCTGTAAAATCTGTTGAAACATTTGGGCCGGGTCATTTTGACCAGACGTTACTTCGGCTTTCCTGCACACTCCCTCAACTGCGCCCTTGATGCCGCCGCTCACGCAGTCGAGTTCGCGCTCACCCAGAACTTCGCTCTTCGCATTGATTGCATCAGTCATCACATGTCTCCTTTAATCGTCGCGATCATCCCGACGCCGATGCGACCACATTTGACATCACCGCTCTCGTCGGTATGTGACGGCCGTCACAAAATCTCTGATTTAACCGGGGCGCGTCCATAAGCTTGTGTGAGGCAGCGAATCTTCCCGCTTATGTCGGCCTGGGGGTCACTTGCGGTCATCTTGCGATCCGGCGCTCGTGTCCGATAAGCGTCCTTGTCGGACCCCAGGCCATCATCGTGCTGCGGCCCGGCGCAGCCAGGGTGGTATTGGCCGAAACAGGCTGCTCGCAGATTCAAAGCAGGCCACACCGAGGCGGCACCCATTCAATCGGCCGCGCAGCTTTTTGATAATCTCGCGTAGGCGGACTTGGGAAAGGCCCTTGTTTCTTGCGCTTCAGGTAGACATTACGCCCACTACGGCAATTGCGTCCATCAGCTCGGACATGGTGCACCCGATCTTCTCACACCAGTATCTGACTTCGTCGTTCTCGCGGATATTGATACGGGTGTGGTCGGTACGGCTGCCCTTGCCGCGATCGGTTGTCATGGCCCCTCCAGTCGACGTCTGCAACCAAAGGTGGAACATCATGCTTGTTCCATGCCGTGACCTTGTCGGTCGGGTCTTGATAAAGGCCGTCCTCGCTCCAGGAGAGATGCAAGAGGCGGCGGCGCTCTGCTTCGTCGGCCTGCAGCCAGGCCTGCCCGTAAGCGCGGATAATCGGGTCTACATCGGTCATGCAGTCACCAGACCAGCTGTCACAACAGCGGAAATGAGCACGACCATTATTTCTGCTTTCGGGGATCATCCTCAGCGTTCAGGTAGTCGATACCTGTCGGTCCAATTCCGGTGATCTCGAATACCACCTCTTCGTCCCTAGTTTCCGCAAACTGCCATACCTTAGGCGGCACGTGCGAAAACGTCCCGGGTGGAAAGCTGAGAAGTTTCGACGCATCGACCTTGTCGCCGAGTGCCGAATAATATGTCCCCGAAATGATCACGCGAACGCGTTCATCGGGGTGCGAATGCACGGGCATTTTGGAGTTCGCCGGTACTTTGACCCGAACGGTATAGAGGCCAGGCTTGCCCGGATTACCGTGCAGCACCGTCGATTGCGTCCCCTTGGACATAGAGGGCAGCGGGCTCCACTTCAGGTCGCTCGAGGTCACGCGTTTATATTCGAGTGAACTATCTTCCGCCAGCGCCGCACAGAATCCGCTCGTCGCAAGTACGGCCAACAAACCAACCCCAATTTTGAAAAAGGACATCTCGGCCTCCGTTCAAATGCCCGGCGCCGGTACTCTACCCCAAGTAGTCTTTGTCTGCCATGGGTCAATCGCGCCGGTTCCGCGCTTGGCTGCAAACTTCCGCTCTGCCCCTGTGAGACGGCGGGTATCTGCACCGCGTCAACGGAAGCGATGGGCCAGAAGCGGGAGCGGACATCATCGACAAGGCATGCCGGTGCGGATTGCCCCATGCGCAAGAAAGGCCCGGTTTCTCCGGGGCCTTTCACATCATGAAAACTTGAGTTGTTGCGCTCGTCAGTCGAACTGATAGCTCAGGCGCGCACGCACGGTTTGAACGTCGAAGCCGCGGTAGGTGAATTTGCCGCAATTCTGGCCGGCCACGGTGCACTCATAGAACGGAGCCGGCGCACCTGTCGCGACGGTCGTGTAGCCTCCGGTCGAGGTGGCATCGCCTTCAAAACGATAGAAGAGATATTCCGCACCGAGCACCCAGTTCTTCGCCGGCTTGAATTCAGCGCCGGCGCCCACGACAAAGCCCACGCGCGTCTCGCTTGCGCTGCTGCGCAGAACCTGTCCGGCACCTGGGCAAAGCGTAGCCGGTACACCGGTGCAATTTATGGTGCCGGCGTAGCCGACATCGGCGAAAGCGGCGCCGCCGGTGCCGTAGAGCAGCCACTGACTCGTCGCATAACCTACGCGGCCACGCACACTCGCGAGCCAGTTGACCTGGGTCTGGAGGAATGCGTTGTCCGTGAGGTTGGAGACGCCGCCACATTGCGCGCGCATGCCAAAGAGGTTCGAGCAGATAATTCCCGGCGCGGCGCTGGACTTCAGGTTCGTCCAGTCCCAGTCGCCTTCGATGCCCACCAACCAGTTGCTCGGCATCTGGTAATTGTAGCCCGCGTGACCGCCAACAACAGCGTTCGCGTTGCTGGAGCCGGTGACGGTAATTGGGGTAATGGCGTTTATGGCGCCATCGACATAGGACATCGACGGATCCGACATGAAGGCGCCGCCACCGTTGATGCCGACATAGAAGCCGGTCCAAGACGGTGATGCGGCGACGGCAGCTGGACGCGCCTTGACGGCGAGGTCGGCCGCCGAAGCGCCGACGGTGCCGAGTGCCAGAGCTGCGATCGCAAGAGCAATTGTCTTCATTCAAGCTTCCCCAATCTCAAATCCGATGGTGGCCCTGCTGAGTCTCCGCTGGCCGTGCACAGTGGCAAGGTGGCCGAAACCCATGCAGGCCACATCAACCGGAGGGTTGAGGCGTGCTCCTTGCCGATGCTTGTGCTAATTCCGCCACAACGTCACCCACCCGATAAACGGACAGCAGCCGAGCGAGGGGCTGCCTGTCGGGCCAACCAGCGGACAAGCCGCAGGTTGGTCCGGACCACGCAATGTGTTGGCGATGATGGCATCATGCCACTGTTTTGCCCGACGGATCAAGTCGATTTCGTAAAATCCGCAAGCGTCGGTGATCAAGCCATTGATATCGCTGGCACCGGCTACTGTGCATGGGGTTGTTTTCGAATATTTGTGTTGCGCGGCCCGCCGGGCCTTGTCGCAGCCGGTTCTAGTGTCCGCCGAGATAGGCCGTGATCAGCCTGGGATCGTGGATGAGATCCTTGGCGGGGCCTGACTGAACGACCTCGCCGGTCTCGAGCACATAACCGTAATCGGCCGTCTCGAGCGCGGCGCGGGCGTTCTGCTCGACCAGCAGAATCGACACGCCGAGATCGCGCAGCGAGGCGATGGTACGGAAGATCTCGCGGACGATCAGCGGCGCAAGCCCGAGGCTCGGCTCGTCCAGCATGAGAAGTTTCGGCTTGGCCATCAGCGCGCGGCCGAGCGCGAGCATCTGGCGCTCGCCGCCGGAGAGCGTGCCTGCGGCCTGGCGCTGCCGTTCCTTCAGGCGGGGGAAGCGGTCATAGACCTCCTCCAGCGTCTTCTGCACGCCGGAGCGATCGCGCAGGCTGTAGGAGCCGAGCAGGAGGTTGTCGGCGACCGACATGTCGGAGAACAGCTCGCGCTTCTCCGGAACCAGGCACAGCCTGCGCTCGACGCGGTCTTCGACGGAGATCTTCCCGATGTCGTTGCCCTGAAACACCATGCGGCCTCGCGCCGCGAGCAGCCCGATGGCGGCCATCAGCAGCGTGGTCTTGCCGGCGCCGTTCGGGCCGATGACGGTGACGATCTGCCCTTCCTCGACCGACAGCGACACGTTGCGGACGGCCTCGACATTGTCGTAGCAGACCGTCACGTCCGTCATGGAAAACATCGAGGTCACGCGACGCCTCCAAGGTAAGCCTCTTGAACCCGCTCGTCGCTCCGTATCGCCGCCGGTACGCCCTCGCAGAGCTTGGATCCGAAATCGAGCACCACGATGCGGTCGACCAGCGACATCACGAACTCCATGTCGTGCTCGACGATCAGGATGGTCAAATTGTCGGCGCGCAGCGTGCGCAGCAGTTCCGCAAGCCGCAGCTTCTCCTGGCGGCGAAGGCCTGCCGCCGGCTCGTCGAGCACGAGCAGGGTCGGGTCCGCGGCCAGCGCACGCGCGATCTCGAGGATACGCTGATTGCCGAGCGGCAGATTGCCGGCTAGCTCGAACGGCTTGCCACCGAGCCCGACGCGCTCGAGCTGCATCAGCGCCTCGTGCCGGGTGCTGGCTTCTTCGTGCTGGTTGAGCCGGAAGGCGCCGGCGAGCAGGCCCGTGCGGGTGCGGGCATAGGTTCCGAGCATCACGTTTTCCAGCAGGCTCATGCGCGGCCTGAGCTTGACGTGCTGGAAGGTTCTGGCGATCCCGGCCCTGGCGATGCGCGACTGCGCGTCGCGCGTGATCGGCCGTCCCGCGAAGACGACCTCGCCCTTGTTGACCCGGAGTGCGCCGGTCAGGCAGTTGAACATCGTGCTCTTGCCGGCGCCGTTCGGGCCGATCACGGCAAGGATCTCGCCAGACCGCACCTCGAAGCTGACATTGTTGACGGCGACCAGGCCGCCGAACCGGCGCTCGGCGCCTTCGACCTTCAGAAGCAGCTCGCCCGGCGCCGGTTGCGCGCGGCGGGGCAGGGGCGGCGCCGGTTGCGGACGCTCACGCCGTATCTTCGGCAGATAGCGCGCGACGAACGGCACGATGCCTTGCCGCGCCCATTGCAGGAACAGGATGAACAGCGCCGAGAAGGCCACGATCTCGAGCTGCCCGGACGCGCCCTTGGCGATCAGCGGCAGATAGTCCTGCACGCTGTTCTTGAGCAGCGTGACCACCGCGGCGCCCACCACGCCGCCGAGCAGGCTGCCGGCGCCGCCGACCATCGACATCATCAGATATTCGATGCCCATGCCGGCATCGAACGGGCCCGGGCTGATGAAGCGGCTCATATGCGCGTAGAGCCAGCCCGACAGCGAGGCGAGGGCGGCTGCGATCACGAAGGTCACGAGCTTGATCCGGAAGGCGTTGATGCCGAGGCTCTCGACCAGCGTATTGCCGCCGCGCAGCGCGCGCATGGCGCGGCCGAGCCTGGAGTCCAGCAGGTTGTAACCGAGCAGGAGCACGGCGGCGACGATGCCCCAGATCAGGAAATAGATCTGCGCGCTGGAGACCAGCGCGAACGAGCCGATGCTGATCGGCGGGATCGACGAGATGCCGTTGAACCGGCCGAGCCCCTCGACATTGCCGAACAGGAAGCCGATCGCGAGGCCCCAGGCGACGGTCGAGAGCGACAGGAAATGGCCCTGAAGCCGCAAGGTGACGACGCCGAGGATCGCTGCGACGGCGCAGGTCAGCACGACGCCGAACACCAGGCCGAGCCAGGGCGAATACCCGTTCAGCGCCGAGACCCACGCTGTCGCATAGGCCGCGACGCCGACGAAGGCCGCCTGTCCGAACGACACGATGCCGCCGACGCCGGTGAGCAGCGCCAGCCCGATGGCGACCAGCGAATAGATGCCGATGTAGTTCATCAGCGTGATGCTGAAGGGGCTCAGGACGAAGGGTGCGAGCGCGAGGCACACCACCGCCGCGATCGCGACGAGCTGAACATGGAAGCGCGTCATTCCTCGATCTCCTCCTCGGAATGCAGCGAGGCGAGGGACCGCCAGATCAGGATCGGGATCAGGAGCGAGAACACGATGACGTCCTTCAGCGCACTGCTCTCGAAGGATGCGAAGCTTTCGAGGATGCCGACGCCGACGGCGCCGATCGCAGCACCGGGATAGCTGGTCATGCCGCCCACGATGGCGCCGACGAAGGCCTTGAGGCCGATCAGGAAGCCGGAATCGTAGAACACGGTGTTGACCGGCGCGATCAGGATCCCCGATACGCCGGCCATCAGCGACCCCAAAAGATAGGCGATCGTGCCGGCGCGCGCCGGCCTTATCCCCATCAGCCGCGATCCGGTGCGATTGACTGCGGTGGCGCGCAGCGATTTGCCGACCAGCGTGAAGTCGAAGAAGAGATAGAGCAAGCCGCTGAAGAGAAGGGCCGCGATCACGATCAGCATGGTCTGGCCCGAGACCAGGACGCCGGCGAACTCCGTCGAGAACGATGTCAGCGGCTCGGTTCGGACGCCTTCGGGACCGAAGAACAGGAGGCCGAGGCCGACAAGCGCGTAATGCAGTGCGACGGAGACCGTCAGGAGCAGCAGCACCGATCCGTCCGCAATCGGGCGGAAGACGATCCGATCCAGCAGCGGCGCAATGGGCGTGATCAGCATCAGCGCCAGCACGAGCCTGACCACAAGCGGCGGCTCGATGCGCATCGTCAGCCAGGCGGCGCCGACCACCGCCAAGGGCAGCACGAGATAGAACAGCAGCGCACGCGGCAGCAGCCGCAGCTCGCCGGCGCGCAGGAGCGAGAGGATCTCGATCAGCGTGGCAAGGCAGGCCAGCACCACGACCAGCGAGCCGGTCCCGGGAAACCGCTTCGCATCGAGCGCTGCAAGTGTCAGCGCGGTGAACGCGGCGATGTCGCCAAAGGGAATGAAGATGACCCGCGTCACCGTGAAGATGAGGACGGTCCCGATCGCCACCAGCGCATAGACTGCGCCGGTGGCTATCCCGTCGATCCCAAGGATGGCTGCGATGTCGCTCGTCATTGAGACGCCGTCCCCCGTTATGACTGCCCGCGCGTCGCTTTCCGGCTACGGCGCGTACTTCCAGGCGCCGCCGGTCAGGCGCACGACGACGAGCGAGCGCTCGTCGACGCCGGTCACCGCACCGGGCTTGAAGTTGTAGACCGCATGCACGCCCGGCAGCTCCTTGGTGCTGAGGATGGCGTCCCGCAGCGCCGTGCGGAATTCGGCCGTTCCGGGTTTTGCGGTCTTCAGCGCGCGCTCGGCGGCGTTGGCGAAAATCAGCCAGGCGTCGAAGGAGTAGGCGGAGAAGCCGTCGGTAGTCGGAATGTTGTGGGTCTTCTGGTAGACGCTGCGAAAGTCCAGCGCGATCTTCTTGGCAAAGTGTCCGTCGGGAAGCTGCTCGGCGACGATCACGGGGCCGGCGGAGACCTGAATGCCGTCCGCCGCCTTGCCGCCGACGTTGACGAAGTCCGGGTTGACCAGCGCCACCGTTCCGTAGGTGTTGCCCTTGAAGCCGCGCTCGGAGAGGCTGAGAAGAGGCAGCGCGCCTTGCGTCCCCGAGCCGCCGTCCAGCACGGCGTCGGGACGCGTGGCCATCACCTTGAGGATCTGGGCCGTCACCGACGTGTCGGTGCGCGCATAGCGCTCGTTGCTCTGGATCTTGATCTCGCCGGCGGCCTCGGCCGCCTTGGCACCGTTGTAGACGAGGTCGCCCCAGGCGTCGGAGAAGCCGATGTAACCGATGTTCTTCATGCCGTCGCGCTTCATGCGGTCGGCGATGATCTTGACGAGGAGGGAGGCCGGCTGCGGCACCGACACCACCCACTGCTCCGGCGATTCCGGAAGCTTGCCGATCGGCGAGACCGCGATCATCGGCACCTTGAGCTCGCTCGCGACCGCGGTCATGGCGATGGTCGAGGGCGCCGTCGCGGTGCCGATCAGGAGGTCGACCTTCTCCTCTTCCACCAGCTTGCGCGCGTTGCGGGTGGCCGCCGACGGGTCGGAGCCGTCGTCGAGCTGGATCAGGCGGATGGTCTCGCCGTTGATGGTCTTCTTGTATTCATAGGCGGCGTTGATGCCCCGCCCATAGGGGATGCCGATCGACGAGCCGTTGCCGCTGAGCGACGTCACGAAGCCGATGGTGATGTCGGCTCGCGCCGCGGGTGCCGCCAGGATGCCGGCGGCAAGGGCGAATAAGCTCAAGGTCTTGCGCATTTGCATTCTCCTCCATGGGTGCAGGACATCAATGCCGGGAAGCCGAAGCTCCCGGTTGCGGACGAACCGATCGAAAGGGGACATGCGGCGCCCGAGCGGGCCGCGATGGAAGAGCGTTGGCGCGATCGCGTGGCGCTGCAGGCAATGCTGCTGCCGGCTGTTCAAGCCCGACGAGTGTCCGCACGATCGAGTTTTCCAAAATCGATGCCCTGCAACTCATTGTCCAGGCCGCCGGCAACGCACCGGTCGGAAGAATTATTTAAAGCCTAAAGTATTGTTGGTGGGGCCGTCAACTCGTGTCATGGCCCCGTCAGAAAAAAATGTTGCTGCATACAATTTCTCCAGGCTCTGCCAATTCAGTCGCATCTTTGCTGCCTAATTCAGCCTGCTCGATGCCCCCTGCGGGCGCCCGCGCCGGATGCTGCCGCTCACATTTGACGGGCCAATTAGTTTATGGTTGAAATATATTGGTCGGCCGCCGACGACCGATCCTCCCATGCCCGTTCGAGGAGTAGGACGATGCGCATCTACTGGCAGAGCTTCGTCGATGCGAGCGTGAACGCGCCCTACATGGCGCGGCTGTCCGAGTACCTCAACACGATCGCGGCGCCCGGCACGACCGTCGATGTCGAGGGCATTTCGCCGCCGGACCGCGAGTTCGGCCGGCTCGCCGAATTGCGCTGCGCGGTGCAGGCCATCGACAACGGGATCGCGGCCGAGGAGAGCGGGTACGACGCCTTCGTGATGGGGCACTTCCAGGACCCCGGTCTCTACGAGCTTCGCTCGGCGCTCGACATTCCCGTGATCGGGACCGGCGAGGCAACCTTGCTTGCTGCATCGCAGCTTGGCCGTCGTCTCGGTCTCGTGACGCTCGACCCGGTTTTCGAGGTCTGGCACTACGAGCAGGCCGAGCGGTACGGTCTCGGCGATCGCATCGTTCACGTGACCGGTCTCGGCTGCAAGCCCGAGGATTTCGCCGGCGCATTCGCGGGCGATCAGGCCGCGCAGGCCCGCATGATCAAGGATTTTGTCGCCTGCGCCCTTCCGCTCGTGGAACACGGCGCCGATGTCGTGATCCCTGCCGGTGTGCTGCCCGGTCTTCTGATCGGACGGGAGCACGGCCTGAAGGTCGGGCACGCCCCCGTGGTCAATTGCGCAGCGGTCGCTTTGAAGAATGCCGAGATGTGGGTTCAGCTCAGGCAGCTCAACGGCACCGAGCCCAGCCGCGGGCCGAGCTTCAAGCGCGCCAGCGACCTGGCGCGCAACGATTTCCGCGCCCTGCTTGCCCGCAACAAGGGTTAGGCCGGGCGCGATGACCAGTCTGGAGAGCGAGACATGATGACCCCTGAGAAGATCCTCTATGAGACCGAAGTGACTGCGACGGGAGGCCGGGACGGCAAGGCCGCAAGCGCCGACGGCCTGCTGTCGGTGTCGCTGTGCCTGCCGAAATCGATGGGCGGCCCTGGCGGCGAGGGGACCAATCCGGAGCAGCTGTTTGCGGCGGGCTACGCTGCGTGCTTCCTTGGTGCGGTCAAGCTGGTGGCGCGGACCCGGAAGGTCGTTCCTTCCGCCGAGCCCTCGGTGACCGCGAAGGTCGCGATGGGGCCGGTTCCGGTCGGATATGCGCTTGCGGTCGAATTGAAGGTCAGCCTGCCCGGAATCGAGAAATCGGTTGCGGAGGAGGTGGTTGCCGGTGCGCATGAGCGTTGTCCCTATTCGAACGCGACGCGTGGAAATATCGAAGTCAAGCTGACGGTGATCTGAGGTGGCCGACCGGTGAAGAATTCCCAGCGCACACCGTACGACGGCGTCGTGATGGCAGCTCCCGTCACGATTCCCTATGTGCGCTACTCCGTCGAGAGCGCGCAGTGGTGGATCGGCCGCGCGCTCAGTGCGCTGGTCGCGCAGGCGGGCATCAAGGCCGCCGACATCGACGGTCTCTGCGTCTCCAGCTTCACCATGGGGACCGACAGCGGCATCGGACTGACGCAGCATTTCGGGCTCTGCGTCCGATGGCTCGACACCATCCCGCTCGGCGGCGCCAGCGCGATTGCGGCTTTGCGCAAGGCGGCGCGCGCAGTTCAGGCCCATGACGCCGACATCGTTGCCTGCGTGGCCGGCGATACCAACCACGTCGATTCCTTCCGGCTGACGCTCGAGAACTTTTCACGCTTCAACCAGGACGCCGTCTACCCCTACGGTGCGGGCGGAGCCAATTCGAGCTTCGCGCTGATCGCCCGCAACTATATGCGGACCTATGGCATCACGCGTGAGGATGTCGGCAGGATCGCGATCGCCCAGCGCGCCAACGCGCTGCGCAATCCGAACGCACTGATGAAGGCACCGCTGACGCTGGAGCAGTATCTCGCGGCCCGGCCGATTTCCGACCCGATCCACTTGTTCGACTGCGTGATGCCTTGCGCCGGCGCGGAAGCCTTCCTGGTGATGCGCGAGGAGACCGCGGCGTCGCTGGGCTTGCCGGCGGCCAGGCCGCTGTCCACGATCGAGCGGCACAACGCCTTTGCCGACGACCCGATGCAGGTGCGCGGCGGGTGGGCGATGGATGTCGGCGAGCTCTATGCGATGGCCGGCGTGAAGCCCGACGATCTCGATGTCGTGCAGACCTACGACGACTATCCCGTCATCACCATGATGCAGTTCGAGGACCTCGGCTTCTGCAAGAAGGGCGAGGGGGCAGAATTCGTGCGCGAGCATGATCTCACGATCGAAGGTGACTTTCCGCACAACACGTCGGGCGGGCAGCTCTCGGTCGGACAGGCCGGCGCCGCCGGTGCCTATCTCGGTCTCGTCGAAGGGCTACGGCAAGTCCTGGGAACCGCGGGCCCGACCCAGGTGAAGAATGCGAGCCTCGGTTTGGCCTCGGGGTTCGGTATGATCAATTATGATCGCGGTCTCGCCTCGGGCGCCGTGATCTTTGCAGGGCCTTCGCGATGATCGATCCGATCAACCCACCCGGGCGCAAGAACCCGCTGCTGCGGACGCGGCTTCCCGCGTCGCCGCCGCGGCCGCGCAGCCGCACGTCACACGGGTTCACGCGAGCGGCCGCCGAAGGCCGCTTCGTGCTGCAGCGCTGCGAAGCCTGCGGCGTCTTCGCTTATCCGGCGCGGGAGGCTTGTCCGTCCTGCCTGTCGCCCGACCTCGTCTTCGTCGACGCGCCGCGCCGGGGCACGCTTCTCGCCGAGACGACGGCGCGGGTGCCGAGCGATGTCTATTTTCGCGAACGGGCGCCGTGGCGGATCGGTCTCGTCAAGATGGATTGCGGTCCGACGATCGTGACGCATCTGCACGCCGATTGCGTCGAGGGCGCAGCGGTCCGCATGTCGTTTCAGCTCGACAAGAGCGGTCAGGCTGTGGCCTTTGCCCGACCCGAGGGGGAGACTCCCAATATGGCAGACGACAGGCAATGGCGGGAAATGACGGCCGATCCGAAGTTCAGGCGGGCGCTCGTGACCAACGGTCGTAGCGTGGTCGGACAGGAAGCCGTCGCCGCGTTGAAGGCCGCCGGTGCGAAAACCGTGTTCGTCGGCGTGTCCGAACCTTGGCGGCCGTTTGCCGGCGAAGAGCTGCTGCGCGGGCAGCAGGGTATCGAAGTCGTGCCCCTGGACGCCGCCGATGAGAAATCCGCCGTCGATCTCGCCGCCGACATCGGCGGCAAGGTGGATATCCTGGTGAACACCACCGAATATGTACGGCCAGGCGGCCTGCTCGACCGCAGGGGCACGAGCATCGCCCGGGACGAGGTCGATCAGGCCTATCTCGGCTTCATCAATCTCGCGCAGGCCTTTGGGCCCGCCATGCGGATGCGCGGCGCCGACGGCATCAACAACAGCGTGGCATGGGTGAACGTCCTGTCGGTCTATGCGCTCGCCAACTGGCCCGCCTTCGGCGCTTACTCGGCCTCGCAAGCCGCGTGCCTGTCGCTCTCGCACTGTCTTCGTGCGGAGCTGCGGCCGGGCGGCATCAAGCTGATGAACCTGTTCACGGGGCCGGTTGACACCGAGTGGTTTCAGACCGTGCCGCCGCCGAAGGTGGCCCCGCGCGCGATTGCGCAGGCGATCGTGTCGGGGCTGAGGGGCGGGCTCGAAGAGATCTATGTCGGAGATGTCGCCGAGGAAATCCGGCAGCGTCTCGCGGCCAATCCGAAAGCGCTCGAGCGCGAGCTCGACAGGTGAAACGCGGATTTCAACCAAGCCGGAGGACGTGACGATGCAAAGCAAGAATCTCCTGGAGCTGGCGGGTGCGATTTCTTCCGGCGTGGTGCGCGTCGTCGATCTGACCTTCACGCTCAGTCCGGATTTTCCCGTCATCGTGCTGCCGCCGGAATTCGGCCAGGCGGCGCCAGTCCGCATCCAGGAGATCTCGCGCTATGACGGTCGCGGCCCGGCCTGGTACTGGAACAATGTCACGTTCGGCGAACATACCGGCACGCATTTCGATGCGCCGATTCACTGGTTCACCGGCAAGAACCTGCCCAACAATGCCGTCGACACCATGCCGACCAAGGACATGATCGCGCCGGCCTGCGTGATCGACTGCTCCGCGCAGGCGGCGCAGGATCCCGACTTCGTGCTGACGGTTCCGATCGTCGAAGCCTGGGAAGCGCAGCACGGCCGGATTCCCGAGCGCAACTGGGTGCTGCTGCGGACCGACTGGTCGAAGAAGGGCTGGCGGGACTATTCCAATCTCAGGGACGATGGCGCGCATACGCCGGGTCCGAATCCGGCCGTCATGAAATGGCTGGTCGAGGAGCGCGGCGTCATCGGGTTCGGCACCGAGACCATCGGCACCGATGCGGGGCAGGCCGGGCATTTCGAGCCGCCTTATCCGGCGCATCACTTCCTGCACGGCGCGGGCCGCTACGGCCTGCAATGTCTCTGCAATCTGGATCAGCTTCCCGCCACCGGGGCCGTCATCGTGGCCTCGCCACTGAAGATCCAGAACGGCTCCGGCAGTCCGCTTCGCGTCATCGCGCTGGTCTCGTCAACCTGAAGCGAACACATTGCACTTGCCCATCAGAACAAGAAACCCTCACGAAAGACAGGTGCCATGAACGTGATCAAGAGCCTGCTGGTCACCACTGCTTTGCTCGTTGCCGTCTCGAATAATGCGCAAGCGGAAATTCTGATTGGATTCGTCACCGGACTCAGCGGCCCGGTGTCCTCGATCGGAATTCCGAACGCGAAGGGGATCGCTGCGGGGCAGGCCTACGTCGGAGAGATCGGCGGCGAGAAGCTGCGGGTCATCCAGCTTGACGACGGCTCCGATCCGACCGCCTCGGCGCGCAACGCCCGCAAGCTGGTCGAGCAGGAGAAGGTCGATGTTCTCATCGGCACCTCCGGCGCGCCGCAGACACTGGCGATGGCGACGGCGGCGATCGAGATGAAGATCCCGATGATCGCGGTGTCCCCGATCGCACCGGTGCCGGCCGGAGACGGCGGGCCATGGGTGGTGCAAACGCCGCAGCCGACGCCGCTTCTCGTGCAGGGCATCGTCGACCACATGAAGGCGCGGGGACTCAAGACGGTAGCGTTCATCGGCTTCTCCGATGCGTTCGGCGACCTCATGTACAATTCGCTCGAGCAAAGTGCGAAGACGGCCGACATCAAGGTCATCGCCAATGAACGCTACGCGCGATCCGACTCGTCGGTGACGGCCCAGGTGTTGCGCGCGCTTGCCGCACGTCCCGACGCCATCATGCTGGGCGGCACCGGAACGCCTGGGGCGTTGCCGGTCATCGCCTTGTCCGAGCGCGGATACAAGGGACCGCTGTACGGCAATCACGGGCTCATCAGCGCCGATTTCCTCCGTCTGGCCGGCAAGGCCGCCAACGGCATCATCTGCCCGACCGGGCCGGTGACCGCGGCTGAGCAGCTTCCAGCCGGCAATCCGATCCAGAAGGTGGCCCTGGATTTCCGGACGGCCTTTGAAAAGGCGAACGGCGAGGCGCCGACGGATTCGTTCTCGTCCTATTCGTTCGACGGCTGGCTGGTTTTCGTCGATGCGGCCAAGCGCGCGATGGCAACCGGTGCCAAGCCCGGTTCGCCGGAATTCCGCACCGCGCTGCGTGAGGCGCTGTTCACGACCAAAGAGGTCGTTGGGACGCAAGGCGTTTATACCTACACGCCGGCGGATCGGCACGGCGTCGATGGTCGTTCGCGCATCATGGTCCAGATCGAAGACGGCAAATACAAGCTGCTGCCCTGAGCGAGGCGGATGTGACGGAGAGCAACGTACAGGCAATGGCTGGCCCCGTCGTCGGAGACGGCGGCGTGGCGCCGGCCTGGGCGCGCGCAGTCGAGCTGTTTTCGCCGCAGGACCGGATTCTCTCGACCATCCTCGCGCGGCAGGCTGCGCGCTATGGCGACCGCGTCCTGCTCGTGTCGGGCGAGACGCGCTGGACCTACGCGCAAACCGCGGCGATTGCGGCGGCGTCTGCACAGACGCTTGCCGACGCCGGGATCAGGGCCGGCGACCGGGTCGCGCTGATGTGCTCCAACCGGCCGGAATTTCTTCAGGTCTATCTCGGCTGCGCCTGGCTCGGCGCGATCGCGGTGCCCATCAACACGGCGCTGCGCGGTTTCCAGCTGTCCCACATCTTCCACAATTCGCGTCCCGCGCTCCTCGTCGTCGAAGCCGCGCTTCTCGCGGCGATCGGGACGGTCGACGGAGACGTCGAGCTTCCGTCCCGGACGTGGACCGTCGGGCCCGTCGACGAAACGAGCGAGACGACCTCTTCGGTGCCGTTGCCGGCCCTCGCAGCCGAAGCCCCGGCCGGGGCCGTGCGTCCCGGCGACACCGTCGCCATCCTCTACACGTCAGGCACCACCGGACCGGCCAAGGGCGTATGCTGCCCACAGGCGCAATTGTTCTGGTGGGGCGTCTACTCGGCGCGGGCGCTTGGCATCCGCGATGGCGACGTGCTGTTCACCACGCTGCCGCTGTTTCACACCAACGCGCTGAATGCGTTCTATCAGGCCGTCCTGAACGGCTGCACCTATGTGCTGGAGCCGAAATTTTCGGCGTCGGGCTTCTGGGCGGCGGCGCGTCGACACAATGCGACCGTCGGCTATCTGCTCGGCGCCATGGCATCGATGCTTTTGGCGCAGCCCGTGAGCGCGGACGAGTCAGCGCATCGGCTTCGCGTCGCGCTCGGCGGCGGCGTGCCGCCTCAGATCCACCGGCCGTTCCTCGAGCGGTTCGGCGTGCCGCTGGTCGACGGCTACGGTTCGACGGAGACCAATTTCGTGTTCGCCGGTCCGATTCCTTCGGATCGTCCGGGGACGATGGGATATCTGGCTGACGGCGTCGAGGCCCGCATCGTCGATGCGGATGATTCCGCCCTGCCTGACGGGCAGGCGGGTGAGCTGGTGCTGCGCGCCCTGGAGCCTTTCGCGTTCGCGACCGGCTATTTCGGCATGCCGGAGAAAACGGTCGAGGCGTGGCGAAACCTCTGGTTCCATTCGGGCGACCGCGTCCTTCGGGACGCCGACGGGCATTACCGCTTCATCGATCGCATGAAGGATTCGATCCGCAGGCGCGGCGAGAACGTATCCTCGTGGGAGGTCGAGCAGACCATCCAGTCCCATTCGGCGGTTGCGGCCTGCGCGGTCTATCCTTTGCCGTCGGAATTGGGAGAGGACGAGGTCGCGGTCGCAATCTTGCCGGAGCCCGGCCAATCACTGCAGCCCGTCGACATCATCCGCTACTGCGAAGGGCAGATCGCCTATTTCGCCATTCCCCGCTATGTGCGGATCGTGAGCCAGATGCCGCTGACGGAGAATGGCAAGATCAAGAAGGGCGTGCTGCGCGACGCCGGCCTGACGACGGATACGTGGGACCGCGAAGCGGCCGGCATCCGGGTGCGACGCTAGAGCATGATCCGGAAAAGTGCGAAGCGGTCTTCCGAAAAGATCATGCTCAAACAAGAACCTAAAGCGCGATGACGATTCATCCCAATCTCATCGCGCTTCAGTCCCCGGGGCGGCTCACGATTTTTGCAGCGCGTCCCTGAGGGCCCCCTTGAGGTGGTCGAGCTCGCCGGTCAATCCGTCGAGCCTGCCGGCTGGGAAATCCGCCAGCAGCTCGGCAAGCCACGTGCCATGGCTCTTTGCCATGCGCCGGAAGGCTTTCCGTCCCTCCACGGTCATGCAGACGATCTGCACGCGCCGGTCCAGGCTCGAAGGGGTGCGGGTGATGTAGCCGTCCTCGACCAGGCGCTCCACAATCGGCGTGAGGTTCCCGGCGGAGACCATCAGGCGCTTCGGCAGTTCGCCCAGCACCAATCCGCTCGGCTCGCGGTCGAGCTGGGCCAGAACGTCGAAGCGGGGCATCGTGAAATCGAATTCTTCGCGAAACCGGCGCCGCAGCTCGCCCTCGATCATCGTCGTGCAGGCCAGCAGCCGGAGCCAAAGCCGCGTTTGAGCCCTGTACTCGGCCTCCTGATCGGCCCCGTTCCTGGTCGAAACAGGCGGGGTCTCCTTCGCGAGTGCCAAATCAAATCTCCTGGGGCCTCTGGGCCGATCGAAAGCTGACGGCTTTCGTGAACATCTTGCAAGATAGTTCGTGCCAAAAGTAAATTCAAGGCTGGTCCTGAGCGATGCCGAATCGGCCCTGTTGCACACCGGATTTGCAGTTTGCCAACAGATGGATGCCTCGGCGGACCGGCATCTCCGGGACCAGCAGAGAAGCGCCTTGACAATCCTTGCTCCGACGAAATATTTTATGCTTAAAATAATTTGACGGCCAGCTCGGCTAACGGCGCGGTGCGCGGAAGCGAGGGATCATGCGCATAGTCTGTATCGGCGGCGGCCCGGCCGGACTCTATCTGGGCCTCCTGATGAAGCGCCGGCACCCGGAGCATGTCGTCTCCGTCGTCGAGCGCAACAAGCCCTACGATACGTTCGGCTGGGGCGTGGTGTTCTCGGACGCCATGATGCAGGCCATGCGGATTGCCGATCCCGAGAGCGCCACGGAGATCGAGGACGCCTTCAACCATTGGGACGACATCGAGCTCGTCTTCAAGGGAACACGGCAGCGGACGACCGGTCATGGCTTCATCGGCATCGGGCGCAAGCATCTGCTCAACATCCTGCAACGACGCTGCGAGGCGCTCGGCGTCGAACTCGTCTTCGAGCGTGACGTCGAATCCGATCTCGAATTTCCCGACGCCGACCTGATCGTCGCCTGCGACGGCGTCAATTCCAGGATCCGCGCCCGCTATGCCGAGCAATTCCAGCCCGACATGGTGATCCGGCCGAACCGCTACATCTGGCTCGGCACCAGGAAGGCCTTCGACGCCTTCACGTTCGACTTCCAGAAGACCGAGCACGGCTGGTTCCAGGCGCACATCTACAAGTTTGATGCCGAGACCTCGACCTTCATCGTCGAGACCACGGAAGAAGCCTATGACGCCCACGGCCTCGGCGAGCTCGACCAGCAAGGGTCGATCGACTTCTGCGAGAAGATCTTTGCCGAAACGCTGGATGGAGCAAAGCTCCTGACCAATGCGCGCCATCTGCGCGGCTCGGCCTGGCTCAATTTCAGCCGCCTGATCTGCGGCAAATGGAGCGTGTTCAACGGCCGATCCCATGTCGTGCTGATGGGCGACGCCGCGCACACCGCGCATTTCGCGATCGGCTCGGGCACCAAGCTCGCGCTCGACGACGCGATCGAGCTCGCCAACCAGTTCGACCGCCATGGCCATGGGCGCGACAGCATTGCGACCGTGCTGGAGGCCTACGAGGAGGTCCGCCGCGTCGACGTGGCGCGCATCCAGAACGCTGCGCGCAACGCCATGGAATGGTTCGAGGTGGTGGGCCACCGCTATGCCGACACGCTCGAGCCGCCGCAGTTCTTCTATTCGATGCTGACGCGCTCGCAGCGCATCAGTCACGAAAACCTTCGGCTGCGCGATCGCACCTGGCTGGAGGGTTTTGAGCGCTGGTTCGCCGCGCGCGCGGGGATCGCCGTCAAGGACGGCGAGCGGGTGCCGCCGCCGATGTTGACGCCGCACCGGGTGCGGGGGCTGACGCTTGCGAACCGGATCATGGTCTCGCCGATGGCGATGTATTCGGCGCAGGACGGCCTCATCGACGACTTCCACATCGCCCATCTCGGCGCGCGCGCCATGGGCGGCGCCGGGCTGATCTTTGCCGAGATGACCTGCGTGTCGCCGGATGCGCGGATCACGCCGGGTTGCCTCGGCCTCTGGAACGACGCGCAGCAGGCGCAGTGGCGCCGCCTCGTCGATCTGATTCACGGTCTGGGGCACGCCAAGGTCGGTATCCAGCTCGGTCATGCCGGCCGAAAGGGATCGACCAGACTGGCCTGGGAAGGCATCGACCAGCCGCTCGAATCCGGCAATTGGCCGCTGATCTCCGCGTCCGAGCTGCCATATCTGCCCAACAGCCAGTCGCCGCGGGCGATGGATCGCAACGACATGGACCGCGTGCGCGACGATTTCGTCGCGGCGACCCGTCGCGCCGCCGCTGCAGGTGTCGAGTGGCTCGAGCTGCATTGCGCGCACGGCTATCTGCTGTCGAGCTTCCTTTCGCCGCTGACCAACCGGCGCACCGACGACCATGGCGGCAGCCACGAGAACCGTGCGCGCTTTCCTCTGGAGGTGTTCAAGGCCGTGCGCGCCGAATGGCCGTCGGACCGGCCGATGTCGGTGCGCCTGTCCTGCCATGACTGGACCGAGGGCGGCAACACGCCGGCCGATGCCGCGATCTTCGCCGCGATGTTCAAGGAAGCGGGCGCAGACGTGATCGACTGCTCTTCGGGCCAGGTCTGGAAGGAGGAGCGACCGATCTATGGACGCCTGTTCCAGACGCCGTTCGCCGATCTGATCCGCAACGAAGTCGGTATCGAAACCATCGCGGTCGGCGCGATCTCCGAAGCCGACCACGCCAATTCGATCCTCGCCGCGGGGCGTGCCGATCTCTGTGCGATTGCGCGGCCGCATCTCGCCGATCCGGCCTGGACGCTGCACGAGGCGGCGCGCATCGGCATCACCGCGGTCAATTGGCCGAAGCAATATCAGTCCGCCAAGGGACAGTACGAAGCCAATCTGGCGCGCGCGGCCGCGGCCGCCGCCGCCCAATGAACGGAGGAGGCACCCTATGAGCTCCGTCGCCAAAGTGATCCGGCGCGAGTGGCTGGACTGGCCGTTCTTCGAGGCGCGTCACCGCACCATCGGCGAGGCGCTCGACCGCTTCGTGCAGTCGGGGGTGATCGATACGATCGACCATGATGACGTCGACGGCGCCTGCCGCAAGCTCGTGCGCGCGATGGGCGCGGCGGGACTGCTCGATTGCGCCGTTGCGGCGCCCGATGGGGATGCGGCCACGATCGATTCCCGCTCGATCTGCCTGTCGCGCGAGACGCTCGCCTATGCCGACGGCCTCGCCGATTTCGCCTTCGCCATGCAGGGGCTCGGCTCCGGCGCCATCGCGCTCGGCGGCTCCGCGGAGCTGCGCAAGTCCGTGCTGCCGAAGGTTCGCTCCGGCGAATGGCTCGCAGCGTTCGCGCTGTCGGAGAAGGAGGCGGGGTCCGACGTCGCGGCGATGTCCTGCACCGCGCGGGCCGACGGCAACGACTACGTCATCGATGGCGAGAAGACCTGGATCTCCAACGGCGGGATCGCCGACGTCTACACGCTGTTTGCGCGGACCGGGGAGGCGCCCGGCGCGCGCGGCATCTCGGCCTTCGTCGTATTCCCGGATGATCCCGGATTCGGCATCGCCGAACGCATCGACGTCATCGCGCCGCATCCGCTGGCGACATTGCGCTTCACGAACTGCCGCATTCCCGCAAGCCGGCGTCTCGGTGCGCCGGGCGGTGGCTTCAAGCTCGCGATGCAGACGCTCGACATCTTCCGCGCATCGGTCGCCGCCGCCGCGCTCGGCTTTGCGCGGCGAGCGCTCGACGAGGCGCTGGCACATGCGCGCAGCCGGCACATGTTCGGTGCGACGCTCGGCGATCTCCAGCTGACCCAGGCTGCGCTCGGCGACATGGCGACCGATACCGACGCCGCCGCGCTCCTGACCTGGCGCGCGGCCTGGCGCCGCGACGTCCAGAAGTTGCCCACCACGCGCGAAGCGGCGATGGCAAAGCTGACGGCCACCGAGACCGCGCAGCGCGTCATCGATCGCGCCGTGCAGATGTTCGGCGGCCGCGGCGTGCGCAAGGGCGAGGTGGTCGAAAGCCTCTACCGCGAGATCCGCGCCCTGCGGATCTACGAGGGTGCGACCGAGGTCCAGAAATTGATCGTTGCGCGCGACATCCTCAAGCCGCGCTGAGATTCGGAAAGTTGCTCATGACCATGACGAAACAACCATCTGCCGCGGACGCTGTCACAACCGGCGGGCCGCGAGTGCTCCAGCCCAGCGGCTGGCCACAGCCGAAGGGATACGCGAACGGCATGATGGCCGACGGACGCCTCGTCGTCACCGGTGGGGTCGTCGGCTGGGATGTTGCAGGTCGATTTGCCGACGGGTTCATTGCACAGGTCCGGCAGACCCTCGAGAACATTGTGGCGATCCTGGCTGAGGGCGGCGCGGGACCGGAACATCTCGTGCGTCTGACCTGGTACGTGGTCGACATGGACGAGTACGTTTCCAACCTCAGGGCGCTCGGCAAGGCCTACCGCGAGGTCATCGGCGTTCACTATCCCAGCATGGCACTCGTCCAGGTCGTGCGTCTTGTCGAGGCGTCGGCGCGAGTCGAGATCGAAGCGACTGCCGTCGTCCCGCGTTGACGCGCGGCGGGAACGGAGCGCGGGATCAATCGATCAACTGCTCTGCCCGCGCCATGCGGCATCGTTCGACTTGCGTGACGGACAGATCTCTGCGGGCTGGCCAAGTCCGCCCTTGCAGCTCCATCAGGTGCAGGTCAGGGAGAGCAGGTCTGGATCGAAGCGCAGGAGCAACGACAACGGCGATGATGACATCATGCGCCTGTGTTGCCCGACGTGTCAAAGGCGCCGCGTGCAGTCGCCTTCAGAAAGCCGATGAGCCTTCGAAAAATCGCCTTTGGAACAAGGGCACTCTACTGTGCATGGGGTTGTTTTCGCAGTTTTCAGTCCGATGCCCGGCGTGCAGCCTCGACCAGAATGCCGTCCGGCCGGCGCAGCGCCTCGAGGATGGTGAAATGGTCAGTGCCTGCGACCGGAACGAGTCTGGGCCAATCGATCAAAACCGCGCCGCGATCTCCCCGAGTCGCCGATACGCCGTCTCGCGCGCAGCGCGGATGGGCTCGGTCGGCCCCGTCGTCGGCCCGATCGGCACGAAGCGCACGTCGCTGACGCCGATGAAGCGGAGCGCCTCGCGCAAATAGGGCGTCGCCATGTCGATGCGGCCGCGATTCATGCCGGTGGCAAAATCGCTTCCGGAGGCGAGGATGACGATGGTTGGGCGGTCCTTGAGCAGGGGAAGATAGCCCCGCGCCGGATCGAACCGGAATGTCAGGCCGGGCTGGATGACGATGTCGAACCATTGCTTCAGCCTGTAGGGGATGCCGAAATTCCACATCGGCGTCGAGATCAGCACGCGATCTGCCAGCGAAAAGCGCAACGCGATCCGCTCCGCCTCGGCAAAGCTGTCGCGCTGCGCGTCGTCGAACGCCTGGGCCTTCATGCGCGCATACTTTGCCTCGACGATGGGACCGATGAATTCCGGCAGCCGCTCGCGCCAGAGATCCATTGCGTCGATGTCCCAGTCGGGCCGCGCTCGGCGAAACCCGTCGAGGAAGACGCGCGCGCCCGCGCTCGACTCGGAGTCGGCGCGGGGTGAGCAGGACAGATGCAGGAGCTTCGCCACCACTCATCCCAGCGCTTTGATCACGGCGTCCGCGCGCGTGACGACGGCGACGTTCTGCATGGCAAAGTTGATCGAGGCGTTGTGCCAGTCGGCATTCATGGTCGAGCAGCAGTCTTCCGGCACGATCATGAAATAGCCCTTGTCGGCACCGGTGCGCGCGGTGTGCTCGACCGACATGTTGGTCCAGGCGCCCGTGTTGATGATCATGTCGCGGCCGGTCGCCTTGAGTATCGTCTCGAGCCGCGTGCCTTCCCAGGCGCTCATCCGCATCTTCTCGACCACGAAATCGCCGGGCCTTGGCTCGAGACCCGACACGGGCGCCGCGCCCCAGCTTCCGCGCACCATCGCCTTGCTGTCGACCAGGCCTTCGAACAGCGGCGCGTTCAGCGTCACGCCGGGCGCGCCGGGCTCGACGATGAACCAGACGTGGATGACGGTGACGCCCCGTGCGCGCGCGGTCTCGGCAAGACGGCGGACGTTCTCGACGACGTGCTGCTGCCGCGCATGCTCCGGCGCTCCGGAGTCGGCAAACGCGCCGCCGTCCATGATGACGTCGTTCTGAAGGTCCTGGATGATCATGGCGCAGCGCTGCGGATCGAGACGCATCTCGCCATCAGCCAGGATGGGGGCAGCAGGTGCGGAGCCGGCAGTCGCGGTGCCGCCGGGACGCCTGGCGTTCATATACGGCTCATGGCGCGGGCCGACCTTGGTCGGGATAGCGTAGACGGAGTGCGTCGAGGTCAGATACAGCGTGCGGAAATCCGGGCCGCCCCAGGCAAGGTTGGCGACGAGCTCGGGGAGGCGGACCTTGCCGAGCAATTCGCCGCGCGGCGAATAAACCCAGACGCCGCCGGGCGCGGTGACCCAGACATTGCCGTGCTGGTCGCACTTCATGCCGTCGGGCAGCCCGGGCTCGAGCTCGGAGCGGATGCCGCTGGCAAACACGCGCGCGTTCGACAGCGAGCCGTCGCCGCCGACTTCGAATACGCGGATCAGGGCCTGCACGGTGTCGTTGACATAGAGCAGCTTCTCGTCAGGTGCTAAGCACAATCCGTTCGGCTGGTCGAACAGGGTACGGTCCACCACGAGCTTCGGCTCGCCGCCGGGCACGACGCGATAGACGCCCTGGAAACCGAGTTGTCGCGGTCGTTCGACGCCATAGACCGGCATGCGGCCATACCAGGGGTCCGAGAAATAGATCGCACCGGAGGAGTGCACGCAGACGTCGTTCGGGCTGTTCAGCTCCTGACCCTGGAAATGCGAGGCGAGCACCTCGCGCCGGCCGTCCGGCCGCTCGCGGACCAGCGACGAGGTCGCGTGCTCGCAGACGATCAGGTTCAGCTCGGCGTCGTAGGTCATGCCGTTGCATTTGTTCGACGGGCGCTTGACCTCGGCGACGCCGCGCCGCGCGTCCCAGCGGCGCCGCACGTCGCCAGGCATGTCCGAGAACAGCAGATAGTGATCGACCGGATGCCAGACGGGTCCTTCCGTGAAGTCGAAGCCGGTGCCGACCTGCGCGACCGGCGCGTAGGGGTCGATCAGGGTCTCGAATTCGGAGCGCAGGGTGACGTGCGTCATCGGTCGATCCTTGGAAGCATGATCCGGAAAAATGTGGCGCGATTTTCCGACAAGATCATGCGCAGACAAAAAGCCTCAGGCCGGGAACCAATTGCGTGCTGGCAGCGACTGCACGACCGGGCCGGGGACCTGGTCATGCAACCGTCCCACGACAGTGCCGCCTTCGATTTTGGCCGGACGGTCGTGTACCGGAAGCAGGTATCGCGAATTGCTGAGCAGCTTTTTGATCGAGGCCTTTTCGGCGCGCTTGCTGGTGCCGTGGTTGCCGGTGGTACGCGGCTCCCAGTCGTGGATTTCGTTGAAGGGCGTGACGATCTGGTCGTTGAAATCGTAGATCACATCGCCGCAGATGGTCGCGATTCCGTCGGCGGTCTCGACGATGACGTTCATCGATCCCTCGGTGTGGGCGTTGGCGGCGTCGCAATAAACGCCGGGCATCAGTTCGATCGGGCCTGTGATCTCGAGATCGAGGAAGCGTAGCGCGCTCTTGGTGTGGAGGCGGTCGATCAGGTGCTTGATGTCGGGCGCCGGATATTGCGGGTGCATCAGGCCGGAGACGGAATATTCCAGCTCCTTGCGGTTGAGGACGACGGTCGTGTTCATTGGGAACAGGTCGTCCTTGCCGGCATGGTCGATGTGCAGATGGGTGTGGCAGACGAAGCGCACGTCTCCCATGCGCACGCCGTGGCGTGCCAGCTGGTTCTCGATCATGTGCTCGTGGTACTGCAGACCGCGCATGCCGAGCGTCTCCATGATCTGGTTGGAGCGGTAGCCGGTGTCGACCACGACCGGGTATTTGCCACCGAGAATCAGGAAGCCAAGCGTGAGGACGCGGCGGGTGCGGCCGCAGTCACGGCCGAGCACCAGAAAGCTCGATTCCAGCTCGATGTCGCCATAGTCCAGGATCTTGATCTCCAGCGCCATTCGTTGCCCTCCCTATCCTGTTTATTGTCCGTCAAAGTCGATAGACGCGCGCGGCGGTGCCTCGGAAGATCGCGTCCCGTTGCTCGGCGCTCAGCGACGCGGCCGCTCCGTGAAATGCGTCGACGAGCTCGCGATAGCTGGTCCACAATTTCTCGATCGGAAAATTGGAGCCGAACAGGCAGCGCTCGGCGCCGAAGATCGCGACCGTGTCGGTCACGACGGCGGCGATATGCGCGGGGTCGTTGCGATGGATGAAGGTGCCGAGCCCCGACAGCTTTGAGACCACGTTCGGACAGGCCGCCAGCCGCGCCATGCCGGCGCGCCAGGCTGCGCGGCCGGCGGGCGAGAGGTCCTCGAGCATGCCAGCGTGCTGGAGGATGAAGGTCACCTTGGGACAGGCTTCGGCGAGCTGCGCCGCATCCGGCATCTGTGGCGTGAAGACCTGCAGATCAAAGCTCCAGCCATAGTCTGCGAGGTGCGCAACATTGCCGCGCACCGTAGGGTCGACGCAGAGATTGGGCTTTGCCGCGAAGCGATAGAGCGGGTTCTCGTGCCAGTGCAGCTGCATGCGCGTGCCGCGCACGAGCCGATAGCGCTTGAGGCGGTCGAGCTGCGGGCGGACGTCATCGGCGGCGAAATTGGCGTAGGCGACGATGGCGTGCGGCCAGCCGTGCACGTCGGCGGTCTGCTGCACCCAGGCGGCCTCGTCCTCGAAACGGTCGTTGGCCCAATTGGTCTGGACGTAGACCGAGCGGGTGACGCCGGTGCCTTTGAGATCGTCGAGATATTCCTGGATGGGATAATCGCGCCGGATCGGCTCGTAGGGTCCGAAGATGCGCGGCTGCATGGGACCGCTCAGCCAGGGCAGATCGGCCTGTCGCCAGATGTGGTGATGTCCGTCGACAATATCAGTCACGCAACTCTCCTTCGTCCCAACGCCAGTACGTGCGCGACGATCGACGCGCTCGATCCGCCGTCGACGAGGTCGTCGACATAGCGTTCGATCGCAGCCAGCGCTTCCGTCTGCGGGCGAAAGCCCGGGCCCGTGGCGAGCGGCGTCAGCCAGCTCAGGCGCCAGGCACGGCGCGACAGTTTCGCCACTGCGTCCCGCAACGCATCGGGCTCGCCGCGTTCCAGACCGTCCGAGACGACGACCACGGCCGCCCCGCGCGCATAACCGCCGAAGCGGGGCACCGCGAGGAAGGCTTGCAAGGCGTCGCCGATCCGGGTCCCGCCGTCCCAGTCGCTGACGAGATGGGCCGCCGCATTCAACGCTTGCTCACGACGCTTCAGCCGCAGCGCGCGTGTGACCCGGGTGAGCCGTGTGCCGAAGGTGAAGACCTCGACGTTGGGCGCGGCCTGAACCAGTGCATGCGCGAGCCTGATGTTCTCCTCGGTCCGGCTCTTCATCGAGCCGGACACGTCGATCAGGAGCAGGATCTTTCGGGGGCGCTGCCTGCGCTTCAGGTGGCCGAGCCGCAGGATCTCGCCGTCGCTGCGGACGCTCTCGCGCAAGGTGCGGCGCAGGTCCGCAAATGGACCGCGGCGGGCGCGCATGCGCCGGTGGCCGCGCCGCCGCGGCAGGCGCCTCGGAGCCTCGCGGGCCAAACGGCGGAGCGCGTCGGTGGTTGAGAGCTGGGCGAAGCGACGCTCGACCAGCGCCTCGGTGCGGGTCGCGGTCAGGCCGGAGTCATTGGCGTCGTCGGAAAACAGCGGTTCCTCGTCGCCGCGACCTTCCTCCTGGAGACGGACGGTCTCGTCGTCCTCGCCGTCCTCGGCATGCTCGACGGCCTCGCTGCCGCGGAAGTGCAGATCGAACAGGCGGTCGAAGGTGGCGCGTCGCTCGGGGGGCGGGGCGAGGGTGGCGAGCGCCGCCTGCCTGATATCGCCCAGGTCGCGCGGGCCGAGCAGTTCGATGGCAGCGAGAAACGCAGTGGTCTGCTCCGGCGCCACGGCGAAGCCGTTTGCGCGCAGCAGCGTAACGAAGGAGATGAAGATGCGGGCGGCGCGCGGGAGCTGGTTCTCGGTGCTCATGCGGTCGCCTCCGCCAGCAACGCGTCGAGCCGTGGCGACATGAAGTGCAAATCTTCCTCGTCCTTCAGCGCCACGCCGATCGAGCGTTTGAAGGCGTCGGGCCAGCGCGCGCCGCCGTTGTGCAGCAGCGTCGCCGCCTCGGCCCAGTCGACGGCCTCCGCGATCCCGGGCGCCTTGCTTAGCGGCTCGCGTCGCAGCTTTTCCACCGCGGCGACGACGGCGCGCGCGGTGGCTTCGGCGACGCTGGAGGCCCGCATCATCACGATACGCGCCTCGCGCTCGGCGGTGGGATAGTCGATCCAGTGATAGACGCAGCGCCGCCGCAACGCTTCGTGCAGGTCTCGGGTGCGGTTGGACGTCAGCACCACGACCGGGCGCTCGGTGGCGCGCACCGTGCCGCGTTCGGGAATCGAGATCTGGAAGTCCGACAGGAATTCGAGCAGGAAGGCTTCGAATTCCTGGTCGGCGCGGTCGATCTCGTCGATCAGCAGAACGGTGGAGTCGGGTGCACGAAGCGTGGCCAGCATCGGCCGCTCGATCAAAAAGGTCTCGCCGTAGATGTCGATGCTTTCGTCGCCGGCCTGGCGGATCGCGAGCATCTGACGCGGGTAGTTCCATTCGTAGAGCGCGGCGGAGGCATCGATGCCCTCATAGCATTGCAGCCGGATCAGCCGGCGGCCGAGCACCGCGGCGATAGCCTTTGCGGCTTCCGTCTTGCCGACACCCGGCGCGCCCTCGAGCAACAACGGCTTGCCGAGCGCAAGACCGAGATAGGCGGCGGTCGCAAGACCTTCGTCGGCGAGGTAATAGGCCGCGCGCAGCGCCTTCTCCAGCGCCTCCGGACTGTCGATGCCCACGATGTTGCTGCGGACCGCCATGGACCAGACCTCAGCGCCGCGCCTGCGGCCGCGGGCCGCCCTGGGACTTGATCGCGCGCAGCACTTTCTCCGGAGTGATCGGCAGATCGTCGATGCGTACGCCGACGGCGTTGAAGATCGCGTTGGCAACGGCCGGCAGCACGGGATTGGCGCACATCTCGCCGGGGCCCTTGGCGCCGAACGGCCCATCGGGAGCAGGGCGCTCTAGTACGGCGATGTCGTGCGGACAGATGTCGCCCGGTCCGGGCATCAGATATTCGACGAAGTCGCGGGGGCCGTGAGAGGGATCGGGATAATACGGCTCCGGCGTCTCGTAGAGCGCGTGGCTGACACCCATCCAGGCGCCGCCGACGAGTTGCTGCTCGACCAGCCGCGGGTTGAGCGCGCGGCCAAGCTCATAGGCGGAGTCCATCCGCACCATTTCGACTTCGCCGGTCTCGTCGTCGACCTCGACCTCGGCGACCAGGCAGGCATGCGCATAGCAGGTTGCCGGCGACATCTCGCCGGTCTCCGGATCGACGTCGGACAGAGGCACGAGGAAGATGCCGCGACCCGAGATCGTCTTGCCCTGCTTGAACTGGGCGGCAATGGCGACGTCCTTGGTCGAGATCGAGCGGTGCGGCGCCCCCTTGACGTGGATGTTGCCGCGTCCGTCGGTTTCCAGGTCCGCGGCGTTGACCTCGAGTTCCTCGGCGGCAGCCTCCATCATCACGCCGCGCGCCTCGCGTGCCGCCGCCATCACCGCATTGCCGACGCGGTGCGTGCCGCGCGAGGCGAACGAGCCCATGCAATGCGGCCCGGTGTCGGAGTCCGCCGTGTCGACATAGACGTCTTCGACGGGCACGCCCAGCGTCTCCGCGCAGATCTGGCGCGTCACCGATTTCATGCCCTGACCGAGGTCGATCGAGGACAGTGCCACAGTGAACTTGCCGCTGGGGTTGGAATGCACCAGCGCCTGGCTGGGGTCGCCTCCGAGGTTCATGCCGATGGGATAGTTGATCGACGCGATGCCGCGTCCGCGATGCCGGGTCATCTAGCGCCTCCTTGTGCCGAAGACCGAGGAAAAACGGGTCGCGCCATGCGACGGCGCGGCCGGTCGCGGCGAGGGCGGCGGAGCCGGGGGAGGCGGATCGCGCGGTGGTTCGCGGGTGACGGTAGGTGGGAGCCGGTCGTAGCTCGTACGCTGCTGTGCGGGCGCCGGTGGCCGCGCGTGCGAGTCTGTCGGCGTCGGCGGGATCACGGCGCGGCTGCCGCCGCCGTCCTTGCGCGAGGATGCCCGCCTGAATTCATCGCGGATCGGCCATTTGGCCTTCTCGGCAGCAACCTGGACGCACTCGATCAGCGCGGTGTTCTTGGCCTCGCGCCGGTGCGCCTTCATGTCGCCGTCGCGATAGGCGTTGAGGATGCGGAACTCCATCGGGTCCATGCCGACGAGGTTCGCGAGCTTGTCCATCTGGCACTCGATCGCAAAATCCATCGCGGTGACGCCGAAGCCGCGCATGGCGGTGGCCGGCGTGCGGTTGGTGAAGACGCAGTAGACGTCGCCATAGACGTTCGGGATCGTGTAGGGGCCCGGCAGGTGTGCGGCGCATTTCACGGCGGCGTAGCTGGAGAGCCGCGTATAGGCGCCGCTGTCGAAATAGGCCCGGATCTTTCGCGCGACGACGCGGCCGTCGCGCATCACGCCGTCCTTGACGTAGATGCGCTCGGCGCCGCGCGGCGGACCGTATTGCATCTCCTCCTCGCGCCCGAACACGTAGCGTACCGGCCGCCCGGTCAGCATCGCGCCGAGAATGGCGAGCGGCTCGGTCAGCGTGTCGACCTTGCCGCCGAATCCGCCGCCGACCGTGCCGCCGATGAAGTGGAAGGTGTTGGAGGGGACGTCCAGGATCTTGGCGCAGGTGTCGACCGAGAAGAACAGCGCCTGCGTCGAGGTGTAGACCACATAGCGGCCGTTGGTGTCGGGCGCGGCGATCGCACCGTTGGTTTCGGTCGGCGCGTGCTCGATCGGCGACATCTGGTAGCGCTGCTCCAGCACGTGATCGGCGGTCGCGAGCGCCGCGTCGGCGTCGCCGAAGCGCAGCTTCTGGTGGTCATAGGTCTCGTGATAGGTGAAGGTGTTCCTGGGATAGGTCTCGTTGACCACGGGCGCGCCTGGCTTCAGCGCGTCCTCGACGTCGAACACGGCCGGCAGCGGCTCATAGTCGACCTTGACCTTTGCAATCGCCTCGAATGCTTCGCGTTCGCTGTCGGCAACGATGGCGACGATCGGCTCGCCCTTGTAGCGAACCTTGTCGACCGCGAGCGAGGGCTCGTCGTCCTTGCCGAAATTGATCAGGCTGAGAAGCGTGTTGAGGTTGCGCGGAACGTCGCTGCCGCGGATGATCCGGCGCACGCCGGCCGAACGCTCGGCTTCCGTGGTGTCGATGCGGCGCAGCCGCGCATGGGCCTCGGTCGAGCGCACGACCTTCAAATGCAGCATGCCCTGAAGTTGATGGTCGTTGAAATAGCTCGACGTGCCCGTGACGTGGCCGAGCATGTCCTGACGCTGCGTGCCCTTGCCGATTTCCTTCAGATTATCGTCGCGTTCGTCGGCAAAAATGTCCTTGCGCAGTTCCAGCATGGTGGACGTCCCCTTAAGCACTGGCCCGGCCGCCCGCGGCGGCAAGGATCGCATTGATGATCGGCTCGTAGCCGGTGCAGCGGCAGATGTTGCCGGAGATCGCCTCGACGATTTCGGCGCGGCTCGGAGCGGGGGTGCGGTCGAGCAAGGCCTTCGCGGCCATCAGCATGCCCGGGGTGCAATAGCCGCACTGGGCTGCGAAGTGGTCGGCGAAAGCGCGCTGGAGCGGATGCAGGTTCGGACCCTGCTTCATACCGTCGAGTGTTTCTATGGAACGGCCCGCGACCGTCTCCGCCAGCGTCAGACAGGACAAATGCAGCTCGCCGTCGATCAGCACGCTGCAGGTGCCGCAGCCGCCCTGGCCGCAGCCGAACTTGGGCGTCATGTCGCCGATCAGCTCGCGCAGCGCGACCAGGAGATTGGTGCCGCCATCGACGAAGATCGCGACGTCGCGGCCGTTATGGCGAAATTGCACGGGTATTTTGGGCATGGCGATCTACTCCTGGCCGGACAAGAGGCGACGCAGGTGCACGCCGACGATCTCGCGGCGATACCAGGCGCTGCCGAGCGCATTGTCCGCCGGGGATGTTCCTTCGCCGGCGGCGGAAGCCGCGGCTGCGATCGTGCCGACATCCAGTGAACGCCCTTCCAGGGCACGCTCTGCCGCGCGAGCGCGGATCTGTGTCGGCGCCATCGAGCCGAATGCGATGCGTGCGCCGGCGATGCGGCCGCCCGAGATCGGCAGATGCGCGGCGATCGTGATGACGGAGCCGCCCTTCGGCTTGATCCGGGCGATCTTGCGATAGCGGAACGCCTCGCTGCTCGCCGGCCGGGTGCAGGACACCGACAGGACCAGAGTGCCGGCCTGCCGGTCGCGCGCCTGAAGAAATTCCTCGATCGGAATGTCGCGCGAGCCGAAGCCGCCTTGCACGGCCACGGTGGCCTCGAGTGCCAGCAGTGCCACGGTGAAATCGCCGTAAGGGGTTGGCGCGAACAGGTTGCCGCCGACCGTACCCATGTTCCGCACGGCGGGCCCGCCGATCGAGCGGGCAGGGGCGTGCAGGAAGGCGAGATCGCGCTCGGCGAGGATCCGCGCGAAGGTGACGCCGGCACCCAACAAGACCCGAGGGCCCGATGCATCGATCCGGGTCAGCGCCTGGTCACTGGCGCGGACGACCGTCGAGACCGAGACGTCGCCCTCGTTCAGCGCCCGCATCACCAGGGTGCCGCCACCGAGATAGCGTGCGCCGCGGTCCGAGGACAGCGCTCCGGCCGCTTCACTGGCGCTGGCGAAAGTCTTCACGATCACGGCCATGCTAGGCGGCCTCCTTCAGATGGCGGCGGATCGCCTCGAATCCGGCCTGGTAAATGTCTTCCGCGACCATGTGGGTGATGCGGTCCTTGTCTTCCGGCTTCGTCGTGAAGCGCGACTCCCAGTGCCAGAAGGTGCGGTCGCCGTCGGTCACCGGCAGCAGGCGGACATGAGCGACGTAATTGAACATCGGGATCGGGGTATCGAGCAGGCAATAGCTGAAGGTCTGTTCGAGATCGGACAGCGCCAGCAGTTGTTCGCGCAGCTCAGAGCCGTCCTTGAGCTTGAAGCGCCTGACGCAGCCGATCCTGTCGGGAGACTGCGCCCGTTCGATGGAGGACGTCGCCACCGCCGGGTGCCAGCGGTCATGCCCGTTGAAATCGCGCAGCACCGACCAGGCCGCGTCGGTCGGCGCGTCCAGGATGGTGCTCTTGACGATATGCGGCACCGCTCAGCCTCCAAACACGCGCTTGAGGGCGTCGAAGCCGCCCTGGAACACGCCGCCGCCGATGTTGCTGACGAGCTCGGTCTCCCGCCCGGGCGGGCAATCGAACTCGGCGGTCCATTCCATGAAGGTCTGGTCGCCGTCGGTGACCGGCGTGAGGCGCAAGGTCGCGACGTAGTTCTCGACGCCCATCGGGGATTCGAGGATCGAGTAGGTGCAGAACATGTCGTAGTCGGACAGGCCCAAAAGCTTCTCGCGGATGCGGTCGCCGTTACGCAGGCGAAAATCCCTGACGCAGCCGATCTTGTCCGCAGGCTCGCCCCCCTCGATGCGGCTTTCCGCGATCGCCGGGTGCCAGTTCGGTAAGCCGTTGAAGTCGCGGACCCGCGCCCAGACGCGGTCGTTGCGCGCATTGACGACGGTGGAGACGTAGACGCGGGGCATAGCCTGACCTCAGCTCTTTTTCCGCGGACCGCGCTCGGCCGGCGGTTCGCCGCCGCCCTCGGCTGCAGGCGGGGAGCTGGCCGGCTTGTCGCCGCCACCGCCGCCTTTGCGCGCGGACTCCTTGATGCCCTGCATGTCGCGGGCCTCCCGGATCAGGCCCGGCATCTTCGCGAGGCTGCCGCCCTCGACGCCGATGTCCGCCAGGAGCGAGTCGATCAGCGGCGCCTGCACGCGGTAGCGCAGGGCGGAATCGATTACCTCGTCGGTGGCGCTGCGGCCGCCGTTGCCGCCATGGCCGTTGCCGTTGAGGCCGTCGACCTGGAGGATACGGATGCCTTCGATCTTCTCCATCGGCTTGACGCTCTCGCGGACGATGCCCTCGATGCGGTCGAGCAGCTTGCGGCGGAACAGCGAGTAGCGCGCCTGGTCGGTAAGGACGTTCTCGGCTTCGTTCAGCATGCGCTGCGCTTCGGCCTCGACGGCGGCCCGGACGCGCTCGGCTTCCGCGGCGATGCGCGTTTCCTCGGCCTGCTTCTCGGCGAGCATCACCTCGACGGTCCTACGCCGCTTGGCGATCTCGCTCTCGCGCGCGGTGATGACGCGCTCGGTCGCCTCCGTCGCCCGCATCCGTGCCTCCTCGGCCATCGCCTTGGCTGCGGATTCTTCCAGCGACTTCTGGTGGATGGCGATCGCCTTCTCCATCAGGACCGTCTCGACCTCCTTCTCGCGGTTGACCTCGAGCTTGCGCAGTTCGCGCTCGCGGCCGACGCGGGCTTCGTCGAGGCCGCGATCCGACGCAATGCGCGCGCGCTCGACCTCCTCGCGGGAGGCGATCTCGGCCTCCTGGAGCGATTGCACGCGGGCGACCTCGAGCTGCTCGATGGCGCGGCGGCGCTCGATCCGGGCGGCTTCGAGCGCCTGCTCGCGGGAGACGTCGGTGGTCTCGACCTCCTTGCGGGCGACGATCTCGGCCTGCTTGACCTGGCGATCGGCATCGATGCGCTCGGAACGCTTGGCCGAGAGGGCGATGACGCGCTCCTCGTCGGCGATCTCGATTGCCCGCTTCTGCTCGATGTTGAGCACTTCACGCTTCTTGGACGAGGTGATCCGTTCGGCTTCGAGGGCGAGATCAACGGTGATGCGCTGGCGCTCGATGGCGTCGCGCCGCTTCAGCTCGGCCGCCTCCAGCACGCCGGTGCGCTCGATCTCGAGCGAACGCGTGTCGCGCTCGGCCTGGATACGCTCGGCCGCAACCGCCTTCTCCTGCGCGATGCGGGCCGCCTCGATCGCTTCGCGGGAGGCGATGTCGGCTTCCTCGACGGCACGGTTGCGAGCGATCTCCAGCGAGCGGACGCGCTCTTCCTGGGCAATGCGCGAAGCCTCGGTGGCCTCGCGCGCGGCGATGCCTGCCACCTCCAGCGACTGGTTGCGCTCGATCTCCAGCTGTCGCGTGCTCTGCTCGGCGGCGATGCGCTCCGCGGCAAGCATTCGCTCGCGGGCGATGCGGGCGGCCTCGACGGCGCGCTGCGCCTCGATCTCGGCCTCCTGGATGGTTCGGACCTGCTGGATCTCCAGGGCGCGGGTACGCTCGTCGGAAGAGATGCGCTCGACGTTGACGATCATGGTCTGGGCGATCCGTGCCTTTTCGGTGGCCTCGCGCGCGGCGATCTCGGCCTCGTCGACGGCGCGGGTGCGCTCGATCTCGCGACGGCGCGTCTCCTCCTCATTGGCGATACGCGCATCGGTGACGACGCGGTCCTGCTGGATGCGGGCCTTCTCGATCGCCTCGCGGGCCGCGATCTCGGCTTCCTCGACGGTGCGCATCCGCTCGATCTCGCGCTGGCGGACCTCGCGCTCCGACGCAATCCGCGTCGTGTCGATCGAACGCTGGTTGGCGATCCTGGTCTTCTCGATCTCCTCACGCGCCAGCAGCTCCTTCTCCTCGATGGTACGCGTGCGCTCGATCTCCTTCTGGCGGGTTTCCCGCTCGGAGGCGATGCGGGCTTCGGCGATCGCCTGCTCGTTGGCGATCCGCGAGCGTTCGATGGCTTCGCGCGCCGATATCTGGGCCTGCTCGGCCTCGGTCTCCCGCAGCGCGCGTTCGCGGGCCACTTCCGTGCGCTGCAGCGCACGGCGCATCTCGATGTCGCGTTCCTGCTCCAGCCTCGCGGTCTCGCTCTCGCGCTCGATGTCGAGCGCCTGCCGCTCGGCTTCGAGATTTCGGGTGCGGATCCTGATCATCGAATCCTGCTCGATATCGTTGCGCAGCTTCCGCTTGGCCTCGATGTCCTCCATCAGCCGCGTCAGACCTTCGGCGTCGAAGCGGTTCGACGGGTTGAAGAATTCGAGATCGGTCTGGTCGAGGTCGGTGATCGCGACCGACTCGAGCTCAAGTCCATTCTGGGCGAGCGCCTCCGCCGCATTGGTCTTGACGCGCGCGACATAGTCGCCGCGCCGCTCGTGCATCTCCTCCAGCGTCATTTCCGATGCGACAGAGCGGATCGCGGAAATGAACTTGCCGGCCAGCAGCGCGTGCAACTGCTCCGGCTCCATGGTGCGGCGACCGAGCGTCGCGGCCGCGATCGAGACGGCTTCGCGGGTTGCCTGGACGCGGACGTAGAAGTCGGCCTCGATGTCGACGCGCATGCGGTCGCGGGTGATGACCGCATCCTGCCTGGAACGCACGATGCCCATCGGCAGCACGTTCATGTTGACGGGCGTGTAGTCGTGGATGAAGGGCAGCACGAAGGCACCGCCGTTGATCACCACGCGCTCGCCGAGGAAGCCGGTCCGGACGAACGATACCTCCTTGGAGGAGCGGTGGTAGAGCCAGTTGACGATGTAGACGCCAACCACGATGACGATGATCGCGACGATCAGCCAGAGGATGAGCTCGCCGACCAGGATCCCTGACATGTTTCTCTCCCTCAACCGTTCCGGCGTTATCGCGCGCCGATCGCCTTGAATTTGCGTACCTGGTCCGTCAGAGCCCGCTCGACCGGCAGCCGCTCCATCGAGGAGGCGCCGTAGAAGCCGTGGCAGTAGCGGGTGTTCTTCATGATGAAGTCGGCATCCTCGGGATCCGCGATCGGCCCGCCATGGGCGAGCACCAGAATATCGGGATTGACGCTGAGCGCGGCCGAAGCCCAGGTGTCGATGCGCGCCGGACAGTCCTTCAGCTTTGGTGCGGTCTGCGCGCCGATCGTGCCGCCGGTCGTGAGCCCGAGGTGGCAGACGATGATATCGGCGCCGGCGATCGCCATCGCGGCGGCTTCCTTCTCGCTGAAAACGTAGGGCGTCGTCAGCAGATCTTTCTCGCGCGCCTTGGCGATCATGTCGATCTCAAGCGCGTAGGACATGCCGGTCTCTTCGAGATTGGCGCGGAAGACGCCGTCGATCAGCCCGACGGTCGGAAAATTCTGCACGCCCGCAAAGCCGAGCGTCTTCAACTGGTCAAGGAAGACGTCCATGTCGCGGAACGGGTCGGTGCCATTGACGCCGGCGAGCACCGGTGTCTTGCTGACCACGGGCAGAACTTCGCCGGCCATCTCCAGCACGATGGCGTTGGCGTCGCCATAGGGCATCAGTCCTGCAAGCGAGCCGCGCCCCGCCATGCGGTAGCGGCCGGAATTGTAGATGACGATGAGATCGACGCCGCCGGCCTCTTCGCATTTGGCTGACAGGCCGGTGCCAGCGCCGCCGCCGACGATAGGCTCGCCGCGCTTCGCCATCTCGCGAAACCGCCTCAGGAGTGCTGCGCGTTCAAACCGGGCCATCGGTCACCTCGCTAGTCTCCGGCGCACCCCGGAGCGGCCGAACAGCGTTCGGAAAGCGCTCACGACGGTCGAGGCGAACTCGGGATCGTTGATGTTTTGATTGACGCGGATGAGCTGGCGGTTGCCGGTCTGCCGCACCGTGCGCTCCAGCGCGCGGAAGAGTGCGGCGTCGGCCTCTGGATCCCAGAACGGCTGGCCGCGGGCATCGAGTGCAGAGACGCCGCCCTCGGGCAGGAAGAAGCGCACCGGCCCGTCCATCTGGTTGAGCCGCTCGCCGATCCAGCGGCCCATGCGCTCGTTCTCCTCTGCGGTGGTGCGCATCAGCGTCACCTGCGGATTGTGGACGTGGAACTTTCGCGTGCGGTAATGTTCGGGAATGGTGTCCGGCGCGCCGAAATTGACCATGTCGAGCGCGCCGACCGAGCCGACATAGGGCACGCGGGTGCGGATGATCGCACTGAGGCGATCGTCCGTCGCCGGAAACACGCCGCCCATCAGGAGGTCGCAGATCTCGGTTGTCGTAACATCGACGACGCCTGCGAGTTGGCCGGACTCGACGAGCTTCTCCATCGCGCGGCCGCCGACGCCGGTGGCGTGAAACACGAGGCATTCGAAGTCCCCGCCTAAATCGCCCGCGATCTTCTGGACGGCCGGCGTCGTCACGCCGAACATGGTGATGCCGACGGCAGGCAGTCCGGTGCTGGCCGCCCGCTCCCTGGCCTCGCGCTGATCGAGGCGCGCCCTGACCATGCCCGCGATCGCGTTGGCACCGTTCGACAGCACTGCGCGCGAAATCGAGTTGAGCCCCTGAACGTCGGTGACCGAGTGCATCATGGTGATGTCGGCAGGACCGACATAGGGCCCGACATCGCCGGAGGCGACGGATGAAATGATCAGCTTGGGCACGCCGACGGGCAGGGTACGCATGCCCGGTGCAACCAGTGATGCTGCGCCAGATCCGCCCGCCGAAATCACGCCTGCGATGCTACCCTGGCGCCGCAGCCAGTTGGCGAACGCTTCCGCCATTGCCGTGACCGCGACGCCCCGATCTGGCACGAACACGGCCGATCCGCCGCGGCCGTGGTTGAGCGCGATTTCCTGCGCGGAGACGTCGCAGCTTGCCTGCTTGCCGCTGGTGGAGACGTCGACCAGCCGCGTGCGCAGCCCGGTGGCGGCGATGATGTCGCGGACGAAGCGCAGCTCGGTGCCCTTGGTGTCGAGCGTGCCGACGACCAGGACGACCGGCGGCCCTGACGACGGGGACGTCGTCGGCTCGAGCCTGCGCCGCGCCGTCTCGTCGAAGCGCGCAACCTGCGTCGAAAGCGTGCGTGCGGCCGCTTCGATCCGTGCGATCGGTGCGGGTTGGGACCAGCGTGTCGGCGGCGTCGGGTTGGAGATGTAGATCCGGATCGGGCCGCTCGGTCGGGTGGCCTGCGGCGTCGGATTCGCCTCGGCGCCTGCCGCCGGCACGTCGAGATCTGGCGTAAGCTCGGCATGCAAGCCGACGCCGAGCAGACGCTGCTGCAGCTCGCGGTCGGCGGCCAGCCGCGCCGACTCGATGATGCGATTGATGCGGCCGTTGACCATGATTGCGACGTTGCGCGAGACCGCGGTGGCGACACCGATGTTCTGCTCGATCACGAGCACGGCCATGTCGCCGTCCTCGCCGAGCCGCAGCAGCATCTCCTCGACCTGGGCGACGATGACGGGCGCGAGCCCTTCGGTCGGTTCGTCCATGATCAGGAGTTGCGGATTTGTCAGCAGGGCGCGCGAGATCGCGAGCATCTGCTGCTCGCCGCCGGAGAGCTGACCGCCGCCATGGCTCTTGCGTTCGGCCAGCCGCGGAAATGTGTCGTAGATGCGCTCGACGGTCCAGGCGCCGGATCGCATTCCGCCGGCGAGCCGCAGGTGCTCGTCGACGGTGAGCGAGCGCCAGAGTCGGCGGCCCTGCGGCACATAGCCGACGCCAAGCCGGGCGATATGCGCCGGTGGCCGCCGCGTGATGTCCTCGCCGCGAACGCGGATCGAGCCACCGCTCACGGGCACAAGGCCCATGATGGCCTTGCATAGCGTGGTCTTGCCCATGCCATTTCGGCCGACGACGGAGAACACGCCGGCATCGAGCGAGAGGTCGACGCCCTGCAGCGCGTGCGAGTGGCCGTAATAGACGTCGAGGCCCCGGACCTCGAGGGCTGCGGCGCTGCGGCGAGCCTCATTCATGGCCGCCTCCGAGATAGAGTTCCTGCACCTCGGGATCGGACTGGATCTCCTGCGGCAGGCCTTCCTTGAAGATGCGGCCGTTGTGCATCATCGTGACGCTCTCGACGACGCGCAACGCCACGTCCATGTCGTGCTCGATGATGATGTAGCCGATATGTGCCGGCAGCGAGGTCAGGATCTCGACCAGCTCGGCGCGCTCGGTCGGCGAGAGCCCGGCGGCCGGCTCGTCGAACAGCACGAAGCGTGGCGCGCCGGCGAGGGCCAGCGCGATCTCGAGCTGACGCTGCTGGCCGTGCGCGAGCTCGGCGACGCGCTGGTCCTTGACCGCAGCCAGATGCACGGCGTGCACCAGACTGTCGGCGGCGTGCATCAGTGCGTCGTTCTGGCCGGGACGCAGGAACGAGAACCGTCCGCGCGAGACGCCGCGGCAGGCGAGGTAGACGTTGTCCTGCACGGTGAGGCCGGGAAACAGGGCGGAGATCTGATAGGTGCGCCGCAGCCCGCGCCGGATGCGCTCATAGGGCGGGAAGTGCGTGACGTCCTCCCCGAAGAATCGGATGGTGCCGGACGAGGGCGGGAAATCGCCGGTGATGCAATTGAACAGCGTGGTCTTGCCCGCGCCATTGGAGCCGAGCACGGCCCGGCGCTCACCGGGGCGCACCGTGATGGTGACATCGGTCAACGCCGCAAGCGCGCCGAACAGCCGCGTCACGCCGCGAAGTTCCAGCGCTGCACCGGCACCGACGGCGGAGAGGCGTTGCGCGACGCTATCCATGACCGTGTCCTCCGGCCGGCCGGTTTGCGGTCGGACGCCGGCCCTGGCGCCAGCGCTGCCAGAGGCCGATGACGCCGTCCGACGACCAGAACACGATGGCGAGGAAGCCAAGCCCGATCAGCAGGCGGAAACGGTTGCCGTCGAGCCCGATCTTGACCAGAAAGTCGAGCGCGAAGGTGCGCAGCAGGACGAAGACCAGCGCGCCGATATAGGGACCGATCGGCCGCGTGATGCCGCCGACGACGGCGATGATGAGGACGTCGATGCACGCGCCGACACTGACCGAGCCTGGCGAGATCTGGCGGTAGTTCCAGACCTGGAGCACGCCGGCGAGGCCCGCGATGAAGGATGCCACCGCATAGGCCGCGACGCGGTGCGCATTGACGTTGAAGCCAAGCGCGGCCATGCGGCGCGGATTGTCGCGCACGCCCTGAAGCGCCAGGCCGAACGGGGCCCGCGAGATGTAGTCGACGGCGAAGTAGCACAGCGCGGCGACCGCGAGCACGATATAGTAGAACGGGATATCCGAGCGCCAGTTGACGCCCCAGAAGTGCGGCGTGGCGACGGTGTTGATGCCGGTGTGGCCGTTGAAGATCGCCCAGTTCTGGTTGGTGAAGTAATAGAACGCCGCGCCGATCGCGAGCGTGATCATGATGGTGTAGATGCCCTCGGTGCGCACCGCGAGCGCGCCGCCGAGCGTGCCGAAGATGGTCGCGAGCGCGAGTGCCATCGGGACGGCGAGCCACCACGGCCAGCCCAGGCTGATATTGGCGTTGCCGCTGACGCCGAACACCGCGACCATGTAGGCGGCAAAGCCCGCGATGGTGAGCTGCATCAGGCTGACCATGCCGCCATAGCCGGCCAGGAACATGAGGCTGAGCGCGATGGTGCCGAGGATCAGCGTCGTCGCAAAGATCTCGATCAGGAAGAAGCCGTTGGCGATCAGCGGCATGATCAGGAGGATGACCGCCACGATCCAGGCCGCGGGATTGTTGATGTCGGGCCACCCTCGCACGGCGGGCCGCTGGCCCGTGGAGGCGGGCTTGTGAATCTGGACGCGGGCGTCATGGGTGACGGACATGTCAGCGCCTCGCAAGCAGGCCCTGCGGCCGAAGCGCCAGCACCAGCACCATGATCAGGAAGGTCACGACGATGGCGTAGGTCGGGATGTAGACCGAGCCGAGCTGCTCGGCGAGGCCGATGATCAGCGCGCCGAGCGCGGCGCCGGGAATCGAGCCCATGCCGCCCACGATCACGACCACGAGCGAGGCGAGCAGGAAGCGGATGTCCTCGCCGGGCGAGAGGGACTGGAAAGTGCCGCCGACGACGCCGGCGATGCCGGCAAGCCCTGCGCCGAGCGCGAACACGAGCACGAAGACGATCTGGATGCGTACGCCGGTTGCGGCGAGGATGTCGCGGTCGTCGACGCCGGCGCGGATGATCATCCCGATCCGGGTGCGGTTGAGCGCGAGCCACATCGCGATGCCGATAATGACGGAAGCCAGGAAGATCACGAGCCGCACCAGCGGATAGCGCAGGTACACTGGCTCGCCCGAGGATTTCACCGCGGTGATCAGCGGCAGCTCGATCGGGCCGATCAGCCAGTTCGGGGTCTGAATCTGGTAGAAGTCGCCGCCGCAGGCCCACAGCATCAGATCGGCGAACACGATCGAGAGCCCGATGGTCACCATGGTCTGGCGCAGATCCTGGCCCTCCATGCGGCGGAAGACGAGAACCTGGAGCAGGACGCCAACCAGTGCAGTCATGAAGAAGGCGACGATGAACGAAAGGATCCAGGAGCCGGTCGAGGCGCTGATGGCATAGCCGACATAGCCGCCGAACAGATAGAGCGAGCCGTGCGCGAGGTTGACGTTGCGCATCAGGCCGAAGATCAGCGTAAAGCCGCTGGCCACGAGAAAATACAGACCGCCAAGCGTGATGCCGTTGAAGAGCGCATTGAGGAAGACCCGCTTGCGGCCGATTGTCTCTTCCAGTGCCGGCGGCCACACCGCGAAGATGAGCCAAAGCGCCACGGCGACAGCGATGATGACGATCAGCGCCCAGGCGGGATGGCGCTCGACAAAGCGGGTCATGATTGCCGCTCCGTCTTAACGTCACTCCAACTCTCGCCCCAAAAGCAGGGCGAGGGAGCACGCAGACCGTCACCGGCCGCAAGCCCTGCCATGAACGTGCGCTCCCTATCGAGCGCGATCCTCTTTTCGGGACCGCGTTCCGCACATCCTAATGAGACTGCAAGGGAGGTGCTTGATCGACAGTATCTTTTCGCGCGCCCCTCAGGCTCGCAAAACCTTGGCGGCGCGGCGATAATCGGTCGGGGCCATCCCGACATTGGCGGCGAAAAAGCGCGTGAAACCGCTTTGCGAGGAGAAGCCGAGATCGAAGCCGATATCGGCGATCGGCGCCTCGCTCGCCACCAGCGCCTCCAGCGCCTGCTCCATCATCAGCGTGTTGAGATAGAGGTGCGGAGTGACGCCGGTCTGGGTACGGAACAGGCGGTAGAAATGCGGTCGCGACAGGCCGGATTCGCGGGCGATGGTGTCGAGCTCGATCTCGGCGCCGGGGCTTTCCGACATCATCTTGATGCACTTGCGCACGCGAAAATCGGTGACGGAGCCGTTTGCGCGCGGATCGCGCGCGGCCTCCGCCTGTTGCCAGCTCTCGTCGTAGCAGATGTCGATCAGCCTTCTCAGCTCGCCATCGAGGCTATTGAGCGAGGGTGCGCCGCACACGAGGGCGGCTGCGTGCCTGATATGCTTGTCCAGTGCGATCGACCGCGTGAACTGGGTACGGCCGAAGCGCAGGCGGTCGGTACCCGGTGCATCGGGCGCAAACCACTCCGCATTGACATAGAGCACGAAGAAAACGGCGCCGCCTTCGAGATCGGACGGCAGGAAATTATGCGGCTCCCATGGATTGACCGCGACGACGGAACCTTCGGTGAGCTCGTAACGTCCATCGCTGACATCGATGCATGCGGGACGCCCCCCGACATGGAAGATCAAATGACCTTCACGATGCGCGTGGATGTTGAAAGGGCGGTTCAACTGATAGACCGTCGCCCGGCCGAAGCGGCCGTGGAAGACGGCGAGCGCCCGGCTCATGCCTTCCCTCCCAGAAGCTCTTGTTTTTTTTTATAGCGTTCAACAACCGGGGAGAGAATGCAAGGGCGCAGGAGTCGCGCTCTTTGCAAATCTCTCCCCGGTCAGTCATCGCTCGCGAACGAGACTACGTCAGTACTTCTTACATTCTGGTACTGTACGGCTTGGCAAACCGATCTTGGCGAATACCGCAGGGTCGTAGCCCAGCGTCTGGTTGACGTTGGGAATCACCTTCACGACCTTCGAGAACAGCGCGCCCTTGCCGTCGTCGACGACTTCGGTGACGAAGTTTGTGCCGATCGCCTGTCGGTTGGAGTCGAGCTTGATCTTGCCGTTGGGCGCGTCGAGCTCGATCTTGGCAAGGGCTTCCTTGTACTTGGCCTGGTTGTTGGAGAGATCGCCATTGACCTGACGCAGCGCCAGGATCAGCGCCATGGTCGAGTCGTAATAGTTGGTGGCGAGCAGCGACGGGCTCGGGAAGCGCTTGTTCGGCGGGAAGGCGTCCTGATAGTTCTTGACGAACTTCTGCCAACTTGGATCCTCCCAGGTATCGGCCTGACCGCTCGCGGCCAGCGTGCCGACCAGCGCGTTCTTGGCGTTGCCCTTGGACGAGAGAATGGTCTGGTCGATCATGATCGAGCCACCCATCAGATGCGCCTTGCCGCCGGCCTGCTGGTACTGGTTGAGGAAGTTGACGGCGTCGGCGCCGCCGAGGCCGAGATAGATCGCGTCGACATCGTCGGGCAGCGCCGCGATGACCGAGGCAAAGTCCTTGGTGCCGAGCGGCACCCATTGCCGGTTGGTGACCTGTCCGCCGGCGCCGCAGAACTCGAGCACGAGGCCGAACACCTGGGTGTAGATGAAGGAGTAGTCCTCGCCGACGGTCGCTATCTTGCGATACTTCTTTTCTTCATAGGCGTATTTGCCGAGGCCCACCTGCCATTGTGCGCCGTCCATATTGTAGCGGAAGAAATTCGGGGCGGGGTCGACATAGGTCGTTTCCTGGGCACCCGAAGCGGCGTTGATGAAGGTCAGCTCCGGATGGGTCTTTGCGAAATTCTTGACGGCGATGCCTTCGTCACCAGACAGCGGCGACAACAGGATCTGCACCTTGTCCTGCTCGATCAGTTTTCGCACGGCACGAACCGCGGAATCGGGCGTCGCGTCGGTGGACGCGATGACGAATTCGAGCTCCTTGTCGCCGACCTTCTTGCCGAGCACGTTGAGCGCCGTCTGGAAACCGCGGATACCGTCTTCGCCGAGCACGGTGTAGGTGCCTTCGAGCGTTGCGGTGACGCCGACCTTGATCTTTTCCTGGGCGATCGCTGCGCCCGAAAGAAACAGACTGCTCAGCGCGAGCAGTCCCATACTGCATTTCGACATTGTGCTCCTCCCTGTGTCGTCGCTTTGTTGCCGCGCCGAACCGGGCGCGACGCCCGTGGCTCTCGAACGGCCCGCGGCTTTGGAGGGAAGCTAGCCGAAGTCGAACGCGGCGCCTGCGTGGGCGCCTCGTCCGGTTTGACGGGCAGTCTCATTTTTGAATGTTGCGGCGCAAGTGGTTTTGCGGTGCAACTCGAAGCATCTCACACCCAGCCGCCATCCACGATGTAGTGCTGAGCGGTGCAGGCGGAGGCCTCGTCTGACGCGAGGAAGACGGTGAATTTGGCGACCTCATCGGGTACGAGCTTGCGCTTAAGGCATTGCCGCTGCATCAGCTCGACCTCTCCCTGTGGCGTCATCCATTTCTCGAGCTGGCGCTCGGTCATGATCCAGCCCGGCGCTATCGCGTTCACGCGGATATTGTAGGGACCGTAGTCGCGCGCCAAAGAGCGCGTGAGGCCGATGACGCCGGATTTGCTTGCCGTGTACGCGGCCATGCCGCCTTGTCCGGCGATCCATGACACCGAGCCGAAATTGATGATGGCGCCGGCATTCGCCGCCTTCATGTCCGGCAGCACGGCTTGCGCCGCAAAGAACTGGTGCTTCAGGTTCACCGCGATGCGGTCGTCCCAATACTCCGGCGTCACCCCCTCGGTCTCGTGCCGTTCGTCATGCGCGGCATTGTTGACGAGGATACTGATCGCGCCGTGCGCGTTTCGCGCCTCCGCGACACCCGCGCGCAACGCGGCGATGTCGGTCAGGTCGACGCGCTGGAAATGCGCAGCCAGACCTTGATCCGACAACTCGCGTGCGAGGCGTTGGCCTTCGTCGGTCTTGATGTCGAAGAATACGACGTTGGATTTCTGCTGCGCGAAGCGCCGCACGATCGCAGCGCCAATTCCCGATGCGCCACCGGTGACGAGAACGACCTTGCCGGCGAGGTCGGAATAAACGGCGGCCATGGGCACCTCTTGTGTTGCGTTGTGGGCGGTGCGAGGCGTCGCCCGATTCTGCCGCAGACCTTAGCCATTTCGGTCGTGAGGTTCATAGATCAGAATTTTAGTTGCGTACCTCAAAAATCGAAGGCAGGATTGCAGCCAAAGAAATAAGAGCCTGTTGGGAGGGATGTGATGAGACTGCTCGGGAAGCTGGGACTCGCCGCTGCCGCATGCCTGCTTTGGGCCAACTCTGCCGCAGCCGACACAACCGTGAAATGGCTGCACATCGAGGCCAATCCGGCCCAGGTGAAGATCTGGGAGGAGGTTGCGCGTGCCTATGAGGCGTCGCATCCGGGCGTCAAGGTCGAGATGCAGTTTCTCGAGAACGAGGCCTACAAGGCCAAGCTGCCGACCATCCTGCAATCCAGGGATCGGCCGAACATCATCTACAGCTGGGCCGGTGGCGTTCTGAAGACGCAGATCGAGGCTGGTGTCCTCGACGACATCACCGATTCCGTGAAGGGTTACAGCGACAGTCTCACGCCGGCTGCGCTGGCCGCCTTCACCAGCAATGGCCGCGTTTATGGTCTGCCGACCGCGCTGTCGCAGGTCGGCTTCCTCTGCAACAGGGAACTGATGGCCAAGGCGAAGGTCGATCCTGCGGGGATCAAGAGCTGGGATGACCTGCTTGCCGCCGTCAAGGCGTTGAAGGCCGCCGGCGTTACGCCGATCGTGGTCGGCGGCGCCGACAAATGGCCGTTGCACTTCTATTGGACGCATCTCGCCGTGCGGATCGGCGGCAAGCCGGCCTTCGACGCGGCGCTGCGCGGCGAGAATGGCGGCTTCGCCGGCGAAACCTTCCAGAAATCCGGCGAGCTGTTCAAGCAGCTCGTCGATCTGCAGCCGTTCCAGAACGGTTTCCTGGGCTTCAAGAATCCGCAGGCGGTCGGCTATTTGGGCGACGGCAAGGCGGCAATGACGCTCGCCATCAGCACCGTCTATCACTTGCAGCGCGCGCTTGCCGCCGACAAGGTCGGCTTGAGCGAGGACAAGATCTGCTGGTTCGACTTTCCGGTCGTATCGGGCGGCAAGGGTGCGCCGACGGATACGCTCGGCGGCATCACCGGCTGGCTGATTACCAAGGACTCGCCGAAGGAGGCGGTCGATTTCCTGAAGTATTTCGTCTCGAAGGACGTGCAGACGCGGCTTGCGGCGGGCAATTTCATCATTCCGGTGGTGCAGGGCGCGGATGCGGGCCTCAACAATTCCTTCATGAAGCTGATCGCGGCCAACCTGACGAAGTCGAACTACCACCAGAACTTCTATGACCAGAGCCTCGGCCCCTCGGTCGGTCGCGTCGTCAACGATGTTACTGCCGAAATCGCCGGCGGCAGCATGAGCCCGCAGGACGCCGCCAAGGCGATCGAGGCGGCCTGGAAGCAGGGCAACTGACGGTGGCGCGACGGATCGCGAGCGCGCCGGCGATGAGCGTTGCGCAGACATCGTTCTCGCCGACGGCGGTCCGCGGTCCAGGGTGGGACGGCCGTTTCACGGTGCTGATCCTGTTCCTGCCGCCGGCGCTGCTGTTGTTTACGCTGTTCGTGGTCCTGCCGATCGGCGAGGCCGCCTGGTATTCGGCCTTCAGCTGGAACGGGTTTGGCCGGCCGACCAACTGGATCGGCTTCGACAATTACCGCTTCGTGCTGGAGACACGCGCCTTCTGGCTCGCGCTGCGCAACAACGGGCTGATCATCGCGGTCTCGGTGCTGATCCAGCTGCCGCTGGCGCTCACGCTCGCGCTGATGCTCGCCGAGCGCTTTCGCGGCGCAGTGGCGCTGCGCATGCTGTTCTTCATGCCCTATATCCTGGCCGAGATCGCAACCGGGCTGATCTTCTCATTCGTCTATGACGGCGATTATGGCTTGGTCGCCTCGATCTGGCGCACCTTCGGCGCCGAGCCGCCGCATCTGCTGGCCTCGACCGATACGGCGATGCTGGCGGTGCTGATCGTCGTCGTATGGAAGTATTTCGGCTTCCACATGATGCTGTTCATCGCCGCACTCCAGGGGCTCGACAAGAGCCTGGTCGAGGCCGCCACCATCGACGGCGCGACGCGGTCTCAGACGCTCCGCCACGTCGTCGTTCCACTGCTCTATCCGACGATCCGGCTCTCGGTGTTCTTCGCCATCATCGGCTCGCTGCAGCTTTTCGATCTCGTCATGCCGTTGACGCGCGGGGGACCCGCGGATTCCTCCAACACGATGGTGAGCTTCCTCTACAACAACGGCATCTCCCGCATGCGCGTCGGCTACGGCAGCGCCATCGGCGTCATCCTGTTCGTGATCTGCGTGACCTTTGCCTTCACCTACAAGCGTTGGTTCATGCGCGATGAATGATGCCGAGACCACCCGTACGCCGTTCGATCCCGCCATCCTGTTCAAGGCGCTGTTTCTCGCCGTGATCGCCGTCCTCGTGCTGGTGCCGCTGCTTGCGACCCTGCTCGGCGGTTTCAAGTCGCTCGGTGAGCTGCGCGTCAATCCGTTCGGCCTGCCCAGGCACTGGGAATGGCAGAACTATGCCGACATCCTGTTCTCGGCGCGCTACTGGCAACTGCTCCGCAACTCCCTGGTCATCTCGACGCTTGCGGTGATCCTGACCCTGATCGTGGCCTCGATGGCGGCGTTCACCTTCGCCCACGTCAAGTTCTACGGCAGCTCGATGCTGCTGAGCTACCTGACGCTCGGCCTGCTGTTTCCCGCCGCGACCGCGGTGCTGCCGCTCTTCATCAAGGTGCGAGATCTCGGCTTGCTCGATACCTATTTTGGCGTTGCGCTGCCGCAGGTGGCCTTCAGCCTCGCGATGAGCGTGCTGCTGCTGCGACGTTTCTTCAAGGACATCCCTTATGAACTGCTGGAGGCTGCGCTGGTCGATGGCTGCAGCTATATCAAGTTCTTCCGTTATGTGACGTTGCCCTTATCAAGGCCGATCCTGGCGACCGTCGGCACCATCACCTTCGTCAATAGCTGGAACGCCTATCTGCTGCCGCTGGTGATGCTCAATACCGACGCGCTCTATCCCTGGCCGCTCGGTATCATGGTCTATCAAGGCGAGTATTCGTCCGAGTGGCACCTGATCCTGGCCTTCATCACGCTGACCATCCTGCCGACGGTCATTCTCTTTCTGCTGGCGCAGAAGCACATCGTCGCCGGCCTCACCGCGGGCGCGGTCAAGGGATGAACGGCATCTCACGGAGATCACAATGAGAAAAGTAGGCGTTGGAATCATCGGCTGCGGCAATATCAGCACCGCCTATCTGAAGGCGGCCCAGCGCTTCCCGGTCATGGAAATCAAAGCGCTCGCCGATATGCGCAGCGATGCCGCGGAACGCCAGGGCGCAGCCTTCGGCCTGCCGGGGGTGCGGGTCGATCAGTTGCTAAAGCGTGACGACGTCGAGATCGTCATCAATCTCACGGTGCCGCTCGCCCACACCGACGTCAGTCTCGCGGTGCTCAATGCCGGCAAGCACGTCCACTCCGAGAAGCCGCTCGGCATCAACGTCGCGGAAGCCCGCAAGGTGATGGACCTCGCCGCGCAGAAAGGCCTTCGCGTTGGTTGCGCGCCCGACACTTTCCTCGGTGGCGGACACCAGACCGCGCGCAAGCTGATCGACGACGGTGCGATCGGCACGCCCGTTGCGGGCAACGCCTTCTTCGGCTGTCCCGGTCACGAGCGCTGGCATCCGGCGCCGGGCTTCTACTATTTGCGCGGCGGCGGGCCGATGCTGGACATGGGACCGTATTACGTCACCGATCTCGTGCAGTTGCTCGGCCCGGTCGTGAGCGTGATGGGCTCGACCTCGCGCCCGAAATCCGAGCGTCTGGTCACCAGCCAGCCGATGAACGGCACACTGATTCCCGTCGAGGTATCGACCCATGTGGCGGGCACGCTCGAATTCGAGAGCGGGGCGGTCGTCTCGATCGCCATGAGCTTCGACGTGCCGAAGCACCGGCACGCGCCGATCGAGATCTATGGCGACAAAGGCAGCATGCTGGTGCCGGACCCGAACCGGTTCGGCGGCGAGGTGCAGGTGGCGAGGACCGGCGGTGAATGGGAGACGGCGCCGCTGACGCACGGCCACGTCGACGGCGAGTTTCGCTCGATCGGTGTCGCCGACATGGCTGCCGGGATCCTGAACAACCGGCCGCACCGCGCCAGCGGTGCGTTGGCTTTCCACGTGCTGGAGGTGATGGAGGCGTTCCAGACCTCCGCCGACGAAGGGCGGCGCGTCGAGATCGAGAGCCGCGTCGAGCGGCCGGCGATGCTGCCGGCCGGACGCGAAACCGGACAGATCGACTGAGGACATGAACATGCGCAAGGCAATGATTGTTTGGGGCGGTTGGCCGGGACACGATCCGGACCTGTGTGCCTCGATGATCCGCGGCTGGCTCAAGGCGGAAGGCTTCGAGGTGCGGATCGAAACCACGACCGCGGCGTTCGCCGACCCCGCGATTCACGATCTGTCGCTGATCATCCCGATCTACACCATGTCGAAGATCGAAAAGGCGGAAGCGCTCAATCTCTGCGCGGCGGTGCGCAGCGGTGTCGGTCTCGCCGGCCATCATGGCGGCATGTGCGACGCGTTCCGCGATTCCGTCGATTACCAATTCCTGTGCGGCGGACAGTGGGTTGCGCATCCCGGCAACATCATCGACTACAAGGTCGACTTGACGAAGCCGGATGATCCCATCATGAAGGGTCTGAAGAGTTTCGAGCATCGTTCAGAGCAGTATTACATGCATGTTGACCCCGCCAATGAGGTGCTGGCGACGACGACCTTCACCGGCGAGCACGCGCCCTGGATCGAGGGCGTGGTCATGCCGGTGGTCTGGAAGAAGCTCTACGGGACGGGCAGGGTGTTCTATTCCTCGCTCGGCCACCGCGCCTACGAGCTCGACGTACCGGAGATCCGAACGTTGATGACGCGCGGCATGTTGTGGGCGGCGCGGGAATGACAGCCGGTGCGACGCAGCCGGCGGTTCGCGCCACGCTGGAGGACGTCGCGCGTGCGGCGGGCGTTTCGCTCGCCACCGTCGACCGCGTCGTCAACCGGCGCGAGGGCGTGCGCGCCAAGACCGTCGCGCGTGTCGAGGCCGCGGTGGCAAAACTCGGCTATCGGGGTGATGTCGCGGCCGCGCGGCTCGCGCGCGGACAGACGTTCCGCTTCGCCTTCGTGCTGCCGAGCGGCAGCAACAGCTTCATGACCAATCTGGCCGAGCAGGTCCGGCGCACCGCGGACTGGCTCGCCGGCCATCGTGGCTTTATCGATATTCTCCACGTCGACGTGTTCGATCCGGATGTACTCGCCAGTGCGCTGGAAGACCTGTCGCCGGCCTATCAGGGGGTCGCCGTCATCGCGCTCGACCATCCCAGGGTGCGCGCGGCGATCGACGAACTCGTCGCCCGCGGGGTCGCCGTGGTGACCCTCGTGTCGGACGCGCCGAGCTCGCGCCGGCTCCATTATGTCGGAATCGACAACCCGGCCGCGGGGCGAACTGCGGCAACGCTGATGGGACGCTTCCTCGCGGGCCGCGAGGGAACGGTTGCCGTGATCGCCGGATCGTTGTCGCTGCGCGATCACACCGAGCGGCATTTCGGCTTCCACCAGATCCTGTCCAGCGAGTATCCGAACCTGCTCGCGTTACCGGCCATCGAGGGCCGCGACGACGCCGCGCGCACGAGGGAGCTCACTGCCGCGCTGCTCGCGAGCCATGTCGATCTTCGTGGCATCTACTGCTGCGGCGCCGGCAATCGTGGCATCGCCGATGCGCTTGAGAGCTCGGGACGCGCGCGCGAAGTGGTCTGGATCACTCATGAGCTGACCCGGTATACGCGGCGTTTCCTGGTCCACGGCACGCTCGACGCAATCATCAACCAGGATCCCGGCCACGAGGCGCGGTCTGCGGCGCGAGTCCTGCTCGCGCATTGCTCGGGCGAGCCCATCAGCCCCGACCAGGAGCGCATTCGTATCGACATTTTTCTGCGAGACAATCTGCCGTAATTTCGAACCCGTCGTTGATGCGCGGGTCTTCAGCGGTTTGAGCACCGTGAACGTCGATCGTCGAACGAGCTTACAAGCGTGCGCAGGATCAGCTGGATGCAAAGCTATCAAGTCGGCAAAGGTGTGCGCGTCGAGCGACCGGCTCCGCTGTCCGACCTCGAGGCGATGGCGTTGTGTGCCGGGGAGACGGTCTGAAGCCGGGATTGTGCCCGGCTGCGATTGCCCGATCTCAGCATTGAGGTGAAATGCCCGCCCGGTCTACGGGAACCAGCAAGGGGAGACGAGTTTTTGGTGGTGTATCGAACTCAGCGGGCGCGTGCTGCTGGAGCGTTCAGGGTAGAAGGAAGCATTCGATGAAGATGATCAAAGGACCGGCGATATTCCTCGCTCAGTTCGCTGCCGACGCGGCGCCGTTCAACTCCTTCGATTCGATCTGCGGATGGGCCGCCGCGCTTGGCTACAAGGGGGTCCAGATTCCGAGCTGGGATGTGCGGCTCTTCGACCTGAAGAAGGCTTCGGAATCGCAGGACTACGCCGACGAGGTGAAGGGTATCGCAGCCCGTCACGGCCTTTGTATCACCGAGCTCTCGACCCATCTCCAGGGGCAGCTCGTCGCCGTTCATCCGGCCTATGACACGGCGTTCGACGGCTTCGCTGCACCTGAGGTTCGCGGCAACCCGAAGGCGCGCCAAGAGTGGGCCGTCGACCAGGTCAAGCGCGCGATCCTGGCCTCCAGGCGTCTCGGTCTCACGGCGCACGCAACCTTCTCAGGGGCACTTGCCTGGCCCTACATCTATCCATGGCCGCAGCGTCCGGCCGGCCTCGTCGAGGCCGCCTTCGACGAGCTCGCGAAGCGCTGGCGGCCGATCCTTGACCATGCGGACGAGCAGGGCGTCGATCTCGCCTACGAGATCCACCCTGGCGAGGATTTGCACGACGGTGTCTCCTACGAGATGTTCCTCGAGCGGGTGAATAACCACAAGCGCGCGAACCTGCTCTACGACCCATCGCACTTCGTGCTGCAGCAGCTCGACTACCTCGACTACATCGACATCTACCACGACCGCATCAAGGCTTTTCATGTCAAGGACGCCGAGTTCAACCCGACCGGTCGCCAGGGTGTCTATGGCGGGTTCCAAAGCTGGGTCGACCGTGCCGGCCGCTTCCGCTCGCTGGGCGACGGCCAAGTCGATTTCGGCGCCATCTTCTCGAAATTGACGCAGTACGACTACGGGAGCTGGGCGGTGCTCGAATGGGAATGCGCGCTGAAGCATCCCGAGCAAGGTGCACGCGAGGGCGCGGAGTTCATCGAAAACCATATCATCAGCGTCACCGAAAAGGCGTTCGACGATTTCGCAGGTTCCGGTACGAACCAGCAGGCGAACCGCAAGATGCTGGGCATCTCCTGAGCGAGGGGAAAAATATGGCTATCGAAGCAAGCAATGAAGCTGGCGGTCATCGTCGTATCCGGCTCGGCATGGTCGGTGGCGGCCAGGGAGCCTTTATCGGTGCCGTACACCGTATTGCGGCCCGTATCGACGACCAGTTCGAGCTCGTTGCCGGCGCGCTCGCGTCTGATCCGGTTCGGGCCAAGGCCTCGGCGAAGGAGCTCGGCATTGCCGACCATCGCGCCTATGGCTCCTTCGAAGAGATGGCGAAGCTCGAAGCCGCGCGAGCGGACGGCATCGAGGCCGTCTCGATCGTAACTCCAAATCACACGCACGGCCCGGTCGCCAAGTCCTTCCTTGAAGCCGGCATCCACGTCATCTGCGACAAGCCGCTGACGACGACCGTCGCGGAAGCCGAGGAGCTGGTGGCGCTCGTCGGGAAGAGCGGCAAGGTGTTCGTGGTGACGCACAACTACACGGGCTATCCGATGGTCCGGCAGGCCCGCGCCATGGTCGCGAATGGCGACCTCGGCGAGATTCGGCTGGTCCATGCCGAATATCTCCAGGACTGGCTGACCGAGCGGTTGGAGGCAAGCGGCCACAAGCAGGCGGCATGGCGCACGGACCCCGCCCGGTCCGGCGCCGGTGGATGCATCGGTGACATCGGTACCCACGCCTACAATCTCGCCTGCTTCGTCACCGGGCTGGAGCTCGACGAATTGCTCGCACAACTTTCGACCTTCGTTGAGGGACGGCGCCTCGATGACGATGTCCAGATCCTGCTCAGGTGGAAAGGCGGAGCCAAGGGCATGCTCTGGGCGAGTCAGGTCGCCGTCGGCAATGAGAACGGCCTCACCTTGCGCGTCTACGGCAGCAAAGGTGGCCTCGAATGGGCGCAGGAGAAACCGAACCATCTCTGGTTCACGCCCTACGGCCGGCCGAAGCAGCTCCTGACCCGGGGCGGCACCGGCGCCTTGGGTGAGGCGAGTAGGGTCACCCGCGTCCCCTCCGGCCACCCCGAGGGTTACCTTGAAGGTTTTGCGACTATCTATGCCGAGGCGGCGCGCGCCATCCGCGCGGCAGAGGCCGGCCAAAAGCCGGATCCTGAGGTGATCTTTCCAACCGTTGAGGAGGGCCTGGCAGGGGTGAAGTTCATCGACGCTGCCGTGAAGTCCGCCACACGCAAAGGTGCCTGGGTTCGGATGACCTAACCTCTGACGCGTCGGCCATGAGGCAGTCGGTCGATACCGGCGCTCGCTGCGATGAAAGGGCTCATCTTGGCGTCACGATTGGTACTCCGCCATCTGCCGTTAACGCACCCCAATTGCAACGGCAGCCAGCGCCGTCGGGAGAGACCAGGCCCAATCTCCCGTCAACGAAACCGCGGCCGCGGCAACGACACATCCCAGGAGAAATCCGAGCAAGCGATCCAGCGAGCGGTGCAGCGGCGTTGAATCGTGCGGCAGTAGGGGATGGCGCACCGAGAGCAAGTCCATCGCTGACAAGACGGCATTGGCGAGATTACCGGTCATCACCGCCGTCGAAATCGCGCCAGGCACGGCGAGGCGAAGGAGCGCGTACTGGCAGGCCATGGCGGACACAGCCATCATCGCCGCCCAGCCGGCCCGCACACCAATCGGATCGATGGATGGCTTCGCAATGACGCTGAAGATCAATAGCGCGGCAAGCACAAGGAATTGAACCAGAAGCAACAGCCGCGCCAGGCTCGGCCCGTGCCTCTGGGAAGCGCGGGCGATCAGCCCGACGGTCGCCAGGGCCAGCACGAAGACCGGAATCGCCAACAACTGGGCGCAATGAAACGAACCGCCGTCGACGGCAACGACGGTGGCCAGCACGATATTGCCGGTCACATGGGCCGTGAAGATATGGCCGAGGGTGGAGAAGCCGGTGAAGTCGACCATTCCGGCGATGACGCTGAGCAACGGTGGCAGCCGCGCCTCGAGGCGCGACAGCTCCACTGCGTCGTCAGATGAATCAGCCGACCTTTGCAACATGAGAGAGCCTCTATTGCGCGGTCCAGCCACCGTCGACCGAGATCGCTGTGCCCGTGATCTGATCGGCGGCGGCCGAGCACAGGAAAGCCACGGTGGCCCCAAGCTGTGCCGGAGAGACGAATTCGAGGGATGGCTGCTTCTCGGCCAGCAGGTCCCTGGCGGCTTCCTTTTGGCCGATGCCTCTTTGCGCCGCGATGTCGTCGATCTGCTTGTCCACCAACGGCGTTCGTACCCATCCAGGACAAACCGCATTGCAGGTCACGCCGCTTCCGGCGGTCTCCAGGCCCACCACTTTGGTCAAGCCGACCAGCCCGTGCTTGGCAGCGACGTAGGCCGCCTTGTGTGTCGACGCGACGAGGCCGTGGGCTGAAGCGATGTTGACGATCCGCCCCCAGCGCTGCGTCTTCATCTGCGGCACGGCCGCCGCGATGCCGTGGAACGCCGCCGATAGGTTGATGCCCAGAATCGCGTCCCACTTGGCGGCCGGAAAATCTTCGACCGGCGCGGTGAACTGGATGCCTGCATTGTTCACGAGAATGTCGAGGCGCCCGAACTTGTCGATCGTCGCGGCAATCAGGCCGCGCACGGCGTCCGCCTTCGACATGTCCGCGCCGTCGTAGACGACACGCACCCCAAGCTCGCGCGCAATTCCGCTGCGGATCGTCTCGATTTCGCCGGCATCGCCGAAGCCGTTCAAGACGAGGTCCGCTCCGAGCCCGGCCAACTCTCTGGCGATGCCGAGCCCGATGCCGCTGGTCGATCCGGTCACGATGGCAACCTTGTTCTTCAACATGGGAGTTTCCTTTCCGTTGCGGATGCGCGTTGAACGATGATCAGTGGGCACCGCCGGCCTCGAGCGGGCCGGACTTCTTCAGCAGGAGCGCGGCCAGCAGCGCAATGATCAGGGCTGCACCGAGCACGTAGAAGGTGTCGCTGAAGGCCAGGATGAAGGCTTGCTTCTGCACGACCTTGCCGATCGCCACATAGGCGCGGTGCGTGGAGTCGACGCGATCGATGATGCCGTGGTTCATGAAATACTGCGTAAGCTGCTCGACCCGGGTGCGGGTCGCCTGTTCGAACATCGACACCGATTGCGTCAGCACGTTGGAGTGATATTGCTCGCGCTTGGTGAGCAGCGTCTGCAGCGCGGCAATGCCGATGGCGCCGCCGAGATTCCGTGTCATGTTGAATAGCGCGGATGCAGACCCGGCATTCTCGGACTCGATGCCGGCCGTGGCGACCGCCGAAAGCGGTGCGAAGCAAAGGGCCTGGCCAAAGGCACGGATCACGTTGGGCCAGAACAGTTGATCGGCCGCATAGTCTTTGGTCATGTAGATGTTCATGAAGTTGGAGGCAGAGAACAGCGCAAAGCCGGCGCCGATTACGATACGCGGGTCGACGCGCTTCATGAGCTGCGGCACCATTGGGATCAGCAGGAGCTGCGGCAACCCGGTCCATGCCAGCACCATGCCGATCTGCTCGGAATTGTAGCCCTGGATGCGCGAGAGATAGACCGGCAGGACGTAGACCGAGCCGTAGAGAGCGACTCCAAGCAGGAGATTTGCGAGAACGCCGAAGCCGAAATTGCGGCGAACCAGCAGACGCAGGTTCAGCAATGGTTTGTCGGCGGTGAGTTCGATCGCGACGAACAGCGCCAGTGCGATCGCAGCGATCACGGCGAGACGAACGATGAACGGCGAGCCGAACCAGTCGTCCTTGTTGCCTTCCTCCAGAACGGTCTGCAGCGCGGCGAGCCCGATCGCCATGGTGATGATGCCCGCCCAGTCACCTCCGCGCAGCAGCGAGAGCCTCATGGGCTTCGATTCCAGCGAGACATACAGCATGGCGATCATGGCCGCGCCGGGCACGACGTTGACATAGAAGATGTATTCCCAGCCGAAATTCTCGGTGAGATAGCCGCCGATCGTCGGTCCGATTGCGGGCGCAAACGTCGCCGAGATCGCGAACAGCGCCAGGCCGATCGGCTGCTTCGCCTTCGGCAGCAGCGTAATGATCAGTGTGAACGCCATGGGGATCAGCACGCCACCGGTAAATCCCTGCACGGCGCGCAGCACGATCATCTGCGAGAGGTCTTGCGCGAGTGCGCAGGCTGCCGAGAACAGCAGGAAGAGGAGGGCGTTGGTCAGCAGGTAGATGCGAACCGAGAACACCTGGGCGAGCCAGCCGCTGAGCGGGATCACCACGATCTCGGCGATCAGATACGAGGTCGAGATCCAGCCGCCATCGTCGATGCCCGCGCCGATCCCGCCCTGGATGTCGGCAAGCGAAGCATTGACGATCTGGATGTTGAGGACCGCCATGAAGGCGCCGAGCGTGGAGCCGATCACCGCAAGCCAGGTTTTTGCGGAGACGACGGGAGCGGCTGGGGCCGCGGCGGGCGACCCAGCATCGCCGGTGGGAATGACGTCGACGATGGTTCGATCCGTGGTCATGGCGGTCTCTTCGCGTGCGCGGGAGGAGCGATGTGGTTCAGCTACGGGGCTGGGTGCGGCGCGATGCAACGCGCTTTTCGGCTTCGCGGTCGGCGAGAACGGCGCTCTTGGTGTTGATGGTCGGCAGCGCCGACATGCCGGGGCGCAACAGGCCCTTCAGTCTCTGGCCGTCGAGCACGATCTTCACCGGCACGCGCTGCACGATCTTGGTGAAGTTGCCCGTTGCGTTGTCGGGCGGCAGCAGTGCGAATTCCAGGCCGCTCGCCGGCGACAGGCTCTCGACATGGCCCGTCAGTCTGGTCGAATGGAAGCTGTCGATCCGAAGCTCGACCGGCTGTCCGTCGCGCACATGGGTGAGCTGCGTCTCCTTGAAATTGGCGACCACATAGACCGCATCGAGCGGCACGACCGCCATCAGCTGGGTGCCGGCTTGCACGAACTGGCCGACCCGCAACGAGCGCGCGCCGACCGTGCCTTCGACGGGCGCCGTGATTTGCGTGTAGGACAGGTTCAGCGCCGCCTGCTGCTCCACCGCATGGGCGCGGTCGAGCTGGGCAACCGCCTTGGCACGGTCGGTCGCGAGCACCTCGATCTTCTTGCTGGCGGCGATCAACGCCGACTTCTCTGCGAGCAACTGGGCGGACTTCTCGCGCAGCGCCGCGTCGGTCTGCTGTGCGCGCTGGATGGTGCCGGAACCGGTCTTCATCAAGCCGTCGTAACGGGCCTGTTCCTCGCGTACGAACTTCAGCGCCGCTTCGCTGGCGTCCACCAGTGCGGCTTGCTGCTGGATCACGGACTCCTGCAATTCGATCTGCGCGTTGAGGTTACGCACCGCGGCATTGGCCGCGGCGACATCGGCATGGGCCTGATCGAGCGCCGCCCTGAAATCGCGGTCGTCGATCCGGGCCAGGATCTGACCGGTCTTGACCGGCTCGTTGTCGGAAACAAGGACTTCGGCGATGTAGCCGGAAACCTTCGGCGCGATGATGGTGGAATCGGCTTTGACATAGGCGTCGTCGGTCGTTTCCAGGTAGCGGCCGATCGTGAGGTAGTAGCGGGTGAACTCGGCCGCCCCGGCGACGCCGAGCGCCGCGACAAATATCAGCGCTGCCCGCCTGATCGCCTGCCGGGACGGGCGAAGCCTGGCTTGGGCCTTTCGTTCGGGGACAAAAGAAATGGTTGACATGGCATTCTCCTGAGGCTGCAGACGGCGCTAGAGCTCAATCGCGGCGATGAATATCGTGGGTGACGATGCCGAGCTCTGGTGACGGCGGGTCCAGGCGGCCCGGGTCGGCGAGAGTACGGCGGATGTCGTCGAGCCCGTTCTGCCAATGCCTGCGCATCGCACTCAGCCCAAACTCGTAGTCCCTGGAATGACCCTCGTAGGTCTTGGACTGGTAGATCAGGTGGACGATGTTGTAGGCGCGGTGGCAGGCCATATCGGCAATGGCGCGGATTTCCGGCTTCGCTTTCGCGCTTTCCGGCAGTTCCTGCATGGTCCGTTGCAATGCCTGACGCATCTTCTGCATCCGCAACACCTGGTCGGTGACAGAGCGTGTGCGGCTCGAATACTGGATGTCCTTCTGCCGGCTCGACACTTCCATCAGGTCGTAGGGAACGCGGCCTCTGGCCGACCAGAGATCGATCTGGAACGTCAAGGTGTCGCGCGGCTCGCCGGACAGAACACGGGAGAGTGGCGTGTTCGACACCACGCCGCCATCCCAGTAATGTTCGCCTTCGATTTCGACGGCGGGGAATCCCGGCGGCAGCGCGCCGGACGCCATGAAATGTTTCGGTCCCAGCCGGCGTTCGGCGGTGTCGAAATAGGTCAAATTGCCGGTGCGGACGTTGACCGCGCCGACGCTGACGCGCACGTCGCCCGAGTTCAGCCGGTCGAAGTCGACGAGCCGCTCCAGCGTTTTGAGCAGCGGTGCGGTGTCGTAGAAGCTCGTCGCGGCATCGCCCGAGAACGGCGACCACAGCGGTGAGGGGAAGCGCGGCTTGAAGAAGCCGGGCTGGCCCTGGACCAAGGCTCTCGCGGCCGCCATCGCGTTGCGCAACGAGTTGATGTCGAACGCAAATGGCAAGGCATTGGCTAGCCCTTCGCCGGCGGGCCACTCGATCGAGAAGGCGCAGATGGTTTCCCAGAATTCGCGCAGCCTTTGCACGCGCTCGCCTTCGGGCGAGCCGGCAATGATGGCGGCGTTGAGGGCCCCGATCGAGATTCCGGCCAGCCAGTTCGGCCGGATGCCGGCTTCGTGCAGGCCCTCGTAGACGCCAGCCTGATACGCGCCGAGTGCTCCGCCGCCCTGCAGGACCAGAGCGACCGCGTCATATGGCAGCGGCCTCGATTGCTGCGGCGCAGGACTGGTTTGCTCGCGCGTGACCTTAAGCATTTCGAACCTCCCGGTATTGCGGCTGATCCGATCAGCCGGCGTTTGCCTCGATAAGGATTTCGGATCTGGATCCGCGTCGCTGCGCAGTCGCGCCCGGCGAAAGATAGTCGTGGACCACGGTGCCGAGCCCGAGCGTCAGGTCGGCCACGATGTGCTTGGCCGACAGCACCTCGAGGACCGGCAGTTCGGCGACGGGGGCGAGCGCGTGCGAATAAAGGTCGAGCGCAGCGGGGCCGGTCCATGCGCCCCTCACGGTGATGTCTTCGAGGTGGTAGCGGACCAGCTCGCAGATGCGAGCCGAGCCGTCGACATGCGGGATGATCTTGAGCAGGAAATTGGGCGCGGCGAGCTTGCTCGCCTCGGCTGCGCAATCGAGGGCGCGGTGCTTGTAGCCCATGGTGCCGGTTGCGATGCGTACCGAGCCATAGTTCAGGGTGCCGACCAGCGTATCGATCTCGACTGCAAGCTTCGGCTGTGCCAGCTTCTTGGGAAATCCCCACAGCTCACGCCCGCCTGCGATTGGCGGATGGTCGTTGAGAAACATCTGGTGGGTAAAGCTGCCCGCCTGGCCCTGATAGGACACAGGGATGACTTGACCGCTTTCGGTGTAATCGCCGAATCCGGTCGAGTCCGGCATGCGGATGAACTCGTAGTTCACGACCGGCTCCGTGAGCGCGAGCGGCTCGGGCACGATCCGGCGCAGCGCCTCGGGGTCGGTCCGGTACTGGATGATGAAGTACTCGCGGTTGACGAAGCGATAGGGGCCCGGCGGAAAAGCCGGGTTGGTCATCGGCATCGCAAACGCTGTCGCGCGGACGGTCTCGGGTTTCATTGCGGTGATCTCCACGTTGGTCGATTTTGAGCAGACTGCACTCTTTTGCGAGAAGCGCGGCCCTGGTTTGGTCGGTCTACACCTCGCCGACACGCTCGGGATCGGCTGCGGCCAGCGCGGCTGCACGCTCGGCCGGTGGCGGATAGATCCACACGGTGTTGATCTGTTGCTTGGTCTTCTTGGCCTCGGTCCCGACGAGCTCGAGCGTCCGATCCCAGCCACGCGTGAAGATCGCGCCAGCCTCGCCCAGGTCGAGACAGGTCGCATATGCCTCCTGGTGATACGGCTTCGTGGGGACTCCCAGCAGCTCGGCCGCGGCATTGTTGCCGGCAAAGGCGCCCATCCGCGTGGCGTGCTGGCACGACATCAGCGCGTAATTGCCGATGTTGTCGCTGGCGGCTCTTGCGGCGTCGCCGGTGGCAAAGACGCCGGCGACGTTCAGCACGCGCAAGTCGCGGTCCACCAGCAGCCGCCCAAAATTGTCGCGCTCGGCGGGAATTTGCGCGGTCAGAGGAGCGGCGCGCATGCCCGCCGCCCAGATCACGGTTTCACTTTCGATGTGTTCGCCGGAGGTCAACGTCACCCCGGAGTCGTCGAGCGATGCGACGCTCGCACCGAGCCGGGTCTCGACACCGAGCGTGCGCAGCGCATCCTCGATGACGGGGCGGGGACCCGCACCCATGTCGGGTGCAATCGCACTGTTCCGATCGACGATGACGATGCGCGGCCTGGCATCCTTGCCGAAGATCGCACGAAGCCGGGCGGGCATTTCCGTGGCGGTCTCGATTCCCGTGAAGCCGCCGCCGGCAACGACGACGGTGTCGCGTCCGTTCCTTGCCGGCCGACCGGCCAGACCGTGAAGATGCCGGTCGAGCGCAATTGCATCGTCGAGCTGGTCGACGCTGAAACCGTGCTCGGCAAGGCCGGGGATATTCGGACGAAACAGCCGGCTGCCGGTCGCCACCACCAGCCGATCGTAGGAGAGGTGCTTCTTCGCACCTTTGATACGGGCGATCTCCACCGTGCGAGCCGTAGTGTCGACCGTTTCGGTGCTGCCTTGTACGTAGACGACGTCAATCGCCTTGAGGATATCCTGCAGCGGCGCCGTCAGCGTTTCGGGCTTCGCTTCGTAGAGCCGCGGACGAACCACCAATGTCGGCTCGGGAGCCACCAGCGCGATCTCCAGCTCTTCGGGCGAGACGCCCTGGATATCGCGCAGACGGGCGGCCGAAAGTGCAGCGTACATGCCGGCAAAACCGGCGCCAATGATGACTATTCGCATGTGACTTTCTCCTGTGGTTGCTCTTCGGGGATACGCGCGTTGCCGCCGCCGCTGCCTGGGTGCGGCCTCTCGAACTCGACGACGACGCGAAGACGTGAAACGAACGCGCTGGTTTTAGGGGGAGAAACAGCTCGGCATCGACGATGCCCGCGGCGGCCAGCGGCGGAGGAAAGCCGCTCCGACGGCGATCGGGCCGCTCCAGTCGGCGTAGGGAAGCCGTGTGTCGTCGCTGAGCATGACGGACATCGCCGGAATCGTCCTATGCATGAACTGGGGTGGAATTTCCACGTCCTCGCCCGTTGCAGAGGCGAAGCGTACCGCCAATGACAGTCCGTAGACGATTGTGCCTGCGACTAGTCTGCGTCGCGGCGCGATTGCAGAGAGGCTGACGAAAGTCTTCGAGGTCATCTTCGTCTCCGTCTATGGGGAGCGTGGGGGACCCTGATCGTTTACCGGATCGACGCTGCGTCTGCGCCAGTGCGATTGCGGCACCTGCATCGCGATTGCTGTTACCGTATGCGCCGTCGCCAATCGCTGGGGGTTTCGCCGGTCAGCTTCTTGAATGCGGCGGTGAACGCAGTTTGTGAGGCATAGCCGAGCTTCGCGGCCACCGACACGATCGGCTTATCGGTCTCGCGCAGCATGTTCATCGCCTGCTCCAGCCGCTGCTGGCGCAGCCACGCATGAGGTGAAAGCCCGGTGCTTTCCTTGAAGGCACGACAGAAGTGGAAGCGCGACAGGCCGGCATCCGAAGCGAGCGCCGCGAGCGACACGTCGGTATTGTTGTCCGAGCGCAGACGTTCGATCGAGCGTCGCAGAACATGGGAGGACAGGCCGCCCATGATCGGCTCGAACGTCGTGGGCACGCCAGTGTGATCGGCCAGGATACGTGTGGCCAGGACCTCCGTCAGCTGCTGCCTGAACAGTAGATCCAGGGCCGTATTGCCTTCCAGCACATCCGCTGCACTCGTCAACAACCCCGATACGACAGGGTCGGGATGACCCGTTCGTTCCAGAAGATCGCCGAGGGTGGGCGCGTTGGCTTCGCGAACGACGCGTTCGAGCGCCGTGTGCGGAAGGTAGAGCTGGATGACGTCGACGAACCCGGGAATGTCCCATCTTGCGCTTGAACCGGCCGGAATGATGGTCACGACCCCGGAGCGGGCCGTTCCAATCGCAACCGATCTCCCGGAGCGACGCTCCAGGCGCTGAACGCCTGTGGGGTAAGTCATGATGACGTGGTCGGTCATGGGTTCGACCGCGTCATGGAGAGCCCCATGCTTCCAATGCGCGATGACGCCGCTGGAAGGGTCCGAAGCCATCTGGAGCGGTGCGGTCTTGAGGACGCGCGCCATTTCCACGTCGGCACGGCGCCGCTCGGTGACCGCGGTGTCGCGATGTCGCGCGCCGGGGTCGACGAGCAGAGCCTCCAAAGGATCGTGCAGGATCGGCTGGTTCATCGGGCTGTTCTCGCGTTCGAAGGCACTTCGTTGACTGCAGGGGGACAGTTGCTAACGCACGCGCCGCCGCCAATCGCTCGGCGTTTCCCCGGTCGATCGCTTGAATGCCGCAGCGAAGGCCGTCTGGGAGGCATAGCCAAGCTCCACCGCCACCGCCACGACCGATGCGTCGGTGTTGCGCAGCATATTCATCGCCTGCTCGAGCCGGTGTTGCCGCAACCAGGCAAGAGGTGAAAGCCCAGTGCTCTCCTTGAAAGCGCGGCAGAAGTGGAAGCGCGACAGGCCTGCGTCCGAAGCCAGGGCATCGAGGGAGACATCCGCATCGCTGTCCGAGCGCAAGCGTTCGATGGCGCGGAGCAGGACCTTCGGTGAAAGTCCACCCACGGTCGACTGGAACGCCGTCGGCGAGCCGGTATGTGCGGCCAGGAGGCGTGTGGCCAGGAGGTCGGTCAGCTGATGCCTGAACAGCACATCCAGCGCCCGATTGCCCTCCACCACACCGGCCGCGCTCAGGAGCAAGCGGGATGTAATGGGATCGGGATGCGCAGTTCGCTCCAGAAGGTCGGTCGGGTTGTGGGTCTCGGCTTGGTCGGCAACGCGCCTCAATGTGGCGTGAGGAAGATAAAGCTGGACGACGTCGACAGGTTTCGGAATGTCCCACCGGGAGCTTGAGCCTTCCGGGATGATGATCACGACCCCGGGACGAAACGTTCCTTTGACGACCGAGCTTCCCGACCGCCGCTCCATGCGCTGCACCGCGCCGTTGTAGGCCATGATGACGTGGTGGCTCATCGGCTCGACGACGTCGTGCAATGGTTCATGTTGCCAGTGGGCGATCCCGGCGCCGGAGGCGTCCAACGCCATGTGAAGTGGTGCGGTGTGGAGGACGCGCGTCATCTCCACATCGGCGGAGCGGCGGTCGGTAGCCTGAAAGTCCCTCTCTCGCGTCCTGGGTTCGACCGGCAGAGCGTCCAGGGTATCGACCATCGGCGTGCTCATGAATTGTGCTCGTGTTGGGGAAGTCTTGCGTTCAATTCCCGCCGGCCGATTCGTTGGTCGGTGGACAGAGCGGTTACCTCGACCATGTTCGTAACGATGATGGGAAACAGCGCTCGGTGGTATCGTGCGGCGGGTGTGGTCTCGCTGGTTCGGCGGTTAGAGTCACCTGTACCTTGGGATAGGGCGGCCGGGGCTTGGCGTGATCATTCGCAGTGAAGCCGCAACTCACCGAAGCGCGGGACGCGCCTCGTGCCGACATGTCCTACCCCGGTTCTGGGCTGGGCACCCTCGGTACCGGGACAGTGAAGTGGAAATGCGCGCCGCCATTCGGACGGTTGGCGCCCGCGATGCGGCCGCCATGCGCGGTGATGATCGACTGACAGATGGCAAGGCCGATGCCGAGCCCCGCGTCCTTGGTGCTGAAGAAACTGTCGAAGACATGCGCCAAGCCCGCGGCGGGAATGCCCGGCCCATTGTCGGCAACGGAGAGCACGACCGAGTCGTCGTCATCGAACGACGTCTTAATCTCGATCCGGCGCTTCGGCTGGCCCGACTGCACGATCGCCTGGACGCTGTTGACCAGCAGGTTGATGATGACCTGCTGCAACTGAATCCGGTCGCCAAGGACCTTGGGGAGGTCGGCGCCAAAGGCCGCCGACAGGACGATCGACTTTGAATCGGTGTCGTGGCGGATGAACAACAGCGCTTCTTCGGCCACCTCGTTCAAGTCGATGAGGCGCATCTCCGGTTCGTGCTTCGCCGCCATGCCGCGGATGCGATGTATGATGTCGCTGGCACGCCGCGCATTCGAGACGATTCGGGAGGTGAGCTGTGTGACCTTCTCCGTGTTTTGATCGGCGCGCGCGAGCCATCTCAGGCTGGTCTCGCCATTGGTCACGATGGCCGCAAGCGGCTGGTTGATCTCGTGCGCAATCGACGTCGCGAGCTCGCCGAGCGTTGCGATCCGCCCGGCATGCGAGAAGTCGGCTTGCAGTTTCCGCAGCTGCTTTTCGGCGTTTAATCGCTCGCTGATGTCCTGCATGGTGATGAAGGTGTTGTCGAGCTGCTCGGGCGGCACCGGATAGGTCACCGTGAACAGGACGTCGATGATCGAGCCGTCGAAAGCGCGAATCCTGGTTTCCTCGATCAGGTTCCGGCGGCCTTCGAAATGCGCGACCATGACCCGTTCGGCGAGCCCGGGGGCAGCGGCGAAAATGTACCGGACCGGTTTGATGAGATCGGCGGGGTTGCGGGCGTGGAACAGCGATACGGCGTCGCGATTGACGTCGGTGACGCGAACGACGTCCTTGGCATGTTCGACGAGGTCCGGATTGCGCTCGAGATGGCCGGCGATATCGCGGACGCCGTTTGCCTTCAATTGGTCGAAGGCCTCGCCCGCGCGGCGGGAATCGACCTGCCAGAGCGCGGTCGGCAGATATTGAACGAGCTGACGGTATCTCTCTTCGCTGGCCTGCAATTCCCAGGTCGTCCGGTCATCATTCGTCACGCCGGTGATCGTCACGAAGACGGTGTCGGGCGGCTTTGGCTCCGCCGAGTGCCAGGCCTTTACGACGGGATTGCGCAAGCTTCCGCTCAAGATCATCTTGCGTATCTCGAGACGCGTGCGATCGCTCGTGACACTCTCGATCAGAGTGGCCAGCAACGCGCGGCTCTCGGCCGGCCAGAAGTCGCCGATGGATTTGCCTATCATCTGCTCGTAGCCGGCATGCGCGCCGAACATGCGGACCGCGCGATCGTTGACGGCCAGAATGCGGGTTGCGCTGAGCATCTCGTCGACCCAATCGAGGTGCTGGTCGAGATCGACGGGGATGCCGCCGCGCCGATGTTCGGCGATCGCATCGAGCAAATGGTGCGCGGCCGACGTATCGAGCTCCCAGGACGCGGCGAGAGAAGATTGCAGCTCGGCATCCATGCGCAGGTACGCCGCTTGAGAGAGCGAGCCTGCGTTCCGGCCGAACTCGACAATATCGAGAAGACCGCCCGCTGTGTCCCGGCGGACGATTTGCCTCACCGCAGCCACGATGTCCGCTCCGGTCAGGCCGCGCCGGAGGGCCACTCCCTCCCACCGGCCTTCGCGCAGGAGTGCGCTGAAATGATCGGTACCGCTGTGGGCGAGGGAGCCGATCGTCTGGACGCGCTGCCCCACCATCGCCATGGCAGGCCAGCCGTAGAGAGCTTCGGAGGCAGCATTCCAGTATTTGATGACGCCGTGTACGTCACTGACGATGACGCTTTCGGAGGCAAGATCGGCCAACTCCATGGCATGGGGGAAAGTGTGGTCACTTCCTGCGGCACGTTGGAACAGATTACTCATCTGACGGCGTATCCTGGCGATCATCGCTTTGCGAACGGCCTGCGCGGTCCAGCGTGGACTGCAGATGGTGCAAGAGGACGTCATCGTTGACCGGCTTCGTCAAACAGGCGAGAGCGCCGCCGCTGAGCGCGCGTGCCCGTGTGGCCGGACTTGCATCCGCGGTGATGATGATGACCGGCATTGACGAGCCCAATTCCCGCAATCGTTCCTGGAGTTCGAGGCCGCTCCGGCCTGGCATGCTCACATCGGTAATCAGGCAGTCGAAGTGATGTGGCGCGTACGCGGCCATGAAAGCTTCCGCCCGATCGAATGTCTGGCACGCGAATCCCAGCACGACGAGGAGATCGGAAAGCGCCTCGCGCACAGCTTCGTCGTCATCTACGACCGCGACGGCAGGCAGTCTGGGCGAACGGATCGTTTTCGCTGGCATGGCCCGACGACCATCCGCCCATTGCCGGCCGGGTTGTACCTATCCTTTGGTGTAGGCCGATTGCGTCCCTTGAAGTGCCGCAGGCAGCGATTCCCAGATCCGGATCAATTGGCCGACCGATCCGGCCTGCAGTTTCCGCATCGCGTTGCCGCGATGCAGCTTGACCGTGATCTCGGTGATGCCCAGATCGAATGCAATCTGCTTGTTGAGGCGACCCCTGACCACTTCGCGCAGCACCTCGCGTTCGCGAGGGGTCAGTGTCGCGTAGCGGTCGACGTGTTGCCTGACGTGATGGGCCGCCGCCCGTTGCGCGATGTCTTTCTCGATCGCCGCGGCGACCGCATCGAGCAGCGCCTGACCCCTGACAGGCTTGGTCAGGAAGTCGATGGCTCCCGCCTTCATCGCCTGCACCGTCATTGCGATATCGCCATGACCTGTCAGGAAAACGATCGGCCGCGTGTGGCCGTTCGCGACGAGATGCTGCTGGAGATCGAGACCACTCGCTCCGGGCATGCGAACGTCGAGGATGAGACAGCCAGGCCGCTCCGGAAGATCGGCATGCAGCAGCTCCTGCGTTGATCCAAAGCAGCACGCATCGAGTCCAACCGACAGGAGCAGTTCGCGAAGCGCGAAGCGGACCTCTTCGTCATCATCCACGATCACGACAAGCGGACGGTTTGTGGATTTTTCATCAACGGTCATGGGATAGCGAGGTAGGGGATGTAAGGTACGAGAGCCGGCGATAGTCTCGAGCATGGCGTGGTCCCTTGATCGCTTCCCGCCCCCGGTTTGTCGCCGTGCCTTTCACAGAGGGTCTTGAAGCCTCGGCTCAAGGAACGGCTACACGGGATTTTACGGGTCTTAAGGTTGCGTCGTACCACCGTCTTTCCCGAAACAGGCGTGTTTTGTCAGATTCTGCTCCAAGGCGCCTCTGCGCACCTGGATGTGATGAACGCGCTGCACGGCGCCTCGGAAGGCGACGCCTGACCGGGACCGGGGCTCACGGCTCAAGCCCACTTTGTCAGCCGACCGGCCGAACATCCTAGACCAGGGGACTAGAAAGATGAGCCCCTCGTAGGATAGCCCGAACGGCTTCACGCGACGCATCCTCACCGCTATCGCGTCAAAAACAAGCGGAGGGAGCGATGTCCATCACCGAGGGGCGGCAACCAGGGGAAACTGCAAGGTTACGTCGACCTCGGTCGAGAACCTCCTCATCCGGCCACGCGCCGACCCGCCTGGGCGTGAGCCCGTGCAAGGCCGGCAACGGGCCCAAATCGCTGCAAGGACCCTCCAGCGCGGTGATACATGACGAGCTTGTTTTTGCCGTTTGCCGAACCGGGGAGTCGGAACCGGCTCCGGGACGGGAGTCACGCAATCGGGCAATCGATCTCCGCTTTGTGCAGGAAGATGCCTGCGACGAAATGCTGCTCAAAAACGTTGCGGAGGGCGACAAAGCGGCCATGCACATCATTTTTGCTCGCCACCGCGAAAGAGTGTCCCGATTCATTAGACGCCGGGTTCGCAATCCGGCGATCGTCGACGATCTCGTCAGTCAGGTGTTCCTCGATGTGTGGCGCTCCGCGAATCGCTTCGAAAGTCGCGCGCGCGTTTCTACATGGCTGCTCTCGATCGCCCGGTTCAAGGCCATCAGCTCGTGGCGAGAGCGAACGCATGATGATATCGATCAAGTCGATGCGTGTGGAATCGTCGACGTCCGGGATACGCCGGACGTTGCCCTGGACCGCAAGGATACGGAGGGCATCCTGCGCGCATGCATCGACAAGCTCTCCCCCGTCCATCGGGAAATCATCGACCTGTTCTACTATCGCGAAAATTCGGTCGCCGAGGTCAGCGGAATAATCGGCATTCCGCGGGCGACCGTGAAGAGCAGGATCTTTTACGCGCGCAAGCAGCTTGCGAGAATCCTCGTGGATGCGGGTTTCGATGCCAAGTCCGCCTGAGCATGCGCCGGACAAAGCCCTGCCGGGATTTCACAAACGCACGATGGAACCGGCCCCAGCCCGGTTGTGGCGAGGCCAGAAGGGGCCAAATCTCATTGGAATTGCTTAGAAAATCGTTCGGTCGAAAGCTGATCGAACTCGATCGGCGCAGATGCCGATTCCGTGAGCAAGGCTGGACCGCTGCTTGTCGATCTCCAATAATGAACTCGACTTCATGGGCTCGGTGACCCCGGCGGCTCCAACTCCAGACAAGGCCGACCCATATGGCACAGGCGGGTACCTTCGGACAGAGGGTCAGGCAGCAGTTGCACTTGAGGGATGCGCCGCCCTCGCTGATCACGCGTTCGCGGCGCGGTATCGAACTCGCGGTCACCGAGACGCGGGATGATAGCCCCATGCCGGGCCGTTCCGGCTCCGTGGCCGATGAGGCCTATATCGTCAGCCTGAAGCTTCACAATTACCCGGACTGCGAGCTCTGGGATCACGGCAAGTGCGTGATGAAAGCGGATGTCAGGGCCGGTACGACGTATCTGTACGACCTAAGGAGTGATCCGGGGTTCGTTATCGACAAGCCGTTCCATTCCCTCCAGTTTTATCTTCCGCGTTCAGTGCTCGACGGCGTCGTCAAGGAATCCCGTACACGGCCTGTTGGCGATCTTGCCTGTCAGTTCGGCTTCGGCCATGACGACAAGATCATGCGTCATATCGGAGCAGCGCTGTTGGAAGGGCTCAATCGGCCGACCGAGGCGAACCAGCTCTTCATCGATCACATGATGCTCGCATTCACTGCGCACATTGCCCAGGCCTATGGTGGGCTGCAGAGCGTGACCGGATCGGTTCGCGGCGGTCTTGCCCCATGGCAGTTGAAGCGAGCCTGCGAAAAGCTCGACTTCCGATCTCGGCGGGACAGTTTCGCTGCAGCAGGTTGCAGCCGAGTTCGGTCTCTCGGTCAGTTATTTTTCGCGCGCGTTTCGTATCTCCACCGGCCTGCCGCCGCACCAATGGCTGCTGCGCCAGCGCGTGAAGGCGGCCATGCAGTTGATGAGCGTGCGGGACCTGCCGCTGTCCGAAATTGCGATCGCCGTCGGATTTGCCAACCAAAGCCACTTTACGAAAGTGTTTTCGGCGCAGGTCGGCGTTAGTCCGGCAACATGGCGTCGCGAATCACTGGACATCAAGGAAAGCGAGAAGTGATTCAGAGGATGCCAGACCCGTCCTCTGGTCAACGACGCTTCGCCAGCGAGATGGCATAGGCGGCGCTGCGCGCCGCGAAGATCTCATCGGGCGGATGGGCAACGCCTTCGGCGAGATTTGCCGGATTGAAGACGGAGCCGTCGCACGTTTCGTCTGGCTCGAGGCCAGTGATCACGATCGTCCCCAGCCGAACCTCTTCGCGATTGTCCTCGTCGGGCCATCGGATGGTCACGTCCATGGTGGGATCGCCGGGACGATCGAGCAGCGCCATCACGCTGAAGCGGACGTCGCCGCTGGTGACCCGGCGCTCCAGGTCGTCGTGCAGGAAATTGGCAGACTTCGCCGTGACTTCGCTCTTCGCCGGCGCAACCTCTACGCCGACGGGTGCGACCTTGAACTTGATGAACCTCGTTTCGCCCGACGAATTCGTCACCGGAAATGAGTGCACGCCCCAGTAGGTCGTGCCGGCAAAACTCCGGGGTAGCGGATGCGCGGCGATGTAACTGGCCTGATGCAGCGTTTCGGGATTGGCGGCGGAGAATGCCTTGACCCTCTCCATATCCGGACTGCCGTCTGGTCCGGGAATGCGCGCCTCGAGGAAAGCCAGCATCTGGTCGAGCGTCTTCGCAAAATGCACGGGAGCACTTTGCGCAAGCATGTCGGAGCGGTGGTGAATGTCTCCGAGCCTGAGGCTCAAGCCGCGCAGCACGAGGTTGTCGGTATCCGCGACATTGGGATCGCCGCTGCCGACCGAGAAGCGCGCCAGCACGCGCGATGGTCTCGTGAAGCTCCGGGATCTCGTAATTTCCTCCGCCCGATCCGACGGAACATAGGTGCCGCGCACGCATCTGCCCTTGGCAAAGCTCGCGCGCTCCCTGGGCGGATCACCGGCGACCGCTTTCAGGGCATCGACGATCGCCACGAGCGTGGCGGTCGGAAGTTGGGACCTTGGCAGATCTGGGGATGACACCGCAACGATCTAGCGGACCTGCCGCCTCGTGACTCCAGAGCGATTGCTGCGATTACAGTGCGATTGCTGCTAACGCCGGTGCCGCAATCGCTCGGCGTCGCTGCCGGAGCCTCAGGACACGCAACAGGGCATTGGGTTCCCTTCGTGTAAGGTCGTCCTGCAATTCCTGCAAGGAATGGAAGCTAGTCTAGTCACCGCGCGAGCGCCGAGCTTTCGCGGGATGAGCATGAGTCCAGATCTTCGCTTCCACGCCTCGGCGGACCTGCGTGACTGGCAACAACGACGTGTGCGTCAATGCGTCATCAGGTCAGGGAAGGGCCATGCCGGCCGCCTTGGTAGGCCCTTTCTGCGGACATGAACCACCTTGCACAATTTTGCTACAGGCCGGCACGAATTGCGGCAATCTCCGCTGCAACAACGCGCTTGACATAATATCCGATCTCAACGACCGTATGCTGCAAGCGTAGGGCAAGACGGCCCATCAACGCGGTGAGTTCAACCATTTCCAACGCCACGCTTTTATCGCGTGTTCGGTTGGCGGCGAGGGCGCCCTCGGCTTCACAGCCGGCGGGCGTTTTTTTTGTTTTGGATCGAGTGATGACGCAGAAGCGGTATCGAATTGGCGTGATGTTCTCGACGACGGGCTCCTACAGCGTCGTCGCACGCTCGATCCTCAATGGCGCGTTGCTGGCCTTCCAGGGGGTCAATGCGAGCGGTGGCGACATCGAGCTGGAGCCGGTCGTGGTCAATCCGTCCGGCGACCTCGCGCGCTATCGTTCGCTCAGCCTCGAGCTGCTCGGTTCCGGCATCCGTCAGGTGGTCGGCTGCTACACCTCGTCGAGCCGCAAGGAGGTGATCCCGTGCTTTGAGAAGTTCGACGGGCTGTTGTGGTATCCCTCGCACTACGAGGGTTTCGAGAGCTCCGATAACGTCATCTACACCGGTGCCGCCCCTAACCAGCACGTGTTGCCGCTCGTCGATTATCTGGCCTCCCGGGTCGGCTCGCGCGCCTTCTGCATCGGCTCCAACTACATCTGGGCCTGGGAGAACAACCGCATTTTCCGCGAGGCGCTGATTGCACGCGGCGGCACCGTGCTCGCCGAGCGCTATCTTTCGGTCGGCGATACCGAGGTCGACCAGGTCATTGCCGCGATCATCGACCAGCGCCCGGACTTCGTCTTCAACAATCTGATCGGCACCAGCGCCTATGCCTTCTTCCGCGCATTCCGGGCCGCTTGCCGCGCGCGCGGTATCGATCAGGCCGCCGAAATTCCCGTTGCGAGCTGCACGCTGTCGGAACCGGAATTGCCGGAGATCGGACCCGATGCAGTCGACGGACACCTCTCGTCGAGCGTCTATTTCTCGTCGCTGAATTCACCTGAGAATACCGCCTTCATCGATGCCTACACGAAGTCCTTTCCGGCCGGACCGGTCTCGTCGGCCGATGCGGAGTCGTCCTACATCGCCGTCAAGCTGCTCGCGGCGGCATTGCTGCAGGCCGGCACCGACGACGCGCGCACGGTGCGCGCCGCCGTGGCGGATCAACGGCTGCGTGCGCCGCAAGGCGAGGTCCGCATCGACCGGCAGACCTTTCACGCCTGGCTCACGCCGCGGATCGGCCGTTCGGCCGCCAACGGGCAATTCGAGGTGCTGCTGGAATCCCGCGAGCCGATCGCGCCCGATCCCTATCTCGTCCAGTCGTCGCCGCGCTTTGCCAGCGCGATGCGCACTCCGCTGTTGAAGGTGGTGTAATCATGAGCTCCCGATTGCTGCAGAACTTCAAGGGCGGCCGCGCCATCGTCGTGACACGGCGAGGCGGATGGGAAAGCACGCTCGAAACGACGCTCGCCAAGCTCGGTGTTTCCACTGAATATCCTGAAATCATCGACGGCCGTGCGCAGATCGACGTTGCGAGCCTCCAGGCCGACCGCGACATCCTGTTCGTCGACGGCGATCTCGAAGGCGCTGTCGCCATCGAGGTCAACCCGGCCTCGCGGCTGCCGCCGGTGCCGGTGATCGGCCTCGTCGGCGTCGAGGCGCCAAGTCGTCTGAAGGCGCTCGTCAATATTGGTGCGACCTCGTTCCTGCGCAAGCCGGTGCATGGCGGCGCGGTCTACACATCCCTGTTTATGGGTATCAACCAATTCCTGCTGCGCGCCGAAATGAACGATCGCCTGCAGGACCTCGAAGAGCGCCGCCGCGGCCGCCGCGCGGTGATCCGGGCCGTGATCCTGCTGATGCAGCGGGGTGGCCTCGACGAGGAAGGTGCCTATTCCCAGCTCCGTCGCGAAAGCATGCGCGCGCGGCAGAACATGGAACTCTACTGCGAGGAGTTCCTGAGCAAGCGGGCGAAGCCGCCCGACACGTCCGGCCGCACGACCGGCATCACGCTGCAAGGCGGCAACAAGCAAGCCATCTAGGAGAAGCAAAATGAGCAAGTCTGTATTGCGGGGGCTGCGCGCCGCAGCCCTCACGGGGACGCTTGTCCTCGCGTCAAGCCTGGCGCTCGCGGCGGAAAACCCGATCAAGATGGGCGTGCTGGAGGATCAGTCCGGCGACTTCGCCGCAGCCACGATCGGCAAGGTTCACGCCATCCAGCTTGCAGCCGATGAGATCAACAAGGCCGGCGGCATCATGGGTCGGCCGCTCGAGCTCGTTCCTTACGACACGCAATCCGACAACACCCGCTACCAGGAGTTCATGCGGCGCGTGCTCCAGCGCGACAAGGTCGACGTCGTGTTCGCCGGATTTTCCTCGGCCTCGCGCGAAGCGTATCGGCCGATCGTCGATCAGTTCAACGGCTTCGCCTTCTACAACAACCAGTACGAAGGCGGCGTTTGCGACGGCCACATGATCGTAACCGGCGCCGTGCCGGAGCAGCAGTTCTCCACGCTCATTCCCTACATGATGGAGAAGTACGGCAAGAACGTCTACACGCTCGCCGCCGACTACAATTTCGGCCAGATCTCGGCGGAATGGGTACGCAAGATCGTCAAGGAGAACGGCGGCAAGATGGCCGGCGAGGAGTTCATCCCGCTCGGCGTGTCGCAGTTCTCGCAGAGCATCCAGAACATCCAGAAGGCCAAGCCGGACTTCGTGGTCACGCTGCTGGTCGGCACCGCGCAGGCCTCCTATTACGAACAGGCGGCCTCCGCCAACGTCAACCTGCCGATGGCGTCCTCGGTCAACGTCGGCCAGGGCTACGAGCACAAGCGCTTCAAGCCGCCGAGCCTGAAGGACATGTACGTCACCACCAACTACATCGAGGAGATCGACTCGCCCAAGAGCAAGGAGTTCTACGCCAAGTTCAAGGCCAAGTTCCCGAGCGAGCCCTATGTGAACCAGGAGGCGGAGAACTCCTATCTCGCCGTCTATCTCTACAAGCAGATGGTGGAGCGGGCGAAGTCGACCAAGCGCGAGGACATCCGCAAGGTGATCGCGATGGGGGACGTCTGCATGGGTGCGCCGGAAGGCAAGGTCTGCATCGACCCGAAGAGCCAGCACATGTCGCACACGATCTATCTCGCCAAGGTCGGCGCCGATCACTCGATCTCCTTCCCGAAGACCTGGGAGGACATCAAGCCGTACTGGCTGGGTGAGGCCGGCTGCGATCTCACCAAGAAAGATCCGATGGCGCAGTACACGCCGTCGAATCCGCCGCCGAAACCCTGACCCGGCGGCTGATCGCTCCGGCCCTCCCGGCACGCCCCGGCGTTGCCGGCGGGCCGGGGCGATCACGGACATCTGCGACGGCAATTTTGCGTCTTCCCTCAGACTGGTTGGTTCATGGACATCGCGACCCACGTCTTTTCGGCGCTCTATCAATTTGGTGACGCCTTCGCGTTCCTGGTGCTGTCAGCTTGCGGGCTCGCGGTGATCTTCGGCATGATGGGCGTGATCAATCTCGCCCATGGCGAGTTCATCATGTGCGGGGCCTACGTTACCGCCGCGACCGTGCATGCCGGCCTGCCGTTGCCGCTGGGGATTCTGGCGGGAACGGTCGTGTCCGCGCTGGTCGGCGTGCTGGTCGAGCTCGCGGTCATCCGCCATCTCTATGACCGGCCGCTCGACACCATCGTCGCCACCTGGGGGCTCAGCCTGATCGCCACGCAGGGCACGCTGATCATGGTCGGCTCGACCATGGCGGGCGTCGGTACGCCGTTCGGCAGTTTCCAGGTCGGTGACTACTCCTATTCGATCTACCGCATCGTGCTGTTCTGTGCCGCACTCGGCGTACTCGCCGCGCTCTATGCGTTGTTCAACTGGACGCGCTTCGGCGTGCTGGCTCGGGCGACCATCCAGGTGCCGCACATGGCGGCCGCCCTCGGCGTCGATACGCGCCTGATCTACAGCCTCACCTTCGCCTGCGGCGCAGGGCTGGCGGGCCTTGCCGGCGGGCTCTATGCGCCGACCATGACGCTGGTGCCGACCATGGGCGCAACCTTCATCATGGAGGCCTTCGTCACGGTCGTGATCGGCGGTGCCGACGTCTTCCTCGGCACGGCCCCCGCCGGCGGCCTGCTTGCGATCGTGAAGTCGGGGATGACGTCCTGGCAGGGACAGTTGTTCGGCCAGATCGGCCTTCTGGTTGCCGTCATCATCGTCGTCCGGGTTCTGCCGAAAGGCATCTCCGGCTTCGTGCTGCGCGAACGCACCTGACGGAGTAATGGCGCTGTGACCGGTTTCATTTCCTTGTTTCGCCGTCTTGAAGGGCCGCAGACCGTCGGTCGCGGTCCGGCCTTCTGGAGCCTGTTTGCAATCGTGCTCGCGATCGGGCTTGCCTATCCGCTGTTCAGCGACGGCTATACGGTCGGCAACACCGTCTACTTCTTCGTCTGGGTGTTCATCGCGCTCAGCCTTTGCCTGATTTGGGGTTATGGCGGCTCGCTGTCCTTCGGGCAGACTGCGTTCTTCGGCATTGCGGGCTACGGATACGGCGTTCTGACCCTTAACTTCGGCGCGGCCTATGGCTTTACGCTGGTCGCCTTTGTCGCCGCGATTGCGATTGCAGCGCTGTTCGCTGTCCTGCTCGGCTATTTCATGTTCTTCGGCCGCATCGCCGGCGTCTTCCTCGGCATCGTCACGCTCGCCGTGACATTGATGCTCGAGCGCTTCATGGCGCAGACCGCCGGGCCGGAATGGCATATCGGCAGCGCGCGGCTCAACGGCTTCAACGGCATGAGCGCGATGCCGCCTCTGACCATCCCCTGGCCGGGCCAACCGATCGTGCTGTTCGCCGATGTCGGGCTCTACTATTTCGTGCTCGGCCTTCTTGTCTTGGTCTATCTCGCGTTGCGTATCCTGATGAACTCGTCGTTCGGAAATGTCATCGTCGCGATCCGCGAGAACCCTGAAAGGGCGGAGATGCTGGGCTATGACATCCGCAAATATCAGCTCATCACTTTCGTCATCGGCGCCGCGCTCGCGGGGATATCGGGCGTACTCTATACGGCGTGGGGGCAGTACATCACGCCGTCGAGCATGGGCATGACGGCGGCGGCGCTGCCGCTGATCTGGGTCGCCGTTGGCGGCCGCAGCGATCTGACCTCGACCGTGGTCGGCACGCTGGTGGTGCTTGCCGCATTCCAGGCGCTCACGATCTACGGCAGCCAATATGCGCTCGTGTTCATGGGCGTGCTGCTGGTGCTGACTGTCCTGATCGCCCCGAACGGCTTGGTGCTCGGCGCAATGAACTGGCTCGGACGGCTTGCCGCGCGCCTGACGCGGAGGGCTGGCTGATGTCGCTGCTCGAGCTGCGCAAATTGAACAAGCACTTCGGCGGCCTGCACGTCACCAACGCGGTAGATCTCTCGCTCGAGCCCGGCGAGATTCATTGCCTGATCGGGCCGAACGGCGCCGGCAAGAGCACGCTGTTCCGTCTCATTCTCGGCGAGCACCATCCCGGCAGCGGCGAGATTCTCTTCGCCGGAGAGAACATCACGGCGCTGAAGTCGTTCGCGCGGATTCACCGCGGCCTGTCGGTCAAGTTCCAGGTGCCGGGCGTCTTCAAGGGCCTGTCCGTCCGCCAGAACCTCGAGATTGCACTCCAGAGCCACCATCGCGGCGCCGAGCTCGAAGCCGAGATCGTGAGGCTGCTTGGCTTCCTCGGCCTCGAATCCGAGCAGGCGCAGAGGGCGGGGAATCTCAGCCACGGCCAGAAGCAATGGCTGGAGATCGGCATGGCGATCAGCCTGAAGCCGCGCCTGCTGCTGCTGGACGAGCCGACCGCCGGCATGTCGCCGGAAGAGACCCACATGACCGGCGAGATGGTGCAGCGGCTCAATGCAGACGGCATGACCGTGCTGGCGATCGAGCATGACATGGCGTTCGTTCGCCAGGTTGCCCAGCGTGTCACCGTGCTGCATCTCGGCCAGGTCTTCGCGCAAGGCTCGATCGACGAGATCGTGGCCGACGAGCGCGTGGCGGCGATCTATCTGGGGCAGGCTCATGCTTGATATGCCGCGCAAGGAAGTCATCCTCTCGACGCTGGCCTTACGTGCCGGCTATGGCGGCAAGCCGGTGCTCCAGGGCCTCGAGATCGAGGTGCGGGAAGGCGAGATCGTCGCCGTCATCGGACGCAACGGCGTCGGCAAGTCGACGCTGATGAAGAGCCTGATCGGGCTCGTGCCGTCGATGAGCGGCTCGATCGTCTATCGCGGCGAAGCCGTGGAATCGCTGCCGCCGCACAAGCGGGCGCGCCTCGGCATGGGGTATGTACCGCAGGGGCGCGATGTGTTTCCGCGTCTGACCGTCGGCGAGAATGTCGCGGTGGGTGCCGCCATCAAGGGCGGCGGCATTCCCGAGGCGGGCCGGCGCAAGATCGTCGAGGCTTTCCCGATCCTCGAAGAGCGCTGGAGTCAGCGCGCCGGTACGATGTCCGGAGGACAGCAGCAGCAGCTCGCGATCGGACGCGTCCTGATCGCCGATCCCAATCTGATCCTGCTCGACGAACCCTCCGAGGGCATTCAGCCGAACATCGTCCAGGACATCGCGCGCAACATGGTCGAGCTCAACCGCAGGACCGGCGTGACCATCATCCTGGTCGAGCAGAATCTCGACATGATCCGCGCCATGGCGCAGCGCTGCTACGTCATGGACAAGGGGCGCATCGTCGCAAGTCTCGACCGGTCCGCGCTCGACGACGAGGCGGAGATGCGCCGCCATCTGGCAGTTTGAAAAAAACGACGCCCAACCAAGGAGAAACGGCAATGGCCTGGCAAAACGATTCCATCATGGCACGCAAAGGCGTCGCCAGGGGCGAGCGTGGCAAGCAGTACACCATCACCGAAAGCGAGCAGGGCAAGTACCACTACGTCTACGGCCCCTATGTGAATCCTGTGCTGACCGTCGATCCCGGCGCGGTCGTTTCCGCCGAGACGCATGATGCGTTCGAAGGCGCGATCAAGCACGAGACCGACAGCCCGTCGAATATCCTCAATTTCCCTTTCCTCAATCCGCAGAACGGACCGATCCACGTCAACGGCGCCGAGAAGGGCGACGTGCTCGCGGTCTACATCGAGAGCATCGTGCCGCGTGGGCCGCAGCCGTGCGGCACCACCGTGGTCATGCCGGATTTCGGCGGCCTGGTCTCGACCGGCCAGACCGCGCTGCTCAATCCGGCGCTGCCCGAGCGCGTCAAGAAGCTCGTGATCGACGCCAAGACAGGCACGAAGTGGAACGACAAGATCACGCTGCCCTATGAACCCTTCATCGGTACCATAGGCACCTCGCCGGAGATCGAGGCGATCTCGTCGCTGGTCCCGGACTATTACGGCGGCAACATGGACCTGCCCGACGTCGGCGTAGGCGCCGTCATCTACCTGCCGGTCAACACCAAGGGCGCACTGCTCTATCTCGGCGACTGTCATGCGGCACAAGGCGACGGCGAGCTCTGCGGCGTCGCCATCGAGCATCCGACGGTGACGACGGTGCAGATCGACCTGATCAAGGGGTGGACCATTGCCTGGCCGCGGCTCGAGACCAAGGATTTCATCATGACCATCGGCTCGGCGAGGCCGATGGAGGATGCAGCCCGCATCGCCTATCGCGAGCTCTGCCGCTGGATGGCGGCCGACTACGGCTTCGACGAGATCGACGCCTACATGCTCCTGACCCAGGCTGGACGCGTCCGTGTCGGCAACATGGTGGATCCAAAGTACACGCTCGGCGCCTCCATCAAGAAGTCATTTCTGGTTTGAGGGCCGGTCAGCTCATGTCAGGAACCCATAAGGTCGCCGCCGTCCAGTTCGAGCCGACCATGTTCGAGAAGGAGCGCAACATTGCGCGCCTGCTCGAACTCTGCGAGCAGGCGGCGGCGGCCGGTGCAAGGCTCATCGTCACGCCGGAAATGGGAACGACCGGCTATTGCTGGTTCGACCGCGCCGAGGTCGCGCCGTTCGTCGAGACGATCCCCGGGCCGACCACAAATCGTTTTGCCGCGCTGGCGCGCAAGCACGACTGCTACATCGTGGTCGGCATGCCCGAGGTCGACGAGGACGGCATCTACTTCAACACGGCCGTCCTGATCGGGCCGGACGGCGTTATCGGTCGCCACCGCAAGACGCATCCCTACATTTCCGAGCCGAAATGGGCGGCGGCAGGCGACCTGCACAATCAGGTGTTCGAGACGCCGATCGGGCGGATCGCGCTGCTGATCTGCATGGACATCCATTTCGTGGAGACCGCGCGGCTGATGGCGCTCGGCGGTGCGGACGTCATCTGCCACATCTCGAACTGGCTGGCGGAGCGTACGCCGGCGCCGTACTGGCTCAGCCGGGCATTCGAGAACGGCTGCTACGTCATCGAAAGCAATCGATGGGGACTGGAACGCACGGTGCAGTTCAGCGGCGGCAGCTGCGTGATCACACCGGACGGGCAGGTCGCGGCCGTGCTCGATAAGGGCGATGGGGTGCTGCTGTCGGAGATCGATCTCGACGTCGCACGCGCGCGCCGCGTGCTCGGCGAGACCGTGTTCGCGCAGCGGCGGCCGGAGCTCTATCCGGAGCTGCTCACCGATACCTTCAGCTGGAATCCGCGCGACTTCTTCGGTCTCTACGGCCACGAGCCGTGGCCGGCCGGGAAAACGTCGCGGGTCAGCGTTGCGCAATTTGCACCCGGCGACGATTTCAACCAGAACCTCGAGGAGATCGCGGCACTCGCGCGCAAGGCCCGCGCCGACGGCGCTGAGCTCGTCGTCTTCCCGGAGCTCGCGGTGACAGGGCTCGGCGATCCCGCGAGATCGGCGCAGCCGATACCGGGCCCCGTGACGAATCGCCTTGAGGAACTCGCAGAGGAACTGGGTCTCTATCTCGTCTGCGGCCTGGCCGAACGTGCAGCCGATATCCTCTACAACAGCGCCTGCCTGGTGTCGCCGGATGGGGACGTCTCGGTCTATCGCAAGACGCATCTGGCGGCCGACGAGCGAAGCTGGGCCACCGCCGGCGATGGCTGGACCGTCGTCGACACGCCGATTGGCCGTATCGGACTGTTGATCGGTCACGATGCGTCTTTCCCGGAAGCGGGCCGGGTGCTGGCGCTGCGCGGCTGCGATCTCATCGCATGCCCCGCCGCGATCAAGGGACGCTTCAGTTCGTCGCATACCGGCACGGAGGTGCTACAGCCAAAGCCGGTTCCGACCGGCCCCGATCCGCATCACTGGCATCATTTCCGCGTTCGCGCCGGCGAAAACAACCTGTTCTTCGCCTTCGCCAATATTGTCGATCCTGAACGCGGCTATCCCGGGCTGAGCGGCGTCTTCGGTCCTGACACGTTTTCCTTTCCGCGCCGGGAGGCAATCGCGGCCGGCGGTACGGGCCTTGCAACCGCGCTGGTCGACACCACCAATCTTGACAGCGTCTATCCCACCAACGTGGTGCGGCGAAAGGATCTGGTGTCGATGCGCATGCCGCACAGCTATCGTGGACTGGTCAAGGCGGCTGTGACCAACTACTGAACCAAGAAAAGGAATTTGGCCATGGATCTGGGACTCAAGGGAGCCAAGGTACTCGTCACGGGAAGCACCAAGGGAATCGGCCGCGCGATCGCCGAGACATTCGCCGCCGAAGGCGCTGATGTCGGGGTGTGCTCCCGCAATCTGGCCGAGGTCGAGAGCACGGTCGCCGCACTCAAGACCAGGGGCGTCGCGGCCTATGGCGGCGCCGTCGACGTCGCCGACGCGGCCGTACTGAAGGCCTGGGTCGGGGATATGGCGGCAAAGCTCGGCGGCATCGACGTCGTCGTCGCCAATGTCAGCGCGCTTGCGATCGGGCAGGACGACGAAAGCTGGGAGAAGGAATTCTCGACCGACATGATGGGCACGGTCCGGCTGGTGAATGCGTCCATGCCCTATCTTGAGAAGAGCGCGGCTGGCGCGATCGTCACCATATCGAGCGTCTCAGGGCGCGAGGTCGATTTCGCCGCCGGTCCCTACGGCACCTTCAAGGCAGCGATCATCCACTACACCCAGGGACTCGCCAATCAGCTCGCGGGGAAGAATATCCGCGCCAACTCGGTCTCCCCAGGCAATACCTATTTCGACGGCGGGGTCTGGAACATGATCAAGGACAACAATCCCGAGCTCTACAAGACGGCGCTGGCACTCAACCCAACGGGGCGGATGGGTACGCCACAGGAAATGGCCAACGCCGTAGTGTTTCTCGCCAGCCGCGCGGCCAGCTTCATCACCGGGACGAACCTCGTTGTCGATGGCGCACTCACGCGTGGGGTGCAGTTGTAGGAAAACGCGGCGGCGTTTGCCTCGTGTTGGCCCTCGCTAACAGCCGTTTCCGGCCCTTCGCGTTGGGGCACGCAGCTTCACGCCGTCAGCGAACCACGCGAGGAACGTGGAGTTTGAACGGGCGTGGTCCGCATCGGCGTACTGGATTTCTCCGAGGCCGTGGGGGCGGCGTCCCGAAGGCATAGCCGCATCGGCGTCGGTGAGACGTATCACCAGCCGGCCGATCGTGCTCTAGCCTGAGCCGGACTCTCCAACCAGGCCGAGCGTCTCGCCGCGCCGGATTTCGAAGCCCACATTCTTCGCGGCTGCGACCTCGGCCTCCGAGCTGAACAGTCGTTGCCACGATAGGTCTTCGCAAGTCCATTCGCCGCACAGACGATCGGTTCGTCCTCGTTGCCTATGCGCACGAAGCGCGGGGATCAATTGGTGGGCCCCTCGCCACGGATGGCAAAAGTGGTGGCCTTGAGCTTGGTCATGCCGAATTTATCGAACAGCTTGTCATAGGTGCCGTCGGCGCGGGTCGCCGTCAGCGCGTCCGCGAAAGCCTGCGCGAGCAGCTTGTCACGGAAGGCGAAGGTGATGTCGGTGCCGGCGATGTCGCGGACCCAGATCTTGGCGATGCCCTTCTGCTCGAGCGCGTTGGCGGTTTCGTTGATGTTTAGCGCGGCCTCGAGCTGACCGGCGCGTAACGCCGCAGAAGTCGCGGTGACGGTGGTGAAGGTGCGGAGCTCGATCGGCTTGAGGCCCTTGGCGACCATCTCGGTGTTGAATTCGCGTGCCTTGCGTTCCGTGTAGGTCGCCGATTCCACTCCCACCACGCGTCCGGCCAGATCCTCGAACTTTTCCAGCTTCAGGCTGGAGGATGGATCGGTATAGATGCTGATCGCCTGCTGCGCGTAAGGAACGAGGTAGAACATCTTGGAGCGCTCCTCGGTCCAGAACAGGCCGGTGTTGATGGCATCGAAGCGGCCCGAGCGCAACGCCGGGATCATCGGCGGGAAGTCCATGCGCAGGAACACTGCCTCGACGCAGATGCGCTTGGCGATCTCGCGGGCGAGCTCGACATTGAGGCCCTGCAGCTCGCCCTTGTCGTCGACGAATTGCTGCGGCGGCAGCGTCGGGTTGATCGACATCTGCCATTTCGGCGCCTCGATCAGGCTCGATGCCGGCACCTTTGGCGTGCAGGTCTGGGCGCCAGCCGCCTGGGACAGGCCGATCAGAAGGGTGAGGGCGGAGAAGGTTTTTGGAAATCGCATCAGAACACTCCTGTCAAATCATGGTGGCAGTTGAGCCGTCTCCGGTCCGACGTCTTCCTCGTTGTCATTTGGCGGCCGTCGCGCCGCGATCGGCCTGCCGGGTCAGGATCAGCGAGATGTGGCGGGCCGCGGTCACCACCTCGTCGCGCTGATTGAGAAGGTAGAGCGTCTCGATGACGATCCCGCGCTCGGGATTCCGGGTCGGCCGCTTCTCGACGAAGCGGAAGCGCACGCGCAAGGCGTCGCCGGCGACGATCGGCGCCTTGAACCGCACCTCGTCCCAGCCGAGCGAGGCGACCGAGGTCTCCTCGTAGAGTTTCAGCTCCGACTTCAACCCCTCCATCAGCGACAGGCCGAACAGGCCATGGCCGATCACGGCGGGAAAGCCGCGCGAGCGCGCATAAGCAGAATCGACATGGAGCGGATGGTGATCGCGGGTGACGTCGGCAAAGGTTGCGATATCAGCCTCCGTCACGATGTGCACGGCGGTCTCGAACTCGGCGCCGAGCGAAATGTCCTCATAACGGAGATTGATGGAGGCGCTGGCGTCCATGCGTGTCCCCTCAGGCGACCTTGCGCGGCCGCGCTGGCAGGGCCTTGAAACTCTGTGCGATCCCCATCGGTCCCGAGCGGAAGATGCGCGGGTCCATATCCTTCAGTTGCGGGCTGATGCGCGGACGGAAGCCCATATGCGCAAGGATGTCCTCCTCCAGCCGAACGCCCGGTGCGATCTCGGTCAGGGTCACGCTGCCGTTCTCGAGCTCGAACACGGCGCGCTCGGTCACATAGCTGACGTGCTGGCCGCGTTGTGCAGCGAACGAGGCGCTGAAGCTGATCTGGCCGACGTGCGGGACGAATTTGCGGAAAGCGCCGTCGCGCCGGATCGCGAGGCGGCCGTTCTCGACGCCGACATCGAACTTGCCGCCTGTCATGGTGCCGCTGAAGATCAGCCGCCGTGCGTTCTGGGTAATGTCGATGAAGCCGCCGGAGCCGTCGCGGCGTTCGCCGAAGCGGGTGACGTTGACGTTGCCAACCTCGTCGACCTCGGCGAAGGAGAGGAAGGCGCAGGACAGCCCGCCGCCGTCGTAGAAGTCGAACTGATAGGCCTGGTCGAGAATGACGCGCGGATTGATGGCAGTGCCGAATTCGCGCGCATGGCCGGGCACGCCGCCGACCACGCCGGATTCCACCGTCAGCGTGATCAGGTCGGAAATGCCTTCTTCCGCCGCGACGTTTGGGATCATCGCGGAGATGCCGACGCCGAGATTGACGACGTCGCGCGGGCGCAGCTCGAAGGCGGCCCGGCGGGCGATCACCCGGCGCTCGGTAAGTGGATCGGGCGTGATCATCACCTCCGGCACGCGGCTATCGCCGCAGCGCGCCGGGTCGTAGACGGTGCCGTAGGTCTGCATCTGCTCGGGGTCGAGTACGACGTGGTCGATCAGGAATCCGGGGATCTTGACCATCTGCGGATGGATCGAGCCGCGCTTCACGATCCGCTTCACCTGGCAAATCACGGTGCCGCCGGCATTGTGCACGGCTTGCGCGATCGAGAGATCCTCGCGCGTCGTGCCCTCGTGCTCCATGCTGATATAGCCGTCCTCGTCGGCGGAGGTGCCGCGGATGACGGCGACATCAGGCGGGGCGGGGACGCGGTAGAGCAAATACGACTGGCCGTTCAGCTCGAGCAGATCGACCAGCGGCGCTCTGGTGCGCTTGTTCATGCGGCCGCCGTCCTGACGCGGGTCCATGTAGGTGTCGAGGCCGACATGGGTGAGCACGCCAGGATGTTTCGCTGCCATGGCGCGGCAGAGCTGGCTCATGACGCCTTGCGGAAAATTGTAGGCGTCGATCAACTCGTCGCGGACCAGCCTCATGAACGGCACCTGGAGGCCGAAATTGCCGCCGATCACGCGTGCGATCATGCCTTCATGGGCAAGATGGCACAGTCCCTTCTCGGTCACCGCACCGACGCCGGTGATGTTGATCAGCGTCAGATTGTGCGGACCCTGGCCGTCGAGGAAGCGCTGCTCCAGCGCGCCGAGGATGGATTCGGCGACGCCGGTACCGCCATTGCCGCCGACGATCAGCGTGTCGGTGTCACGGATGAGACCCGCGGCCTCTGCAGCGGTGATGATACTCAGCATGTGCGCTTGCTCCGCATCATGCGGCGTCCTTCTCGATCTGGCGGGCGATGATGAGCCGCTGGATCTGGTTGGTGCCCTCGTAGATCTGGGCAAGGCGCACATCGCGGAAGATGCGCTCGATGCGGTATTCGCGCGAATAGCCGTTACCGCCGTGGATCTGGAGCGCGTTGGAGACGTGCTTCATCGCCATATCGGTCGTGAACAGTTTTGCCTGCGCGGCTTCCTTGGCGATCGGGTCGCCGGCATCATGCAGGCGTGCGGCGTGGTGGATCAGAAGCCGCGCGGCGGCGATGTCGGTCGACATGTCCGCGAGCATGAACTGCACCGCCTGGAAGCCGATGATGGCCTGGCCGAACTGCTTGCGGTCGCGGGCGTACGCCGTGGCGTCCTCGAAGGCGGCCTGGGCCATGCCCAGCGCCATCGAAGCCATCATCAGCCGGCTGAAGTTGAAATTGCTCATCGCCATCTTGAAGGCCTGGTTCTCGGGGCCCATCACGCTGTCGGCCGGCAGCTGCACGTCGGAAAACGTGATCTGGCAGTCGTCGAGGCCGTGCATGCCGAGAAGCTCCTCGTTCCTGCCGCGTGTGATGCCGGGCAGGGCACCGTCGACGAGGAGGCAGGAGATGGCGCGATGGCCTGCGTCCGCGCCGGTGCGCGCGAACACCATGATGCGGTCGGCGACGCCGCCGAGCGTCACCCAGGCCTTGGTGCCGTTCAGCCGCCACCCATTGCCATCACGCACCGCATGGGTGCGGATGCCCGCGACGTCGGAGCCGTGATCCGGCTCGGAGACGGCGGTGGCGGGGATGATGTCGCCGCTCAGGATTTGTGGGATCAGCGCCTTGTGCGCGTCGGTGCCGTGATGGTCGAAGAACAATGCCGCTTCGACGGGAATGGCAAACGCATTGGCGACCGCGCCGGAGCAGCGCGCCAGCTCCTCCATCGCGATGCAGGCCGCGACCGCGTCGAGGCCGGCGCCGCCCGCGCCTTCGCGCAGGCAAATGCCGAACAGGCCGAGATCGGCCATGCCCTTGTATAGCGCGCGGTCGAAGCGGTCCTCGCGGTCGATCGCGGCCGCGCGCGGCAGGATCTCGGCCTCCGCGAAACGGCGGGCGGTCTCGCGCAGCGCTTTCTGGTCTTGGTTATAGAAGCGATCCATGGCGTGCGGTCCCATCAGTCGCTGGCAAGCTTGGAATCGTGCGCGACTTCGCTCTTGTCGCGATCGATGAAGTAGACCGCGACATCGTCGCCCGGCACGCCATAGGCGTTGCACACGCCGCGGGTCAGGGCGATGGCGGCGGCGCGGCGCTCGGCTTCGCTGCGGCGGAATGCGTGCACCTTGAGCAGGATGCGCTGGCCGCCGTCCTGAGCCGCCATCGTGCCGGCATGCGCGTAGTCATCAGGCGAGATCGGGAGGAAGTAGAGCGTGACCGTGTCCGCGCCGACGCCGAACGCCGACATCAGGCCGTCGGTCACGGACCTCGCCAGAGCGGCCTTGCGTTGCGGCGGAACTTGCGGGGCGAGCACTTCGACATAGGGCATCGGTCAGACCTTCGCGGATTTGGCCGCAGACGATTTGGACGGGGACTTGGCGGCTGACGGCTTGGCGATTGACGGCTTGGGCTTGCCGGCCCTGGTGCTGGCGACTTCGATCCGACGACAGGAGTCGCGCTGCACGAGGCGAGCGCCGACGCGGTATTCGCGAACGCCATCATTGCCGGTGCCCTTCGCATCCATGCGCTGCAGCAGCCGGTCGACAGCGAGGTTGGCGAGATCGCGTGCGCCATTGTCGACGATGCTGATCGCGGGGCGGTGCCATTCGAACCACGGCATGTCCTCGTAGCAGAGCAGCGAGAGATCGTCGGGGACCGCGATGTTTCGCTCCGCGATGACGCGCAGCACGCCAAGCGTGGCCTCGTGATTGGCCACGAAGATCGCGCTGGGCGGACGAGGGAGGTCGAGCAGCTTGCGGCAGGACGTCGCGCCGGTCTCGGGCACGAAATGGCCGGCATGAATCAATGTGTCGTCGACGGGGATGCCGGCCTCGCGCAGCGCGCGGACATAGCCGGATAACCGCTCGCGGCCCGACGTGGTGTCTTGGCGGCCGACGATCAGCCCGACGCGCTTGTGCCCGAGCTCGATCAGATGGCGCGTGCCGAGATAGGCGCCTTGCGGGTCGTCGGCGAGCACGGTCTCGAGGTCGGTCGCGTCATCGCGCCGCACCAGGCAGACGATCGGGACATCCTTTGCCAAGGCCTTGAGCTGCGCGCCGTTCTTGCCGGTGGGGACGACGATCAGTCCGTCGATACGGTGATCGACCAGCGCGGTGAGCGTGTCGCTCTCCTGCTGGGCGTCGTCGCCGCCGATGCACAGCAGCATCTGGTAACCCACTGCCTTCAGGCGCGCCTGCATCACTTCGGCCATCACCTGGAACGAGGCGTTGGTGAGATTGTGGACCAGGAGCGCGACGAGCCGCGACTGACCGGTCTTCAATCCGCGCGCGATCGGATTCGGCCGATAGCCGAGCTCGCGCGCGATGCGCGTCAGGCGCTGCTGCGTGCGCTCGCTGGTCAGGCCGGTTCCAGTCAGTGCGCGCGATGCGGTGCTGACTGAAACGCGGGCCGCCTGTGCCACATCTTTGAGCGTGACGCTCATCAAACCTGCCGATAGACTGCAAACGATTGCAGAAACGCTATGGGCTATTCCCGCAAGGATCAAGCCCAAAATATGGATGGTGTTGCTCAATGCAGAGCCAGTTACGCAATCGATTGCATGACGGCTGCGGATATTCCGCAGGGCGCCGTCTTTCTTCCAGTTCACCAGATCGCCCGGCAGTTCCCTGATGAAGAAGTTTCGCGGCACCTACACCGTCATGATCACCCCGTTTACGCCGGCCGGCGAGATCGATGTCGCGGCACTGCGCGCCTTCGTCGATTGGCAGATCGCCGAAGGAATTCATGGGTTGATCCCGCTCGGCTCGACCGGTGAGTTCCTGTCTCTCGACGACGATGAGAAGGCGCTGGTCGCCGAGGTCGTCATTGCTCAGGCTGCAGGCCGCGTGCCCGTTCTGATCGGCACCGGCGCGGAAGATACGCGCGAGGTGGTGCGGCTCAGTCGCCATGCCGAAAAACTGGGCGCGGACGGCGTGATGATCATCCCGCCGTTCTACTCGACCCCGACCGACGACGAGCTCGTCCATCACTACAAGACGGTTGCGGATGCGATCTCGCTACCGATCATGGTCTACAACAACCCGGCAACCGCCAATGTCGACCTGAAGCCACCGCTCGTGGCGCGCATCTCCGAGATCGACAATTGTCTCTACATCAAGGAGTCGACGCTTGAGGTGACGCGCGTGCGCGACATCATCCGGCTCTGCGGCGACCGGATGACGGTGTTCGGCGGCATCCTCGGCTTCGAGTCGTTCGTCGAAGGCGCACAGGGGTGGGTGGCGGTCGCCTCCAACGTGGCGCCCGCCGCAATGGCGCGCATCTTCAGCCTCGTTGCCGATGATGGCGCGATCAAGCAGGCGCGGGAGCTCTATCTGAAATACCTGCCGCTGATCGAATTCGTGGGCGGCCAGGCCTATGTCGCCGGCAGCAAGGCGTTGCTCGGCCATATGGGTCTTGCGGTCGGCAATCCGCGTCCGCCACGGCTGCCGCTGCCGGCTGCGCAGGACGCCGCCGCCCGCGCCCTGGTCAAGACGTTCGATCTGGCGTGGCGCGGCACGCCAATCGCGGCTGCTTAAATTGGGTGTGAACGGATGAACCTGCTCGACGGCGTCAAAGTACTGAGTTTCAATCATTACCTCGCGGGCCCGTTGGCCGCGCAGACGCTTGCCGACCTCGGCGCCGACGTCATCGCGGTCGAGCCGATCGAGGGCGCGTTTCAGCGCAACTGGGCGGTTGCGAACCATTTTGTCGCCGGCGACAGCGTCAATCACCTTGCCACCGGGCGCAACAAGCGCAGCCTGGCCGTCGATCTCAAGCATCCCGATGGCATTGCCGCGGTGAAGAAGCTGGTCGCCACCTCCGATGTGGTGATGGAGAATTTCCGGCCGGGCACCATGGCCAAGCTTGGCCTCGGCTACGACACGTTGAAAGCAATCAACCCTGGCCTAATCTACGCCGTCGCGACCGGGTTCGGATCGGATGGGCCCTACAAGGAGCGCCCGGGCCAGGATCTCCTGCTTCAGGCGATGTCGGGTCTTGCGATGCGAACCGGACGCGCCGACGGCGAGCCGACGGCGGTTGGCGCGGTGATCGTCGACCAGCATGCCGCCTCGCTCTATGCCATGAGCATTCTGGCGGCGCTGTTCGCCAGGACCAGGACCGGGAAGGGGCAGCTCGTCGAGGTCAACCTCTATCAGGCCGCCCTCGATCTCCAGGTCGAACCGCTGACCGCCTGGCTCAACGGCGCGCCGTCGCCGACCTCGCGCGGTCCGGCCGGTATTGCGGCCTGGTTCAGCCCCGGGCCGTACGGCATTCACGCGACCGCCGACGGTCATCTCGCGATCTCCATGGCTTCGCCCAAGGCATTGGCAATAGCGCTTGCCAGCGATGCCTTGCAGCAGTTTGGCGACGCCGACAGCTTTTCGAAGCGCGAGGAGATTACGGGCATCGTCGCGGCGCGGCTGAAGCAGAAGCCGACCGCGGAATGGCTGCCGGTGCTCGAAGCCGCGCGGATCTGGCACGCGCCCGTGCAGGACTATCGCGACCTCGAGACCGATCCCCAGCTCAACCATCTCGGTGTGTTCAAGACCGCCGAAAGTGCAGGGGGCGCGCCAATCCGCATGGTCGCGCATCCCGCGCGCTATGACGGCCGGACGCCGGAGGTGCGGCTGGTGCCGCAGCGGCTAGGTGCGCAGACCCGCGAAGTGCTCGGCGAGATCGGCTACGGCGCTGCCGACATTGACGCGATGATTGCTGGCAAGGCGGTGGGAGCGGCGGGATGATCGACTTTTCAGTCCCTGAGGATACCCGCCTCCTGGTCGATACCGTCCGCCGGTTCGTCGAGACGGAGGTGCAGCCGCTCGAGGACGAGGTGGAGCGGACGGCAACGGTGCCGGCCGATGTGCTGGCGGTCACCAAGGCCAAGGCGCAGAAGCTCGGCCTTTACGCAATGAACATGCCGGCGGATGTCGGCGGTGGCGGGCTGTCCTGTGTCGAGCATTGTCTCGTCGAGGAAGAATTCGGCAAGACCTCCGATGCGTTGATCCGCCGTGTGTTCGGCCAGGTCTATCCGATGCTGATGGCGTGCAAGGGCGACCAGGTGGAACGTTACCTTCTGCCGACGGTCAAGGGCGACAAGATCTGCGCCATGGCGATCACCGAGCCGGGGGCCGGCTCCGACGCGGCATCGATCAACACGACCGCTCATCTCGATGGCGACGAGTGGGTGCTCAATGGCACCAAGCATTTCATCAGTGACGGCGACATCGCCGACTACGTGATCCTGATGGCGCTGACCGACAAGGAGAAGCGTGCGCGGGGCGGCATCACGCTGTTCCTGGTCGACCGCGGCACGTCCGGCTTCAAGGTTGCGCGGACCCAGCCGATGATGGGCCATCGCGGCTACGGCCATGCCGAGTTGACCTTCGAGGACTGCCGTATCCCGAAAGCGGCCGTGCTCGGCGAGGTCGGCGGCGGCTTCAAGCTGATCATGCAGAGCGTACTGCAGATCCGCCTTGCCCATATCGGCGCCCGCGCCGTCGGCATGGCGCAGCGTGCGCTCGAGATGATGCGCAAGCATGCCGGCGAGCGGCGCCAGTTCGGCCAGGCCATCGGGGATTTCCAGATGGTGCAGAAGCTGATCGCCGATTCCGCCACGGAGATATTCGGCGTCAAGATGATGGTGATGAATGCCGCCTGGGACATCGATCAGGGGCGGGATGCGCGCGACAAGGTCTCGATGATCAAGGTTGCGGCCTCCGAGATGCAGGGCCGCGTCGTGGATCGCGCTATCCAGGTGTTCGGCGGCATGGGTTTCAGCAAGGACCTGCCGCTGGAGCGCATGTATCGCGATGCCCGCGTCACCCGCATCTATGACGGCACCTCCGAAATCCACCGCATGCTGGTCGCGCGCAGCACGATCAAGAACGGCTTGCAGCTCTAGGGAAGACCGATGTCTCACGCACCTCTCAAGCCCGGCGCCGCCTTTGCCTTCCGCAAGACCATGACGGTCGCAGAGCAGGCGATGTTCACCGGCATCAGCGGCAATCTCGGTGGTCTCTATGTCGATGCCGTCCGCGCCAAAAAGGCCGGCGCCTCAAACATGGTCGCCTTCGAGCTCGCAGTCGGCGGTCTCGCCACCACCTGCCTCAGCCAGCTCGGCGGACCGACGCGGCGGATCGGCAGCATCGCGCTGACTTTCGCCGCCCCCGTGATCGTCGGCGAGTCCGTCGAGGCCAAGGCCGAAATCGTCTCGGTTGCCGGCGACGACGCGGTCTGCCGGGTCACTTGCACGCTGTCGCCCTCGGGGGTGACCGTGGTGGACGGCACCGCGACGCTGGTTCCGTTCGCGAAGGGCTGAGCCATGTACGAGCCGAAATCCTTCGACGATCTCAAGGTGAACGACAGGGTCAGCCTCAGCAAGACCATCACCGAGGCGGACGGCGCGCTCTACATTGCCGCCACCGGCGATTTCGGACCTGTCCATGTCGACGAGGTCTATGCGGGCGCAACGCGCTTCGGTCGCCGGCTGGCGCCGGGGATCATGGTCGCCGGCCTCTGCACCAGTGTACTCACCAGCGAGCTCGTTGGCACCATCGGCGTCTCTGTCGAGGATCGGTTCTGGTTCACCGGCCCGGTGTTCTACGGCGATACGCTCACATTCGACGTCTGGATCGCCGAGCAGCACGACGAGACCCGCACCATCATCTGGGAGGCAAGCGCCCGCAACGAGGGCGGCCTCGAGGTGCTGAAGGCACGCGCGAGCCTGAAATTCCCGCGCCGGAAACCGTCATGAGCAAGCCGATGAAGAAACCTGACTTGCGCGGCGTCACGGTCGCAACCGTGCTGCCCTTCAAGGACGACAGCTCGATCGACTGGGACGGCTACGCCCGCGTGCTCGACTATTGCGCCTGTCCGGACGGAATCGCGGCGGTGTTCGTCAACGGACATGCCGGCGAGGGCGGGTCGCTCTCGGACGACGAGCGACAGGCGGTGATCGAGCGGACGCGCCGGCATATCGGTGGCAAGCCGCTGCTTTCGGGTATCATCGCTCATTCGACCGCGGAGGCGATCCATCAGGCGCAGCTCGCGGAAGCCGCCGGCGCCGATTGCGCCGTGTTATTCCCGCCGGCACCGCTCGGCGGCGGTGCATCGGCGACCTCGCGCGCGCCGGTGGCTTACGTGCTGGCTATCAGTTCCGCCATCGGCATTCCGGTGTCGATCTTCCAGTATCCGCTGGCGTCCGGACTTGGCTATTCGCCGGAGACGCTGGCGAAGATCGCAGGCCTCGACAGCGTCATCGCTATCAAGGAGGGCAGCGACACCATCTTCGCCTATGACGAGAACCGGCGCGCGGTGAAGCGGGCCGACCCGTCCGTCGCGATCCTGCCGTCGAATTTCAACTGGTTCCTGCCGCAGCTTGCCGTCGGCGGCGACGGCATTCTCTCGGGTCTCGTCAGCCTCGCGCCGGATCTGTTCGTCGCGCTCTGGCAGGCTTCGCTCGCCGACGATCTCAAGGCGATGCGCGCCGTCAACGAGCGGCTCTATCCGATCGTCCGGGCGATCTATGGACCAGCGCCGATCATGGACATGCACACGCGCATGAAGGTCGGGCTGAGGGTGCTCGGCCTGATCCGCAATGCGGATCCGCGGCCGCCGTTGCTGCCGGTCCTGCCTGCGTTGTGCGACGCCATCGCGACGACCGTCGGAGCGGCGCGCGCGGCCGGCGACATCCGTTTGGCGTGACGGAGGCGCTGATGCCGGACGAGGCCTTCATCCACATCGTGCGGGTCGATATCGATCCGGAGCACGAAGCTGCGTTCAACGCCTGGTACGAGCAGAGGCATTTTCCCGATCTGCTCGCCTGTCCCGGCTGGCTGTCGGCAAAGAGATTCGTCTCGATCGGCGACGGACCAAAATACGCGGCCATGTACGAAGTCGCGGGACGATGGGCGTTCGAGACGCCGGAATTCCACAAGGTGAAGGGCTTCGGTCCGTTCGAATCCCTGGTGAAGAACTTCATGCGAATCCAGCTCAAGCCGATGTCGGGACCGGCCTGAGAGGGACGAAGACGATGCTGCCTGTCGTGTCGCAAGATCCGGCCCGCCGCATCCAAGAAACATTGAGGGGGAATCCCGGGCGAGGGACTGCATCGCTCATTGGCGTCTTACCGGAGGTATTATATGCTCTCGACACTGCTTCGCTTGAGTGCCGTTGCCGCACTCGTTCTCGCGCCCGCTGCGGCGCGTGCCGCCTGCACGCCCGCGATCAGCGACGACAATCTGATCGCACCGGGGAAATTGCAGCTCTCCATCAACCCGACCAATCCGCCGCAGCAATTCGTCGACAAGGACGGCCAATTGCAGGGCCTCAACGTGGAACTCGCCGCCGAGCTCGGCAAGCGGTTGTGTCTTCCGGTCGAACTCGTCCGGATGGATTTTCCGGCGATGATTCCGGCGATGGGCGCGGGCCGCATCGACGGCATCGACACCGGCATGTTCTGGACCGAGGAACGCTCGAAGCTGATGTACATGGTGCCGTACGCCATTCAAGCCATCTCGGTCGTGGTTGCGCCTGACAGCGGCATAACAATTGCTAATGAATCCGACCTGACCGGAAAAACATCCGCGGTCGAGGTCAGCACCTACCAGATGAATTGGCTCAAGAAGCTCAGCGATACCAGCGTGGCAAAGGGCGGCGGGGCGATCGAGATGCGCACGTTTCCGACGGCGACCAACGTCGTGAGCGCGCTGCTCGCAGGGCAGGTGGACAATGCGCTGCTCGTGGACAGCGTGGCACGCGATCTCGTCGGCCGCGGCCGCGTCAAGGAAGTGCTGAGCGGGCTCGGCACGGCGCGCACCACGCTCGGCTTCCGCAACAAGATGGTGGTCGATGCCGTCGTCAAGGCGCTGAACGCGATGCGCGCCGACGGCTTCTATCAGGCATTGTTCGACAAGTTCGGCCTGACCAGCATGCCGGCCGATCAGCCGCTTGCGATCGCCGGCCCCGGTCCGGCCTAACCACGGAGACAAGCCGATGAGCCATTTCAGTCCGACGGCCGCCGTCAACTACTTCTTCAACTACTTCCTGATGAAGGGTGTGCTCGTCACCATCGGCCTGACGGTGGCGGCCGTCATCGGCGGATTGATCCTCGGCATGGGCATCGCGTTGATGCGCATGTCGTCCAACCCGGTTCTGTCAGGCTTCTCGCGCTTCTATATCTGGTTCTTCCGCGGCACGCCGCTGTTGATCCAGCTGGTGGTGATCTACAGCGGCTTGCCGCAACTCGGGATCAAGTTCTCCGTGATCACTTGCGCGCTGGTCGGCCTCATTCTCAACGAGGCGGCTTATCTGGCCGAGATCGTCCGCAGCGGCTTCATGGCCGTTTCGGCGGGGCAGCGCGAAGCCGCCTGGGCGCTCAGCCTGTCGCCATGGACGACGTTTCGCCGCGTGACCCTGCCGCAGGCATTCCGGCTGATGATCCCGCCGCTCGGCAACTCCATCAATTCGCTGCTGAAGGCGACCTCGCTCGCCTCGGTGATCTCGGTCGAGGAGCTGATGCGCCGCAGCGACATGCTGATGCAGGAGCATTTCCAGATCCTTGAAGTCTATGCGGCGGCCACGGCCTATTACCTGATCCTCACCTCTGTCTGGGATGCGATTCAGCGCCGGCTGGAGAAGCATTTTGGTCGGTCGAGCGCTGCGAAGTCCAGGCGGGTCGCGGCGAGGGCGCCGGTTGCGCAGGCGAGCGTGGAGGCCCGTGCATGAGCGAGATACCGAGGAATACGGTCAGCGTGAGGGGCGTCGAAGGTGCGCAGCCGCAGCTCCGTGAGGTACAGGCGGTTCGCATGGAGGCCGTCTACAAGCATTATGGCGACTTCACCGCCTTGAATGAGGTCGATCTCAAGGTCGCAAAGGGCGAGAAGATCGTGGTCTGCGGTCCCTCGGGCTCGGGCAAGTCGACGCTCATTCGCTGCATCAACCACATCGAGAAGCATGATGAGGGTCTGATCTACGTCAACGGTGTCGAGCTCGATCGCCAGCGCAAGAACATCGATGCGGTCAGGCGTGACACCGGCATGGTTTTCCAGAGCTTCAACCTGTTTCCGCACATGACGGTGCTGGAGAACTGCATCCTGGCGCCGATGACCGTGAACGGCATGACGGTGGCGGAGGCAAAGGACCTCGCCATGCATTTCCTCACCAAGGTCCGGATTCCGGATCAGGCCGAAAAATTTCCGGGGCAGCTCTCGGGTGGCCAGCAGCAGCGCGTCGCGATCGCACGCGCGCTGTGCATGCGGCCGAAGATCATGCTGTTCGACGAGCCGACCTCCGCGCTCGACCCCGAGATGGTCAAGGAGGTGCTCGAGACCATGAAGAAGCTCGCGGAAGAGGGCATGACCATGCTGTGCGTGACCCACGAGATGGGCTTCGCCCGCGAGGTCGCGGACCGCATCGTGTTCATGAATGAAGGAACAGTCGTCGAGCAGGCCGCGCCGGAGGAATTCTTCAAGCATCCGAAGTCCGAGCGGGCGCGGACGTTCCTCGACCAGATCATTCACTAGCCGGCGCGGCGGCTGTGATGCAGACATTCAGAGATCGCCTGCGCGGCATCCATGCCGCCACGATCGTGCCGATGACGCCCCACTTCGAGATCGATGAGCCAGGACTGGCAGATCATCTGGCCTCGGTCGCGTCCACGCCGGGGATCAATGGGCTGCTTGTCAACGGCCATGCCGGCGAAAACTTCGTGCTGTCGCTGGCCGAGAAGCGGCGCGTGGTGGAGCTGGCGCGTGCACATGTTCCGGGGGGCTGCCTGATCGTCTCCGGTGTCAACCATGAATCGAGCCTGGAGGCTGCGCGCGAGGCGGCCACGCTGGAGCAGGCTGGTGCGGACGGCCTCCTGGTATTCCCTCCGAACAGCTGGGCGCTCGGTCACGCCGATGACTGCGTCATCGAGCATCATCGACGCATCCGCGATGCGACAACCGCACCCTTGATGCTCTATGCCGCACCGGTCGGTGCGGGCGCCATGGCCTACCCGCCGCCGCTGCTGACGCGGCTCATCGCGGATCGTCGCTTCGTCGCGATCAAGGAAGGCAGCTGGGAGGTCGCGACTTACGAGCAGAATCTGAGGCTGATTCACAAGCTGCGTCCCGAGTTCGTCGTGCTCGGCTCCGGCGACGAACATCTGCTGACAAGCTACCTCGTCGGTTCGGCCGGTAGCCAGGTCAGCCTTGCCTGCGTCGTGCCGGATCTCGTGATCAGCCTCTGGAATGCGGCCGAGGCCGGCGATTGGGATCGTGCGCGTGCCGCGCATGACAAGCTTTATCCGCTGGCGGTGGCAATCTATCGCGATGCGCCCGGAGGACGGGCGACAGTCCGGCTCAAGGCCTGCCTGAAGCTGCTCGGACGTCTCTCCTGCGACGCGGTACGGCCGCCGCAGCCGCCGGCGATACCAAGCGAGTTGCAGGCGCTCGAACAGGCCTTGCGGACCGCCGGCGCGCTCTAAGCCTCGAAGAACGGATTGGCCGGGCGCGGAAGGCCGAGATGATCGCGCAACGTCGCGCCCTCATACTCCGCGCGGAACAGCCCGCGCTCCTGCAGGATCGGCACGACCAACTGGACGAAATCCTCGAACCCTTCGTGGAAATAGGGCGGCATGACGTTGAAGCCGTCGGCGGCGTGCTCGTCGAACCAGAGCTGGAGCGTATCGGCGATGCGCTCGGCCGAGCCGCACAGCACCCAATGGCCGCGTGCGGCGGCGGTGAGATTGTAGAGATCGCGCAGCGTCATGTTCTCGCGGCGGCCCTTCGCGAGCATGACGCTGGCGAAGCTGTGATAGCTGTCTGACGGTGCGATGTCCGGGATAGGTCCGTCGAGATCGTAAGTCGACATGTCCCGGCCGAAGCGGTCGGACAGGATGGCAAGCGCATTACTGCCGCTGACAAAGCTCTGGAGCACGTTGAGCTTCTCGAACGCCTCCTTGTCGGTGCGGCCGACGACGGGCATCACGCCCGGCAGCACCGTGACATCGGCGGCCTTGCGGCCGAACGACGGCAGTCGCGTCTTCAACGACGTGTAACCGGTCTTGGCCTCCTCGATGTCCTGCACCACCGAGAACACGATATCGGCGGTGCGCGCGGCCAGCGCCTGGCCGGCCTCGGAGCCGCCGGCCTGGAGGACGACCGGGCGCCCCTGCGGGCTGCGGCCGATGTTCAGCGGGCCCTTGACCTTGAAGAATGCACCGTCATGGTCGATCGGGCGGAGCTTCGCCGGATCTATATAGAGGCCGCTGGCGCGGTCGGCGACGATGGCGTCATCCGCCCAGCCGTCCCACAGTCCCTTGACGACGTCGAGGAATTCGCCGGCCATCTCGTAGCGGCGGGCGTGGTCGGGGTGGGTGGTGCCGAAATTCGCTGCGGTCGCCGGATTGGCCGTCGTCACCGCATTCCAGGCCGCGCGGCCCTTGGAGATGTGATCGAGCGAGGCGAACACGCGCGCCACCGAGAACGGATCGCTGTAGGTGGTGGAGACGGTCGCGCCGAGGCCGATGTGGCTGGTCGAGGTCGCGAGCGCGGCGAGCATCGTCAGCGGCTCCAGCCGCAGGGTGTAGGAGGGATGGGCTGCGGCATCGGCATAGAGATTGTCGCCCATGAAGATCAGGTCGAACTTGCCGCGCTCGGCGGTGCGGCCGATCTGCTGGATCGCCGCAAAATCCTGGAAGCTGTCGACCGCGCCGGGATAGCGCCAGCCGGCGACGTGGCTGCCGGTTCCCAGGATGAACAGGCCGAGATGCATCTGTCGTTTCATGGCGTCATGTCCAGAACAGGATCTTGCGTTCGAGGAAACCGATCAGGCCGAAGAAGGCGAGGCTCGCGGCGGAGGCGACGAAGATCGCCGCCCAGACCTGGACGAAGTCGATCTGGAGCACCGCCTGGTAGATCACCCAGCCGAGCCCGCCATGCGCGCCGAGCATCTCGGTGACGATCGCCACGATCACGCTGCGCACCGTCGAGACGCGCATGCCGGCCAGCAGCAGTGGCAGCGCGGTCGGCAGGCGCAGGCGCCACAGCACCCCGAAGCGGCTTGCCCCGAAGCTGCGCATCAGGTCGATGGCGCGGCGATCGACACGATCGAGCCCGGCCAGCATCGAGAGCAGAATGGTGAAACTCACCGCCATCGCCACCATCACGATCTTCGAGCTGACGCCGATGCCGAACCAGAGCAGGATCAGCGGCGAATAGCCGACCACGGGCACCGAATTGATCGCGGTCGCGAGCGGCAGGATCGCGGTGCGCAGCGCCGGCACCAATGCGATGGCGACGGCGAGGCCGATGCCGATCAGGCAGCCGAGGCCATAGCCCACCAGCGCTTCGAGCAGGGTGTAGCCGGCGGCGTCGGTCAGCGTTGCGCGCTTGGACCAGAGGCCCGCGAGGATGTCGCTGACGGCGGGCAGAACATAGGCCGGCAGATGCAGTCCGCGCGCCGCGCCTTCCCAGCACGCGACCAGGATGAAGGCGCCGAGAATGCCGCGCTGGACGGCGAGCGAGGGTGAAGCAAGCGCGCGGCTCATTGCTCCGCGCTCCAGAACACCAGCCGTCGTTCGACCGCGGCGACGACCGCATAGAAGCCGGTGCCGAGCAGAGCCGCGGCAAGCAGGGCGGCCCAGATCGCGACGACGTTCTCGGTGAACATGGCCTGGAGCAGCAGCACGCCGAGCCCGGTGGTGTCGCCGAACCATTCGCCGACGATGGCGCCGACCAGGCTCAATGATGCAGCGAGCCGCAGCGCCACGAAGATCTGCGGCAGCGCGGTTGGAAGCTGCAAGCGCAACAGGAGCTGGCGGTTGGAGGCGCCGAAGCTGCGCATCAGGTCGACCTGCTTGGGATCGACCGTCTCGAGGCCCAGAAGCGTGTTCACCGTCACCGGAAAGAAGGTCAGGTAGAATGCGATGATCGCCTTGGCGAGCAGCGTATTGCCGAACCACAGCACCACCAGCGCGCCGAAGGCGATGACCGGGATGGTCTGCGACACCACGAAGATCGGAAACACCATCTCGCGCAGCGCACGGAGGCGGAAAAACGCGACACCCATGAGCACGCCGAACGCGCCGCCGGAAGCAAATCCGATCAGCGTCTCGGCCAGGGTGCGCAGGAAGCCGTCGACATAGGCGCGGGGCGTCGCCGCCATCGCCAGCAGAATCGTGCTGAGGCGCGGCAGGTAATAGGGCCGGATACCGAACAGCAGCACCGCGCCTTCCCAGACCACCGCGGCAATGGCGAGGCCGAGCAGGAGCCGGATCAGCTTGCGCAGCGAAACCGGCATTGCCATCGACCGCGCAGCCGCGCGGCCGGAACCAAGCGATGTCGCCGCAGTGCTGCTCACGGCAGCCGGTCCGCCGCCGGGATGCTCTGGATGAAGCTGGCGTCATAGGCGGCAGCGAGATCAACCGGCTTGGAGATCACGCCATATTTCAGGAAGAAGTCGTGCGCGGTCTTGACCGCGTCGGCGTCGATCCAGAACAGGCCGTTCTTGCCGGCCGCGCCGGCCGTCATCAGGCGCTTCACCTCGGTGAGCATGAATTCCTGCTGCGCACGATCGAGCGTCGGGGCTACAGCCATCACAGTGTCGACGGCGCCCTTGGGATCGGAGAAGGCGTCTTTCCAACCCTTGAGCGAAGCCCGCAGGAACGCCTTGACGAGCTCCGGCTTTTCCTTGGCGGTCGCCTCGGCCACGATGAGCGTGTCGCGCGGGAAGGTGATGCCGTAGTCCTCGGCGACGAAGGTCTTCAAGCTGTCCTTCGGCATGCGCGACTGGATAGTGTAGAACTCGTTGTAATAGGTCGCCGTGACCACATCGACGCTGCCGTCGACGAAGGGCGTCACCGAAACCTGCTGCGGCTGGATCTTCAGCTCATCCGGCTTGATGCCTTCCTTGGCCAGCATGCCGGTCAGCACGTGATTGGCGCCGGTGAACCAGGTGGTGACGGTCTTGCCCTTGAAATCCTGGATCGTCTTCACCGGCCCGTCTTTGCGGGCGACGAAGATGAAGGGCGTGATCTGGTGGGACACGCCGATGCAGACGATCGGCAGCCCCTTGTCGCGGGCTGCGAACACGCTGTCGGTGCCGCCGGAGAGGCCGAACGTGTCGGCACCGGTCGCGACCAGGTTTTCGGTCAGCAGGTTGGGCCCGCCGGGATTGATGGTGAGGTCGATGCCCTCGGCCTTGTAGTAGCCCTTGGCGGCTGCGACGTAGAAACCGGCGAACTGCGCCTGTGGCAGCCATTTCAGGCGCAGGCTCGCCTTCTGCAACTCGGCGGCGGGCGCAGCCGTGACGAGCGAGCCCGTTGCCAGTGCGATGGCGGAAAGGACGGAGAAGGCGTGGCGTCGGCTCAACATGGTGATGCTCCCGGCGGTGAAAATCAATTGCGGTAGGACGGATCGGTGCGGTCGAGCTGACGCATCAGCGCCGGCCATTCGCGTTCGCCGGGCACGAGGATGTCGCCCTGCAATTCCCAGAACTGGCGCGCGGCCTTCTCGCAGACCTCGGGCGGCGGCGTCACCAGCGTGGCGCCGGCCGCGGCGGCGGCCTGCATCTGGAGCTGGATCCGCGCGGCGCGCTCGAAATAGTAGAGCAGCATGAAAGCCTCGCCCGGGGTCCGGCCGACGGTGAGGATGCCGTGGTTGCGCATCAGCATCACCTTGTGCGGGCCGAGATCGCGCACCAGGCGAACCTGCTCGTCCAGGTCGATGGCGACGCCTTCATAGTCGTGGAAGGCCTGCCTGTCGTAGAACCGCATCGCGAACTGGCTGAGCGGCAACAGGCCTTTCTCCTGGCCGGAGACCGCAACGCTCGCGTCGGAATGGGTGTGCAGCACGCAGGCCGCGTCGTGGTTCGAGGTGTGGATCGCGGCATGGATCACGAAGGCCGCGACGTTGACGGCCTGTGGCGTGTCGTCGAGCTTGTTACCCTTGGTGTCGATCTTCACCAGGCTCGATGCCGTGATCTCGTCGAACAGCAGGCCGTAGGGATTGATCAGGAACTGGTCGTCGTGGCCGGGCACGCGCAGGGAGATGTGATTGTAGATCAGGTCGTCCATTCCGAGCCTGGCGACCATGCGATAGCAGGCTGCAAGCTTGATGCGCGCGTCCCATTCCGCCGGTTCGATCCCGCGCGGCGCGGGCTCTCTCGCTGACATCGCGTTCATTGCGGCTTCTCCTGCGCGATGGAGGATTGGAACGATTTCATGCTTTCCTCCTCGATTGCGTCGAGCAGCGTGCGCTTGAGGCGCACGAATTCGGGGGAGGTGACGATCTCGGGCCGGCGCGGGCGAGGAAGATCGACGACCTGTTCGAGCTTCACGGAGCCGGGGCGCGCCGTCATGACCAGCACGCGGTCGCCGAGGAAGATCGCCTCGTCGACGTCATGGGTGATGAAGAGAATGGTGCGGCGGTATTTCTGCCAGACATCGAGCAGCCAGCGCTGCATCATGGCCCGCGTCAGCGCATCGAGCGCGCCGAACGGCTCGTCCAGCAGCATCAGGTCGCGCTCGAACAGGAAGGTCCGCATCAAGGCGACGCGCTGGCGCATGCCGCCGGACAATTGATTGGGATATTGCTTCTCGAAGCCGGCCAGCCCGAACTCGGGCAGCATCTTCAGGGCTTTGGCGCGCGCCTGGTCGCGCGGCATGCCCTCGACCTCGAGCGCGAGGATGGCGTTATCCACGACGTTGCGCCAGGGAAACAGCAGGTCGCGCTGCGGCATGAAGGAGACGCGGCCGAGCAGATCGGCGGCATGACAGCTCTTGCCTTCGAAGCGCAGGATGCCGCCGGCGTCCGGCTCCTCGAGCCCTGCGACGATATTGAAAAGAGTGCTCTTGCCGCAGCCGCTGGGACCGACGACGGTGACGAACTCTCCGGGGCCCACGCTCGCCTGAAGTCCCGACAGGGCCGCGACGGGACCGAAGGTTTTGTTGAGCGCGCCAAGATAAAGCAGCGGCTCCGGCCGAGCCTGTGGGGCTTCGGTGGTCGGTCCGGGATTGGGGAGGCGGGCAGCCTGCACCGGGATGTCCTTGTATAATGGCGGCGGCCATTCGCATACGAAAGCGGGCCGCGTCGAAATCTCGTAGCAACTCGTGTGCCAGTGCGATTTTCAGGCAAATCAGGCATAAGACTTGCGAGATCGACAGCGAATAGGTGGGCGCCGCGCGCATCCCTTAGGGAAAACGGGGCGTTTCGCTGGAGAGTGAGTGTCAATATGTATACTTGTATTGGCATTGGAGAAACATGATGGCGGATATTGGTGCACAAGGCGGCGCCAGGCGCGTGAAAAATGGGCAGGAGACCCTCACGGCAGGCTCCGGCATGACGCTCGCCGAGAGTCTGCGCCAGAAGCTCGAAGGCGCGATCGCGGCGGGTCATCTCGAGCCGGGCAGCCGGCTCGACGAGCAGGAGATCGCGCAGCGCTTTGGGGTCTCGCGCACACCGGTGCGGGAGGCGTTCCGCCTGATGGCTGCCAACCATCTGGTCGAGCTGCGCGGGCGGCAGGGGGCAACGGTTCGCAGCATCAAGGCGCAGGCGCTGATTGAGATGTTCCAGGTCATGGCCGAGCTCGAAGGGCTTTGCGCAAGGCTTGCCGCGCGGCGTGTCTCACAGGCCTGGAGGGCCGAAATTGGCGAAATTCACCAGCGGCTTGTAGCGGCGGGCGAAACCGGCGACATCGACGTCTTCTACGACATCAACCAGGAATTCCACGAGGCGATCTACGAGGCCTCGCGCAATACCTTCCTGGCCGACCAGACCCGCAAGTTGCGCAACCAGGTGGCGGCGTATCGCCGCCGGGTGACGCGCATGCCGAACCGGATCGCCGACACCATTCGCGAGCATGAGGCGATCATGCAGGCGATCCTAGCCCACGATCCGGAGCGGGCGCACAGTGCCATGCGCGATCACGTCAACCTGCTCGGCGACAACCTGCTGGACTTCCTCGCCGCCTTCGAATGACCTTGGGGTCGCTTGGTATGCAAATTGCTAGACATTGTATATCTAGCTTGCATCCTGGAGACCCGGAGTGGACCTGAAGCTGACGAACAAGACCGCCCTGATCACCGGCGCGTCGAAAGGAATTGGACTTGCGGTGGCCGAGCTCTTCGCCGCGGAAGGATGTCATTTGCATCTCGCCGCCCGCAACGGCGAGGCGATGCTCGAGGCCAAGAAACAGCTCGAAGCCCGCCATGGCGTGAAGATCACCATCCACGCGCTCGACCTGTCGAGCACGGCTGCGATGGAGAAGCTCGCGGCCGAGGTCGGCGACATCGACATTCTCATCAACAATGCCGGCGACATCCCGGCCGGTTCACTGGAAATTCTCGATGACGCGGCCTGGCGGCGCGGCTTCGATCTCAAGGTGTTCGGCTACATCACGCTGTCGCGTCTCTATTATCCGCGCATGAAGGGCAAGGACGGCGTCATCATCAACATCATCGGCAATTCCGGCGAGAACTGGGACGCGAGCTACATCGCGGGCTCGACCGGCAACGCGGCGCTGATGTCCTTCACCAAGGCGCTCGGTGGCCGCAGCCTCGATCACGGCGTGCGCGTCGTCGCGGTCAATCCGGGACCGGTTGCCACCGACCGCATGCTCAAGATCATGAAGCGCAAGGCGATCGACATGCTCGGCGACGAAAGCCGCTGGGAGGAACTGTTCGACAAATATCCGGGCAAGCGGCCGGCAACGTCGGAGGAGGTCGCCGATCTTGTCGCCTTCCTGTCCTCGCCGCGGTCCGGCTACATCACCGGCACCGTGGTGACGATCGACGGCGGCATCGCCGCACGCGGCTCGGTGATCTGAGGCGTCGATGTCAGGGACTCAATCCGCGGCGCTGGTCCGCAACCGCTATTTCGACGAGCTCTCGGCGACGCCGGGACTCTATTGGCTCGGCCAGAATACCAACCACGTCGAGAGCCATCCCGCCGTGCGCGAGGCGATGCTGCGCTCGATCGAGGCCGGCGAGTTCAATGCCTATGCTCCCCCGCTCGGCTTCGAGGCGCTGCGCGCCGCGATCGTTGCGGATCTCGGCGCACCCGGTGCGGAGGCGCTGGTGACCGAGGGCGGCGTCAACGCGCTGGCCATGATATGCCGTGCGCGCTGCAAGCCCGGCACCACGCTGGTGACGACCGATCCGACCTGGAAATGGCCGTGCCTGTTCGCGCGCCAGCAGGGCGCCGAGGTGATCGAGATTCCGATCTACGATCCGGCCTGCAACTACCGCCTGACGCCCGAGGCGTTGAAGGCGAATGTCGACGAGCGCACGGCGATCATTTATCTGGTCGATCCCAACAATCCGCTCGGCATCCGCTACACCCGCGAGGAGATCGAGAGCTTTGCGGCGATCGCGCGCGATTGCGGCGCGCTGCTGGTGCATGATTGCACCTATCGTGATTTCGCCGACGGCCACACCCCGGCGCTTCACGTGGCTCCGCAAGGCTCGGTCGTCTCGACCAGCTTTTCGAAATGGCTGGGCCTTGCCGGATTGCGGATCGGCGCTCTCGTTGCCGCGCCTGATCTGTTCGAGGAGTTCGCGCAGACGTCCACGAGCGTGCTCGGCGCGAGCGTCATCGCCCAGCGCGCGGCGCAGGCGGGGCTTTCCGTCAAGGCAGAATGGATGAAGAAGGTCCGCAGCACCGACCGGGCCAACAAGGCGATGATCCAGCAGGCGGCGGCCGCGATCGAAGGGCTGGCGCTGCCGATCATGCCTTCGCACGGAAACTTCCTGGTGCTGGAGACCGTTGCGGCGGGCATCCGCCCCGAGGCGCTGGTCGAATGCTATCGCCGCCAGGGCATCATGATCCGCCAGGGCACCTATCACACCCAGCGTTTCGGCGACCGCTTCGTCAAGATCAGCACCTCCGTGCCGCAAGCGTGGGTCGAAAAGCTCTGCACGCTGCTGCCGGAGATGGTCGCGCAGGCGCGCACGCTCAACGACCTGCCGCCGCAATTCTAGGAACGATGCCGATGACGATGATTACAGCGAAGGACGGCGTGAAGCTTCATGTGGAGGAGGCCGGCGAGGGCACGCCGATCCTCTTCATCCATGAATTCGGCGGCAATCACGCTAGCTGGGAGCCGCAGCTCCGCTATTTCAGCAGGCGCCACCGCTGCATCACTTACGCCGCCCGTGGCTATCCGCCGTCGGATGTGCCTGATAGCGTGGAGGCCTATTCCCAGGCGATCGCCGCGGACGATGCGGTCGCCGTGCTCGATGCGCTCCGAATCGAGAAGGCGCACATCGTCGGCCTCTCGATGGGCGGCTTCTGCACGGTGCATTTCGGCCTGCGCACGCCGGAGCGTGCCTTGTCGCTCACGGTGGCCGGCGCCGGCTATGGCTGCGAGAAGGAGTTCGAAGAGTATTTTCGCGGCGTCTCGCTGGAAGTCGCAGACAATTTCGAGACGCAGGGCGCGAAGGAGTTCTCCAAAGTCTATGCGCTCGGCGCGAGCCGCGTGCAGTTCCAGAACAAGGACCCGCGCGGCTGGCAGGAATTTGCCGATCGCCTCGCCACCCATTCGGATCGCGGCGCCGCCAACACCATGCGCGGCGTTCAGGCGCGGCGGCCGTCGTTCTACGACCTCGAGGACGGACTGAAGTCGATGATTGTGCCAACGCTGGTGGTCGTGGGCGATGAGGATGATCACTGCCTCCAGCCCGGCATCTTCCTGAAGAAGACGATTCCGGCCTGCGGGCTCTCGGTCGTCCCCAAGACCGGTCACACCCTCAATCTGGAAGAACCGGCGGCGTTCAACGCGCTGCTTGCAGAGTTCATCGCCCAGGTCGAGGCCGGCCGCTGGCTGCCACGTGATCCGCGCGCGCTGCCGGGCCAGATCATGCGCACGAAGTAGTGGATCGATGACCAGCCAGCCCCTGATCAACGCCGATCGGCTCTGGACCCGCTTGATGGCACTCGCCGAGATCGGCGCGACGCCCGCCGGCGGGGTCAACCGTCAGGCGCTGAGCGACGGCGAGATCGCCGCATGGCGCCGCGTCATCGGCTGGGCGCGCGAGGCGGGCTTGACGCCGTCGACGGATGCGGCGGGAAACCTGTTTCTGACACTCGCCGGGCGCGATGGTGCCGCACCGCCGTTCCTGCTCGGCAGTCATCTCGATAGTCAGCCGACCGGCGGCAAATTCGACGGCGCCGCTGGCGTGATGGCGGCACTCGAGGCGGCGATCTCGCTGGCTGAGCGAGGCGACCGGCCGGTGCGCGACGTCATCGTCGTCGCCTGGATGAACGAGGAGGGCTCGCGCTTCGCGCCGGGCATGATGGGGTCGGAGGCCTTTACGGGCGAGCGTGACATGGCGGCGATCCGCACCGCGCGTGATGCTGACGGCGTCAGCGTCGGCGAAGCGCTAGACCGCCTCCATCAGGCTTTCCCTGATGTGCCGCACAGAATGCTCGGCTTTGCCGTCGGATCCTATCTCGAATTGCATATCGAGCAGGGACCGCTGCTGGAGGCGGCCGCCTGCACGATCGGCGTCGTCACCGGCATCCAGGGCAAGAAGACCTTTCAGGTGGCGATCGAGGGAGAGGAAGGACACGCAGGTACGCTCGCGCAGCAGGAGAGGCGGGATGCGCTCGCGGCCTTTGCGCGCATGGCAGCGGCGCTTCACGCCGAGATCGGCGGAATCGATGCCGACATCAAGTTCACGATCGGCCGGGTTGCTGCCGTGCCGAACGCGCCGTCAGTGGTGCCGTCGCGCGTCGTCTTCAGCATCGATCTGCGCCATCCCGACAATGCGGTACTCGATGCGGCCGGCGCTCGGATTTCGGTCCTTTGCCGCGAATACGCCCCACCTTGCGCCGTTACGTTAACGCCGCTCGTCGATGCGCCGTCGAACGCCTTCGATCCGCGCCTGCGGGCGAGCATCGCGGAAGCGTCGCGTCAGCAGGGGCATACCAGCATGGCCATCCTCTCGGCCGCCGGCCACGACGCCCGCCATCTCGCCAAGATTTGTCCAGCGGCAATGATCTTCATTCCTTGCCGGGATGGTGCAAGCCATGTCGAACATGAGTGGGCCGAGCCTGATCATGTTGCCGCCGGCGCGTCCGTCCTGGCTACGGTGCTGCGAGAGGCCGCATTCGAGACGCAGTCCTTTGCTGCAGGCGGTCATGAGAAGGGATGACGGAGATTTTTCGGGAGGCCTATCGCAACGCGACGGCAGGTCCCGACGCCGCGGTCGGCATCGTCAAGCCTTCGAAGGTCAGGACCGGACCGTCGGAGAGACTGGAACGAAATGAAGACAAGCGACTCTGTCTCGCCACGGGCGACCATCAAAGCGCTTGCAGAAATCGTTCCCCCATCGCGGCGGTTCCATCGGTGCGATCCAGGCGAGCTCGGACCTGATCTCGACGGACGCATGGTAGCCGGTCCGCTGCACGCGCAGCACCAGCCTCCGTCCAGACGCCGGGTCCCGCGCCAGAAACGTCGTGTTCTCGGAATGGCTGAGGAAGGAGACCGTCGATCGTGACGACAGACCCCAGAGCGGCAAGGCCGCGCCGAGCTCGGTCTGCATGCTCTCGATCGAGCTCGGAGTCATCATGAGAGCGGGCCGGCCCTCTCGGAAGTGGCGTCGAGGAGATCGAGAAGGCTCGACACGACACGATCGGGGACGACCCCCGTGGCCGCATTGAACGGGACGTCGCTGGCGAGCAGGACGGAGCGCAGGCCGGCGGCGTTGCCGGCCGCGATATCGGTCGCGAGCTGGTCGCCGATCATGATCGTTTCGTGCTTTGCGGTGCCGAGATGCTCGAGCGCCCGTTCGATCAGGAAGGGCTGCGGCTTGCCGACGACGACCGGCTTCGCACTCGGTACCGCGGCGACCACCGCCGCAGTCATCACGCCGACGCAAGGGTCATATCCATCGTGCCCCGGCGTGAGGACATCGGGATTGGTCGCAACGATCGCCGCTCCCGCGAGGGCGGCTCGTATCGCCGTCCGCAGCTTGGCGTAGTCGAGTGTCGAATCGAATCCGAGCACCACGACCTCCGGGTCCTCGGAGGTCAGATCGTATCCGGCTGCCTCAATGGCTGTGCGCAGCGGCTGCTCGCCGATCGCAAAGACCGGCGTGCCTTGCGGCCAGCGTCTTGCGAGCAGGGACGTCGTCGCCGAGATGGTGTTGAAGACCTGCCGTGCTTCCGCCGGAATGCCGATGCTGGTCAGCTTCGCCGCAAATTGCGCGGCAGATTTCGTCGAGTTATTGGTGACGAACGCATACGGCAGGCCCTGCTCATGCCAGGCGCGAAACGCTCTTACCGAACTCGGGATCGCTGAATCTCCTCGATAGGCCACGCCGTCGAGGTCCGAGATGATGCCGCGAATGATGTGACTGGTCGGAGGCTCCTGTATCTTCAAGGCCGCGATTCCGCTCGTTTCGAAACACGGGAAATATAGGCCCATCGTCTCCGAAACGTTGTTCCGAGCGTCCATCATTCCTGTCCTGCACAGCGGAGAGGCGCGGCTGCCTCGGAGTTGGGCGGCATGCTCTGGCGGTCTGGAGTCGAGCGCGCAATCGGCGCATCCGGGAGTGTCAGCAACGGAATCGTGGAGCAGCAGGAATCGGGCAAGCGTGGCCTTTGGTCTACGCTTTGCAAGTTACGCGAGACGATCGAAACGGCTGAGTGCCCCGCGCCCTCGGCAGCAGTTTCAGCGTTGCCAAAATCATCGAGGGATAGGACATGATCAACCGTAGAGACGTGATGTTAGGGGGGCTTGCCGGTGCCGCAGCGTTCGGCTTCGGACGGGTCAATCCGGACTTCCTGGTAAATTCCGCTTTTGCGGCCGAGGGCAAGGCGCTGCGTTTTCTCGGCGCCGAAGCACTGTCCGGCAATTGGGATCCGACCACGCACACCAATCTGGGTCAGTTGATCGTCGAGGGATTCGTCTTCGGCTATCTGACGCGGGCGCCGATGCGGCCGGACAAGCCGGACGAGCTGATCTTCGAGCTGGCCGAGTCCATGACGCCGATCGATGCTTCCACGATGGAGGTCAAGCTTCGGAAGGGCGTCAAGTTTCATGACGGCACGCCGTTTACGGCAGCCGACGTCAAGGCGACCTACGAGTATGGCTGTCAGCCCGACCGGCCGGCGCAGTGGTATCCGGGTCTCGTCACCATCGACGTCGTCGACGATTTCACCTGCCGCATCAATACCAAGGCGCACGGCTATCCGGCGGCGCTCTACTATTATCTCTCCTCGTTCCTGCCGATCATGTCTGCCAAGGACGTCGCCAACAAGGCGCAGTTGTCGGCTCGCATGAACGGCACCGGGCCGTACAAATACGTCGAGCAGAAGGGCGACACGACCGTTCTCACCGCCAATGCCGACTTCTTCCTCGGCGCGCCGAAGATTCCCGGCGTCGAGTATCATTTCGTCGGCGACACCACGACCCGCACGCTGTCGTTGCTGAATGGTTCGGCGGACATCATCGAGCGGCTGGAGCAGGAGCAGGTCGAGACGATCTCCAAGGATGCTCGCTTCAACATCCACAAGGCGGTCTCGGTCGAGAACAAATATCTGTTCTTTCGCTGCTCCAAGAAGCCGTTCGACGATCCGCGCATCCGGCTGGCGGCCTGCCACTCCATCGACCGCAAGCAGGTGCTGGAGGTGCTTGGCGTCTCGGGGACCTATTCCAAGGCGCATATTTCGCCGGTGAAGTTCGGCTATGCGGAGGTCGCCGAATATCCGGAGTTCGATCCGGCCAGGGCCCAGAAGCTGCTGGCGGAAGCCGGCTTCCCGAAGGGCCAGGGCCTTCCCGAACTCACCTATTACACCTCGGTCGGGTTCTATCCGAAGACCAAGGAATATGCCGAACTGATCACCGGCATGCTCCAGGAGCAGGGCTTCAAGGTCAATCTCCAGACCCTCGAAGTCGCGGCCTGGGGCAACTTGCTCTATGACAAGCCCGGCGGCGGCGAAGGCAACATGATTGACTGCGGCTGGTGCACGGGGTCGCCCGAGCCGGATCTGGTGCTGCGCACCCACTTCCACTCGTCGTCGAAGCGCATTACCGGCATCGTCGACAAGGACATCGACGCGGTGCTCGACAAGGAGCGCAATGCCACCTCCATCGAAGAGCGCAAGAAGATCATCCAGACCGAGACACTGCCGACCATCGCCAAGAAGGCGCCGGCACTCGCGTTGTTCACGTCGGTCTTCATCCACGCCTACAGCAAGAAGCTGGACGGCCTCTACATCTATCCGAACGGCATGCAGGACATGACCAAAGCCACGCTGGCATGATGATTGCTCAAGCAGGTCGGACTTGTCCGATCTGCCTGTTTTCTGAGGTCAGGTGCAGGTCGGACTTGTCCGGCCTGCCGGTCTTCTCGGGTCGGCGGCAGGCCAGACAACCCGGCCTGCCGGAACTCCCGACGAATGCAAGGGTAGCTCTTCCCGATGTTGATTCTGGAATTCCTGGTCAAGCGGATCGCGCAGGGTCTCCTGATCGTCTTCATCACCTCGTTGATCATCTTTACGCTGCTGCGCGTGGTTCCAGGCGATCCTGTCCGTCTGATCGTCGGCGGAATGGCGCCGCCCGATGTGGTCGAAAAAGTGGCGACCAAGATGGGGCTGCGCGACCCCATCATCGTTCAATATGGCCGCTATATGAGCGGTCTGCTCCAGGGCGATCTCGGACAATCCTATCTTCGGCCGCGTAGCGGCATGATTGCGGCCGGTGGGCAATATGTCGATCCGACCAAGTCGGACATGGCGCTGGTGACCGACCTCATTCTCGAACGCTTGCCGTTCACGCTGCAATTGGGCGGTATGGCCTTGTTGTTCGCGCTGCTGATCTCGTTTCCGGTCGGAATTGCCGGCGGTCTGCATCAGCATCGATGGCAGAACGCCCTGGCGTTCGGCATGCAGTCGCTGTTCGTGTCGATCCCGAATTTCTGGCTTGCGATCGTTCTGATCCTGTTTCTGTCGATCAAGCTGAAGCTGCTTCCGGCGCTCGGCTACCAGGGCTTCTCCTATGTCATTCTGCCGGCCCTGGTGCTGGCGGTGGAGATCGCGCCCTTCATCATCAGGACGCTGACGACGTCGCTCGGCGAGGTGATGCAGGCGCCGTTCATCGACGAAGCCCGGGTTCGCGGCCTGTCGCGCCGCCGCATCGTCTATTCCCATGCGCTGCGCAATGCCGCGGTGCCGCTGGTCAATTTGCTCGGCATCCAGCTTTCGACCCTGATCGGCGGCGTGCTGGTGATCGAATACATCTTCGATTATCCGGGCCTCGGCAATCTGACCGTCGTCTCCGTGGTCGGGCGTGATTTCCCGGTCATCCAAGGCATCGCCATCACGACCAGCGCGGTGTTTGTCTTCATCAATATCATCGTGGATCTGGTCGCCTATCTCATCGATCCTCGCGTGGAGATCTGACCATGACGGCGACCACGGTCATCGCTGCTGAGCTTGAACCTCGATTGGCCCGTATCCGGTCGGTCAACCGGCGAATCCTGGCCGCGGCCTGGGGCATGTCGAGCTTCAAGATCGGCTTCTTCGTCTTCATCGCGCTGCTGCTCGCGTCCGCGATCTATCCCGAAGTGTCCTCGGTCAGCGCGACCAAGATGGTGGTGAAGGACAAGTTCCTGGCGCCGGTCTATCTGGGCGACAAGTGGACCTGGGATCACGTGCTGGGCACGGATCAGCTCGGCCGCGACATCCTGATGCGCAGCCTGATCGGGCTGCGGTATTCGCTGCTGGTCGGCATCGTCACGGTGCTCCTGATCTTCGTCATCGGTTGCGGTCTCGGCCTGTTCGCAGGCTTCAAGGGCAAGTGGTGGGACACCATCATCATGCGGATTACCGACGCTCAGCTGTCGATTCCAATGATCATCCTGGCGATCACCATTCTCGGCGTGTCGCGGCCGACCGTCCCGACGATCATCATCGTGCTGGCGCTGTCCGGCTGGCCGCTCTACGCGCGAGTGGCCCGTAGTGCCGCAGTCGCTGAGCGCGGCAAGGAATATGTGCGCGGTCTGCGCGTGCTTGGGGCCGGGGACTGGCGGATCCTGTTGCTGTTCGCGGCGCCCAACATCCTGCCCCCGATCGCGTTCGTCGCGGTGCTCGATGTCGCCCGCATGATGATCTTCGAAGCGATCCTGGGTTTCCTTGGGCTCGGCATTCAGCCGCCGACCCCAAGCTTTGGCAGCATCATCGCCGATTCCCGCAAATATCTGCTCAACGCCTGGTGGATCGGAACCGTCCCGGGAATCTTCCTTGCCGTCGCGCTCACCTCGATCAATCTCATGGGCTCGGCGCTGGAAAAGGCGCGCAACCGCATCTATGGAGGTCTCTGAGATGGATCTCTCGCTCATTCTCGAAATCGACGATCTGACGGTCGGTGCCACGACACCGGGGGCGGCTCCGATTCTCGATCACATCAGCTTCCGCCTCAGCACGTCGGAGATCTTCGGTATCTACGGCGAGAGCGGTGCGGGCAAGACGGTGCTCAGCCGCGCGCTGGCGAACTGGTTGCCGGAAAGCCTGCAGTATCGGGCCGGACGGGTCGCCTTCGCCGGTCATGACATCCTCGGCGCCGGAGCGCGGGAGGTCCGGGTCGGACGCGATATCGCCTATATCGGCTCCAAGCCGCAGAGCGCGCTTGATCCGACCGTGCCGGTTGGCGTCCAGATCGCGGAGAAGCTGCACAGCGTCAGGCCTGAATGGAATGGCCGCGAATGCCGCGACCGAGTCATGCAGCTCCTCGGCGAGGTCCGAATTCCCTCGCCAAAGGAGCGCTACTGGGACTACCCGTCGAAATTTTCCGGCGGCATGATGCAGCGCGCGATGATCGTGGATGCCATTTGCGCCGAGCCCGCCGTGCTGATCGCAGACAATGTGACCCAGCCGCTCGATGTGACCATTGCCGCGCAGATCGTGGCTTTGCTCCATGACCTCTGTACGCGCCACAAGATGGCGACGATCTACCTGTCCTCCTCCTTACCGACACTTGGCCAGTTCGGAGATCGAACGGCCGTGCTGTACCAGGGCCGCTTCGTCGAGCAACAGCCATTCGACGAGCTATTGGCTTCGCCGCAATCCGATTACACGCGCAAGGCGATCGCGAGCGTGCCGCGAATGTGGGAGACGGCGGAGGGGCCGCTTGCCCGCCGTCAGGCTCAAGGCGAGGCCCCTTTGATGAAGGTGGAGAACGTCCATCGCACCTACCGCGCCCGCAAGCGCGGGACGTTCAACAGCCACAGCAACATACAAGCGGTGCGCGGCGTCACGCTCGACATCATGCCGCGCGAGAATTTCGGCATTGTCGGTGAATCCGGCTGCGGCAAGTCGACCCTGACCCGGCTGCTGGCCTGGCTGGAGACCCCCGACAGCGGCAGCATCGTCTTGAACGGGACTTCGCTGGGCGCGCTGTCATCGCGGGAGCTGATCCGCAAACGCAACGAGTTCCAGCTTCTCTTGCAGGATCCCTACAATGCCTTGCCGCCGCGTACCACGGTCGGCCGCATGATCGAGGAGAGCCTCCTGATCCGCGGGAGTATCAAGCGCGCCGATTTGCGAACGCGGGTGATCGCGGAGATGGCCGAAGTCGGTCTCGCCGCCGAGCTTTACGACCAGCTGCCCAACGCGCTTTCGACCGGCGAGCGGCAGCGCATTTCGATCGCGCGAGCGCTGATTCTCGATCCCAAGCTCCTGATCCTCGACGAGACCTTGTCGGCGCTGGACCAGCGCGAGCAGGGCAGGCTGATCGAGCTGTTCTCGAAATTGCAGGAAAAGAACGATCTCACCTACGTCTTCATCTCGCATGATCTGGCGATGGTGCGGAAGGTCTGCACGCGGATCGCCGTGATGTATCTCGGCGAGATGGTGGAGATTGCCGACAACCACGATCTCTTCTTCGATCCGCAGCATCCCTATACCAAGGCGTTGCTGTCGGCGGCCCCGACGCTGGAGCAGAAGCCGTTCGATCCCTCCGATTTCCTGCTGGAGGGCGAGCCGCCCAGTCCGATCGACATCCCGGCCGGTTGCAGCTTTGCGTCGCGCTGTCCGAAGGCGTTCGGCCGTTGCCGGATGGAGACGCCGGCGCTCGTCGAGCATTCGCCCGGACGTTTCGCCGCCTGCCATCTTCTCGATGGCGATCAGGCGCAGGCGGCGGCGTAGAGATGAGGCCGTGAGCTGCATAAACCCACTGGATGGCAGCTTGTCAGTGCCGGCTATGCTCCGATAGCTGACTTATTGTTGCGTGGCAGCGAAACGACGCTATGGGCCAATCGCAGCAGAAGTCGCCATCCTGCAGAGATCCGAGCGTCCGGTATTGTATCAAACTCGCTTCACACCCGGCGGCTGCCAAGTGCCTTCGCCTGCCGGAAGGATAGAAGGCGGCGTTGTTTTCGGCCAGTAGAGTCGCATCACCAGATAGATCGGACCGTTCGGAGCCGGCAGCCAATTGGCTTCCTTGTCGGCCCCCGGTGATTTGTTCTGGACGAATAGCGTCAGCGACCCATCCGGGTTTGCTTTCATGGCCGGCAGCATCGGTGAGTTGACCAAATACCGGTTGATCGGATTTTCGATCAGTAACTGCGTCTTGCCGTCATACATCGTAAGAGACCAGAAGGCATTTACCGGCGGCTGCTGACCCGGCGGGAATGTCAGCGTGTAATTGTGTTTGCTGCCATCGAGCGTTTGACCCTCGCTGTCGGAGCGGGTCAAAGGATACATCGCCTCCACCGGGTCGTTGCCGTATATGCCAGCCTTGGCGGCGGCGGCGCGCTTCAACCAATCGCCGTTGTAATGGGCGCTGTCACCCGGAAGCCCACTCACCCTCCAGCCATTGATCGCCTTGCCGGCATTGGCCACCGCCTCATCGACTTTTCGTTCGCCTTCTTTCATGCCCAAGCCGATCTCCAGCTTGTCCTCGATCGAGAGGTCCTTGAAGTTGAGCGATTTGCCTGGCCCGATGCCGATACGCGCGAGCTGGGCGCGCATCTCTTTCTCGTTTGCTTCCGCGGGTGCGAACTGCAGAGCAAAGTCGAGGAAATCGAAGAAATTCGTCTTCACGAGTTCCTTGTCGATTTTTGGGAAATCGATGGCCGGCGCGGCGGGCGGCGGCGCCTGCTTCAGATAGCCGGAGAGTGTCTGCACGGTGTAGCCGGCCTGAACCTTCTTGACGTTATCGAGGTCGTCGGGGCTGAAAAGTTGGGTACGATATCCCGCCACCGAAAACTGCGTGCCCGATCGGAAGACTTTCTTGATCCCGTGCGGGGTAGCGCCTTTCCAGTCGGGGCCGACGACCATGTAATCGCCGGCCTCGCTGCCCGTTGCCCGAGTACCGATATAGCCATAGTTGTAGGTGTTACCGTCGCAGAGCATGACCGAGTAGTAGCGCTTAGGGTCCACCGCAGGGACGGAAAGGATGATCGGCTCCGCCCGCAAGTCCATCCAGACGAACGAATAGGGCGTGTCGCTGTTCGGCGTAGGAATGGCCGTGTCCTTGTAGGTGAACACGTTGGGTTCGTTCTTGAGCTGATTGAAGGGCGCCTTGAACTGCCCGGAATTGCGATCAACTGCGTACTCGTACATGACGGCGTAGTTCATCACGATAGGCAGGCCATATATGAAGCCCGCCTCGGCAACCTCCTTTGCTTTCAGGAAGCCGGGGCGGTCGGCAGTTGTCTGCGCCCATACCGGGAGCGACGTCGTCGCAATTGAGACGCCGGTAAATGCCGCGCTGCGTAAGATTTCGCGTTTCGTAAACAAGGGTGCACTCCTTACGGCGTTGGTCCCCCGGTCCGGCAGCGTGCTGAGTTCGCGCGGCATCGAGGCCGTTTGGTCCTTAGACGGATACTGAGTACTTACAGAAACAGAGCAGCAGTTCGTCCGGGTTGACCTAAATCAAGGATGGCCGCTTAGGGTCATTCGCGTTGGTTGGCCGGACCTTGGGCGACTTCCGGTCTGCCCGAGTGAACGGACATTCTCAGGATAGTCGCGCATGTCTCAGAGGGGCCCATGAGCGGACATGAAGTGTTATTCGATGACCTTGTCAGCGCGTATGAGTAACGGCGCACGGCCCTCTTGGGGAGTCCCGAAACAAAAAGGCGGAGATTGATTATCCGACCTGGAGCATCTTGAAAGTAAGCTGCAATGAGTTGATCAGGAAGGATCTACTCCTTCCAGCCGGCCTTACGCAGCCCCTCCAGCAAAGGCGAGTATTCTGCGCTGCAGAATTGTGGCGGTCGCTGCCTAACATACATTTCGAACGAGGACGGCGATATCGCCTGCAAGGTTTGCAGTACCTTCTGCGCTTCGCCTGCACTGCCGAGCTGGCCCAAAGATGCCGCCAGCCAGCGATAGGCAAATGGGTGGCTCGGATAGTGCCGTATGACTTGTCGCGCGGTAAGCGCCGCTTCCTCGTAGCCGCCGTCGATATAAAGCGATGATGCGATCTGCGTAAGCCGGATCGGACGCGCGATATCAAAGGGGTTCAGGCTGAAATACCGCTTGATCGCGTCGCGGCCTTGCTGCCGACGCCCGGCATATCCCAGAGCTGCACCCTTGACTCCCCAGGCGTCTGGGCAACTCTCGCGTACGGAGAGTATCATATCCGCCTCCCGGATAGCACCTTCCAGATCGCCCTTTAGCAGGGCGAGTAGCGCCAGGCGCGAGCGCGCATCCGTATCGTTCTCGTCGAGCCCGATGGCCTTGCGGACCAGGGGGGCGGCCAACTCGCAACTCTCGGCAATGGACATTTCGCTGAAGGCCGATGAGGCGGCCGTGTATGTGAAGGCGATGGCGCCATAGCCCCTGCCAAAATTTGGGTCGAGATCGACGGCACGCTGAAAGAGCGACCGGGCCAACGCGTTGTTGGCAGCATCGGATTTTGACATATGCCAGAGGCCACGCTGGTAAGCCTCCCAAACCTCAAGCTGTTCGGATGACTTGTGTTGGGAGCGCTTCAGGTCGGCGTGGCGGATTGCCGGCAAAATCGCTGAGACGACGGCCTCCGCAAGCTCGTCATGGAAAGCCGGATCACGGCCGCGATCGAGGTCGTAATGCTGGCCCCAGATTTGCGCGGCCGTCGTTGTGTCAATCAGCCGCCCGGTGACACGCACGCGAAATCCCGCCGCGCGCACGCTACCATCCAGCACGTAGCGCGCGCCAAGCGCGCGGCCGATCTCCCGCGCATCGCGTGTTTCGGAGGCAGCCGACCGGGGCTCGCTTGCAATCAGGACGAGCTCACGAAACTTCGACAGTTCGGTCAGCACATCCTCGGTGAAGCCTTCGCCGAAAATTTTAAGGCTGGGGTCGCCGGACAGGTTGTCGAAGGGCAAGACGATGATTGAGGGTCGACCGGAAAAGTCTCCCGCCAATGCCGGCGCCTCGTGAGAGATGTCGGGGGTCGGCGCGCCGGAATGTCCACGCTCCTCCCGCACCGAACCTACGAACCGGAAACCCTTGCGCGGGAACGTCTTCAGGAGACGCTGCTCCCTTCCGTTGTCGCCGATTGCATCCCGGACCACGTTCAGACGGGTGGTCACCGCGTTTTCGGAGACGATGCGGCCGCCCCAAATGGCGGCGATCAGATCATCGCTGCTGACGACGCGATCTCGGTTGCGGATCAAGTAGACGAGAAGGTCGAACGCCTGCGGCGCAGTGGGCAGAACGTCAGCCCCGCGCCGTAGCTCGCGGCCGTCCGTATCCAGGCTGTAGTTCTCAAAGAGATAGCGCATAGTGGCGCTCCCCGGATTGGCTTACGGTTGCCCTTGTCCAGTCTAGCAAAAACCAGCCGTTGGTGAGGAAAATGAGAGCCGGATGTGAAGCGAGCCTGCCGGGGCGCTACTAGGCTCGTGTCATTCGACGCTCCGCACACGGCGGTGATCGAGGCAGGCGCTGGCGGGAGGACAATATGAGAACTCGATATACGGTCGTACTGGCGCTGCTCGCCGGTGTCGCAATCGGTGGCTTGTCGGTCCAAGGGCTGCAGGCGCAAGCCAGGCTGAAAGCCTATAGTATTGGTGAGATCGTCCCGATTGGCGGTGCGACAGTGTCGCCGAGCTACCTCGCTGCTGCCAGGAAGGCGCTGGCCGACGCCGGTGGACGCTCCATGGGCACCTTGAAAGGGAGGATCTTCCACGCAGAGGGCGAGCCGCCCCCCGTTAGCGTAGCCATGACTGAGTGGGACAGTGCAGACGCCGCCAGGGCATTTTTCCAATCCAAAGCCTGGAAGGACCTTGCGCCCGAGGGGGAGAAGACTGCGAAAACGATACGGCGGTACATCGTTGAAGTTGAGCCGTAGTCTCGGATCACCAAAGGTGGTCAAAAGCGTAGGCCGCTTCTTTTGTTGAAGATTGCCCCGGCGTCTGCTGGCGGCGCTGCAGCCACCGGCTGCGTGCTTGAAACCGTTGCGGATGTGCTCCGCGCCATACGAGCGAGCACGAGCGCGGCGACGCTCGCCACCAACGCCGGCACCGCCGCCGCGATGAACAGCGATTGCGCGTCCACGCCGCGGGCGAGCATGATACCACCGATTAACGGCCCCACGATCGATCCGATCCGGCCAAAGCCGATTGCCCAGCCGACTCCGGTTGAGCGCGCCATGGTCGGATAATAGGTCGCAGCCAGCGCAATCGCAGCGATATGGCCGCCGACTAAAAAGAACCCTGCACATGAGATCGCGAAGATTGCGAACGCTATCGATTGACCGCAAAAGCCCACTATCGCTATCGCGATGGCCGCGATAAGAAACGCAAGCGAGAGCGCGCGGAACGAGAAGCGGTCGATGAATCGCCCGAGCGTCAAAGTACCAACTATGCCGCCCACTTGCAGCATGGCGCCGACGACCGCGGCCACCGAGACTGAGGCCCCGAGATCGTTCAGCACAGTGGGAAGCCAGTTCAACAATAGATAGAGGTCAAGCAGGCTCATAAAGAAAACTGCCCACAACACGAGCGTCGCCAAGGCGCGCCCCCCGTTGAAGAGATAGGCGATGGGCAGGCCCACGAGCGTCGCCTCACGGACTCTAAAGCGCATCGCGGACGGGAAGCGCACGGATGGCGCGACCTGCGTTAGGAGCTCGGCAACGCGCACGTCTGCTCGGCCGGAGAGCGCGAGGAAACGGACGGACTCGGGCAGGCGGGCGGCAAGGAACGGAACCATGAGAAGCGGCGCAATACCGCCGATCAAAAAGACGGATCGCCAGCCGAAGATCGGGATCAGCGCCGCTGCGATTAGCCCGCTGAGCGCAGAACCAACAGAAAATCCGACGAACATTGCCATGACCATAGTCGCGCGCCGGCGATCTGGGCTGAATTCCGAAACGAGCGCGATCGCGTTTGGTAGGGCGGCGCCAAGGCCAAGACCGGTGAGAAAGCGGATGAGGAGAAGGCCGGCGATGTCCTGAGCGAAGACTGTGGCAAGCGTGCCTAGGCCGAAGACGGCGGTGCTGAGGACGATGATGCGCTTGCGCCCGATGCGGTCGGCGAGTGGACCAAAGAGAAGTGCGCCGACCATATTCCCCACGAGGCCAGCGCTGAAGACTGGGCCTAGTCCGCCGCGCGCGAGGTTCCAGTCGTGGGCAAGCTCCGGTGCGACATAGCCGATCCCCTGTGTGTCGAAGCCGTCGAGTAGAAGCACGGCGGCGCAGGCGAGCAACAGCCGAATTTGAAAGCTGCCAATCGGCTGCTCGTCGACGAATGCGGCAACGTCGGTCATACTGGGCGCACACTGGTAAGCCTCTGTCATGCCTCCACTCACTGCAATGCTTTTAACATGCGCCCGGGCAACTGCCCCACGGTCACATTTTGCCGTGAATTCGGAGCGTTATTCAACAGACAAGAATCGATAACGATGTCCGTTGTGGGTCATTCGCGACCGGGGCGAACCGGAGGCAAGTCTGGCCATGTCCGTTATTGCACGGAAAGCGGATATGAATTCAGAGCGCTAGAGACGCCGCCGCGCACCACCAAAAGTTTGTAGATGCTGCAGAAGCCGTGATTCAATCTCTGAAACAGCAGCCTCAAATCGTGCGCGACGGCCATACGGCCGATGCTGCCGAACAAGCCTCGTGGCGTCGGCGGGTCAATGATCGCCGCGTGTGAATGGCATCGTTCGGGCGCTCCGGTCGATGCGCCATGGCGTGACCTCCCGGCAGCCTATGGTCACCGCACTACTTGCTCGCCAGCAAGGAGCATGGGTGAACATTCCCACCAAACGAAATTTAAAACTGTGATGATGGTACTCTACTAGTGTTTTGCCCGACGCGTCAAATCGATTTCGTAAAATCCGTAGGGCGCGTTGAGATTTCTACTGTGCATGGGGTTGTTTTCGATGTTTTTGTTGTCCGGCCGTGGAAGCCTCAGGGCCTTGGCTTGAACGGCCAGTCCATCTTGACGGCCCGCAGATCTTCCAGCGCCTTGGTCACCTGCAGCACGCCGAGATCGTCGAAGCGATGGCCGATGACCTGGACGCCGATCGGCAGACGCCGGGAATCGAAAGCCATGTTGACCGTTGAGGCGGGCTGGCAGGTCTGGTTGAACATGGCGGTGAACAGCGTGTGCTCGAGTGGCATCTCACGGGAGACACCCGGTTCTTCCGCCGGAAAGTTCACCACCGGCAACACCGGTGAGATGACATAGTCCCAGCCTTCGAATGCTCCCAGCAGCGCCGCTTTCATCTTGGCGATCCGGCCCAGGGCCCGATAGAGGTCGGCGCCTGAGTGCCTGGCTCCCCCCAGGCTCCACGCGCGAACATAGGGATTGATGTCGCTTGGAGCGTCGCTGTGTTGCGGCAGGGACGTGTATTCGAGATAGCCGCGGACCTGCAGGAACAGGTCGATCGCTTCGTAGGCGTCGTGGTCGAGCGGCGAGACGAACGGTTCGACAATGGCGCCGGCTCCGGCGAGCAGCTTTCCGGCGGCCTCGACGGTCTCGCGCACGACCGCCTCGGGCTTCATGCCAAAGCCCATGTCGGTGAGGACGCCGATCTTCAATCCCTTCATATCCCGCTGGAGGCGCTCGTGATAGCGCACGCCGTCGGCGGGCAGGCTCCAGGTGTCGCGCTCGTCCTGCCGCGTCAGCACGGTCAGCAGGCGGGCGATGTCATCGACGCTGCGGCCCATGGGGCCGGCCATGCGCATGGTATCGGCAGGCAGATGCGGCACGCGTCCGTGGGTGGGCTTCAGTCCGGCGAGGCCGCAATGTGCGGCCGGAAGGCGGACGGAGCCCGCGATGTCCGTGCCGACCGAGACATATCCGGCGCCGGCCGCAACGGAAGCGCCGGCGCCGGCCGAGGAGCCGCCGGTGTTCCAGGCGAGCCCCCACGGGTTGCGGGTAATGCCGTGCAGCGAGCTGATGCCTGACGCCATCAGGCCGCAATCCGGCATCGTGGTTTTTGCAAAGATCACCGCACCGGCTTCCCGCAGCGCGATTGCCGGCGGTGAGTCGTAATTTGACGGCGGCAGGCCGCGGTTGGCCCCGATGCCGTGAAGGTAAGGCCAGCCGACCATGGCGACGCTGTCCTTGACGGTCATCGGCACGCCGTCGAGCGGACCCAGCGCAGCTCCGGCCTTCCATCGCGCTTCCGAGCGTTGCGCGCCAGCCATGGCCTGCTCCGGACGGAAGCAGAACAGGGCGTTGATGGCGCCATTGACGCTCTCGGAATGGCTGAGCGTGGCTCGCAGCACGTCCACCGGCGATAGCGCGCGCGAGGCGTAGGCCTCCGTCAACTCGGCAAGGCTCATCCCGATCGATTCTGCAGCTGACATGGTGGGCCTCGATGGGTGGCGTCCCGGATCACTGTCCGGATAGCGAAAATAGCCAGCGTTGGGGTAGAGCCGCTGCTCCAACGGCATGATTTGGTGGAGCGCGAGGCATCCCTTTTGCATCTGTCCTGATCAAAATCTGTCTTGATCAAATTTGGCGGACATGAAGGTCGGCTGAACGGCAACCGCAAGAGATCAGAAGTCGCCATGAGTCAATCTGGAACGCGTCAATCTGGAACGGAACTGGCCACCATCCGCAATTGCGTTGCCGAGCTCCCCGGATGGGGGTCCGGCGACATCGTGATCGAACCTGCTATCCCGATCCTGGCGTCGCCAAGCTGGCGCGGCGTCGACGGCTTTCCCTGGCGCGCCACCAGGAAGGGCGGTGGCGAGAGCATCTTCATCAAGAATATGGATCGCGATGCGGAGCTCTATATCGACGTGGCGTGTGCCTTCGAGGCGGCGCAGCGTGCATCTGATCTCGGCATCGGCCCGAAGGTGCTCAAGGCCGACCCGCAGGCAGGCCTGCTGGTGATGAAGGATCTCAACCAGGGCTGGCGGGTCGGCACATTGGAGCGGATGCTCGAACCCGACATCGTCGATGCCGTCATTGCGGCGATGCGCCTGTTTCAATCCGGACCACCGTTGCCACGCCGCAAAAGTGTCTTCGATGAGATCGAGCATTTCTATGCCGCGGCGGCGGCCGCGAAAGCCCAGTTGCCGCAGGATGCCGAATGGCTGGTCAAGGAGCTGCGCTTTGCAGCCGACGCCTTTCGGCAGCTGGATATCAAAGCGGTGCCGATCCACGGTGACGGCAATGTCTCGAACATCCTGATCAGCGACGCAGGCGAGGTTCGTCTGATCGACTGGGATCGCGCGACGACGGCCGACCCGTTGGAGGACATTGGCAGCTTCCTCGTCGAGGCCTTTGCGCAGGAGCCTGAGGCGCGCGACGCTTTCACCCGCAGCACGGGGACGTTCGAGGAGGGTGCATTCAACCGGGCGCGCATCTATGGCGTGGCGGATGATCTGCGCTGGGGATTGATCGGCGCGCTGCTCGCCGCCAAATCGGCGCGCAATACGCTGGAGTTCTACAAATTTGCCAGTTGGCGCTTCGTGCGTTGCCGCATGGCGGTCCGGGAGCCCCGCTTTGGCGAGATGCTTCGGAGGATCGCATGACCGTTCGCAGAAAAGTTGGTGAGGCGACCACGCTTCACGAACGCAACGTCGAAGCTGCGATCGCTCGCGTCCCGCAATGGCGCGGCAAGGAGGGCGCCTATGCGCCGTTGGTCGGCGGCTTGTCGAACCAGAACTGGCTGGTCGAGATTTCCGGCGACGGGCGCCGCTATTTCGTCAAGGTGCCGGGCGAGGGCTCGGAAATGTTCATCAACCGCGTCACCGCCAACGAGGCCGCGCGCAATGCCCATGCCATGGGTGTCGGGCCGGAGGTCATCTTCTTCGACGCGGCGGACGGGCTGGAGATCAGTGAATTTCTGGAGGGCTATCGCGCCTGCACCAACGCGGATTTCGGCGATTCCGCCATCCAGTCCGACGTTCTCGATCTCTATCGCCGTCTGCATGGCGGCCCCAAGCTCGGCCAGACCAAGACGATCTTCGACATGATCGAGGAACATATCGCGCAGGGCAAGGAACTGGGGGCGCATTTCCCGCAGGACATGCCCTGGCTGATGCACCGCTACAATCAGGCCAAGTCAGCCTTCCTGGCGTCGGGCCTCGATCTCGTGCCGTGTTTCAACGACCCCATGCCAGGAAATTTCCTCATTCCGGCCGAGACCGGCGCCCCCAGGCCGATGAAGCTGATCGACTACGAATTTGCGTCCAACAATGAGCGCAGCTACGAACTCGGCGTGCTGTTTGCCGAGATGTTCTTTGATGAAAAACTGACAGAAACTCTCATCGAGCAATATCTGGGCGAGGTTCGTCCGCAGATGACCGCACGCGTCATTCTCAACCGTGCGCTCGCGGATATGAAATGGGCCTCATGGGCGGTCGTCAACCGCAAGCTCAATAGCTGGGATTTCGACTACCAGAAGTATGGTGTCTGGAAGTACATGCGTGCGCACGACGTGATGTACGACCCACGCTGGGATAGCTGGTTGCGGCTGGTGTGAGCCGGCTGCCTCTCGCGACTACTGTTTCAGGATGGCCAGGGCCTGCTCGAGCAGGCTTTCGTTCGCCGCGGCGATCACGCGTCCGTCGGAGTCCGGTGTGAGCGGCTGCCCGTCCCAGTCGCGAATAATTCCGCCGGCGCCCTCGACCACGGGAATCAATGCCATGAAGTCGAACGACTTGAGCGACGTCTCTACGACGAGATCGCAGTGGCCGGATGCCAGCAGCCCATACTGATAGCAATCGCCTCCAAATCGTCGGAACATGGCCTTCCTGCTCAACACGTCGTAGCGAGCCCAATCCTGCGATGTAAAGAAGTCCGGCGAGGATGTATAGATCTGTGCGTCTTCCAATTTTGCCGTGCGGCTCACCCTGGCGGGCTCTCCGTTGAACGTGACTCCGCGCGGCGTCCCGTACCATCGTTCAGCCAGGGCCGGCATGTCGATCATGCCGGCGACCACCGTATTTTTCCGCTCGTCGGTGAGTGCGACAAGCGTGCCGAACAACGGCATTCCGGAAATGAAGCTCTTCGTTCCGTCGATCGGATCGAGATACCAGGTGTAACGATCGCCGAGGGTTGATCCCATCTCCTCTCCGAGGATGCCGTGATCGGGGAAACGCGCGCTGATCAAGCGCCGCAATTCGACCTCGATAGTGCGATCAGCAATCGTTACCGGCGTCAGATCCTGCTTGCGTTCGAAATCGGTGCTTGAACGGAAGTACGTCAACGCGATCCGGCCGGCCACGTCGGCGAGCTCATGGAAGAAAGAAGCGAGTTCGTTCGCAGAAATCTTGTCTTGAATGTCGTCCAATGCTTGCTCCAGGGGAAAGCACGTCGTGCATGAACGGCGCAACGACCGGCCTTGGGAATTCGGCTCTAAACCGTCTCGCGAAGCTCTTGCTTGTGGACGTCCCAATAGGGCGAACCAAAGGCTTTGCGCGAGGGGGCCAGTCGGGGCGAGGGCGATCCCTTCACCTGCGTAGGGCGGACGCCTGTGCCTGGTTGCGCTGCGGCTGCCCGGGCCTGACGAACGTCGCGCGGTGCCACCTTGAAATGGCGGCTGAAGCAGCGCGAGAAATGCGAGACGTTCTTGAAACCGACTTCGTAGGCAACCTCGGACACGGTACGATGGCCTTTCGGGTCGGCAACCAGAATTTCGTAGGCCCGCTGCAACCGCTTCGTCTGGACGAACTGGCTGACCGTCGTCTCGTTGTCGGTGAAGAGACTGTAGAGATAGCTCAGCGAGATCCTGCTGCTGGCCGCAATCTTCTTCGGTGACAGGGACTGGTCGCCGAGATGGCTTTCAATGAAATCAACGATCCGGCGGCGCAGATGATAGCGCGAATTGCGGACATCCGTGGCGGCGCCCCGGTCTTCCGAGCCGATCGTGAGCACCACGAAGCTGACGACTTCGGTCGCGAGCGCCTCTGGATTCGGCGGCGGGGACTCAATGAACAGCTCAGCCACGTTTCCGATCATTCCGGCCAGCAGGCGGGTCATCTGCTCGTTCGGCTTGAAACGTCGGCTGACGTGATCTTCGATCGAGACGAGACGTCCACGCAACTCCGCGGCCGGGATCCGAAGCACCAGAAAGCGCGCGGTCTTGTCGGACGACAATTCGTAGAAGGCGAGTTCGCTGAGCAGGACATATTCGCCGGCTCGGGCAGTACCAACGCGGCCGTCCTGGCTGAACGCCACACATCCCCCAAGAGGAAATACAAGCACGTAGGAAGCGTCGTGGATGCTGGAGATACGTTTGCAACTGCAGCTGAACGCTCGATGCGGCTCGACAAGTTCGAGGTCCAGGCGTCCGATCCTGGTTCGGTGATGCAGTGCAGGACCCTTGTCTCCATCACCATCAAGGCCGGTAAACTCCTCGCGAGACGCAAGAGATGTGAGGCTTGCCATGGTTGGGTCTTTCTCAGGGTTGGGCAACAATCAACTCCGTACCGGCTTCGCGGAGTGCCGTCGCGAGAGATCCTTCCGGTTGCCGGTCGGTAACCAGACGGTCGATATCGGTCCATTGCGCAAACACGGTCAGAGCGCGCTGGTCGAACTTGCTGTGATCGGCGACAAGGATCGCTTCCGCAGCGCGCTTCACCATCGCGCCATAGATCGCGCCGGCTTCGTCATCCGCATCGTTCGCGCCCCGGGCGCTGATGCCTGTCGCACTCACGATGGCGCGATTGGCCTCGTAGCTGTTGATGCTGGCGATTGTCTGCGTACCGAACACGTAGCCTTCGGTCGGGTGATAGCGGCCCGGGCAGCACAGAACCCTGATGGATGAGTTGACCGCGAGCGCCTCCGCAATCGCATAGTCGTGCGTGATGACAGTGATGTCGCGCGCGCGCGAAGCCAATCGTCTCGCGATGTGAAACGTCGTGGCGCCGGCGGCCAGCATCAGAACTTCGTTTGGTAGAACGAGGTCGGCGATCACGGCGGCGATCGCCTCGCGTTCGGCGATCATGAGCGCCTTGCGATCAGTGAGAGCCGGTTCGAGCGCAAACGGGCGGGAAGCGCCCCCATAGGTTCGGTTGATGAGCTTCTGTTCCTGAAGCTCGACGAGGTCTCGGCGTATGGTCTCACCGGATACACCAAGTGCTGCCGCAATCTCGGAGGCTCGCAGGGTAGGAGCGGCGGTGAGTTGTGCGATGATGTGCTTGTGCCGCGCCAGCTTCGAGAAGCGATCGCCATCGGTCTTTCGTGGCCGCTTGTCGGCCACGGAGGCGTCGCTGGTGTGTAGCGGCTTGCTCGTCATTGACGTGTCCTCACCTGCGTCAGCCGTCGGGACAAGGAAGTCTTTCTCACGGAGACGTGGAAAGATACACTAATTATGTGGCAAGTCCCTCAAATTTTGGGCAGCCTGGTGCCCAGTATCTCTGCAAGTGACGATCCTCATTTATCTAAACCATTGATATTAGTATAGTAATTTCTGGAATGCGGCGTTGTGTGTCTCAGGCTCTGATCTCTTTTGCCTCCTGCCAGCTTGTCGTTGTGGGAATTCGCACATTTCTCCAAGCTGATCGTGGAATGGCTGCGGCGCGATCGCCTCGGCGATCGCTTTGATTTGTGCAAGGCGCGGTCAGAGAGGCGTGTGGTGCAGCGGGAAAGAGAAATTCTGGCGTTGAACGCCTTCGACCAGAGCCGTGCGTCCGCGATGGACGCCGAACTCGGGGAGTCGGTGCAACGACGCCTGCGGTCCTTCGGCAAGGCTTCGGTCCTGTTTTACCAGGAGCCGATCCGAATGGAGCGGGCCGAAGGCGTCTACATGTTCGACGTCGAGGGCCGCCGATATCTCGATCTCTATAACAACGTCCCGTCGATCGGGCATTCACACCCTCGCGTCGTCGAGGCCGTCCGTAGCCAGGTCGGCGTGCTCAACACCCACACGCGCTACCTCAACGACGTGGTGGATGCCTATGCCGAGCGCCTTCTGGAGACATTCCCGCCCGAGATCGATCATCTGGTGCTGACGTGCACCGGTAGCGAGGCTAACGATCTGGCGCTGCGGATCGCGAAGGTCGCGACCGGCCGGGCCGGCTTCATCGTCACGGAGGCGGCGTATCACGGCAACACTGCGGCCGTGACCGACGTATCGCCGTCGTCACGTCCCGGTCAACCATTGCCATCCCATGTGCGGGTGGTGCCGGCACCCGAGATGTTCCGCAATCCTGTCGGCGATCCCGGTCGGCGTTTCGCCGACGGTGTTGCTGCGGCAATTGCCGATCTCGAGCGAAGTGGTGTCGGGTTTGCAGGGCTGCTGGTGGACACGATCTTTTCGAGCGACGGCGTCTTTGCCGAACCGGCCGGCTTTCTGGCACCGACCATAAGGCTCGTCCGCGAACGCCGGGGGTTGTTCATCGCCGACGAGGTGCAGCCCGGTTTCGGACGCACCGGTGCAGCCATGTGGGGCTTCGCGCGCCATGGTGTTGTCCCTGACATCGTGACCATGGGCAAGCCCATGGGCAATGGGTTTCCTATGGGAGGCGTCGCTCTGCGTGCGCCGCTGCTCGACAGTTTTGCGGCGGAAGTGAAGTACTTCAACACGTTCGGCGGCAATCCAGTCGCGGCCGCAGCTGGGCTTGCGGTGCTTGACGTGATCAAGGATGAGGGCCTGTTGCAGAATGCGCGCGAGGTCGGACGTCATCTGATGGACGGATTGCGCGAGATCGGCAATCGCCACATCCAGATCGGGGACGTTCGTGGCGCCGGTCTGTTCATCGGCCTCGAGCTTGTGCTTGATCGCGACAGCAAGGAGCCGGCACCGGAGCACGCAATCATGCTGATCAACCGCCTGCGCCAGCGCGGCTTCCTGATCGGTGCTGCCGGGCCATTCGGCAGCACGCTCAAGATTCGTCCACCGCTGTGTTTCGGCACGGATCACGCGGATATGTTCATCACCGCCTGCGACGAAGAGTTGCGCGCGATCTCGCTGGCCTGAGGGGCTCGTTCAAAGTTCATGGATGCAAGAAACGTAAAAACCGCCGCCGATGCCAAAGCTCTGGTCGAAGAACGGGGTCTGTCCCACATCAAGCTCGGGGTCGTCGATCTCGATGGTGTCATTCGTGGAAAATATCTCGCGCGTGACAAGTTCTTTGGCGCACTGGAGAGCGGCCTCAGCTTCTGCGACATCGTCTTCGGTTGGGACTCCAACGACCAGATGTACGATGCCGGCAAGTTTACCGGGTGGCACACGGCCTTTCCGGACGCCATTGCTCGCATCGATCCTGCGACCTGTCGCGATATCCCGATGGAAGGGAACATGCTGTTCTTCCTCGGCGAGTTCGAGGGCGAGGCGGAAAAGCTGTGCCCGCGGCGGTTACTTCGCAGGGTGATCGATCGCGCTGAAAATATGGGCTTTGCCCCATCAGTCGCTGCCGAGTTCGAATTCTTCGTGTTCGACGAAACCCCTCACAGCGTGCGGGAAAAGGGTTATCGCGAGCTGAAGAATCTCACGCCGGGCTGGTTCGGCTATTCCATGCTGCGCGCCTCCGTGGAATCGGACTTCCATCGCTCGCTCCTCAAGCTGTGCAGCGAGATGGATATGCCGATCGAGGGCCTGCATACCGAGACGGGCCCCGGCGTCCTGGAGGCGGCGATCCAGTACACCGATGCGCTCGCAGCTGCCGATCGCGCGGTGCTGTTCAAGACGTTTTCAAAGGTCTGGGCCGAGCGTCAGGGCAAGATGCTCACCTTCATGGCCAAATGGTCGAACGCGTATCCCGGCCAATCCGGGCATCTGCATCTTTCGCTGCGAGACGAGGACGGCAAGCCGGTATTTTACGAGGCCGGGCGTCCTGGCGACATGTCCGACACCATGCGCTGGTTTGTCGGCGGCCAGCAGGCATTGCTGCCGGAGCTGCTCGCGATGGTCGCGTCAACCGTGAACAGCTATTCGCGTCTGGTGCCGGGCTTCTGGGCGCCGACCGATGCGACTTGGGGAATCGAGAATCGCACCTGTGCGCTGCGGGTCATCCCCGGCAAGCCAGCGAGCCAGCGTGTGGAATACCGGGTCGCTGCCGCCGATATCAATCCGTACCTTGCGATCGCGGCAGCACTGGGATCGGGGCTGTGGGGAATCGAGAACAAGATCGAACCGAGCGAACCGATCACCGGAAATGCCTATGAGCGAACGCACGCACCCGAGCGTGCGTTTCCGCGCACGCTATCGGAAGCTGCCGAGCGGTTGATTGCTTCGCAGGCGGCCCGCAACCTGTTTGGCGACGCCTTCGTCGATCACTACGCCATGACGCGGCAGTGGGAGGAGCGCGAGTTCCGCAAGGCCATCACCGATTGGGAACTTGCTCGCTATTTCGAGATCATCTGATCCCGTTGTTCCTTCTCTCAAATGAGTGACATCCCGTGAACGACATTGTGTGCATTTCACCGGTTGACGGCAGCGAGGTTGCCCGGCGCCCCATCGCAACTGACGCGGAGATTGTGACGGTCCTCGAACAGGCGCGACAGGCCCAGCAGGAATGGTCGACGGTCCCGCTCGCGGAGCGTAAGGCCAAGATGCTTGCCTTCCTTGACGTGATGCGACTGCAGAACGGCGAGGTCGTCCCGGAACTCGCCATGCAGATGGGGCGCCCTGTACGCTACGGCGGCGAGCTGCGCAGCCTTGAGGAGCGCGTTCGCGGGCTGGTAGAACTCAGCGACGACGCGCTAGCGCCGGTCGTGCCGACCGAGCGCTCCGGCTTTCGTCGCATGGTCAAGCGGGTGCCCGCGGGCATTGTGCTGGTGATCGCACCCTGGAACTATCCTTACCTGACGGCTGTCAACGCGATCGTCCCGGCGCTGCTGGCCGGCAACGCTGTGATCTTGAAGCATGCCGCGCAGACCTTGCTCGTCGGCGAACGCTTCCAGTCGGCCATGGATCGGATCGGCTTGCCGACCGGACTGTTCAGGACATTGACTCTCGACCATGCTGCGACCGAAAGGCTGATTTCATCCCGTTCGGTCAATCATGTGAACTTCACGGGATCGGTTGGCGGCGGGCGGGCGGTCGAACGGGCGGCGGCGGGGACCTTTGTCAGTCTCGGGCTGGAATTGGGCGGGAAGGACCCCGCCTATGTGCGCCCCGACGCCGACTTTGATTTTTCGGTCGAGCAACTCGTGGACGGCGCCTTTTACAATTCCGGCCAATGCTGTTGCGGCATCGAGCGCGTTTATGTGCACGAACAGATCTACGGTCGCTTCGTCGACGCCTTTGCGGATCTGACCTCCCGCTATCAGCTCGGCAATCCGCTGTCGCAGGAGACGACACTCGGTCCCATGGCGGCAATACGTTTCGCCGACACAGTTCGCGCGCACATCGACGAGGCCATCTCCAGGAATGCCCGCCCGCTGATCGATCCGAAGCAATTCTCCGCCGACAGGACAGGGACGGCGTATCTGATGCCCCAAGTTCTCATCGATGTCGATCATTCCATGCGGGTGATGATGGAAGAGAGCTTCGGGCCTGTGGTCGGCATCATGAGGGTTTCGTCCGACCAGGAGGCCGTCTCGCTCATGAACGACAGCCCCTACGGGCTGACAGCGTCGATTTGGACCGAAGATGCCGTCGCAACCGAACTCATCGGCGATGCCATCGCCACGGGCACCGTGTTCATGAACCGCTGCGACTATGTCGATCCCTCGCTCGCTTGGACCGGCGTCAAGGACACCGGACGCGGCGCCGGCATGTCGCGCTTCGGCTTCGAGGCGCTGACCCGGCCGAAATCATTCCACCTTCGCATCGAGCATTGAAAGCTGCACATGGACGTTAAAATCACCGGAGCCTGGAACTTTCCGACGCGCGTCATCACCGGTCCGGGCCGCATCGCCGAACTTCCCGAGGCCTGCCGAACCTACGGTCTTGTCCGGCCTTTGCTGGTCACTGACCACGGTCTCGCCAAGACCGATCTCATCGCCGGCATCATCAATCGCGTTCGCGAGGCGGGCATACCACTCGGCGTATTTTCCGACGTGAAGACAAATCCGACCGAAGCGAACCTCACCGCAGGGGTGAGCGCGTTCAAGGCCGGCGGCCACGACAGCGTGATTGCGGTCGGAGGAGGCTCGGCGCTGGACGTCGGAAAATGTGTGGCGCTCATGGTTGCGCAAACTCGGCCGGTGTGGGATTTCGAGGATGTCGGCGATTGGTGGACCCGCGCCAACACGGACGGCATTGCGCCGATCATCGCGGTGCCGACGACCGCCGGCACGGGGTCCGAAGTTGGCCGCGCCGGCGTGATCACGCGCGAAGACACCCATGAGAAGAAGATCATCTTCCATCCCATGATGATGCCGAAGATGGCGATCGAGGATCCCGAGCTTGCGGTTGGCCTCCCGCCATTTCTCACGATGGCGACCGGCATGGATGCGCTGTCCCACTGCTTCGAGGCCTATTGTGTCAGGGCATTTCATCCGCTCGCCGACGGCATTGCCCTTGAGGGGATGAAGATCGTCGACGTCTACCTGCCGCGCGCGGTCGAGAATGGTCGGGATCTCGAAGCCCGATCCTACATGTTCGCGGCGGCGTCGATGGGAGCTACCGCGTTCCAGAAGGGACTGGGCGCGATCCATTCCGTGTCCCATCCGGTCGGTGCGCGCTACGACACTCATCATGGGCTGACGAATGGCGTGGTCTTTCCCTACGTCGTCGTTTGCAACAAGGATGCGATCGCCGACAAGATTCCGCAAATTGCTCGCGCGCTAAATCTGCCAAGCCATGATTTCGACGCGGTGCTGTCCTGGATCCTGGGCTTGCGAAAGAAGCTTGGCGTGCCGCATACCTTGGCCGAGCTCGGTGTGAAGGAGAGCGACGCCCGGACAATTGCCTCCGATGCGGTGAAGGATCCGACCGCGGGCGCCAATCCCCGGCAGTTGACCGAAGCGGACTTCGAGCGACTGACACTTGCAGCCATTCGCGGCGATCTCGGAACATGACCGTCTTGCACGATCTCATCGCAAGTTTCGCGGCGATTGGCGCCACTGACGACGGCGGCGTTTGCAGGCTTGCGGCAACGGTGCTCGACAAGGAGGCGCGAGACCTCTTTTTGCGCGAGATAGGTAACCGCGCCCTCGTCCCGAGGATCGATGCGATCGGTAACATGTTCGGCGTCGCAATTCTTGCACCTGCGTCGGACGACGTTGTGATCACCGGCTCGCACCTCGATTCTCAGCCGACGGGCGGCCGATACGATGGGGCCTATGGGGTGTTGGCGGGACTCCTTGCGGTTGAAGCGGTTCGCGAGCGCTGTCTTGCCAACCCCGGTACTGCACGACGCAACCTGGCGGTCGCGAACTGGACCAACGAGGAAGGAGCCCGTTTTCAGCCCAGCCTGAGCGGCAGCTCCGTTTTCGCCGGTAGCTTGAGCTTGCAGGATGCCTATGCCTGCGCGGACGGCGACGGCGTTACGCTCGGCGCGGCGCTGGCCGCGATCGGCTATTGCGGTGTGACGCCGCTGGAATACCGCCCAGCACGTTATGTGGAACTGCACGTCGAGCAGGGCGATCGGCTCGAGCAGGTCGCAGGGGACATTGCCGCAGTTTCCGGTGCCTGGATGACTCGCAAGATATCGGTCGTCTTCGAGGGAGATTACTCGCATACGGGACCGATGCCGATGCCTCTGCGCCGCGACGCGTTGCGCGCGGCGGCTCGCGCGATCGAAGCCCTCTACGTCGAAGTCGCGCGCGAAAACGCCGGCGCGCACGCGTCCGCGGCGCGCATCAGTGTTTACCCGAATTCACCGAATGTGGTGGCAGGCCGTGTCAGAGTCTGGTTCGAGATCCGACATGAAGACGAAGCCATGGTTGTCGCCATCACCGACCGCTTTCTGAAGCGGATCGACCGCGAGGCTCGCGAGATCGGAGTCGGCATCTCGATCGCCGCCGACGAGAAGAGATCCGCGCCTTCGCTGGATCCGCACGGAGCCGAATTGGTCCGTTCCGCGGCGAGGGATCTCGGCCTCAAAGTCACGACCTTCAAAACCATCACCGGCCACGACGCACTGGCGATCCAAAAGCGTATTCCGGCTTCGCTTATATTTGTGCCGAGCCAGGGAGGTCTCAGCCACAATCCGCGTGAATTCACGGCACCAGATGCGCTCGACAAGGGCTATGCCGTGCTGGCGGAGACGTTGTGGCGCATGGTCACGGCGCAAGATTGATGTAGTTGCGGCCTTGCGGTGTCGTACCGCTCATTCCAAAGCCGCCGCTGTCATTTGCAATTCAGGGTTTCCCGACGGTGAGACGAAAGTGGATGCGAAGAGGTGGGGTCACCGAGCAATTCCGAGAGCAGGGTTGTCAAAGCTGCAGCATCTGATGCGCCCAGCCTGTCCAGGATGTCCCGCTCGATGGACGAGATCAGGGGAGCAATGTCATCGAAATGTGCTGCTCCTCTGCGCGAGACGAAGATCAGAACCCTGCGTCGGTCATTCGGATCAGGGCCACGATAGACCTCGGCCGATTCAACCATCCTGTCGATAATCTTTGTGAGTGTTGGGCCGTCGACAAAGAGGCGAATGGCCAGTTCGCCCATCGGCAATCCGTTCCGTTCAGTCAGGGCCTCGAGCACACGATACTGGTGAAGAGACATGCCCCTGGGCTTGAGCTGCGCGTCGAGCGTCTGCTCGAGTCGGCGGTTCACGCCTCGGATGAGGTCGGGCAGATGCACCTTGTTGGCCCCCCGGCGAGATTACTTGATATTTCAACCTTTGCCTTGGAATATAAAATGGAGCAAGGAGAAAACGAATTCGTTCCAAATTGCCCAATGAAGGGGCTGATCGGGCGACCGGCGCCAGAAAAAACGGCAACCTGCCGGCCGGACTGAGCGGTTTTGCCGCAAACGGACCTTGCCGGGACCGGGATCGCCGTTGGCACGATTCGTGAGTGGTCCGTCTGGAAGTGCGGAGACACCACCGTTGCGTAGTATTCGAATATGCCTGCTCATCCCGCAGAGTGGCGCGGCGGGACTATGGGCCCCCTCAGCTGAGGCCTGCGGCCGCTTGGCTGTCGAGGAAATCAATCGGATTTACGGCATCCTGCGCCGTCCGGTTGAACTGTGCATCGTGAACGCCGGAGAAACAGGCGCGACCGCCGGCCGGGCGGCGCGTGACGCGATCGAAATTGACGGCGTCGACGGCATCGTCGGGATGTTACCCAGTTTTGCGCGCGACTTCGTGGCGCGCGCCGCCCGCGGCCGCGTTCCATTCATATACACCCCGCAGTTCGAGGGCCGCTCGACCCCCGACGTCATCGCGACTGGCGAAACCGCCGAAGAGCTTCTGGTTCCGGCGATCCAATGGCTTTCGGAATCAAGGCGGGCGCGCCGCTATTTCCTCTGCGGCAATGACTACATATGGCCGCGCTCATCCCTTCAGATTGCACGAGCATTGATCACCCGCTTTGGCGGAACCGTGACTGGCGAGAGCTATCTACCTGTCGGCCAGCATGACTTCGACGAGATGCTGGACCGGATCAAAGTCTCGCGTTCGGACGTCGTCCTTCCCTATTTCCTCGGGGGCGACTGCATCGCATTCAATCGGGCCTTCTGCGCTGCGGGATTGAGTTCGCGCGTGCTGCGTTTTTCCTCGGCGATCGACGAGACCGTCGCGTACGGACTTGATGTGAACGAGACCGAAAACCTCTACGCCGCCTCAAGCTATTATGCGTCGATCCGCTCGCGCAACAATGGCGCCTTCCTGGAGCGTTACCATACGGCGTTCGGCGATAGTCCGCCGCCCGTGAATGCCTTTGGTCAATCCTGCTACGAGGGCATCTATTCGCTCGCAGCCCTTATTGAGGAAGCCGCGAGCCTCGATGCGCGCAAGTTGACGCGCCTTTACGGCCGAACATTCCAGCGGCGTACCGCGCGAGGCGATCAAGCCCAATCCGTGGTGGGAGGCCGGCACCCCATCTATCTCGCCCAAGTCGACGGCTACGACTTCTCGATCATCGAGCGTCGATAAATAGCTTGCTTTTTCAAATATTGTATTCTTAATATTTTCCGTATCAATAAACCTATGGGGACGTCTATGTCTTTCTCCCGTCGCCGCTTCCTGCGGCACTCGGCCCTAGCTACGACGACGCTGATCGCAGCGCCGGCTGTCTTCCGCTCCGGTGCGTTCGGCGCTGAAAACCCGATTGTCGTCGGCAGCCTGCACGACCAGTCCGGTCCGATCGCGGCCTCCGGCACGCCCATGGTCTACGCGCTGCAACTTGCCGTGGATGAGATCAACGCCGGCGGCGGACTTCTCGGCCGTCCGCTGAAGGTCATCCACTATGACACCCAGTCCAACATCCAGATGTATTCGCAGTTCGCTCAGCAGCTCGCGGTGAAGGACAAGGTCGACGTCGTTCACGGCGGCATCACCTCGGCCTCGCGCGAGGCGGTGCGTCCAACCTTCGATCGCTTCAAGGTGCTGTACTTCTACAACGTGCTTTACGAAGGCGGCGTCTGCGATCGCAATACTTTCTGCACCGGCACCACGCCCGCGCAGACCGTGGAGAAGCTGGTGCCGAGCGCGATGAAGAAGGCAGGCAAGAAGGCCTACATCATCGCCGCCGATTACAATTACGGTCAGATCACCGCGAAGTGGATGACGAAATACGTCAAGGACAATGGCGGCGAGGTGCTGTCGACCGACTTCTTCCCGCTCGACGTCACCAATTTTGGCACGACCATCTCGAAGATCCAGGCGGCGAAGCCCGACCTTATTCTTTCGGCGCTCGTTGGCGGCAATCATACCGCCTTCTACCGTCAGTGGACCGCGGCCGGCATGAAGGGAAAGATTCCGATCGCGTCGACGACCTTCGGCCTCGTCAACGAACCGAGCACGCTGGATGCCGCGGAGAGCGACGCCATTCTCGGCGCATACGGCTATTTCGAGGAGCTGACCACGCCGGCTTCGAAGAGCTTTGTCGAGAAGATCAAGAAGGCGCATCCGGACTCGCCCTACATCAGTGAGCTCGCCGCCTGCACCTACGAGGGCGTCATGCTCTGGGCCGCGGGCGTCAAGAAAGCTGCCAGCATTGACCGCATGAAAGTGGTTGCAGCGCTGGAAGACTCCATCGCGTTCGACGGGCCGAGCGGCAAGGTCTCGCTCGACAAGGCGACGCATCACACGACCCGCAACGCGTTCCTTGCGGAAGTGAAGGACCGCAAATGGTCGGTGCTGGAGAGCTACTCCGACGTCAAGCCGGCCGATACGGCCAGTGTGTGCGATCTCGTCAAGAATCCGGCCGATACCAAGCAGTACATCATCAATCTCTGACGTAGACCGGGCTCCGCCTACGGGCGGGGCCCACTGCATCGACGGCCTGAGAGAATCTGAAGAATGGCGATCTACCTAATCGTCGCGCTGGACGTCCTGAACGGAATAGCGTCGCTGTTTCTGTTGTGCCTCGGACTTGCGATCATCTTCGGCATGATGAAGATCATCAATCTCGCCCATGGCGAGTTCATCATGCTCGGCGCCTACGCGACTGTCATATCGGCCAATGCCGGCGTCAATATCTGGATCGCGATGCTGGTCGTCGCGCCGCTTTTCGTCGGTATCGTCGGGCTGGTCATCGAGCGCTGCCTCATCCGCTTTCTCTACGGGCGTCTGGTGGATTCGATGCTGGCGACCTGGGGGTTGAGCCTCCTGATCATCGGCATCGTCACAACGATCTACGGCAATACCCAACAAGGCGTTCCGACGCCACTCGGCGGCTTCTCGATCGGCTCCTATCAGTCGAGCTACTATACGCTGTTCCTGGCCGGCATGGCCATCGTGACGATGGCGCTGGTCTACGGCGTTATGAGCTACACGCGCCTCGGCCTGATCGCCCGCGCCACGATGCAGAATCCGGCGATGGCTGCCACGCTCGGCGTAAATCCGGCGCGAGTCTATATGAGCACGTTCGCGGTGGGCGCCGCGGTCACCGGTCTCGCCGGTGGCCTGCTGGCGCCGGTTTCCGGCATCACGCCCGGCATGGGCGGTGCCTACGTCGCGAAAGCCTTCATGACTGTCGTCGGCGGCGGCGCCGCCATCCTGTCGGGCACGATGTCGGCAGCGAGCCTGTTCGGCGCCGTCAATCAGGTCGGCGCTTATTTCACGACGCCGGTCTACGGCGAGGTTCTCGTGTTCACGGCGGCGATCGTCTTGATCCGGCTCCTTCCGCAAGGCATCTCGGGCCGCTTCTTCAAGGGGAATTTGTAATGCCGATCCGCTTTCGCCTCGCGGCTCAGGCGGTTGCCGTCGTTCTCGCGATCGTTGCGATCGCGCTGATTCCCAGCACGATCGAGCTGTTCGCGATGATGCAGCTGACGCTGTTTGCCGCGATGGCGGTGCTGGCGCTCAGCCTTGCTTTTATCTGGGGCTTTGGCGGAATTCTATCGTTCGGCCAGACCGCTTTCTTCGGCCTCGGCGGCTATGCCTACGCGATCGCCGCGGTCAATTTCCAGGACTCGACGCCGTCGATCCTGCTCGCCATCGTCGTTCCGTCGGTGTTCGCCGCGATCCTCGGCTATTTCATCTTCTTCGGCCGCATCTCCGACGTCTATCTCGGCGTGATCACACTGACCGTGACGCTGATCCTGTTCAATTGCGTCAACTCGACCTCCGGCGACGAGTACAGGATCGGCAAGGCGCTGCTCGGCGGCTTCAACGGCATGCCGGCGGTGCCGACTTTCAACGTGCCGTTCTATCCGGACCAGGTGCTGTCGCCGGAACAATCCTGGTGGGTGACGGGCGGGGCATTGCTTGGGGTCTTCCTGCTGCTGCGCCTTCTGCTGTCTCTCCCGGCCGGCCGCATCGTGGTGGCCGTGCGCGAGAACGAGGTTCGTGCATCGTTGCTCGGCTATGACCCGCGCAAGGTCAAGCTGCTCACCTTCATTCTGAGCGGTGCGATTGCCGGACTCGCCGGCGCGCTCTACGTCAACTGGGGCGCGTTTGTCGGACCGACCATCTTCAGCCTGTCGCTGTCGGCCGAGATCATCATCTGGATCACGGTAGGCGGGCTCGGCACCTTGCTCGGGCCTGTCGTCGGCTGTGTTCTGATCGAATACATCGTCGCTTATATCGGTTCGCAGCAAGCCATGAATTCGAACCTCGTGCTCGGCGCCGTGTTGATCGTGTTCGTGCTGCTGCTGCCCAAGGGCCTGGTGCCGACGGCGCGCGATCTTCTGATGCGGCTTGTGCCCGCGCCAGGACCGAAGGCGCAGCTTGCAGAGGAGCGTGTGCCGCCATCGGCGGCGGCGTCGCACATGGCAGGAGCGGAATGACCATGGCGGACCTTGTCCCTCTGCTCAAGGCCGAGCACCTCACCATGCGTTTTGGTGGCGTGGTCGCCAATGATGACATCACCTTCACGTTGGAGGAGATGGAGCTGCGTTGCCTGATTGGCCCGAACGGCGCCGGCAAGAGCACCTTCTTCAAGACTCTGACCGGACAGCTCGTTCCGACTTCGGGCGCGATTGCGTTCCGTGGGCATCCGATCGCCGGCAAGCTGCCGCACGAGATCGCCCGCATGGGGATCGGTATCAAGACACAGGTGCCCAATGTCTTTAACGGTCTCTCGGTTCGAGAGAACATCTGGCTTGCCGTCCGTCGCAAGGCGACGCCGCGCGCCCAAGGGCCCGCGGTCGATGCCGTACTGGAGATGATACGACTGACCGATCATGCCGACCGCATCGCTGCGACGCTGTCGCATGGCCAGCGTCAGTGGGTGGAGATCGGCATGGTGCTTGCGGCCGAGCCGGAATTGATCCTGCTCGATGAACCTGCCGCCGGCATGACCGACGAAGAGACCGGCCACACTGCCGCAATCATTCGCGAGATCAATCAGACGCGGGCAATCATCGTTGTCGAGCACGACATGGAGTTCATCAGGCAGATCGCCAAGAAGGTGACGGTGTTTCATCAAGGGCGTGTGCTGGTCGAAGACACCGTGGACAAGGTTATGGCGGATCAGCGCGTGCGCGACGTCTATCTCGGCAAGAAGGTGGCGGCATGAGCCCGCTCCTCGAGGTCAAGGACTTGCGATCCGGGTACGGCCGTATTCCGATCCTGTTCGGCATCGACATGACGGTGCGGGACGGCGAGTATCTCGGTATTCTCGGCCACAATGGCATGGGCAAGACCACGACCTTGCGTGCGCTGATGGGGCATCTGCCGACGACCGGCGGCTCGGTCGTCTTCGCCGGCAAGACAATCACCCATCTCAAGCCGCACGAGCGTTCCCGGCTTGGAATCGGACTTGTGCCACAGGGCAGGGAGATCTTTCCAGACCTGAGCGTCCACGAGAACCTTCGGATGGGCCTCGCGGCGGCTCCGAAGGAGGACCGCTCGGTGATCGATACCGTGCTGCAAGACTTTCCGCGCCTGGTGCGGCTGCTCGACCGGCGCGGCGGCGCCCTGTCGGGCGGTGAGCAGCAATTGCTGGCGTTGGCACGCTGCCTGTGCACGAAGCCCCGGCTGATCCTTCTGGACGAACCGACCGAGGGCATCCAGCCATCGATCATCGAAGAGATTATCGAGACCCTGCTCGCGCTGAAGAAGCGCTGGAACATGTCGCTGATCGTGGTCGAGCAGAATCTCGAATTCATCACGTCGCTGTCTGACCGTGTCCTCAATATCCAGAAGGGACGCATCACAGAAGAGCTCGACCGGGAAAGCCTTTTGGCACGGGACGCCGCCATGCATCCAACCTAGGTTCAAATTCCGACGCGGTTACGCCGCGCCGTCGCGATCGCTGATTTCTGTTGCCACCAGCTTGTCCTCACAAGAAAGGATGACTCATGTCCATCAAACGCCCGAATGCCGAAGACGTCGCCGAGCTCGCTGCGAGCCTGCACATGAACATGTCGGTCGAGGAGGCCGGAGAATATCTGTCACTGATGGGTGGAATGTTCGACGCCTATGACGTCGTCGACGAGCTGCCTAACCCGCTGCCGCCGGTCAAATATCCGCGCACGCCGGGCGCCAAGCCGATGCCGAAGGACAACAAGTACAACGCCTGGGCGATCAAGACCGAGGTCAAGGGCGCGTCGAGCGGCAAGCTCGCTGGCCGAACCGTCGTGCTGAAGGACAACGTCGCGCTGGCCGGCGTCCCCATGATGAACGGTTCGACGACATTGGAAGGCTTCATTCCCGTCGCCGACGCGACCATCGTCACCCGCATTCTCGACGCCGGCGGCACCATCGTCGGCAAGGCCGTATGTGAGCATTTCTGCCTGTCGGGCGGCAGCCATACCTCCCATCCTGCACCGGTCCACAACCCACTCAAGATGGGTTATTCGGCGGGCGGTTCGTCCTCGGGAAGCGCTGCACTGGTTGCGGCCGGCGAGGTCGACATGTCGATCGGCGGCGACCAGGGCGGCTCGATCCGCATCCCCGCGTCCTATTGCGGCATTTACGGTATGAAGGCGACGCACGGACTCGTGCCCTATACGGGCGTGATGCCGATCGAGTCCACCATCGACCACACTGGTCCGATGACGGCCAACGTCGCCGACAATGCGCTGCTGCTGGAGGTGCTCGCCGGGCCCGACGGATTTGACCCGCGCCAGTATGCGCCGAAAGTCACGAGCTACACGGAAATGCTCCGCAAGGGCGTCAAGGGCATGAAGATCGGTATCCTCAAGGAGGGCTTCGCCGTGTCGAACATGCAGGAGGGCGTCGTCGAGAAGGTCAAGGCGGGCGCAGAACGATTCGCCAAGCTCGGCGCGAGCGTGTCGGAGGTTTCGATACCGGAGCATTTGCACGCGCTCGCCGCCTGGAACCCGATCACGCTGGAAGGTTTCCTGGTCCAGATGATGATCGGCAACGGCATGGGCTTCAATTGGAAGGGGCTCTATGACGTCGGTCTGCTCGACGCCCATTCCAGCTGGCGCAACCGCGCCGACGATCTGTCGGAGACGCTCAAGCTCACCATGCTGGTCGGGCAGTGGGGCGTCAGCCATTATCGCGGCCGCTATTACGCCAAGTCGCGCAACATCGCGATCGCCGCCAAGGCTGCCTATGACGCCGTGTTCGGATCCTACGATCTGTTGCTGATGCCGACCCTGCCGTGTGTTGCGACACCGATTCCGGCCAAGGGCGCGCCGCTCGCCGAGATCGTCCAGCGCGCCTTCGAGATGACGGCCACGACCAGTCCGTTCGATGTCACCGGCCATCCGGCGATGAGCATCCCCTGCGGCCTTTCGGATGGCCTGCCGGTCGGCTTGATGCTGATTGCGAAGGATTACGACGAGGCAACCATCTATCAGGCGGCGAGCGCGTTTGAAGCCGATGGCGACTGGAAGAAATTCTGATGATCACGATCACTGCCGTCATCAGGGCAAAGTCCGGACATGACGTCGTGATGCGCGATGCGCTTGTCGCCGTCGCGACGCATGTCGCCGCCAACGAGCCGGAGACGATCGGTTTCTTTATCTCGCAGAGCGAGGAAGACCCGTGCGTTTTCACGACCTATGAACGCTTCGCCGACAAGGCCGCGATGGATCGCCACAACGGCTCGGCCGTCGTCGCGACCTTCTTCGGGATCGCCAAGCCCATCCTGGATGGCGAGGTCATACTTGTGACGTCGAAGGAGGTGTCGGCGACGGTCCGGTAGGCGAGCGCCAGGTCAATTGCGGGCGAACATCGTGAACGTTACGGCTTCACGGCATCATCGGCAGTTACAACGACGCGGACTAGGCGCGCCGTCTCCACCACATCGAGCATCGTGGCGGGATCGAATTGCTGTTCGTGCCCGTCCGACGTCGGTCGCAAGCGGTTCCGCCTCACCACCGATCGCGGAACCGACTGCGCATCTGCTGGCCGGCGTGGGAGGAGAGGGCTGGCTGGAAGGTGATGCGAATAATGAACCGTTGCGCGATCTGTTTTGTGGCCCGATCACCAATGTGAGCGGAGGCACGGTTGAATTGGACCAGACACGGGAGCTCGGAATAATGCCTGATCTTTCATGTATCGAGTATTATCGCAGCATCTAGGCTTGCGGAGGAACTGTTGGCTTCTCACCACGTCCCATCCCCAGGCGGCTTCGAGCGGCCCGACGTCTTCGCCGTCAGCAGAAAAAGCTGGGCGTTCGTAGGGAGGGGCGTCCACGATCTCGGCATGCAGGTCCGCACAAAGGCTGGCGAGGCTGACGAACTTGTTCTGAAACACGAAGTACTAAACGTGTGCAATTTCGGCTAGTTTGGAGTGCACATGTTTCGGGTTGATCCTATTGAGGATATAAGGTTAAATAATTGAAATCAAAAGACTATCTCTTTTCCGTGGCGCCCATGATGGATTGGACCGACCGGCATTGTCGGGTGTTCCATCGTCATCTGACGCGGCGGGCGCTGCTCTATACGGAGATGCTGACGACGGGCGCCATTCTCCACGGCGACCGGGAGCGGCTGCTTGGCTTCGACGCGACGGAGCATCCGGTCGCGCTGCAGCTCGGCGGCTCGGATCCACGCGATCTCGCTGAGGCCTCGCGGATCGGCGAGGCCTGTGGCTATGACGAGATCAATCTCAATGTCGGCTGCCCCTCCGATCGTGTGAAGGATGGCCGCTTCGGCGCTTGTCTCATGGCGGAGCCTGATCTCGTGGCGAGGTGCGTCGAGGCGATGAAACGTACGGTTGCCGTGCCCGTCACCGTGAAGTGCCGCATTGGCATCGACGACCAGGATCCGGAAGTCGCGCTCGATACGCTTGCGCGCGCGGTGGTCGCCTCCGGCTGCGACGCGCTGATCGTCCATGCACGGAAAGCGTGGCTCAACGGCCTGTCGCCGAAGGAGAACCGCGACATCCCGCCGCTGGACTACGATCGCGTGTATCGCCTCAAGCGCACGATGCCCGGGGTTCCTGTCATCATCAACGGTGGTATCCCGGGCATCGACGAGGCCAAAGCGCATCTCGAGCATGTCGACGGCGTGATGCTCGGCCGCGCCGCCTATCAGGAGCCATGGCGTCTTCTCTCCGTGGATCAAGACATCTTCGGCGAGGCGGCACCGCATGCGAGCATGCAAGACGCGCTCGAGGCGATGATGCCCTATATCGAGCAACAGCTCGCCCGCGGCACGCGGCTGCACTCCGTGACGCGCCATTTCGTCGGCGCATTCCACGCCGTGCCGGGCGCGCGCGCCTTTCGCCGCCATCTTGCCGAGCAGGGGGTGAAGCCGGGCGCCGGCCTCGAGGTGCTTCGCGATGCGATCTCGCGTGTCGGTGCGCGTGCGCCGGCTGAGGCCGCGGCCTAGCCGCAATCACGTGAAGAGTCGGATAGAAATCCGGCTCTTCGCGATCCGTCTCAGCGGAACAGGTCGAAGTGATAGTTCACTCCGACGCGGAAGCTGTGGAATTTGGCGGCGTTCCAGTCCGGCAAATCGTCGTGCTTGAACGCGGTGTAGAGATACTCGGCCTTGGCCGACCATTTCGGCAGGAACGCCCATTCGACGCCGCCGCCCGCGGTCCAGCCCATCTTCATCTTGTTGATCGGGCCGTCCTTCAATTCACCGGTGGCAAGACCCGCGGTCCCGAACAACAACAGGCGTGAATCCATCGTCGCAATGCCGGCGCGGGCGCGGCCGGTCATGTACCAGGGCAGGCTGACCGCGGCGCTGTTGAGCGCGTCGTGGTTCTTGATGTCTCCGCCCTCGAAGTCGTTCTCGATGCCGACCACAAACATCGGCGAGAACTGGTAGTTGTAGCCGATCTGCACGCCGCCCACGGCGCCCTTGACCTTGCCGCCGCTGGTGCCGACGAGATTGTTGAAGGCGTCGTCGCCGCTCTCGGCATAGCCGGCGTTGAGGCCCGCATAGAGACCTGTCCAGGAATAGACCGGCTGCGGCGCAGTGTAGGAGGCGGATGGCGCTGCATAGCGCGGTGACAGGTCCGCAGCGCAGGCGCTGCCTGCGGCGAACGCCGTCGCAAACGGCAGGGCGCAGATCGTGCGGCGTAAGGCGGCTCTCGCAATCATATTTCTCGATCTCCCACTCGGCCGCATCCTCAAGGGAGCAGCACTCATCCAACCCTGATCCGGGAATACGCCCGTTATAAACCGACTAGACGGTTTGTAAATAGCGCGAATGCCACACTTGCTTGCTTTCGCAGCGCACTGCCCGATGCCTGGAGGCAGGATCGAGTCCTCGTGACGGATTAGTCGACCGCGATGCGCGAGCGGCGGCGGCTGCCTTGGAGTTCCGGATAGCCTGTGAGCATCAGCTTGTCGGCGCGCACGCCCCAGCTCTCGAGGCGGTCGAGAAAGCTCATGCCGAGCAGATTGGTCTTCATCTGCCCGCGCTGCACGACAAGGGCCGGCACGGATTTCTCGACGAGATGGCCGACGGAGAGACGGTCGAGCGTCAGGCGGGCCGCCTTGGTGTGGCCGCCCGCCGTTTCGAGATCGACGTCGTATTCGAGCATCTCGAGCGGCAGTCCGATCGCTTTCGCGGTCTCCCAGGTCAGCACCACGGAGGTCGCACCGGTGTCGATCACCATCGGTGCGGCGACGCCGTTGATTTTCGCACGCAGCGCGAACTCGCCGCCTTGGCCGCGCTGGATCTGCACGGCTGGGGCCGGGGAAGCGATTTGCGCGCGAAACAGGTGCGAGACCTTGTTGCTCGCGCGCGCGATCTGATCGGGATCGCCATAGGCGACGACGGCACCTGCCGTGCAGGCGAGCATGATGAGAACGAGCAGGAAGCGGATCATCGAACGCCTCCGAAGTCACGCAGGTCGGTCAGGCGCGCTTCGGCAATCCCACGATCGGCGCAAGTCCGGCGTCCGTCATGCGCGCCGGCAACAGCGCCATGAGCGCCAGCCGTTCCGCGCTTTCCATGGCGTGCCAGCGCGCGATCTCCGGCAAGGTCCGGCCGCAACCGAAGCACAGCCTGGTCTTGGGATCGATCATGCAGACGGCGACGCACGGCGTTTCTTTGCTCATTTGGACATAGTGAAGGATCGTCGGGCATGTCTGCAAGCATGTGTTTAAGAGCCCGTACCTGCGCTCATGATCGGCCGATGGCGCGGCCGTCGCTTCTCGTCGGCTACCGCGGAACTCTCCGGCTGGAGCGGTGGAGAATCATCCGACATCGGCGCCAGCGCGCTCATCACGCGCTCCGGCGGGAAGGTGACGATCACTTCGGTGCCGATGCGCAGCTTCGATTTCAGCGTGAACGTGCCGCCATGCAGGTCGATCAGGTTCTTTGCGATCGGCAGACCCAGGCCTGCGCCCTGTTCGGCCGATTTGATCGAGTTGGAGCCCTGGCCGAACGAGGCGAGCACGACCGGGATTTCATCCTCGGGGATGCCGGAGCCGGAATCCTTCACCGACAGATATTGTCCGCCTGAGGCGGTCCAGCCGGCCTTGAGCCAGATCTCGCCGCCCTGCGGGGTGAACTTGATCGAGTTGGAGAGGAGGTTGAGCACGACCTGTCGGATCGCGCGCTCGTCGGCCCAGAGCCGCGGCATGGCCTGCTCGAACACCTCGTGGATGGTGATGCCGCGGCTCGATGCGCGCAGCTTCATCAAATGATGGCAGTCAGCGACGATGCCGACCAGCGACACCGCTTCCTCGTTGAGTTCGTAACGGCCGGCCTCGATCCTTGAAAGATCGAGGATCTCGTTGATGAGGTTGAGCAGGTGCACGCCGGAATTGTGGATGTCCGCCGAGTACTCCTTGTAGACCGGCACTGCATGTGCGCCAAAAATCTCGCTTTTCATCACCTCGGAGAAACCGAGGATCGCGTTCAGCGGCGTGCGCAACTCGTGGCTCATCTGCGCGAGGAAGCGCGATTTGGCGACGTTGGCGGATTCGGCACGGTGACGCGCTTCGTCCGAGATCGCCTTGGCCTGTTCGAGTTCGCCGATCAATGCGTCCTTCTCGGCGCGCGCCTCGAGCGTGGCGAAGGTCGAGGAATGCAGGCGGTGCGCCAGCAGCACGAAATAGCCTTCAGCCGCGAGCGCGAGCGCCGCCAGGATGTAATTGTCCAGCGAACCGGTCATCAGGAAGCTGAGGGCCATCGCGACCGCCACCGGCGCAGTGGCGGCGAGGGCCGCGATCGGAAGATTGGCGGCCAGCATGCTCGATACCGCGATCACCAGCAGCATCAGGAACATCATCAGCGTTTCCGTGACCATGTCGAGCACGGGATGGATCAGGATGGCCATCCAGCACAGGCCATAGAGCAGGTCGAGCACGACGAAGCGCGTCCGCCATGCGCGCGTTGCCGCGGGCGAGGCGGGCTCGGCCAGAAAGCGGTGGCAGCTGCGGATCATCGCGGCGTGGATGCAGAGCATGCCGGCGGTCCAGGCCGCGGCCGGGATCGGCTGCATCCACAGCCCGAACAGCACGCCGGTGGCAACCACCAGCAGCATCACGACGTAGGAGGCCGACAGCCGCGTCTGGGCGTATTGGCGCAGCATATCGGCGTCGAAGGCCGGCCGGGTTCCGCTGGTCGACGTTAACTTGTCGCGGGCCTCGCGCACCCGTTGCGCCGCAGCCCTTCGGCTGCTCGCCGATGGAGCGCTTATCGGCTCGGCCGGAAGCTGCACTACCTCAGGCTTTTCAGCGGGGTTACTCATCAAGCAACACGATTCCTGCCCACGCCGGACGCGGGCCTTCTGCATTGTCTATCTCTGGCAAGAAATCCTTAAGAGGTGACTTAAGGAGCTAAAGAATTACGTTAACCCGGCGTTAATTTGGGGCCGGCCAGCGCCGTTCAATGCAGCGCCGCGTGCTGCGCGATGTACACCACGGCTCCCGCCAGATAGCCGGCGAGCGCGGGAACGGCGATGCGGCGGGCGTACCAGAGGAACTCGATGCGCTCGAGTCCCATGGCGGCGACGCCGGCGGCCGAGCCGATGATCAGGATCGAACCACCGGTGCCGGCGCAATAGGCGATGAACTCCCAGATGAAGCTGTCGGGCGGATAATGCGCGAGGTCGTACATGCCCATGGTCGCGGCGACCAGTGGCACGTTGTCGATGATAGCGCTGAGCAGGCCGAGCACGATGACGATGATGTCCTGGCGGCCGAGCGTGGCGTCGAGCCATTTGGCCAGCATGGACAGCAGGCCGGCATGCTCGAGGCAGGCGACCGCGAGCAGGATGCCGACGAAGAACACGACCGAGCTCATGTCGATCCGTGCCAGCGCGTGCACGAGCGTGAGGGGCTGGCGCACATGCTCCTCCTTGTGCCGGTGCACGATCTCGCCGACCAGCCAGAGCACGCCGAGCCCGAACAGGATACCCATGAACGGCGCCAGATGCGTGACCGCCTTGAACGCCGGCACCGCGATCAGCGTGCCGAGCCCGAGATAGAACATCAAATTGCGCTCGAACCGATCGACGGCGAGCAGTCCGGTGTCCTTCGTCGGCGGCGCGATGGTCTTGCCCCTGAGCGAAAAACTGACGAACACGAGCGGCACGAGCAGGTTGAGAAGCGAGGGCAGGAATACCGCGCCCATGATCTTCACCGGCGAGATCTGCCCGCCGATCCACAGCATGGTCGTGGTGACGTCGCCGATCACGGTCCACGCGCCGCCCGCATTGGCGGCGATGACGATGAGGGAGGCGAACAGCAGGCGGTCGTCGCGGCGGGCGATCAGCTTCTGGATCAGCGAGATCATGACGATGGTGGTCGTCAGATTGTCCAGGATCGCGCTCAGGAAGAACGTCACGAAGCCGATCAGCCAGATCAGCGCCACCTGGCTGGTGGTGCGAATCAGCGAGGTGATGACCTCGAAACCGTCATGGGCGTCGATCACCTCGACGATGGTCATGGCGCCGATCAGGAAGAACACGATCTGCGCGGTGGAGCCGACGGACTCGTCGAGTTGGCGGCCGACCAGGGCGTGGTCGCCGGTCGCGATCGCGTAGACACTCCAGAGCAGGCCCGCACCGAGCAGTGCGGACGCGCTCTTGTTGACCCCGATCGGGTGCTCGAGCGCGATCGCCGCATAGGCGAGGACGAAAATGGCGGCGATCGCGATCAACAAGGCAGGGCCAAATCGTCAGGGGTCAGCGATTAAGGCGCGCGAGCAGGCTCGACGTATCCCAGCGCTTGCCGCCCATCTTTTCGACCTCGGCGTAGAACTGGTCGACCAGCGCGGTCACCGGCAGATTGGCGCCGTTGCGACGGGCTTCGGCCAGCGAGATCGAGAGATCCTTGCGCATCCATTCGACGGCGAAGCCGAAATCGTACTTGTCCTCGTTCATGGTCTTGTAGCGGTTCTCCATCTGCCAGGACTGCGCGGCGCCCTTTGAGATGGTTTCGATCACGGCCGCGACGTCGAGGCCACTCCTCTTGGCGAAGTGAATACCCTCGGACAGGCCCTGCACGAGGCCGGCGATGCAGATCTGGTTGACCATCTTGGTCAGCTGGCCGGAGCCCGCGGGTCCGAGCAATTTGCACATCCGCGCATAGGCGCCTGTGATGATCGGCTCGGCGCCGGCATAGGCGTCCTGCGCACCGCCGCACATCACCGTCAGCACGCCGTTCTCGGCGCCGGCCTGGCCGCCGGAGACCGGGGCGTCTATGAACTTGAAGCCGGCCTTGGCCGCGGCTGCATCGAGTTCGCGAGCGACCTCGGCGGACGCGGTGGTGTGGTCGACGAAGGTCGCACCCTTCTTCATGCCGGCGAACGCACCGTCGGCGCCGATCGTGACGGCGCGCAGATCGTTGTCGTTGCCGACGCAGCACATCACGAAATCCTGGCCCTCGGCGGCGGCCTTCGGGGTCGCCGCGGTCTTGCCGCCGAACTTGTCCGCCCATTCCTTCGCCTTGGCCGCGGTGCGGTTGTAGACGGTGACCTCATGGCCCCCTTTTTTCACGAGGTGTCCGGCCATGGGGAAGCCCATCACGCCGAGACCGAGGAAAGCGACTTTAGCCATGTGTGGTACCTTGTCCGTAGTTTGGGTTTTACGGTTTTGGCCGGGCGAGAGGCGCCAGGCGGTATCTTTTGGGGTTCCGCCACGGGGCGGATCGGGCGCACCATAAACGCTTGAGCCCGGAGGGCAACGGCTTCGTTGAAGGGCCCCCTGTGCTAGGATGACGGACCCAAGGACTTCAAAAAAGGGAGCGAAAGCATGGGCAAGGGTTTGGGCGGCGTGAGCGTCGGCGTGCTCGATCATTTCAACATCCGGACCCGGAATCTGGCCGAGACCGTCCGCTTCTACGAGGACGTGCTGGGGCTGGAAAAAGGCGCCCGGCCGAATTTCGCCTTCCCGGGCGCCTGGATGTACAGCGAGGGCAAGCCGGTGGTGCACCTCGTCGATATTTCGCCGACCGCCGAGCCACAAAAGCCGGATTCCGGCGTTGTCCACCATGTCGCCTTCGTCAGCCGCGGCTTCGACGGGATGAAGCAGCGTCTGGCCTCCAAGGGCATGAAGTTCGACTCGCGCCAGGTGCCCGGCGGCGACCTCTGGCAGATCTTCGTCCACGACCCCAACGGGGTCATGATCGAGCTCAACTATGAGGCAGCCCGGGAGCAGGGCGGGGCGCCCGCCGAGATGGCTGACGATATCGGCAGGCAGTAGCCTTTTGGCCGTTTCCGCTCTAATGGGGCATCCTAAAGCCTTGAGCATGATCTGGTCGGAAAACCGCTCCACACTTTTCCGGATCATGCTCTGTTCAGGAGATGCGCTTTGAGCGTGACGCAGCAACAGGTTCTCGACAGCCTCGCCAGGATCAAGTCGCCCCGCGGGGTCGCGCTCGCCAACGCCAATGTGCTGAGCGCGATCAGCGCCGCCGACGGCAAGGTGTTCTTCTCGATCAATGTCGATGCCGCCGAGGCGCGGGCCTGGGAATCGGTCCGGGCCGAAGCCGAGGCCGCGGTGCGCGCCATTCCCGGCGTCACCACCGTGATGGTGGCGCTGACCGCCGAGCGTAAGGTCGGCGCCGCGCCACTACCGCCGCCAACGCCAAGCCGGGGCACGCCGGGCGTGCAGCCGGTCCATGCCCACAAACCGCCGCAGGGCGGCGGGTCGCCGATGGCGCGCCAGTCCGAGATTCCGGGCGTCGCCGCGGTCATCGCGGTCGCCTCGGGCAAGGGTGGCGTCGGCAAGTCGACCACCGCGCTCAATCTGGCGCTGGGCCTGCGCGACCTCGGCCTCAAGGTCGGGCTGCTCGATGCCGACATCTACGGCCCGTCGGTGCCGCGGCTGACCGGCCTGCACGCCAAGCCGGAGCTGAACGCCGAGCGCAAGATGATTCCGCTCCGCCGTTTCGGCCTCGCCATCATGTCGATCGGCTTCCTGGTGGAGGAAGAGACCGCGATGATCTGGCGCGGTCCGATGGTGATGTCGGCGGTGACGCAGATGCTGCGCGACGTCGAATGGGGCCAGCTCGATGTGCTGGTGGTGGACATGCCGCCGGGCACCGGCGATGCCCAGCTCACGCTGGCGCAGAACGTGCCCCTGAAGGGCGCCGTGATCGTCTCGACCCCGCAGGACCTGTCCCTGATCGATGCAAGGCGGGGGCTTGCCATGTTCAAGAAGGTCAACGTCCCCGTGCTCGGCATCGTCGAGAACATGAGCTACTTCCAGTGCCCGCATTGCGGCACGAAATCGGATATTTTCGGCCATGGCGGCGCGCACCACGAGGCCGAAAAGCTTGGGGTACCTTTCCTCGGCGAGATCCCCCTGCATATGGCGATTCGCGCCACCTCGGATGCCGGCACCCCCGTCGTCGACAGCGAGCCGGACGGTCCCCATGCGGCGATCTATCGCGCCATTGCGGGACAGGTCCGGGACCAGCTCAAGGGCGTCATCGCCGCGGCCTGAGCCGGCGGCTCCGGCCATCCGTTGGAGACATGCGACTTTCGTAGAGCCCCGTCATGCCAATGTCGCGTTTCGAAAGCGGGGCGTCCGTGTTAAAGGCCCACCGCAGTCAAGCCCCTTCGGTTCGACGCGGCCCAAACGCGTCGCCGGAATGAGCGGCGGCAAAGAGGAAGTTAGGGGAACGCCCCAACAAGGAGAGACCTGAAGATGAAGCGTCGTGATTTCCTGAAAGTGTCGGCAGCAGGCGCGGCGGCGACCGCCGCGGTGGCCTCGCCGGCGATCGCGCAGTCCTCGCCCGAGGTGAAGTGGCGCCTGACGTCGAGCTTCCCGAAGTCGCTCGACACGATCTATGGCGGCGCCGAGCAATTGGCGAAGTACGTCGCCGAGATGACCGACAACAAGTTCCAGATCCAGGTCTTCCAGGCGGGTGAAATCGTTCCCGGTTTGCAGGCGCTGGATGCGACGCAGAAGGGCACGGTCGAGATGTGCCACACCGTGTCATACTACTACGTCGGCAAGGACCCGACGTTCGCGATCTTCGCGTCGGTGCCCTTCGGCCTCAACGCGCGTCAGCAGAATTCCTGGCTTTATCAGGGCGGCGGCAACGAGCTCGCCAACGAGTTCTTCAAGAAATCGAACGTCGTCGGCTTCCCCTGCGGCAACACCGGCACCCAGATGGGCGGCTGGTTTCGCAAGGAGATCAAGACCGTTGCCGATCTCTCCGGCCTCAAGATGCGCATCGGCGGCATTGCCGGCCAGGTCCTCCAGAAGGTCGGCGTGGTGCCGCAGCAGCTCGCGGGCGGCGACATTTATCCCTCGCTCGAGAAGGGCACCATCGACGCCGCCGAATGGGTCGGCCCCTACGATGACGAGAAGCTCGGCTTCGCCAAGGTCGCCAAGTACTACTATTATCCCGGTTTCTGGGAGGGCGGTCCGACCGTCCACGCCTTCGCCAACATCGACAAGTGGAACGAGCTGCCGAAGAACTACCAGGCGATTCTCACCAACGCGACCGTCAACACCAACACCTGGATGGCCGCGCGCTACGACATGGTGAACCCCGCGGCGCTCAAGCGTCTGGTGGCTGGCGGCACCCAGCTTCGTCCCTTCACCAACGAAGTGCTCGAAGCCTGCCTCAAGGCGACCAACGAATTGTGGGGCGAGATCTCGGCCAAGAACCCCGACTTCAAGAAGTCGATCGACGCCATGCAGGCCTACCGCTCCGACGAGTATCTGTGGTGGCAGGTCGCCGAATACACCTACGACAGCTTCATGATCCGCTCGCGCACCCGCGGCTGATCGCCTTTAGACGAAAGTCGAGAATGGCAAAGCCCGACCTCCTCAGGAGGCCGGGCTTTTTCTTTGCCGCAGTGCGATCACGATGGAAATCGGCAACGCAATGTTCCATGCTGGACCCCAGGCCTCGACAAGAAGGCCCAAATCGCAATCCATCAGGGTAGGACATCATGAAAAGAAGAGACTTCATTAAAGTCACGGGACTTGGTGCGGCTGGCGCCGCGACGTTTGCCGCGCCGGCAATCGCGCAGTCGATGCCGGAGATCAAATGGCGCATGCCGACGAGCTGGCCGAAATCGCTCGACACGCTCTATGGCGGTGCCGAGATGATGGCCAAGATGGTGGCGGAAGCGACCGACAACAAATTTCAAATTCAGACCTTCGCCGGCGGTGAAATCGTGCCGGGCCTCCAGGTGCTCGATGCCGTGCAGAACGGCACCTGCGAAATCGGTCACACCGCGTCCTATTATTATTTCGGCAAGGATCCGACTTTTACTTTCGGCTCGGCCGTGCCGTTCGGACCGAACATGCGCATCAATCAGGCCTGGTACATGTTGGGAGGCGGCAGGGAAATCCTCAACGAGTTCTACAAGAAGTACAACGTCGTCTCGCTGCTCGCCGGCAACACCGGCTGTCAGATGGGCGGCTGGTTTCGCAAGGAAGTCAAAGTACCTCAGGACTTCAACGGCCTGAAGTTTCGCATCGGCGGCTTTGCGGGGCGCGTGCTGCAGAAGCTCGGCGCGGTGCCGCAGCAGATCGCCGGCGGCGACATCTACCCGGCGCTCGAGAAGGGCACCATCGACGCTGCCGAATGGGTCGGACCGTACGACGACGAGAAGCTCGGTTTCGTCAAGGTGGCGCCGCAGTACTACTTCCCGGGCTGGTGGGAAGGCGGGCCGATGCTGCTCGCGTTCGTCAACCAGGACAAATGGAATGCTCTGCCAAAGCACTATCAGAGCGTCCTCGAGCAGGCGGGGCACTTTGCCAACAACTGGATGATGGCGAAGTACGATCAGTCCAACCCGCCCGCGCTGCGCCGCTTGCTCGCCGCCGGCGCCAAGCTGCATCCGTTCTCGCCCGAGATCATGCAGGCCTGCTTCAAGGCGGCAAAGGAGTTGCACACCGAGGTCTCGTCGACCAACGCGGACTTCAAGAAGGTGTATGATTCGCTGACGTCCTTCTCGAACAACGGCTACCAGTGGTTCCAGGTCGCCGAGGTCGGCTACGACAATTTCATGGCGCGCAACTCGCAGAGCTGATCGCCTCACATCGCACATGCAAGGCCCCGGAGCGAAAGCCCGGGGCCTTTGATTTTGCGGCCGCGCTCGGGCGCTCACAAAAAAATCTGGAAAACAACCCCATGCACAGTAGACGGGGGTGAGGGCACCAGGCGTCGTGAGGGCTGCTAACGGCTTGATGCGTCGGGGATAGTCGGCGGAAAGGCATGATCGACGCGCAATCGTGGTCAACTCCGCATTTTGGGGCCGGATCAAGCGCACGAAATCCGTCGTGGTCGGAAACCGGCCGAGCGAAGGGTTTCGCCTTCGGCGGACATGCCGTTCTTCCATCCCGCGAGTAAAGAAGCCGTTTGACTCGTCGGGCAAAACAGTGGCAAATAGCGATAATCGCATAATCCGAAATTCTTGTCCTTTGCGTGGGTCCCGGGGGGGCGATGAGCTTCGACCCTGACGAAGCAAGACCCTCCATTCCTCGAGCGCGGTTCTGCTTACACAAAGCTGACAGGAACAGGTCGACCGGGCCGACTGGTGCTTTTTCGCTGGCCGAGGCGGCCGGAATGGTGGAAGAGATCCGACAAGCGGCGCGAGCCGCGCGGCGAGACCCGCAAAATCCGGCGGACATGCGATGCGGCTTCTGATCGTCGAAGACAATGCCGAGCTGTCGCGGCTCGTTGCCGGCGGGCTGGCGGCGGCCGGCTACGAGAGCGACATCGTCGGCAGCGCGGCCGAAGCGCGCGAGGCGGTGAGCAGCGTCAGCTATGCGGCGATGATCCTCGACCTCGGCCTTCCCGACGGCGACGGCCTGTCGGTGCTGCGCGAGCTGCGCCGGCAGATGGAGCCGCTGCCGGTGCTGGTGCTGACTGCGCGCGGCGGCCTGCAGGACCGCGTCAACGGCCTGCGCAGCGGTGCCGACGACTATCTCGCAAAGCCGTTTGCGATGGAGGAACTGGTGGCGCGGCTGGAGGCGATCCTGCGCCGGCCGGGCCAGCTGCTCGGCCGCTCGCTCAGTCTCGCCAACCTCGTCTACGACACCGAAAGCCGCCAGATCTTCGTCGACGACCAGCCGCGGATCATCTCCGCGCGCGAGACCTCGGTGCTCGAGATCCTGCTGCGCCGGCAGGGGCGGGTGGTACCGAAGAAGAACGTCGAGGACCACATCTTCGGGCTCGAAGGCGAGGTCGCCTCCAACGCGGTTGAGGTCTACGTCTCGCGGCTGCGCAAGCAGCTCACCGAGCACGGCGCCAAGGTCGTGATCCACACCATCCGCGGCGTCGGCTATCTCATGGCCGAGGAGAAATAGCGTGGTCCAGATCGGATCCCTCGCCGGATTCCGCGCCATGATCTCTGCCAGATCGCCGACGTTCAAATCGCTTATCTGGCGCATCGTGTTCCTGCACATCGTGGCGGTTGCGGTGGTCGCGATCTTCCTGCCGCTGCTGCTGTTCTGGCTGCTCAATTCGGAGATCGACCAGCTGCACCGTGATGCAATGCGCGCGCAGGCCGAGGTGCTGGCCGAGCGCATCGTCGCCCAGCCGGACGGCCTGCTGACGTTCAATCTCCCGGACAGCCTCAGGGGGCTCTATTCCGAAGCCTATGGCCGCTACCAGTACGACATTCGCGATGCCGAGGGTCATTTGCTGTTCTCCTCGCGCCGCAAGGCCGGCGCCGCGCCGCCGCGTCTGTCGGATACGATCTCCGGCGCCGGCGTCACCCGGACCATCGACGGCAAGACCGTGCGCATCCGGGTTGCCGAGGACCTCGCGCATCGCGACGTCATCATCGACGACATCGTCTCGAATTTCTTCAGGCGCGTCGGGTGGACCACCATTCCGATCCTGCTGATCCTGCTCGCCACCGACATCATCATCTTCCGCCGCGCGGTCGCCCCGCTGTGGAAGGCCTCCGAGGAGGCCAGCAATATCGGCCCGTCGCGAACCCACGTTCGCCTGCCGACCGAGCAGATCCCGCGCGAGATCATGCCGCTGGTCACTGCCGTCAACCAGGCGCTCGACCGCCTCGAGGACGGCTTTCGGGTGCAGCGGCAGTTCACGGCGGACGCCGCGCATCAGTTGCGCACGCCGCTCGCGATCCTGCGCACGCGGATCGAGACGCTCGGCGACGGCGCGGCAAGAGAGGCGCTGCATGCCGACATCGAAGCCATGAGCCGCATCGTCGCCCAGCTGCTGGAGATCGCCGAGCTCGACACGCTGGTGCTCGATCCCGGCGAGACCGCCGACCTGCGCGCGGTCTGCACCGAGGTGGTCGGTTCGATCGCGCCGTTTGCGATCGCGCAGCACAAGGACATCGCACTGAGGGGCACCGACGCGCCGGTGCTGATCCACGGCAATTCCGTGATGCTCCAGCGCGCGATCTTCAACCTCGCGGAAAACGCCATCAAGTTCACGGCAAAGGAGACCTCCGTCGACGTCGAGGTGTGCGAAGACGGTGCTGTGCGCGTGCGCGATTGCGGCCCCGGGATCGCGGAGGCCGAGCGCGATCTGATCTTCCAGCGTTTCTGGCGCGCCGACCGCCAGCGCAGCGACGGCGCGGGCCTAGGGCTCTCGATCGTGCGCGGCGTGGCGGACGATCACGCGGCGACGGTTACAGTGGAGAATCTTCCCGGCGGCGGCGCGGAGTTCACGCTGCGGTTCAGGCTGGCGGAGGCAGCAAAGGTCGCTGGAAAGGACTGGCGCAGCACTGACGCTGCACCCTCTCCCCTTGTGGGGGTAGGGCTATCGCATATGAAGAAAGGCGTGGCGGGCAGCTTGCCTGCGGCCCATCCTTCGAGACGCCCGCCTACGGCGGGCCCTCAGGATGAGGTCGCGTTTTGCGGTGAGATATCAGACCCTCA
>NZ_JALJRD010000029.1:0-3222 GCF_024519875.1 Bradyrhizobium sp. Bra64 | reverse complement strand
GAGCTCGAGGACGCGATCGACGTCGAGGACGACCATGAGCTGGCCGTCGAGACGGTGGACGCCGCCGGCGAGCTTGGCCATGCGGGGATCGAGGTTGACGGGGTTCTCCTCCTTGCCGTCCTCGGCAAGCCGCAGCACCTCGCCGATCTGGTCGATCAGCAGGCCATAGGATTCGCCGCGCAGATCGACGCCGACCGCCATCGGGGTCTTGCCGTCCTCGGGCTTGGGCAGGCCGAGGCGGGCGCGCATGTCGACCACGGTGACGATGCGGCCGCGCAGATTGAGCACGCCCGCGATCTCGCGCGAGGACAACGGCACGCGGGTGACGCGCTCGGGCATGAACACGTCCTGGACGCGGGAGATCGGCAGCCCGAACAGCTGGCCGCCGATCATCGCGGTGACGTATTCGACCATGGCGCCTTCGGTGGATTGGGCTTTCTTGCTCATGTGCGTGTCTCCTGATCCTGCCGTTTACGCCGCCGCCCGGCTCAGCTCCGAGGCGCCGGCGGCGCCCGCGGTCTGCTCCTTCAGCGCCGCGATCAGACCGGGACGGTCGAACTTGGCGACATAGTCGTGGAAGCCGGCCTGACGGCCGCGCTCGATCGCCGCCGGCGACACCAGCGCGGAGAGGCCGATGATCGGCATCGAGCCCAGATTGTTGTCCGAGCGGATCACTTCGGCGAACTCGAACCCGTTCATGTCGGGCATCTCGATGTCGGTCAGGACCACGTCGAAGGTCTGCGCGCGCAGGGCGGCGAGGCCCTCCTGCGCGGTCGGCGCGGTGCGGACGCGGTAGCCGGCCGCCTTGAGCACGGGCGCCAGCATGTTGCGGAAGAAGGCCGAGTCGTCGACCAGCAGCACCGACTGCGAGTGCATCGACGGCTTCATCTCCTTGCGGGTGAACCAGTCGGCGAACGCCATCGGCAGGAAGTGGCCGACGTCGATCACCTCGGTGGCCTGGCCCTTGATCACGGCCGAGCCGAGAATGCCGGAGGCGGAGCCGCCGACCTCGATGTTGAGCCGTTCCTCGACGATGTCGATGATCTCGTCGACGACGAGGCCCATGGAGCGGCCGTCATCGGCGAACACCAGGATCGGCTGGGCGCCCTGGCTGGCGATGGTGACGCTCTCCATGGCGACCAGCGGCATCAGCTGCTCGCGGTACTGCACCATGTAGCGGCCGTTGGAGAACTCGATCTTGTCGGCGGGCAGCTCTTCCAGGCGGGTGACGAGCCCGAGCGGAACCGCCTTGGGCTGGGACGAGCCGGCGCGGAAGACGAGGAGCGAGGTGGTCTGCTCGCCGCTTCCGATGTGGTGCGCCCCGTTCTCGTCGCCCATGTCATGGGCCGAGGAGCCGGCGGCGCCGAGCGCCTTGGCAATGCCGTTGGGATCGATGATCATGATGACGGCGCCATCGCCCAGAATGGTATTGCCGGAGAACATGTCGATGTGACGCAGCTTGGTCGACATCGGCTTGACCACGATTTCTTCGGTGTGGAACACGCCGTCGACGACGATGCCGAAGGTCTGGCTGCCGACCTGCGTGACCACGATGAAGCCGTTCTCGGGATCGGAAGCGGCGCCGTCGTCGATCTTGAGCAGCTTCTTCAGATGGATCAGCGGCAGCAGCTTGTTGCGGAGCCTGAGGACCGCGGTGTCCTTGATGCGCTCGATGCGGTGCTCGGAGTTGGCGCGGGCCCGCACCAGCTCGACGACCGAGAGCTGCGGGATGGCGAAGCGGTCGCCGGCGGCTTCCACGATCAGCGCCGAGACGATCGCGAGCGTCAGCGGGATCTTGATGGTGACGGAGGAGCCTTCACCCGCCACCGACTTGATGTCGATGGTGCCGCCGATCTGGTCGATATTGGTGCGCACCACGTCCATGCCGACGCCGCGGCCCGAGACCGAGGTGATGGCGGCCGCGGTCGAGAAGCCCGGCGCGAAGATGAACTTGTGGATCTGGGCTTCGCTCATCTTCTCGAGCTCGGCCTCGGTGACCAGACCCGAGGAGATCGCCTTGGCCTTGATCTTCTCGGTGTTGAGCCCGCGGCCGTTGTCGGCGATGCAGATGATGATGTGGCCGCCCTCGTGATAGGCGGACAGACGGATGGTGCCCTGCTCGCCCTTGCCAGACGCGAGGCGCTCGGCGGGGGTCTCGAGGCCATGATCGGCGGAGTTGCGCACCATGTGGGTGAGCGGGTCCTTGATCAGGTCGAGCACCTGGCGGTCGAGCTCGGTGTCGGCGCCGTGCATCTCCAGCTCGATCTGCTTGCCGAGTTCGCTCGAGAGGTCGCGGACGATGCGGGGCAGCTTCTGCCAGGCGTTGCCGATCGGCTGCATGCGCGTCTTCATGACGCCTTCCTGCAGCTCGGCGGTGACGTTGGAGAGCCGCTGCAACGGCACCTTGAACTCGGTGTCCTCGTTGCGGCGGGAGATCTCCAGCAGCTGGTTGCGGGTCAGGACCAGCTCGGAGACCATGGTCATCAGATGCTCCAGCGTATCCACGTTGACGCGGATCGACTGGTTGGCGATGCGGTCGCCCTCGGAGGCGCCCTCGTCGGCCATCGACTTCTTCGGCGCGGCCTTGTCCTTGGGCGCCTTGGCTTCCTTCGCAGTTTCCTTGGCAGCTTCCTTCACAGTTTCCTTGGCGGCAGGCGCGGGAGCTTCAGCAGCGGGCGCGGCCTGGACAACAGGTGCCGGTGCTTCGATCGCAGTCTCGCGGAAGGCGCGCTCGAGTTCGTCGAGCGAGACTTCGCCCGGACGCAGCGGGCGCTCGAGGGTCTGGTCGATCAGCAAGCCCTGGCTGGAGGGCGCAGCTTCAACGGCAGCAGGTGCTTCCGGCACCAGCGGCGGCGCTTCGGCGACGGGAGCAGCGGCGCCGGCAGCCATTGCCGCCATGCCCTGCTCGACCATCGCTTCCAGCTTGTCGATGAGATCGCGGTCAGTGCCTTCCGGCTCGGCTTCGGTCGCCTCGAGGCCGGCCAGGATTTCCTTGATGCGGTCGATCGAGGCCAGGATCACCGTCACCGCGCCGGCCGTCACCGGCATGCCGTCACGGAATTTGCCCATCAGGGTCTCGCCGGCATGCGCCAGCGCTTCCAGTCGCGGCAGCCCGAGGAAGCCGCAGGTGCCCTTGATGGTGTGGACCAGGCGGAAGATGTTATCCAGGATCTTGGCGTTGTTCGGCTCCTGCTCGAACTTCACCAGCTGGTTGTCCACGGT
>NZ_JALJRD010000028.1:0-3286 GCF_024519875.1 Bradyrhizobium sp. Bra64 | reverse complement strand
TGCCGGGCCTCGACCTGCGCAAGGCGTTCGGCTTCGTGCGCGACGATGTGCTCAAGACCACCGGCTACAAGCAGGAGCCATATGTCTACGGCTCGCTCGGCGGCGATGACGTTTCGCTCGTCCCGGCCAAGCCGGCAGCAGCGCCGGGCCCGCAAGCCAATCCCCATGACAGCGTGCGCCGGGACTATGAGCTGGCGCTCCAGGCGGGAAACCGGGACGCATGGGAAGCATTCCTGCAGGCTTATCCTGATGGGTTCTATGCGGGCCTCGCCCGCGCGCAACTGAAGAACGTGGCGGCGGAGGAAGCACGCGCGGCTGCGGCCGCGAAGGCACGCCAGGCCGAAGACGAAAAGGCAAGGCTCGCAGCCGAGCGGGCGAACAAGGCCGAGCAGGAGAAGGCGGCTGCCGCCGCCAAGGCCGCAGAGAACGCCCGGCTTGTCGCCGAAAAGGCCAAGCAGATCGAGGAGGCCAAGGCGGCCGCCGCCGAGCAGCGCCGCAAGGACGCCGAGGCCGCAGCGGCGAAGGCTGTGGCCGACAAGCAAGCCGCCGAGAAGCCGCAAGTTGCGGACAGCGCACAGAAGCTTGCAGCCGTTGCTCCGACCTCATCGCAGCCGGGCCTGTCTCCACAAGAGACTGCGAAGCTGGTTCAGTCCGAACTGCGCCGCGTCGGCTGCCTGGCGACATCGGCGGACGGCGACTGGAATGCGTCATCGCAACGCTCGCTGACGCTGTTCAACAGATATGCCGGGACGACGCTCGACGCCAAGCAGGCGAGCTTCGACGCGCTCGACGCCATCAAGGCCAAACCCGGCCGGGTCTGCCCGCTGGTGTGCGACCACGGCTTCAAGGCCGACGGCGATGCCTGCGTGAAGATCGCATGCCGCACCGGCTATCGCGTCAACGACGATAACGAGTGCGAGAAGGTGCAGGACAAGAAGCCTGTCGCGACCCGCGAGGACGCCAAGAAGCGGGATACGGAGCGGAAGCAGATCGAAGCTGCACCCGCAAAGCCGTCAGCATCCGGTCAAATGCTTTGTAACAATGCTGGCTGTCGGCCGGTGAGGCCCGGCTGTCGGATTGGAACCCCGAAGATCGGCCCTCATGTCGCCCCTGTAGCAGGGGCACAAGTGGAGGTGTGCGACTGAGCTGCGGCCGAGACGCAATCATTCCCTTGCAGGCCAGATCTCAACGCATCGCTTTGACTGCGGAGATGTGTGACTGATATCACTGATCGCAGATTGCATTTGGCCATTCTGCGAATACTCTGACGCTATTGCATTCGGGGGCTGGAATGCGGCTTCGGCTATTTGGTTTGTTGATTGTTGCGAGCTGCTTGGCGACCTGGCTTGGGACCGGCTCGGCGCTGGCCGAGAAGCGCGTCGCGCTCGTCATGGGCAATTCGGCCTACAAGAACGTGGCGAAGCTGGCGAATCCCGCGAACGATGCCGCGCTGGTCGGCGGCATGTTCAGGAAGGCCGGCTTCGATACGGTCGACGTCAAGCTCGACCTGAACGTGGCCGAGATGCGCAAGGCGCTGCGCGATTTTGGCGGCAAGGCGCGCGAGGCCGACGTTGCGGTGATCTACTATGCCGGTCACGGCATCGAGCTCGACGGGACCAATTACCTGATCCCGACCGACGCGACGCTCGAGACCGACAGCGACGTCCTCGACGAAACGCTGCCGCTGGATCGCGCGCTGTTCGCCGTCGAGCCGGCCAAGCAGCTCCGGCTCGTCATTCTCGACGCCTGCCGCGACAATCCTTTCGCCAAGACCATGAAGCGCACGGTTGCCGCCCGCGCCATCGGCCGCGGCCTCGCCAAGGTCGAGCCGACCAGCCCGAACACCATGATCGCCTTCGCGGCGAAGGCCGGCTCGACCGCCTCGGACGGCGATGCGAAGAACAGCCCGTTTGCCACGGCGCTGGTCGAACGCCTGCCGATGCCGGGCCTCGACCTGCGCAAGGCGTTCGGCTTCGTCCGCGACGATGTGCTCAAAACCACCGGCTACAAGCAGGAGCCATATGTCTACGGCTCGCTCGGCGGCGATGACGTTTCGCTGGTTGCCGCGAAGCCGGCAGCAGCGCAGGGCCCGCAAGCCGATCCCCAGGACAGCGTGCGACGGGACTACGAGCTTGCGCTCCAGCTTGGCACGCGCGACGGATGGGCTGCCTTCCTGAATCGCTTTCCCAGCGGCTTCTACAGCGATCTCGCCAAGGGGCAATTGAACAAGATCGCCGCCGAAGAAACCCGCGCTGCCGCTGTGGAAAAGGCCAGGCAGGCCGAGGACGAGAAGGCGCGGCTGACGGCCGACCGGGCCAAGAAAGCCGAACAGGAGAAAGCGGCTACAGCCGCCAAGGCCGCCGAGGACGCGCGTATCGCGGCGGAGAAGGCCAAGCAGGTCGAGGAGGCCAAGGCGGCCGCCGCCGAGCAGCGGCGGAAGGAGGCCGAGGCCGCAGCGGCAAAGGCCGTGGCCGACAAGCAAGCCGCCGAGAAGCAAGCTGCCGAGAAGCAGCAAGTTGCGGACGGCGCACCGAAAGTTGCAGCCGTCGCCCCGACCTCGTCACAGCCCACCCTGTCCGCCGCAGAGACGGCAAAGCTGGTTCAGTCAGAGCTGCGCCGCGTCGGCTGCCTGGCGACATCGTCAGACGGCGACTGGAATGCGTCATCACAACGCTCGCTGACGCTGTTCAACAAATATGCCGGGACGAAGCTCGACGCCAAGCAGGCGAGCTTCGACGCGCTCGACGCCATCAAGGCCAGGCCGGGCCGGGTCTGCCCGCTGGTGTGCGATCACGGCTTCAGGGCCGATGGCGATACTTGCTCAAAGATCGCCTGCCGCTCCGGCTATCGCGTGAATGACGACAATGAATGCGAGAAGGTCCAGGACAAGAAGCCTGTCGCGACCCGCGAGGATGCCAAGAAGCGAGATACGGAGCGGAAGCAGGGCGAAGCTGCTCCATCGAAGCCGCAGGCATCTGGTCAAGTATTTTGTAACACTGGAGGCTGTCGGCCGGTAAGGTCCGGCTGTCGGCTTGTTGATCGTCCGAAGCTTGGCCCCGTCGGAATTGGGGGAGGAGTGCAAGCCGAAGTATGCGACTGAGTGGCGGTCCGATCCTGCGCAGTTGGCCTGGGCGGTCGCAGAGATGTGTGACTGGCGATCATTGATCGCAGATTGCGTTGGCCATTCTGCGAATAATCTGACGCTCTTGCATTCGGGGGCTGGAATGCGGTTTCGGCTGTTTGGTTTGTTGATTGTTGCGAGTTGCTTGGCGACCTGGCTTGGGAC
>NZ_JALJRD010000027.1:0-20748 GCF_024519875.1 Bradyrhizobium sp. Bra64 | reverse complement strand
CCGTCTCGACGGCCAGCTCATGGTCGTCCTCGACGTCGATCGCGTCCTCGAGCTCAAAACCGAAGTGCAGATGGCTGCGTGAGCCCCAACAACATCGAAGCCGGAGAACCAAAATGAAAACGTGTTTGGTGGTCGATGATTCCAGCGTCGTGCGCAAGATCGCGCGCCGGATCCTGGAAGGCCTGGAATTCGAAGTCACCGAGGCCGAGGACGGCTCGAAAGCGCTCGAGATCTGCAAGCGGCAGCTGCCCGACGCGGTGCTGCTCGACTGGAACATGCCGGTGATGGACGGCTTCGAGTTCATGGGCCACATGCGCCGCCTGCCCGGCGGTGAGGAGCCCAAGGTCGTGTTCTGCACCACCGAAAACAACGTGGCTCATATCGCTCAGGCGCTCAGCGGCGGCGCCAACGAGTACATCATGAAGCCCTTCGACAAAGACATTATCGCCGACAAGTTCGCCGAAGTCGGCTTGATCCCGGTCGGACAAGCAATGGTCTGAGTGTGTCTGGCCCGAGTGCTTGGGCCAGAGTGTTCCCAGTACACCTTCCGAGAGGCTATCCGTGACCCCGACCGAGTATGAGTATCTGCGTAAGTTCCTGAGGGATCATTCCGGGCTCGACCTGTCCGCAGACAAGCAATATCTGATTGAAAGTCGGCTGCTGCCGCTCGCCCGCAAGGCCGGCCTCTCCGGCATCGGCGAGCTCGTGCAGAAGCTGCAGGGCGCAGGATCGGGCGCGCTCGTCACCAGCGTGGTCGAGGCGATGACCACCAACGAGACCTTCTTCTTCCGCGACAAGGTCCCGTTCGATCATTTCCGCGACACCATCATGCCGGAGATCATCAAGGCCCGCGCCGGCCGCCGCAGCGTGCGCATCTGGTGCGCCGCCGGCTCGACCGGACAGGAACCCTATTCACTGGCGATGAGCCTGAAGGAGATGGGCGCGGCCCTGACCGGCTGGCGCGTCGAGATCATCGCGACCGACCTGTCGCAGGAGGTGCTCGAAAAGGCCAAGGCCGGCATCTACAGCCAGTTCGAAGTGCAGCGCGGCCTGCCGATCCAGATGCTGATGAAATATTTCAAGCAGACCGGCGAAACCTGGCAGATCAATCCCGAGCTGCGGGCGATGATCCAGCACCGGCAGCTCAATCTGCTGCACGATTTCGCCCAGCTCGGCACCTTCGACGTCATCTTCTGCCGCAACGTGCTGATCTATTTCGATCAGGACACCAAGATCAACATCTTCAACCGCCTGGCGCGCCAGATCGAGCCCGACGGCTTCCTGGTGCTGGGCGCGGCCGAAACCGTGGTCGGGTTGACCGACACGTTCAGGCCGATCCCGGAGCGGCGCGGCCTCTACAAGCCGAACGACCCGCGTGCCGCAGCCGCCAAGCCGGCACTCGCCGGCGCGGCGCCGCGCATGGCGGTCATGGCAGGACGATAGGCATGGTCGAGGATGGCAAGGGCGCTGAACGCGTAACTTTCAGTCGCGGCTATGATGTCTGCATCATGGCGATCGACGGCACCTGGCGCCGCGACTGCAAGCTCAACGCGATCTCCGACACCGACGCGATCCTCACCGTGGAAGGCTCGATTCAGGGGTTGAACCTGAAAGAGTTCTTCCTGCTGCTGTCGTCCACCGGCCTCGCCTATCGCCGCTGCGAGCTGGTGCGCGTCAACGGCGCCGAAATGGACATCCAGTTCCTGCGCGGCAAGAACCGGAAGAAGCGCGGCGCAGCCGGTGGCCGTGACGAGGCGGCCTGACCGTCACATGCGTCTCGCCGCCGTTTGCCGGGACGTTGGTTCATATTTGCTGAAACATCCCCCACAATTTGCCGTAGCGGCTTTACGCCGCCTAAGCGCGAGCGGTGTATCCATTGCCGGTCTCAATCTCAGGATACGGCAATGCCCAGAAGCTCACTCTCTCCCATCCCGTCCAACCTGCCCGACGGCGCCGAACGGCGTGCGCTTCAGCTCCTGGTGGTCGATGACGACGCCACGCAGCGCAGCCTGATCACGGTCGCCGCCAAGCAGGCCGGCCACGAAGTCACGGTGGCCCCGTCCGTGACGGAAGCGATCGAAAAGCTCCGTGCCGCCCGTTTCGACTGCGTGACGCTCGATCTCGTGCTGGAGGATGGCGACGGTATCGACGTGCTGGGCGAGATGGCAAAGGTGAAATTTGCCGGCGCCGTGATCGTCATCAGCGGCATGGACGGCAAGCGCCGCAGCGCCGCCCGCAACTTCGCCCGTTCGGTCGGGATCGAGCTCCAGAGCCTGCCCAAGCCACTGGATCTCGCGGCCCTGCGCATCAGCCTCGCCAATCTCGGCAAGACCGCGATGGGCCTGCCGGCGATCCACACCTGGGGTGGTGTCGCCACCGACGCAATCGTGGGACGGCACCGCGCCTGAGCCGCGAAGCTGCCATGCGATGATCCGGCCGCGCCGGCGCGCCGATCGCGATCTACACCGTGCTTCCGGTTTCCGACAGGCATTCCAGGGCGTGGCCAAGGCCCGCCCGGCAGGCGCCGAGGGCGGCGCTCGCCGTGGCGTACCGCGGCGTGACGTCGTCGAGAACGAAAACGTCCGCGGAACCTTCCTGATCGCTGCCGTGTTCTTGATCCGTGGCTGCGGCGATGCGGCGCATGCTGGTCTCGACCTGCACGATCAGCAAGCGAAGGTCGGCCGCAATCAACTGAAGGCTCTCGACTTCGGGCATTGCGGCCAGAGGCGACGTGTCGGCCAAATTTAGCATGGATATTCTCCGTCCCCTGCAATTAGGCGCCTTGCCGCTACTTGTGCGTTAAGTCCATGTCCCGTACAAATACGGGTGGGCCGAATCCGCGCCTAACGCCATAACGGTTGGCGCGGACGCGAGTCCTTCATGCCAACCGGATGTGGCACATGGCCGAACAAAGCTCTCGCGGTGAAATCTTCGTGGTCGACGACGACGCTGCCGTTCGCGACACCTTGTCGATGGTGTTGAAGGCGGCGGGCTATGAGGTGATCTGTTTTGCGGACGGCGCAGCCTTGCTCTCCGTCGCGCGAAGCCGCACACCTGCAGCAGTCCTGCTCGACGTGCACATTCCCGGCAAGTCGGGCCTCGACATTCTCAAGGAGCTGCACGGCGAAGACTATCCGGCACCGATCTTCATGATCTCCGGACAGGGCGACATCGCGATGGCGGTCGGGGCCATCAAGAGCGGTGCGCTCGACTTCATCGAGAAGCCGTTCCGCGGCAGCGAGATCGTCGGCCGGCTCGACGAGGCGATCGGCGCCTATGCACGCAGGCAGTCGGAGAACGCGGCGCCGAAGTTCGGCTCGCTCCATTTCCCCGGACGCGAGCCGTTGACGCGGCGCGAGCGCGAGGTGCTCGAGCAGTTCGCCGCCGGCGCATCCAACAAGGAAGCCGGTCGCACGCTCGGCATCAGCCCGCGCACCATCGAGGATCACCGCGCCAACATCATGAAGAAGCTCGGCGCGCGCAATGCCGCCGATCTGATCCGCATCGTGATGACCGCGGCCCAGCGCGCGTCGTAAGTCTTTTGGTGGAGTTTTCGTAGCCCGGCTCATCCGGGCTACGGAGTCCTCAAGCGCTCAACGCCTTGCGGATGATCCGCGCCAGATCCGATTTGCGATAGGGCTTCGCCAGCAGCAGAACGCCTGAATCCAGCCGGCCGTGATGGATGATCGCGTTCTCGGTATAGCCGGACGTATAGACCACCCTGAGATCCGGACGTGTCCTCTGCAGTTGGTCGGCGAGCTGCCGTCCGTTCATCTTGCCGGGCATGATGACGTCGGTGAACAGGAGGTCGAACGGTTTTCCGGCGGCGACGATTGCGAGCGCCTCCGCGGCGTTCGCAGCCTGCAACGTGACGTAGCCCAGCGAATGCAGCTGTGCCAGCACGTAGTCGCGCACCAGCCGGTCGTCCTCGACCACCAGGATCGTTTCGTGTCCGCCCTCGATGGTTGCCGGAATCACGCCCTCGCCGACCGCCGTCGGCGTCTTGCCGGGCGGCAGGTACATCTTGATCGTGGTGCCGTGCCGTTCCTCGCTGTAGATCTTGATATGGCCCGCGGACTGCTTGATGAAGCCGTAGACCATCGAAAGCCCGAGTCCGGTGCCCTTGCCCGGCCCCTTCGAGGTGAAGAACGGATCGAACACCCTGGCCAGCATGTTGGCGGGAATGCCGCTGCCGGTATCGCTCACGGCGATCAGCACGTAATGGCCCGGCCGGACGTCGTTGACGCTGGCATAGATCTCGTCGAGATAGGCGGCGCCCGTCTCCACGATCAGCTTGCCGCCGCCGGGCATGGCGTCGCGGGCATTGAGCGCGAGGTTGAGGATCGCGGTGGTGAGCTGGTTGGGATCGACGATCGCGACGCAGTTCTCGTCCTCGAACACCGATTCGATCTGGATCTGCTCGCCCAGCGTCGGCCGCAGCAGTTTCGCGGTGTCGATGATCAGCGAGTTGATGTCGATCTCGCGCGGCTGGAGCGGCTGCTTGCGCGCGAAGGCGAGCAGGTGCTGGGTCAGATCGGCGCCGCGCGCGGCGGCCTCGTCGATCATCTTGGTGATGGCGGCAAGCTGCGGCTCCTTCTCGACCGCCTCCGCCAGGATCTCGATCGTTCCGGTGATGACGGTGAGGATGTTGTTGAAGTCGTGCGCCACGCCGCCGGTGAGTTGGCCGACCGCCTCCATCTTCTCGGCGTGGCGGATGCGCTCCTCGGCCGCGATCTTGTCGGTAAGGTCGCGGTAGAAGACGTTGAACAGCAGGCCCTCGCGGCGCTTCAGCGCGGTGACGCTCAGCTCGGCCTTGAACTCCTTGCCGTCGCGGCGGCGGCACATGAGCTCGCGGCGGCGGTTCAGCGTCCTGCCGTCCTCGCTTCCCAGGAAATGCTTCAGACCCGCCCTGACCCTTTCGCGTTCGCTCTCGGCGACGATCAGGTCGATCGTGCTCTTGCCGAGCACCTCGTCGCGGCTCCAGCCGAAGAGTTGCTCGGCCTGCGAGTTCCAGTTCAATATGCCGCCCATCTCGTCGGTCTGGACGAAGGCGTCGAGTGAGGTCTCGACGATGTTGCGGGCGAGCCGTTCGCTTTCACGCAGCGATTCCTGCGCGAGCCGCGCCTCCGTCATGTCGCGGCCGACGAAGAAGAAGCGCTTCGCCGGCTCGGACCAGCTGCCGAGCCAGGACAGCCAGACCTCGTGGCCGTCCTGGTGGAAGCAGCGGGTGTCGGCGAGCGTGGGACGTTCGCCGCGCCGCAGCGCGCGCATCTCTCCGCGCGACTGGTCGAGATGGTCGGGATGAATGAAATCGGCGCCGCTGCGGCCGATCATCTGCTCGGGCCGGTAGCCGAGAATGATTTCGCTGCTCGGGCTGATCTGCGCGATATGGCCGCGCGCGTCCATCACCATGATCAGATCCTGCGACGTATCGAAGATCTGCCGTCGCTCCTCGATCTGATGCTGCAGCACCCGCTCGGCCCGCCGCGCCTCGGTGAGGCTGCGCGCGGTGCCGGAGGCACCGACGATCTCGCCCGACGGCCCCTTGATCGGCGACAGGCTGAGCGAGATCTCCACTGGCGTGCCGTCCTTGCGCAGGCGCACCGTCTCGAAGCGTTCGATCGGCTCGCCTCTGGCGATCCGCCTCAGATAGTCCTTGCCCTGCTCGCGCCGGTCGGCCGGAACGATGATCGAGGTGGAGTTCCCGATCGCCTCCTGCGCCGAATAGCCGTAAAGGCGCTCGGCGGCGGGATTCCAGCCGGTGATGACGGCGTCGAGCGATTGCATCACGATCGCATCGTCGGACGATTCGACCGCGGAGCTGAACAGGCGCTCGCGCTCTTCATGATGGCTTCGGGCGGCCTCGGTGCGGCGATGCTCCTCGACCTCGCGTTCGAGGGCGGCCGTCTTCGCGCGCGTCTCCTCGACCATCCGGGCAAAAGCCCGGGCCAGCACGCCCGTTTCGCCGCTGGCATCGAGGGGAATGTCGGCGGACCGTCCGCTGCCGATGGCCTCCACCGCCGCGGTCAGACGTCCGATCGGGCGGGTCAGCGAGCGCGCCAGCAGCACCGCAAGTAAAGCTGCGCCGATCACGGCAAGCAGGCCGACCAGCGAAGAGGTTCTTTGAATCGCGGCCGGAACGCGGCCGAACACGGACGGCGGGACCGTCTCGATGATCGCCACCCACTCCTTGCCCGCAAGCATCGCCGGTGCGATCGCCGCTCCACTCGGCCGGCCCGATCGATCGGTCATGAGCTGTGTGGATCCTTGCGGCAGGCCGGCCCGTGCTGCAAAGAACGGAAAGTCCTTGCGCCAATCGTTGGCGTGGCCATGAAATGAGCCGAATTCCTGCGCGCGGTCGGGATGAACGAGATAATCCCCGCGCGAATTCACGACATAGATCTCGCCTCCGGCGCCAGCGGTCGTGCGGACGCGGTCGAGCGCCGGACGCATGTCGATATTGGCAATGATGATGCCGAACGGCTTGGCGTCCGGCGTGAACAGCGGCGTTGCGACGCGCAACGTCGGAATGTGAGGATCCGTGGTTCCCCCCTGCCGGGTGGCGAGATCGACCGGCGAAACATAGATGTCCCCCGGCGCCAGTCGCATCGTCGCCTGGAAATAGGGTCGCTCGCTCTTGTTCTCCAGTTCGTTGTCGGGAGCGATCCGTGCCGCCCCATTCGGACCGGAGCGATCGACGCGGACCAGTTCGCGCTGGTCGTGATCAAGGCCGATAATACGAAACTCGCCGTAGCTGGGCTTGGCCTCGATTTCGGCCGCGAGCCGTGCCGCGATGCGCTCGCGCCAGGTCTGCTCCGAAACGCCGTCGAGGGCGTCGATGCCGCCATTGATGTGGGCACGGATCAGGCCATTGATGGCTACGGCGGAGCGATAGCCGAGCAGGTCGCCGCGGGCTCCGGCGACGTAGGATTCAAGATGGGTGGCCAGCAGGCTCGACTGGGCTTCGATCCGCTCCAGGACGCGCGGAATGACGGCCTGGCTGATGTTGCGATAGCCCAGCCAGCCGACCGCGGCCACGGTCACCGCCACCAGCAGGATCATCGCGATGGCGAGCCGCGTTGCGAGCGTCATGGGGATATTCGTACCACGTCCCGAATGGTCGCGCCCGTTCTGGCCCGCAGCGGATCGGATGCTGTTGTCATCGGCGCTCGGTGCTGACATCGGGAGCCTGCCGCGCCGCCGCGAAGCAGCCGTCGACCGCAGCGAGCAGGGCGTCGGGCGGGAACGGCTTCTGGAGGCTTGCCACCGCGCCGAGCTTGGTCGCCATCTTCAGGAAATCCGGCTCCGCATAGCTCTCAGGCGTGATCGAACGGCCGGAAATGACGATGATCGGAATTGCCGGGGCTAGCGCCCTTATGTGGCGCATCGCCTCCAGCCCGTCCATGCCGGGCATGAAGATGTCGAGAAACAGCAGGTCGAACCGGCCGGCCTCGAACAGCGCAATTCCCCTGCGGCCGTCGCCGGCGACGGTGACGTGATGACCGGCCCTCTCCAGGATCAGCCGGATCGTGATTTGAACGGCCGGGTCGTCATCCACGATCAGGATGTTGGCCACGTCTGAATTCCTCCGGGCCGGAGTGGGGCCTCCCCGCCGGCCGCAAATCAAACCATCAAAAATGAAATTGTTGCGCGGATTCCGCTCAGCCCGCAAGCACTTCGCGCGATTACGGGGCCCGGTCGGTCGCTGTTGCTTCGTGTCCCAATATATGCACGTTTGCGTGCATACCGGAAGGCTGAGTTCGGCACATCCGGCGACTTGCGACGTGTGGACGGCGTGTGAGAAGAGCGGACGGATATGCAGAGGAAAAAGCAATGACCAAGAAGAAAACGCCCGACCAGCTTCGCAGCGCGCGCTGGTTCGCGCCCGACGATCTCCGCTCGTTCGGCCATCGCTCCCGCGCCATGCAGATGGGCTACGCGCCGGAGGAGTGGAAGGACCGCCCGATCATCGCGATCCTCAATACATGGTCGGACGCCCAGCCTTGCCACATGCATTTCAAGTCGCGCGTCGACGACGTCAAGCGCGGCATCCTGATGGCCGGCGGCCTGCCGGTGGAGCTGCCGGCGCTGTCGCTGTCGGAATCGCTGCTCAAGCCGACCACGATGCTCTATCGCAATCTGCTCGCGATGGATGCCGAGGAGCTGCTGCGCAGCCATCCCGTCGACGGCGTGGTGCTGATGGGCGGTTGTGACAAGACCACGCCCGCGCTGCTGCTGGGCGCGACCTCGATGAACATTCCGGCGATCTATCTGCCGGCAGGTCCCATGCTGCGCGGCAACTGGAAGGGCAAGACGCTGGGCTCCGGCTCGGACGGCTGGAAATACTGGGACGAGCGCCGCGCCGGAAAAATCTCCGACAAGGACTGGCTCGACATCGAAGCCGGCATCGCCCGCAGCTACGGCACCTGCATGACCATGGGGACGGCCTCGACCATGACCGCGATCGCGGAAGCGATCGGCATGACGCTGCCGGGCGCTTCCTCGATTCCGGCCGCTGACGCCAACCACATCCGCATGGCCTCCGAATGCGGCCGCCGCATCGTCGAGATGGTGTGGGAGGATTTGACCCCGAAGACGATCCAGACCCGCAAGGCGTTCGAGAACGCGATCGCGGTGGCGATGGCGATGGGCTGCTCGACCAATGCGATCATCCATCTGATCGCACAGGCCCGCCGCGCCGGGCTGGACATCGGCCTCGACGATTTCGAGATCGCCAGCCGCAAGGTGCCCGTCATCGCCAACGTGCGTCCGAGCGGCGATTCCTATCTGATGGAGGACTTCTTCTACGCCGGCGGCCTGCCGGCCTTGATGGGCCAGATCAAGCCGCACCTGCACCTCGACTGCATGACGGTCACCGGCAAGACTGTCGGCGAGAACATCGATGGCGCCGAGGTCCACAATGACGATGTGATCCGCTCGGTCGACAATCCCATCTACAAGGAAGGCGCGCTCGCCGTGCTCAAGGGCAATCTGGCGCCCGACGGCTGCGTCATCAAGCCCTCCGCCTGCGCGCCGCGCTTCCTCAAGCACACCGGACCGGCGCTGGTGTTCGACGACTACCCGTCGATGAAGAAGGCGGTCGACGATCCCAATCTCGACGTCACCGAGGACCATATCCTCATTCTGCGCAATGCGGGGCCGCAGGGCGGACCGGGCATGCCGGAATGGGGCATGCTGCCGATCCCGACAAAACTCGTGAAGCAGGGCGTGCGCGACATGGTGCGCATTTCCGATGCGCGCATGAGCGGCACCAGTTACGGCGCCTGCATATTGCACGTCGCGCCGGAATCGTATGTCGGCGGTCCGCTGGCGCTGGTCCGCAACGGCGATCGCATCACGCTCGACGTGGCCGCGCGCACCATCAATCTCGACGTTCCCGAAGCCGAGCTCGACAAGCGCCGCGCCGCCTGGAAGCAGCCCGAGCGCCGCTTCGAACGCGGCTATGGCTGGATGTTCACCAAGCACATCAAGCAGGCCAATGACGGCTGCGACTTCGACTTCCTCGAGACCGATTTCGGCGCGCCGATCGGCGAGCCGTCGATTTACTAGAGAGCAAGACATGACCAAACTCAGCGAAGCCACCCGCAACAAGCTAAAATCCGTTTCCACCGCTACGGTCGCCACCGCCTTGTTCAAGCGCGGCCTGCGCATCCAGATGATCCAGGATGTGCACCCCTTGGGCGCGGACCAGCCGACCATGGTCGGTGAAGCCTTCACGCTGCGCTACATGCCGGCCCGCGAGGATCTCAACACCATCGACGTCTTCAAGGATCGCTCGCATCCGCAGCGCAAGGCGGTCGAGGATTGCCCGGCAGGCAGTGTGCTGGTGATGGACAGCCGCAAGGACGCGCGTGCCGCCTCGGCCGGCGCGATCCTGGTGACGCGGCTGATGAAGCGCGGTGTCGCCGGCGTCGTCACCGACGGCGGTTTCCGCGATTCCGCCGAGATCGCGAAACTCGGCATCCCTGCCTATCACCACCGCCCGAGCGCACCGACCAACCTCACGCTGCACCAGGCGATCGAGATCAACGTCCCGATCGGCTGCGGCGACGCGCCGGTATTTCCCGGCGACGTCATCTTGGGCGATGCCGACGGCGTCATCGTGATCCCCGCGCATCTCGCCGACGAGATCGCCAACGAGACCTTCGAGATGACCGCGTTCGAGGATTTCGTCACCGAGGAAGTAGGCCGAGGTCGCGGCATTTTTGGTCTTTATCCCGCGACCGATCCGCAGACGCTCACCGACTTCGCGGAATGGCGGAAGAGGAACGGGCGGTAGTTGGTTTGACGGTGGAGGGTGTGGCTACACCCCGGCCTCCGCCATCCCTGCCGCCCACAGCGCGAACGCATAGACGATCGCGACCTCATCGAGCCGGTCGAAGCGTCCCGAGGCGCCGCCGTGACCGGCGCCCATGTTGGTGCGCAGGAGAACCGGGCCGCCGCCGCTCATGGTCGCGCGCAGGCGCGCGATCCATTTAGCTGGCTCCCAATAGGTGACCCGCGGATCGGTCAGCCCGCCCATCGCCAGGATCGAGGGATAGTCTTTCGCCGCGACGTTGTCGTAGGGCGAGTAGGACAGGATCGTGCGAAAATCCTTTTCGCTCTCGATCGGATTGCCCCATTCGGGCCATTCCGGCGGCGTCAGCGGCAGCGTGTCGTCGAGCATGGTGTTGAGCACGTCGACGAACGGCACTTCGGCGACGATGCCCGCGAACAATTCGCCGGCGCGGTTCGCCACCGCGCCCATCAGCATGCCGCCGGCCGAGCCGCCATGGCCGACGATGCGTTTCGCGCTGGTGTATTTCGCATCGATCAGCGCCCGCGCGCTGGCGGCAAAATCGTCGAACGAATTGGTCTTCTTCTCGCGCTTGCCGTCGAGATACCAGCCCCAGCCCTTGTCGGCGCCGCCGCGGATATGGGCGATGGCGTAGACGAAGCCGCGATCGACCAGCGACAGCCTGTTGGCGCTGAACGAGGCCGGCATCGCCATGCCGTAGGAGCCGTAGCCGTAGAGCAGCAGCGGCGCCGCGCCGTCGAGCTTGAGCCCGCGGCGATGCAGGATCGACACCGGCACCTCGGCGCCGTCCTGCGCCTTCGCCATGATGCGCGTCGTGACGTAGTCGGCGGCGTTGTGCCCCGACGGGATCTCTTGCCGCTTGCGCAAGGTGCGCGTGCGCCCGGTCATGTCATAGTCATAGACTTCCGACGGCGTCGTCATCGACGAATAGGCGAAGCGCAAATTCGTCGTCTCGAACTCGTAGGAGCCCATCGTATCGAGCGAGTAGGCCGCTTCGTCGAAGGCGATGGCGTGTTCCACGTTTGAGGCGAGGTCGCGGATCACGATCGACGGCAGCGCATTGGCGCGCTCCAGCCGCACCAGATGGCCGGCATAGAGATCGAGGTCGATGATGTAGATGCCGGGACGGTACGGGATCAGATCGCGCCAGTTCTTGCGCTCGGGAGAGGCGAGCGGCGCGGTGACGATCTTGAAGTCGATGGCGTCGTCGGCATTGGTGAGGATGAAGAGCTGGTCATCGCGGTCGGCGAGCGAATATTGCACGCCCTCCTCGCGCGCCGCGACCAGGCGCGGCGGCGCCTCCGGGTGAGCAAGATCGATCAACCGCTGCTCCGACGTCTCGTGATCGCCGCCCGCGATCACGCAGAACCGGCCGCTGGTGCTCTCGTGCAGATGGGTGAACCAGCCGGAATCCTGTTCCTCGTAGACGAGCGTGTCGTCGGCCTGCCTGGTGCCAAGCTTGTGCCGCCACACCTGCATCGGCCGGTGATTGTCGTCGAGCTTCACATAGAAGAAGGATTTTGCATCCGCGCTCCAGACCACGCCGCCATCGGTCTCCTCGACGAGATCGTCGAAATCCTTCCCTGTGGCCCAGTCGCGGACGCGGATCGTAAAATACTCCGAACCCTTGGTGTCGGCGCTCCAGGCCTGCAGCTTGTGGTCGTTCGAGTGGCGGCTGCCGCCGAACTTGAAGTATTCGTGGTTCTTGGCGAGCGCATCGCCGTCGAGCACGATATGGCCCTCGCCGCCGTCGCGCGGCATGCGGCCGAACTGCTCGTGCTGCCCGCCTTCGCGGAATCTGCGGAAATAGGCGAACGGACCGTCCGGCGACGGCACGCTGGAATCGTCCTCCTTGATCCGTCCGCGCATCTCGCGCACCAGCACCTTCTGCAAGGACGAGGTGTGGCCGAGCAGGCTCTCGGTGTAGACGTTCTCTTCATCCAGATATTTGCGGATGTCGGGATCGAGCACCTTCGGGTCGCGCAGCACCTCCTGCCATTTGTCGTCCTTCAGCCAGGCGTAATCGTCGGTCACGGTGATCCCGTGCCGCGTAAAGGAATGCGGCCGGCGCGGGGCGACGGGGGGCTGGGAAGGTGTTTTGGAGTGCGTCACTCGATCCTCATTCAGATGCGTCGGCGTTCTTTCACCTCTCCCCGCTCGCGGGGAGAGGTCGGATTGCATCTTCGATGCAATCCGGGTGAGGGGGACTCTCCGCGAGTTCAACTCTCACTACCCTTGCTGAAGCAGCCCCTCACCCCCACCCTCTCCCCGTAAGAACGGGGAGAGGGAGAAGGAAGGGCGCCGCGTTGCCTCTTATATCGTCCCGATTCCTCGAATTGCCAGCGGCACCACACCAAGTCGCCGGGTTGTTGATGCGCTGCTTCTATGCTTTAGGGGCCATATCTCCGCCGCCGGTCCAGCCTCATGCTGTTCAACTCGTACCCGTTCATCCTGTTGTTCCTTCCCATCGTTCTGGCCGGCTATTTCTGGCTGGGGCGGCGCAGCAATCTGACGCCGGTGATCTGGCTGGCGGCGGCCTCGCTCGCCTTCTACGCCATCGGCAACTGGCAATTCGTCGCCCTGCTGCTGGTCTCGATCGCGTTCAACTATGGCGTCGGCCATCTCCTCATCGTGGCGAAGCTCGACCCCATGCAGCGCCGAGCGGCGCTCGCGCTTGGCGTTGCCGGCGATCTCCTCGTGCTCGGAATCTTCAAATATGCCGGATTTGTCGCCGAGAACGTCAATGCGCTGGCCGGGACGCATGTCGCGCTTGATATCCTGCTGCCGGTCGGCATCTCCTTCTACACCTTCACCCAGATCGCGTTCCTGGTCGATGCCTGGCGCGGCCAGGTCGCGGCCTACGCGCTGCCGCACTACGCGCTTTTCGTGACGTATTTTCCGCATCTGATCGCGGGCCCGATCCTCCACCACAAGGACATGATCCCGCAATTCGAGCGCGAGGAATCCAAGCATCCGGACGGGCATCTGATGCTGTGCGGTATCATCATCTTCGCGATCGGCCTGTTCAAGAAGACCTGCCTTGCCGACGGCATCCAGCCGCTGGTCGCGCTCGCCTTCGAGGCGCGCTCGCCGAGCTTCGACCAGGCCTGGCTCGGTGCGCTGGCCTATACGTTCCAGCTCTATTTCGACTTCTCCGGCTATTCCGACATGGCGATCGGCATATCGCTGATGTTCGGCATCTTCCTGCCCGTCAATTTCAACTCGCCCTACAAGGCCACCAGCATCGTCGAGTTCTGGCGCCGCTGGCACATGACGCTGTCGCAATTCTTGCGCGACTATCTCTACATTCCGCTCGGCGGGAACAGGCACGGCCGGGTGCTGCGTTACGTGAACCTGTCGATCACGATGCTGCTCGGCGGGCTCTGGCACGGTGCGGCCTGGACGTTCGTGGTGTGGGGCGCGTTGCACGGCGCCTATCTCTGCATCAACCATGCCTTCAGCGCGCTGGTGCCGAGCGTTCCGAGGCCTCTTGCGCGCCCGGTCCGCATGGCGGGGGCGGCGCTGACGTTCCTTGCCGTCGTCGTCGCCTGGGTGTTTTTCCGCGCCGAGCGCATCGATTGGGCGCTGCGAATCCTCGGCGCCATGGCTGATCCCGCGAACATCGCCTTCGGCCGTGCCGAGATCGCGGCGCTGGTGCAGATCACGATCTACGCTGCGCTGGTGTGGCTGGCGCCGAACACGCAGGGAATCATGGGATATGACCACGCCAATCGCCGGGTCGGTGAGAGCCTGAGGGCAGGGCGCATGCGGTCGCTGTTCCTCTATGCCGCGTCGCTCGTGCTCGCGTTCGGGTTTCTCGGCATCCAGAGCCACAGCGAATTCATCTATTTCCGGTTCTGATGCAAAGCGCATTCACATATTCGGGACGTGTTCTCCTCGCGAGCGTCGCGTGCGTCCTGGGCGCGGCCGCGCTCACCTTCGTCGTCGATCCGCTGCAACTGTTCCGCTCCTCGCGTCTCGCCCCGGCTTTCTATTCCGACGACACGCGGGTGCAGAACGCCGGGCTGATCCGCAGCCAGTCGTTCGACACCGCCTTCATGGGCACCTCGCTCGCGATTCACTTTCGCCAGAGCGACATCGATCGTGCGCTCGGCGTCCATTCGCTCAAGCTGGCGATGACCGGATCCAATTCGCGTCAGCAGGGCTTCGTGCTGGAGCAGGCGATCGATCACGGCGCGAGGCGCGTGGTCTGGGCGATGGACGATTTCATTTTTGTCGATGCGGCCGGCATCGAGGCCGATCCTTATCTCGCCGTCGATCTCTATCGCGGGACGGCAAAGGGGATCGCGTCCTATCTGTTCAACGCGACGATGGCGAAGGAATCCCTGTTCGCTCTGCTGCGGTCAGTTCCGCCGCTGCGGGGCCCGCTGGGCCGGGTGGCGCCGTTTCTCCCCGTCAAGTTTGCGTTGTCCGACGTCGACGACATCTACGCGCTGCCGCGGGATTTCGAGGTCGCACGTGGCTACAATGCGAAAAGGACGCTCGCGGCCTTCGCTTACATCACCGATCCCGTGCGCAGCCGTTTCCTCGGCGAAGGCTACGGCTACGACGCCATGGTGCGGCATTTCGAGCACGATGCCGTCGGCCTGATCGCGCGCCATCCGGACGTGACCTTCGACATCTACTTCCCGCCTTATTCGATCCTGCAATTCGTCGCGATGCGCGACGCCTCGCCGGCGACGCTGAAGATCGTCACAGATCTCACGGCCTTCATCGCACAGCGCCTGACGCAGCTTCCCAATGTGCGCTTGTACGATTTCCGCGCGATCAAGGCGGTGACGCACGACCTCGACAATTACGGCGACGTCATCCACCATTCGCCGGTGATTGATGCGAAGGTGCTGTCGTGGCTGGCGCGTGGAGAGTACAGGGTCGACCCGAAGGCGCCGCTGGCGTCGCTGAACGAGCTGAAGGCGCAGGTCGAGGCGTATCGCGTCGAGCACTGATGTTCCCCTCTCCCCTTCTTGTGGGAGAGGGTGGCTCGCCGCAGTCGCGGCGAGACGGGCTATCTAACCGCGAGTCCATTTCGCAATTGAGATCGCGGAAGGCAACCCCTCATCCGGCGCTTCGCGCCACCTTCTGCCACAAGGGGAGCAGGAAAAAAGACGCCTTACACCGCCACCTCTTCGCCGAGATACGCGACCGCTGCTTCGAGCCCGCCCTTGCCGTGCGGGATCTTCAGCGCGTTCAGGCCGATCTCGATGACCCCTAACGTGCCGAGCAGCATCGGCGCATTGACGTGGCCCATATGGGCGATGCGGAAGGCCTGTCCCGAGAGTTCGCCGATGCCGGTGCCGAGCACGACGCCGCACTTCTCCTTGCAATAGCGTTGCAGGATTGCCGGATCGTGGCCATTGCTCATGGTCACGGTGGTGACGGTGTTGGAGCGCTCATGGGGTTCGGCGACGTTGAAGCCGAGCACCTGGCCTTCCGACCATGCGGACACCGCGCGGCGCGCGGCTTCGCCGAGCAGGCTGTGGCGGCGGAAGGCGTTTTCCAGCCCTTCCTCGTGCAGCAGGTCGATCGCCTGGCGCAGCGCGAACAACAGATGCACCGGCGCGGTGCCGGCATATTTGCGGTAGTTCTCGGTGCCCTCGCGCTCGCTCCAGCTCCAATAGGGCGTCGACATGTTTGCCTTCTTGTGCACTTCGAGGGCGCGCGCGTTGGCCGCGACGAAGCCGAGGCCGGGCGGCGTCATCAGGCCCTTCTGCGAGCCGGACATCGCGACGTCGATACCCCATTTGTCCATCTCGAACGGCATGCAGCCCAGCGATGCCACGGTGTCGACCATGTACAGCGCGGGATGGCCAGCCGCCTTGATCGCCTTGCCGATCGCCTCGATGTCGTTCTGCACCCCCGAGGCCGTATCGACCTGGACGACGACGACGGCCTTGATCGTGTGCTCCTTGTCGCGGCGCAGGCGCTCCTCGACCTCGCTCGGTCGCACCGCGCGGCGCCAGTCGCCCTTGAGCACCTCGACCTCGGCGCCCATCAGCGCCGCTGCGTTGCCCCAGCCGATCGCGAAGCGTCCGCTCTCCAGCACCAGCACCTTGTCGCCGCGCGACAGCACGTTGCTGAGCGCCGCTTCCCAGGCGCCATGACCGTTGGCGATGTAGATGTAGGACTTGCCCTTGGTCGCAAACAGCTTCGAGATGTCGCTGAGCAGGCTCTCGGTCAGATCGAGCATCTCTTTGGAGTAGATGTCGATCGCCGGACGATGCATCGCCCGCAGCACCTCGTCGGGCATCGTGGTGGGCCCGGGGATGGCCAGAAACTCCCGGCCCGCGCGAACGGTCATTGCTGTTGGTCCTTGTTGCTTGAGAACAGGATGGTGGGTCGCTGATTTTTGCTTTTACGCGTGCCTGGCATCCAAGAAAAGCGCGCAAAATGCAGGTCTGGGGCTCTACCTCTTCGTTTCCCGGCAGCCGGCGGCTTCCGCCTCCTCCACCGAGCAGAACCAGCGGGTGCCCTTGCTGATCTTCATCTTGATCTGGGTGTACCAGCGGCTGGTCGGCTGGTGATAGATGCACTCGCCGGCGGTGTTGACGTTGCCCTTGATTGTGCAGTCGGGTGAGGGCGCGACCGGCCCCGAGGCCGAGGCAAGCAGCACCGCATGCGCCCCGTCGGGCGGCTTGGTCGCGCCAAGGATTGTTGTCTTCTTGTTGCGCACGCGCCAGTCCCAGGGCGCGATGAAGGCGCCCTGCCACATGCCGGCCCTGGCCTCGCGCGCGGCCTTCTCGTCCGCCTCATAGTCGTGGGACATTCGGGTGTAGGCCAGTGCCCAGCCGCTGCGAACCAGCCATTTCTGGATGTCCTCCCCGCCGACCTCGCAGCGCGCCACGGTGCGGCCGCGCCGATCGATCGCCCTCGCATGGCAGACCCAGTTCTTGCCCTCGGCGTATTTGGCGAGCTCGTCGCGGGCTGCGATGCCGCAGGTCCAGCGCTCGCGCTTGGTGTTGAGGCACAGCTGGTCGACCGCGGGCGCGTCGATGCCGCCGAGCCTGATCCGCGTATTCCCGATGACGACGGAATCGCCCTCGCGGACCTTGGCCGTGCCTGTGATGTCGGCGGCCTCGGCCGGCGACGGCAAGCCGGGCAAGGACAAGGCGAGCAATGACAGCGCAATCAGGGATTTTCGCAACATGCCGGTCCGCGTGTTCAGGACAATCTCGATAAGCCGCGCAATTGTGGTCGGCTTTTGTCCGCCCGGCCAGCGCCTGCCCAACAGATGGGCTTTCAACTTCCCGTCATTGCGTGATGGCCACCGATGAAGAAGCGTTGCGCTGCGTCCGGGGCACGAGACCATCTCACCCCTGCCCCATCATCGCCTTTCGCGCCACCGCCAGTCCCATCAGAACGAACGCCGACGTCACTTCGGGCCCGCCGACCAGGATCCGTGTCGGCGTCTTCATCTTGTTCCATTCATAGGCGCGGAACGGACCACGGCGGCCGCCTTCGCCAAGGCTCGCGACGATCACGTTGAGCGCCGGCGCAAAGGCACGCGGGTCGGCACCGAGATGACCGAGTGCGATCAGGGCCAGGGCCGCATCGAACACGTTCATTTCGCCGGCCATCAGCTCGCCCTTGACGTAGGAGAGCACGCGGTGGCGGATGAAATCGAAATCGCCGTCGGGATCGATCACGGCCTGCGCTGCCAGCGGCAGCGCCAGGAAGGCGGCGTAGCAGCGGCCGAAATAGGCGCTGTAGAGCTCCGGCAGATAATAGATGTGCGAGCGCGGATTGGCGAAGGCGCCGCTGGCGGCCAGCCGCTTCTGGAAGCCGATGATGCGATGCACGATCGCAAGCCGCGCCGGCGTCTCCAGAACCTTCCAGCGCGCCAGGTTGCGAAAGCTGACCTCGAGAATGTCGAGATTGAGCGTCGGATCGAGATCGTTGCCATAGGGGCGCTCGCCGTTGAGATTGTCGATCCAGGTCGCAACGCCGCCCTCGTAGTCGATATTGTCGTTGATCGGCACGGTCACGCGCGGCTCGTTGACGCCGGCGCGCACCTGATAGCCGGCGTAGAAATCCAGCAGCGGCTGGTCGATGATCGGATCGGTGCACCCGGCCTGCGTCGCTGCCGAGATCGAGCACGCCGTGGTGTCGCAATCCGGCACGTAGACGCCGAAACCGAGATCCTGCTTGATCTGGGCGAAGTAGCGCGAAAAACGCGGATGCGGCGCAGGCGCGAGCGCGGTGATGACGTTGAACCGCGCGCCGCCGCTGCCCTCGACCTCTTCGCGGCTGATGTTGACGCAGAAGTCCACCATGTCGGCGATCGCGCGTTCGGCCGCCATCTTGTCGGCGGACGAGGCGAGCCCGGTCTCGACGAAGCTCAGCAGCGCCTCGATGAAGAACGCGTCGTAATAGGCCGAGCGGTGACGGATCTGCACCGGCTCCCACATCGGTTCGGCAATACCGGTCCAGGGCGGATTGACGACCGCGCGCGCCGGGGAGCGCGCGATGAAGACGCGGGCGAGGTTGAACAGCAGCGAGGAGTTCTTGTAGCCGCGCGCGTTGAGGCCCGTGAGCGCCATGGTCAGCTCGCGCCCGCGGAAATCGGGATCGCCGATCAGGTTGAAGGCGGCATAGGTCGGCAGGAAGCCGTTCCTGCGGTACGAGCCGAGCAGATGCTGCGCGCAATCGCGGATCACGCCGTCGATCTGCGATGGTTGCGGCGCCGTGCCGACGAACATTGCCGGCGGCGGCTTGGGATGGTCGAGCGCGATGCCGTCGACGAGATCGGCGACGGGCTGGCCGATCGCGGTCCAATCGGGCTCGGCCTCGTCGCGGGCGCGCACCAGCGCCTCGCGCAGCCGGGCCAGTTTCCCTTCGTCGCGCAGCTCGGGCAGGCCGGCCCGGCGGAGCAGCAGCCGCAATGCGGGATTGCCCAGCGCTGTTTTGTAGAATTTGGCCAGATGCAGATCGCCGCTGGCGGGGCCCGACAGGACGGGATCGCAGACGTCGTAAAGCGAGGGGCCGTCCTTCCGCGCCGTCAGCGCCCGGCAGGCGGCGCCGGCAAAGTAATGAAAGCTCATGAAATACCTGGTCGCGGGGCATTGGCCGGGGGCCGGCCGGCACGCTCCCAGCCGCGCGCCACCCCCTGCAAGTCGTTGAAAAAGCTACCCGGATTCGCAGGAAATACAAATGTGATCGCAGTCACGGAAAAACCCGGCACGAACGCTGCATGATCGGGCTCCGGAAGGTTACGGGGACGCAGAAAACGGAGACTTTTAGGCGGATAAATTAGCCAATGTAGTCAGCGACTTAGTTCTAATTTTGGGCAATCTATTGCGGGGCACACTATATCCCGTTAAAGGTTTGTTTGGTGCGGCGCCGCAAATTGCGCGCAATTCGGGGGCACACCCCGGCCAATCCCTCAAACCTAAAGACGCTAGCGCGCTACTCAACCTGTATGCGCGCGCTTGGCTGGTCTTTGGCACTGACAGGAATGAAGCGAGATGAATGTTAGGCAGCTCGACATTTCCCGACGCACGATTGCGGTGGCCGCAGCCCTCATCGGCACGGTCTCGCTCGTGATCGGCGCCCATGCTGCTCTCAACATGCGCGCGCTCGATGCGGCCAAGGCCGTCTCGACCGACCAGGTCACGGGCTCGATCGGCCAGACCTCCCGCCTCGCGCTCGTCATCGGCAATGGACATTATCCCGACGCCAACGCGCCGCTGACCCAGTCGATCAACGACGCCCGCGCGCTGTCCTCGTCGCTGCGCAAGAACGGCTTTGACGTCGACATGGTGGAAGACGCGACCAAGGACGACATGGTCCGTGCCGTCAACCGCCTGAAGTCCCGGATCAAGCGCGACACCGTCGTCATGCTGTTCTTCGGCGGCTACGGCGTGCAGGCCGGCCGCGAAAGCTTCATGCTGCCGGTCGATGCCGTGATCTGGAAGGAAAACGACGTCCGCCGCCAGGGCGTCTCCATCGAGGGCGTGCTCGACATGATGAAGGAGCAGGGCGCCAAGGCCAAGCTCGTCGTGGTCGACGCCTCTCGCCGTAACCCTTACGAGCGCCGCTTCCGCTCCTACAGCCACGGCCTCGCGCCGATCAGCACGCCGGACAATGCGCTGATCCTCTCCTCGGCTTCGCCCGGCAAGGTCGTCGACGACGGCAAGGGCGAGCACAGCGTGCTGGTCAGCGAGTTCCTCAACAACCTCAATGCGCAGGGCAGCGCCGAGAGCGTCTTCAACAAGACCCGCGTCGCCATCTCGCGCGCGAGCGAAGGCGACCAGGTCCCGTCGGTCTCCTCCTCGTTGCTCGAAGACGTCCATTTCGGCGAAGCCGGCGGCTAGTTTTCTTTCCACCCTCCCCTGGAGAGAAAGGGTCGATCGCATAGGACAGCGGGAGGTTTCCGAAAGAGCTCGGCCTGCATGGTTCGAGACGCCCGCTTT
>NZ_JALJRD010000026.1:0-50543 GCF_024519875.1 Bradyrhizobium sp. Bra64 | reverse complement strand
CCATCGCGCAGGGAAGGCCGAGTGATTGGCTACACCTGTATGCTGCTGTGCGGTTCTTTTGCGCTACATCTTCGCGCAGCGGACCGCGGGTGCCAGCCGGCACCCGGCCTTCCCTGCGCCCTCTTGGCTCAAGAGGGTGGAGAGATGGAGCAAAGCTCGGGCGAACACGCCGCGAGACCGCAAAGGCGTGTCTGCAAGCTGAGTTGCCAGTTGGAAGCGCTCGCAATGACGAGGTTGGGGAAGCTGCGCGCCATAGACTCGGACATCGGTGGGCAAAGTGAAGCGTGCCCGCCACCTTATGCCGTGATCGAAATGGTGGACACGGCGCTTCGCGCCTTTGTCCACCCAACGGCATCCCGCTAGTTTAGCACCCGCTTGTTGTCCGGACTGTCCAGCGAGAACGTCGGTACGTCGATCTCGAAGCGCTCGCCGCTTTCGCTGACCATCTGGTAGCGGCCGGTCATGAAGCCGGAGGCGGTCGTGAGCGGCACGCCGGAGGTGTACTCGAACCGTTCGCCGGGGGCCAGGGTCGGCTGCTCGCCCACGACGCCCTCGCCCTTCACCTCCTGCTGCCGGCCGGTGGCGTCGGTGATGATCCAGTGCCGCGTCTTGAGCTGCACGGTCTCGTCGCCGGAATTGGTGATGACGATGGTGTAGGACCAGAAGTAGCGGGAGCGGTCGGCCGACGACTGCTCCGGAACAAAGTTCGGCTCGACGGTCACTTCGATCTGGCGGGTCACGGCGCGGTACATGGTTGCTATCATACCGAAATCCGCCCGGGAACCAAACGCCGGAGGCGGCCTGGGCGACATCGTCCCGCCAGAATTCGCAGGGAAGTACGCCCCCCGGGGTGTACTCACATGTGATCCGATCGCTTTGCGAGATGACGAACGGACCGGTACACTCCTTGACACGCCGCGATCTGCGGAAGGGTTTTTAGGCCCCTATGACCATTGCCGACCAAGTGACGGGATCGACGATCGCGGGAACCACGGGTGCCAAGTCCGCAGGCCCCAGGCCGCGCACCGCGGCGCCGGCGATTTCGCTGCCCGCCATTGGCGAGCGCGAGCTTCGGCTCGACCTGTTCCGCGGCCTCGCGCTGTGGCTGATCTTCATCGACCATCTGCCGACGAGTCTGCTGACCTGGTTCACGATCCGCAATTACGGCTTCAGCGACGCCACCGAAATCTTCATCTTCATCTCCGGCTATACCGCCGCCTTCGTCTACGGCCGGGCCATGCTGGAATCCGGCGTCGTCATCGCCACCGCGCGCATCCTGCGTCGCGTCTGGCAGATCTACGTCGCCCACGTCTTCCTGTTCACGATCTTCCTCGCCGAAATCTCCTATGTCGCGACCAGCTTCGAGAACCCGCTCTACACCGAAGAGATGGGCATCATGGATTTCCTCAAGCAGCCCGACGTCACCATCGTGCAGGCGCTACTGCTGCGCTTCCGTCCCGTCAACATGGACGTGCTGCCGCTCTACATCGTGCTGATGCTGGCGCTGCCGCTGATCCTGTGGTCGATGAAATGGAAGCCTGACGTCACGCTCGGCCTCTCCGTCGTGCTCTACGCAGTGACCTGGGAATACGACCTCTACTTCTCGGCCTATCCGAACGGCTTCTGGGCCTTCAATCCGCTGGCCTGGCAATTGCTTTTCGTCTTCGGTGCATGGTGTGCGCTCGGAGGTGCGCGGCGGATGTCGCGCATTCTGGCTTCGCGGGTGACGATGTGGATCTCGATCGCCTATCTGGTCGCGGCATTCTACGTGACGCTGACCTGGTACGTGCCGCAGCTTTCCCACTTCATGCCGAAGCGGCTCGAGCAGTGGATGTATCCGATCGACAAGACCGATCTCGACGTGCTGCGTTTCACGCATTTCCTGGCGCTGGCCGCGCTCACCGTGCGCTTCCTGCCGCGGGAGTGGCCGGGCCTGAAGTCGCCCTGGCTGCGGCCGCTGATCCTGTGCGGCCAGCATTCCCTGGAGATATTCTGCCTCGGCGTCTTCCTCGCTTTCGCCGGCCATTTCATCCTGGCCGAGGTCTCCGGCGGCGCAGTCATGCATGCGGTGATTAGTCTCTCCGGAATCCTGATCATGTGGGGCGTCGCTTGGGTGATTTCGTGGTACAAGCGCGTAGCTGACAAGAGCGGTGCGAAAACCAAAATCGCCGTCGGCAACGCCGATATGGCGGGAGGGGGCTGATGAAGGCGAAGGTTCTCCTGAGCCTTATCCTGCTATGCGGTAACCTCGCCGCGCCGCCGGCGCGCGCGGGCGATGCTGCGCCTGCCGCCTCCGCCGTGCCCGCGGCCTGCGAATTGCCTGCCTATCTGCTCACCAGCGAAAGCCAGCTTCCCAAGGTCGCCGATGCCATCAAGGCCGGCAAACCGCTCGAGATCCTGGTCATCGGCAGCGGTTCGACCAGGATTCCGGCTTCGGAGGACAGCTCTTATCCGGCGCGGATGCAGGCGGTTTTGAAAGACAAGCTGCCGCCGGCGGAGGTCGTGCACGTCTCCGTAGAAATACAGAGCAAGAAGACGGCCGAGGAGGCGACCGGATCCTTCGTTAAGCTGATGGAAGCAAAAACGCCTACTTTGGTCATCTGGCAGACCGGGACGGTGGATGCTATCCGAGCCATCGATCCCGACGATTTTCGTGGCGCGGTAACCGAAGGGGTTGCTGCGTTGCAAAAGGCAGGGGCTGACGTCGTCTTGATGAATTTGCAATACAGCCCGCGTACCGAAACCATGATCTCGGTGCCGCCATACCTCGACAATATGCGGGTGGTTGCACAGGAGCATGATATCCCGCTGTTTGATCGTTTCGCGATCATGCGGCAGTGGAATGATCAGGGGCAGTTCGACCTGTTCAGCCCGTCCCGCGGGCCCGAGCTGGCGAAGCAGGTCCATGATTGCCTTGGCCGGGCGTTGGCACAGTTCGTGATCGACGCAGCCCATCTGGAGCCGGCCCAGCAGCAAAATTGAGGTCTAGCGTTAATGAGTTCTCTCCGCCCTTTTTGCCTGACGGCATGGCTGGCTGTGCTCGCAGCAGCAGTGCTGCTGCTGACGCCGGCCTCGGAGTCGCGCGCGCAGGCACAGGCCACGCAGTCGCCGCCAGCTCCGCAGCAGTCGGCTAGTCCCGCTCCCGCTTCGCCCTCCCAGACCACCGTCGCCGCGACGTCACCCGAGCAGCGCGGCATCACGGCGCGCGCCATCGACAAGGTGAAACAGGTCGCGAAATCCGCCGGCGACATCTTCAGCCGTGTCCCCTGCCTGTCGCCGAAGGGCGTCTCGAAGACGATGGGCTCGCTGCCGCATGTCGCGGGCAAGCTCGTCGCCGGCCAGCCCGTCGTGATCGTCGCGTTCGGCTCGTCGTCGACCGCCGGCTATGGCGCGAGCTCGCCCGATTTCAACTATCCGAACCGTCTCGCCGCGCAGCTGCGTCGGCAATATCCGACCGCCGACATCACCGTCATCAATGCAGGTGTCGGCGGCGAGGACGCGCCCGAGATGATGAAACGCCTCCAGAAGGAGGTGATCGACGTGCATCCGGATCTGGTGATCTGGCAGGTCGGCACCAACGCCGTGCTGCGCAATCTCGATCCCGGCGAGACCGCCAGGCTCGTCGAGGACGGCATCTCCCGCATCCAGGCCGCCGGCGACGCCGACGTCGTGCTGGTCGATCCGCAATATTCGCCGGCCATCAACCAGCGCGCGGAGAGCGCCGGCAAGATGGTGAAGCTGCTCGGCAAGGTCGCCGAGCTCCGTCACGTCGGCATCTTCCCGCGCTTCGAGGTGATGCGCGAATGGCACGAGAAGCAATCGATTCCGGTCGAGAGCTTCGTCATCGCCGACGGCCTGCACATGAACGATTGGGGCTATGCCTGCTTCGCGCAGCTTCTCGGCGACGACATCATCCGCTCCGTCGGCCAGATCAAGCTCGGGGTGAACGTGCCCGCGGACGTGCGGACCTATCGGCCGATGTAAGGCCGCTGCGTAGCCGCGCAGGGTGGGCAAAGGCGCAAAGCGCCGTGCTCACCATCTATCGGCAATGTGATCGTGAAGTGTGGGCACGCTGCGCTTTGCCCACACTACGAGAGCTCGATCGCCTCACGCCTTCTCCAGCGCTGCCGTCAGATCCTCGATCAGGTCATCCGCGTGCTCCAGCCCCGCCGAGAAGCGGATGAACCCCTCGCTGATGCCGAGCGCGGCGCGATCCTCCGGCTTCAAGCGCTGATGCGTCGTCGTCGCCGGGTGCGTGACGAGGCTCTTGGCGTCGCCGAGATTGTTCGAGATCTTGGCAAGCTTCAGCTCGTTGAGTACGCGGAACGCCGCCGCCTTGCCGCCCTTGACCTCGAAGCCGACCAGCGTCGAGCCGCCGCGCATCTGCTTCTTCACCAGCGCCGCCTGCGGATGATCGGCGCGGCCGGGAAAGACCAGCCGCGAAATCTTCGGGTGGTCCGCCAGCGCCTCGGCCACGCGCGCTGCCGTGTCGGTTTGCGCGCGCACGCGCACGGCCAGCGTCTCCAGGCCCTTGAGCAGGACCCAGGCATTGAATGGCGAGATCGAAGGGCCGGTCTGGCGCATGAAATTGTGGATGTGCTCGGCGATGAACGCTTCCGACGACAGGATGATGCCGCCCAGACACCGGCCCTGGCCGTCGATGTGCTTGGTCGCGGAATAGACCACGACGTCGGCACCGAGCGCGAGCGGGCTCTGCCAGATCGGGGTTGCGAACACGTTGTCGACGACGAGCCGCGCGCCGCCCTTGTGCGCGATCTCGGCGATCCCTGGAATGTCGAGCACGTCGAGCGTCGGATTGGTCGGACTCTCGAGGAAGAATGTCTTGGTGTTCGGCTTCAGCGCGCGCTGCCATTGGTCGAGATCGAGACCATCGACCAGCGTGGTCTCGATGCCGTAGCGCGGCAACAGGTCCTGAATGACGTAGAGGCAGGAGCCGAACAGTGCGCGCGAGGCCACGACGTGATCGCCGGCTTTCAGCGGCGCCAGGATCGCGGTCGTCACCGCCGCCATGCCGGTCGCGGCCGACCGTGCCGCCTCGGCGCCTTCGAGCTCGATCATGCGGCGCTCGAACATCGCGATGGTCGGATTGGAATAGCGCGAATAGATGAAGCCGGGGTCTTCGCCCTTGAACCGCGCCTCGCACTCCTCGGCGCTGTTGTAGACGTAGCCCTGGGTCAGGAACAGGGCCTCCGACGTCTCGCCGAATTGCGAGCGCAGGGTGCCGGAATGGACCAGACGGGTTTCGGGACGATATTGCGCGGTGGGCGCCGGTGACTTCGACATAGGACCTCCTGCGTGACCACCGAAATGGTCACAAAAAAACCGGCCTGGATAAAACCACGGGCCGGGATCACAGAGGTCCCCGGCCTGTTTAGCGACTTATTTAACGTGGCTGCAAGCCGGCCGGCTCAAATCACCACGGGATAAGTCATGCTCATATTCCGCAATGCTCTTTCCGTCAAGACGTCCATCGGATAGCCGTAAAACGCTTGTATTTCCCGCATGTCGGGATGTGTTTGACCCGGATGAGGGGCCCCCGGTTGAGTTTCACGATCGCCGCCGACGCCAATGGTATCCTGCCCGACCGCATGATCGCGGCGATGGCGGAGGCAGGGCTCATCCTGCCCGCCTACGACTTCGTCGAAAGCCAGATCCAGCCGGCGAGCCTCGACCTGCGGCTTGGCGACATCGCCTATCGGGTGCGCGCGAGCTTCCTGCCCGGTCCCGGCGCCACCGTCGCCGAGCGCATCGACGAGTTGAAGCTGCACGAATTCAGCCTCGCCGACGGCGCGGTGCTGGAGACCAACTGCGTCTACATCGTGCCGCTGCTCGAGAGCCTCGCGCTGCCACCGGAGATCGTTGCGGCGGCGAACCCGAAAAGCTCGACCGGGCGGCTCGATGTCTTCACCCGCGTCATCGCCGACGGCACCCGCCGCTTCGACATGATCGGCGCCGGCTATCACGGCCCGCTCTATGCCGAGATCAGCCCGAAGACGTTCCCGGTGCTGGTGCGCGAGGGCTCGCGGCTGTCGCAGGTACGCTTCCGCACCGGTGACGCCATCCTCAATGCCGACGAGCTCGATGCGCTGCATGCCGCCGAGCGTCTCGTCGACATCGACGATGCCGATCTCTCAGGCGGCGTCGCCGTCTCCGTCGATCTCGCCGGCGAGAAGGGAAGCGGCTTCGTCGGCTACCGCGCCAAGCGCCACACCGGCGTGGTCGATGTCGACCGCCGCGCGGGCTACGCGGTGGAGGATTTCTGGGAGCCGATGTCGGCGCGTCCCGACGGCAGCCTGATCCTCGATCCCGGCGAATTCTACATTCTCGCGTCTAAAGAGGCAGTGCAGGTGCCGCCCGATTTCGCCGCGGAGATGGTGCCGTTCGATCCGCTGGTTGGCGAATTCCGCGTGCACTATGCCGGATTCTTCGACCCCGGCTTCGGCTATGCCGGCGCCGGCGGGCAGGGCTCGCGCGCCGTTCTCGAAGTGCGCTCGCGCGAAGTGCCGTTCATTCTCGAGCACGGCCAGATCGTCGGCCGCCTCGTCTACGAGAAGATGCTGGCCCGCCCCGACGCCATGTACGGCCAGCGCATCGGCTCGAACTACCAGGCGCAGGGCCTCAAGCTGAGCAAGCATTTTCGGGTGTAGCGCCAACCCAGCTTTCCGCTGTCGTCCCGGCCTGGTGCGCAATTGCGCACGGGGGCCGGGACCCTTAACCACAGGGAGCAGTTTGGCGAGGACTCAGGGTTGATCTCTCGTGCGAAAATGACGCCCTGTGGCTATCGGGCCCGGGTCGCGCTTCGCTTGCCCGGGACGACAGGGTAGGGTGTTGCGGCACCAACGATAACAACAATCCGGGAGCGCACATGACCGCTGCATCAGACACAGCGCAGCAAGCCCAGTGGAAACGCTGGCGTGCGGTCGCCGATCTCTACCATGCCTATTTCACCGGGCTGATCCTCACCGTGGTCACGCGGCGCGGCACGGCGGATGCCGCGGAGTTCGTGTTTCGCGTGTTCCGCCGCCAGCAGCAGGAGCGCTTCCTGCCGGGGCTGGAAAAGCTCGGGCTGAGCCATCTGCCGCCGGCGGTCGCCGCCGCGCAATATCACTACCTCTCCAACTGGATCGGCGGCGTGCATGTCGAATACATGCATGAGAGCGACCGCAAAGCCTGGATCCGCTATCCGCCGCCGCGCTGGATCTGGAAAGGCACCGCGATCTGCGGAGTGCCTGGTGAGGTCAGCCGCGCGATGCTGCGCGGCTGGCACGCCAACAACGGCGTGGCGCTCGGCGATACCAGGCTCGGCTTCGTCTGCACCAAGCAGAGCGTCGACGGCCAGGACGGGCTCGAAGGCTACTATCATCTCTACGACCATCCGCTCGAGCTCGACCAACGCCTTGTGTTCGCCCGGCATCTCGAAGCGCCGCTGTTCGACGCGGCCACGGCGCCGGCCTTGCCGGTCGCAAGCTGGCCAAAACCGCGACTGGAAAAGGCCTATCGCAACTACGCCATGGAATATGTCCGCACCGCCGCGCCCGTGATGGTGCAATTGTTCGGACCGGAAGATGCCGGCTATCTCCTGCACCTCACCGGCAAACTGATCGGCATGCAATATTTCGACGAGGTCGCCGCAGCGTTGGCCATGAGCCGCGGTGGCGCAGCCGAGTTCGCGTCCTTCCTCAACGCGCTGTTCGCCGCGCAGGACGACGTGGCTGACACCAAGCAATCGGAGGGCGGCTTCGAGATCCGTCAGCAGAGCTGGAAGCTGATGGACGACGTCACCGACTATCACCGCGCCTGCGCGAAGGTGCTGGAGGGGCTGTTCGAAGGGCTCGCCGCGGGATGCGGCCGGCACATCGGCGTGCATCTGCGCCCGACGGCAGGCGGACGACCGCCGCTGGCCTGGACGATCAGCTAATTCCACCATTTGAAATGCGCTGCCGCAGGGCACGCCTGCACAAGGCGCAGGAGGAATCGGCAATTGCCGTGGTAACAAGCCTCTTGCCGCGCGCCCTGCGCGCACAAATCATTGGCACACCAAGTGATTGCTGCGCCGCAAATGGCGCTTCCGCCCGGGAGACGATATGTCAGACATCGCCGAAATCCCGGTCGATGAACAGGAGCGCCCGCTGCCGCCGCCTCCGCCGCCGGTGAAGAGCGCGCTGACGGACGGGCCGATCCTGCGCACGCTGCTTGGGCTTGCCTGGCCGAACGTCGTCGCATTGTCGGCCGGCACCTGTACCGTGATCGCGGAGACCTCCTATATCGGCCGGCTCGGCGTCGAGGCACTGGCCGCGATGGCGCTGGTGTTTCCAACCGTGATCCTGACCATGACGATGTCCGGCGGCGCCATGGGCGGCGCGGTGGCTTCCGCGATCGCGCGAGCGCTCGGTGCCGGCGATCGCGAGCGTGCCGGCACGCTCGCCGCGCATGCGCTCCTGATCGGCGTCACCTTCGGCCTCGTCTTCATGCTGGGCATGCTGATCTACGGGCCCAAAGTGCTCGAGATGCTCGGCGGCCGCGGCGATGTGCTGACGCATGCGATCGCCTATACCCAGGTGTTTTTCGGTGGCGCCGTGCTGCCCTGGCTGCTCAACACCATGGCCGGCGTGCTGCGCGGCACCGGCAACATGAAGCTGCCGTCGTTCCTGATTCTCAATTCGGCTGCCTGGCAGATCGTGCTCGGCGGCACGCTGGGTCTGGGACTCGGACCGGTGCCGCAATTCGGCATGCGCGGCGTCGCGGCCGGCGCGCTGATCGCCTATTGCATGAACATCGCCATCATGGGCTGGTACCTGTTCTCCGGCCGCGCCCGCGTCGTCCCGAAACTGCGCGGCCTGCGCATCCAATGGGCGATGTTCTTCGACATCCTGAAGGTCGGCGCCATCGCCTGCTTCTCGCCGCTGCAATCGGTGCTGACGATCTCGATCTTCACTCACATGCTGGCGAAGTTCGGCACCGCGATCCTCGCCGGCTACGGCATCGGCGCGCGGCTGGAATTTTTGCTGACCTCGATCGCGTTCTCGTTCGGCATCGCCTCGGTGCCGATGGTCGGCATGGCGATCGGCGCCGGCCGCACCGCACGCGCCCGCCGCATCGCCTGGATCGCGGGCGCGAGCGCCTTCGTCGCCGTCGGTGCGCCGGCGTGCCTGGTCGCGCTGTTCCCCGATCTCTGGGTCAACATCTTCACCGACAGCGCCACCGTGCGCGCCACCAGCCATCAATATCTGTCGACGGTGGCGCCGTTCTACGCCTTCATCGGGCTGGCCTCGACCATGTATTTCTCGTCGCAAGGCGCGGCCAAGGTCATCGGTCCCGTGCTGGCGCAGACCGTGCGGCTGATCTACATCGCGGCGGTCGGCTGGTGGCTGTCGACGCATGATGCCACCGCGCAAAGCTTCTTCTGGCTGGCGGCGAGTTCGATGGTCGTGCTCGGCCTGCTCTCGTGCTCCAGCGTGGTGCTGACGCGCTGGGGACCGCGCGAGACGAAGCCTGCGATCAGGCCTGCGCTTTCGGCCGCGGCTGACTAGGGCGCACGTGCCTCGGGCGCGCTTGCCGGATTTTTGTTTCCGAATATTTCCAATCATGGCTTGGCAATACCGGGTAACCGGAATGGCTCTTCGTCAAAGGCTCCGCGCCAGCTCCTGAGGACACCGTCACCGCGCGTTCACCAGAAGCACGGAAAGCCATCATGACCTCGATTTCGGCGCTCTCCTCTCACCACCACCACACATCACCATTGCAGCGGCTGCAAGATGAGCTGCAGGCGGAAGCCGGCTCCGGCACAATCAATTCGGCCGATCAGCCGGCGCTGTCGCCCGCGCTCGGCGACATCGATTCCGCCCTGCAATCGAGCAGTGCGAGCGATCAATCCAGCGGCGGCACATCGTCGCCTGAGGCTTTCAAGTCGAAGATCGACGGCCTCATCCAGCAGGAAGTTTCGGCCGGCAAGCTGACCGACCAGCAGGCCACCGAGCTGCAAGGTATCTTCAAGGCGGCGCTCTCCCATGGGCCGGGCGGGACAGGTGGGCCCGGTGGAGCAGGTGGCCCGCCGCCCGATGGTCCCGCTCGCGCCAGCGGCACGGATAATTCATCCAGCGGCAATTCGGCGTTGGACCTGCTTCAGCAATTCCTCGATTCGCTCAAAAGCCTGCTCGCGGATTCGACCTCGTCCAGCGGCACGGAATCGAGTGACACGACGAGAGCGGGCGGCTCGTCTTCGCCCAACGCCACGGACAGTTCGACGAGCGGCGATTCGGCGACGGACCTGCTCGAGCAATTTCTCCAGTCCCTGAAGAACTCGCTCGCGGATTCGACCTACAGCGCGGTGCGTTCAGGCGACCAGACGAACGCAAGCGACTCGTCGATTTCCGGCGTCCTCATCGACGATCGGATTTGATATCGGCGTCGCTTGCGTCCAGTCCGCCGGCGCGCCTCAGCGATGCTTGTGGCGGCGATGGCCGCCACCGCCGCCGACATTGGCCAGCCGCATCAATTGCGGGATCATCGCCATCATGTCGCCGCCGCCGGCGCCGCCGAGCATGCCCATGATATCGCCGCCGCCCATGCCGCCGAGCCCGGTCGGCATATAGCCGCCTCCGCCCATCGCGGTGTAGCCGCCATAATTGGGTGCGCCAAAGCCGCCGCCAAAGCCGCCACCTGTCATGCCGCCGATTCCGCCGCCGTCATTCTCCATCATGCGGCTCATCATCGGGCCCATGGTCTGCATCATAATGGCAAAGCGGCGCTTGCCCATCTTCGCCTTCATCATCTCCAGCATCGGGGCCATCTGGGTCATCATGTCCTCGCCGCCGGCACCGCCGCCGCCGAGGAACTGCGCCTTTGCCGGCGCGCTCGAAATCGAGAACATCAGCAGCACGGCGGCCGCCTGGCAGATCACCTTGTCCGCACCTCTCATGGCCTGCTCCTCGCGTGCGCGGCGCCGCCGGGAGAGCGGAGCCAACCGGACGCACGCCGCCATGGTTACGGCCGAGGAGAGGGAAGCTCTGTGAGAAAGATCACGCAGGCGGAAACGCCCGGTGGATCGCAGCGACGGCGTCCCTGGTTTGCCCCTGAACATAGGGCGCAAGCTCATTGGGTAGCATGTCGATGATCCAGAGCAGACGGCAGGCCTTGTCGCCCTCGGCGATCACCTGCACCGAGGCGCTGTAGTGCTTCAGCCGTTCGTTGTCGATCGCATAGACAAGCCGTTGCCGAGCATCGTCACAGTCGACCAGCACCTCGCGCGCCACCGATCCATTGGCGAAAGTGACTATGCGGGCATCGCCGTCGAGCGTGCAGGCCGTGACGAAGCCCGGCGCCAGCCGCTGATGCAACGCGCCGAAATCGCGGACGGCGTCCCAGACTTTGTCAGCGGAGGCGTTCAGGGGAACGTCGTTATAGACGGAGGTCATGAAAGGTGTCCTTGATCATGTTGGGTAGTCGCTACAAACGCCGTCATTGCGAGTTCCGCGAAGCAATCCAGAGATGTTGCCGCAGAGACAGTCAGGATTGCTTCGTCACAAGAGTTCCTCGCAATGACGAGAGCTAGTGGCCAAAGCTCACACACAAACCGCCTCGACGTTGTTACCGTCAGGATCGATCAGGAAAGCCGCATAGTAAGTCGGGCTGTAATCCTTGCGCGGGCCGGCGCCGCCATTGTCGCGGCCGCCGCTCTTCAGGCCTGCGCTGTGGAACGATTTGACCGCATCGTGGTCCTTGGCGCGGAAGGCGATATGCGTGCCATCCGCCTTGCGGCCCTTGTTCAGATGCAGCCAGAGCGCCGGCTCGCCCTTCGGTCCGAAGCCGGCATAGCCGTCGCCGCTCGAGCACAGGACATGACCGAGCGGGGCCAGCACCGCGGTGTAGAAGCGCGTGGCGGCGTCGAGGTCGGCAACGCGCAGTCCGATGTGGTCGTACATGGTCGTCTCCATTTCCAAAGCGCGCCGCAATCGGCGCGCGCCGGAGACGAACCTAGTCAGTTGAGGGCGAGCTGCTCTTGGAGAATCTTGCGCTTCCCCTTCGAGGCCTGCCGGAACTTGGTCGGCGATACGCCGGCGGCGCGGTGGAAGGTGCGGACGAAGTTGGAGAGGTCGCCGAAGCCGACGTCATAGGCGATGTCGGTGACCGCGATATCGTCGTCGGCGAGCAGACGCGCCGCATGCCGCAGCCGCGAGCGCACCAGATATTGATGCGGCGTGACGCCGAGCACGCTCGAGAACAGCCGCAGGAAATGAAACGGGCTGAGGCCCGCCTGCCGCGCCGCCTGTTCGAGATCGACCTCGGCATGCGAGTTGGAGTCGATCCACAGCGCAGCTTCCACGGCGCGGCGGCGGTCGCGCGCGGTCGGCGTGGTCGGCTTGCGCGGCCTGCCCGAGACGACATCGACGAACCGGCCGGCAAGGATCTGCCCGACCTCGTCGAGGCCCAGGTCGCTGTTGCCATCTGCCGCCGTCTGGGCGAGCTCGCCCAGCACCATCAGCTCGGGCAGCGGCGGCGTCGCACCGACCTGCCAGACCTCGCGCCGTCCGCCGAGGGCGTCGACCAGATCCTCACCGAGGAAGAACGACAGGCAGACGTCGCCGCTGACATGCTCATGCGTGCAGGTGTATTCCTCGCCGGGCGCGCCGACCAGCATCGAGCCCGCCACCAGCTCGAAGAACCCGGCGCGGCAATGGCAGCCAAAGCTGCCGGCTCGGACATAGGCGATGGAGTGGCCGGTGCGGCACTCGGCAAACGGGCTGTCGTCCGGCCCCGCATCGCAGCGAAACTCGGAGACCGTCATCGAGCGCATGGTCAGCAGCGTGGTTGCGTCCATGCCACCTATCTAGGCATGATCCGGACAAGTGTGTAGCGGTTGTCCGACAAGATCATGCCCAAAAAACAAAGCTGAGGTGCGATTGCGATCGCGCCTTAGCTGGGCCTCGGCGGGGCAACGGGCAGCAGCACGTCGAACAGCGTCTTGCTGGCGATCGGATGGGCGCCCTCCAGCGAGAGCAGCCGCCGCTTGGAGATCACCCCGCCGTAAGGCGAGAGCCGGTCGGCGTAATTGCCGGCCTCCAGCACCCGGTGGCAGGGCACGATCAGCATGTAGGGATTCTTGGAGATCGCCTGCGCCACCGAATGCGCGGCGCCGGAGGCGCCCAGCGCCCTGGCGATCTCGTGATAGGTGCGGGTCTCCCCGCGCGGGATGGTGCAGGTGTGCTCGTAGACCCGGCGGTTGAAGCCGGGCACGCCGCCGGCATCCAGGCTGACCTCGGAGAAATCGGGATCGCCGCCTTGCAGCAGGCCTGCGATCCCCTCGATCGCGAGCTCGACGTTCTCGGAAGGCCGCTGCTCGCGCGCCTCGGGATGGACCTGGAAAATCCGGCGGCGGGTGTCGATCTCCCGCGCCTCCGGCAATTGCACGGCGACGATTCCGGTGCTGCTCCAGATGATGCCGCAGCGCCCTATGGCCGTGTCGAATATCGCGTAGCCACGCCCCACCATGCACACGCCCCACTCAGTGCACGTCTCTCCCCAGACACATGATCATAACACCGCCACAATCCGGCGCACCAGGAATCTTGCCAGGACGTTAAGAAGCGTCGGGCCAGTAGCGCCAAAGCGCTTGGCTGGCGGCGCCGTCTCGGCTAATCAGAGGGGCGCAAGCTGCGCATCCGCGGGCGTAGTTCAATGGTAGAACGGCAGCTTCCCAAGCTGCATACGAGGGTTCGATTCCCTTCGCCCGCTCCAAGCTCCTCCGAGATTTCCTTCCGATCGACCTGACAGGTGCAAGCGCACGTCGCGCAGCGCGCGAGATTCCAATATATTAGCCACGCGATGCCGGCGTTCTTCGCTGCGCGCGCTAAGCTCCTCTCGCCCGGCGGCTTGCGGCCCTCGTCGCTGCGGCACGTTCGGACAACGGCCACGACTTACAAGAAATGGACCAGCAAAAACTCGATCGCGCGATCGGTCGCCGCCTGAAGACGCTGCGGACGCAAGCGGGCATGACGCTGAACGAACTCGCAGGCCGCTCCGGCGTCAGCCGGGCGATGATCGGGCGGGTGGAGCGGGCGCAGAGCAGTGCGACGGCTGCGCTGCTCGGAAAGCTGTGTGCGGCACTCGACGTGTCTCTGAGCGATGTCGTCGCGCTGGCCGAGAAGCCGCCGGAGCGGCTGGTGCGTCTTGCCGACCAGCCGCACTGGCGCGATCCCGAGAGCGGCTATCGCCGCCGGCATGTTTCGCCGACGGACGCGGCGAGCGGCATCGAGATCATCGTCGTCGATTTGCCGGCCGGCGCGCGGGTGCCATACAGCCCGTGGGGCCGCAACGCCTTCACCCAGCAGCTCCTGATGCTGGAGGGCGCGATCGCCGTGCATATCGACGCCAAGGCGGTGCGGCTGCGCGAGGGCGATTGTCTCGACTTCGACGTGATGCGCGCGGTGATCTTCGAGAACGAGACCAAGCAGGACGCGCGCTACGTCATCATCACGCGCCGCGGCGCCTCCTACGGGAAGATGTGAGGATGCCGATGCGATATGAAATCCTGGAGTGAACCTGACGATGCAGATCCGCACCGGCGACACCTTTGATCCGCGCGTCATCGCACTGCTCGATCATCACGTCACGGCCGCGCGGGCGCAGACCGCGCCGGGCAGCGCCCACGCGCTGGACCTCTCCGGCCTGCGGGCGCCCGACATCGCGTTTTGGACCGGCTGGGACGGCGAGACGCTGGTCGCCGTCGGCGCGCTGAAGACGCTCTCGTCCGAGCATGGCGAGGTGAAGTCGATGCACACGCTCCAGACCACGCGCCGGCGCGGCTTTGGCGGCCGGATGCTCCGCCACATCATCACCGAAGCCCGTGTCCGCGGCTTGAAGCGCCTCAGCCTCGAGACCGGCTCGTGGGATTATTTCAAGCCGGCGCACGCGCTCTACCTGGCGCACGGCTTCGTCGCGTGCGGTCCATTCGAGGGCTATGTCGAGGATCGCAACAGTCTGTTCCTGACGCTCGACCTTGCAGCCGGGTAGGGCGGCCGGGCGCAAGCCCGGCTCGAAATCGGCGATCCATCCCTCAAAATGAGTTGCGTACCTCAAAACACCTCTGCTAGCCTTCATCCATGGCCGACACTCTCACCGCAAGCGCGCTGACGCTGAAGGACATCGCCCGCCAGGCGGGCGTCAGCCTCGCCACGGTCGACCGCGTCCTGCACAACCGTCCGGGCGTGCGGCCGGACACGGTCCGGCGCGTCAGGGAGGCCATTGAACGCAACGCCTTCCAGCCGCACGTCGCCGCCGCGGAGCTCGCCCGCGGCCGCGCTCGCCGCTTCGCCTTCGTGATGCCGTCGGGGCCCAATCCGTTCATGCAGCAGATCGAGGCCTATCTCGGCGAGATGTCGGCCTGGCTCGCCGCCCGCCGCCTCGGCGTCGAGACGATCGCCACCGACGTGTTCGATCCGTCCGTGCTCGCAGCCTCGCTGACGGCGCTGGCGGACGATTACGACGGCGTCGCCGTGGTGGCGCTGGATCATCCGCGCGTCCGCGCCGCTATCGACGATCTCGTCGATGCCGGCACCAAGGTCGTGACGCTGGTCTCGGACGTGCCGTCGTCCCGCCGACACCATTATGTCGGCATCGACAACATTGCGGCGGGACGCACCGCCGGCGCGCTGGTCGGGCGGCTGGCCGGCGGGCGGTCCGGCAAGGTCGCGATCGTGGCGGGCTCGCAGGGTCTGCGCGACCATGCAGAGCGTATTTTCGGTTTCAACCAGGTGATGGCGGCGGAATTCCCTGGTCTCAGCGTGCTGCCGGTGCTGGAAGGGCGCGACGAGGACGAACGTTCCGGGCAGCTGCTGACGCGGCTGTTGGGCAGGCATGTTGACATTGTCGGCCTTTATAACGTCGGCGCCGGCACGCAAGGTGTCGCCAAGGCGTTGAGCGATCGGGCGTCGAGCGATGCCGGCCGCGACAAGGTCGTGTTCGTCGGGCACGACGTCACCGCGTTGACGCGGCGGCTGCTGTTGCAGGGCGTGATGGATGCGGCGATCTCGCAGAACCCCGGGCACGAAGCCCGCGCCGCCGTGCGCGTGCTGCTCGCGCTCGCCCGCGGCGAGCCGATCCTGCGCGAACAGGAGAAGATCAGGATCGACATCGTGATGCGGGACAATCTGCCCTAGCGGCAGCGCGACTTTGAACGGCAGTTTGCGGGAAAAGGCGACGAAAGTTCGCAACCCTGCGACAGGGATGAAAGGGAGGACGGCGTGTATCTCGGAATCGACACCGGCACGTCCGGTGTGAAAGCGGTGCTCGTGAGTGATGCCGGCGCGGTTCTCGCGACGGCGGTGCGCGAGCTTGCGCTGTCGCATCCCGCGCCGCTGTGGTCCGAGCAGGATCCCGATGCCTGGGTCGATGCGGCGGTCGGCGCCGTCGACGATCTCGCCGGCCGCCATCCGCGCGAGGTCGCGCAGGTGCGAGGCATCGGGCTATCGGGCCAGATGCACGGCGCGACGCTGCTCGACGAGGATGGACGGCCGCTGCGCCCTGCGATTCTTTGGAACGATGGCCGCTCGCACGCCGAATGCGTCGAGCTGGAGCGTCGCTGCCCGTCGCTGCACACGATCGCCGGCAATCTGGCAATGCCGGGTTTCACCGCGCCAAAGCTGCTCTGGGTCGCGCGGCACGAGCCGCAGATCTTCGAGCGCGTGGCAAAGGTGCTGCTGCCGAAGGCCTATGTCCGCTATCGCCTCACCGGCGAAATGGTCGAGGATATGTCCGACGCCGCAGGCACGCTGTGGCTCGATGGCGGTCTGCGCCGCTGGTCGGCCCTGCTGCTGCATGCCACCGGGCTCGATCTCCACCACATGCCGCGCCTCGTCGAAGGCAGCGGGGTCAGCGCGATGCTCGCCCCGGAATTCGCGCAGCGCTGGGGCATGGCGAAAGATGTCGTGATTGCCGGCGGCGCCGGCGATAACGCCGCGAGCGCGATCGGCCTCGGCGCGATCACACCGGGCGATGCGTTTCTGTCTCTGGGAACCTCAGGTGTGCTGTTCCGCGTCACCGATCGGTTTGCACCGGCCCCGGCTTCCGCCGTGCATGCGTTCTGCCACGCGCTGCCCGGCCTCTGGCACCAGATGGGCGTGATGCTGTCGGCCGCAGCCTCGCTGGCATGGCTCGCCGGCGTGATGGAGACGCCGGCGGCCGCGCTGCTGGCGCCGCTCGGCGAGCGCGTCGACGGACCGAGCCCGGTCAGATTCCTGCCCTATCTCGACGGCGAGCGGACGCCGCACAACGACGCCGCCGCCAGCGGCGCCTTCGCCGGTTTGCGCGGTGCGACCGGGCGCGGACAGATCGTTCAGGCCGTGCTCGAAGGCGTCGCCTTTGCTGCGCGCGACAATCTGGCGGCGCTGAGTGCGGCGAGCGGGCCGGTCGCGGAGGTTGATCTGGTCGGCGGCGGCTCGCGCTCGCCGCTGTGGGCGCAGATCTGCGCCGACGTGCTCGGCATCCCCGTCCACCGCGTCGAGGAAGGCGAGGTCGGGGCCGCGCTCGGCGCCGCACGGCTCGGCCGCATCGCTGCGACTGGCGAAGACCCGGCACAGGTTTGTGTTCGTCCGCGGCGGCTCGCGAGTTTCGCGCCACGGGCATCCGTCACTTCCGCCTACGACGATGCCTATCGCCGCTGGCGCGATCTCTATCCCGCGTTGAAGGAGCCGATTTAAGTGAACGCGCCAGCAAAATTCTTCGATGCAAGCCAACCTGTCGCCTTTTCCGGCAAGGATGCCGCGAGCCCGCTCGCCTTCCGCTGGTACGACAAGGACCGCCTCGTCCATGGCCGCAGGCTCGAGGATCATTTGCGTTTCGCAGTCTGCTATTGGCATTCGCTGTGCTGGCCGGGCGGCGATCCCTTCGGCGGCGAGACCTTTTTGCGGCCCTGGCATCACGGCACCGATGCGATGGCGCAGGCGCGCGCCAAGGCCGATGTCGCCTTCGAGCTGTTCCGCCTGCTGGATGTGCCCTTCTTCACCTTCCACGACGTCGACGCGGCGCCTGAAGGCAATTCGCTCGCCGAATCCGTTGCGAACCTCAATGCGGTCGCCGATCTGTTCGAACAGAAGATGGCCTCGGCAAAAGTCCGCCTGCTCTGGGGCACCGCCAACCTGTTCACGCACCGCCGCTACATGGCGGGCGCCGCGACCAACCCGGACCCCGAGATCTTCACCTACGCCGCCGGCCAGGTCCGCGCCGCGCTGGAGGTGACGCACCGGCTCGGCGGCCAGAACTACGTGCTTTGGGGCGGGCGCGAGGGCTACGAGACGCTGCTCAACACCGATCTCAAGCGCGAGCTCGACCAGCTCGGCCGCTTCGTGTCGCTCGTCGTCGAGCACAAGCACAAGATCGGCTTCAAGGGCCCGATCCTGATCGAGCCGAAGCCGAAGGAGCCGACCAAGCATCAATATGATTTCGACGTCGCCACCTGTTACGGCTTCCTCGCGCGCTACGACCTGCTCAAGGACGTCAAGCTCAACATCGAGCAGAACCACGCCATCCTCGCCGGCCACTCCTTCCATCACGAGGTCGCGCTCGCCGAGGCGCTCGGTGTCTTCGGCTCGCTCGACGTCAATCGCGGTGACGACCTGCTGGGCTGGGACACCGACCAGTTCGCGATGAACGTGCCCGAGCTCGCTTTGGTGTTCCACGAGATCCTGAACCGCGGCGGCTTCACCTCGGGCGGACTGAATTTCGACGCCAAAATCCGCCGCCAGTCGATCGACCCCGACGATCTGATCCATGCCCATGTTGGCTCGATGGATGCCTGCGCGCGCGCCTTCCTCGCCGCCGCGGACATGCTCGATGCCGGCGTGCTCACCGCACCGCTCACCGAGCGTTATGGCGGATGGGCCGGCAGCGAGGGCCGCGCCATTCTCGGCGGCCAGCGCTCGCTCGCCGATCTTGCCGATCGCGCGCTCGGCCCGGGCTTCGACCCGCAGCCGCGCTCGGGCCGGCAGGAATATCTGGAATCCCTGGTCAACCGCTACGTCTGAGGAAGGCCGCTGATGACACATGCTGAAGCGACACCGGTGCTCGAGCTGACCGGCATCGGCAAGGAGTTCGGCGCAATCCGCGCGCTGCACGAAGTCGACTTGAAGGTCCTTCCCGGCGAGGTCGTCGGCCTGATGGGCGACAACGGCGCGGGCAAGTCGACGCTGGTCAAGATCATCGCCGGCAATTTCCGTCCCAGCCATGGTGAGATCCGCTTCGCCGGCAGCGCGGTCCATTTCAATCGCCCGGTCGATGCACGCGCCGTCGGCATCGAGGTCGTCTACCAGGACCTCGCGCTCGCCGACAATCTGACGGCGGCGGCCAACGTCTTCCTCGGCCGCGAGCTGAAGCGCAAATTCGGCCCGCTCGCGGTGCTCGACCACAAGGCCATGGCGGCGCGCGCGCTGGAGCTGTTCGGCGAATTGCGCTCGGAAACGCGGCCCGACGATCTCGTCAAGCAGATGTCGGGCGGCCAGCGCCAGGCGGTCGCGATCGCGCGAACGCGGCTCTCCAACGCGCGGCTGGTGATGATGGACGAGCCGACGGCCGCGATCTCGGTGCGCCAGGTCGAGCAGGTGCTCGGCCTGATCCACCGGCTGAAGGAGCAGGGCGTCGCCGTGATGCTGATCTCGCACCGCATGCCCGACGTGTTCGCGGTGTGCGACCGCGTCATCGTCATGCGCCGGGGCGAGAAGCGGGCCGACAAGCCGATCCAGCAGACGTCGCCCGAGGAAGTCACTGCCCTGATCACCGGCGCGAAGGAGGCGGCGTGATGGTCATGCCCTTGGAATCCCCGATCAGCTTCACCAATGTCGGCCGGATCAGATGGTGGCAGCGCGGCATCTTCGCGTCCCAGACCGGCTATGTCCTGCTCGCGCTGGCGATCCTGCTGGTGGTCATGCATTTCGCCAGTCCCTACTTCTTCACCGAAGGCAACATGCAGAACGTGGCGAAGAACTTCTCCTTCATCGCCATCGCCACCCTCGGCGTCACCTTCGTGATCATCACCGGCGGCATCGATCTGTCGGTCGGCTCGATGATGTGCTTCTCGGCCATGATCACCTCGATGGTGATGACCGAGCTGTCGGCGCCCGGCTCGCCCGCAGGCTCGCTGTTCGTGCACATGGCGGCCGACGGCAAGACCGTGCTCGCCAACGTGCCGGGCCTGATCCTGCTGATCTCGCTTCTTGCGGGGCTCGGCGTTGCGCTGATCGCCGGCCTCGTCAACGGCTTCTGTATCGCCGTGCTGGGCCTGTCGCCCTTCGTCACCACGCTCGGCATGCTCTCGATCGTGCGCGGGCTCGGCTATGTCGTCTCGAACGGGCGCGGCAGCTTTCCGGGTGGGCCGGATGCCGACTACTTCTATGCGCTCACCTCGGGCGACGTGCTCGGCGTGCCCGTGCCTTTCATCTACCTGGTGGTCCTCGCACTGGTGATGGCCGTGGTCCTGCACCACAGCGCGTTCGGCCGCCACGTCTTCGCGCTCGGCGGCAACGAGAAGGCGGCCGAACTGACCGGCATCCCGGTCGTCCGGGTGAAGATCGAGGTCTATGTGATCTGCGCGCTCGCCGCGGGCCTCCAGGGCATCATCATCTCCGGCTGGCTCGGATCGGCGCCGGCCAACATGGCGACGTCCTACGAGCTCAACGTGATCGCGGCGGCTGTCATCGGTGGTGCCAATCTCGCCGGCGGCATCGGCGGCCCGTTGGGGGCGATCGTCGGCTGCGTGCTGCTCGAAGTGATCCGCAACGGCCTCGTGCTGGCACAGGTCAGCTCCTACTGGCAGCAGACGCTGGTGGGCGTGATCATCATACTGGCCGTGCTGGTCGACCGCATCCGCTCGCGGATGGTCTGAAGTGACGTCTTCGGGAGGGCAAAAGAACCGTCTATCCGCCTCCCGGACGATTTTTCAATGGATAGGCATAGGACGTATGGAGGAGACAATGAGGAAATTTCTACTTGCCGGCATCGCCGTCGCGATGATGGCGACGCCGGCGTTTGCCGCGAACTACCGTTTCGTGATCGTGCCCAAGGCGATGAACAATCCGTTCTTCGACTTTGCGCGCGACGGCTGTCTGAAGCGTGCCAAGGAGCTCGGCAATATCGAGTGCATCTACAAGGGACCGGTGGAACATGAGCCGGCGACGCAGGCGCAGATCATCCAGGATTTCGTCACCCAGAAAGTCGACGGCCTTGCGATCTCGGTCGCCGACGTCGCGGCCATGACCAAGTCGATCGAGGCGGCAGCCGCGGCCGGCATCCCCGTCATCACCTTCGATGCCGACGCGCCGGGCTCCAAGCGCACCGCCTATATCGGCACCAACAACAAGGAGTTCGGTGTCGCGCTCGGCAAGCAATTGCTGAAGCTTCGGCCCGACGGCGGAAAATACGCGATGGTCTCGGGCGGTCCCGGCGCCAAGAACCTCGCCGAGCGCGTCGATGGCGTCCGCGAGGCGCTGAAAGGCTCGAAATGGACCGAGGTCCCGGGCTCGCCGACCTTCTGCAACGACGATCCGGCGCTGGCGGTGCAGCAGATGACGGATATGCGCACCGCGACGCCCGACCTTGCCGCGATCGTTCCCATCGGCGGCTGGCCGATGTTCGCGCCGGAGGGCTTCAAGGCTTTCGCCAGCAGGTACAAGAAGGACATCGACTCCGGCAAGTTCACGCTCGTCGTCGCCGATACGCTGAAGATGCAGCTCGAATTGCTGCGCGACGGCTATGCCAATGCGCTGGTCGGCCAGCGTCCGTTCGAGATGGGCGAGAAGGCGATGGACACGCTGCTCGCCATGAAGAAGGGCGAGAAGGTGCCGGAGATCGTCTACACCGGCCTCGATCTCGTGACCAAGGACAACGTCGCGCAGATGTTGAAGTAGGAGCGCTGCCAGCCCCGCGCTCCTGCCATCTCTCCCGCTTGCGGATTTCGCAAGCGGGAGAGATGATCTTGGCTATTGAGACAGGACTGTTGGAAGGCAATGGGAATGAAAAGGTCGCGGCTCGGCTCTCTCGACGTCACCTCGCTCGGCCTCGGTTCCGCCCCGCTCGGCGGATTGTTCACGCCCGTCAGCGATGCCGATGCAGAGGCGACGGTCGCGCGCGCCTGGGCGCTCGGAATCCGCTTCTACGACACCGCGCCGCTCTATGGCTTTGGCCTTGCCGAGCGGCGGCTGGGCGCTTTCCTGCGGCAGCAGCCGCGTGACTCCTATGCCATCTCGACCAAGGTCGGTCGCCTGTTGCGCGCGCCTGATGGCGCTGCCGCCGAGGACGAGCACTACAAGGGCGCCGGGCGCGAGCGGCCGGTGTTCGACTTCAGCTATGACGGGGTGATGCGCTCGGTCGAGGAAAGCCTTGTCCGGCTTGGGCTCGACTGGGTCGATGTTCTCCTGGTGCATGATCCGGATGATCACTATGACGAGGCGGTGGCCGGAGCCTTCCGCGCGCTGAAACGCCTGCGCGACGACGGCACGGTCAAGGCGATCGGCGCGGGCATGAACCAGTCGGAGATGCCGGTCCGGTTTGCGCAAGCCGCACCGGTCGATTGCTTCCTGCTCGCCGGGCGCTACACGCTGCTCGACCAGGGCGCGCTGGATGCGCTGTTTCCTGTTTGCCAGGGCAGGAACATCGGCATCCTGCTCGGCGGGATCTACAACAGCGGCATCCTGGCCAATCCGCGAACGTCCGCGAAGTTCAACTACCAGGATGCCGATGCGGCGCTCGTCGCCCGTGCGCTCGCGCTCGACGAACTCTGTCGCAAGCACGGCACCGAGCTGAAGGCCGCCGCGCTCCAGTTCTGCATGGCCCATCCGGCGGTCACGATCGCTGTGATGGGCGCGCGCAACGCCGGGGAGGTTTCCGACAACATCGCAATGTCCGAGCTGGCGGTGCCGCCGGCATTCTGGCAGGAGCTGCGCGCGCGGAACCTCGTCGACGCGCGGGCCCCGTTGCCGGGCGGAGCGTAAGCCATGATCATCGACGCTCACCAGCATTTCTGGGATCCCGCGCGCGCCGACTATCCCTGGATGGACGCGCCTGAACTCGCGCCGATCCGCCGTGCCTTCGGCCCCGCCGATCTGGCGCCGCTGTTGAAAGCGAACGGCATCGACGCGAGCATCGTGGTGCAGTGCCGCTCGGCACGCGAGGAGACCGTGGAATTTTTGCAGATCGCGCATGCGACGCCTGCCGTCGTCGGCGTCGTTGGCTGGGTCGATTTGACCGACGGCGCGGTTGGCGACACGCTCGATCGGCTGCGCGCCGCGCCGGGCGGCGACAAGCTCGTCGGCATCCGCCATCAGGTCCACGACGAGGCCGATCCCGACTGGCTGCTGCGCGCGGACGTCCGGCGTGGCCTTGCCGCAATATTCGCCCGCGATCTTGCTTACGACTTCCTCGTCCGCACCCGCGAGCTGCCCGCCGCGATTGCGACGGCGCAAGCCTTTCCGCACGCGCGCTTCGTGCTCGACCACGCCGCCAAACCGCCGATCGCCGACGGGGGCAGCGCCGACTGGTCCGACCGCATCGCGGCGCTTGCAGCGTGCGGCAATGTCTGGTGCAAGGTCTCGGGGCTGGCGACGGAAGCTGTTTGGAACGATTGGGATGCGGAGCGGCTGTTTCCGTTCGTCGCGCATGCCGCGACATGTTTTGGCGAGGACCGCCTGATCTTCGGCTCCGACTGGCCGGTGTGCCTGCTCGCGGGGAGCTATGGCGCGATCAAGGGTGCGCTGGAGGCATGCCTGACGAAGCTCGGCCAGCAGCTCCGCGACAAGGCCTTTGGCGTGAATGCGGGGCGTGCCTATCGATTGGCGGAAAGCTAAAGGTTCTGTCTCATGCTTTGGATGAATTTTTCTTTTTCGCCGGGCGCGTAACCCTGGGACGCTCCATAGTACGGTTCGAATTGATTGTACGGTGCGGCCCGGTAGTGGGTCGGCCGAGGTGGCGCGTACGATCGGGTCCCGGCGTGCGCGGGCGGTCTCGATTTGATTTGGCCGGAATAGCGCCGATTGTCCCGTTTCACCGGCGCCTTCGCAGCAGCGTAATACGGGTTGACGACGCACGCCTGACCGTTGGCCGACGCCCTGCATTGGTCCATCGTCGTGTAGCTGCATCGATAGTAGGGAGTGGCTCCGAACGAGACCACGTGCAAGCAAACGGGAAAAGCCGGATCATATGTCTGAGCCTGGACGTGCCCTGCTGCCAAAGCGGTGCCCATGGTCAAAATCGTCAAAGCCAATGTGCGCATTGGACTTTCCTCCAGGCTGGCACAACACCGGTGCACTCAGACCGGAGGCAGTGTTGATCCAGGTCAACGTCAGCGGAACACGCCCATGCGCGTGCAGTGATGGGCCGCGCCAGTCTCGTCGAGAAGCCGTCGCGGTTTACCCTCCCAAGGGAGGGTAAACCGCGGTCCAGCGACCCTCACGCCCCCGCGGGCACCTGGTCCAAAAAGCCGGTGATGCTCCTGATGCGGCCGTCCTTCAGCACGGCGAAATCAGTCCCTTTGATCGGGCTGTCGACACCGTCAGGGCCGAGGCCCCAGCTGAAGCGCACATGGTCGCCGTAGCCGTTCGGCTCGCCGATCAGCTTGAACCTGAAATCGGGAAAGCGCTGCTGCACGCCGGCGATCAGCGCCTCGATGCCATCAGGGCCGTCGCCCTTCATCAGCGGATCGACATAGCTTGCGTCCGCCGTCCAGCTCTCGCTGAGCAGTTCGCGCCGGCGACCGGCGGCGCGCTCGTTCCAGAGCTCGATGTAGCGGTGGGCAATGGTGATGGGATCGGTCATGGTGCTCTCCTTCGATGGCGCCGTATTCGGCTGACCGCCACTATCAAAGGTTCGCGCGCGCAGATCGATTACCTCGGAGATCATGCGTCGGGAAAAAACTGAAGCGCGATGATGCTCTCATCGCGCTTCAGTCGCATGCGAAGTTCGCGCGAATTTACTTCGCCGCGGTGACCATGATCTCGACGGTGTATTGCGCGGCCGCCAGCTTGGCTTCCACGGTGGCGCGGGCCGGGGTGTTGCCGGGCGAGACCCAGGCGTCCCACACCGCGTTCATCTCACCGAAGGTCTTCATGTCGGTGATGTAGATCGTGGCCGAGAGCAGCTTCGACTTGTCGGTACCGGCCTTGGCGAGATGGCCGTCGATCGTCGCCAGGATGTCCTGGGTCTGCTTCGTCACGCTTTCGCCGGCGGCGTTGCTGGCGACGACACCGGCGAGATAGACGGTGTTGCCGTGCACGACGGCCTGGCTCATGCGCGGGCCGGTTTCGAAACGCTGAATGCTCATTGGGGATCTCCTGGTGGAATGGCGGCCCTGTCTAGCCCAGCGTCCCGCGCTCTGCCACCCCCGGTACGCATGCGTTGCCGGGCACGCATGCGTTGCCACCGGTGCATGCGCGGCCTTACGGAAACTGACTGAAGAACGTCCAGATCGTCTCGGCGCCGTCGATGTCGCCGTTCTGCGGCCCGAGCAGGCCGGTTGCGACCTTTGGGAAGCGGGCATCCGAAGAAAACCCGGGCATGCGGTGACCGCCTTTATTGATGCGATAAAGCACGACGTCGTGCCCTGTGGGACAGCGCGAGGTGATCCGCGTGACCGTGGACTGGTCTGCGGGCGCCCTGTCGGGCAAACCAGTCATTTCGCCGTCGTCGGTCTCGCAGCCGTTGAGCTTGCGCCAGAACGCCAGCGTCTCCTCGGTGGACCAGAACCCGTCCGCGGCAAAATAGCTCGATCCGCGTCCGCCTTCGTAGGGCACCAGCGGGTCGGCCGTGCTGTTCATCAGCAGCATCGGCAGCGGCCGCGACGGATGGCAGGTGATTGCGGCCTCATCGGTGAGATTCATGATCACGCTCGCGCCCGCCGCAAACAGGTCGGCGCGCGCGCAAACCAGCGTCATCGCCATCGCGCCGCCATTGGAGATGCCGGCGACATAGACGCGCTTTGGGTCGGCCGTGCCGTTCGCGACCAGCTTCTCGACCAGCCTTGCGATGAAGGCGACATCGTCGGTGCCCGGCGGCGGACCGCGCAGCGCGGGCCCCGCCCTGGTCCTCGCATCGGCCCAGGCATGGTTGAGCCCGTCCGGGAAGACCACGGCAAAACCTTCACGCTTGGCGACCTGCGGCCACGCCGTCCGCGCGGCCATGTCGGCGCCGCGCTGGGTCTTGCCATGCAGCACCACCACGAGCGGCACGAGCCGCTTCGCCGGCAGCTGCGCGGTGTAGGACCGCTTTACGCCGTCGATGTCGATCGTATCGGCGGATGCAGCCGAGACGGCGGCCGATGCCGCAAGACACGCTGCGATGCGCATCCACCGCCGCATGATCTATCCCACCGCCCTGGCCGCGGCACGGCCGGCATTGCGGCCCGAGAACAGGCAGCCGCCGAGAAAGGTGCCTTCCAGCGAGCGATAGCCGTGCACGCCGCCGCCGCCGAAACCGGCGGCTTCGCCCACCGCGTAGAGCCCGGGAATGACGCTGCCCTCCGCGCCGAACACGCGCGAAGAGAGGTCGGTCTCGAAGCCGCCCAGCGTCTTGCGGGTGAGGATGTTGAGCTTGACCGCGATCAGCGGCCCGTGCGCCGGGTCGAGGATACGGTGCGGGGAGGCGGTGCGGATCAGCTTGTCGCCGATGTAGCGCCGCGCATTGTGGATGTTCATCACCTGCGCATCCTTGACGTAGGGATTGGCAATCTCGCGGTCGCGCGCCTCGATCTGCATCTTGATGTGCTCGGGCTTGAGCAGGTCGCTGCCGGCAAGCTTGTTCATGGCGGCAACGAGATCCTCGATCTTGTCGCGCACGATGAAGTCGACACCATGGCTTTTGAAGGCCTCCACCGGCGCCGGCGCGCCCTTGTTGGTGGCGCGCTTGATCGTCATGCGCCAGCTCTTGCCGGTCAGGTCAGGGTTCTGCTCCGAGCCCGACAGCGCGAATTCCTTCTTGATGATGCTCTGGGTCAGGATGAACCAGGAATAATCATACCCGGTGGACATGATGTACTGGAGCTGGCCAAGCGTGTCGGAGCCGGGGAAGAGCGGCGCCGGCAACCGCGTGCCTGTTGCGTCGAACCACATCGAGGAAGGGCCGGGCAGGATGCGGATACCGTGTCGCGGCCAGATCGGTGACCAGTTCTGGATGCCCTCGACGTAATGCCACATGCGGTCGCGGTTGATCAGCCGCGCGCCGGTCTTTTCTGTGATGCCGATCATGCGGCCGTCGACATGCTCGGGCACGCCGGAGATCATGAATTTCGGCGGCGTGCCGAGCCGCTTCGGCCAGTTCTGCCGCACCAGCTCGTGATTGCCGCCGATGCCGCCGGACGCCACGATCACGGCCTGCGCCTTCAGCGCGAACTCGCCGACGACATTGCGCGACGAACTCTTGCCGCGCTCGATCGTGTCGGGCGCGAGAACGGCGCCGCTGATGCCGTCGACCGTGCCGTTGGTGATGGAGAGCGCATCGACGCGATGGCGGAACCTGAAGCTGAGCCGACCGCTTCTGACGGCCTCGCGCGCGCGGCGCTCGAACGGCTCGACGATCCCCGGCCCGGTGCCCCAGGTGACGTGGAAGCGCGGCACCGAATTGCCGTGGCCCATTGCGTCATAACCGCCGCGCTCGGCCCAGCCGACGACGGGGAAGATGCGATGGCCCATCGCGCGCAGCCAGTTGCGCTTCTCGCCCGCCGCGAACGCCACATAGGCCTCGGCCCATTGGCGCGGCCAGAAATCCTCGTCGCGGTCGAAGCCGGCCGTGCCGATCCAGTCCTGCATGGCGAGCTCGAAGGAGTCCTTGATGCCAAGCCGGCGCTGCTCCGGCGAATTGACCAGGAACAATCCGCCGAACGACCAGAATGCCTGGCCGCCGAGCGACTGCTCGCCTTCCTGGTCGACCACGATCACGCGCTTGCCCGCGTCCGCGATCTCGGTGGCGGCCACGAGGCCCGACAGGCCTGCGCCGACAACGATGACGTCCGTCTCGTCAGCCATGTGCTTCCCCCTCCATCGGTTCCCCCCTGTAGTTGCCCGGATTGAAGCCAGCGGTTGCAACTGAGATCAAGGGCGCGGCGCGCAAGACATCGTTAACTTGTTCCACTTTGGGATAGAGACCGGCCGAGTGCAGCGCGGACGCAACACTGGATTTGAATTTGGTTTGAGTAAGCCGGCCTGCCTAGACAAAACCTCGGTTACGACGGACGCTAGCAGCGCATCACCACCTGACACGCAGATTCGAATTCGACTGGGGCGGGGGACAATGAAGTTTCTGACGGGGTTGCTCGCGGCGGTTCTCCTGATCGCGGGCATGGGGGCTTCTCACGCGGTGGTTCGGATCGCGGATGACCGCGGCGGCCGGATCGGAACCTACGTCGACAAATACCAGGACCTGCGGCAATCGGGCGAAACCGTCATCATCGACGGCCTTTGCGCTTCCGCCTGCACCATCGTCCTTGGCGCCATCCCGCATGACCGCATCTGCGTGACCTCGAGCGCGACGCTCGGCTTCCACGCCGCCTGGGATTTCGGCGCCAATGGCCGCGCCGTCACCAATTCCGAAGCAACCCAGATGCTCTATGCGATGTACCCCTCGCAGGTGAGGCGCTGGATCAACCAGCGCGGTGGCCTGACACCACACATGCTCTTCCTGAAGGGCAAGCAGCTCCAGGCCATGTACAAGCCCTGCTACATGGACGCACAGGCCTCGGCGATCAAGCCAACGCGCCGGTCTCTCCCGCAATCCGAGCGGATCGAGTCCGCTCGGGGCCAGCTCCTGCACTGACATCATCAGCATGACGGGATCGTTTTAGCCCGCCAGCGGCGCCTTGCCCGCAGGCGGGCTAAAGCTTATCTGAAAACCTGGGAACCGGGGTTTTCGTCCCGGTCATTGTCATGGCTCAACCAGTGCATCCGGCCCACCCGCTACAGGAAAATTCGCCCACTGCCGGCTGGATGCGGTCCGTGCTGCTATTGGCAGGTGCAGGGATCGGCGGGCTGGTCGTGCTCGGCGCGCTCGCGCTCTGGTTCCACTACGGCAGCCAGGTGTTCTTCGAAATGATCAGGACCGGCTTCGCTGCCTGCTTCTGACTCCCGACAGGAAGTTTTCCGCTCATGAGCTCCGCCGCCCGTCCGCTGGTGATCGCGACCGCCTTCGCCGCAAGCCTCGTCGTCGGGCTCCTGATCATGTTCTGGGCCATGGGCGGGGTCGGCAAGGTGGCGCAGCCGGCGGCAATCGGCGGCCCGTTCCAGCTGACCGACCAGAACGGAAAGGCCGTCACCGACAAGAGCCTGAAGGGCAAGCCGACCCTGATCTTCTTCGGCTACACCCATTGCCCCGACGTCTGCCCGACCTCGCTGTTCGAGATCTCGGAAGTGCTGCGCGCGATGGGCAAGGACGCCGACAAGGTCAACGCCATCTTCATCTCGGTCGACCCCGAGCGCGACACGCCGGCGACGATGAAGGACTATCTGTCGAGCTTCGACCCGCATCTCGAGGGTCTCAGCGGCGATCCCGCCGAGACCGCCAAGGTGATCACCTCCTACCGGGTCTACGCCAAGAAGGTCCCGACCAAGGACGGCGACTACACCATGGACCACACCGCGCTGATCTATCTGATGGACCGCGACGGCCGCTTCGTCTCGCCGTTCAACCTGAAGCGGACGCCGGAAGAGGCCGCGGTCGAGCTGAAGCGGTATCTCTAGGCGTCCGATCAACTGCAATCGGCGCTCGCGTTCCCGGCCCGATGGTCTATAAGGCCCTCCGATCCCAACGAAATTCGTTCATTTCTGGCCGATGGCTCCATCGCAACAGGCGAAATCGTCGAAATCTGCCGGTGGCTTGCTGACGGCGCTGGCCGTCGGCGTGTGCCTGTTCGCCGGCCTGCCGGGCGCCGAGGCCCAGGCTCCGGCCAAAAAACCTCCTGCGGCGCCCCAGGCCACCCCGCAGGTCACGCCCCAGGCCGCCCCCCAGGCAGTGCCCGGCTTCTGGGACCCGCGACGGCGGCCGGAGCGGCCGGACCTGTCGCGCCTGACCGTGATCCGCTTCCTGACCGAGACCGACTATCCGCCTTTCAACTACACCGGGGCCGACGGCAATCCGGCCGGTTTCAACGTCGATCTCGCCCGCGCGCTGTGCGAGGAGATCAAGGTCACCTGCACGGTGCAGATGCGCCGCTTCGAGACGTTGGTGGACGCGCTCGCCTCCAACCGGGGCGACGCCATCATCGCCTCGATGGCGGTGAGCCCGCAGCTGCGCGCCCGCGTCGACTTCACCGATCCCTACTACCGCGTGCCCGCGCGCTTCGCCTCGCGCAAGGACGCGGTGATGCCGGAGATCCGCCCGGAATATCTCGAGGGCAAGAAGGTCGGCGTCATCGCCGGCTCCGCGCATGAAGCCTATCTCAAGGCGATGTTCACAGACGCCGAGCTGCACTCCTATCCCAGCGACGACGCGCTCCGCACCGCGCTTCGCAAGGGCGAGGTGGATTTCATCTTCGCCGACGCCATCTCGCTCGCGTTCTGGATCAACGGCACGGATTCCGGCGATTGCTGCGCCTTCTCCGGCGGCCCCTTCGTCGAGAGCCGCTTCTTCGGCGAGGGCATCGGCATCGCCGTGCGCAAGGGCAACGACGTGCTGCGCCAGGCCCTGAACTGGGCCCTGTTCCGGGTCTGGGAAAAAGGCCGCTACACCGATCTGTGGCTGCGGTATTTTTCGGTGAGCCCGTTTTAGCTGCATCGCCGCTCTTGGTTCCTCATCCTGAGGAGCTTGCGCAGCAAGCGTCTCGAAGGATGAAGGCCCCGCTGGTGGCCTCGCCCTTCGAGACGCGCGCGAAATGCGCGCTCCTCAGGGCGAGGGTCTGACACCCGCCCGCAAAATTGCATTCTGCCCGGAAATCGCTATTTTCCGCGGCCCGGAGGCCCCTTGATGTCCGTTATTGATCTTGCTGCGAATCCGAGCGACCTGCGTGCGCTCGCCGAACAATCCAACGCCTGGCCGTTCGAGCAGGCGAAGGCCATTGTCGCGCGGCTGAAGAAAAGTCCGAAGGACGAGGTGCTGTTCGAGACCGGCTACGGCCCATCCGGCCTGCCGCATATCGGCACCTTCGGCGAGGTCGCACGCACCTCGATGGTGCGGCATGCCTTCCGCGTTCTGACCGAGGACAAGATCAGGACGCGCCTGCTGGCCTTCTCCGACGACATGGACGGCCTGCGCAAGGTGCCGGACAACGTGTCGAACAAGGCGCCGCTGGAAGCCAATCTCGGCAAGCCGCTGACGCGCGTGCCCGATCCGTTCGGCACGCATGACAGTTTCGGCGCGCACAACAATGCGCGCTTGCGCGCGTTTCTGGATCATTTCGGCTTCGACTACGAATTCGCGAGCTCGACCGACTATTATACGTCCGGCCGTTTCGACGCGACGCTGCTCAAGATGCTCGCTGCCTACGACAAGGTGATGGCGATCATCCTGCCGACGCTCGGACCCGACCGCCGCGCGACCTATTCGCCATTCCTGCCGATCAGCAAGACCACCGGAGTCGTGCTGCAAGTGCCGATGATCCGCCGCGACGTCGCGGCCGGCACGGTGACTTACGTCGATCCCGACACGAACGTGGAAGTCGAGACGCCGGTCACCGGCGGAAATGTAAAATGCCAGTGGAAGGCCGACTGGGCGATGCGCTGGGTCGCGCTCGGCGTCGACTACGAGATGGCCGGCAAGGACCTGATCGATTCGGTGAAGCTCTCCGGTGCCATCGCCAGGGCGCTCGGCGCCACCCCGCCGGAAGGTTTCAATTACGAGCTCTTCCTCGACGACAAGGGCCAGAAGATATCGAAGTCGAAGGGCAACGGCCTCACCATCGACGAATGGCTGCGCTACGCCTCGCCGGAATCGCTGTCGCTGTTCATGTATCGCGAGCCGAAGGCGGCCAAGCGGCTGTATTTCGATGTCATCCCGCGTAACGTCGACGACTACCAGCAGTTCATCGACGGCTTCGCCAAGCAGGACGCCAAGCAGCAGCTCGGCAATCCGGTCTGGCATGTCCATAGCGGCCATCCGCCGAAGGGCGACATGCCCGTCACGTTCCAGCTCCTCCTGACGCTGGTGTCGTCGTCGAACGCCGAGAATGCCGAGACGCTGTGGGGCTTCATCGGCCGCTATCGTCCCGGCGTGAGCCCGCAGACGCATCCCAAGCTCGACGCGATGGTCGGCTACGCCATCAACTATTATCGCGACTTCGTGGCTCCGACGAAGCAGTTCCGCGAACCGACCGAGACCGAGCGCGCGGCGCTGCAGGATCTGCGCGATGCGCTGTCGCAACTCACGCCGGACGCCTCGGCCGAGGACATCCAGAACGTCGTCTACGAGATCGGCCGCCGCGAGCCATTTCTCGACCAGGTCAAGAAGGGCAAGGACGGCCGCCCCGGCGTCACGCTCGACTGGTTCAACATGCTCTACCAGGTGCTGCTCGGCCAGGAGAAGGGCCCGCGCTTCGGCTCCTTCGTCGCGGTGTATGGTGTGCAGAACGCGGTCAACATGATCGACGGGGCGCTGGCGCGGAGCGCGTGAGGGGCGTGCAGCCCTCACTGGCTCGCCCACACGATCCTTGCGATCCACGCCAGCTCGCCCACCGTCATCGTCCGCTCCGCCTGCGCCGCGTTGAGCGGCCGCAGGTCCAGCGCCTTCGCCGTGCGGCGCTTCAGCGTGGCGATCGTCACCTCGCCCGCTTTGGTCTTCACCACCACGCGGTCCCCTTTCCGGACCGGTGTGCCGGGTGAGACCAGCAGGACATCGCCGTCGCGATAGGCCGGCTGCAGCGCATCGCCGGAAATCTGAAGCGCGAAGCTGTGGCTGTTCTCGGCGGCGGGAAACGCAAACTCGCTCCAGCCCTTGCCGATGGGAAAGCCGGATTCGTCGAAGGCGCCGCTCGCGCCGGCCAGCGCGAGGCCGAGCAGCGGCACCGAGCGGCCGTCGCCCGAATCGTCGCCGACCAGCCTGGCGAAGGTGTCGATCGACGAATCTGCCGCCGCCAGCGCTTTCGCGATCGATTCGGTGGAGGGCCAGCGCTCGCGGCCGTCGGAGGTGACCCGCTTGGACTTGTTGAAGGTGGTGGGGTCGAGCCCGGCGCGTTTGGCAAGGCCCGACGGCGACAGGCCGGCGCGCGCCGCCAGCCGATCCAGTGCGACCCAGATCTGGTCGTGGGTCAGCATCCTCTGCGCTTTGGCCTGCCTGACCATGGAAGGTCTCCAGCCCGTCGCATCTCAGGAAAACTGTCCTCAAATCAATCGGTTTTCCGTTTTTCGCGCAAGAGGCGACAGCCAAGGCTTGAGTTCGGAAGGGGCCGCCTCTACGGTCGCGCCCGGGTTTTCAGACCTGCAAGAGACGAAAAACCCCAAGAGACTCAATGAGCTGACTCGATGAGCTGGCTCAACGAGCCGACTCAACGGCAAACAGGGCTGCGCAAGCGGTGGTCAAGATCTACAAAATCTGTCCGGCCTCGGCCTGGCGCGAGGCGGAACGGCAAGGCGTGTACCGGGGCAGCGCGGACGACGCGCGCGACGGGTTCATCCATTTCTCGACCGCGGCCCAGGTTCCCGAGACCTTGCGCAAGCATTATTTCGGGCAGCGCGCGCTGTTCCTGGTCGAGGTCGACGGCGATGCGCTCGGCGGTGAGCTGCGCTGGGAGCGCTCGCGCAACGAGCAGCTGTTTCCGCATCTTTATGGCGAGCTCGATTTCGGTGCCGTGCTCTCGGTGATGAACCTCAACATGCGCTCCGATGGCGGCCATGATGTCCCGGAGCTGGCCCCGTGATCCGCGCCTTCGACGCTCTCTCGCTGCCGGTGCTGCGCTGGCTCGATCCGGAAGATGCGCATCGCCTCGCGATCCAGGGCCTGCGCTTCCTGCCGCCGGTCAAGCCGCGTGCTGACGATGCTAAGCTCGCGGTGCGCGCCTTCGGGCTCAACTTCCCCAATCCGATCGGCATGGCCGCCGGCTTCGACAAGAGCGCCGAGGTGCCGGACGCGCTGCTGCGGCTCGGCTTCGGCTTCGTCGAGATCGGCTCGGTGACGCCGAAGCCGCAAAGCGGCAATCCGCGGCCGCGGCTGTTCCGGCTCGAGCGCGACGAGGCCGTGATCAACCGCATGGGGTTCAACAATGACGGCGCGGACGTTGCGTTGCGCCGGCTCGCCGCGCGCGCGCAGCACGGGGGCATCGTCGGCGTCAATGTCGGTGCCAACAAGGATTCGCCGGATCGCGTTGGCGATTACGTCAAGCTGATCGAGACCTTCGCGCCGGTGGCGAGCTATTTCACCGTCAACGTCTCCTCGCCGAACACGCCGGGCCTGCGCAATCTGCAGGAAGGCGCGCTGCTCGACGATCTCCTCGCCAGGGTGATCGACGCGCGCGAGCGGGTGCGTCAGAAGGCCGGCGACACGCCGGTGCTGCTCAAGATCGCGCCCGACCTTAGCCTCGCCCAGCTCGACGACGTCGTGCAGGTCGCGCGCTCGCGCCGCGTCGACGGCATGATCGTGTCAAACACCACGATCGCGCGGCCGAGCACGTTGCGCGAGGAGATGCGCGCCAAGGAGCAGGGCGGTCTGTCCGGCCGGCCGCTGTTCCGTCTGTCGACGCGGATGGTCGCGGAGACCTATGTGCGCGTCGAGGGCGCGTTCCCGCTGATCGGCGTCGGCGGCGTGGATTCCGGCGGCGCCGCGCTGACGAAGATCCGTGCCGGTGCGAGCCTGATCCAGCTCTATTCGTCGCTGGTCTACAAGGGCCTCGGCCTCGTCGACGAGATCAAGCGCGACCTCACCTCGACGCTGCTTCGCACCGGGAGGGATTCGCTGTCCGAGATCGTCGGCGCCGACGCGGCGACGCTCACGGCGGAAGACTGGCCGGGGATGTAGGCCAAGGCATCCGGGCTACGATTTCGGAAACGTCTTCCTGTACTGCGCCGGATAGCGCGCGGCCTGCAAACCGCCACGCGAGACATAGGAGGCGATCAGCGCCCACCACAGTCCGGCATTGCCGAACGATTGCAGCGCCCACCAGGTGCCGAGGAAGATCGCGAGCGAGGCCAGCATCAGATTGCGCATCTCGCGCGCCCAGGTCGCGCCGATATAGATGCCGTCGAAGCCGAAGGCGAACACGCCAGGAATGGGCGCGAGCACGACGAACGGCAGGAATTCGCGCGCGCTGCGGCGAACGGCGTCGCTGGCGGTCATGAAATCGATCAGGCGCGGTCCGAACAGGGCGAACAGCACGGAGACGACCAGTGCAAAGCCCAGCCCCCACAGCAGCACCAGCCGGGTCGAGTCCGCAAACCCTTTGGCGTCGCGCGCGCCGAAGGTGCGGCCGCAGAGCTGCTGCGCGGCGTTGGCGAGACCGTCGAGGAAGAAAGCGCTGACCAGGAGGAAATTGTTGAGCACGGAGTTCGCGGCCAGCGTGACGTCGCCGGCCCGCGCGCCCTTGGCGGTGAAGAACAGGAACACGGCGATAAGCGCCGCGGTGCGGATCAGGATGTCGGAATTCACCGCCAGCAGGCGCATCAGCTTGTCGCGGTCGAACAGGGCTGCATATGGCACCGCGAATCCGTCATCCGCATAGCGGCGGCACACGATCACGCCGAGCCCGAATCCGGCCGCTTCGGACAGCAGCGCTGCGATCGCTGCGCCCGCGATGCCGGTGTCGTAGACCAGAACAAGCAGGATCGTCGCCGCCATGTTGACGAGGTTGATGACGACCTGGAGCGCGAGCGCCGGATTGGCCCGGGCCTGGCCGACCAGCCAGCCGAGGATGACGTAGTTGGCGAGCGCCAGCGGCGCCGACCAGATCCGGATCACGAAGTAGGTTTTCGCCGCGCCCGTGACGCCTTCGCTGCCGCCCATCAGGTCGAACAGCGCGGCGGCCAGCGGCAATTGCAGCACGATCAGCGCTGCGCCGATCAAGCCGGCGACGATGAAGCCGCGCACGAGGATCGCGGTCAGCTCGCGCGTCTCGCCGGCGCCGAGCGCCTGCGCCGTGAAGGCGAGCGTGCTCATGCGCAGGAAGCCGAACAGCCAGAACAGGCAGTCGAAGATGACGGAGGCCATCGCGACGCCGCCGAGCAGCGCGGGATCGTCCAGCCGGCCGATCGCCGTGGTCGAGACCACGCCGATCAGCGGCGTGGTGAGGTTCGCCACCATCGCCGGACCGGCGATGGCGAACACCTGGCGGGAGCCGACTTTGGGATGAACGGGCGCGTGCATCAGTTGCGTCTACCCGACCAATCGCCTGATTGCACCATCGCGGACGACATGAGGTGCCTGCGCAGGCCGCGCGCGAAAGGCTCTATCGCCCGCGCGGCGCGCCGAAGACGCGCATCAGCAGCCAGATCGGGATCACGATCACCGCGCCGAGCAGGAAATAGCGCCACACCCAGTTCACGGTATCGAAGCCGAGATCCCAGAGACGCTGGAACAGCAGGCGAATGCTGTAGATGATGTTCCAGGGATCGAAGCCGATCGCCGCCAGCACGACGCCGACCAGGATCGAGAGCAGCACCAGGCGAAACGCGACCGCCAGCGGCGAACCGCCGAGAAAGCGGTTCAGCCCATCGCTGCGGCCGGCCGGCACATCTCTGACGTCTTGGGCCATCGCGAAAAACTCCTTGGCGGATTCGACCCGATTATAGGGCACGGCGGGGCAGATGGGGAACCCGCATTCACCCGTCAATCAGCTTACCGCGTTTTAATTTGGACAGCACATGCGGCGGGCTCGCTGCAACCTCTCCCGCTTGCGGGAGAGGTTGCGCCGAAGGCGCGGGTGTGAGGGTTCTCTCCTCTTGGGGAATCCCAATGCGGAGATACCCTCTCCCCGACCCTCTCCCGCAAGCGGGAGAGGGTGCGCTCCTGTCACGCTCCAACCTCCGCCGCCTCCGCCTTCAGCATCTTTTCCAGCGTTTCCAGCCGGTCGGCCTCGCGCGGCGGCTTGTCCCAGCGCAGGCGGCTGATGCGGGGGAAGCGCATCGCGACGCCGGATTTGTGCCGCGGCGAGCGCTGCAGGCCCTCGAAGGCGACCTCCAGCACCAGCCCCTTGTCCGGCTCGTGCACGACATGGCGCACGGGGCCGAATTTTTCCGTGGTGTTGCGACGGACGAAGCGGTCGATCTGGAGCAGCTCCTCGTCGGTGAAGCCGAAATAGGCTTTTCCGACCGGCACCAGCTCATCGCCCGTCCAGACGCCAAATGTATAGTCGGAATAGTAGGACGAGCGCTTGCCGTGGCCGCGCTGGGCATACATCAGCACGGCGTCGATGATGTGCGGATCGCGCTTCCACTTCCACCACTGTCCCTTCGGCCGCCCCGGGAGATAAGGCGCATCGCGCCGCTTCAGCATCACGCCTTCGACGGCGTCCGCGTCTTCGCCGGCGCCCGCGCTGGCGGGATCGGCCCGTGCGGCGGTGAGTGCGTCCCAGCTCGCGAAGGGGACGGTCGGCGACAGATCGATGCGGGAATCGTCGATCTTCCCGATGAACGTTTCCAATCGCTCGCGCCGCTCCGCAAAGGGCAGCTCGCGCAGATCATTCTCGTCGTCGCCGAGCAGATCATAGGCGCGCAGGTGAATCGGAAACTCCTTGATCAGCTTCGGCGAGACGACCTTGCGGTTGAGCCGCTGTTGCAGGACGTTGAAACTCTGCACACGGCCCTCGCGCAGGATCAGAAGCTCGCCGTCGATCGCGCCGGGTGAGCGCAGCGACGGCACGAGGTCCGGAAAGCTGCCCGTGATGTCCTCGCCGGTGCGCGAATAGAGCCGTGCCGTGATGTGGCCGCGCTCGTCGCGGCCCGCCACCGCCTGCACGCGGATGCCATCCCATTTCCATTCGGCGATGTAGTCGGCCGGATCGAGCGCGGCGAAATCATTGTCCTCGATCGCATGCGCGAGCATGACGGGACGGAACGGGGCGGGATCGCGATTGACCGGCTTGTCGCCGCGGCCCTCCAGCCAGGCGAACAGGTCGAGATAGGGGGGGCTGAGACCCGGCCAGATCAGCTCGACGTCATGCGGATCCTTGTCGCCGAGCGCGGCCGCTGCGGTCTTCGCCAGGCGTGCGGAGATGCCGATGCGCAGAGCACCGGTGACGAGCTTCAGCAGCGCCCAGCGGCCGGTCTCATCCAGCTCGTCGAGCCAGCGTTCAAGCTGCTTCGGCAGCTCGGTCTTGCCGAGCGTGCGGAGCGTGGTGACGACTTCGCTGAGGGTTGGGGGAGGCGGGTTGTTGTGCTTGCTCGGGTGGAGCGCATCGCTGGCATCTCGCCCGCGGCACCCCCCTCCCTGACCCTCCCCAGCAAGGGGGGCGGGAACGGTGAGAGAGGTGCGTCGACCACTCGCTGAATCACTGTCAGTCGTGGTGCTCGCCGGTGGCCGCGCGCTCCGCTGCGCTCTCTCCCCCCTTGCGGGGGAGGGCGGGAGAGAGGGGTGGCCCGGAAAAGACTCACCATGACCAAGCAACCGCCTCGGCCACATCAGCGCCACCGTCTCCGAGAGGTCGCCGACATAATCGTAAGACAGCCCGAACAGCACCGGATCGGTGCGCGACGCGATCAGGTCGCGGATCAGCGCCGGCTTGGCGTGCTTGAAGCTGAGTGCGCCGGTCAGCGCGGCCAGCGCGTAGCCGCGATCGGGGTCGCCGACCTCGCGGAAATAGCCGGTGATCAGCCGCAGCTTGTTGTTGCGGCCGGGCTCGTAGGCGAGGCGGTCCAGCAGTTCGGCGAAGCGGTTCATGCCTCGGCCTCGTCAACGATCGGCGCCTCGCTCTCCTCCTCGTCGCCATAGCCGACGAGATCGAGCGGCTGCGCCCGCAAACCCTTGCTTTGGCACCAATGCACCAGCGCGTCTTCCTGGCCGTGGGTGACCCAGATCTCACCGGCCCCGGTTGCCGCGATGGTCGCGGTGAGGCCGTCCCAGTCGGCGTGATCGGAGACCACCAGCGGCAGCTCGATGCCACGCTGCCGCGCGCGGGCGCGCACGCGCATCCACCCCGATGCGAACGCGGTGACCGGATCGGGAAAGCGCCGCGTCCAGAGATCGGAGGTGGCCGAGGGCGGCGCCAGCGTGATGGTGCCGGCCAGCGCCGCTTTCTTCACGCCCTTCACCGGCCTGAGGTCGCCGAGCTCGATGCCGCGGCTCTGGTAGTAATGCGTGATCTTCTCCATCGCGCCATGCAGATAGATCGGCGCGTCGTAGCCGGCCTGCCGCAGCAGCGCGATCACCCGCTGCGCCTTGCCGAGCGAATAGGCGCCGACGAGATGCGCGCGCTCCGGAAACAGCGCGACCGACGCGAGCAGCTTCTTGACCTCCTCGGCCGCATCGCCGTGCCGGAACACCGGCAGGCCGAACGTCGCCTCGGTGATGAAGACGTCGCAGCGCACCAGCTCGAAAGGCGCGCAGGTCGGGTCGGGCGCGTCCTTGTAGTCGCCGGAAGCGACGATGCAGGTGTCTCTACAGGTCACCGCGACCTGCGCCGAGCCGAGCACGTGGCCGGCGGGGTGAAACTTCACGCTGACGTCGCCGAGCCGGATCTCCTCGCCATAGCGGATTGCTTGCGTCGATCCGGCAAAATTCTCGCCATAGCGCAGCCGCATCATGTCGAGCGTTTCCTGCGTCGCCAGCACCGCGCCGTGGCCGGCGCGGGCATGGTCGGAATGGCCGTGGGTGATCACGGCCCGCTCGACCGGGCGGACGGGGTCGATATGGAAGCCGCCGGGCTTGCAGCACAGGCCGGCAGCAACTGGCAGCAGGATGTCTTGCGGACGCATCCGCGTCATATAGGGAGTGCCGGTCACAAAATTCACCCGTCATGCGCGGGCTTGACCCGCGCATCCATCCTCTTAAAGAGTTCCTTTTTTGATGGATTGCTGGGTCAAGCCCGGCAATGACAATCGGTTCCCCGATGCCCCTGCGTCTGTTCCAAACCTCCGGCGATCTCATGGCCGACCGCCGCTTCGAGTTCGCGCGCGACCTCCAGCTCAAGGGCGATCTGCCCGCCGCCGCCGACCTCATCGAGCAGGCCATCGAGCTCGCGCCGAACTTCACCTCCGCCTGGTTCACGCTCGGCGAAATCCGCAGCCAGCTCGGCGAGCGCGACAAGGCAATTGCCGCGTTCCAAGAAGCGCGCCGGTCCGATCCCGAGGACCAGCACGGCGCCCATCTGCATCTGATACGCCTCGGCGACGAGCAATTGTCCGAAATGCCCAAGGCCTATGTGCAGGCGCTGTTCGATCAATATGCCCCGCGCTTCGAGCACACGCTGATCAACGATCTCGGCTATCGCGCGCCGTCCCTGATCTTCAAGGCGGTGCTGGCCGCGCGCGTTGCCGCGAAGAAGCCAGCCCTGTTCAAGCGCGCCATCGATCTCGGCTGCGGCACCGGGCTTGCGGCGGCTGCTTTCGCAAGACAGGTCGATCATTTCACCGGCATCGATCTGTCGCCCGGCATGATCAAGCAGGCGCGCGCCACGGATCTGTATGCCGAGCTCGAAATCGCCGACATGATCGAGGGCCTGCGCGGCAAGGGCGACGCGAGCGCGAACCTCGTCGTCGCTGCCGACGCGTTCGTCTATCTCTCCGATCTCGCGCCGGTGCTGAGCGAAGCCAGGCGCGTGCTCGCGCCCGGCGGCGTGCTCGCCTTCACGCTGGAGACGCATGACGGCAGCGGCATCGTGCTCGGCGAAGGGCTGCGCTATGCCCACTCTGCGGAATATGTCCGCGGTGCCATCGCCGGGGCGGGCCTCAAGCTTCTGACGGTGGAGCCGGCCTCGCCGCGCAACGAAAACAACGAGCCGGTGCGCGGCCTCGTCGTCGTCGCCGAGAAAACTTGAGTCTAGGCGCTAAAGGCCCTGCCATTTAAGCGTCATTGCGTCGCAAAGCGGCGACTTCTCACTTGCGATGCGCGAGGCGATGTCAGCACAATGCGCGCACCAGGGAGAGACAAATAATGACCAAGAATCCATCGCGGCGCGATTTCAGCGCCGGCGCACTCGCCACCATCGCTGCATCGACCTTGCCCGCGCCCTACGTCTGGGCCGCGGAGAAGAAATACGATGCCGGCGCCAGCGACACCGAGATCAAGATCGGGCAAACCGTGCCGCATTCCGGCCCCGGCTCGCTCTACGGCGTGCTCGGGCGCATCGGCGAGGCCTATTTCCAGATGCTGAACGAGAAGGGCGGAATCAACGGGCGCAAGGTCAAGTTTCTGACCATGGACGACGCCTACAGCGCGCCGAAATGCGTCGAGGCGACGCGGCGCCTGGTCGAGCAGGAAGAAGTGCTCGCGCTCTACGGCTCGCTCGGCACCGCGCCGCAGACCGCCGTGCACAAATACCTGAATTCCAAGGGCGTGCCGCAGCTGCTGCTCAACACCGGCGCGTCGAAGTGGAATAATCCAAAAGAGTTCAAATGGACGATGGCGGGCCTGCCGCTCTATCCGACCGAGGCGCGCATCCTGGCGCGCCACGTCGTCAGCGTGAAGCCGAACGCGAAGGTCGGCATCCTCTACCAGAACGACGATTTCGGCCGCGACTTCCTCGGTCCGTTCAAGAAGGTGCTGGCCGATGCCGGCGGCACCGCCCAGGTGATCATGGAGCAGACCTACGATCTGACCGATCCGACGGTCGATTCCCAACTCATCAACCTCTCGAAGTCGGGCGCGGACGTGTTCTACAACATCTCCACCGGCAAGGCGTCGTCGCAGTCGATCCGGAAGGTCGCCGAGCTCGGCTGGAAGCCGCTGCAGCTGCTGTCGGCCGGCTCGACCGGCCGCTCGATCCTCAACGCCGCGGGTCTCGAGAACGCCGCCGGCATCGTCGCGATCCGCTACAACAAGGAGGTCGGCCTGCCCAAATGGGAGAAGGACCCCGACGTGATGGCGTTCGAGGAGCTGCGCAAGAAGTACACGCCGGCGATCGATCAAGACAACACGATCGCGTTCGCCGGCTACGGCCAGGCCGTGACCATGGGCGAGATCCTGCGCCGCTGCGGCGACGATCTCACCCGCGCCAACGTGCTGAAGCAGGCCTCGAACCTCAACGGCTTCCACTCGCCCTATTTCCTCGACGGCGTCACCTACAGCTACACGCCGGACGACTACACGCCGATGAAGACCCTCTTCATCTCCACCTTCACCGGCAAGGACTGGGATATCTCCGACAAGCCGATGTCCGAGTAGGGGCGGCACCGCTGTTTCTTTCGCCTCTCCCCGCAAGCGGGGAGAGGCGAAGACCGCCCCCCTCGACGAACCCACCCCCACGGCTTACCTGTGATGCCGTGCCGCCCCGCATCCTGAAATCCTCGGCCAAGCCGGCCGCGCTGCTGCCCGACCGTTTCCAGCAATGGTTCGCGGCCCGCGGCTGGTCGCCGCGCGCGCATCAATTGGCGCTGCTGGACAAGGCGCGCGAGGACCGTTCCGCGCTGCTGATCGCGCCGACCGGCGCCGGCAAGACGCTGGCGGGATTTTTGCCGACGCTGGTGGAGCTGTCTTCTTCCTCCCCCCTTGCGGGGGAGGGGCGGGGAGGGGGGTGGCCACGGGCACCGCTCGTGGAGCTACCCCCCTCCCGGCAGCCGGCGGCTGCCGACCTCCCCCACAAGGGGGGAGGTGACAACAAGCTCGTCTCCACCGGCCGCAGCCTGCAACGGAGCGGCGGCCTCCACACCCTCTACATCTCGCCGCTCAAGGCGCTCGCCGTCGACATCGCCCGCAACCTGGAGCGGCCGATTGCCGAGATGGGCCTGCCGATCAAGGTCGAGACCCGCACCGGCGACACGCCGGTGTCGCGGCGGCAGCGGCAGCGCCGCTATCCGCCGGACATTCTGCTGACGACGCCCGAGCAGGTCGCCCTGCTGCTCTCCTCCGACGACGCGCCGTTCCTGTTCTCCTCGCTCAAGCGAATCGTGCTGGACGAGCTGCATGCGCTGGTCACGTCCAAGCGCGGCGATCTCTTGTCGCTGGGCCTTGCGCGGCTGTGGCGGCTGGCGCCGCAGATGCGCGCCATCGGCCTGTCGGCGACGGTGGCCGAGCCGGAATCGCTGGCGCGCTTCCTGGTGCCGCAACCGAAGGACAAGGCGGAATCGGCCGACATCGTCATGGCCGGCGGCGCGGCGCCGCCGCTGGTCGAGATGCTCGACACAAGCGAGCGGCTGCCCTGGGCCGGCCACAGCGCGCGCCATGCGCTTCCCGAGATCTACCAGCTGATCAAGGCGAACAGGACCACGCTGGTCTTCGTCAACACCCGCAGCCAGGCCGAGATGCTGTTCCAGAATCTCTGGAGCATGAACGACGACAATCTCGCGATCGCGCTTCACCATGGCTCGCTCGACGTCGCCCAGCGCCGCAAGGTCGAAGGCGCCATGTCGGCGGGCAAGTTGCGCGGCGTGGTCTGCACCTCCTCGCTCGACCTCGGCGTCGACTGGGGCGACGTCGACCTCGTCGTCAATATCGGCGCGCCCAAGGGCTCCTCGCGCCTGATGCAGCGCATTGGCCGCGCCAACCACCGGCTCGACGAAGCCTCGCGCGCGGTGCTAGTGCCCGCGAACCGCTTCGAGGTGCTGGAGTGCCGCGTCGCCATCGACGCCATCACGGAGAATGCGCAGGACACGCCGCCGCTGCGCACCGGTGCCCTCGACGTGCTGGCTCAGCATGTGCTCGGCTGCGCCTGCGGCGAGCCGTTTTTCTCCGACGAGCTCTACGACGAGGTGCGCACCGCCGCGCCCTACGCGGATCTCACACGGCAGGATTTCGACGACGTCGTCGATTTCGTCGCCTCCGGCGGTTACGCGCTGAAGACCTATGAGCGCTTCGCCCGCATCAAGCAGGACAAGGAGGGGCGCTGGCGCGTCGCCAATCCAAAGGTGCGGCAGAGCTACCGGATGAATGTCGGCACCATCGTCGAGGACGACATGCTGAAGGTGCGGCTGGTGCGCTCGCGCGGCGGCGGTCAGGGAAAGGCAGGCGGCTCGACGGGCGTGATCGCGCGCGGCGGCAGGCTGCTCGGCGAGATCGAGGAAGCCTTCATCGAGGGCCTCAGCCCGGGCGACACGTTCGTGTTCAGCGGCGAGGTGGTGCGCTACGAGACCCTGGTCGAGGACCAGGTCTATGTCTCGCGTGCCAACGACAAGGACCCGAAAGTGCCGTCCTACATGGGCGGCAAGTTTCCGCTCTCGACCTATCTTGCCGAACACGTTCGCCGCCTGCTCGATGACGCCCGCGCCTGGGGCGCTTTGCCGGAGCAGGTGCGCGACTGGCTGGCGCTGCAAAGGGACGTCTCCCGCGTGCCGGCGGTGCGCGAGCTGCTGGTCGAGAGCTTTCCCCGCGCCAACAAGCATTACATCGTCTGCTATCCCTTCGAGGGACGTCTCGCGCACCAGACGCTCGGCATGCTGCTGACGCGCAGGCTGGAGCGGGCCCGCGCGCGGCCGCTCGGCTTCGTCGCCAACGAATATGCGGTCGCGATCTGGGCGCTCGGCGACATGTCGTTCATGATCAGGGACGGCAGAATCGACCTCAATGCGCTGTTCGACCCTGACATGCTCGGTGACGATCTCGAGGCATGGCTCGCCGAATCCGCCCTGATGAAGCGCACGTTTCGCAATTGCGCGATCATCTCCGGCCTGATCGCGCGCCGGCATACCGGCGAGGAGAAGAGCCGCCGCCAGGTGTTGTTCTCGACCGATCTCGTCTACGACGTCCTGCGCAAGCACCAGGCCGACCACGTGCTGTTGCGCGCCGCCCGCGCCGATGCCGCAACCGGCCTGCTCGATCTGCGCCGCCTCAGCGACATGCTCACCCGCATTCAGGGCCGCATCACGCACCGGGAACTCGACCGCGTCTCCCCGCTCGCCGTCCCCGTGATGCTGGAAATCGGCCGCGAGTCAGTCTATGGCGAAGCTGCAGACGAGTTGCTGGCCGAAGCCGCCGACGAGCTCGTCAAAGAGGCGACGGGATAAGGGCAGGTTTTGACGTGACGCTAGGCGCGCTGGTTTCAGGGGATGTCGAGGACATGCGCGTTTCCAGAGTCACCGTCAGCGACGTGACCTTCGCCGCCGATCTCTCCGGCGCCCTGTTCTGGGAAGCGCAGCGCCTGCTCGTCGTGTCCGACCTGCATCTGGAAAAAGGCTCCAGCTTTGCCACCCGCGGCGTGCTGCTTCCGCCTTACGACACGCTCGCCACGCTGGGCCGTCTCGCTGCTGTCATCTCCCGCCATGATCCGCGAATCGTCATCGCCCTCGGCGACAGCTTTCACGACCGCACCGCGCATGAACGCCTTTCGGCGGATGATCGCGATGCGGTCGCTGCGCTCCAGGCCGGCCGCGACTGGATCTGGATCTCGGGCAATCACGATCCGGCGTTGCCGCGCGATCTCGGCGGCACCGTTGTGGATCAAGTCGCGATCGGCCCGATCACCTTCCGCCACGAGCCGACCGGCGCGCATGGCGAGATCGCCGGGCATCTGCATCCCAAGGCCCGCGTCTCCGCGCGCGGCCGCTCGATGGAGCGCCGCTGTTTTGCCAGTGACGGGATGCGCGCCGTGATGCCGGCCTTCGGCGCCTATGCCGGCGGCCTCAGCATCCGCGACGCCGCGTTCGCAAAAATCTTTCCGAAGAACGGTTTTGTCGCGCATCTGCTCGGCGACCGCCGCGTGCACGCGATTGCCGCGTCGCGGTGTTATTAGAGCATGATCCGGAAAAGTGCGAAGCGGTTTTCCGAAAAGATCATGCTCAAACAAGAACCTGAAGCGCGATGACGATTCATCTCAATCTCATCGCGCTTTAGGCCGCCTTCGCCTGCACATTGTCGCAAAACTCCGCGAGCCGGTCGGCCAGCCGCAGCGTCGCGGGGCTGGCGCCGGGCGACGCCATCAGCGCCACCTCGGTCCGGTTGATCGGCGCAAAGCCGTCCTTCGCCGTCAGCACGCGGTGGTCGGACTGGATCGACATTTCCGACAGGATGCTGAGGCCCATGCCGGCGGCGACGGCAGCCTGGATGCCGGCGAGGCTCGATGACGAATAGGCCATGTGCCAGGCGCGGCCTGCGCTTTCCAGCGCGTGGATGGCGCCGGCGCGATAGAGGCAGCCGAGCGGAAATCCGATCAGCGGCACCGACGCGGCGTTGACGTCGATCGGATGGCTCTTGCTGGTGACCCAGTGCACCTGCTCCGGCCACACCGCGATCGCGCCCTTCTCGCCGGCCCCGCGCTTGAACAGCGCCAGATCCAGCTCGCCGCGTTCGAGGTCCCGGGACAGGTTCTTGCTCTGGTCGGCGCGCACGTCGAGCCGCAGCCCCGGGTGCGAGCGCGAAAACGCGCCCAGCAGCTTGGCGAGACGATAGGCGGCAAAATCCTCGGGAATGCCGAGCCGGATCGCGCCTTCGCCGCCCGGCTGGCGCAGCACGTCGCGCGCTTCCTCGGCGAGCGAGAGCAGCCGCCGCGCATAGGACAGCAGTCGCTCGCCGGCTTCGGTCGGCCGCACGTCCTTGCCGTCGCGATGCAGCAGCACCTGGCCGACATCCTCCTCCAGCCGCTTGATCTGCTGGCTCACGGTCGATTGCGTGCGGTGGACGCGCTCGCCGGCGCGGGTGAAGCCGCCGGCATCGACCACCGAGACGAAGCTCCGCAGGAGCTCGAGGTCGAGCATGGCTACCTCCATTGGAAAAATCACTGATAGCGAGTTAATCATTTAATTTCCAAATGGCAAGCCTCCTCCCTAAATCGGGGGCTCAGGAGAATGCCCCCATGTCGCTCGCCCCCTCGATTGCCGTTCCCCGCGGCCGCTTCAATACGCTTCCGCTCGCGATCGGCCTGTTCTGCCTGCTCTGGAGCTATGCCTTCGTCGCCGGCAAGATCGGCGTCACCCATTGCCCGCCGCTGATCCTGCTCGCCGCGCGCTTCTCGCTCGCCGGCATCCTGATCCTCGGGCCCACGATGGTTCGTGGCGACTGGTCCTTGTCATGGCGCGACGCCGCCATCTTCGCCGTGCTCGGCATCGCCAACAACGCGCTCTATCTCGGTCTCGGCTACACCGGCCTGCAATCGGTCTCCGCCGGCCTCGGCGGCCTGATCGTGTCGGCCAATCCGGTGTTCACCGCGGCGCTCGCCGCGCTGTTGCTCGGCGAAGGAATGACCTGGCGCAAGGCGAGCGGTCTGTTGCTCGGCATCATCGGCGTCACGCTGATCGTCTGGCATCGCCTGTCGGTCGGTACCGACAGCCTGCACGGCATCGTCTTCACGCTGGCCTCGCTTGCCTCGATCGTCGCCGGCACGATTCTGTTCAAGCTGCTCGCCCCGAAGGGCAGTCTGTGGATCGGAAACGGCGTGCAAAATCTCGCTGCCGGCATCGTGCTGACGCCGGTCGCGCTCACCTTCGCCGACGTCCACGCGATCGATGTCACGCCGAGCCTGATCGGCGCTTTCGCCTTCCTGGTGCTCGGCGGCTCGATCCTCGCCTACTGGCTCTGGTTTCATCTCCTGAAAGTGTGTGGCGCCACCGCCGCCAGTGCCTATCATTTCCTGATGCCGCCGCTCGGCATGCTGTTCGCCTACCTCGTGCTCGGCGAGCATGTCGAGGCCCGCGATCTGCTCGGGATCATTCCAGTGGCGCTCGGCATCTATCTGGTGACGCGGCCCGCAACAAAGCCGGCCGCGTAAGAGGAGTTCATCATGCCCATTTCCATCACCCTGATCGGTGGCCCCACCGCACTGATCGAGATCGACGGTTTCCGCCTGCTCACCGATCCGACCTTCGATGCGCCCGGCGCTTATCAGCTTCCGCATGTGAAGCTGGAGAAGACCACCGGCCCCGCAATGAAGGCCGATGCGATCGGGCCGATCGACGCCGTCCTGCTCAGCCACGACCAGCACTCCGACAATCTCGACAATTCAGGTCGCGAATATCTGCTCAAGGCGAAGCGCGTGCTGACGACCGAGGCCGGCGCCAAACGCCTCGGCGGGCATGTCGAGGGCCTCGTGCCCTGGGGCACCGCACATCTGAAGGATCGTGACGGCAATTCGCTGACGATCACCGCGACGCCCGCGCGTCACGGCCCGGCCGGCATCGAACCGCTGTCGGGCGACGTCATCGGCTTCGTGGTGTCGTCGAGCCGGAAGGACACCAGCCCGGTCTATATCAGCGGCGACACCACCTGGTTCGACGGCGTCGCCGAGGTGGCGCGCCGCTTCAAATGCGGCGTGGTGCTTCCCTTCGCGGGCGCCGCGCAAACGCGCGGGCCGTTCCATCTCACCATGGACACCAACGACACCATCGAGACCGCGCGCGCCTTTCCGGATGCGACGATCGTGCCGGTGCATACCGAGGGCTGGGCGCATTTCCGCCAGAACGGCGAGGACCTGCGCAAGACGTTCGACCTGCTGGGCTTCGGGACGCGGCTGCGGCTGCTGGAGCCCGGCGTGCCGACGGTGCTGGAGGCGCCGTGAACGCGCCACACCGTCGGAGGATGCCTCAATCCTTCCGGAACACGATCGAGGCCATCCATCCCGTCATCAGCGCCATGGCGGCGGTGACGAGGCCGTAGATCAACCCGTTCTGCCGGGCGGTGGTGGCGACGAACTGCTCGAAACCGACCTTGACGATCTCGAACGCCGTCTCGGTCTTGCCGATGAACGCTCCGTCGGCAAACAGCTTGATCTCGACCTCATAGGTGCCGATCGGCACCTCCGCCGGCAGTGGAATGCCGGTGCGGAACAACGTCGGCGTCAGGAACGTCACCGCGCTCGGATCCTCGCGATAGAGACCGCGCTGGGTCCGCAGGCGGATGAAGCCGGAGCGGAACGCGTCGTTCGGCACCACGTCGGCATAATCGCCGCTGACGCGCTGGGTCAGCAGTACGTTGTTGAGCCCGACCTGCTGCCGCCGTGCGATTTCGGGCGAGGTGATCGCCTCGAAGGAGCGGTTGGCGAACAGCGCGAGATAGCTCGGCACCTGCAGGAATTGCCGGTAGTCGGTGTTGATCCAGATCCCGAAGACGCGCTCCTTGCGCCGCGTCACCATGTCGGCGCGCGGGCCCATCACGGTGACGACGAGATCGTAGGTCTTGCGGCCGGCAGGCGTGGCGGTGTCCTTCTCGACCGAGCCGAACAGCACCAGTTCCTCGCCGGAATAGTTCGGGGTGACTGTGACGCGATGGTTGGAGACCGACACGATCAGCCGCTCGGCGCGTGCGGCGGAGCCGAGCAGCAGAACGAGCAGGACCGCGAGGGCTGCGCGCATCATCCGCTCACTCCCATCTCGCGGATGGTGAAGAGATCCTCGGGCCGGATCACCAGCTCGATGGCGAAGCGGACGCCGACCGAGAGGATCAGGAGGCCGAGCAGCAGCCGTAGCTGCTCGCCGCGGATCTTCTGGCCGGCGCGGGCGCCGAACTGCGCGCCGGTGACGCCGCCGACCATCAGGATCAGCGCCAGCACGGCGTCGACGAGGTGATTGGTCACCGCGTGCAGCAAGGTGGCGAACAGCATCGTCACCAGCGTCAGCACCATCGAGGTGCCGATCACCGTCGAGGTCGGCACCCGCAGCAGATAGATCATGATCGGCACCAGGATGAAGCCGCCGCCGATGCCCATGATGGCGCCGATGAAGCCGATCACGATGCCGACGATCACGACCGGAATCACGGACAGGTAGATCTTCGAGCGCTTGAACCGCATCTTCAGCGGCAGGCCGTGGATCCAGTTGTGCGTGCGCCGCGGCGGCACCGCGCCGCGCCGGGTCCGCATCAGGGCGCGCAGGCCTTCCGAAAACATCACGCTGCCGACCGTGGTGAGCAGCACGACATAGGACAGCGCGATCATCAGGTCGAGCTGGCCGAGCGCGCGCAGCTGCGTGAAGGTCCACACCCCGAGCGCCGTCCCGGTCACGCCGCCGCACAATAGCACGCTCGCCAGCGCGGGATCGATCGCGCGTCGCCGCCAATAGGCGAGCGCGCCGGAGAACGAGGACGCCGCGATGTGGCTCGCGACGGAGGCGACCGCGACCGCCGGCGTGATGCCGATGAAGATGAGCAGCGGCGTCATCAGGAAGCCGCCGCCGATTCCGAACATGCCGGAGACGAAGCCGACCGCGGCGCCCATCGCCAGCACCAGGAAGACGTTGACCGGCAGATCGGCGATGGGGAGATAGAGCTGCATCGAAGGACCACGCTCCGGCGAGACGGATCGATTGCGCGGAATGCTCGCAGGAGGGCAGAACGATTGCCGCGTCCCTCAATAGCGGAATTCGCCGCCGGGAGGGACCAGGAATTTCGGGCGTGGTGAATGTGGCGGGTGAGCGCTCGAGCGGAATAAACTCGGTTGCTACGGAGAAGGTGCGCTTCCTCCCCCGCCTGCGGGGCGGGGCTATCGCACATGAAGAAAAGCGTGGCTGGCAGCTTGCTTGCGGCCCATCCTTCGAGACGCCCGCCTACGGCGGGCCCTCAGGATGAGGTCGCGTTTTGCGGTGAGATATCAGACCCTCATGGTGAGGAGCCCGCCAAAGCGGGCGTCTCGAACCATG